>CAVQOO010000015.1:0-339476 GCA_963714395.1 Bryobacteraceae bacterium
TCCATTCGGCAGCATCGCGAAGTGCCCTCTTAGTCTGCTTCTTCTTGTCGCCGAAAACGTAACCGTGCGCCGGTTCCTCCAGGGTTGGGTCGGGTCCCACCACTTGCCTATTCCTGCGGCATAGGCCAGCGCTGATGCTCATCAGCAGGTCGTCGACGGTCCAGCGAATCCTTGGGCTCCCTCCCTGCGGCCTGCATCACACCCTCAAGATTGACCGACAGCTCAATCTCTTTGAACGCGGCTGACGACACCATACTTCTACCCCCGTCCCCCTCCACGACGTGAGTCAAGTGAATGCGGCGAAACAACCTCTCACCGTCAGGGATGTTAAGATCGTCAAAATGGTCGGTCGCCATGCTGCGGGAAGGTCTCACCTCAGGTTTGCGATGTAACCCCGGATCAGATCATAGCTGCTGGAGACCTGCCCTTCGTCCTCCAATTCCCCGCTATCCTCGTAATAATAGAAACTTGGTGCCTCATTGGCAGGGAACTCGATCTCAAGGCTCCGGCCTGACGATGCCACTGAACTTGAATGCCACCGTCGCTGAGCGGGACGATGCTAGGCGCAGGCCCCTCATTTTCCATGATTTCGATGAGCGCCAGGAGCGCTTCTTGCGCGAGTTGCTCCCGAATTGGGCGGCCCCGTATCCAACTGCTGCAACTGGAGCAGGTCCGAGAGCGCTTGGATCGCAGTCTTAAGCCAAGTTGGGAATTGGGTTTCGGGCTCACAAGTCGCCGGACGTCGCGGGTCTGCTCGTACGGCAACGCGAACACGAGTGACTCCAGGATTGGCGAATGCCACTGCGTTGGATCCGCCAGATCCCCACTTCGGCCGGAATAGACTGTTCGTCAGCGCCGGGAGTGTTTGCGAGCATGTCGCCATCATCGTTTCCTTTCCCAAACTTGGTGCATGTCCGTCGTCGTCATTTCTGCAAAAGAGCGCACGATCCATTCTCGGCCTAAATCGAAGAAATCAATCGACTTGCCAAGCATACCCCGCGCGGTGAGGTTTAGGATGAACATCGGCTTGTTGTCCGAATTCCTACAGCCGCCTGGACGTCGGCATGAAGAAGCCCACAGGACGACCGGCGTCGTCCTTAATCAGAAACCTGGCATGCAACGCCGCATCTTCCGCCCTGCCTGGGAACGGCAGACTAGGCTGCCTCCACATTGTCAACACCTTGTCCAAGTCCTCGTGGCATGACCAACCGTCTCCGGCCACGGTCTACGTATGTAACCTCGCACTGGTTAACTTCGATAGCGCCGAGCTTCTCCTGAGCCACTTCTCGGAATTCCTCGAAGTCGTGCTCGAACAGTCCCCTTAACCTTTTCGTAGCGAGGGTAGGAATCGCCTTCGCCCGTTCTGCGCCAGTTCCTAATAAACCGGTCAAATTGAACCTGTAGCAGCTCGTTTTCGTTTTGGTCGACAAACCAAATCTGGGCAGAGGTGGCGTCTCCGAAACCGGGAACTGCACTCTAAGTGTGCGGCGTATTGGCTCAGGGAACTTCTCGACCACCGGATCCATGGTCGGTCGCTCCTCGGTCTTCGGATATCGGTTCCGGATCTGATTCCAGAAGAGGCCGAAGTGAGCCGCCTTCATCTGGCTGAGTGGTTGAAACTGAGCGGACAGAACTGTTTCGACGACGGGAGGACGCCCAAAGTCGGGCAGATCGTCAGGCCGCGCCGATGTCATAGTCATCTCTTCCAAAACAAGCCCATGTCGAAATGTTTGTGTATCGCCCAAGATTGTATATCCAGGACGTCATAAGTACAAGCCCACCTACGAAGGCGTTCGCCCTCGCTTGGTTGCACGTATTCAGAATAGCGTCCTTTCGGAATCGTCTGTATCTCAGCGGCTGTATACTTTATCGGCCACGGCCAGAAGAGTCTGTTGGGAGATGTTCAAACTGATCCACTTCGCCCAGGCTCAGTGAGTAGTGCTTCACGGGGCTCTGGCGTACCCAATTTGTACCCACGGTGTGCCCAAGATTGATTCATCAATCCGATCAGTCTCATCAGTCGCTTTGTAGAAGCTGCAAGTTACAGAAGGCAAACGCGCCCTACGGTTCGACCCCTGCCGGGAGCCGGCCGTCAGGCGAGGAGGAGTCCGTGGGGGATGAAGTGTTTGAAGTCGGCGCGGTTGCTGGTGGCCAGGCGGGCTCCCGGCGATCATGGCGTCAACGCGCAATCGCCGCAGGCGTCCGGCGGCATTGAAGAGACGGGCGGCTTCGGCGGCCTGATCTTCGTCGAATGGGATGATGGCGTGGAGGAATGCACGCATTGTGGCGATCTGGGGCGGAGTGACAGGTCCGCAGATGAACTCGAACCATGAAGGCATGGCTGTGACGAGAGTTTCACCGGAACGGGCCCAAGCGATGATCCGGGCGGCTTCAGGCGTATCGCCGACAAGTCCGTGGATGAGGTAGTTGGTATCGAGACAGATCATTTGCCGCGCCACTTTCTGCGATCCTGACGGATCTGGGCGATCCAAGCATCAGCGACTTTGTGGTCCAATCCCTGGCCGGATGCGTGGAGGTGCTGAAGCATGGCGACGGGATCAGCGCCATGGGGTGGCGCCTGGTCCTCAGCCAGGGCGACAGCACGTCGGACGACTTCGGCTCGCTTAATAGGCCTTCAGCCCCGCGGCGGTGAACTGCGCGCAGACTCGCTCCACGACCTTTGCGGTCGGCGGTTCGAGGTTCTCTAGCGAGTAGTCCATGCCAAGCTGCTTCCACTTGAAGCTGCCCATCTGGTGGAAGGGAAGCACGTCAACACGCTCGACATTGCCAAGGCTGGCGGCGAACCCGGCGATGCTTGAAACCTCCTCCGGGTTGTCGGTGAAGCCGGGAACAAGCACGAAGCGGACCCAGACTGGCCGCTTGAGCGCGGCGAGACGGCGGGCGAAGTCGTGCACCGGGCCGACGTCGGAGCCAACGAGCGTTTGATGCCGCTGAGGGTCCCAGGCCTTGAGGTCCAGCAGGACAAGGTCGACTAGTTTCAGGTCCTCGTCGCTCAGGCGGCCGCCCAGGGATCCGTTGGTGTCCAGCGCGGTGTGGATCCCCATGTCCTTGGCGGCGGCAAACAGCTTGACCACGAACTTGTGCTGCATCAGGGGTTCGCCGCCGCTGACGGTCAGGCCCCCTTTCATGGTCTTGAGTCCGTGACGGTACTTTTTCAACTGCTCCTTTGCCCTGTCCAGAGTCACCGGGATGCCGTTGGTCATGTTCCAGGTGTCCGGATTGTGGCAGTAGAGGCAGCGGAACTGGCAGCCCGACAACCAGGCAACGACGCGGATTCCCGGCCCGTCCAGCGCTGAGCCGGTGGTGAACGAATGGAGGAAGCCCATTTCGCCGGTTGCCAGCGCCGACCGGACATCGGACTCGGGGACATGCCGGCCAAGATCAACCCGAAGCTCGAAGGGGCTGCGGGCCTCGAGGCTGGCTGGTTTCGCGTGTTCTGCGTTGCTCATGTCAGGACGCCCCGTGGAATGTCCGGCTGATTACATCCATTTGCTGTTCGCGGGTGAGCCGGACGAAGTTGACGGCATAGCCGGAGACACGAATGGTCAGGTGCGGGTACTTCTCCGGGTGGTCCATCGCGTCCAGAAGTGTCTCGCGGTTCAGCACGTTCACGTTGACGTGGTAACCGGTGCTGCCGAAGAAGGCGTCGAGCATGCTGGTGAGGTTGTCGATGCGGTCCCCGGCGACCCGGCCCAAGCCGGAAGGAACGATTGTGGTCGTGAGTGAGATTCCGTCCGCGGCGTCCCGATAGGGGATCTTGGCGACTGAGGCGGCCGAGGCTTGAATGCCATGTTTCTCGCGGCCGTACATCGGGTTCGCGCCCGGCGCAAACGGTTCGCCGCGGCGGCGCCCGTCGGGAGTATTGCCGGTGGCCTTGCCGTAGACCACGTTCGAAGTGATAGTGAGGATCGACTGCGTATGAAGGGCGTTGCGATAGGTAGGATACTTCCGCAACTTCTTCATGAACGTGCTGACAATCCAAGTGGCGAGCTGGTCCACCTGGTTATCGTTGTTGCCGAACTGCGGGAACTCGCCCTCGGTCTGATAGTCGGTCACGAGGCCCTTATCGTCGCGAACGATTTTCACCTTGGCGAAGCGAATCGCTGAGAGGCTATCGGCGGCGACCGACAAGCCGGCCATACCGAATGCCATGGTGCGCAAGGGCGCATAGTCGTGGAGCGCCATTTCGATCCGCTCATACGCGTACTTGTCGTGCATGTAGTGGATGATGTTCATGGCGTTGACGTACACGCCGGCGAGCCAATCCATCATCCGCTCGAAGCGGGCGACCACCTCGTCGAAATCGAGGAACTCGCCTTTCACGGGCTCCTCGGCCGGACCCACCTGATCGCCGCTGATTTCGTCCCTGCCGCCGTTGATCGCGTACAACAGACACTTGGCGATATTGGTCCGCGCACCGAAGAACTGCATCTGCTTGCCGACCAACATCGGCGACACGCAACAAGCGATGGCGCCGTCGTCGCCCCATGCGCGGCGCATGATGTCGTCGTTCTCAAACTGGATCGAACTCGTGTCGATCGCCACCTTGGCCACGAACCGCCGGAAGCCATCGGGCATTCGCGGCGAATACCAGACGGTGAGATTCGGCTCGGGCGCGGGGCCGAGGTTGTACAGGGTGTGGAGGAAACGGAAGCTCGTTTTCGTCACTAGCGATCGGCCGTCGTCGCCCATGCCGCCGATCGATTCGGTGACCCAAGTGGGGTCGCCCGCGAACAACTCGTCGTATTCGGGGCTGCGGAGGAAACGGACGATGCGCAGCTTGATCACGAAATCGTCGATGATTTCCTGCGCCTGCTCCTCCGTGAGTTCACCGGAGGCAAGATCCCGCTCGAAGTAGATATCCAGGAACGTGGAGGTGCGGCCCAGAGACATCGCCGCGCCATTCTGCTCCTTCACCGCGGCCAAATAGCCGAGGTAGAGCCACTGCACTGCCTCGCGGGCATTCGACGCCGGCTTCGAGACGTCAAAGCCATAGCTCGCAGCCATCTGCTTCAGCTCGTTGAGAGAGCGAATCTGTTCGCTCAGCTCCTCGCGGTCGCGGATGATGTCGTCCGTCGACATGGCGGAATCGAGCGCGCGCTTTTCGTGCTGCTTCACCTCGATGAGCCTCGCGACGCCGTACAGGGCGACGCGCCGGTAGTCGCCGATGATGCGCCCGCGGCCGTAAGCGTCGGGCAGTCCGGTGAGGATGTGCGAGCTGCGGCACTTACGCACATCCGCGGTGTAGGCGTCGAACACGCCCTCGTTGTGGGTTTTCCGATACTTGGTGAAAGCTTCCACGACGTGAGGGTCAGGCTCGTAGCCGTAAGCCTTCAGGGCGCCCAAGCACCATCCTGAGTCCGCCGTTGGGCATGATTGCGCGCTTGAGCGGCGCCTCGGTCTGAAGGCCCACGATCACTTCGTTGTCGCGGTCGATGTAGCCCGGACCGTGAGAGGTGATGGAACCGGGGATCTGGCTAATGTCCAGCACCCCTTTCTTACGCTCCTCAATGAAGAGTGCATTGAGGCGATCCCAAATCGCCTTCGTGCGCTCCGTCGCAGGCGCGAGGAACGACTCGTCGCCTTCGTAGGGCGCGTAGTTCTGTTGAATGAAATCGCGAACATCGATCTCGTTCTGCCAGAGACCGGTTCGAAAGCCGCGCCACGAGGACATCACTTCGTCCCCGGTTTTCCCGGGTGAAACAGGCGTTGCCACAGACCCTCCTCGTTACTGGCCGCTTTGGGCGGCCCCAGCTAATCCCAGTAGTCGCCCGGTGTGACGGGCAATCATCAACTCTTCGTTTGTAGGTATAACCCAGGCAGAGACCTTGCTTCCGGGCGGTGAGATGCGCGGGCCGCGGGCCGCATTCGCCTTTTCGTCGAGTTCGATGCCAAGCCATGCGGATGCACGGCAGATCGATTGACGGATCTCCGGGGAGTTTTCCCCGATGCCCGCGGTGAAAACAAGCCCGTCGATGCCGCCGAGTGCTGCCGCAAGCGCGCCGATCTGTTTGGCGGCCTGATAGACGAAGTAGTCCACAGCGAGGCGTGCTCCCGGGTCCTCGTTGCCCAGCAGGTCCCGCATGTCATTGCTGATCCCGGAAATCCCGATCAAGCCCGACTTCTTGTAGAGGATTGTTTCCACTTCCTTGGCCGAGAGGCCGAGAGTCTGGAAGAGATAGAGGATCACGCCAGGGTCGATGGTACCCGGTCTTGTCCCCATGCAGAGCCCATCGAGCGCCGTAAATCCCAGGGTGCTGTCGACGCTCTTTCCGTCCTTCAACGCGCAGAGGCTCGCGCCGCTGCCAAGGTGCGCAACGATCACCCGCCCTTTGGCGATTTCGGGTGCGACCTCGGGCAGGACGGAAGCGATGTACTCGTAAGAGAGGCCGTGGAAGCCGTATCGCTGGACGCCGTCCCGGCGGATCTCGCGCGGGAGCGGCACCAACTCGGCGACATCGGGTTGCCCGCGGTGAAAGCTGGTGTCGAAGCAGGCAACCTGCGGCACATCCGGCAAGCGTTCGGCGACGGCTTCAATGGCGGCGAGGTTGTGCGGCTGGTGCAGAGGCGCAAGCGGGGTGAGCCTGTGCAGTTCGGCAAGAATTTCAGGCGTGACGATCACCGGGCCCGCATAGCGCGGCCCTCCGTGGACGACCCGATGCCCCACACCCAACACGCGCGAGCCGCCGTACTGGGATCGCAGCCACTGCGACAAGGCGTCCAGCGCTTTTCGGCCGTCGCTGACGTCGGCGCCCAGCTTCTCGTCGACCTCCACTCCGGCCCCGACGTCCCTGGCCTTCATGCGGGGCGACGTGCCGATTCCCTCAATCTGTCCTCGACCTTCCAGGCGCCACTTCGAAGCTTCCGGCCGGCAATACACGCAGAACTTCAGGCTTGACGATCCGGCGTTGAGAACCAGTGCGTAATCGTTCATGGCGTCTGCTCCTCAGGCCTTCCTGCGCCGGGCGTGCGCGGCCAGCATCGCAACGGCGCAACTCGCGATGCGGGAGCGCACAGTGTCGGCGCGGCTTGTCAGGATGATCGGAACGCGTGCTCCGAGCACAAGTCCCGCGCTGTCCGCGTTGGCGAGGAATATCAGCTGTTTGGCCAGGATGTTGCCCGCCTCGAGATCCGGCACGAGCAGGATGTCGGGATCTCCGGCGACTGCGGATCGAATTCCCTTGGTCTTCGCGGCATCCGCGCTGATGGCATTGTCAAAGGCGAGCGGCCCGTCGAGGATGCCGCCCGTGATCTGCCCGCGCTCGGCCATCTTGCACAGGGCCGCCGCATCGAGCGTCGCGGGCATTTTCGAGTTCACCGTCTCGACCGCGGCGAGGATGGCGATCTTGGGTGTTTCCAGGCCGAGCACAATCGCGAGATCGATGGCGTTCTGGCAGATGTCGGCCTTGTCCTCCAGCGCCGGGGCGATGTTGATTGCGGCGTCGGTCACGATGAGCACCTTGTGATAGGTGGGGACGTCCATGATGAACACGTGGCTGAGGCGGCGGCCTGTCCGCAGGCCGGTCTCCCGGGCCACGACCGCGCCAAGCAGTTCGTCAGTATGCAGGCTGCCCTTCATCAGGAGTTCAGCCTTGCCTTGGCGGACCAGTTCCACCGCCTTGCTGGCTGATGCGTGGCTATGCGGGGCGTCGACGATCTCGACGCCGCCAAGATCGATTCCCGCCGCCTTGGCGATCTCGCGAAGTTTCTCTTCCGGTCCCACAAGGATCGGTTTGATCAAGCCAAGCTCGCCTGCTTCAATCGCTCCGGCGAGCGCCGATTTTTCGCATGGGTGCGCGACTGCGGTGGTAATGGGTTCCAGGTTCCTGCATTTCTGCAGGAGGGCCTCATATTTTCCCGAACCTGTTTGTGCGGTCATCATTTCTCCTCGGTTGCCCATTGGGAAGTCTTGCGGGCGGCGGGCCCGGTCTCTTTCAGGAAGAATGCCAACACGACGGCCAGGACCACGCCGATCAGCAGGGGCTCAAACGTGGACTGATAATGTTCGAGCGATGCCTTCGCGCCTCCACCCGACACTGTCCTCAAGATCAATCCGAAGACCGGGCCGAGCAGCGCACTGAACGTAAAGTTGAGGAAGTTGATCACGCCGGTTGCCGTCCCGCCGTACTGCGGCGGATTCGCCTCCTTGATCACTGTGTATGGCAGCATCGCGGCACCCGATGCGATGCCCGCGACCAGGCCGGGGACATAGGGTGGAAACACGCCAGGCCGGCCATAGAGGATCCATTCCATGCAAGCCAGCAGGACCAACCCACCACCGATGATGACCGGCTTCCTGCGGCCGATCCGGTCGGAGATCATTCCGAGCAGCGGACAGCCGATGATCCAACCGAGAGGGACAGTAGCCGACCGTATGACCGCAGTCGCGTAGTCGAATCCGCGGGCGTCCTGGAGGTAGCGGACGCCCCAGATCATGTCGAAAATCGTTGTGGGCATAAACAGCAGTCCCGCAATGAGGCCGCACAGAATCGATTGCGGATTGCGGAAAACGACTCCCATGGCGGATGCGGCTTCACTCAGCCAGCCACCGCGCAGACTATCTTCCTCACGCTCCTCTTTTCCGGGAAGGAGGAAGAATAGGACCGCCCCGACGGCGAGCCCAATGAGGCCCATACCGAACCAGAACTGACTCCAGATCAAGCCGCCTGCGATCAGCGGCCCGACGACGAACTGGCCCGCCGACCCACCGGCCATTCCGAACATCTGAGTCGCGCCGATCAGGGTCGCAGCACGGGAAGCAGGGAAGTTTTTGGACGCAATGTAGACGGCTCCGACCAAAGCAAAGACACCGCCAGCGCCTTGCAGGAATCTGCCAACCTGAGCGGCGGCAAGATTGCCCGTGCCGAACAGCAAGGCGCCGGCGCCGGCCATCAGGGCTCCGATTGGGATGACCATCTTCGGTCCCAACCGGTCGAGAGCAGCGCCTGCAATCAGGCTGAACGGTGAGTAGCCATAGTAGAAGAGCCCCACAAGCGATGCAGCCCCGAGCGCATCCAGTGAGAATGCGCTCGAGATCTGCGGCATCATGACGGCAGGCGCGGACCGGAGCGAGTACTGGTAGAAGTAGTAGACCGCAGCCAGAAGCCATGCGACTCCGGCCGCACCTGCGCGATTGTTCATTGTTGGGTGCCTCAGCAGAGAACCAGCGAAACGGCCAAGCCGCCCTCTGAGGTCTCTTTGTACTTGGAGTTCATTTCCTTGGCCGTCAAAGCCATCGCCGTGACAGTCGTGTCGAAGTCAACCCTGCGGTTGGTGGGGATCTCGTTGCTCGCGATCATGTAGCCTGTCCAGGCTTTGACGGCGCCGAACGCGCAGCGCTCGATGCAGGGAACCTGCACGAATCCGGCGACCGGGTCACAGGTCAATCCCAAGTGGTGCTGAAGCGACGACTCGGCGGCGTTGGCGATAGTCAGATTGGCAGAATCGCTTGCCTGCGCAATCAGGGCCGCTCCCATAGCCGAAGCGACACCGATCTCAGCCTGACAACCGCCTTCAGCGCCCGACAAGGTGGCGTTGTGTTTACAGAGGTAGCCGATCGCGGCCGCGGCAAGCATTCCACTGCGAATCTTCTCCTTCGGCAGGTTGCGGCCGCCTTCACCCAACGCATAGACAAGTGCTGGCATCACGCCGGCCGACCCGCCGGTGGGCGCCGTCACCACGAGGTGGCCGCGGCCATTCTCTTCCGATCCGGCAAGTGCGTAAGCCGACAGGACACCGACCCCCTGCTGCTTTACGTACTTGTCGTCAAGCGCGCGTTTGTAGACGTCGCCCGCCTTGGTCTTGAGCTTGATCGGCCCTGGCAGAACGCCCGGAGGTGCGCTCAGTCCGGACTTGACGATGTTCACCATCGCGGTGGTGATCTTGTCGACAAAGGCGTTAATCTCCGCTTCGCTCTTGCCTGAAACGGCGACTTCGTTCGCCATCACAACCTGCGCGACGGTGAGTTTGTCCTTCTCCGCGTGAGCCAGCAATTCCTTCATCGTGGAATAGGGATATTTGGGCTGTCCCTTCTTGGGCGGCTGATATCCCTTCCACTCAATGAAACCGCCGCCGACCGAGTAATACTCCTGTTCCAAAAGCACCGAGTCCCCGCCCATGAGCTTGCAGGTCATGGTGTTGGGGTGGGGGAAGTTACCCTTCGGAGCGTCATAGATGATGTCCTTCAGGGAGAGGTTGAGCGTCTTCTCGCCGAGCTTCACTGGGAAGCTCTGTTCGGGATTGGCGGCTAAGCCGTCGAGGAACTGAGGCTCAACCGTCGCCGGTTCCTTTCCGACGATCCCAGCCAGCGCGGCCCGCTCCGTCCCGTGGCCTTTGCCGGTGGCGCTCAAGCTACCAAACAGGTGGACCTTCATGCCGGTCACTTTGGCCAGTTGGTCCGCCGGCAACTTGGTGCACCGCTGATAGAAGTCGTAGGTGATCCGCATCGGACCGATGGTGTGGGAGCTTGAAGGTCCGGGGCCGACTTTGTAGAACTCATCCAGGACCGTCATCACAGGAGCCTTCGACTTCTTGACGACTTCCAGGTCTGACGATACATTCCCGGCGGCGGCAGCCGGCGGGGTTGTTCCCACTTCCTTGGCTTTGTCTGCCGCTGTGCAGCCCGTCATGACGGCCGCCGCGCCGATCGAGGCGGTTCGCATGAAGAAGGCCCGGCGGTCGACGCCAGCGGGAACATCCTTGACGAGCAGTTCCTCAGGCGGCAGGAAAACACTCTGATTGCCACGCTTCTCAGGTTTCATATTTGCTCCTAACCTTGATCCATGATTTCTGTGGTTTCGAACTCAGCTTCCGCCGATGCGGAACGAGAAGTTGTATTTGAAGGAGAACTGAATCCGGTAGTCCGGGACGCTCCAGCCATCCCGGAAATTCTTGCGATACCCGTACTGGAACTCGCCGCCAGCCATGACGTCCTTCACGGGGTAGTAGAGGAGGTTGGTCACCGCGTACTGGCCGACTCTGAAGGCATTGTTTGCCTGCGCGTCGCTGTTGTCAATGTCCAGGCGAGAGTAGCCGATCGTGCTGCTGAGCTTGTCGTTCCAGTAGTGGTCGTAGAAAGCAACAATACCCAATAGCGGTAAGGGGACTCCTTTGATCGGCGATCTGGGGTTTGAAAAGTTGTTCTGTATGCCGATGTCCGCCGGAGCATCATTCATGTAGTTCTGGATGCCTTTTCCGTAAACGACCTGCAGCTTAATCACATTCTTCTTGTGGACTTTCAGGTTCGAACTGAGATTGAGTCCCCAGCCCCAAGCGCCACCGGAAAGGTCGAATTGGTCGGTGCCCTGGTCGACCCATTCAATGCGTCTCAACATGCCGGCGATTTCGACGTAGCCCCATTTGCGTCCCAGCCGGGCTTCACCGGAGAAGTCCGGGGAAGGGAAGTGCGCCTTCACATCCTGCAGTTCGATTCTGTCCGCGTACCGACCCTGGTCGGCGCTTGCGCCGGGGCGCTCCACCGCCAGCGTGATGCGGGAATCGCCCTGCACGGGCATCCAGCGGAACTGTACGTTCCGGAAGAAGACCATGCCGGTCGGACCCCAGTACTCGTTGCTGTTGGGGAAAACGTCGATGTCCATGAACGGGCTCCAGGTCTGGCCGGCGCCGAATTGCCCGAGTTCGCCGTAGGCGTGACGCAAGCGGAAGGTGGTCTGCCCGGCGTCGACGCCTGTTCCGAACAATTCGAACTCAAAGTGCGTTTTCAGGATGCCCATCTGCGTCGGCACTTCGGACTTCGCACCGAAGCGCGTCTGCCGCACGCTGAAGTAGGCGTTCCCGTCCGCGCCGAACTCGTTCTTCTTCGAGGGCAGTTTCGTGGGCCGGACGACGTCGAACCAGTCCGGGTGCACCTGCTTGAAATCGTAGCCGGTATCCATCATGGCGAAGCCATAGATGTCGAGCCACGGCTTCGGCTCCGGCTTCGGCTCTTGCGATGCTGGGGCTGCAGTCTGAGCGGCGCAGACAGCGCTCAGGATGACGATGCAGATCCAGAGCAAATACTTGTGAGTTCTTCCGGTTGATGAATTCATAATGACTCCTTGATCCGTGTTCAACGACCTCCTGTTGCGGCATGGGCTCTCTCCCATGCCCGAACACTTGTCCGGGCTGCATCGAAGATCCGCTCGTAATTGCCTTTCCTGACCTTCTCACTAGCTTCCGGCGTGAGCTGCTTCCAGAGTGGTGCGTAGGTCTCAAACACCTTGAAGTACGCTTCGGGCGTACGCGGAGCAACTTCGTCGGTGCCGAACAGAAACCTGTTCGGGTACTTGTTGAGATAGGTGACAGTCGTCTTGATTGACTGCTCGGACGCGACAACATAACGCGCGACCAGGTCCCATGAGATGTCGAAGTAGACATGGTTGAAGGCCGGATCCCGCAGGATCTCCTCGAGCACCAGGCCATGGTGATCGACTGGATGGATGACTCGTCCCACACCCGTGTGCGCCCAGATGATGGTAGTGGACGGGTGCCTTTTCAGCAACGCCTTCATTTGCTCGAAGTACATGGGCGCCGCGCCGGTCCGGGGGAACGGCACGTCGATATCGCTATGCAGGATGACGGCCAGACCCACCTCTGCGGCGAAGTCGAGGATGCGATCGAGTGCCGGGTCCTGCAGGCTCGCCACATCACCCGCCACCTTAGAAGAAACAAACTCCTTGTGAATCGTGAATTCGCCGATTCCACTGAACACTCCCGGAAACGTCAGCAGCACGCGCCGGATGTGGTCGGCGGCGTACATGTCGGTCGGGTTGAAACCGGTGATCATGGGATCGAACCGTTTGCGCTGTTCCACTGGCAGCGACAGGTATGTTTGTGCGATGTAGGCATCGGTGAACGAGTAGTAATAGAGGGGTGCGTCGGTATCCAGATAGTAGGTTGGCGCCCGGTCTCCGCTGTCCCTATGCGACCACTGCTGCTGCAGCGGGATCCCGAACAGAGCCACACGCCCCACTTTCGTCCCCATGATGTTGAGGAACTCTTTGATGTCCACTCCCTCTTGCACGTAGTTGGTGAGGTGGAAGTGGGAGTCGTTGAAGAGATACCCGCCGGAAGCAGGCTGTGCGCAGACAAGGCCCGAAGTGACGATCAGACTCGCCAAGCCGAGAATCGCGGCGGGGAATCTCTTCGAGTTCACGGGTGAGCAGACCTCAGTTGAGTCCCACCGACCGCGGCGAGAAGAGGTTGATCCCCAGCTTCTCGGCGATGTATGCGATGGCTTTCTGCGCCTTGACGCTATTGCCTGCCTGGTCGAGCGGAGGTGCGAATCCGACAATCGCACCCTTGCCGGGCACGATAGAGAGCAACCCGCCGCCAACGCCGCTTTTGGAGGGCAGTCCGACGTGCCAGGCCCAGCCGCCGGAACCGTCGTACAGGCCGGCCATTGTCATCACGGCCAGGATGTGCGGAATATTCTCCCGCTTGATCACTTGTTCGCCCGTTGACGGATTGCGTCCGTGATTGGCGAGCGTGGCGCCCATCATCGCCAGTTGCTTCGCAGTCACTCCGACGGAGCATTGCTTGGTGTAGATGTCGGTCGCTTCAAGCGGGTTTGAGTACATCCGCTCGTAGCTTTCGAGCAGCACCGCAATGCCTCTGTTGTGGGCGTTGGAGGCCGCCTCGGACTTGTACACCTCGTCGATCAAGGTGAGCTTCGAACCGGCCACACGGCTGTAGAACGACAGAATCTTGTTCCACCTGGCCGCCGGATTCGGGCCACTGATGAGGCTGGTGGTGGCGATCGCGCCCGCGTTGACGAATGGATTGCCTGTTCTTCCGGGCAAGTCCTCCACGGCTGCGACGGCGTTGAAAGGCCGGCCAGTCGGTTCGCTGCCGATTTTCTTGAAGACCTCTTCGGCACCCAGTTCTTCCATGGCCAGCGCGAGCGTGAAGACTTTCGAGATCGACTGAATCGAGAAGGCGTAGTCGACGTCGCCCACGGTGAAGATCTGGCCCGTCCGTCGTCAGGCCGACGATGCCGAAGAGATTCGACGGGACTTTGGCCAGGAATGGGATGTAATCCGCGTTCTTGCCGCTCGTGTCGCCCTTGAACTTCTCGTAGGCCTCCATGACCGTCGCCTTGACCAACTCCGGTGTCGGCGCCACGGGACTTCGGCCCTGGCCCAGCAACAGTCCGGCAACTGTTAATCCCAGAAACGCGCGTCGCGTCGCACCCTGCCTCATATCAGTTCCCCTCTTCTCTTCAATAAGTGTTGAACATCGCCTGAACCTGCTTCGGGTCCGATGTTTTCATCAGCGCCAAGCGTAGCAAAATGCGCGACTTCGGCGGATTGAGCTCCTCCGAGGCGACGAAGTTCATCTGGTCGTCGTTGACTTCAACGTTTCGTCCGACAAAGCCCAGGGGCACTCTGGACGCCCGAACCACCACGACACCGGCCTTGACGGCGCGTGCCGAGCGCATCCATCGCCGCCTTCGGCATGTTGCCATTGCCGACTCCGGCGGCGACGATTCCCTTGGCTCCCGCCTTCACCGACGCGTCAATGATGTCGCCCGGCATGTCTTCGTAGATGTAGAGAATGTCCACCCTCGGCAGGCTGGTGGCCGAATCCACATTGAACGGGGTATCGACGGTGTGCTTCCGGAAGGGAGTCCGGTAGTATTGGCTCACGCCGTAGGCCGTCGCACCGATCACACCGCGATAGGGTGACATAAAGGTGTCCGTCGCGGTGGTGTGCATCTTCGTGATGTCATGCGCGCTGTGGATCTGGTCATTGATCGAAACCAGGACTCCGAGCCCAACGGCCTGCTTATCCCCCGCCACCGCCACGGCGTTGTAGATGTTCAACGGCCCGTCGGCGCTCAGGGCAGTGGAAGGCCGCATCGAGCCCGTGAGCACCACCGGCTTCTTCGTCTTCACCGTCAGGTGCAGGAAGTAGGCTGTCTCCTCCATCGTGTCCGTGCCGTGTGTGATGGCGACGCCATCGACATCCGAAGATTTGGTGAGTTCGTTGATGCGCTTGACGAGTTTCAGCCAGATCTCGTCGGACATATCCTGGCTGCCGACGTTGGAGATCTGCTCGCCGCTCACGCGCGCCACCTTGCCGAGGGTCGGGACCGCCTTGATCAAGGCATCAACGCCCACCTGGCCCGACGTGTAGCCTGATTGAGCGGAAGTCGCGGCTTCGCCTGCGATCGTGCCGCCTGTGGCGATGATCTTCACGCCGGGCAGTTTGCCGCCCGCCTGGCTGGCGCCGATGCAACAGCAGCAGGCCACCGCGGCGAGCAACAGGAGTGCTTTACTTCTACGCATTTCGATAGCTCTCCTTCGATTCGGACTTCAACCGTAGAACAATTTGGCCAGCAGCAAGCCGACCGTCACTGTGACGACGGACGTGACCATGCCGGCCCTCATAAAACTGTGGTTCAAGACCCATCGGCCGACGCCCGTTGTGCCTGTCGTGTCGAATTGGATCGCGGCGACGATCGTGGCGTAGGTGGGCAAAAAGAAATAGCCGTTGACCGCCGGGAACATGGCAATTAGAAGCGGCGGCGCGATACCCAACTGGAGACCGACGCCCATGAGCGCTGCGACGGTCGCAGCCTGACTATATAGCAGAATCGACAACAGGAACAGCGCAAAGGCAAACAGCCATGGATATGCCAGAACGTAGGTCGAGATCGCTGCCGAGGATCTCTGTCTGGTGTGCCTCGAAGTAGGTCGAGCCCATCCAGGCGATGCCCAGAATCGAGATGACGGCAACCACGCCGGCTTTCATCACGGAACTGGAAACCACGGCGTCCGGTTTAACCTTCGAAACGAACAGCATCAACGCGGTCGCCGCCAGCGTCACCAGCGAAATCGAGGCGACCATACTGAGCTTCTCTGTCTTGCCGTCTACTACAAAGTCAGGCCGCAAACCAGGCGCGAGGCCAAGGATCGTGATCAGGACCACCGCGCCAAGGAAGAGCAGCACCGACCATTTCGCTCCAGGCGGAGCGGAGCGTGCCTCGAGATTCGTCGTTTCGACCAGTTCGCCCTTGGCGAGCCGTTCGAGATAGACCGGGTCCTGGTCCAGTTCCACGCCCATCTTCCTGACCGAGAGCGCGCCGGCGAGCACGCCGATCAGCGTGGACGGGATGCAGATCATCAGGACGTCGGTGAGGCCGAAGCGGCCGCTCTGCGAGAAGAGCGCCACCATGCCGGCTGTTGCGGCGGACATCGGACTGGCCGTCACCGCCGCCTGCGAGGCGATGACGGAGATCGAGAGCGGCCGCTCGGGCCGCTCCTTCACCTTTCTGGAGACCTCGGCGATGATGGGCAGCAGCGAATACGACACATGCCCGGTGCCGGAGACGAACGTGAACAGATAGGAGATGAACGGCGCGAGCAGAGTAATCTGCCGGGGGTGGCGGCGGAGCACTTTCTCCGCGACTGAGACCATCAGGTCGAGGCCCCCAGCCGCCTGCAGCGCCGCCGCCGCCGTCACGACACAGAGGACGATGAGCAGCACCTCGCCGGGAAAGTTTCCGGGCGCGCGGCCAAAGCCGAACACGAAGAGACTCATCCCCAGCGCGGCCACCGTGCCCAGCCCGATGCCGCCGAGCCGGGCGCCCCAAACGATGCAGGCGAGTACGACGATCAGGTCGATCCAGATCATTTGAGCGTCCTCAGGACGGCTGGCGCACTCCAGTCATCGCCGCGGGGTCGAGGATTTTGGCAAGCTGCTCCTCGGTCAGAACCCCTTTCTCCCGCACCAACTCCACGATTCCCTTGCCGGTCCGCAGCGCCTCGGCCGCGAGTTCGGTCGCCTTGTCGTAGCCGATGACGGGATTCAACGCCGTCACGGTGCCGATGCTGCGCTCGAGCAGCCAGCGGCAGACGTCCTCGTTTGCCGTGATTCCGACGACGCAGTGCTCGCGCAGCGTCTGGGCCGCATTCCGCAGGAGCAACTGGCCTTCGAGCAGGCAGGCGGCGATCACCGGTTCCATGACGTTCAACTGCAACTGGCCGGCTTCGGCGGCCATAGTCACCGTCAGGTCGCTGCCGATGACCCTGAAGCAGACCTGGTTAACGACTTCGGGGATCACCGGATTGACTTTGCCCGGCATGATCGACGAGCCCGGCTGCATCGCGGGGAGGTTGATTTCGTGGAAGCCCGCTCGCGGCCCTGAGGAGAGGAGCCTCAGGTCGTTGCAGATCTTCGATGCCTTGATGCTCAGGCTCTTCAGCACGGAGGAATAGAGCACGAATGCCTGCGTATCCTGAGTCGCTTCGACCAGATTTTCGGCTAACCGGATAGGCATTTCCGAAACTGCCGCCAAATGCGCCGTGCAACGCTCGGAGAATCCGGCCGGAGCGTTCAGGCCGGTGCCGATCGCCGTGCCGCCCATGTTCACTTCGTGCAGAACGCTTTCGACGCGCCGGAGGGCCTCAATTTCGTCCTCCAGGCTCCGAGCGAAGCTCTCGAACTCCTGTCCGAGCGTCATCGGGACGGCATCCTGAAGCTGCGTCCGGCCCATTTTCACGATGTGGTCGAACTCTTTGCCCTTGGTCCGGAACGACTCGGCGAGCCTTTTCAGCTCCGCCATCAGTTTCCGGTTACCCAGGGCCAGAGCGATGTGGAGGGCAGAGGGGTAGGCATCGTTGGTCGACTGCGACCCGTTCACGTGATCATGAGGGCTACAGAACGCATATTCACCCTTGCTCTTGCCCATCAATTCGAGCGCGCGGTTGGCGATCACCTCGTTGGCGTTCATGTTGGTCGAGGTGCCCGCGCCGCCCTGGAACATGTCCAGTTGAAACTGATCGTGCAGGTGTCCGGCGATCAGCTCTTTGCAGGCTGCCACGATCGCGTCCGCGATTTCTTTGCTGAACTGGCCGCACTCGTGGTTGGCTCGCGCAGCCGCCAGCTTCACCATCGCCAACGCCTCGATCAATTCGGGGTAGTGCGACAGCGGCACGCCAGAGATGTGAAAGTTCTCCAAACCCCTCAGGGTTTGGACGCCATAGTAAGCATCGGAGGGAAGCGTCCGCTCCCCGATCAGGTCGTGTTCAAGGCGAGTGGCCATTCTCTTCTCCTGTACGGGCGGATCATATCAAATAGGCCTTGTGGAGAATAGCCGTCGCGCCCCGGGCGGGGCGCGTGCGGGTCGGTTATGCACGCTCACTTTAGAACTTAAGTACTGGTACAATCCAACCGTGCACTATATATTACTAGTACTATTTGCCGTTGCCCTCCCAGCCAACGCCGCATTTATTCTCACGCTCGACCAACCCACCATCAGTGGATTGCCCGGGACCCATGTGATTCTGTCGGGCAGTCTCTTGAACGAAAACGTTTTCGGCGAAGATGTCATGTCCATCGCCAACACGAACCTCACGGGTTCTGGCGCCGGCCTCGTGCAGGTCCTGGCTCCGGGGTTCATGGCGTTCGGAGACACGTACACCGGCAACATCGTGGAAGTCGTGCTCCTGAACGTTGCCGCAGGCAGTTATCCGGCGACTCTGGCGTTCACGTTCGACACTGTAAATGGCCGCGCGGCAACTACCAACGCCGCCGGCTTCTCCGCCGACGTCCTGCCCGTCGCCGAGATCCCCGAGCCAGGTACACTCTCGCTTGTCCTCGCCGGACTCCTGCTTGCAGGGGTGTTCGCGCGCCGGCGAAACCCAGCCTGATCATCCCGCCCGCTTCCTTTCCTGGTTGTCCGGGCGTATATTGAGGCCGCACGGATCAGCGGGAGGTACCTGCCATGCGACTTTCCATGCGACTGGCCTCCGCTTCACTCGCCCTGATCTGGGGCGTCTGCGGAGCCCAACCCGTCAACTTCAGCGGAACCTGGCACCTGAATGTAGAGAAATCCAAGTGGGGCACGGCCAGCAAGCCCCTCAGTGTCGTACTCACCGTCGAGCACAATGAGCCCGCGCTGCACTACCACGGCGCTGTCGTTTACGCGAACGAGGAGCAGCGCGAGTTCGCTTTCTCGGGGGCATTCGATGGCAAGGTCTATCCGATGTCGAGGTCCTTCGGCAATGGCAGTATCACGCTGACCCGGCTGGATCCCTGGACGTTTGAATCGGTGTTCAAGTCAGACGACGGCAAGACAGTCGAGGCGTCCCGAAACGTCCTTTCACGCGACGGCCGCACATTGACTCGCACGCTTCGGGTCACTTCGCCGGATGGGGTGAAGAAGTGGACCGAAGTCTACGAGAAGCGCTGAACAACGGGCCAGGACTATCAGGACTATTTGAGAGCAATTTCATGACTTCATGGTGTTTGCCCTCTCAGGCACACGTTGTATACTTTTCCTAATCTGGGATATTCATTGGGAAGAAGCTGTAGAGGGGAAAACTACATGAACCGTTCAAAACTACCAATTATGGTTGTGTTCTGTGCATTCTGCGCGACCACAGATGCAGCCGTCTTCCGATTCGATACGGACCCTTTCGAGGGCTCGAATGCCTTGACCACACCGGGACGCCAAGTGGTGGGCGGCGAGGATTTCATTAACTTCGATATTGCGTCGGACATCTTCTCGCTGGAATCGACGGTATTTGGCGCGGGAAACCAAGTCCTTTTCGCCAACGACGTGGCGGGCAATCTGCCGACAAGCGGGGTGAACGTCGTCGTATTGGAAAGTTTTGACAACGATGGAGATCTGTCGACACCGTTTAATGCCGGGACAGCCGCGAATCTGATCGCAGACCAGATTACTACGCCGGGACCGGGGTTCTTCATTTACTTCAACCAAAACCTCGACCTGCCCCGTCTGGTGTTCTCGACCGATCTGAATGACAACACCGCCGACCTCAAGATCCTTTATCGACTGTCGAATCTGACTGGTCAAGCCGGGCGCGACGCCATGCCTACGTTCACGGAAGCGAACTTCGAATTCACGACCGTCCCTGAGCCATCGGGTGTGCTGATGATGCTGGCGGCTGGGGTCATGCTGGCCGGTCGTCAGGCGTGGCGGCGCAGGCGAGCGCGCGGCTGAGCACCTTTGAGGGCTACCGCTTCATCCGCTTGTCCAGTTGCTCGAGAGCAGGTTCGAGCCGCTGCTTCAAGTGCAGCACCGGCTTGAACAGATCGCCCGTGCGGTCAAAGCGCGCCAGGGCGTTGCGGATGTTGAACTGTCCGGGCTCAAGACCCTCGCGGACTTCACTCCAATCCAGGGGCGTTGCCACGGGGGCTCCAGGATGCGCGCGAAGCACGTAGGGTGCGGAGATTGTCTTGCCGCGGGCAATTTGCAGGTAGTCGAAATACACCTTTCCCTTTTCGCGCTTGCTCAATGCGCGCGGCAGGGTGAACAGGTCCGGACGCTCGTGCTCCACCAGCCTCGCCAGGATTTCCGCAAACGACCGGACCTGGTCGTACATATAGATGGGTTCGAGAGGCACGTAGATGTGCATTCCCTTGCCGCCAGTGGTTTTCGGACAGCCGGCGAGGCCGATCTCTTCCAGCAAACGCCGGATGATCTGCGCGGCTTCGGCTACGCGGGAGTAGCTGCACTCCTGCGGGTCGAGATCGATGAGCAGGAAGTCCGGGTTGTCCAGCGACCCCACGCGGCTCATCCAGGGATTCTGGTCAATGCAGCCCAGGTTCGCCAGCCAGACCAGCGCGGCTCTCGAATCGCCGATCACCTGTAGCCGGATGTTGCCGTCCTCGGCCAGCACACGCTCTCTCCTCAGCCACTCCGGGAAGCCGCTCCCGGATGCGTCCTTCTGGAAGAAGCCTTCCTTGGCGATGCCATCGGGATAGCGCCGGAACGAGAGGGGCCGGTCCTTCCAGTAGGGGATCAGCAGTTCAGCCACGGCGCTGTAGTATTCCAGCACGTCTCGCTTGGTGACGCCGTCGGCGGGATAGAACAGCTTGCTCAGGTTGCGGATGCGCAGGCTGTGTCCCTCCACTTCGACGGTGGCTTCCGCTTTGTCCGCGGGAAACAGCGGCGCACGCTCCATTGCGGGCTCCTGTTCCAATTCCTCCAGGGTTGGCTCATTCCTGGCGCATTCGCGTGGATCGATGTCGTCGCGAAGCCCCACGAACACGGGCGCGCGCACGCGCCCTTCGTTGGTCCACTCCAGGTACTTCACGGTACATACGAGTTCGGGCCGCACCCACTGAACTTCCTGGGGCAGCTTGACCTTCTCGCGAAACGGCGAACGAGCCTGCCTGAGTTCATCGAGCCTCTCGCGGATTTGCTGCATCAACTTGCGGTCGAATCCCGTGCCCACGCTGCCGGCGAAGGCGAGCAGGTCCTGTTCGTACACGCCCAGCACGAGTGCCCCGAAGAAATCGCGTTCGCCGTGCGTGTAGCCGCAGATGACAAACTCCTGCTCGCGCGTCGCTTTCACCTTCACCCAGTTGGAGGACCGCCGTTCCTGATAGGGGCTCGAGACGGACTTCGCCACGATCCCCTCCAGCCCTTGCGCCCGGACCGATTCCAGGAGCTGACGGGGGTCGACATCAAACGACTCCGAGAGCCGCACCGCCGTCGCCGGGGCGCACCACTTCCCGCAGGAGCCTGCGGCGCTCCTTCAGAGGGGAGCCGCGCAAATCGAATCCGTTCCAGTACAGGAGGTCGAAGGCGAAGAAGATCACCGGACGCGACCGCGACAGTTGCGCCGCCGCGTTCGGGTCGCGGGCCATGATGCGCGGCTGCAGGCGTTCGAAGCTCGGACGCCCCTTCTCATCCACCGCGGCGATCTCGCCGTCGAGAATCGCCGACTCCGCGTCTATATGACGAGGCAACACGCCCAGTTCGGGGTACTGCCGGTCAATCGATGTGCCCTTGCGGCCGGCGATGCGCAACTGGCCCTGGTTGAGGAAACACACGGCGCGGACGCCATCCCACTTCACTTCGTACAGCCAGTCTCCGTGCGACCGGCGGCTCCGCGGCGGACACTGCCAGCATCGGCTGGATGGATTTGGGCATCGGCGAGGCCACGGCGCCCTCGGGCAGGCTCCCGTCGTCTATTCTTCACTCGCTCACGGGCCGGCAGTTCCTGGGCGATCTCTTCCTGCGTCCGGCCGGTGGCCACGCTGTAGGCGTACTGCTCGACGTCCCAGCCGGGTCTCGCCTCAGCGTCCTTCTTCTTGATCAGCAGCCAGTCGTTGCCCTTGCCCTTGGCCCCCTTCATGTGGGCCAGAACGAACTCGCCGCGCAGCTTCTCCCCGTGGAGAATGAACTTGAAGTCGCCCTTCTCCAACATCTCCTCCGGACTCTTCGAAACGGCGGGCTCCCACCAGCCGCGGTCCCACAGCATCATGCTGCCCGCGCCGTAGTTTCCCTTCGGGATGGTGCCCTCGAAATCCGTGTACTCAAGCGGGTGGTCTTCGACCATGACGGCCAGGCGCTTGAGGCCGGGGTCCAGCGACGGCCCCTGCGGCACCGCCCAGCACTTGAGCGTCCCGCCCAGTTCGATCCGCAGGTCGTAGTGCAGGCGCCGGGCATGGTGCCGTTGGACACAAAACGATCGCCCCGCCGGCGCGGACTCAGCTTCCGGCTTCGGCTCCGGCGTCTTTCCGAAGCTCCGTTTTCTCTCGTACTCCTCCAGCGGCTTGGCCATAGGTTTCGGAAATCCTTGAAATCCCAGTCCTTTCTATGTTAAGCAGTCTAGATAGGTCCGTACATACTTGGGCGGACATGTTTCTGGGAAATCCAAGGGGCTTGAACTATGGCTTCCACAATTTGGAAGGGCCACATCACTTTTGGCCTGATCTCGCTGCCCGTGCGTCTGACTGCGGCGGCACGAAGCGAGACCATCAGCTTTAACCAGCTTCACAAGCACGACAACTCGCGCGTGAAACAGGTACTGTTCTGCATTGCCGAGGACAAGCCTGTTCCCCGCAATGAGCTGGTCAAGGGCTACGAGTACGAAGAGGGGCGCTACGTCGTTGTCGAGGAAGAGGACATCAAGAAGATTCAGCCCAAGACGGCCAAGGTGATGGAGATTCTCGAATTCGTCGATGCCAAGGAAGTCGATGCAGTCTACCTCGAGAGCTCTTATTACCTTCACCCCGAGGAGGCCGGCGAGAAGGCTTACACCGTGCTCTTCGAGGCGCTCAAGCGGACGAGCCGCGCGGGGGTGGCGAAGGTGACGATGCACAACCGAGAGCACGTCGTGATTCTGCGTCCGGGCAAGAAGGGCATCATGCTCCACACGATGTACTACCAGGACGAGGTTCGCGCGAACGACGAGTTCCGCACGGACGGCGGCATGGTGAAAGAGCCGGAAGTGGCGATGGCGCAGCAGTTGATTGAAGCGCTGGTTGTGCCCTTCGAACCGGGCAAGTACAGCGATGGATACCGCGAGACGCTGCGGGCGATGATCGACGCCAAGATCAACGGACAGGATGTGGTGAAGGCGCCGCCGGCGCAGGAACTCGCTCCTGTGGTGGACATCATGGAGGCGCTGAGAACTTCGCTGTCGACGCTGCGCAAACCTCCGGCGTCGGAGACCGTACTGGAGGCCAAGCCGAAACGGCGCCGCGCGGCGGCAGGGTGAGCCTGCACTGCGCATACTGCTGCGAGAGACGCGTCACGTTTCCGATCGTGGCTATCCTACCAACCCACCTTTCGCTTTTCTCGCGCGGTGAGTGTTTCATGCAGCAGCGATTTGATGTAGGTCTGGTAAGGCAGACCCTTCTGTTCGGCCTGCTTTCGGGCCAAAGCCAAATCTGCTTCGGGAATCCGCAGCGCCACCGTCGGCGCTGGCGTCTTCTTGGACGCAGCTATCCGCTCCCGCAATTTCTCTTTCGTCAACACATGAGCTTCGCCGCTCTTCACGGCGGCAAGTAGCTGTTTGCCGTGTTTGTTGCGGTTCTTATACCACCACTCCGCCTCTTCCGCCTCGGTGGCGAAAGCCGGTACGACGCGCTTGGGTTGTGCCTCCAACTGCTTCTTCATTTGGGTCGCTCCAGAAAAGCCTTTCTGTCCGAAACGCTCGCCGGAAAGGCGGTGATGGCTCGCACCTCGCCTTTGCGAATAGTCCAAGCTGCCGACAACAAACGGCCTCTATCCGTGAGGCCGACGGAGCGGAAGCGCTCTTCGTTGTCGATCAGTTCGAAATTCAGATCTACAGGGTTGTTGTTGAGCAATTGTTCAAACTCTGTGGGCGTTACCTTGTGGGCGTTCGATGTTGATGTGGATCTTTACGCCTCCGGTCCGGACCTTTCGCACTGAATTATGTACGGCTCTACTTCGAGGGGAGTCTTGTAGACTACTCTTCCCAAACAGGTCCCTGCCGAGGAGTGCGATTATCGGAAAGTCGCCTGGTTCCATAGCCTGTCACGGCGTCAGTGGCCGTAACTCGCTTCCAGCACGAGCTGCTCGCCGGGCTGCAGGGTCCGCTCCGGGGACCAGAGGGCCAGCGTCACCGATGGCCGCGACTTCGCCGACCACGTGAGCAGCGCGCGCTGAGCGCCCTCGAAGCGATTCGCCGCTCCCCCGCTCAGTCGCCATTCTCCAGCCGGCAACTTGTCGCCTTCCCACATCTCGCGGCCGGTGGGCTGTTCGCCGGGCACGATCAGACGCCGTTCAACAGTCGCTCCGGAGGCTGCGCGGAACGTCACTCGCGATTCATCGATATCGCCGGGATCCAGTTCTCCGCGGACCTGCACGGCGAACGGACTGCGGCGCTGCGCCAGTGTTCTCGACAACGGTCTTCGTCGAGAGGCCGCTTGAGGAGAGAACATAGGAACGCCTCAGCACCAGGCCGCCCGCCGCGGTTGCATTCAAGTGCAATTCGGAGCCCGAGGATGACTCCAGTGCCCAAGTGACGTCCCACGCCCGGCCATGTTGATCCGGGTAGAAGCCGGCACTGATTCCGCCCATGGCCGGGTAGCCGCGGTCGCCCGGCGGCGGCCGGCGGAGCAGATCGCGGCCAGTGGATTTGTCGATCAGATGCACGACGCGCGCGTTGAGGCCCGGTACGATGTCGGCTCGCCAGGACGAATTCTCCAACGTCTGGACGGGGTAGGACTGCAGACCGGCCCAGTAGATTTCCTCCACCTTGAGTTCCTGGCCTTCATGGAGCCGCTCGATGCCGTACTCGCGAATGCGGGCAATGAATGCGGTTGCCTGAGTCTTGAGCCCATCGAGGTCCGTTGGTCCGTAAGAGCCGCCGCCTACCTTGTACTCGCGGGCTCGCAGCAGGGCCAGGTACTCGAGAGACAGGCGGTCTTTCCGCACTCTCCGCTTGGCCGCCTCGTCCTGAGCGGCGGCTTCCGCCTGCCGCAGAAGATCCATCCCGGAGGTGAGCAGTCCGTCCGAGTAGTCCGGGACATTGAAGATCCACAGGTGCGCGCCGAGGCCCGCGGGGCGCGGCCGGACTTCGCGGTGGAGCAGTTCGAGATATCCCCTCATCTGCGGCGCGGCCTTGCCGTAGACACCTTGCAGGAACTCGCCGATCACGCCGTTCACGTCGACGGATGGATTCCAGAGCAGCTTCGCGAGCACGTAGGAGCGCAGCCAGGCCATCTCCCCGCCGCCGCCCTTTTCGTAGGCGCCTTGCATGAAGAGGCCAACTACGCCGTGCTGCTTGTACAGCGGCACGTCCGCGGCCAGTTCGTCGAAGTCGGGGAAGGGGAGCAGGTAGTGCGAGAAGTTCGTGTTGTAGTGCCAGATGTAGAGTTGGTTGGTGATCCTTGACCACGCCTTCAGGTTCTTCAGGAAGTACGCGCTGCGAGGGCACGAGCCGAAGGAGTGCGCGGTGCAGATGCCGATGGGGCAGAGGCGGATCCTGACGTTCTTTCGCGGACGCACGAGAGCCGGCGGCTCCTCCGTGTACCAGTAGGCCAGCGTATCGATGAGCTTATCGGGGTGGGCTTTCTCGATGCGCTCCGCCAATGCGTTCACGAATCGCAGCACGGGACCCATGTGCTTGCCGCCTTCTTCCTGCTCCACGCGGCGGCAGCGGTCGCACTCGCACCAACCTTCCCAGTCGTTCTGCGAGACCGAGTAGAGCGTCGCTTCCGGATGCTCCTTGATCCATGCTTCGACCTGCTCTGTTGCGATGCGCAGCACCTCGGGGTTGGTGAGGCACAACTGGCCGCGCTCGCACGCGGCGCTTGCCGTCGATCAGCGAGAAGTACTCGGGGTGTTCCTTGAAGTGCTTCTCCGGCGGGAGCCAGTTGGTAGAAGGTGTGAACAAAGGGGTAGTACTGCAGCTTGCCGCCGGTGGTGTCATCCAGCCTGGAGTGCGCGCCGTTGGTGCGGTTGCGCGCCGCCCAGTCCTTTTCGAAGGCTTCGGTGAAGAAGGGCTCGCGATACTCGAAGGCCGGCTTCTCCGTCACATCGAGGGCGTCGAGCCGGATGGTCGGGGTCTTCGGAATGTGGCTCACATCACTCGTGAACCAGCGGCAGCCAAGCCTCTCGAGAAAGGCTGTCACGCCGTACATCGTGCCGCGCTGGCGCCCGCCGGCGATGATCACGTCCCGGCCATGGGTGCGAATGACGAAGCCCTCCGGGCCGACGCCGGCTAAAGGCAGATTCAGTTTCAGGCGCTGCAGGGCCGGACTGTCGCCTACGAACAGCCTCGGCCCGCGCGGAGTCTGGGCATCGGTGACGATCGGCAGTTTCGCGCCGGACATCTCCTCGATGAAGCGCTGGAGTTCATGCGCCGCACGCTGCTCGGAGGCCGAGGCGTTCGACGCCAGCACGATGGTGTAGGCCGACTTGCCCTTCTCCGCGAGGGTGACTGCGCCCGAAGCGGCTGCGACTGTCCAGGCCGCCATCGCAAGACACACGATCAGTTGCTTCATGGCCTCAATTTCTCCTGCATGCGATACAGCCAGATGAGCGCTGTGTTCATCAACTGTTCACCGGCTCCGACTGAAGCGGGCGCCTCGGAGGCGCTTGCTCCGTAGCCGCCTTCGGCTGCCGCCTCGATGGTGGGGAAGTATTGGTGATACCCGTTGCAGTAGCCAAAGAACAAGAGGTGTTTCACCCGCGCGCGCTCCTTCAGGCGCAGGGCGTGGTTCGAGAAGAACTCGCCCGAAGCGCCCACCATGGCGATCTCGCCGTTGAGTAGCGCCACCGTCAGGCGTGGGCGCACGCCGTCCTGATACTCGTCCTGGTAATGGCGAACCAACTCGGGGAAGAACGCCTTCTCGAAAAGGCCGCTGATCAGCGGGTCGCGCAGATTCAGCCGAGGGGTGAAGCGGAACCGCTCCTCCTGCACTTGGAGGGCGGGCTTCTCCACCGATTGCGGGGCGAGCGAGCGCGCGAGCTTCACTGCTTCGGCCCCCAACGATTCGCCATAGGCTCGATAGTCTTTCGCGCCGCGATCGGCCCTCAAGTCTCCGGCCGCGCCTTGGATGAACACCGGGGCGGCTCCGGTCTCGCGGCTCACATGGTTCTTCAAAGCTCCGACGTAGTCGGCGGAGATGTTCAGTGTGCCTGAGGGAATCGACGTCGGATGCGCGGCCCAATTGACCAGAATGGCGATTGGCTTGCCGTCGGTGGAGTCCAGACGGAGTACGGCGAGGTCCAGGTCACGCGGCTTCGGCTCCAGCTTGGTGTGCCGGTTCGCATTGAAGCCGTCGAGGCGGACAGAGCCGGCGGCCAGGTTTGCCGGCTGAAGTTTACTGTTGGCCTCGATGACGGCCTCGGCGATTGCAGCCTCCATCTGCGCGTAGTAGCGCAGGTGGCGTCGAAGCGGCCTTTGCCCCTGCCTTCGGCATCGCTCAATTCGAGCACAGGGCCGTGATGGGTGTGCGAGCCGCCGATGAGCGAGTGCTCGATGCCGGTCTCCTTGAGAATCCGTGCGCGGATGCGCTGGAGGGAGGGCTCGGCCGGGGCGCGGCCGAGGTCGAGACCGACGATCGCCAGTTTGCGGCCCGCCGGCGTTCAGCACGAGCGCATCGGCGTAGAGGGGATCCTGCACGCCTTGGGAGAGCGCATCGTGGCGGTCGGCATAGCCCCACATGGGGACTGGCTCGCGCGGCGTGATGTCGCGGCGCGCCGCGCCTGCCTGAAACGGCTGGGCCGCCAGTGCTGCGGCGCAGAGGACAAACAAGAAGGCTGCCTTCATGGGTCTGCTAGAAAGCTACCAAACTCGGGGTCCCTCGGAAATTTGGGATCCCTGGGAGTCTGTGACGCTCGCCTGGGCCGAACGAAGGGCGAAATTAGTGCCAGCAGCCCGGTACTAAGAGTTCCTTGACGCCAGTCCTATCCCCTCATTCAAGATTTTGGCTCAATGATCAAGAACTATGACTTTTCGAAAGATCGTCTACTCAGCGTTGGTCTTCAGCTTCGCTTCAACTGCGGTGCCCGCGGCCGCACTGGTTTTCAACTCCAGCAGTTTTGCCAACAACGCGGCACAGCGAACAGCATGGCTGACCGCTATCGGGGTCGCTCCGGCGAACCTCGTGGACTTCGAATCCGGTTATGCGGATGGTCAAAACATCAGCGGAACCGCTCTCGGGGCGGGGTTCTTACTGGATGACACCTCGGCCGGCAACACGGTCACAATCGAGTGCGGTAATGGGACTATCGGCGGGAGCAACCCGATCGGAACCTGCGCCGCTGAGCACAATGAATCGCAATTCCTCGTGTTCGATTTCACCGCCAACCCGGTCGACTACGTTGGTTTCTACGACATCGATCACGTGGGCATCACCAACGGGGGGACCATCTTCTTCGTCGGCGGGGCTACCCAGAGCTTCACCCTGGAGGATACCTCAGGGGGTGGCAGCATTGAGGAGTTCTTTGGAGTCGCTCGTAACGACATGGCCAGGATCGAACGGCTTCAGATCGACGTCGGCGGCGACGGGCAGTGGGCTGTCGACAATATCCAATACGGCCAGGAACAAGAGATTCCTGACGTTCCGGAGCCAGCCACGCTGGCGATGGCCGGGACAGGGTTGGCGTTGGCCGCCATCCTGCGGCCGGTTCAGGGACGCCAAACGCGGCTGATCGGATGCTTCACACCGCGCCGGCCAACAGAAACAGCTCACCCATCAGGCTCTCGAAGTTGTACACGTACTGATCCAACTCCGGCACGGCGAAGGGATTGGCCACCCTGGAAATCCCTGCGCGATCGGCCGGCTGCAGACTCTTCCAGAGCGTGCGCTTGCGCGTCGCGAGATTCAAGGCGCCAAATAGGCAGCGGCATCCCGGAGTACTCCGACACCAGGATCTCCCTGCCGTCGCGGGCAAAACATACGACGGATTCGTTCTCGTCCTTCAGCGGCGCATCGTGAAGCACTTCCCCTGTATCGAGCGAGATTACGTGGCATTTGTTGCCCTTCGAACGCACCACCGCCAGTTTGCCGTCATGCGACAAGGGTCCCACCAACTCCATTCCGGGCCGGCCGATCATTCTCAGTTCCCCCGTCTGGCTATGGATCTGATAAGTGGACCAGGGGTGAGGCTTCTCCAGACCGGCTGCGATCACATACGGAGACATGGGCCGCCAGCGAAGATAGCTCAGCCTGGCGAGCTTCAGCTCGTGCCGGAGAGTGTTGCCCGCACCGGTCGGGATGACGCTCATCACGTTCCCGCCCGACTTCTCGATGGCTGCCACCCATTTCCCGTCGGAAGAGATCGTGCCTCCGACACCTTCTCCCAGACGCACCGGCAGCCCGCTGTCCAGCCTGCGCAAATAGACTGAGGGTTTGCCCTTCATCGATGCTCCGCCCTCAGAGAAGACGACGGTCTTGCCGTCGGGGAGTAAGTCGCACAGGTAGGATCCGTCCAGCCACGACAGATCCCGTTCAGACGCTCCGCCCGGTTGATTAGCGAGCATCCCCATCCGGTAGGTTTCGTGAGTAATGAGGCAATCGCCGCCAAGGACGTCGTGCAGCGTCAACCGGTCGGCTTCATACGAAATCAACCGCATTTGCCCGGCGGGCGAAACGCCGCGCAACTGCCGTCCCCCGGACTCGCCGGCCGCGGTAAACAAGATCTCGTCGCCGCGCGGCGACCACGCCAGACCGTGACAGCTTCGCCACATCGGTGTCAGTTGCTTCAGCTTGCCGGCACGGTCCACTACTGCCACGCGACCTGCATCGTCTCCGGCCTGGGGCTGGTCCAGGAACGCCACTAGTTTCCCGTCCGGCGAGATCCGCGGGCTCGCCACTTTCCCCTTCGTTTCGAAGAGGGTCTTGCCTAAGGGATACTCCAGCCGATGGGTTGCGTGCACAATCACAACAGCCAGGTCTGCGCCATCCGGCGACCAGTCCGCCGACTGCACATTCTCAATGCGAGCCCTGGGCGAGCCGCCTGCCAGGGGAGCTACAGACAAAGTGCCCACGCGCTCCATCGGGTGGTAGTTGCCCGGCACCGCATTCAGCAGCGCCATCTCTCCTTGCGAGGAAATCGAGAGGATATGCGAGGGCGGCAGATCCAGCACTCTGAACTCGGGGCTTCCACGCCGTGTCGAGAATACCCGCACTGGATCGGCGTTCCAGGTAGCGCTGTAGACGATGGTCTGACCATCCTGAGAAAAGCGCGCCGAAGTCACGTACCCGCGCTGATAGGTTACGCGCTGGAACTCCCCTTTCAGGGTGGCCGCTCCCCGGCGTCCCAGATAGTAGGCTCCCGCGACTGCTCCCACGGCGGATATGCCGGCTGCCCAGGGCCACAACTGCCGCCGGGTTACCTTCTCCTGCGCGGCCGGCTGGCTCGAGCTGCTTCGGGCGGAACTCTGCAGGGTGAAGGCCAGATCCCTCGCCGATTGATAACGGTCGTCAGGCTTCTTCTCAAGACAGCGCGGAACCACGTCTCCTATGGGCGCCGGTGCGATCTGGCCGATCTTCGACAGCTCCGGAGGGTCTTGCCGCAATACAGCTGTCATAGTCTCGACCGCGGTGTCGCCCTCGAATGCACGTCTTCCCGTCAGCATCTCGTAGAGGATCGCGCCGAAAGAGAAGATATCGGAGCGAGGGTCGAGCGGCTCGCCGCGAACCTGCTCCGGAGACATGTAGCCGGCGGTCCCCAACACCGTCCCTGGCTGGGTGGTGAATACGCTCCGTGTTTCGCCTTCCGCCGCCAGTTGACGTTCAGCTGCCTCTGCCTTCGCCAATCCGAAGTCGAGAATCTTCAACCGCCCGTCCTTTGTCACGAACAAATTCTCTGGCTTCAGATCTCTATGAATGACGCCGCCCGAGTGAGCCGCTGCCAGACCCAGGGCGATTTGTTCCGCGAAGCGAATCGCGCGCCTGAAGGGCAACGGGCCTTCCCGAAGTGCCTGCCTGAGAGTCTCCCCCTCGAGCAGTTCGGTCACGACATAGGGATAGCCGTCATGCGACCCCGTGTCGTAAACCGCGACGATGTTTGGATGGCTCAGACTGCTTGTAGTCCGGACCTCCTGCTCGAATCGCTGCAGCCGTTCCTTATCGTTCGACCAGGCCGCGGAAATCACCTTGATGGCGACATCGCGCCCCATCCGCGTGTCCCGCGCACGGTAGACTTCACCCATCCCGCCTTCGCCGAGTTTGCCGGCGATCTGGTAGGGTCCGAGCAGTGAGCCAGTCTCCAGAGCCATGGGTGCGCCTCTCCGATCAAGCTAGTCTAACCGATAGCTCCGATTTCCCAAGGACAGGATCACAGGATCAAATGTGGAACTCCAGGATATCCTCGTCTTCGACCACGTGACTGCGCTCTATCGGAAGCCCGTCGCGGCCGCCGGATCTTGTGAAAGAGCCTGGCGAACTTCAGTTGCTCAGCAAAGTCCTTGTGAACGTGCCGCGCGGCATCGAGGACTGTGGCTCCGCGTTTGAGGACGTACGGGGCTTCCAACTCCGCCTTCTTGCCTGGCGCCTTCGTATACACGCGCACGACGGAGAGCAACTCGAAGATGCGGCGCGTGAAACGATCCAGGCCCTGCCCCGTTTCGGCCGAAATCGGGATGCACTCGTACTTCCCCCGATAGAGATCCGACAGCGCTTCGAAGTTCCCCTCGCTGTCAGGCTGGTCCATCTTGTTGGCGAGCAGCAGCACGCGGCGGCCGGATCTTCCACTCCGCCAGTTTTTGCTCCACGTAGTCGATTTCGGACAAGTCGTCCGGGTCGTCTACGTCGACCACCATCACGCACTCGTCCGCGGTGCTCAGCGCCTGGGGCATCCAAGGTTCGGTGAATTCGACGCCGATCGACGGCATGTCGAGCAATTGGATCTGGACGTTCTCGAAGCGCATCATGCCGGGAGAGGGAACCCGGGTGGTGTAGGGATATGGAGCCACCTCGGGGCGGGCATGCGTCAGGGCGCAAACCAGGCTCGACTTGCCCGAGTTGGCGGGTCCGGCAAGCGCTACCTGCCCGGCGCCCTCCCGAGGAATCAGGTAGAACGGCGGCGCATGGGATACGCCCTTCTTCTGGCTGTCCTTGCGGGCCTGCGAGAGCTTCCGCTTGAGGTCCGCCTGCATCTTTTCGGTGCCCTTGTGCTTGGGCAGGACCGCGTACATCTTCTCCAGCGCGGCGATGCGCTCCGCCGGGCTCTCCGCCTTCTTGAATTCCTGCTCCGCGGACAAGTAGTCGGGACCAAGGTTGGCCGGCATTAGCGCCTCCGAGGATCGAGAGTATCACCGGGGAGCCTCCGAGGAAAGCGCCTAACGAGCTATTGAAGCCGGAGGACGTAGTGGGTGCGCGCATAGACAAGTTGAAAGCCGGCCCGAAGATAATTGAGCTCCGACCCGCTGCCTGGTGAAACTTCCGCCACGGCCCACTCAAAGCCCATGTCGCAGGCGCGGTGGAGCCGGTCACGGATGAGGGCCGACTGGGCGCCCCGTCCCCGTGCCGCCGTGGCCGGTGTTACCCACGGGGCCAGCTCGAAAGTCGCGTGGGCCGCGTTGCAGTGGCGGAGGAAGTCCTCGGCCCGGTGAAGGCGGCCGCGCCTCCGGCGCACTCGACTGCGGCGGCTTGGGGCAGCAGACTCGCACTCGACATCACCTGAGCATAGTCACGCAGGTTGCGTGCGGCCGCGGCCTCGATGAGTCCGGTCGCTGCCAACAAGTCTGAGTGAGATAACTGCACGGAGATCAGCGTAGCACCGGTCATTGTTTAACTGCGTTGTTGGAGAAGGCCAGTTGCCTATGGGCAGTTGACGCGGCGGTAGGGGAAATCCTCAGCCAGGTTCTTGCCGTTCTTTGAGCCCTCGATGCGGGCAGGGAGGGCGTCTGCGGCCTTCCGATAGATGACACGCTGGGGAAAGTCATGCTCGAGATTTTCGAAAACCGCCTCGGTGTCCGTCAACCGAACGAGCCGGAAGGAGACCGGCTTGGACGCGCTTCCCACGCGCGGGGTGTAGAAGATGGCCCCGTCGCGCTGCTCGATGCGGATGAACTCGTGGAAGACGGCCTTGCCCGCTTTGAGAGTGCGGCTGGAACCCAACATGATTCCGCCCTCAGGCCGATTCCATTGCTCTTCGATCACGACAGGACCCATCTGAACGGACCAGCAGCCGCTCATGAAGGACAGCCTGTCAAGCTCTTCGGCCCAGAGGGGGAGACCGAGTGCGGCCAACAGCAGGATTCTCGTCATGGGGTGAGACTAGCAGCGCTCGGGCGACGCGTCTTGGAAAAATGCGTCGCGGGCGGACAGCGATCGTTCCATTGAGGTCGATGCCGTCTCCTGCGCGACCGGGGGCCTGCCGGCGAACTCGCGAAAGTCGAGCGCCAGGTGGGCCTGATCGAAGTAGCCGCAATCGAGCGCGGTCTGAGCCCAGGTCAGTTGTGGTTGCTCGCGCCGGAGCGCCAAAGTTCTCTGGAAGCGTGAGATGCGTCCGAACAGCTTCGGGCTCAGGCCCACGTGGGTTTGGAAGTGCCGCTCGAACTGCCGCCGGCCAAGTTCCACGGCGTCAGCGGAATGGGTGAGGGAAGCGCCTTGCCGCAGGAGCCGGACCGCGGTTTCAATCCGGCGATCGACGTGCCTACCGGCCCACAGGGTTTTTCGCAGAAACCCATCAGTCGCTGCCGCCAGATCCTGGGTCCGCGCCAGGGAGCGCAGGTGTTCCTCCCATTCCCGGGCCGCCTGTCCGTAGATCTCATCAAGTGCAGTCATCGTGTCAGGCAGGCGCAGAGGTGAAGCCTCCGGGCGGAACCGGACGCCGAAGACATCCATCGCGCCCAGGGGGCGCAGCACCACGGGCCGGGTCATCTGCCCGACAAAGAGGCAGCGAGGCTGCTCGCGCTCCAGGCCGCCGGCGGCGACAGCAGCGCATGGCGCGGCCAACTGGACGACAAGCTCGCAATGAGCGTCCGGCAGAGCGCGTTCCACGGCGTTGGCGTGCGGGGAGGTGAGCCGCCAATACCTGTCAACCAGGGCACGCAAGTCCGGCGCCGGCAGACTCTCGACGTACTGCATGACTTCTAACATGACACGAATTTCCAGATGGAATTTGGAACGATGAGAATTGCAGCCACTCCCTCAGTCAAGTTCGTGTGGGCTTTTCAGGGTAACGAGTCTGTTACTCCTGATAGCCACGACTGCGGCCGGCCAAATCCAGCCGGACGGAACGCCGTCCATCACAATCCCCAAGGTCAGCCGGGCACCTAAATTGAGCGACTTCCTGACCGGCGAGCCGCGCGAGGCGGAGACGGTGGTCACGGATTTCCGCCAGATGGACCCCAAGGACGGCGCCCCGGTATCTCAGCCGACGACGGCCTACCTCTCCTACGACGACAAGAACCTGTATGTCGCCTTCGTCGCCAAGGACGATCCGAAGCTGATCCGTTCCCGGGTCGCCAAGCGAAAACAGATCCTGTACGACGACCGGGTCACCATCAACATCGATACGTTTCACGACCACCGCCACGCCTATTGGTTCGACGTGAACGCTCACGCCATTCAGTTCGACGGCATCACCACCGACGGCTACGGCGACGACTTCAGTTGGGAGGGGCTCTGGGGCAGCGAGGCGAAGATCACCAGCGACGGCTACGTCGTCCTGATCACGGTTCCATTCAAGACGCTCAGGTTTCCGGACGCAAAGGAGCAGAGGTGGGGTATCATGTCTGGGCCGCTTCATCAACCGCAACAACGAGTTCGTCGATGTGGCCGTACGTCACGCGCAGGAAGCTGCCGCAGTTCGTCGCGCAGTTCGGGCACATGGACGGGCTCCAGGACATTTCTCCCGGCCGGAACCTGCAGTTCATCCCTTATGCCATGGGAGCCGCGTCGCGCTATCTCGATCAAGGCATTGCGCCGCCGCAGCATGTCAGGGAGAACGAGGTCCGCGCGGGCGCTTGATGCCAAGGTCGTGATCAAGGACGCCCTGACGCTCGATCATGACGTTCAACCCGGATTTCAGCCAGGTGGAGTCGGACGAGCCGCAGGTGACTGTCAACCAGCGGTTCGAGGTCTTCTATCCGGAGCGCAGGCCGTTCTTCATGGAGAACAACTCCTACTTCACTACGCCGCAGAATCTCTTCTTCTCGCGCCGCATCATTGACCCGCAGTTCGGTGTCAGGCTCACCGGCCGCCTGGGCCGCTGGAACATCGGGGCGCTGGCCGCCGATGATCGCGCGCCAGGCGAGCGGGTCATGCCGAACGATCCGCTGCATGGACGCCGCGCGATCGATACTGTTTTGAGCCTGCAGCGCGACTTCTTCAAGGACTCGCACTTGCGGCTGTTCGTCACCGACCGGGAACTCGCCTCAACATCCAACCGCCTCGCATCGCTCGATACCCGGCTGCACCTGAAGAACAACTTCTTCATCACAGCTCAGGCCGCGACGAGCCGTTCGCGAGCTGGACAAGGCGCTGCCCGATCTGTCGGGGAATACCTACTACGCCCAGCTGTCGCATTCAGACCGCCGGGTTCAGTACTACACGAGTTACACCGATCGCAGTCCGGGATTCCGAGCCGAACCTCGGGTACATTCCCCGGGTCGACATCCGCGAGTTGAAGAACAGGATCGGCTACAAGTGGTGGCCGGAGAAGAAGGCGCTGGTCAATTTCGGTCCAGCGCTGGTGGTGCTGGGCAATTGGAACCGGCTGGGACAGACCCAGGACTGGGAAGTTTCGCCGGAGTTCAGCCTGGAGACTGCTGCGCCTGACGAGCTTTACCGTCAGCCGGACGGAGGCTTTCGAGCTTTATCGCGGACAGGGCTTTCGCAAGGGAGGGACCAACTTCATTGCCGCGACGGAGTGGTACAAGTGGCTCGCCGCAGAGGCATCCTACACGATGGGGGCGAGCGTCAATTACTATCCCGCGCCGGGGATGCGACCTTTTCTGGCCAACGGCAGGAACGGGAGCGCCTCGCTGACGTTTCGCCCGACGTCGCGGCTTCGACTGGACGAAACTTACCTCTACAGCGAACTTGCGGACACGTGCCAGACTCGGGGCAAGACGCCGTCGGCCATTTTCAACAACCACATTGTCCGGTCAAAGGTGAATTACCAGTTCACGCGCGAGTTCTCGTTCCGCGCAATCGTCGACTACAACGCCGTGCTGCCCAACGAATCGCAAGTGAGCCTGGAGCGGAGCAAGCGAATGGGGTACGACTTCCTGTTTACATACCTGCTGCACCCGGGAACGGCTCTTTACGCAGGCTACACAGACATATACGAGAACCTGCTGTTGAATCCGACACGTCCGCCGTATCTGCAGCGCTTCGGATTCCCCACGTTCAACACGGGTCGGCAGATCTTTGTGAAGCTCAGCTACCAGCTCCGCCTCTGAGGGGCACGGCGCCAGACGGCGGCCAGTTTTTATCTTCCCGAAGAACCGAAGCCGCCTGAGCCGCGTCCGGAGTCGGCCAGATCGCTTTCCAGCCACTCGACGCGCTCGTACCGTCGCAATCACCATCTGCGCGATTCTGTCGCCGGCGTGGATCTGATAGGGCGCGGATCCGAGGTTGAGCAGAATCACGTGAATCTCGCCGCGATAGCCGGGGTCGATGGTGGCCGGCGCGTTGGGAAGGGTGATGGCGTGTTTGAGCGCGAGGCCGCTGCGCGGGCGGATCTGCGCTTCGAAGCCCGGAGGGAGTTCGATGGCGAGCCCGGTGGGCACGAGCGCGGCCTTGTTGGGCTCGAGCACGACATCAGATGTGGAATGGAGGTCGAGCCCGGCGTCTTCGTCCGGACCGTGGGCGTAGCGGGGAAGTTGAGCCTCGGGGCGGAGACGGCTGATTCGGATCTGCATGGGGTATTGGCTATGATAACGGTTTGCCTGAAAACAACGCTCCATCCCGCGTGATCACGCTTGGGCCAATTGCGCCGGAGCCCCTCGCCTACGCGCTGGCCCGCTACAGCCGGTCGCCCGATTCGATCAAGGCCTCGCTCGATTGGGTGCGAGCGCACGATTCGTCGAAGTTTCTGGACAGCTTCTACTTCCAGTACGGCCACGCCTCGATCGCGGACCTGGGCCACCTGGCGCTGTGCTTCGAGGGCATCAGCGAGATCGCGGCGATCGAAATCGAAGACGAGCCGCTGTGGGACGGGCAGGCGCGGTCTTCGCGCTACCAGGATTTCTCGAAGTCGGGCTTTGTCGTGCCGCCCGACTTGTCGCCGGAGCAGGCCGACGTCTACCGTGCCGCCGGCGATGCGCTGCTGGCCGCCTACCGCGACATGCATGGCAAGTGCGTCGCGGCGCTCCAGGAGCAACTGCCGCGTCCGGAACAGATGAAGCCGGACGCCTATGAGCGCAACATCGCGGCGCGCGCGTTCGACATCGCGCGCTATCTGCTGTTTCTGGGCATTCCGACCGGGGTCGGCCAGGTTACCAGCATCGCACGCTGGAGCGGCAGATTCGAAGGATGAAGGCATCCGAGTACGCCGAGGTTCGTGAGCTAGGCGAGGAGGCGGCGGCGGCGTGCGCGAGTCCGGCCGGCTGCAGTTGGCGCGAGGACGAGCCCGCGCACGCAGTGGCGCCGACGCTGGCGAAGTACGTGAACGCGGATGCCTTATCCGGATGTGGCGCGGCAGGCGCTGGCGCAATGGGCGGACCAGAACTTGCCGGCTGACGCGCGGCGCGAGGCGGATCGGGTTGAACTCACACGGCCCTCCGAACCGATGGCGGACATCGCCGCAACCCTGCTGTATTCAGTGACAGATCGCCCGTATCGCGACTTGTACGAGATGGCCTCCGGCTGGAGCAGGGCGCAGCGGATGGAGGTGCTCGAGGCGGCTTTGGGGGCTCGAGGCCGACATGATGACTTGCTGCGCGAGTTCCGCGGCGGCCCTTATGTGTATGACTTTTTCCACGATATCGGCGCCTATCGCGACATGCACCGGCATCGCCGCTGCACGCAGGTCCTGCAGCGCTACACCTGGTCGCACGGCTTCGAACTGCCGCCGCCGGCGGTGGAGTTCGGGCTGGCCGCGCAAATGACACTCGCGTTGGAGGCAGCGCGAACCGCGGCGGCCGGACTGCCGGAAGCGGCTTCGCACTATCTGCTGCCTTTCGCCTCTAAGTGCCGCTATATCATGAAGATGGACTTCGCCGAGGCGGAGTACGTTGCGAAGCTGCGCAGCGGCGTCAAGGGCCACTTCAGCTATCGGGACGCCGCTTGGCGGATGAAAGTGGAGATGGAGCGAGTTGAACCCGAATTGGGACGGCTGATTGCCGCAACTCCGCCTTCGCAGGAAGATCCATTGGTTCGCTGAGAGTTTCCCCCGGTTCGGCGGACTCTCTTGCAGAGGCCGCAGAGCCATGAATAGAAACGATGAATGCGAAGACCTACAACTGAATGCACCGATTGACCTGACCGGGTTTGACGAAGAGTTCAAGCGCGCGTCGACCAAGCGGAACGACGACTACTACGCAGATGTACCCGACGGCACCTACGACGCCGAGATCAGGGATGCCCACCTGAGCCGAACGCGCACGGACAAGCCGATGGTGGTGTGGCGGATGATACTGACAAACGCGCCCGATCTGCACAAGACCATCACCAAGACACGGGTGATCACCCCGAACACCATGCCCTGGCTCAAAGAGGATCTGCAGAAATGCGGGCTGATGCTGGCGCGACTCTCCGAATTGAACCAGAGGGTGGGAGAGATGGAGGGCCGCCTGGTCCGGGTGGAAAAGAAAACCCTCAACGGCAAAGGCGAACTCTACTTCCGCTGGCCCGAACGTCAGAAGGCTGAGCCGGCGCTGGGGCTGATGGAGGAGGACGCGGACATTCCGTTTTAGATTGGCTACCGGATCAGCAGCGCCCAGTCGTTGCCATCCGGCGCCTGCAAGGACTGCCATCCTCCCGGCGTTATCTGCGAAGCTTCGCGGAATCCGCCGTGGCTTGGGTGGAACCAGCGAGCAGTGAGCGCCTGTTTGGCAGATCCCAGGTCGACTTCCAGGCGTGCCGCCACGCGGCAAGTAGACAACGTAGACCTCGCCGGGAATCGCGAGACAAATGCCGTTGCCGCGTATCTGCGACGGGCTTGGCTGCATGCGCCAGAACGGCAACGCGGTGAAGAAATCGTACAACAGCGCGAGTTGACCGGCGGCGCCTTCATCCTTCACGAGGAACGGGTGCTTACTGTTTGGATCGATCACGTCCCAGTTGTCGCCGTGGCCGATCGTGGAGATGAAGCCCGCCGCCAGATAGCCGCCCGCGCAAACGATGCGCCAGGCGGCGCGGCGCACTTTGTCGGTGTGATGGACCTGCCGTTTGTTGGTCGCGTAGCCGCGCAAGTACTCGTAGCCGAATTCGGTGTTGAGCACCGGCTTCCGATAGATGCGATCGGCGGCGATACTGGCGTCAACGCCTGCCGCGTCGCCGGTCCAGGCCTGAAGAGTCTCGTCCCACGTTCCAGCGTAAGGGGTTGATGTCTGCTGGGACAGGACGTCTACCTCATCGGCGTGCCCGAAGAAGCCGCCGATGCGCCACGGCTGGTCGAACGGATCGCGCGGGCTCGGGCCCTTCGCGCTCGAGGACACTACCGGATGAACGGTGTAGGGATGCCGGTACGGATCCAACTGCCTGACCATGCCTCCAATGGACTTCGCCCATTCGACATCGCCAGGCTGGTCGAGCCGGTATTTGCCATCGGGGTGTGTCTCATACTCGTTCGACGCGGTCCACAGAAAGACATTGTCGAAGGCGGAGTAGCGGGCAATCACGTTGCGCAGCCAGAGCCGCTCGCGGGAGGCCGTCCATTGAGCAGGGTCGGTAAACGGGCGACGGTAGAAATTGAACAGGAGCAACTCGGCGTTCATCCCGGCGGACCGCATTTCAAGTAGCAACCGCTCAAAGCCGTGGAAGAAGGCAGGGTTCAGCCGGTCGAGATCCGGCTGCTGAGAGGTGCCGCCCCAGGCCCAATAGGCGGGGTCGGCGGCGGCGCGAGCTCGACTGTGGCCGATGCTCATCCGCACGAAGTTGAACCGCTGCTGCCTGCGCGTCTCGAGATACTGGCGGCGCAAGCCGGGCGTGATCGGAGTGTCGTCGAAGAGACCGTAGCAGGTGTCGCCCATCGGGAAGAACGCCGTCCCGTCGGAGTAGGCGAAGGCGTAAGGATTCTGCGGATGAATGCCTATCAAACCGCGGCCTGTGGCGGGCCCAACCACGATGCTGCCGCGCTCGAAAAGCTCAACGCCCTCGCCGCGCAGCAGGTATTGCCAGTCGCCCTCCTCGTCCGGGGCGAACCGGAGACGCCATGTTTCGCCGCCGTCGTAATAGCCTTCCACGCTCATGCTCCGGCCCGAGGGAGAGGTGAACTCGCCAACCAGCGTGCGTCGCGGAAGGGATTGTCGACATGCGCCCGTCCACGCAGCGCAAACTCGTGCATCTGCCAGCGCGAAACCTTCACGGGAGCCGGCTCGGCAACTGGAGCCTGCCGTGATTCCAGGCGGCCGAGAGTGGCGATGAACGCTCGCGCGAAGTGAGCGCCGAATAGCCTGGAGTTGGCTGCAGGATCGCCTTCGTCGCGGCCCCACCAGGGGATTTCCCATCCCCAGATGCGCGTCCCGTAGCGGTTCATCGCATAGCCGTGGAGATTGGCGTCCGATGCCTTCCGGCCGAACCAGTTGTGCCGGAGCGGATTCGTCTCGCTGTCCCAGCGCTGGCCAATGGCGCGGGGTGACGGAAGGTGTTGCGTGAGGATGTCCCAGGCTCTGCGGCTGGCCTTGCCGTCTTCAGAGTCAGTGTAGAAGGCGACACAATAATCGCGCGGCGCGGTCCAGTTGTGCCAGGCAATGGCGATGTCCGGGCGCAGGCGATCGACAGCATCGAACGTGAGCCGGCCGGTGGCGGTGCCGCGCGGCTCCGGGTAGTCGTAGCCGCCGCGGTATTCGTGGCCTTGCGCGACGCCGTCGACGTTGGTCATCGGATGAAGTGAGAAGACGAACCGGCGTCGAGCTTCGGCTGCGGCATCGGACAGCAGATAGCCAATCGCCCCTTCGATGGCGAACGACGAGAACGTTTCGTAGGCGTGTTCCCGCGTGTGCCAGAAGATCCGGCGCTTGCCCGCCGCCGGTACTTCCGGATCAGTGATGGTCAGTTCCCAATGCTCGCGGCCTCCGTCGCTCTTGCCGATCAACTGCTTGCTGAGGTGAGGGTGCGTGGGCAGCGAGGAGACAAACGACAGATAGTCGGCGTAGGTATACCACGGGCCGAGCCCGACCCTGGTGTCGCCGGTTGGCGCCGTGAAGCTGACACTCGCAACCCAGCCGGCGGTCTTGCCGTCAATTCTGCGCCACGTTTGTCCCGGCGGCTGGATGTAAATGAAGTCGCGCTTGGGCATGCCGCCGTAGTAGGAAGTATCGAAGTTCGGACGGCTGCCGTCGCCGGAAAGATCGAGATGGAGAACCACCTCCGCGGAGGCTCCGTTGTTGCGCACGATGAGATCGATGCGTGAGAGCGCATGGGTCAACGCACTGCGGCCCTCTTCGACAACGGCCTGGATGCGGAACTCGCGCGGCCTGAGCCGGGCGATGCGGCCCGGGTCGCGCGGCGTACCGCCGTCCTGCGGAACAACAATTTCAATCTGCTGATCCTGGGCGACAACGATTGCCGTGCCGGCACCCATGAACTCCCTGCGTGAAAGGAGACAGCCGTCAAGCGAGTCGGCGGGCTTCGACACGGTCGTAAATCTCCGTCGTTTGTTCCAGGGAAGCGAAGCTGACTCCAGGCAGGCGGGCCGAGGCGGTGCCCGCGGCGACGCCCCACTTGGTGGCTTCCACGGGGTCGCCAGACTTGCAGAAGGCCCACGCATATGCGGCGGCGAGCGCGTCGCCGGCGCCAATCGGGCAGAGCGCGTCCACACGTGGCGGGACCACCTCCCAGAGGGTCCCATCCTCCAGCGCGACCACAGCGCCCCGGGCGCCCAGGCTGAGGACCGCCTCGCGCGATCCCATTTCGCGAATTCGCGAGGCGGCTTCCTGGAAGTGATTCCTGGTGATCAGCGCGCGGGAAAGCAGCCGTTCCGCTTCCTGCTGATTGGGAGTGACCACGGTGGGTTTGGCTTCGAGAGCGGCGTCGAGGGCTTCGCCGTCAGTGTCGACAAGAGTGCGGACATTGGCCTTGTGGGCAGCTTGAATCAGCCGCGCGTAGAAATCAGAGGGCATGCCAGGGGGCAGGCTGCCGCAGAGCATCAGCCAGGAAGATTCCGGCAGCCGCATGATCACGGCTTTCTCGACGCGGGAACACTCGGCGGGGCTGAGAACAGGGCCCATTTCGTTGAGCTTGACGGCGAGGCCCTGCTTGTCGGCGATGGTGAAATTGGTGCGGATTTCGTGGCGTACGCGAACCAAATCATATTCATGGCCGCACTGAGTGAGGAACTCCTCAAGCAGTTTGCCGCTTTTGCCGCCGCAAATGGCGATGGCACGGGTCGCAGCTCCGTAGTTCCTGAGAACGCAGGATGCGTTGATGCCGCGACCGCCGGCGGACTCGCGGGTGGCGAGAATGTAGGCACGGTCCTCGAACACCAGCCTGTCTACGCTGACATTACGGTCGATCGCGGGGTTGACGGTCAGTGTTAGGATCAAAACTCAATTTTAGCAGGACGCCAACTCGCGGACCGCAATTCGAGGCTTGCTACGCTTGTCACTTGAGGTCTCATCCGCAGTTTTGGGCGTACGCGGCGTTAGTGTCGGTTTGCTTCTTCTGGGGTACCACGTACCTTGGCATTCGCATGGCGCTGGAATCGATGCCGCCCTTGACTCTGGTGAGCCTGCGCTACCTGCTGTCGGGTTCGGCGCTGCTGCTGTTCTGCCTGTGGCGGAAAATGAAGCTTCCGCCGGGAGGCGAACTCTGGCGCGCCGCTCGGAACGGGGTGCTCATCCTCGGAGTCGGCAATAGCTGCCTGGCCATAGCCGAAACCCTGATCCCCAGCGGACTGGCCGCGCTGATCATCACCGTCAGCCCATTCTGGATGATCGGATTGAACGCCGTGCTCCCACCGAGGGAGCCGGTGAAGGGTGCCACCTTATGGGGGATGTTCGTCGGGTTAGGCGGTGCGGCATTGCTGGTGGGACCGGGGGCATTATCCGGCGGAACACAGGGAACCGCGCTCTTGAAGGGGTTCGCCATTCTGATGGTGGGTTGCTTCTCATGGACGTTCGGATCGCTCGTGCACCGCAAGCAGGCTTCGACCGCCAATCCAATTCTCTCCGCGGCGCTGCAGCAACTGGCCGCGGGGGTGGCCGCCGCGCCTTTGGCGCTGCTGGTGGGCGGACCGATACATTGGTCGCCTCGGGGCGCATGGGCGCTGGCGTATCTGGTCACTTTCGGCTCGCTGGTGGGCTATACGAGCTACGTTTACGCGCTGAAGCACCTGCCCGTGGCGCTGGTATCGGTTCACAACTATGTGAACCCCGTGGTGGCGGTGATCCTGGGTTGGGCCTTCTACCGCGAGCCGTTCGGCATTCGCGAGGCGATTGCGATGGCGATCATTTTCGTGGGTGTCGCGCTGGTGAGGCGCTTTGAGCATTAGCAGCCGGAATCAGGCTCGAGGCGCGACGCCGCGCGCGAGCAGTCTGGCGGCAATGGCTCCGCCGGCGGAGGAGCACACGGTGAGGAACAGGAAACTCACGGCAAGCTGACCGGCGAGATCGGCGGGCTTTTCGAGGGTTTTCTGCAACTGCTCGATCGCTTCCCTGGCCATGCCTCCGGCCGGCGCACTCTCTGCCGCGGCCTTCATGGCATCGCGATTGGTTGAGAGCACGGCAACACTGAGAGTGAAGAAGACCAGCACAAGCAGGAACGAGAACAGGCCTGCGAACCAGCCCAACCTGAGGCCCTGGAGTACGTTGAGGGAACTGCCGGTTCTGCGGCGGTAGAGATGGACGGCGTAGCCGCCTCCGAAAAGCAGCACGAGCGGGGCGAGCGCCTGAGCTCCAGCCAGCCCGGCGGCCATCATGCCTAGCTGCGACAACACTGCCGCCGCCCAGCCTGTCCGCAGGATCATGTCCGTTCGAAGCGCTACAGGTTCCGTCCCCGGCGCGGTTTGTTCGGCAGTGGCAGGCGCGACGGCAGCCGCCTCCTGCTGGAGAAGCTGGTCGCGCTCCTCCTCCTCACGCGCAGCCTCCACCGTCACGGGCCGGCCGCAACGATGGCAGAATCGGGCCTGCTCGGCCAGGCGCGTACCGCAGGTGCAATATCCATCCACTCCTCCAGCTTATCCTGAGGAAGGTTCCCATAGAAGAAGCGATGAGCGAACACACGATTTTAGTTCTGAACAATCCCGCGGCGCGGAACCTCTCCGTGCTCGACGAATTGAAGGGTTCTCCGCGCATTGTCGCCGGCGAAACGGTGGAAGCGTTCGAAAAAGCGGCCAGCGAGGCCGACGTGATGCTGGTGGGCGCGGTGAAGCGTCCGTTGGTCGAGGAAGTCTTCGCGATAGCTCCGAACCTGCGCTGGATCCACTCCCAGTGGGCCGGGCTTGACGGGCTGATGTTCCCGGCGCTGGCGGCCAGCCCGGCGCTGCTCACCAACGGCGCAGGCGTCTTCGCCGAGGCGCTGGCCGAATTCGCCATCGCTGCGATGCTCTGGTTTGCCAAAGACCTTAACCGGATGCGCCGGCAGCAGGCCGAACGGCGATGGGAGGAGTTCGACGTGCGCATGCTCTCCGGCTCGCGGCTGGGGGTGCTGGGTCTGGGCGGAATCGGCAAGGCGGTCGCCCGGCGTGCATTGGCTTTGGGCATGCGCGTCAAGGGCATTGGCCGTAGACACAGCCGCGAGGAGTTCGAGTCGCTGCTTCGTGAAAGCGACTACCTGCTTACTGCCGCGCCGCTGACCGCCGAGACGCGCGGCATGATCGGGGAGTCCGAGCTGGCCATGCTGAAGCCGGGCAGCGTGCTGATCAATCTCGGACGAGGCGCGGTGATCGACGAGGCTGCGTTCATCGCGGCCCTGGGCAACGGGCCGATGCGGGGTGCAGCGCTGGATGTCTATCACACCGAGCCGCTGCCACCCGAGCATCCGTTCTGGACGATGGACAACGTGCTGATGTCGCCTCATACGGCAGACCATACCGCGACCTGGCTCGAGGAGGCGACGCGCCTGTTCGTGAGGAATTACGCGCGGTACGTGGATGGCGAGAAACTGGAGAATATCGTGGACAAAAAGGCGGGGTATTGAAATGAGCGAGTATGGCGTGACTTTCGACGACATTGCCGCGGCGTCCGAGCGAACGCGCGAGTTGGTGCGGCAAACGCCCCTCTGGCGCAGTGGAAGCGTCGACCGCCGGACTGGCCGGCATGTGGTCTTCAAGTGCGAAAATCTGCAAAAGGGCGGCGCGTTCAAAATCCGGGGCGCGTCGAACTTCCTGTTTTCGCTCCCGGCGGAGGATAGAAAGCGGGGGGTGGTGGCGTTCTCGAGCGGCAACCACGCGCAGGCCACCGCCATCGCCGCACGCCACTTCGGCGTGCCGGCTACCATCGTGATGCCCAATGACGCGCCGAAGTCGAAGCTGGCGGCGACCAAGGCCAACGGCGCACACGTGGTGGTGTACGACCGGTTGACGGGCAGCCGTGAAGAGATCGGAAAGCGAATCGCGGCCGAAACGGGGGCTACACTCGTGCCGCCCTTCGATCATCCCTGGATCATCGCGGGGGCGGGCACCTGCGCCCTCGAGTTCCTCGATCAGGAGCCGGATCTCGACGTACTCGTCGTCTGCCTCGGCGGCGGCGGTTTGATGTCCGGCAGCGCTCTCGCCGCCAAGGCCATGAAGCCCGGCATCCGCATCTTCGGAGTCGAGCCTGAGCTGGCTAACGACTGGTGGCTCAGCCTCCGCAAGGGCGAACCCGTCGGCATTGAGCCGCCCGCCACGATCGCCGACGGCCTGCGGACACAAAAGCCGGGCAAGCACACGTTTCCGATTGTCCGCGACCTGGTAGAAGACGTCGTGCTGGTCACAGAAGACGAGATCAAGGAGACTGTCAGGTTCCTGATGAGCAGGACGAAGCTGGTCGTCGAGCCTAGCGGCGCAGTGGCTGCCGCGGCTGTTCTGTACGGCAAGATTCCGGCCGCGGCGAAAACGGGAGTTATCATTTCCGGCGGCAACGTCGACTTCGAGACGCTGGCTGAGCTATAGCCCCTACCAGAAGTGCACGTCGACGATCTTCGGGGGACTTGGAGTGTTGCCGATCACTTTAGTGTGCAGCAGCACTTGGAAGTTGCCCTCGTCCAGAGGGCGCGGCGCGCGCCTGGAAAGCTCGGCCAGCCGGTTGGGATCGGTGAGGAATTCGGCGGCGGCCTGTGTGCCAAACGTCGAGATGCCGGCGGCAATCAAAACGATCTGGCCGCTTTTGGAATCGAAAACGCGCCCTGCGAGTGCGTAGTCTTCCAAGGGCCGGCCCTGTCTGTCGCCAGGAACAGGGATCCACTCACGTCCGCCTTGCCGGCTGTCGATGATCCTCCCGCCCCCCGGTCGCTGCACGAGCCTGAAGCGGAAATCGTTGTTCATTTCCACTGTCCACTTCGACGAGAAGGCGCCGAATAGAACGGAAGGCTGGTTTCGCAAGTCGGCAAAACTGAAGTCCTCGCCGACTTTGACGGTATATCCCTTGCCAGTCTGAGCACATAGCGCCGCGAAGCGCATCGCCCCCTGGGCTGCGCCCATGCCGACCTTGTCCACTCCCGGGATCACGAAGCGGCGCGCCTGCCCCTCCGTCCTGAGTTCCTGGGCCGGTTCGGCGCTTCGAGCGGCCGCATCCTCGCCGACGATGTCGAACGACTTGGGAGTCGGGATGAAGATCAGCAGAGGCTCCCGAGAACTCATGATCGGCGACCAGAAGCGGTCCATGGGGGACCGCCTCAGAGCACTGCCGATGAGCCAACCCAGACACAGCAAGAGCGCGAGGCCCCCGAGCAGGTAGAAACGCCAATGCGCTCGCTGTGGCGAGGGGTTCGCGTCCGCTGGCGCCAGGGGCAATTCCGGAGAGGCTTCGAGCCGGACGAACCTGGGCACGTAGCTTCCCAACGGAAGCTCGATCCGCAGTTGATCCTCGGGAGCGTGGCTCTTCTCGGCGTAGCTTGCCAGCCTGCGCCGGACTTCGCTGGCCTTCACCCGAACGAATGAGTCCTCCGAGGAATCATACTGCGCGGAGCGGCCGAAGACCTCTACCGCGATCGTTCGCTCTTTGATCGAATCCTCCTGGCCGGCAAGCACCCGACCCACGACAAAGCGGAGGAATTCCTGGCTGCGGCGGCTTGTCTTGAACGCGTCACTGGCCAGGACACGCTCCACGTGCGCCTCCACCTCAGCGACGGAGAATCCGCCAGGGAGCGCCCGGGAAGGGCTGCCGACATGCATTGCTGCCTAGACTATCACGCGTAACGGACGCGAAACGTCCTACCTAAGTCACTCATTCCAGATAGATGACGCGACGTGACGGTCAATAACGGACACCAGACTCTTGATTCGGCGGCGAATGCTCCACATACTCAAGCTGACTCCAGGGAGTAAGTTTCCATGCTGAACCGCGTAGCTCTCATTCTTTTCCTTAGTGGCATAGCGGCTATGGCCCAGGATGCCCGCGGCCGCGTCGCCGGGCGTGTCCTCGACCCAGCAGGCGCCGCCATCCCCAACGTCGAAGTCGTCGCTCTCAACCCTGCCACCGGCGTCCGCGTCGTGTCGAGGACCAACGAAGTCGGGGTCTATGAACTGCCGTTCCTGAACCCTGGAATCTATACTCTCTCGGTCGCGGCTACCGGATTCCGCTCCTACGAACGCACTAACCTCGAGGTCCACGTCGCCGACCGCCTCACGGTCGACATCCCCCTCGAGGTCGGTCAGGTCACCGAATCGGTCACTGTCTCAGGCCAAGCCTCCCTTCTCGAAACGTCCACCGCCAGCGTCGGTCGCGTCGTCGACACCAAGCGGATCCTCGACCTGCCGCTGCCTGGAGGCAACGCGCTCTCACTCTCACGCCTCGCCCCTGGCGTCGTCAATCTTGGCGCCCCCAACCACCCCTCGCTGGGCCCGGCCACGGAAGTCCTCAGTTCGCTCTCCATCAACGGAGTCCGGAGCGGCAACATCGAATTCACCGTCGACGGCACACCGAGCATGTGGGGGACCAACGCCTCTTTCGCTCCCCCGACGGAAATGGTGGCCGAGTTTAAAGTTCAGACAGCCACCTACGACGCCAGCGTCGGCCGCTCCCCCGGCGGAAATGTAAACGTGGTCCTCCGATCGGGAACGAACCAGTTACACTCGACGCTCTACTTCTTTCACAACAATCAGCACCTGCAATCGCTCGACCTCTACCAGCGCCAGAACTTCTACAACCCCGCTACGGGCCCCCCGACAGAGGAGAAAGAAAAGAGCATCAATCCCCTCAACATCCTCAACCGCTACGGAGCGACCTTCTCCGGGCCGGTCCTTCTGCCAAAGATGTACGACGGCCGCAACAAGACCTTCTGGGTCTACTCGTTCGAAGGCCTGACGAGGCCGGGCGTCGAGCGCGGCAACACCTTCTTCACCGTGCCGGCGGCTGGACAGCGGCGGGGCGACTTCTCCGACCTGCTCCGCGTCGGAGCCGTCTATCAGATTTACGATCCGCTTACGACTACGCCGGCAGCAGGCGGCCGCTTCTCCCGGCAGCCTTTCGCCGGAAACATCATTCCCCAGGCGCGCCTCGACAAGACAGCTCTCGGGCTACTCCCGTACTGGCCCGATTCCAATATCCAGGGCACCAGCGACGGCCGCAACAATTTCACCCGCCTGCAGCGCTCCTGGAACGAGTTCCGCACGCACACCGTCAAGGTCGATCACAACTTCAACGAAAAACACCGCCTCTTCGGACGCTATAGCCAGTGGTTTCAACTCTTCACCGCGGGCCAGACTTTCGACAATACCGCCAACGGCAATGACCGTTGGCGCCGCAACTACGGCGGCGTGGTGGATGACGTCTATGTCCTCTCGCCGACCATGCTCAACAACATCCGCGTCGGCTACACCCGCATGGAGCAGAGCACCTTCCCGCTTGCGATGGGCTTCGATCTGACAGCGGCGGGTTTTGACCCCTCACTGCAGAACTCCATCGACCCGCAGGCCCGCACCTTCCCCGGCCTCGACGCCACAGGCTACACAGCCCTCGGAACCTCTTCCGTCACCCGCGCCTTTTCCAACTACTTCACCCTCTCCGACGATCTCAATTGGACCCGCGGCAAACACACGATGAAGTTCGGCGCTGAATTCCGCCTCTATCGGGAACACAACTACAACTTCGCGAACATGACTCCCTCGATGACCTTCGCCAGCACGTACACAGGAGGTCCGCTCGACAACTCCCCCGCCGCGCCCATCGGCCAGGGCCTTGCGTCGTTCCTGCTCGGGATTCCCTCCGGCGGCCAGATCAACGTCAACGACTCCGCCGCGGAACAATCCCAGACCTGGGGCTTCTACGTGCAGGACGATTGGCGCATCGCGAGCAACCTGACGATCAACATCGGCCTCCGGTACGATCTCGATACCCCGGTGACTGAGCGTTTCAACCGCAGCGTCAGCGGTTACGACTTCAACACGCCGAATCCCGAGTCCGCCCGGGTCATCGCCAACTATGCCAGGAACCCGCTGCCTGAACTGCCCGTGTCGCAGTTCAAGTTGACCGGCGGGCTCCTTTTCGCCGGGGCGGGAGATCTTCAGCGGCAGCTATGGACTTCGGACAAGAACAACTTCTCCCCGCGCATCGGAGTCTCCTGGAACGTCCTGAAGAACACGGTCATCCGGGCCGGATATGGCCTGTTCTATGTCCCCCTTGGCGCTGACAGGCAATCTGTCAATCAGTCCGGATACTCCCTCCGCACCTCGCTCGTCCCTTCCACCGACAACGGCCAGACCTACATCGCTTCTCTCTCCAATCCGTTCCCCGCCGGGTGGCCCAATCCGCCAGGTTCTTCCCAGGGACTCGCCACTGACGTCGGCCGCGGCATCAGCTACTTCCGCGACGCTTCAGTCAATGGCTACATGCAGCGGTACTCCCTTGGTGTCCAGCAGCAGCTTCCGAAGGACTTCTTCTTTGACATCTCCTACGTCGCCAACCGCGGCTCGAATCTCCTCGTAAACCAGCAGTTCACCGCAATTCCCAATAGCCTGCTCTCCACGTCCCCCGCACGGGACCAGCAGACGATCAACTACTTGAGCAGTCAGGTGTCGAACCCCTTCTATCCGCTCCCTGGAACGAATATCGCTGGCACGAACGTGGCCCGCAGCCAGTTGCTCAGGCCTTACCCGCACTACACGTCGCTGACCAGCAACGAACCGGTAGGCGCCTCCTGGTACCACTCGCTGCAGACCACCTTCGAACGACGGTTCAGGCAGGGCTTCACCTTCCAGTTCAACTACACCTACTCGAAGATGCTTGAGTCCAACAATTTTCTGAACGAGGGCGACGCGAACCCGGAGCGCGTCATCTCGGATCTCGACCGCACGCATCGCTGGGCCATCAGCGGGATCTACGAGCTGCCGTTCGGCCCGGGCAAGCCCCATCTGGCGAACTCGAATGCGCTGGTCCGGCAGTTGGCCGCCGGATGGCAGTTGCAGGCGGTGTGGCAGGCCAACACCGGCCCGGCCCTCGGGTTCGGCAACTCGATCGTGCTCACCAGCATCGACGACGCGGCGCTCTCCGGAGACAAGCAGACCATCTCCCGTTGGTTCAACATCGATGCGTTCAATCGGAACGCATCGCAGCAGCTCGCCTCCAACCTGCGAGCCCTTTCCACGAGATTCGGCGAGATCCGCGCAGCCGGCGTGGATACATGGGACATCTCCGCGGTCAAGAACTTCTTCATCACCGAGAAGTGGAGAGTGCAGTTCCGCGCAGAAGCCCTCAATGCCATGAACCACTCGAACCTGGCTGCGCCGAATACCGCGCCAACCAACACGCTGTTCGGCCAGGTCACCTCGACAGTGGGCTTCCCACGCTACATTCACTTCGGACTCAAACTGATCTACTGAGGAACACGCCCCATGCTTCGTCGTGAATTCATGGCTGCTTTGGCCGGCGGGGCGCTCTCCGCCGCCCAACCGAAGAGGACGAATGTCGTTCTCATTCTGGCCGACGATTTCGGCGTCAGCGACCTCGGCTGCTATGGCAACCGGAACTTCGCAACTCCGAATATCGACCGTTTGGCCTCTCAAGGCGCTCGCTTCACGGATGCCTACGCCGCCTGCCCGGTGTGTTCGCCGACTCGGGCAAGCATCATGACGGGCCGCTATCCGGTGCGGACGGGTGTCACGGATTGGATCGCAGGCCGGCCCAGCAACGAACGAGGCCCCATCACAACGCCTCGCACCGCAACGCAGCTCAAGCTCGATGAACTCACCATCCCGGAGCGGCTCAAGCCGGCCGGATACCGAAGCGCGGCTGTCGGCAAGTGGCACCTCGGCGGCGAGGGCTTTACGCCGACCGACCAGGGCTTCGACCTCAACTTCGGCGGCAATCACTCAGGCAGCCCGCCGCAATCGAAGACCCCTTACTTCGGCCCGTTCGACTTGCCCAATCTCAAAGGCGGACAAGGCGAGTTCCTGACCGAGCGCCTCACGCAGGCCGCTTCCGGCTTCATCGAGCAGAACCGGGAGAATCCGTTCTTCGTTTACCTGGCCCACTACACGGTGCACATTCCCTTGAACGCGCGCGAGGCCGACATCGCGCGCCATCGCGAGAAATCGGCCGGCAAGTATAATCCGGTTTACGCGGCGATGGTGGAGAGTCTGGATGCCTCAGTCGGGGCCGTACTGGCTTCCATCGACAAGGCCGGGGTGGCGGACCGCACGCTGGTCGCTTTCTTCTCCGACAACGGCGGCCTGCGCTACGAGGGCGGCAGCAAGCAACCTGTTACCGACAACTCGCCGTTTCGCGCCGGCAAAGGCCATCTCTACGAGGGCGGCATCCGTGAGCCGATGATCGTTCGCTACCCCGGGGTCGTCAAGCCGGGAAGCGTCATCTCAACGCCCGTATCGAGCGTCGATTTCCTGCCGACATTCTGCGACATCGCCGGACAGCGAGTGCGCGATGTCGACGGCGTCAGCCTGCTGCCTCTGCTCAAGGGCGGGAAGCTGAAGGACCGGCCGCTGTTCTGGCACTACCCGCATTACTCGAACCAGGGAGGCGAACCGGGCAGCGCCATTCGCGAGGGCGATTGGAAGCTCATTCAGTTCTACGACCGCCCGCGGGCCGAGCTCTACAACCTGCGGAACGATGCAGGCGAGACTTTGAATCTGGTCGAACGCGAGTCCGGCGTGGCGAAGAAGCTAACCGCGAGACTGCAGCAGTGGCTCAAGGACAGTGCTGCGACGATCCCGTCGAAAAACCCCAACGCCGACCCATCCTGGCCGGGCTGGAACCTCACGGGTGCGGAAAGGCCGACCCCGCCCGGCGAGTTGACGCTATTTCTTCGCCGGAGCGGCAGCCAGTCTGCTTCAGCAGGTTGTCGAGCACCGGGAACAGGCCGTCGCCCTCGAAGATCGGCTTCACTTGCGCGTCAGTTTCCAGGTACACAAAGTCCGATCGGATCATGCCCTGCGGATCCAGAATCAGAAGGGTCGGCAGGTTGACCGACGAGTTCTGGGGCGTGAGCTTCAGAAGCGCCGCGGTCGCCTGACCCATGTCGAACAGAATCGGGCTCGTGACCTTGTATTTAGCGACGTAGTTAGCCACCGTTGTGGCGTTGTCAGGCAGGGTGACGATGGACAGGATTTGAATGCGGTCGCCATAGCGCGCCTTCACGCGCTCCAGCGTCTTGGACAGAGCCTGGCAGTGCGGGCAGTCCGTCTTCATGATGTCGAGCAGCACCACTTTGCCCCGATAGTCGAGCAGGTCATAGTAGCGGGTGTTCGAATCGGGCAACGTGAAGCTGGCCGCACGCTGTCCGGAAAGCGGGCCCGCGGCGAGCGCGCCGGCCAATACCAGAAAGGCAATCAGTTGTTTCATGGGGATCAGTCTCTTCACTTCATGCCCGCCAGCCGGGGCAGGCTTTCTTCATAGGGGGCGCAGGCGACACCGCGCTCGGTGATGATGCCGGATACATAGCGCGCCGGGGTGACGTCGAAAGCCGGGTTCTCAACGGCAGTGTTTTCCGGAGCGACTGGAACGCCGAAAACCTCAGTGACTTCGGTGGCGGGGCGCTCCTCGATCGGGATCTGATCGCCAGAGGCCAGGGACAGATCGAGCGTGGAGATGGGCGCGGCGACATAGAACGGCACGCCGTTCTCCTTCGCCAGCACGGCGACACCGTAGGTACCAATCTTGTTGGCGACATCGCCATTGCCGGCAATCCGATCGGCGCCGACGACAACGCAGCCGATGCGGCCGCTTTTGAGGAAGTGGCCGGCCATGTTGTCGGTGATGAGCTTGACGGGAATGCCGTCCTGCTGCAGTTCCCAGACGGTGAGCCGGGCGCCCTGCAGGAACGGGCGGGTCTCGTCGGCGAAAACGTCGATGGACTTGCCCGCCTCGACCGCCGCGCGGATCACGCCGAGCGCGGTGCCGTAGCCTGCCGTGGCAAGCGCGCCCGCGTTGCAGTGCGTGAGGACCGTCTTGCCATCGGGCACCAGCGGGGCGCCGTGCCGGCCGATCGCCTGATTGATGGCGATGTCTTCCAGATAGACCTGTTTGGCCTCCCGAACCATGCGCGTCACAAATGGCCTTGTGCGATTGCCCCTGGAGTGAGAGGTACAGCCGTTTCATGCGGTCGATCGCCCAGAAGAGGTTCACCGCCGTGGGGCGGGTTTCAGCAAGCGTCGAGCAAATCAATTCGAACTCGGCATCCAACCTTTCAGGCGGAGTCTTGAGTACGCCCGATGGCGACGCCCATTGCGGCAGCGACGCCAATGGCGGGCGCGCCGCGGATCACCATCGTTTTGATGGCGTGTGCGACCTCGACATATGTGGTGCAGGTGACGAACTCGGTGACACGCGGCAGGCGCGTCTGGTCGATCATGACGACGCCCGAGTCAGTCCACTGAATGGTTTCGACCATCAGAACATCATTTCCTTTCGCTGCAGGAGAAAACCCGTGAAGAACGTGAGGTTGTAAGTGGCATGCACCATCGTGGAGGCAGCGGTGGAGCCAGTTCTGTGGCGGATCACGCCGAACGTGGTGGAGGCGAGAAACAGGAGCACGATGTGCTGCCAGGTCCATGAGTACTGGGGTCCGTGAAGCAGCGCGAACGGCAGGCTCGCGGCGACGATGCCCGCGACAGGACCAAACCGGGAGACGAGCAGCGGTTGAAAGAAGCCTCGAAAGATGAGCTCTTCCGCCAGTGGTCCCAGGGTTGTGGCGAAGATGCCGACCAGCGCAATCGATTGCTTGTCCTCCAGCAGTCGCTGCATCGGCGAATCGAGGCTGGGGGTGCGCAGCACGGCGCCGATCACGACGATGGAGAGAACCAGGAGGGGGCCGGCGAAGACTGTCAACGCCATGCGAGGCCAGGGGACGAGCCACGACATCGCCGGCCAGAATTCCTGGCCGTAGCGGGTCTTCAGCAGCAGCCACAGGGCGACGAACAGCAGTCCGTACATGGCGAATTGCGCGAACAGCAGGGAGCGGGTCAGGCTCAGGCTTCCAGGCGCCAGACGCATGATTCCCAAGGCTGCGAACTGCGCAAAGAGAAAGCTGGGCACGGCCAGGCCGATGAAGAGGCCGGCGTCGAGCCAGTCCCAAAAGGGGAGGTTTCTCGCAGTGGGTGTCATCATCGATCGCTCTCGGCGAGCAGTGCCGCAAGCAGCGGAATCATGATCTCATGATGGCCGGTGATGGCGTAGCCGCGGCCTCCGCTCTGCGCGTGGGGGCGGTCGACGACATTGGCCTTCGGGCGGTAATGCTGAAGAAAGTCGAAGTTGACGGTAGTGAAGTCCGTCAGCGGGTGGCCGAGATTGCGCACAACGCTGACCGCCTTCAGGAAGACCTCAGGCAGAACCACGGCGGAACCGACGTTGAGGTACACGCCTCCGTCATGCAGCCCTCGAACCAGCGAACAGCAGAGCCGGAAATCATGGTGAGTAGCCGTCCCGATGGCCGCCCCGAGTGCGCGCGGGTGCGTATGCGGCGTGTCGGTGCCCACGGCGACATGCACCGTGACGGGAACCTTGCGGCGGTAGGCCTGAACCTGAAGGCAGGCGGGAGCGAAATCCGGGTGAGCTATTTCCGAGATACGGCGGCCGAGCGCTTCGCCCATGCCGATCCCGTCTTCGGCCGCGCGGCGAATGGCATCGTTCATCTCGCGCCCGGTCTCTTCGGCGGAACCGAAGCGGCCGTCGGGAAGCACCGCCTCCACATCCTCGCTGGTCGAGCCGCTGATGCCGATTTCGAAATCGTGGATGGTGGCAGCACCGTTCATCACCAGTCCGGTGACGAACCCGCGGTCCATCAGGTCAGTGAAGACGGGCGCGAGTCCGCACTTGATGACGTGGCCGCCCATTCCCCAGAGGATGGCGCGACGCTTGCGCCTCGCCTCGATGACGGCTGCTACGACGGCGCGCAGGGAGTCCGCCGCGAGGATCTTCGGCAGGCTGTCGAGCCATGCAGCCAGGCTGGCGCCTGGTTGATGGGCGGAGCCCATGTGCTCGATTCGGACCTTGCCGCCCCGGTCGGCGATCGGGATTGTGGCCAGGCCGGCGAAGTCGAGCGGGGTGATATCGTATTGGCTCAAGTCAATGTACTCAATTAGCTAGCTTTACGGTTTCTCTTCGCTTTTTCAAGCGCTCGCGCCGTATGGCTGCGACGATTGCGCAAAATCTGTTCGGGAGTTCCGGCGACAACCACGGTGCCGCCCTTCTCGCCGCCTTCCGGACCAAGGTCGATGATCCAATCGGCGGTCTTGATCACGTCGGTATGATGCTCGATGACCACCACCGTGTTGCCCAGATCCACCAGCTGATTCAGCACGTCGAGCAGCCGGCGCACGTCGTCGAAATGCAGGCCGGTGGTTGGCTCGTCGAGGATGTAGAGGGTGCGGCCTGTCTGACGGCGGCACAGCTCCCGGCCAGCTTGATGCGCTGCGCTTCGCCGCCGGAGAGCGTCGTGGCCGATTGGCCCAGGTGCAGATATCCCAGACCGACATCGACCAGCGTCTGCAGCTTCTGCTTGATCTGCGGAATGTTGTCCAGCAGCGCGAGGGCGTCCTCCACGGTGGTTTCGAGCAGGTCGGCGATCGAGACGCCGTTGTACTTCACCTGCAGAGTCTCGTGAGTTGTACCGGCGGCCGCGGCAGACGTCGCAGGTGGACGTAGACGTCGGGCAGGAAGTTCATCTCGATGCGCTTGAGCCCGTCGCCCTGGCAGGCCTCGCAGCGGCCGCCCTTCACGTTGAAACTGAAACGGCCCGGCTTGTAGCCGCGCTCGCGCGATTCCGGCAGCATCGCGTAGAGTTCGCGAATGGGCGTGAACATGCCGGTGTAGGTGGCGGGGTTGGATCGCGGGGTGCGACCGATCGGCGCCTGGTCGATCTCGAACGATCTTGTCGAGCAGGTCGAGCCCTTCGATGGAATCGTGCGCGCCGGGCTTGGTCCGGGCTCGTAGAGGTGCTGGGAGAGCGAGCGGTAGAGGATGTCGTGGATCAGCGTCGATTTTCCGCTGCCGCAGACGCCGGTGACGACGATGAGGCAGCCGAGCGGGAAACTCGACGTCGAGGTTCTTCAGGTTGTGCTCGCGCGCGCCGCGGATCGCCAGCTTGGTGCCGTTCGCCCGGCCGGCGATAGTTCGGGGTCGGGATGGATCGCGTTCCGGCGAGATACTGGCCGGTGAGCGAGCGCGGGCTCGCGGCGATGTGGTCCGGAGTTCCGGCTGCCACCAGTTCGCCGCCCAGGCGCCCCGCGCCAGGACCGAGATCGACGACGTAATCGGCGCGCTCAGATGGTTTCTTCGTCGTGCTCGACGACCAGCACAGTGTTGCCCAGGTCGCGCAGGCGTTCGAGCGTTTCGAGCAGGCGGTCGTTGTCGCGCGGGTGCAGGCCGATGGAGGGCTCGTCGAGCACGTACAGCACGCCGCGCAGCTTGGAGCCGATCTGCGTGGCCAGCCGGATGCGCTGCGACTCGCCGCCGGAGAGCGTGGCGGCGGAACGGTCCAGGCGACAGGTAATCGAGCCCCACCTCGGTCAGGAACTCGAGGCGGTTGCGGATCTCTTCGACGATGCGGCGCCGCGATCTGCTCTTCGCGCTCGGTGAGGATCCAATCGCGGGCTACCAGTAGAGAGCGCGAGACCGGCAACGACAGTGAACTCGGCGATGGAGAAGCCCTTGACGCGCACGGCGAGCGAGGACGGCTTCAGGCGGCGACCCAGGCAGACTTCGCACACGGCGGCCGACATGTATTCCATGAGGTACTCTTTGTACGCCATCAGAATACTCGTCAAAGGCCTTCTCGAGCAGCTTCGCGATGCCCGGCCAGTCGCCCTGGCCGTTGATCAGGGTCTCCTGCGCTTTGCGGCTCAAGCTCTTCGAAAGGCTTCGAGATGTCGATGCGATATCGCCGCGCGGCGTCGCCGACGGCCTGCTGCATCAGTGCCGAAGAGCCGCCCGGGCCCAAGCCGCCGTCGAACAGCGGCCGCGCCGGGTCGACAATGAACTTGTCCGGATCGAATGTCCAAGTCGATGCCCAGGCCGTGACAGGCCTCGCATGCTCCGTAGGGGCTGTTGAAGGAGAACGAGCGCGGTTCGAGCTCGGGGACGCTGACTCGCCGCAGTCGGGGCAGGCCAGCTTCTGCGAGTAGAGCCGCTCTTCGCCGTCGACCACGGCGATCATGACCAGTCCGTTGGCCAGCTTCGTGGCGGTTTCGATGGAAGCTTCCAGCGCGCTTCTCGATGCCCGGACTTGACCAGCAGCCGGTCCACCACGACCTCGATGGTGTGGTTCTTGCGCTTGTCGAGCACGATCTCCTCGTCGAGCGAGCGCAGCGTGCCGTCGATGCGGGCGCGCACGAACCCTGCGCGGGCGAACTTCTCGAGGTCCTTCTTGTACTCGCCTTTCCGGCCCCGCACCACGGGGGCCAGGATCATGATGCGTGTCGAATCGCCGGCTTTGATGCCAGCGCGAGAACCTGCTCGAGGATCTGCTCCGTCGACTGCTTGCGAGATCGGGATGGCCGCAGTTGGGGCAGTGCGGCACGCCGATGGAGGACTAGAGCAGGCGCAGGTAGTCGTAGATCTCGGTGATGGTGCCGACGGTGGAGCGCGGGCTGCGGTTGGTGGTCTTCTGCTCGATGGAGATGGCCGGAGCAGAGGCCGTCGATGGAATCGACTTCCGGACGCTCCATCTGGTCGAGGAACTGGCGCGCGTAGGGCGAGAGCGTTTCGACGTAGCGGCGCTGGCCCTCGGCGTAGATGGTGTCGAAGGCGAGCGAGCACTTGCCGCGATCCGCTCAGGCCGGTGATGACGGTGAACGTGTTGCGCGGGATCTCCACGCTGATGTTCTTCAGGTTGTGCATCCGCGCGCCGTGCACGGTGATGCTCTTGATCATGGCTCTGTGGGGTGAGGGAAGGCCCGTCTATTTAGTGTAGACCGCCGGACCGTTCCTTCTTGCGGGCGTCGTACTTGGCCTTCTCTTCCTGGTACTTGTGTTTAAGCCAGTTAGTCGGACGGCGTAAGGGCGGGAAGTAGTCGGCGAGAATGAACAGGCCTGGAATGAGAAAGATCCAGCCAGGCATAATGGGCAGGATAAGGCCGGCGATGCCGAGCAGGACCATCCCGATACCGCTCGCCAAACGGAGTGCGTGCCTGATGGTCTGATTCACGGCTGGCCCAGTCCCCCCTTCCTCAGTATCCCCTGACCTGCCGGCGTGAGCAGGAACTCAAGAAAAGCCTGGGCTTGGCGGGCCAGCTTGGAGTTTGCGACTACACCTCCTGCCTGCCTGATCGATGGATATAACGAGGTGGGCAGAAGAGCCGCGTCCGGACGTGTTCTGCAGGAGGGTCCAGGAGGTGATGACGGCGTCCACATTGCCGGTGCGCGCAAACTCGTAGGCCTGCCTGACATTTTCACCAAACACAAGCTTGTCGCGCAGCTTGTCATATACACCTGCGCGTTTGAGCATCTCCACCGCGGCAGCACCGTAGGGAGCATGGGCGGGATTGGGTAGGGCGATCCGCCGGATTTCCGGCTTGAGCAGATCGTTGATCCCCGTCAGCTTTCGGCTCGGGCACCACCAGCCGAGCTGGCCCTGGGCATACACGCGAACCGAGCCCTTGAGCAGGTGGCCGGATCGTTCCAGTTGGCGAACATATTCTTCATTTGCAGAGAGATAGAGATCAAATGGGGCACCGGCTTCAATCTGGCGACGCAACTGGCCGGAGGAGCCGAATGACCAAGTGACAGGTCGAATGGGGGAGGCACTGACGAGGGAGTCAGCGAGGGGGGCGAGGTCGGAGGCGGCGGCTATGGTGAGGGCAGCAAGATATATTGTTGACAACATGGCACTCAGGTTTAATAATAATAACAGGCGCATCCAGCGGCGGGTCCGAGACCCCCGCTTCGCTGACATATCTCATTCTTACGCGAAGGAGCCTAGTGGCATGAGCAAAATCATTGGAATCGACTTGGGCACGACCAATTCAGTAGTGGCAGTCATGGAGGGCGGCCAGCCCGTCGTCATCCCGAACCAGGAAGGCGGAAGGACGACGCCGAGCGTGGTTGGCTTTGCGAAATCCGGTGACCGGCTGGTTGGGCAGGTCGCCAAGCGTCAGGCCGTGACGAATCCCGAGAACACCGTGTACTCGATCAAGCGATTCATGGGCCGGCGTTTTGAGGAAGTGGGCGACGAAATGAAGCGGATGCCGTACAGGGTCACTTCCGGCGACCATGGCGATGCGCGCGTCGAGGTGAGCGGTAAGAAGCTGACGCCGCCGGAGATCTCGGCGATGATTCTGGGCAAGCTCAAGGAAGCCGCGGAAGCCTACCTGGGCGAGAAGGTGACGAAGGCTGTAATTACGGTTCCGGCCTACTTCAACGACTCGCAGCGCCAGGCGACCAAGGACGCCGGGCAGATCGCAGGGCTTGAGGTTCTGCGCATCATCAATGAGCCGACGGCGGCGGCGCTGGCCTACGGTCTGGACAAGAAGAAGGAAGAGCGGATCGCGGTTTACGACTTCGGCGGCGGAACGTTCGACATTTCGATTCTCGAAGTGGGTGACGGCGTGGTGGAAGTGAAATCGACCAACGGCGACACGCACCTCGGCGGCGACAACATCGACGAGCGGCTGGTGGACTGGCTGATCGACGAGTTCAAGAAGGACGAGGGCGTCGACCTGCGCAACGACCGCATGGCGTTGCAGCGCTTGCGCGAGGCGGCCGAGAAGGCCAAGGTCGAGCTGTCGAGCGCGATGGAGACGGAGATCAACCTGCCGTTCATCTACGGCGATCCGCAGACCGGCCCGAAGCACCTGGTCAAGTCGCTGACGCGGGCGAAATTCGAGCAGATGGTGGCCGACATTCTTGAGCGCTCGGTGGGGCCCTGCAAGCAGGCGATGACCGATTCCGGTTTCTCACCGTCGCAGATCGACGAAGTCGTGCTGGTGGGCGGCTCGACGCGTATTCCGCGGGTGCAACAGATCGTCAAGGACCTCTTCAACAAAGAGCCGAACAAGACTGTCAACCCGGATGAAGTCGTCGCGGTGGGCGCGGCGGTGCAGGGCGGCGTGCTGGGCGGCGAAGTGAAGGACGTGCTGCTGCTCGACGTCACGCCCCTTTCGCTGGGCATCGAGACCCTGGGCGGCGTGTTCACCAAGCTGATCGAGCGCAATACGACGATTCCGACGCGCAAGAGCGAGGTGTTCTCGACCGCGAGCGACAGCCAGACCTCGGTTGAGATCAAGGTCTACCAGGGCGAGCGTTCGATGGCGAAGGACAACCGGCTGCTGGGCGTCTTCCAACTGGTCGGCATTCCCCCCGCCCCGCGCGGCGTTCCCGCAGGTCGAGGTGACGTTCGACATCGATGCCAACGGCATTCTGCACGTGATGGCGAAGGACCGCGCCACCAACAACGAGCAGAAGATCACGATCACGTCCAGCTCCGGCCTGAGCAAGGAAGAGGTGGAGAGGATGGCGCGCGACGCCGATTCGCACAAGGCCGAGGACGAGCAGCGCAAGTCCGACATCGAGACGCGCAACCAGCTCGACTCGGTGATCTACAACACGGAGAAGACGATTCGCGACCATCGCGACAAGTTGACCGAAGCCGACATCAAGGCGGTCGAGGAAGCGATCGCGGAAGCCAGGAAAGCTCTGGAAGCCGGCGATGGCGCGAAGATGAAGGCGGCCCATGAGAAGGTTGTCTCAGCCAGCCACAAGATGGCCGAGGTGATGTACAAGGCTGCCGCACAGAGTGCGGGACAGCCTTCGCCGGACGGAGCCCCGGGCGCACAGCCTGGCGATCAGCCCGGCGCACAGCCAGGAGACACCGGCTCGCAAACCGGCAAGGGCGATAACGTCGTTGACGCCGAGTTTGTCGACGTCGACGACAACACAAAGAAGTAAAGCGAATCCGCCACAGGCGGTTCAGCGATGCCTGCACAAACTGACTACTACCAAACGCTGGGTGTGAAGCGGGACGCCGCGGCCGACGACATCAAGAAGGCCTACCGGCGTCTCGCGCGCAAGTTCCATCCGGACCTCAACCCTGGCGACAAGACCTCGGAGGACCGTTTCAAGAAGGTCCAGGAGGCGTTTGACGTCCTCTCGGATTCGAAGAAACGGAAGATGTACGACCAGGTCGGCTTCTACTCCGAGTCGGGCTTTCCGGGCGGCGGCAAAGCTCCACAGCCCGATGCCGGCTTCGGCTTTGGCGGTTTTGACTTCAGCGACGCATTCCCCGGGGGCGCGCCGCCGCCAGGCGCCGGGGGAGGCGCGTTCAGCGACCTTTTCAGCCAGTTCTTCGGTCGGCAGCAGAACCACGAATCGGCTCCCCGAGCGGAGAAGGGAAGCGATCTCGAGTATTCGCTCGCCATCGACTTCTGGCAGGCGATCAAGGGCACACAGGTTCGCCTCAGTATTCACCGGCTTGACCTGTGTCCCACGTGCCGCGGGACGGGCCAGTCGGGCGGCGCATCGGCCGCCTGTCCGCAGTGCCACGGCTCCGGCAACGTGCAGCAAATGGCGGGCGCGATGAAATTCTCGCTCACCTGCCCGCGCTGCGGCGGTTCCGGAAAGCTAAGAAACGCCTGTCCGGGCTGCCGCGGCGAATCAAGAGTGACGATTACGGAATCGGTCGAGGTCCGCATTCCACCGGGCGCGGCCTCAGGATCGCGGCTGCGGGTTGCGGGCAAAGGCAATGCGGGCACGCTCAGCGCTCCTCCGGGCGACCTCTATATCACTGTGCGCGTGGACGAGCATCCACTCTTCACGCGCGAGGGCGACGATATACAAGTGCGAATCCCGGTGACGGTCGCCGAGGCCGGGCTTGGCGCAAAGATCGAAGTGCCAACGGTCGACGGCCGCGCACTGCTCAAGATTCCCCAGGGCACGCAGAATGGGCAGAAGTTCCGCCTGCGCGACAAGGGTGTGCACAATGCCCGGAAGAACAGTCGCGGCGACCAGATTGTCGAGATCGTGATCCAGGCTCCGGACGTGCGCGATGAGCGTACACGCGAGTTGCTTCGCAAACTGAGCGAACTCGATCCACCTGACCCAAGAGCCGATGTCTGGACTAAAGTCTGAAGTTGAAGGTGCCATGCTGTGACCAAGCCGCGAGGGCGAGCCGCATTCATGATCTCGGCCGTGGCCGAGAAGTACGAGATTCACCCGCAGACTCTGCGCCTTTACGAGCGTGAAGGACTGCTCAAGCCGTCTCGCAGCGACGGCAACACGCGCCTGTACACGGAGGAGGACCTGACACGTCTGGAAGTGATCCTGGAACTGACGCGAGAACTCGGGGTCAACCTGGCAGGCGTCGAGATCATCCTGAACATGCGCGAGAAGATGTCCGCCATGCAGGCTCAGATCGAGCAGTTCATCGCTCAGCTCAATGTCGAACTGGCGCGCAGCAACATTCGTCCGCATGAGCCCGAACACCGTACAGGCCTGATGCGGATTGCCAAGACGGTAGAGAGCGAAGCGGTCAAGCCTCGCCCCAACCGCAAAGCGTAGCCGTCTACCGGCTCTTTTTCACGAACTTGCCGGTCTTGCAGTCGATCCAGACATTCGCTTTGGCCGTAGAAACAGTCGGTCCCCAAAAGACGCGCCAGCACGGTGATACGGTCTGGCCGGTCCATTCGAGGATGAACTGAACGGGCTCGTTCGGATTCTTGTCGGCGAAGTCCTTCACTTCCTTGTTCTTGAGCGCCTCCTCCAGCGCCGCCGGAGTATCGATCTTCACATCCTGAATCGACAGGAGGTGAATCTGGGGGTTGGACACGTAAGGCGACTCCTGCCCGGCCCGGGCGCCCTTGATGATGCCGCCGTCGCTGTCAGACACTGCAAAAACATACTCGCGCTTGATCTTCCTGTCCGGTGAAACGAATACGGCGCGCCATGCGCCGTACTTGCCCGGTTGCGGTTTGGCTTCAGGCAGATCCAGGTTGTCGACCTTGATCAACATCGGGTCTTTCTCCCAATTGCGGGCAACCTGAAACATCTGGAAGAGCCCGGACTGGCCGGTGACAGGCTCAACCGGCTTTGGGGCGGCGGCGGCCTCTTTCTTTGGGGCGGGGGCGCTACTTGAGCAGCCTGTAAGGCCGATTATGGCGAATGAGACAAAAAAAGAGAAATAGGTACGGATCATCAACAAAAGACTCCCGAGCATCATGATATACCGTATGGGTCGCTTTAGTGGCGGCAGTGTGGCAGAATGAGGTCAAAGTTCCATACAGGGAGGGAGCCATGCCGGTGACGAGCAACTGGAATCCCCGCGAATCAAATCCCCGGGCGATGCTGCTGGGGATTTTTGCTTTAGTGTTATCGATCGCGGCGCCGGCACAACAGGCTCCGGCGCCTAGCGCGCCTCCCGCCCCTACTGCCCCCTCTCCCGGTGGAGGGGGGCCCACAGGTCCTTCGACGCCCACCACGCCCACCACGCCCGGGGGCAGGCCGACGCCCGGCAACCCGCCATACCCCACCAACGATCCACGCCGCGACCCGAGCTTTCAGGAGATGCAGCGGCCCATCTATATCAGCGGCAAGGTCATGATGGACGACGGCATCGCTCCCCCCGACTTTGTGACGATGTACCTGGTCTGCAATGGCCAACCGCGCCCGCAAGGCTACACGGATTCCAAGGGCCGGTTCAGCATCTCACTAGGCGACAACAACGCGATGACTCCCGATGCCAGTGTCGGCAACACCAACGACCCGTTCGGCAGCGGGTCAAATTCGCGCGGCGGCGGCATGCCCGGAATGGGTCCCGGTCGCGGCGGCATGACTGAACGTGACCTCATGAGCTGCGAACTGAAGGCTGAGCTGCCGGGCTTCCGCAGCGACGTGATTTCATTGGCCGGCCGCAGAGTGATGGATAACCCGGAGGTCGGGACGATCATCTTGCACAGGCTGGCGAACGTCGAGGGCTTCACCTATTCGATGACCTCCGCGCTGGCCCCGAAGGACGCCAAGAAGTCCTACGAGAAGGGCGTCGACCGGTTTAAGAAGAAGAAGTACGGAGAGGCGCAAACGGAACTGGAGAAGGCGGTGGCGCTCTATCCGAAGTACTCGGTCGCCTGGTACGAGCTGGGAAGGACCTACGGAGCGCAAAAGTCTGACGACAAGGCCAGGGAAGCTTTCCAGAAATCAGTGGAAGCTGATCCTAAGTATGTGAGCCCGCACCTGGAACTGCTGCAGTTCGCCGTGACTGAACGGAACTGGGAGAAGATCGACCAGCAGGCCGGGAACGTCATCAAGCTAAACCCTTACAGTTATCCGCAGGTGTACTTCTTCCACTCCGTGGCGAACTATAACCTGAAGAATCTGGATGTCGCGGAGAAGAGCGCCCGCGAAGCGGCCAAACTGGATACGGCCCACCGCAATCCGAAAATCAACCATTTGCTAGGGGTAATCCTTGCAGACAAGGGCGAGTATTCAAGCGCGCTCGACCAGATGCGGACGTACCTGACATCCGCGCCCAACGCTCCCGGACGCGGCCAATGTCAAGACGATGGTGGCCGAACTTGAGAAGCTGAGCGCGAAAAAGACGGAGCAATAGAGTCAGGCGGTTATCGGGCTTGAGGGGCGGCCGCCCGCAGATATTCTCCGAGCCTCCGTGTGCCGAGGCTTGGTGCAACGCAATCGACGCGGCTCACGGCGACGCCGAACTCGGCGATGCCGGCCAGTCGCGGGTGCACAATCCGAAGCGCAGCCACGACTGGAGCGAATAACCAGGCCGGCGCTCCGAGTACGCGCGGAGGCGTGGCCAGGCTTTCGAACGCCATTTCGGCAATGCGCCGCCTCGTGAAAATCTCGGGCCCTCCGGCAATCAACTGCGTATCCTCTGTCTGTAGAGCCTCGACGCAGGTTCGCGCCGCGTCGGCTTCGTGAATCGGATTCGTTCGGGCGCCTCCGTTGCCGGGCAACACGATGAACCCGCGTCGCGCCATGCGGATGAACTCAACATAAAAGTGGAAGAGACCCGTCGGGCGGACAATCGTGTAATTCAATCCGCTCTCCGCCAGTGAAGAGACAGTGCGCTCGTGCGCTTGCGCGTATTCGGTTTCCCGCAACGCCATGGCACCCGCAAGGGAAACGTAGACGAACTTGCGAACACGGTGCCGCAGGGCGTCTTCAATCAGCGGGAGGTGGCCCAGGAAGTCAACGCGGTGGAAGCCTTCGCGGTTGGACCAGTTCAGTGCGAGGGGTGCGCCGGCGCAGGAGATGACTGCATCGACCCCATCGCAGGCTCCGCGCACAGAGTCAGGTGAGAGCAGGTCGGCGGGAAACGTCTGAGCCGCACCAAGCGCTGCCAGTTTTACCGCATCGCGCCCCAGGGCGCGCGCTGGGATGCCTCTTTGGGATAGCTCTGCCAGGACCCGGCGGCCGAGGACGCCGGTGGCCCCGGCCAACAGAATCCCGTTTTGCGAGGCCACAGACTCAAGAACGCCGGGCGATTTGCCGCGCCTTCCAGAATGAATGAAATCCAAAAAACAGCATCACGAGCATGAAGAATGCGCTCAGGACAAGTTTGATGAGATTGGCGGGGTCGCCGTCCAGACCGCGGTAGCTATGATAGACCGGGCGGATCAAAAGGACGCCAAAGGCGAAAAACAGAAACCCAATCACCTCATTCCACAGCACATGGAGAGGTCTCACGACCCCCGGGACGACATGCTCTATGAACTTTCGAATGATGCCCATGTTTCTCGAAGAACTGACAAATCCATGGTAACAGGACCGTTCTGTTCTGCATCACATAGGCAGAGAACGAGCCTGACAAACGGGCGGTTGATGGTGTTTCTCTCACGCCGGTCAGGTCGCTGGCCGATAGGGGAAGTAGAACCGAACGCAAGACCGAGCGATTCCAGTCGGGTGGTATCCTGAAATTGGCGGATGGTGAGGATTATTTTGGACGACCGGTTGAAAGAACTCATGCAGGAACTCGGGCAGGCGATCAATGAATCCCTCTCCGATTCCGACCGCATCGCAGCCGCAATCGGGGAGATTCGTCGAGCCGGCTACGACGTCTTTCTTGTGCTTGAAGCAACCATCGGGTTCAACAAACGCGACGAGAATGGCGTCGAAGAGGACGGGGAGACGATCCTGGAGACCCGCCTGGAGGCGGAGTACGAAACTGATCCGGAAGGCAAGCCTGAGTCAACGGCGCGGCTGAAGTGGACGGCACAGGACCAAAAATTCCTGAGGGCGTTGAAGATCGCCGTCGACGAAGAAGCTCGCTAAGTCCGCGGATCCAGCTCCCGATAAACACCCAAGGTCCGTTGCACGGCTTCGCTCCAGCTAAAGCACGTTGCTCGCTGCCGACCCGCCACAGCAAACCTGTTCCGTTCCCGCTCATCGCCGATCCACCTCCTCAACGCCTCCGTCCACGCTTCCGCATTCTGCGGATCCATCAGGAGAGCCGCATCGCCGCAGACCTCCGGCAAGGATGCGCGATCAGAGGAGAGGACCGGAACGCCCTGCGCCATGGCTTCCAGTACGGGGATGCCAAACCCTTCATCCAGAGAGGGGAAGGCGAAGATGGAGGCGTGGGAGTAAAGCTGGCGGATCGACAGGTCGTCCAGCCATCCTGGAGTGTCAATGCGATCCCGCGCTGGGCTCCTCCTGATCCTCTCGTGGACTGCTTCAGCGCCGAAGCCGGAAGAACCTGCCAGGCAGAGACGCCATGGAGGCGGTGCGGCGCGCTCAAAAGCCTCCACCAACATCAAAAGATTCTTGCGCTTCTGGATGGCCCCGACATGCAGTATCAGCGGATCTCTTTGCGCGGCCTCCTTCGGGGCGTCGAATCGGACGCCGTGGTGGAATGACACGAAGCCGCGAACGTTCCACCCCAAGCAGCGACTCCACCTGTGATGCGGTAAAGCTGCTGACGCAAATGATGAGGTCAGCACGCGACGCAGCCTCGCGGGCCTGCAGTGCAAAGCGGGCGCGAAACTCCGCGGTCGAGTATTCGGCGCTCAGGACGAACAAGTCGTGAAAAGTGCACACGGAGTTCGCAAAGCGCTGACGGGGCATCCGCTGATTGAGCCCGTGGAATATTCTGACATCGCGAGGAGCGAAACCTTCGATCAGCAGGTTGGCGGAAACGTTGCCGGGCCGCGAAGCGATCAGCCCTTTCCATAACCGGTGCGGGCGGTAGCACCAGGAGAACTTCAGCTCCGGCCGGGCAGAAGCCAGCCCGTGCAGGAGTTCTCGTGAATACACACCAACCCCGCTTAGGTTCCGGCCGACGCTGTAGGTGGCGTCGAGAGCGAGGGTCAAGAGTGAATCCCGTATTCCTTCAGTTTGCGATAAAGCGTAGTTCGTCCGATGCCGAGCAACTGCGCGGCCATGACGCGATCACCCTTGGTGTACTCCAATGCGTGAAGAATGGCGCGGCGTTCCATTTCGGCCAGCGGGAGCACCGGCGTGACAAAGCTCTCTTCCGGAGGAGGTTGACCGCGGCCGGCGAGCACCGGGCCGCCGTTGGCGCTTCTTCCCGCGGCTGCGACCGCGAAGTTGATTGGACGCGCATGACGCCTCTCGGCAAAGTTGCGCAGGCTCGACGGCGCGTCGGCGACAGTCAGAATAGGGCCGCTGTTCACGGCCACCATCGATTGCACGCAGTTTTCGAGTTCCCGCACGTTACCCGGCCATTCGTAAGCCAGAAGCACTTCCAGCAACTGCCCGCTGATAGTATGCCCTTGCCCATACATATTCAGGAAGTGCTCGATCAGGCAGGGAAGGTCGTCCTTCCGGTCGCGCAATGGCGAGAGGCGGAGAGTGACGACGTTGAGTCGGTAGTAAAGGTCGCGCCGGAAAGCCCCCCTCTCAACTTCCGCGGCAAGATCGCGATTCGTCGCCGCGATGACCCGGAATGAGGACTTGCGGACCTGCAACGAACCGACTGGCCTGAACTCCTTCTCCTGTAAGACCCGTAAGAGTTTGACCTGCAACTCCAAAGGGAGCTCACCGATCTCATCGAAGAAGGCTGTGCCGTCGTTGGCTTGCTCAATCAGGCCGGTCTTGTTGACCGTGGCGCCAGTGAAAGAACCTTTGACATGGCCGAACAACTCGCTTTCCATCAACGGGCCGACCATGGAAGAGCAGTCGATGACGACAAATGGTCCGCCGGCGCCGTGGCCATGCACCGTGCGGGCCACGAGTTCCTTGCCTGTCCCCGTCTCGCCCAGCAGGAGCACTGGCCACTGGCCGCGACCCAGTTTTGCCGCAAGACGTAGAACCTGCCTCAACCGGGCGGATTGCCCGATCAGGTCAAATCGTTTGGATTCAGGTTCAGCACTCATCCAATCGGTGGTTCCCGTCTCAGAGTCTGCCAGTAGCGGCGATATCACCACGAGAATGTAGTGTAGGCACGGGCAGTAAATCTCTCACGAATGTCGTTGACTCCTTATTATGAACTCAAGATGGCCTGCCGGTAGTCCTACTTCTGTGTGTCGACCTGGCCCTCTGCGCGCAGCATGAACGCTTCAAGCCCAAACGATTCCTTTAGCTCCTGGACCAGCACGCTCGCCTCCTCCTCGGTTCGCTTCTTGCCGACGATCACTCTCCAGGGGGTCCTCGATCCCTCTCGTTCGAGAATTCGAACGGGGCTGAACTTCCGCTGCAACTTCTCCTTCAGCGCCTCGGCATTGTCGCGCGAGGCGAATGCTCCGGCCTGGACGGAGAATCCGGCGGCTTCAGCGGACTCCCCTGTAACTTCTCGAGGCGGACCATAGCCGAGCAGCCTCAATCGGACACGCGCCGTCCCGGGACCGATCATCTCGATCGCTTGCGCGGCGGCGCGCGAGAGGTCGATCACGCGTCCGTCGATGAACGGGCCTCGGTCGGTGATGCGCACCTCGACCTTTCTGCCATTGTCGCGATTCTCCACTTCCACCACGGCGCCGAAGGGCAGTGTGCGATGAGCCGCAGTCAGCCGATCCATGTCGTAGGTCTCGCCGTTGGCCGCCTTGCGCCCATGATACGGATGGCCATACCAGCTCGCAACACCGCTCTCCGACCACCCCACGTGAGGCTTGGCCGGAGCGCGCGGCGAGGGTTTCTTCTTCGAACAGGCCACCCCCGCGGCTAATGCGAGCAGCGCTGCAAGCAGTGCGAAAGAGCGGCGGAACATCACCTACTATCATGCCAGCGCAACGATAGAGGCCAAAAACATTTAACAGGTACTTCGTTGAATGGCTCCAAGCGACTGTACAGCGGGGCTTTGGAGGTACTCATCATGCACTTTTTTCTTGACTTCGACCGAGCAGCAAGTTTATAAAGAGATCACAAAGCGATCGCGCAAGTGATCGCTATTCTGATGTAGGGAGAATCATTCAATGTTGAACGCAACCAAGAAAGCGGCGAAGAAGGCCGCCAAGAAGCCGGCGAAGAAAGCCGCCAAGAAGAAGTAGCAATCCGAGCGTTCTTAGCGAACGCGGAAACAGGGATCAACCGAACGGCTCAGCGAAAGCTGAGCCGTTTGCCTTTTATGGAAGTGTCTTCTCGCGCTCGAGCATCATCACTTGAAAGCTCTCCCCCATGCCGAATAGCAGCGTCTTCAACTGAAGCGTGTGCTTCTCCGGAGCCCCTGCCAGAGCGGCTCGAAACTGATCCACCTCGCCCGTGCGCATCAGAAATGAGGAGAGCGATTCGAACGATCGCCGGCGCCATCCGCATTGAGCCGCCGTACTCTCCAACCAGGCCCAGGCTACGTGCGCGGTGATGTCCCGCTCGCCGGGTTGGCTCAATACGTCATCGTCGGCCTGGTGTCTTCGATAGCTCATCAACGAGCCGTTGGGGAATCGCAGAATCTCCCGCGATGTGTATCCGTAGTCGATAACAAGAAGGATGCCGTCCGGCGCCGCCCGAGACATCCTCTCCAGCGTCGCGCCGTAGGAGACAGGAAGCTCAATCCAAATTTTCCGAGTCTTCCGGCAGCGGTTTCGCCGCCGCCAGCGCGTACTCGAGCCATTCGCCCTCAAGCGGTTTGCCCTGTGACCAGCCGAATCGATCAGTTTGGAATGCAACTGTCATCTCGCGCCAGATCCCGCGCTCATCCCTGCATGCGACATCCACCGGCAGCGCGTCGAACAACTCATTTGCGAAGACTGCAGTTCGCGGCGCTGGTTCAGGCTCGTCGCTGTGGCGGCCAACGAGAAGGTACTGCGCAATCAACGACAGATCTTCGCGCATCTCACCTCTGCCGCCCCCCCAATCGACAATCCGCGATGGCGCAAACCGGGAAAGCGCACTGGCGATCAACCTGCCGAAGACAGGCTGTACCTGCGCGGCAGTGTAGAAATCGCCTTCGCGTCCGAATGGATCCCTCTCCCGGCTGTAATAACCGGCTCCGGATGCGTAGAGGGCTGTTTCCATGAATCGCGAGAACGGGATTGGACCACGGCGGGCAACCTCGTCGCGCAACATCTCGCCGGCGTGGGTCACTGCCGCTCTCCGCCTTCGTTTCTCTGCTGCGGATTGCGAGTGAACATCTCGCAGAGATAGTCGTGCAGGCAGTCGTAAAGGTAGCGCTGAAAAGTCCAGGCGAACTGAGGATGATCAAGGTCGCGCGCGTGAATCGGCGCGAAATAGACATGAGCGCCAGGGACAGGATGCCTCAGGCGGATGATCAGGTCGATGCCCTGCGCGGTCTCTTGCGCAGAGAATTCGAGCAGCAGGTGGTCGTACCTGGCGATTTCGGCTCGGACACGTTCGAGTGGACTCATTCGGAACCCCATTGTAAGTTCAGGACATGCCCCTTGAGGCGACGATTCGAATCAAGATCAGCAGCGAGGCCGCCGAAGCGGTGGCGCTGACCCCCGTTGTGGTGACGGAAATGCCCCTGGCGGAGTTCATGGAGCACCTCGCCGCGGCTACCTCCGCAAACGCGGAACACGCGCGCGACCTGTTGAAGCGGGGGACGCTGGTGAGCGGTGCGTCCCGATTCAGGTGGCAGCCAGTCGAGTGTTCGCTCGAAGAAGTTGAAGCCGCGTTCCAGCGCCTGCCTGAACCCGATCCATCCAGGCTGTTTGATCCCTCCAAGTGCAGGAGCGTCGTCCTGATTGCCGGCACCCGCCGCTGGGAAATCAGTCGAACAGCCGCCGCCGAACGGCGGTTTCTTCGTACCAGGTCTTTCTGGAGTGGGCTCGTGGCTGCGCTGCCGGCTCCGCTGTACGTCACTTACCTGCACAAAGAACGCGCCGACCTCTACCGGTCTGACGTGGGAGATTCAGCGCGCCAGTCGCTGCAATCGGCCGCTCCGCTGCTGCGCTATGGCAAGCTAGCCGCTGAACTCAAGTCGGCGCGGCTGACCTCGGTGGAGTGGATCATTCCGCGCTGAGATCCGCTACTGCTTCTTGCGCTCCTGGTGTTCCTTGTGACTCGTGCGGCTGCTCTTCACTTTCAGGATCACCGGCGTGCCGCCAAACCCGAACTTCTGGCGCAGGCGGTTGATGATGTTCCGCTCGGTGGAGAAATGCAGTTCCTCGGCCGAATCCATGAACAGCACGAACGTCGGGGGGCGTACGGCAGGCTGTGTCATGTAGAGTATCCGCCGCTGGTAGCCGAGGTCGATCGTTTCCGCGAAGCGGTTCAACTCGCCTGTCGGCACTCGCTTGTCGAACTCCTCATAGGCTAAGCCAATCTGCTTGAACAGGCCGCGCACACCGCGCTTCTCCTTGGCGGAGAGGAAGACGATCGGGGCATATTCCAGGAACTTGAAAGCGTCGCGGATCGCCTGTTCGCATTCCTTTCGCTTCGTGTCGCCGATGAGGTCCCACTTGTTCATGACGATGATGACCGCGCGACCTTCTTCGTGCGCGTAGCCGCCAATGGTGGCGTCGCTGGCCACCGGGCCATCGATGGCATCCAGCACCAGCAGCGCAACGTGCGCGGTCCGGATGTGCCGGCGGGCCATGACCACGCTCAGCTTCTCCGCCATCAGTTCCGTCTTGCCTTTGCGGCGGATGCCGGCCGTGTCGACGAAGACGAACTCGCGGCCGTCGTGGAAGACGGTCTCGTCCACGGAATCGCGCGTCGTGCCGGCCACCGGAGTGACGATCGCGCGCTCACCTCCGACCAGGGAGTTCAGCAGCGTCGACTTGCCGACGTTCGGCCGCCCGATGATGGCCACTCGCACCGGACGCGGCTTTGCGGCCACTTCCTCGTCGTTCTCAGTCTCCGGGAAGTCGGCGGTCAGCTCGTCCAGCAGGTCGTGAGATCCCCACTTTGTGTTCCGCGCTAACCGACATCACGTCGGGCGAAGCCGAGCTCGTGGAACTCCGCGGTCAGAACTTCGCGCTTCGGCACATCGATCTTGTTGACGGCCAGAACGACCGGCTTGTTCAGCTTGCGCAGGTGGATTGCCAGGTCGCGGTCCGCTGAGGTGATCTCGGTGCGGCCGTCGATGAGAAAGATGATCTGATCGGCCTGTTCGAGCGCCACGCGGGCCTGCTTGAGGATCTCGGATGGGGATCAAAGCCTGGTCATCCGGCACGATGCCGCCGGTGTCGATGAGGGAGAATCGCTTCCGCCTGTGCACCGCTTCGCCGTAGATGCGGTCGCGCGTGATGCCGGGCTCATCACCGACGATGGCTCGCCGTTGGCCGATGATGTTATTGAACAGCGTGGATTTACCGACATTCGGCCGTCCGACGATGACTACCGCCGGCAGACCTTCACGGGGGGGCATGACGTGTTTCAGTGTAGCAGGCGTCAGCTATGAACCCCTTTCAGGCCGGGCTGTGGGACAATGTAAGTTCACCCCTCCCGGTTTTCCCAATGAAAGTTCAGAATCCCAACCTTCGCAACATCGCCATCATCGCGCACGTCGACCACGGCAAGACCACGCTGGTCGACGCCATGCTCAACCAGAGCGGCATTTTCCGCGCCAACGAGAACGTCGGCGACCGCGTCATGGACTCCAACGACCTGGAGCGCGAGCGCGGCATCACCATCCTGGCCAAGACCACCGGCGTCCGCTACCACGGCGTCAAGATCAACATCGTCGACACGCCCGGCCACACCGATTTCGGCGGCGAGGTGGAGCGCGCGCTCAAGCTGGTCGACGGCGTCATGCTGCTGGTGGACGCCAGCGAAGGCCCGCTGCCGCAGACCCGCTACGTGCTCTCGCAAGGCGCTCGAAGCCAAGCTGCCGCCGATCGTCGTCATCAACAAGATCGACCGCCGCGACGCGCGCATCCAGGAGGTGCTCAACGAGATCTACGACCTGTTCATCGATCTCGACGCCACCGAGGACCAGCTCGATTTCCCCGTCATCTACACCATCGCGCGCGACGGCATCGCCAAGACTCTCGCTCGACGACGACTCCACCAACCTGCGGCCGCTGTTCGACGCCATCGTCGAAGCACATTCCCCGCGCCGACCGGCGACCCGGACGCGATTCTGCAGTTCCAGGTGGCCAACCTCGATTACAGCGACTACCTGGGCCGGCTCGCCATCGGCCGCGTCTTCAACGGCACGCTGCGCCTGGGCGACGAGGTCGCGATCTGCAAGCTCGACGGCTCGATTCAGAAGACGAAGATCACCAAGCTGTACTCCTTCGAGGGCCTGAAGCGCGTGGAGGAGACCGATAGCGCACCCGGGCGACATCCTGGCGATCGCCGGCGTCGAAGGCATCACCATCGGCGAGACCGTTACCCATCCCGACACGCCCAAGCCGCTGCCCAAGATCCAGCATCGACGAGCCGACCATCGCGATGATGTTCACCGTGAACACGTCGCCCTTCGCCGGCCGCGAAGGGCACTACGTCACTTCGCGCAACCTGCGCGACCGGCTCGACAAGGAGCTGCTCACCAACGTCTCGATCCGGGTGGAGGAGGCCGGCGGCCCGGATGCCTTCAAGGTGATGGGCCGCGGCGAGCTGCAGCTGGCCATCCTGATCGAGATGATGCGCCGCGAAGGCTACGAGCTGATGGTGGGCAAGCCGGAGATCCTCACCAAGGACAGTGGACGGCAAGATGCACGAGCCGCTGGAACTGCTCGTGATCGACGTGCCGGAGAGCTACATCGGCGTGGTCATCGAGAAGCTCGGCATGCGCAAGGGCAAGATGTCGAAGATGGTGAACCACGGCTCCGGGCGCGTGCGCCTGGAGTTTCTCGTGCCCTCGCGCGGGCTGATCGGCCTGCGCAGCGAGATGCTGACCGATACCCGCGGCACCGCCATCATGAACTCGCTCTTCCACGGCTACATCGAGTGGCAGGGCGACATCCCGACGCGGCCCACCGGCGCGCTGGTGGCCGACCGCCCCGGCCGGCCACCGGCTACGCCATCTTCAACCTGCAGGAGCGCGGCGAGATCTTCGTCACGCCCGGCACGGAGGTTTACGAAGGCATGATCGTCGGCGAGAACGCGCGCGACGACGACCTGAACGTCAACATCGTCAAGGAGAAGAAGCTCACCAACATGCGCGCGTCGACCTCCGACGAGGCCATCCGCCTGGTGCCGCCGCGCATCCTCAACCTGGAGCAGGCCATCGAGTTCATCGGCGACGACGAGTTCGTCGAGGTGACGCCGAAGTCGATCCGCCTGCGCAAGAAGATCCTTAAAGCGAATCAGCGATAGGGGTTGTGTCGTCGTGGCGGTGAGGGCTCGCATTTCCTGGAAGGACCTCGCGTACTTTGCGCCGGCTGTCCTGCTTTTTCTCTTCCTGGCGGGCGACGGAGTGCGCGCGGGTCTGTTTCCCGACGAGATGATGAACATCCACGGCTACTGGAAAGAGCCTTGGAGTCAGTTGATCAAGCACTTCCTGGTGTTTTTCGACGGTGGTTATCGCCCGGCCGGTGCGATCTTCTACCGCCCTTTGTTCGACCGTTCGGATTCAATCCGCTACCTTACCGCCTGGTTTGCTTCGGGTTCCTGTTGGGCAACCTGGGTCTCGCCTACGCCGTTGTTCGCCGGCTTGCCGGAAGCGGCGCAGTCGCCGGACTGGCAGCGGTCCTGTTCTCTTACAACGCCTACTGTTCGGACCTTTACTACTCTTCCAGCACCATTTTCGACTTGATGTGCTTCACCTGTTTTGCCGGCGTCCTGCTGCTCAACGCGGTGTGGCGATCCGAGCGGCGGCTCGCCGCCGGACAAATCGCCATCATCGTCCTGCTGCAAATCATGGCGCTGAATGCCAAGGAGATGGCTGTCACGCTGCCGGTGGCGATTGCGGTTTACGAGTTCCTGTTCCATCCGCGGGGTGAGAGGGATTTCCGAGCCTCCGGCCTGATGCTGGCCGTCGTGGGGCTGGGTATGTGGGGACGCCTGGCGGGTTTCGGTCACATGGCCGACAACGCGGCCTACCGGCCCTCTTTCGAAAACGTGAAACAGGTGGCTTCCTCGTACGTTGGCCTGTTGCTCTATCAGACACCGGCAGCCAGTACCGTCCTGCTGGTTGCCTTTGTTGCCGCGATCGCTCTCTGCGCAGTCTTCGTCCGCGTTCCGCACATCCGTTTCGCCGCGTTCTTCTGCCTTCTTACTCCACTGCCGGTCCTATTGATTCAACAGCGCAGCCTGTATGCGATGTACATCCCAATGCTGGGTTTCGCGATGCTGGGCGCTTCACTGCTCGGCGGGCTCCTGCCTGCACGCGTGAAGAATGGATGGACCGCGATTCTGCTTCCGGCTGCCTGCGCGCTCCTGCTGCTGCCCGCTCACCTGCATCACAGGCCGGCGGGCACGCATTGGGTGTCCTCCGACGAGCACAAGGTGCGCCTGATCGTGTCGGCGCTCGACAAGCAGCTCCCGTCCCTGCCAAAGGGCGGCAAGGTCTATTTTCAGGAAGACCCATTTGCGGATGACGACTGGATCCTGACCTTCATCTTCCGCCTCTACTACCGCGACGACACCATCGAGGTGCATCGCAGTAAGCGTTCTGATCCAGGTCCGGCGGGCCACCAGGCTGTTCTCACCCTGCGGGAGAACCCTTGGACGCTGATCGTGTCCAAACTCTAGGGCCCGCCGGCTTGTGCCTCTTTATCTAAGCGGCCGCATGGGCCAAACGCGGCTCGATATAGGTCTTCATGGATTGCCGTGCGCGATACAAGTGCACCTTCACAGTGTTCACGGGCATCTTCAGCCGGCCGGCAATCTCTTCCACGCTCAGGTCCTCGACCACGCGCATCTTGATCACAAGCACATAGGACGGCTTTACGACCCGCATGCTCTCGTGGACCAACCGGGCGCGCTCGGCGCGCAATACTGCCTCTTCCGGCGTCGCCTCGGTGGCGGCGAGCGGCGATCCCGACGCATCGCTATCGTGGCCAATCGTCTCGTTCAGTTCGACGAGATTCTTGCGGCGTTTGCGGACGATACCCAGCGCCTCGTTCATGGTAATGCGCGTCATCCAGGTGGAGAACGCGGAATCACCGCGAAACTTGTCGAGATTCTGGTAGGCTCCCAGAAACGCCTGCTGCACAGCGTCCTCAGCCTCGCTCTCGTTGCCGAGAATGCGCATCGCCGTCCGAAGCATGCGCGTGTGATAGTGGTTGACCAATTCGTCGAGCGCCTGCCGATCCCCGGCCTGGGCCCTCGCGATCACTGACTTCTCCTCGAAAGCTCCAACTCCTTTAACCGTGTTCATTGCTGTTCCCTTCCATGAACAGAATGGCTTCGGACGGCTTTAACATTTGAGTGAGGGCGAGTGAGCTAACAGTGAGATAGACTAAGGAGCCCGGACTCTCTGTCGGGTCGTTACTCCTTGTGACACAACAAGATCGGGCAGTAAAACAACTGAACGCGATGCTCGCGTCGCCGCAGTTCGCCGAGGCGCGGCGGATGCAGCGGTTCCTCGAGTACGTTGTTCGGCAAACGCTGGAAGGCGCCGCCGCGGATATCAAGGAGTATGCGATCGGCGTGGAGGTCTTCGACCGGCCCGACGACTATGATCCGCGCATCGACTCGATTGTGCGAGTGGAGGCTCGCCGGCTCCGGCGCAAACTCCGCGAGTACTACGCCGGCCCTGGAAAGCATGATGACCTGGTCATTTCTCTTCCCGAAGGCTCTTATGTGCCGTCCTTTTCCGGACCGGGCGCGGCGCAGGTCACAACACCGCCTGCAACCAGGCCGCAACCTGGCGAACCTCGGCTCGCAGTCCTGCCGTTAGAGACGATTCCAGCCGGCGACGATGCCCGCATGCTCGGTGACGCTCTCATGGACGACCTCCTGGGTGCGCTGGCAAAACTTCCAGGTTTGCGCGTAGTGACCCGCTCGGCTGCGCTGCGATTCAAGGAACCCGAACGCGATTTGAAGAGCATCGCCGCAGAACTCAGTGTCGAGTGGGTTTTCGAAGGCGCTCTGAGGCGCTCCGGTGACAAATGGCGGCTCAGCGCGCATCTGGCCGAGTGTGCGACTGGCTATGCCCGTTGGAGCGAAACCTACATGGCCGGAACAGTAGAGATCCAGACGCTCTATGCACAGGTTGCCCGCGAAGTGGCGGCGCATCTTGGTGTCACGCAGCCGAAGCCAGCCGCCCAACCGGATTCCGAGTCGACGGGTCTCGCTGGATTCAAGCATCTGCTCCAAGCGCGGCACTTGATGCTGCAGATGACTCCCCGATCGCTGGCCCTTGCTGCCCAGGCCTTTCGGCGCGCCTTCACCGTCGACCCAACGCTGGCGCCGGCATGGGCCGGTCATGCCGGGAGCCTGCTGCTTACCGGCCTGTTCGGCGAAGCCTCGCCCAACATGGTGAAGGTCGATGTGCTCAACTCGCTGAATCAGGCTCTCATACTCAGCCCGGAACTTCCCCAGGTGCATGCATGGCGCGGCTTCCACAGGGCGACCTACGAGTGGGATTGGGACGCAGCCGAGGAGGACTTCCTGCACGCCCTGCAAATCAATCCCAATTTCTTCCTGGCCCGCCTTTGGCTGGCTGGCGCCGTCTACGCGCCATTGTGCCGTTTCGACGAGGCCCGCGAGCAAATGGTCCTCGCTCGCAAACTCGATGCGGCCAGCCCGGTTCTTGGTTGCATGGAGGGTTTGATGCTCGCATTCTCGGGCGATCTGGAGGGCGGGCTCAATCTGCTTGCTTCAGCCAGAAGGCTGAGTCAGACCTTCTATGGCGCGCACCATATCACGGCGCGCGTTCTGGCGGCGCAGGGCGATTACCGCCAAGCCCTTGAGTTCCTGGAAGCAGCCCGTCCTCGCGCCGTCGCCGATCCCCGCAACTTCGCCCTCATCGCCGCAATGCAGGCGGGCTGGGTCGAACGGAGGCGGCATTGGAGATTCTGACCTCACTCTCCAACTTGCGGGAACACTCCTATGTCTCGGGCTACGACATGGCTGTCGTGGCACTCAGTCTTGGCGAGAAGGAAGCCGCTGGAGCGTATCTCATGCAGGCGCTTGCGGAACATGAGCCTTGGCTCATCTATCTTCGCCAGGATTCCCTTATGCAGCCTCTGCAGGGAACGCCCCAGTATGCGGAGGCCGTGCGCCTGTTATTCAGCGATACTTCAGGGTGACCAGAGTCGCGCCCCAACCGCCGGCATCCTCAGGCGCGGTGCGCCACTCTTCGACGTGCTCCGAACGCTCCAGCACACCACGTACAGCTTCCCGCTGCACTCCGATTCCCTTGCCGTGGATAATCCGGACATGCCGGAAGCCGCGCTCCACCGCGGCTTCCACATACGCCTCCACCGCGTTTTTCACGTCGCGCGGGGCGAACGTGTGCAGGTCGAGAACATCCGTGATGGGATACTCGACAGGCTCTTCGTTCTCGAATTCAGCGCCGGAACTCATGGATTTCGAAGATAGGTACGCTATGCCGGTCTTTAATCACTTGAAGGATCTCGTCACGGAAGCCGCGAGCTGCGGCAAACTCGATCAGCTTCTTCCGGACGCCGACAAACGCTTCTCTGCCTTCAGTGTGCGTCACGAAAAGGTTCTTCGGGTCGGCCAACTGTTTTTCCACGAACGCCTGGCTCAACGGCTCATCGAGCGTCAGAACGACGCCATCCGCCGCCCGGTGGAAACCGATGCGCCCGGCGCCATAGAACTGCACCTGTTCGCTGATGCCCCAATCGGCTGCGAACACCAGACGTCCGTGATGTTTGCCCAATTCGTTCACCAAAGGCCGGATGGCGTTTGTCCAGATCATCGTTGGGCCGGAAGAAATGAACTGGGCCAGATACTGGTTCAGGATCACCGCGTTCGATGCAACGCAACACAGCGTGACGCCGAGAGCGAGTGCCGCCCCCCTGCGCGGCCACCGGGTGGAGATCGACCCCAACACCAGCACGAGTAACAACTGCGGCACGGGCCACAGCAGGATCGTGTGATGCTGGCTGGCGCCGGCGTTCCGGGTCGTCATCATCAGCAGGGCGGAGAACACGGTTCCCAGGAGCAGGAACACCGCTGGCCGGCGGTGTTCTCCAGACCAGGTAAGCGGCAGAAACAGCAATGCCGCCACCAGGAGCAGGTGCTGCCAACTCGAACGTGGCGCCCGCAACTTGCCGCTCAACCACAACGGACCCTTCTCCCAAAGGCGGAGGTTTGTGGGGTATCCCTCAGGTTGCTCCCTCACGATGTAATCGAACAGGCCGCTGCCGTCCATCGTGCGGTCGATCATATGCAGCTTGAAGCTGAATGGAACACTCTCATCCACCTCGGCATTGGCCGCGAACGTCCGCATCTGATGAGTGCCGTTGTAGTAGATGAATGGCGCGGCCCCCAGCAGGAATCCCCCCAGCGCGGCCGCAGCCAGCCGGCTTGAGCGCAGGATCGTCACAACCTCCCGCCAGAAGCACAGCAACAGAGCCACCCCGAATCCGGCCAGCAGCCAGATGAAGATCGCCTTGTCCCAGAGGGCGATGCCGGTTGCGAGGCTGGAAAGAAAGAGCCACGCCGCGCTGTTGGATTCCGCGTACCGGAAACCCGCATACAGCGCTGTCCCGGCCAACAGGTGCTGCAACGCCACAGGCCCCCAGTCGAAGACGCAGGTCAGCAGGAAGACCGCGTCGGTCGCCAGCAGCAGCGAAACCACGAGAGCGGCCTTCGTTCCCGCGAGTCTCCGCGCGATCAGGAAGAACAGGAACACCGTCGCCGCGCCGCATAGCAGCACTGGAATCCGCAGTGAGAGGTGATTGTTGCCCAGGACATGGAACACAGGCGCGTACAATGCGGCTTTCAACGAGCCAATGTAGGTCATCAGCATCACCGGTACCTGAGTCGACCCCCACTGGGCGGCGAACTCGATGGAATCCGGCGCGTAGATGCAATCGGCGAACAGAACCTCGTCGTACTGCGCCCCCGCATAGGGGATGAATACGATGCCAATGAGGCAGAACAGCAGTGAGACGCCCGCGGCCGCGAGCCAGGGAAGTGCCCGGCGCATTAGCTTCCAGATTAGCGGAGGAGCCTACCCCCCGATGGCATGCATCGGCCGCGGCGGCGCAACGAAGCGCGTTTGATTGATCTCGTGGCCGATCCACTTGGCTCGAACGGTCTCCGCGACAATTCGCCCGATCTCCTCGTCGGTGGCGCCCGCGCGCATCAGGCCCTTCACGTCGGTCTCGTCGATCGCGAACAGGCAGTAGCGCAGCATTCCGTCCGCCGTCAGCCGGATGCCGGTTGCAGTTCAGGCAGAACGGGCGGCTCACGCTGGCGATGAAGCCGACGCGCCCGATGCCGTCCGCAAAGCGGTACTCCAACGCCGGCGCCCGCGGATCCGGGTCCGGCACCGCTTCCAGCGGGCCCACTTCACGCGCCAGCATCTCCAGGATGTCGTCGGCGAGCAGGACTCTCCGCTTGTCCCAGAGCCCTTGCGCGTCCAGCGGCATGAACTCGATGTAGCGCACCTCGATGCCGCGCTCGCGGGCGAACCGCGCCAGCGGCACGATGTCCGGCTCGACGAGCTCCTTCACCGCCACGGCGTTGAGCTTGATCGGGCCGAAGCCCAACTCGAGCGCCCGGTCGATGCCGGCCAGCACGCGGTGCAGCTCGTCGCGCCGCGTGATGTCGATGAAGCGCTCACGGTCGAGCGTGTCCAGATGAACGTTGAGCCGCCGCAGCCCGGCGTCGTAGAGATCCGCCGCCTGGTCAGCGAGCAGCACGCCGTTGGTGGTGAGGGCAATATCCTCGACACCCTCAATGCCGGCCAGTTTTCCAGAAGCACGTGCAGGTCGCGGCGCACCAGCGGCTCGCCGCCGGTGATCCGGAGTTTCCGTACGCCCATGCGAACGGCGAGGCGCGCGAATCGTTCGATCTCCTCGAAGCTGAGCATCTCGGGATGAGGAACGTAATGCACGTCCTTCTCCGGCATGCAGTAGAAGCAGCGGATGTTGCAGCGGTCCGTGACACTGATCCGCAGGTTGTCGTGCAGGCGGCCGAAGGTGTCGACAAGTGGATCCATCGCGCGGCCCTTTCAGGGAGAGTCTACTTCAGGGCAAGCATCCGCTCCACCGGGAGCCTGGCCCGTTCCATCAACTCCGGGGACAGCTCCACGCGCGGCTGCAATGTCTGCAGAGAATCGCGCAACTTCTCCAGCGTGTTTCGCTTCATGTACGGGCACTCGCTGCAATTGCAGTTCTCGTTGGCGACGAAATGGAAGGTCTTGCCGGGAGCGAGTTTGTGCAGCGAGTGTGATACGCCGCTCTCGGTCATCACGATGAACTCGTCGTGGGAGTGGCGCACGCACCAGTCGATGATCGCCGACGTCGAGCCGATGAAGTCGGCCATGCGCCAGCACTTCGGGCGGACACTCGGGATGCGCTGCGACCAGCGCGTCCGGGTGCTTGGCCTTTGCCGCCACCAGTCGCCGCGCCGGAAACGTCGCATGCACGATGCAGGTGCCCTGCCAGATCTTCATGTTCTGCGCGGCCGGTCTGCTTCTTGACGTAGTTGCCCAGGTTGACGTCCGGCAGGAAGAGAATCGGCTGTTCGGCAGGAATCGAATTCACCACGTCGACCGCGTTGCGCGACGTGCAGATGATGTCGCTCTCGGCCTTCACCTCGAGCGCGGTGTTGATGTAGCTCACCATGACGTGATCGGGGTTGGCCGCCTTCCAGGCCGCGCACCTGCTCCACCGGGCAGGCGTCCACCAGACTGCATCCGGCTTCGTGATCCGGAACGACGACGACTGCGTTCCGGGTTCAGCACCTTGGCCGTCTCCGCCATGAACCAGACGCCGCAGAAAGCGATCACGTCGCCTTCGAATGTCTCGCGCCTTGCGCGCCAGCTCCAGGCTGTCGCCGATGGCGTCGGCCAGTTCCTGAATCTCGGATTCCTGGTAGTGATGCGCCAGCATGATCGCGTTGCGCTCGCGCTTCAGCTCGAGGATCTCGTCAGCGATGGTGGCTGTGGCCGGCATGGGGTTGAAACTGATTCTATTGTAACGTCCTATTTTTGGATGTCGCGATGCGCCAGTTTGACCGGATAGCCCGATTGCTGAATCAGTTTCGCAATTTCTTCGGCCATCATGACTGATCGATGCCGGCCGCCCGTACAGCCGAAGGCGATGGTCAGGTAGCTCTTGCCTTCTTTGATGTAGTGCGGCAGCAGGAAGAACAGCATTGCCGAAAGCCGCGTGAGAAACTCGACCGACTGCGAAAACTGCCGTATATAGCGAGCAACCCGAGCGTTGCGGCCCGTCAGCGATTTCAGTTCGGCAACGTAGTTCGGGTTCGGTAAGAAACGGACGTCGAAGACGAGATCGGCTTCGGGAGGCACGCCGTGGCGGAAGCCGAAACTCATCACAGAGATACGCAGGCGCGCCTCTTCGTGAGTGGCGTACAGTTCGACGATTCTCCGCCGCAACTGGTGCACGTTCATTTCACTGGTGGAGAGCACGTGGTCGGCCATGGCCTTGATCGGCGCGAGAATCTTGCGCTCAAGCCGCACGCCCTCCAGCACGTTCGACCCTTGCCGGGCGGGGTGAGGCCGGCGCGTCTCGCTGTAGCGGCGCACCAGCGTGTCGTCATCGGCGTCGAGATAGAGCAGGCTCGCGCTCAACTCGCTTCTCATGCGCGAGAACACCGCCGGAAATTCCTTCAGGCTTTCTCCCTCCCGAAGGTCAACGACAATCGCCGCACGCTGATTCGTCGAATGGGCGCTCAGGGCCAATTCCGCGAACTTGCCAATCAGCGCAACCGGCAGATTGTCGACGGTATAGTAGCCGTGATCCTCGAACGTATTGAGAACCGTGGCTTTACCCGAGCCGCTGAGCCCGGTTATCACGACCAGGCTGGAACTGGCCGAATGATTTGACGCCGGCGCGGCTGTCAGCGCGCCGGCTTTCCGTTTGGACCGTGGAATGGACTGCTTGCGCGGCATCAGGCTTCGACCAGATCCACCTTTCCGTCGCTGCGCTTGATCAGCACTCGCACCTGGTCCGAGTTTGCATCGCGATAGACGACATAGTCCTTGCCGTCCTCAATCGCCATCATCGCCTCGTCCAGCGTCATCGGCTTCCCGTTGGTCTTCGCGCCGGCATTCACCACCCTGGCCGGCTTGGCGCCTTTCGTCTTTTCGGGTTCCGGCGGAACAGCTTCCTCCATCAGGGGCGAAACTCCCCGGGCCCGCGCGGCGCGAGAAGGCGTCTCCCTCTTTCCTTCCCTCCATTTTTCGCGGTTCTTCAGCACCTGCTTCTCGATGTTGCCGAGAGCGCTCATCACGGAGGTGAACTGATCGGAGTCCGCCCCCTCCCCGATGATCGTGTGGCCGTAGTAATTCATGCGCACCTCGGCCTGCTTCAGGTGCCGCTCAACGTTCAAGATGACTTGCGCCACCTTCTCTCCGCGCCGGTCGAGGTGTTTCGACAGGCGCCCGAAGGCCAAAGCGAGCTTTCGCTCCTGGCTGGCCGTCAACTTGTCTTGTTTTCCGGTAAAGGTGATTTTCATTGCCTTACCTTTCTTCCAGGCGCGTTCTTTCAGGAAGGCGCCTCTCCCTTTCCACGCATCCTCTGTCCCATGTATTCATGAGGATGCGCCGGCTGCAGCGATCAGGTTCGCTGCCGGCGCTGGTGCGTGGATGGAATCAGCATGTCCTCGCGGTACTTGGCTACTGTCCGGCGGGTCACCTGTATGCCCACTTTTTGCAGCATGTGGGCAAGTTGGTCGTCGGTGAGCGGTTTTGAGCGATCTTCGTCATCGATCATCTTCTTCACCATCCGCTTGAGAGTTTGCAGCGGGATATTCCCGCCGGCCGGGCCCTGAACGGCTTCCGAGAAAAAGTAGCGCAGCTCGAAGACTCCCTGCGGCGTGTGAGCGTACTTGCTCGCTACCGCACGGCTCACTGTCGATGCGTGCACTCCAATCTCCTCGGCCACTTCCTTGATCATCAGTGGCCGGAGGTGATCGGCGCCGTTGTCGAGGAATTCGGCCTGCCTTTCAACAATCGATTGGCAGACCTTCAAGATCGTCTGTTTCCGCTGCTCGATATTTCGAATCAGTTGCAGCGCGGAATGAAATCGCTCGCGGACATAGTCGCGCGTCTTCTTGTCCTGCTCCTGCTCACGGTCAAGCAAGCGGCGATAGCTGCCATTCAATCGAAGCTGGGGTAGATCCTCTTCACTTAACTGGATCACCCACTGGTCGCCATCTTTGAAAATGTAGACATCCGGTGCCACCTGGCGCGCCCCAGGACCGCTGAAACGGATGCCGGGCTTCGGGTCCAGCCCGCGGATCACATGCAGAGCCACATCAACATGCTCTACAGGACGGCGCAATTGCCTGGCGAGTTCCTTGACGTCACGCTTCTCCACCAAGGGCAGGTGGTTCTCGACGATCTGCCAGGCAACGCTGCCTTCCGCGCCGCGGTGGGAAAGTTGCAGAAGCAGGCATTCCTGCAGAGATCGAGCACCTACGCCGGGCTCGACGCTCTGCACAGCCTTCAGGGCCAGTTCCATCGTGGCCAGCGGAATCGATTCGCCGCCGGCAATTTCATCCAGGCTCACCATCAGGTAACCGGTGTCTTCCAGATTGCCCAGAATTGCCTCGGTCGCATCACGCACGTCTTCCGGCAGGACCTCATAGCTGAGTTGCGTGCGCAGGTGGTCTGTCAGTGTGACCGGAGAGGAGAGAAACGTCTCAAATGAAGGTTTCTCAATGTCTTCCGTTGCGGGAGACTTAAACCCGGGGTCGAGCCAGTTATCGAAGTAGTTGTCGAAGTCGATCTGTTCGAACGAGTCGACCTCGCTCGTTACGGCCGCCACCGCTTCCGTGGCTGGTTCCGCCGCGTCCGCGGAATCCACAGGTTCCCGGACTTCGTAAGTCTCGCGCAGCGACTCCTGGGCGTCGTCGGCCGCTTCCCTGGTGACCGCGGTGACTTCGTGGTCAGACGGATCGGGATTTCTCTCGGCTTCCAACAGCTTCTGGACTTCGGCGGGAGTGAGTTCCTCTCCCCCTTCCCCGACTTCTTCCAGAACGGGATTCTGAGCGATCTCCTGATCGATCATCTCCTTTAATTCCAGACGGTTAAGCTGAAGCACCGTGACCATCTGGACTAGCCCAGGGGTCAGGATCTGCTTCTGCTTTACCGTGATCTGAAGTCTCGGGGAGAGCAGGCTCATCTGGCCTCATCATAACAGAGGCTTCCCGGAATCGAGCCGCAATCCCGCTACTTTGGCCGATGGTTTGCTTACGCCTCTTGAGGCGGTGCAATCCGGTCCCAATCGAAAGCAGGACCAACATCTGCGTGTTCGGGCCGGAAGTGGTGATGAGCCAACACTCCCCTGAAGCGCGCGAACCTCCTCGGGTCGGCCGTCAGCCGCTCGGCGGGGGCGGGCAATTGCCAGGGGATGCCGTGCTGCCGGCACAACCAGGACACGAGAGTTCGCAGCGCTTCGAACTGTGCTTCCGTGTATGTGGCGAAATAGTCGAAACCGCGGAAGGTCGATTTGATGGATCGCGAACCGTCGTCAAGCTTGCACCACGACTTTGTGAAGTTATCCAACCACCAGGCCAGTTTGCCGTCGGGGCGAGGCTTGAGTCCGCCGGGGTTCACCAGGCTCACGGCGATCGAACGCCGGTCATTGCGTGCGGCTGGGTTCATTTGCGCGGGCATGTTCAGGTGGAACGCCCATCCGCGCGGATCGAAGGTCTCGTAGATTGTTCCGTCGAGGTCGATCACATAAGGCACGGCGCGGAGGTTGGCCTTTCTTTTCCAGACTGCGACTGCCGGCTCCACAGCCACGCTTCCGCTAGCGCACAGCACGATCAGGTCCTTCTTCTGTGGTTCAGCGAAGTAACACGATGCGGGCAGGGTGTATTTTTTGCGGTCGATGTCGGGGGTGCTCATCTCGGTTCTGCTCCAAGGGTTGATTTCCAGCGCCCCCAACAGAACACACGCGTTCAAGCATTTTGGAGCGGACGGTCCGGAAACGATTGAGAAATATGGCTCGAAATTTATTTTCGGCCGTTGTTACTCGCCTTGCCAGAGACGGTAGAATCCGAGCCTGAGGAATTCCGACTTGCACCGCCGCGTGATGTCGGTCTTCATTGCCGGCTCGTACCGGTGATCGTAGACATACGCCTTTGCGCGCAGGATCATGTAGGGCGATTCCGTGTAGGCATCGGTCAGCGTCACCGCCATTCTCTGCTTCAGACACGTGTACGGCGAGGTCAGCAATGCTTCCCGGCCGATCTTCAGCGCCACTTCGGGTTCCACACTCGTCGGCAGGAACAGCTCAGTCACCACCAGGCACTCCGGAACGCCCACATTGGCGTTGTGCGCCTTGCCGCTGAGAATGGTCGAGTTCGGGACCGTGACGAGCGTATCGTCGGGCGTCATGATCTTTGTACTGCGGAGCCCGATATGCTGCACTTCACCGTACGCGCCGTCGAGTTCAATCCGGTCGCCCAACTGGTAGGGCCGGTCAGCCACGATCGCGAATCCGCCGATCAGGTTCTTGATCAGGTCCTGCGCGCCCAAGCCAATGGCAATGGCCGCCGATCCCAACGCGGCCATGAACGCATCCTGGGATGGCGCAAGCATTTCGGCGGCGAAGAGGAAGGCGCCGAACCAGAGTCCTATCCGGATCACCGGCTCCACCATCAGCACAAGGAAGCGCATCCGCGGCCGGGCCAGCGCCAGCGCCGCCAGCAGCCGTTGCAGGTACCGCAACCCAAGCCAGACACCAGCGAGCACCGCGAAAATCAGCAGAATTGTCGTGGGGGTGATGTGAGTGAAGAACGTCTCTTTAGGTGTCATCTCAGTGCCTCAGACCAGATTCACGCTTTGCAGTAAACGGAGGACAAGCCGCTGAGCCTCCGGGTCGACGCGGAGCCCGGGGTGCTCTGGATCCGGCTCCACTACTCCCAATGCCTCCAGCCGCTCCAGCCGAAGCCGGGACACCCTTTCGGGCTCCATGAGCACCCGAGCCAGTTCCGGCCCGGTCAGGGAGCCATGTTGCAGAATCGACAGGAGCGTGAAGTGATCCTCCTGACGCATCTCTTTCAGCAGACGCCCCATGGCAGGGGCCAGCGGCTGCCTCATCTGAATGGTCCCCCCCTCCACTCGCTCCACCGACGATTGCCAGAGCTCGAACGCGGAGCGGAAGTTGCCGCCGGACTGTTCATATAGGGCGCTGAAAAACGCCTCGCGTTTGTCAGTTTCCATCCCGAGGCGCCCTCTGAGACCCTTCCGCGCAGGTGTCGCGAACGCCAGCTTCAGCCCCGAAAGATTGTGCCGCTGCAGGATCGCATCCTCAATATCGTGACGCCAAACGCTCATGCTGTTCACAGTGTGCGAAAAATAGCTGTTCCACCGGATGGATTCTTCGAGCAGGCGTCCGGCGTGGGCGTTGAGCACCAGGATCCACAGGGTGGTCGACGACGAAGAATGGACAATCTCAAGCAACCGCCGTGCGGCCGCGAAACCGCCGAATGCTTTCAGAAAGGTCCTCTCCACTTCCTCCAGAATCACAACCCTTCGCGCGGATCCGAGGACCGCTTCGAGATTCTGACCCTCCTTCCCCACCAGCTTCAGGAGAAACTGCTCAAGCTCCTGCTCCGAACCGACCCTCTCCTCGAACTGGCCTCTCACCACCGTCTCCCCGGCAAACACCTCCGGTATCGCGCAATTCAGCAAGCTTGTCTTGCCACTGCCGCGCGCTCCGACCACCAGGCAGGCGGCGTACCGTCCCGCACGCCATGCCGACCAGGCTTTGCGGAAGCCATCCAACTCCTCGTCACGTCCCACCAGGAAACGGGGGTCATCCACCGGAGCCAACCGGAAGAGCCTGAGATACAAAGCCGGAAGGTCGCGGTGGTCGACGCTGATCTTGAGCGCCTCGCCCAAGTCGGAGCGGGTTATCACTGGCGCCATAGGGGCGCGCACCGGCGTCCGCCATCCGAGCCGGATCAGAAAGTCGTCGTAGGCATCCACCGTGGACTGGCTCAGTCGCGCCATCGCGGTCTCCGCCTGCCCGGCGGCGCCGGCACGGCCTTCCCGGAGCAGAGCCGCCCCCTTGCGCCGCGCCTGCAGGGCAACAGCGCTAGCCAGTTTGGTACCAGCCGATTCTCCAGCCTCCCGGGTCGCTCGAACAACTAATGGAAGGATGGCCAGCGCGAGGTCCGGCTTCCGTTCCCGCTCGTCCTCGGCGCGCTCCCGAAGCCGATCGGTGACGTTCCTGATAGCCTCAGGCAACAAATCCGTCTCCGACTCCTTTGAGGCCTCCGCCGCGTAGCGGATCACTTCCCCCGCGCGGTCGATCTCCTGCGCGATGCCCAGATGGATCTCCATCACCTTGGCAAACTGACTCCGGAAGACCGGGCGGGCCGCCTCACGAAGCGCCTCCCTAAAAACCCTTCTCGGCGCCAGCCGCCTTGGCCGGTCAAAGATCGTAGGAAGCGAAAAGGACGGAACAAAGCTCTCCATCGCATGTGGAATGTGCTCTTCGAGAATCGCGTTGCAGCGCGACCACCACTCCGCGGCCCGCTCCTCCCTTGTCGCAATTCGAGCTTCAATCGCCGGAGGGTCAAACACCCCGCCGTCCCAATCTTCGAGATAGCGGACCTGCGCTCGAATCGCGCTTACCAGATCGTTCCGTTCCTGCTCGATCAGTCCGCCCATCGAACCGGACAGGCGCAGCAGGTCCAATCCCACGCGCCACACCCCGCCCGACAATTCAAGATTTCCCGCCACTGACCGCTGCCGGCGCCACCAGTACGCCAGATGCCGCTCATGCCGTTTCCGCATCGACGCGGGCGCCGGAGCCGGGCTCTCAACTGTCCTGGTGGCCCAGAGGTCGTACCCTTCCTGGATTTCCGTCGCCAACCTTCTCGTAGTTCGCCACCCGCTCGCGCCACTTCGCCAGTTGACTCGCCCCGTTCAGCGCCGATCCGCTTTCCAGCCAGATCAGCCACGGCAGATTCAAGGACAGCAGCGTTTTGCCCAACACCACCTGCATGGCCCCGTCGAGCCACCTCCGCCTGATTGATTGCCGCAGTGCTGCGTCTCCGCCCTCCCGGTCGTAATCTTCGATGGCGTTCAGCGACCGCCTGATTGGCCTGGCTCGCTCGAATCCCTCCAGCGCATCGACGAGCAGTGCCTGGCCCTTTGTTTCGTAAATCCGAGTCGCCTCTTCGATGGAATAGGCCTCGGCCAACCCTCTTCCGTTCGCCATGGAGGCACAAGCGTCACGCACGCCGAGCAGCAATTTCAATACCGAGGCCCACGCCTCCTTCTGCTCGCCAGCTAACCGCTCTCGCCTTGCTCGCGAAGCCTCTTGCCCGTCTACCATCGGGTGCTCTCCTGTTGTCCTCGTATCAGATGAGCACAGCCCCGCCTGGTCCACAAGTCCCGCGCTGGGAGGGGCGCCGCTTCAACGCATACTCCTCGCGCTCTTTGCCCTCATTCGGGCTCCTGTGGCTGCCGCCGGCGCGCTCTGCCTGGCATCGCTGCTCGCCGCATGGCAGCCCGCACGCCGCGCCCTCAGTGTTGATCCAATAGAATCACTACGCAATGAGTGACGCCCCGCCCATTCTCGCCGCAGCGCGATTGACGAAACACTTCGGCGCCTTCACCGCTGTCCGCAACGTGAGCTTCGAGATACACCCTCGCCAGGTACTAGGCGTCCTCGGCCCGAATGGCGCGGGCAAAAGCACCATCGTCAAAATGGTGACCGGCTTGTTGGATCCTTCCGAGGGCTCTGTCCTGTTCCGGGGCCAACCCATCGGACAGGACCTCATAGCCTTCAAGAATGCCCTTGGCTACATACCCGAGCAGCCCGACCTCTACGGTTTCCTCACCGGTTGGGAGTATCTCGAAATGGTGGCCACTCTGCGCGGCCTCAACCGGCGCCTGTTCCGCGAGAAGGCCTCGGCGATGCTCCAGAGCCTGGCCCTCTATCCCAGCCGCGACCTGCCCATCGGCTCTTACTCAAAGGGAATGCGCCAGCGCATCGTCCTGATCGCGGCCCTCATGCACAACCCCGAGTTGCTCATCCTCGATGAGCCCTTCTCCGGCCTCGATGTCACCAGTGTCGTCGTGCTCCGCAAAGTGATCGAGTTGCTCGCCGCCCAGGGCAAGGCCATCCTCTTTTCATCCCCCGTTCTCGAACAGGCGGACCGGCTCTGCTCCCACATGATCGTGCTCAAGCGCGGCTCTGTCGCAGGCGCGGGCTCGGTGGAGGATCTTCATACTTCTTTTGAGGGCATGGGCCTGGAAGACGGATTCATGCAGCTCACGGAACAGTTGGATGTCGATGCCAGTGCGCAAAACATCGTTGCTGCGACGACTTCGTCACTCCGCTAGCCGCCTGCTGCGCAGTGCGGCCGTCTTCCGGGAGCGGGCGGCCAGGCGGCCTTTTTCTCGTCTTGTCCGCCACTTTCTCGACCGCCTGATCCGCGGCGGCGACTCCTCTTCGCCCGACTTCAGCCTGGGCGTAGGTCCGCTGTTCGGCCTGCTCGCCGCGCCGGGCGCGTTCCAGTGTTTCATGATGCTGGACAAGTATTCGTCCCTGCTGAACTGGATGCGGAGGACTCTGCGCACCGATCTGCTGGTCGTCTCTGCGCCGGACAAGTACATGTTCCTCTCCATCGCCATGGCTGTGGTCGGCATCGTGACCGTGCTCAAGTGGGACAAGATTCTGCCGGATTCGCAGGACTTCACCAATCTCGCTCCGCTGCCCATTCGTCCCCGAACCATCCTGATGGCCAATGCCGCCGCCATCGCCATCACCGCCCTCGTCATGGCGGTGGTGGTCAACAGCGTCTCGATGGTGCTCTTCCCGTTGTTCGTCGCCGAGGCCGCTCCTGCCGGCGCCATCGACGTGCCGAGTTTCCTCGCGGTGCATGCCCTGTGCATCAACCTGGCCAGCATCTTCGCCTTCTGTGCTGTCTTCTCCATTCTGGGAATTGCCTCGGCGCTGCTGACCGCACAAGCCTTCAAGGCACTGGTCCTCCTGGCTGCGCGGGCTGCTGATTGTCGTCTTCATCGCAATACTCGTGAGCGGATTCGCCGCGCCGGCGCTGATCCGCGACCTCGGCCGCTCGCCGGACTCGCTGATGCGGTATCTGCCGCCCATGTGGTTTCTGGGCCTCTATCAGGTGCTGCAATCGAGTGCGTCTCCGCGCCTGGCGAGTCTCGCTCCTCTGGGGCTCTTCGCCACAGCGGCCGCGCTCGGAGGCATCCTGCTCTCCTACGGACTTGGCTACAGACGCCGGTTTGCCGCCGTCCTGGAAGGCCAACGCCCTCCGTCCACACAACTCGTCCTTCGCCTCCTTCTGCCCGTGCTGGACCTCCTTGCACCCAAAGACTCGGGTTTCGGCCGTGCATGCCACCGGTTTACTATCCGGGCTGTCCTTCGGCATGAGACGCAGCGGCTCTGTATTGTGGTCTCGCTCGGCCTGGGCGGACTTCTGGCCATCCAATCGTTCGCTTCGGCTGCCATGACGCCGCTCCAGCCCGATGAAACCGGGCCCGCCATCGGCATGCTTGCCGCTCCGCTGCTGCTGGCCTACGTTTTGCTACTCGGCTTGCGCGTCGCATTCGAACTGCCTACCAATGTGCCGGCCAATTGGGTCTTCCGTCTCATCCTCGACCCGCGCGAACACACCATCCAGGCGGTGGGCAGGCGCGTGATGCTCGCCTTCCTGCTCCCGCTCGTCATTCTGCCCTGCTTCGCGACAACGTGGTGGTGGGCCGGTCCGGCAGTCGCCGCGCTGCACTCCGTCGTTGTTCTGGCACTGTCTCTCTGCGTGATTGAAGCTCTGCTCTCCGGATACAGGAAAATCCCGTTCACCACCTACATGCCCGAATTCCGCCAGAATCTCCCTGTGCTCTGCCTGATTCATCTGCTCGGGCTGGTGATATTCGCCCACTTCGGCGCCGGTCTCGATCAGTGGATCCTCAAGTCGCCGCTTCGTGCTCTACCCGTGGCTGCCGCGGCTGCGGCCGTCTGGTACTGGAATCGCCGCCGTCTCAAGACCGCACGGGAGGAAGGCGAAGACGAACTCGGCCTGACTTTCGATCACCGCACCGATCCCGCCGTCGAGCGCTTGCGCCTCTTCGACAACGACTGACCAATTCACGTCAGAAGCTGTACCGCACCGTCACCGCCACATGCGAGTTGCGCTTGTATTGCCCCAGGAAATCCGTTTCCCGCCCAGCCAGCAGCGCTCCGCCCACTGTGAAGCGCCAGTGGTCTCCCACTGTTTGCGTGTACTCGAGTTTCGTGTAGAGCCCGTGCAGGTTCTGCCGGACTAGCGCTTTCGAGAGCCACCGTGCGATTGGCGTCCAGGTTGTAGCTCGCGCGGCCGAGGAACGATTTGGTGAGTCCCCGGTCGGGCGCGAAGTCCAACGCCATCCTCCGTGTTGTCACTACTTCGCCGGCATACCCCCCCACAAACGACCACTCTCCAACCAGCCTCTCCGCCTGCACTACGTATTGCGCATACTCGTCCGCCTGCGGCGTCGACGAGGTGAAGTATGCCGCTTCGGCCTTCAGCGTGAACCAGCGCAGCGGGATGGCCACATCACCGCCGGCCATCCGGATGCGGGCAAAGTAGCGCTGCAGCGTGGCTGTGAATTGGGGAACCGTCCGGACGCCGCCGTCGAACAGCGGCAGATGGTTGAAGCCGTCGAAGAGACACAATGAGAACTCGTAGCCGCCGCCGGTTCGCGAGTAGCGCGCGCCCCATTGCCCGCGCCCGGGGAATCGGAATCCCTGATCCTCGAGCGGTATTCCGTTCAGCGCCGGCGGCAGCACCACCCACCTTTGATCGATGAGCGGCGACCGGCTCGGCGTGAAATAGGGTTGTAACACCACGTCGAATGTGTTCCCGCCGCGTTCATAGGTTGCCCGCGCCGCCCAGACGCCGAGAAACTCCGTGTTGACGACATTCAGGAAGTCCTTGGGCGCGAAGCGGTCTGTCGGGTTCAGCAAATCAGCCTTGCCCCAGCGGATGAACTGCCGGCCAGCCTCCACCGTCAGTCCACCCTTGTGCATCACCGCGCTCAATCGCCTGACCGCCATAGCCGGACGCTGCAATCCGCGATCGAACCAATCGAGCCGCAAGGCCCTCTCAAACTGCCTGTGTGAATCGAAGCGCCCGTCGAGGCCCAGGTTCAGCCGCAGAAACGGCCGCGCCTTCCATTGCCCTTCCCATCGCAACAACTCCTCGCTGACTACGTGGCCGCTGTCGTTTTGCGCCGCCAGCGGATAGAAGTAGTTGCGCGTTTCGAAGTAGCCGCGATGAGTGAAGGCCGGCGCGCCCGCATCCTGCGCGGCGGATATTGCGGAAGCGGCCAGCAGGAGCCAGCTAACTCTCACGGCGCAGCGCCTGCAGCGTGAAGTTGTCCGCCGGCAGCGTCAGGTTGTACTCGAGCTTTTCGAGCTTCAGCGTGGTCCGGCTGTCACGCTCGATGTCGTGCATCTCCAGTTGGCGCGCAGTCCAGACACCCTGCACCTTCTCCATGTTCGAGTACTTCAGCCGCCGGACCAGCTTGTCCTTCGAATAGTTCTCCACTCGCGCGAACAGATAGTTGTCCTTCCTCACCCAGACCAGGACGCGGTCGTATTGCGAGCGCGCCTCGGGCTTCGGCGACGCCTCGATCTTCCAGCACGGCGCGCCGTCGACCGCCTCTTCGCCCGCCATGCTGTAGGTCGAGCGATCGACATCGCGCTCTTCGAGGTCTTCGAAGGTGAAGTCGGTGCCAAAGAACCGTGTCCGCCGGTCCTGCATGGCGATCCGGCGGTCGCGTGCCTGCGCCGGGGTCCACATCCATTGGTCCGACGCTCTGTCCGGGTGGTTGTGAATCAGCAATGCCACGCCCTTCACCTCCGCCGGCGCCGTGAACCGCAGCACCGCCTTGGCCTGGCCCGCCGCGCCGAGCCGCTCGTAAATCCAGCGCTTGGTCGACACCTTGCGCTTGGAGTCGCTCACCTCCAGCGTTCCTTCATACCGCTGCGAGTTCGTCTGCGCCCGCTTCTGCGCCTCTGCGACGATCGAGCGCGCATCCTGCGCCATCGATGGCATTGTCAGCAGCGCTCCAAGCAACAGGAATCTATTCATACTCCAACGCCTCCACCAGCGAACCCCGCACCGCCGCCTCAGCCGGACCCAGCGCCGCGACGAACGCTGCGCCAATGATGATCGGCACAAGCATGAGCGCAATTTCGACGGGGTATCGATAGTCGAGCGAGAGGCCTGCTACGTCGCGCCGCGTGATCTCCAGAATGTAGTAGAGCTGCGCTCCGCCGAGCGCGAATCCGATCGCCAGGCCGAGCAAGCCGATCGAGGCCGCCTCCAGCCAGATGGTGTGGCGGATTTGGGCGCGCAAGCCTCCGACCGCCTGCAGCACACCAAGCTCGCGGCGGCGGTCGGCGATCGAAACCGTCAGCGTGTTCACAATGCCCAGAATCGCCACCAGGATCGCCACCAGAATCTGTACATAGCTCAGACCGAACCACTGATCGGTCACCTTGAGAATGAAAGCCTTCAAGTCGTCGTTGGTCAGCACGAAGAACCGGGTCCGCGCTCCGAACCGGCGCAGCAGTTCGTCCCGCACCTGCCCGCGGTCGGCATCGCGGTCCAGGTAGACGCGGAAGACGTTGACTGCCGTATCGTTCCAGTGCCGCGCATAAAAGCGCCTGTCCATCATGATGGTGCCCTGCTGATCGCTGTAGTCGAGGACGATGCCCAGCACCGGCACGCGAACGGCGCCGGTGGGCGACATTATCTCGATCGTATCCCCCGCGTGCAGTCTCCGCAGTTGCGCGAAGTTGTCGCTCAGGACAACGCCCGCGCCCTCGCTCACTCGCTTGTACATGGTGGTTCCGTCGCCCTCAACCACCCGCATCTGAACGCGCCTGGAAATCTTCTCCGTATCGGCGGCCACCAGCATCACCGGCGTCCCCTGGTAGACGATCCGCGCCGTGCGCACCGGCTGCACTTCAGCCACGCCAGGCACTTGCGCGATTTCGCCGCCGAGGGACTCCTCGAACAGGAAGCTGCGTTCGGTGATCGATTCCGAGTTGGTAATGAAGAAGTCCGGGTTCAGCGCCTGGTCCATCCACCCCCGAATCGACTCATAGCTCGCCTTGGCTACTCCGGCGAGGCCGATCACCAGTGCCAGGGAAAGCGAAAGGGCCGCCACCGTCGAGGACGTCCTCCGGGGGGCCTGCAGCAGGCTGTCGGCCGCCAGCGCGCCCTCCACCGGACGTGCCCACTTCAGGGCCGGCCGGATCAGCCGCGTCAGCCACACACATAGCGCCGGCGTCATCAGCACGGCCGCAAGCACGCTCAGCAGGTATCCCGAATAGAAGAATGCAGGCCGGTGGCCTAGAACCACGCAGACCACGCCCGCTCCCAGTGCGGCGATGGCCGCATACCTGCGAACGCGATTCTCGCCCTCGCTGAGCACCTGAATCCGCCCCTTCTGCAGAGCTTTTACCGGATCCACCCGCGCGGCGTCGCGCGCCGGCAGCCACCCGGCCAGCAGGCTCGTCGCAACCCCCATCAAAACCGCCGCGCCCAGCAACCGCGGGTCCGCCGAGACTTCTTCCGCCTTCTGAGCTACCCCGTAAATCTCCGAGAACATCCCGCTCAGGTAACCGGCCAGCCCGCGCGCGATGAACACGCCCGCCACGATGCCGGCCAGCGATCCGAACAACCCCGCAATTCCGCTCTCGATCAGGAACAGGTTCTGGATCTGCCTCGCCGAGGCGCCCAGCGCTCGCAAGACCCCGATCTCGCTGCGCCGCTGGTTCACCGCGATCGAAAACGTGTTGTAGATCAGAAACAGCCCGATGAACAGCGCAAACAGGCTGGTCACGTTCGCCGACAGCGAATAGACCTGGCTCATCGCCTCGAATTGTTGTCCCCGCGATGCCGGCGAATCCACCATTAACCCCGCGCCGAGCGCCGCCTGCAGACGCTTCTTGCCTTCCTCCAGCGGTACATCCCGCCGCAGCGACAGGTCAATCCGATCGAACTTCCGCCCCCGCCCGAACACCATCTGCGCCGAGTAGACGTCCATCACCGCCAGGCTGCCGCCGAAGGCCGAGGCTAGTCCCGAGCCCTTCATTACACCCCGAATCACGAACCGCTTCTCTCCCTGCATCGTCTTCATCGTCAATGCGTCGTTCAGCTTTAACCCTGTGCGGTCCAGAAACGTCCGAGACACAAGAATTGAGTCCGGCTGCGCGATGAACACGAGTGGATCGTCGATGATCGCTTCATCCGCGGAGTCCAGGTCGTAATCGCGCAGCGCGCGGTCGCCTGTCATGTCCACTCCCAGCACCAGAAGATTGCCTTGCCCCTGAACCCCTGTCTGCACCGAGGCTTCGATCACGGGCACGGCCGCCTCGACGTCCGGATGATTCTGAACGCGCTCGAGAACCTCTTCGTCGAAGCCCGTTTCCCCGGCGGTCACTTGCAGCTGCGTCTGCCCGGCAATCTCTGTCCACCGTCTGATTGAAGGCGAACAACACGCTCTGGTTGGCCGCGTGCATGCCCACGAAGACGGCTACCCCGAGCACGATGCCCGCCGTGGTCAGCAAGCAGCGCAGCAGGTGTTTGCGCACGTAGGGCCAGGTGATCAGCCGAAGCAGCATCATCGCGCGCTCGGCTCTCGCACCGTGTCCGCAATCACGCGCCCGTCCTTGAGGGTGATCACCCGCGGGCAGCTCTCGGCGATGGCGCGGTCGTGGGTCACCATCAGCACCGTCGTATGCAGACGCTCGTGCAGATCGCGGACCAGCGCCAGTATGTCCGCCCCTGTAGACGAATCGAGATTCCCCGTTGGCTCGTCGGCCAGCAGGATGGGCGGGTAGACCGAGAGCGCCCTGGCGATCGCGGTTCGCTGCCTCTCTCCCGCCGGACAACTCGTCCGGCAGATGCTCCAGCCTGGGCCCGAGCCCCGTCAACTCCAGCAGTTCCGTCGCGCGATCCCGCGCCTCCTTCCGCTTCCATCCCCGCAAGTGCAGGGGCAGCGCCACGTTCTCGAGGCACGACAGCGATGGCAGCAAATTGAAGAACTGAAAGATGAATCCGATCTTGTCGCGCCGCACGCGCGTTAATTCGTCGTCGCCCAGCCCGGCCAGATCCACACCATCAAGCGCGACGCTGCCCGACGTTGGCTTGTCCAGTGTCCCGATCAGGTTCAGCATTGTCGATTTGCCCGATCCAGAAGCCCCCACCAGCGCCACGAACTCCCCTTTGGCCACATGCAGATCGACACCGTCGAGCGCCCGCACCTTGCGCTTGCCGTCGAACTCCTTGACAACGCCCGTTAGTCGTATCACTCCGATGGAACGCCCTTCCCATCTTCAGGATGCCATTCCGGCCCAAAGGGCGGTAAATAGTGCGCTCCGCCGCGCTATCCTGTCTCCGAGGCCTGCCATGACCCTCCCGGTTTTGATTCTTCTCGCCCAAGTGCTCCCGCTCACCCCTGACTCTGTCACCACGGTCGGCATCAAGGCCGAAGCGGGCACCCATCAAGGGCAACAGTGTCTCAAGCTCGCGGAAATTCCCGGCCAGGCCGCCCAAGGCCCTGAGGCCGGCATCGCCATCATCAGGAACACCTCGTTCCGCAATGGCACGATCTCGCTCGAAGTCGCCTCAACACTCGGACCCGGCGCGGCAGCGGCCGCCCGCGGCTTCATCGGCCTTGCGTTCCGCATTCAGGCTGACAACTCGAAATACGAGTACATCTACCTGCGCCCCACCAATGGCCGCGCCGACGACCAGGTCCGCCGCAACCACTCGATTCAGTACTCCTCACACCCCGACTTCCCCTGGCAGCGGCTCCGCAAGGAATTTCCCGAAATGTACGAATCCTACGTCGATCTCGAGCCCGGCGTCTGGACGAAAATGAAGATCGTCGTCAAGGGCCCTCGTGCGGAACTCTACGTCCACGGCAACACGCAGCCGAATCTCATCGTCAAGGACCTCAAGCTGCCCGAGGCCTCCGGCACCATCGCCCTTTGGATTGGCCCCGGCACCGTCGGGCACTTCCGCAACCTGACCGTCACTGCCGAATAGTCTGCCGCGCTATGTCCTACCTCTTCGCCGCCCGTCTCGATGAGCTCCCCGATTCTCGCGTTACGGGCGTCAACATCCTCGGCTACGAGCTTGTCCTGGTCAACCTGGCAGGCACGGTCCACGCGCTCGACGGCTGGTGCCCCCACCGCAACGGCCCGCTCTCACAGGGCAATTTCTGCGATGGCAATATCATTTGTCCCTGGCACGCCTGGGAGTTCCGCGTCAGCGACGGCTCGTTCGATTTCAATCCAGCCATCGCGCTGCGCAAGTACCCCGTCGAAATTCGCGGTGACGAAGTCTTCGTCGACATACCCAATGCCTGAACTACCCGAAGTCGAAACGGTTCGCCGGACTCTCGCCGCTCACGTTGAAGGCCGGACCATCGTCAACGCCGAGTTCCTCTCACCACTGTGCGCCGATCGAAGGCCTGATGAACTGCGCATTGCACTTGAGGGACGGCGCATCGGGCTCCTCACCCGGCACGGCAAGCATCTCCTGTTCGAGTTGGATCGGGGGTGGCTCGATATCCATCTCCGCATGACAGGCAAGCTTTTGGTCGGCTCGGCCCGCGCAACCCATACCCGCGCGATCCTCACCCTCGATTCCGGAGCCTTCTGCTTCGACGATGTCCGGCAGTTCGGTCGGCTCCGCTATCTGGAAAGTGCCGCCGAGCTCGGTCTTGGGCCCGACGCCCTTGACATCCCGGCAGCTTGTTTCGCCGCAATCCTGCGCGCACATAGCTCCCGGATCAAGCCTCTCCTGCTCAACCAGGAAGCTGTCGCTGGCATCGGCAACATCTACGCCGACGAGGCCCTGCACGCGGCCCGCATTCACCCCCGCGCGATCTCCTCCCGCCTTTCTCCGGCGCGCATCGCCCGGCTGCATGGCGCTGTTCAACGCATCCTTGCCGGCGCGATTCTCGCGGGCGGCTCCTCGATTTCGGACTATGTCGACGCGGCGGGTAACCGTGGCGGGTTTCAGGCGCAGCACCGGGTCTACGGCCGGACCGGCGAACCTTGCTTCGCCTGCGGCGCTCCAGTCAGCCGCATCATCCTCAACCAGCGATCCACCCACTTCTGCCCGCGCTGCCAGCGCGTCTGATCAGAAGACGAAGCGGTACCCCGGGTCCAGCGTCCGCTCCTGCCATTCGGCCAGGAGCAGCAATTCCCTCACCTGATACGGATTGGTTTTGCCGTGGGTCACCCTGTTGCGGATCACCTCGAACCCGTGCTCGATCCCGCTTGCCTCGTCTATGTCGATGTCCGCCGCCCACTCGTCCGTCGCGCCTTTGCGCATCAGCGTCACCTGCAGGTTCGCGTGGGCGTCCCGGCTCTTGAAGCTCTCTTGGCGGGTGTAGCCCTCCAGCGGTTTGTGCAGACTTGAGTCCACTGTCTTGAACATTTCTGAACGCTGCAGGAACCCTGGCATTGAAGCGCTTACTTCACAGAAGCACCTGTCCTGCTCTACCTTCAGCGCCCGACCCACGTGCCGCAGGCAGCCGGCGGCGGTGGCGTGCCGCGCCTTTGCAGCGATGTTCAGCAGACACGCCTTCTCCATATGGCTCAAACCGTCATAATGCTGCTGGCTGCCCGCCATTCGTCGCGCGCCTTCCGCCAGCTCTCCGAACGAGGGCGCCGTGATTCCCTTCACCTTCTTCACATCAGCCACCAGCAGCACTCGTCCGTCGCTTGGCGTGTTCTTCCCTCCTGCCACCATCCGCTGAAAGAACGAGTACAAGCGAAAGTGCCGCGCGCCCACCGTCACCTGATAGAGCGTGCCGGGGCCCTCCAGGCATTCGATGCCTCGTATCACCAGTTCGCGCACTTCACCTTCGCCGGAGTTCACTTCGACGGCCTCTCCGCCGGCGCCGCGCGGCATGAACTCCACTCGCAACGCGGCGACTGCCGCATCTGTCAGATCAGACACTTCGAGCTTCAGCGTTCCAGTTGGCATCATTTACCTCAGGCAAACCCGTGCTGCTTCCGATGGTGGGCCGAATCGTACATCTGCGTCGTTTTGAACCGCTCGTAGCGGCCGTCCGACATCACCTCGCGGTTGCGCTGCAGGATCGATCGAACCTCCTCATCGGTCATCGGCTTAAAGCTGCGAGCGATCTTCAGCGCCCCTTCCAGGTGGGCCTCCGATGCCAGTCCCACCACCTGGACGGAAACCGGCTGAGTCAGGCAATAACGGTAGCACTCCTCTACTGTCACCAGCCCATCGGTCATCATCTTGCCGTCCCCGCCGCAGCCCTTCATGCCCACGATGCCGACTTCGCGCTTCTGGCATACCGGCATGACGCCCTGCCGGAAGCTTTCGAAGCCGGCGTCGAACGGGTTGTTCGGCATCTGGCAGGCGTCCCAGTCGAACTTCAGGTCGAGCATCCGTTGATGAATGCGCGGCGATTTGTGCCCAGTGAAGCCGATGAACCGCACCTTGCCCTGCTTCTTGGCTTCGAGCGCGGCCCGCAGCCCGCCCTTGTTAAGGACGTAGTCCGGATCATTGAAGTAGTTGCATTCGTGAAACTGCCACAGGTCGATCACATCGGTCCGCAACCGCTTGAGGGACTCTTCCAACTGTCGCATTGCGCCGTCGTAGTCGCGGTCGCACACCTTCGTCATCAGGAAGACTTTCTTGCGCTTGCCGTCCATCGCCAGCGCCTTGCCCATCACTTCTTCGGCACGCCCGTCGTGATACTCCCAGGCGTTGTCCATGAACGTGATTCCCTCGTCCACGGCGCGATGGATGATGCGGAACGACTCGGCCTCTTCCTTTGGGCGCGCGGCATGATGCCCGCCCAAGCCCAGCATTGATACACGAACTCCCGTTTTGCCGAGAGCCCGGGTCTGAATTCCAGTCCCGCCGGGCGGTTGCATGATCGCTGCCGCACCCGCCATCAATTCCCTGCGTGTGATTGAATCCGCCATCGCCGGATCCCTCCTGTACCGCCGATTGTAAACCCGTCTTGTCCCAGGTTCTCAGGGTTTCTGGATCACTGGCGCGCCGAGCCCGGCTCGCGCGGCGCCAATCCGCTCGAACACGATCCCCACTTCCGGCTTCAGGCGAGTCTCGGCCAGCCTCCACCTTTCGGCATTCCGGCCAACGGCTTCGGCAACAACCAGGGGTGTGCCCTTGCCGATGATCACAACGTCAATACGGCATTTCTCGATCATCTCCTCCGCTTCGTTCGGAGAACCCGTCACAAGCCGGTTCGACCATGGGCCCCAATCGCTTTTGAAGAAACAGCTTAGACCCCGGTATACAGTGAGCCCGCGAGAAGGTCTTCTCAACGCCGACTCCGCGATAACTTCCCCTTCAAGTGCCGGAGAGCCCGTCACCAACAAGGTTTGATCAGCCGCGTTCCTCTTCAGCAGATCTTCTACGAGCCGGCTGGCCCCCCGATCCTGCAACTGCAACGCCCCAGGAGTGAACACTGCCAGCAGAATCACCCATTCCCACCCTTTTGACCGCCGTACCCCAAGCCTCTGCAGCGCCGCCGCTATTCCGGCCACTGCAAGTATTGCCATCACCGGCGCAAGCGGTATGTAGTGCCTGAGCCCCCTCGACGGCAGCAGGAACGCATATAGCAGATAGGCGCCAGCCGCCGTGCAGGCAAGCACTACTCCAGTTCCGCATTTCCTCAACCGCCACACCCCGTACCCCGCCAGGATTGTCCCCGCGATCCCCAAAATCCTGGTTATGTAAACCAGATTTGCCAGGGGAGTTTTAGCGAAACGTGCCATCCAATGCCGCGGAGCACGCCAACCGTCCGCCATCTCTTGCGTGAAGATCGCCTGCCATGGCCCGTAAACTGCCACCACCAGGACAGCCGGCCACCAGAACGAGGGCTCTCTCAGCAGACTCCATCTCCGGGTCGCCACTATGCAGAGCAGCGGCGTGAAGGCCAGAATACCGCCGCTCGGCTTTGTCAACAGCGCGCCGGCTGCGCACAAGCCGAATAGCGTCGCGGCCAGCCAACCCGGCCTTCTCCAATAGTGCGCGAAGGCGGTCAGCCCGCCTGTCACCCACACCGCTGTCATGATGTCAGGCGTGGGTGACATGCTCAGCCTCATCACCGCTGGTGAAACCACCACCAGCACACCCGCCAGCACGGCCTTCCTCACCCCAAGGACCATGCTCCCCAGGAGCACCGTAAGCCCTGCCAGTAGGCCCGCCAGTATCGCTTGAAATCCCAGGATCCACGCGGGGGCCAGTGGTGTCGCCAGCATCCAGATGCCCAGCGACCCGTGGAACATCGGCGGCCAATGTCCGATCGCCACCTTCGGAAACCGCTGATAGAACTCCTGCGCAAACTCAACCGGTCCCCGCCCCGCCAGCAGGCCCTCCCTCACATACTCACGGACGACGAGTGCCGACACCACGTGCGCGGGAATGTCCGCATCGGCCCCCGCCCAGCCTGCAGCCCACGCTCCACTCGCCCACTGCATAAGGAGCACCAAAACCATACCTGCCAAACCTGTCGCCAACGCCGCACGCCTCAACCACCTTCGATTCATTCCCATTGATTCTAATCACAGCCGCCTACCGCTCCGCCCGTCGCGCTTGCTATCGTGGCTCTTCGAGCCTGATTTCTTCCAAGCTGAGGTACCTTGCCGTGCAACTGGTTGCCGGAGTCGATCTGGGCGGCACCGCCGTCAACTACACAATCATCAACGCCAACGAGCAGTTCCTGATTGAGGGTCTGTGTGAGCATCCTGCCCGCTCGGTGGAAGGTCCGGAGGTCTGCCTGAAGCAGATTGAAGATGGCCTGGCGATTGCCGTGGGAAAGGCCGGCGCCCGCCTCGCCGACATTGCCGTTGTCGGCTTGGATACACCAGGACCGGCTAGCGCCTCAGGTGTTCTCAGCGCCAAGGGTTCAACCAACTTTGTGCACGCCGATTGGGCCGGCTTCGACATCCGCGAGGGCCTTGCGCGCAAGCTCGTCAAACCCGTCACCTATCTCAACGACGGCAATGCCGGCGCGCTCTGGGGGCACTTTTCGCTTTTCGGCGCTCACGGCCGCAAAACCTCCATCTCCGCTATTGTCGGCACCGGTCTTGGCGGCGGCGTCATTATCGAAGACATGGTCGTCAAGGGCCGCAAAGGTTTCGGCGGCGAGCTTGGCCACGTCCTCATCCCCTACCAATCCATCGTCACCATTCCGGGTCTTCATCCCCTCTGCAATTGCGGCCGCACCGGCGACCTGGAGGCCTGCTGCTCTCTCACCGCGATCGGCAAGTCGTTCCTGCCCTATTTCCTGCCCAAGTACCCCGGCCACGAACTCGCTGCCGTCGACATCGGCAAAGCCGCCAAACTCGTTCGTGGCCTGGCCGAAAAGGGCGACCCCATGTGTCGCGACATCTTCCGGACACAGGCTCACGCCCTCGGTGTCTTCTTCGACGAAATGGTCAATACATTCGATCCTGATGCCCTCATTGTCGGCGGCGGCGCCATCGAGACCGGCAAAGTCTTCCAGGATTGGTTCGTTTCCGAAATCCGTGCGGGGATGCCCTCGCAGCGTGAAGAGCAGGCCGACATCCCGATTCACATCATGCCCAACGGCGACACCGCCGGCGCTCGCGGCGCCGCCATTGAGGCTCTGCAGTTCGCCCGTCAGGGCGGGCTGCTCTAAAGCTCCAACCACGAAGTCGTTAAGGTCCAAGGAAGTAGAAGTTGGCCTCGCTTCAACCCCCTAATCGAATCGAACGCCTTGCATTTCCGCTTCTCGCGGTGGCCGCCGGCAGCGCCTTGGCCCTTGTGCTGGCGGAGGGCTTCGTCAGAGTCTTCTTCCCTCACGCTCGCGATCACGCCATCACACGGAACGTCCTCGCACTGGACGATAACCTGGGCTGGAAGCTATCCCCCTCCAGCAGCGCCACCCACGCCACCCGCTACTTCACCGCCCACTATCGAATTAACCCCCTCGGCTTCCGCGACAGTCCGCGTGATGCGACCAAGTCCCCAGGAGTCCATCGAGTACTTGTCTTCGGCGATTCCCAGATTTTCGGTTGGGGTGTCGCTCCTCCAGAGCGCTTGACAGACATCGTCGAGTCGAGCAGAAAAGGTTGGGAAGTCTGGAACCTTGCCGTGCCAGGCTACGGGCTCGATCAGCAGATCCTCTCCTATGAGCAGACTGATGAGCATTTCCACGCTGACGAAGTGGTTTTCTTTGTGTCCATGGCCACATTGCGTCGCTCACGGACCAGCTACATCTACGCCAAATACAAGCCATTGTTTGAACCGGACGGCGGCGGCGGGCTGAAGCTTGCGTTCCTCCCACGGGGCAGAGTCTCATTGATGAGCGCACTAAGGGCGATACTCAGTCCGTTTGCGCTGCCATACTTTCTTGAAACGCAGTTGAATCGGCTGATGACGGTGACTCGTCCACGCTCCGATGAATGGCGCACGCGCGAGGAGTCCCTCTCGGAACTCGAAAGGCGGCTCCTGCTTAGGGCCGGCAATCTCGCTACGCGGAGAGGCCAAAAGATAAAACTCCTCCTCCAACTCCGTCCGCCGTTTCTAGACGAGGTAGCGGCGTTCTCGATTCAACACGGAATCGATTGCCTGATGCTCAAGGTGGATATTGCGCGGCCTGGAGTCATCTTCGCAACCGAGGATCCCCACTGGACGCCAGCAACTCACTGCGAGCTCGCCCACCAGCTGTTGGCCCAGTGGCAGTGAAACGCGGGCTCACCCTCCAGCCGCCGTATCCGGTCTATCGCTGCCCACCCCAAAACCCTGGACTCTGCGGCACAGCCGCTCCGTCCTTCCGCGGGTCGCTACCCCCGAACTTCACACCCGCTCCATTCACCATCACTGCTTGACCGCCGCCCATAGTCCCCGAAAAGGGCACAGTCACCTTCACATCGTGGCCGAGCTTCTTCAACTGCTCCACCACTGCTGGCGGCACACGCTGCTCCACCATCACGTCGCACCCCTCAAAGGTCTCCTTCGTGAATCGCGCCGCTTCCAGCGCCCACTGAACGTTGAAGCCGTGATCCACGATGTTCGAAACGAACTGCGCGTGCGCCTGCGACTGGTTCCACCCGCCCATGATCCCGAAACCGATCTTCACGTCGTCCTTCTGCATGAATGCCGGAATGATCGTGTGCAACGGCCGTTTCCTCGGCGCCAGCGTATTGGCATGATTCCGCTCCAGCGTGAACAGGGCCCCGCGATTCTGTAGCATGAAGCCCATCTCCGGCGGCATCACGCCGCTGCCGAACCCCTGGTAATTGCTTTGGATCAGCGACACGATATTGCCTTCGGCGTCCACCGCCGACATGTAGATGGTATCGGCCCCCGGCGTACCGGCGATTCCTGCCAACTGCGAGGGCACAACCTTGCATGCCGCCTTTCGCGCATCAATCAGCCCGGCGCGTCTCTCGCCCAACTCCTTGGACACCATGTCCGCCACCGGAATCTTCGAGAACCGCGGGTCGCCCACGTACTGGAGCATGTCCGCATAGGCCAACTTCTTCGCCTCGATCATCGCGTGCAGCGACTTCGCTGAGTTGTGGCCCCATTCCTTCAGGGGGAACCGCTCCATGATGTTCAGCATCGACAGCGCCGCGATCCCCTGTCCGTTCGGGGGCAGTTCGCTGACCGTCCAGCCGCGGTAGGTAGTGGTCACCGGCTCCACCCATTCGGGCTGGAACTCGGCCAGGTCAGCCGCCGTGAACGTCCCCCCGGCTTCCTTCGACGCCGCCAGAATGGCCTCGGCGATCGCGCCCTTATAAAACGCATCCCTGCCCTGATCCGCGATGAGCCTGAGAGACTTCGCCAGTCGCGGGTTCTTGAAGATGTCTCCGGCCTTCGGCGCGACTCCGCCCGGCCAGTAGACTTCCTGCGCCGGCAGGTTCTTCTTGAATATGGACACCGCGCCCCACCCTTTCGGGCCCGCGATCAGTTCTGTCAGCGGAAAGCCCTCTTCCGCGTAGGTGACAGCCGGCGAGAACAACTGCGACCATTTCATGCGCCCGAACTTGCTGTGCAGGGCGTCCCACCCCGCCACAGCGCCCGGAACCGTCACCGCGTAAATGCCGAGGGAAGGCATCTTCTTCATGCCCTTGGACTCAAGCAGTTCCGGTGTCAATCCCGACGGCGCCCAGCCGCTCGAATTCAGCCCGTAAACCTTGCCGGTCTTGGCCTCATACACGATCGCGAAAAGGTCTCCGCCAATGCCGTTGCCGGTCGGCTCGACAAGCCCCAGCACCGCGTTAGCCGCGATTGCGGCGTCTATCGCGTTGCCGCCCGCCTCAAGGACTTTCGCCCCGGCAGCCGCGGCCAGAGTCTGGCTCGCCGCGACGATGCCGTGCCGGGTCATCACAACGCTTCGCGCTTGTTCGCGGACCACGGCACTCGCCGCCGGAGCGGCCGGTTCAGGGGTTTGTTGCATCATAACCAGAAAAGCAAAGGCAATCATCTTCAAACCAGTGTATAATCCCGCGTATCCCGGAGAATCGTCTTTTTACGGATTCTCTCCCATGTCAGGAGGGCTTTCATGAAGCCAGGAGCTACTTTAGCCGAACTGCTCGGACATAAAGGCTCGACGGTCTATTTCGTCGCGCCCGACGCTACCGTTCTCGATGCCATTCACCTGATGGCCGACCGATCCGTCGGCGCACTGCTCGTCATGCAGGGCCCCGCGTTGCTGGGCATCATCAGCGAGCGCGACTACACCCGCAAAGTCATCCTCGCCGGCCGCTCGTCTCGTGATACCCGCGTGGACGAGATCATGACGGCCGACCTCGCTACGGCCTCGGCAAATCAAACTGTCGAGCAAGCCATGAAGCTGATGACCGAATCGCGCGTCCGTCATCTTCCCGTCATGGAAGGTGGCCGCGTCGCCGGCGTCGTCTCCATCGGAGACCTCGTCAAGTGGATCATCTGCGCGCAGGAAGACACTATCGCGCAGCTTTCCAGCTATATCGACGGCTCCTACCCGGCCTGATCGCCGTCCAGTTTGATCAGCGAATCCCCTTCCAGGGCAGCCATCGACTCGAAGATCTTGCCCATGGGGAACAGCCCCGTGCGGGCTCTCCAATGGTCACGGCATTCTTTTGACGCTTGAATGATCGGGATGACACTCATCCACATGACCGGTCGCCGGTTGCAATGCGCCACATCGCCGGGCACGTAGCTGTATGGGCCGCTGACCCTGCCCAGAAACAGGAACCCCCGTCGCTCGTCCACCAGCGCCACCAGGTCGCCCGGCAGCATCGAGACCGCAAACCAATGAAACTGGCTGATCAGGATGGGATACTGGCTCGGGGACATTTGCGGGTACGAATCTGTCACCGCCCTGCGGAACGCCATGCGTTGGGGAGGTAGAGCGGACAGATCTCCTAAGTCACAGAATCCAAATGAGATCGCCTCAGAGAGCATCGCGATTTCCCGGAAACCTCTCTGTAGACCTGGACGGAAGACCCAGCCCGCCCCTGTGTAGGGACTGTTGGTCATTGCACCTATTCGTTCCGCCAAACGCGATTTGGGTTTCAGGTGCTGTCCGCCATCACTGGAAGTTCGCCTGGACACAGCCCTGATGCTGCGGCCGCGTTGAGGAATAATAGAGGGATTGCTATGAACCGCAGGCAGTTTCTCGCCACATCCGCGGCGGCGCCCCTCAGCTCCGCCGTCGCAGCCGCACCCAGGCTCGGAGTCGATATGTTCAGCCTTCGCTCACAGGGCTGGACTCCATTCCAATCGCTCGACTATTGCGCCAAGTTCGGCGCCAAGGTCGTCCACTTCTCCGAGATCCGCTTTCTTGGCTCGCTCGAAGACGAGCACGTCAAAAAGGTCGGTGAACACGCCCGCAGGCTCGGCATTGAACTGGAAATCGGCATGCGCTCAGTCTGCCCCACCTCCACTGCCTTCGACCCCAAGCAGGGCACGGCCGAGGAACAACTCACCGCGGTGCTGAAGGCGGCCAAGCTGACCGGGTCGAATCTCGTGCGCGCTTTCCTGGGAACCAGCAACGACCGCAAGACCCCCGGCGGCATTGAAGCCCGCATCGCCGACACCGTCAAAGTGCTTCGCGCCGTTCGCTCGCGTGCTCAGGATCTGGGACTCAGGATCGCCATCGAGAACCATGCCGGCGACATGCAGGCCCGGGAACTCAAGACCCTCATCGAGGAGGCCGGCAAAGATGTAGTCGGCGCCTGTTTCGACTCCGGCAACCCCCTGTGGGTGCTCGAGGATCCTCACGTCACGCTCGAAACGCTGGCGCCCTACATCCTTACCTCGCACATTCGCGACAGCTATCTCTGGAACACCGATGAAGGCACTAGCGTTAACTGGACGCGCATGGGCGATGGCAATGTCGACATCAGCGGTCTGCTGACCAAGTTCGTCACCCTTTGCCCAGGCAAGACCATGTCGATGGAAATCATCGTCATGGGTCCGCGGCCCTACGCATGGCGCAAGCCGGACTTCTGGGACGGCTACCGCAATGTGCCGGCCTGGGAGTTCTCGCGCTTCGTCGCTCTCGGCGCCAAGGGGACGCCGCGCGCCGCCGCCGCCAAGCCGGCCACAAAGGAAGAGGGACTTGCCCGCGAGCGCGAGGACTTCGAGGTCTCCATGGCCTGGACGAGGAAGTTCTTCAATGTTTAGCCGGCGGCTTCTGCCGCTCGCCGCCTTGCTGCTCTTTGGCCTCGCGGTACATGCGCAGAAGCCGCCGGTCATTCGCCAGGTACGCACCGCCGCCGAGGCGAAGAACTGGACCGAAGCGCAAGCGGCTTGCTCGACGCCTTCCAGACGGAGAATGGCAGGACCCCCGCCTGGCTTGAAGCCTATAGCTGGGTCGCGCGCGGCCGCTTCTTCGCCAAGGAATATGCCGAGGCCATGCGCGTGGCTGAAGACGTCGAGAAACAGGCGCTCGGCCTGTTGAAGCAGCGCAAACTCGACAATGAGCCCAGCCTGCCGATCGCCCTCGGCGCCGCCATCGAAGTGCAAGGCCTTGCTCTCAACGCCCAGGGCCAGAAGAGCGAAGCCGTGGCCTTTCTCCAAAGTCAGCTCAAGAGTTACCAGGCAACTTCCATTCGCACACGAATCCAGAAGAACCTGCACCTCGTCTCGCTCGAGGGCAAACCGGCCCCCGATCTCGCCGTGAGCGAATCGTAGGTCCCAACAAACCCGCCACCCTGGCCTCCCTGCGGGGTCGCAAAGTGCTGCTCTTCTTCTGGGCGCACTGGTGCGGCGACTGCAAAGCCAGTATCGACGACATCGCCCGTCTGGCTCGCGAGAACCCGAAACTCGCCATAGTAGCTCCCACACAGCCCTACGGCTACATCGCAGGCGGAGAAGAGGCTTCCCGCGCGCGGGAAGTCGCGTACATCGAAGAGACCCGCGCCAAGTATTACGGCAAGATCGAAAGCATGAGCGTTCCTGTCAGCGAAGAGAACTTCAAGCTATGGGGCGCCAGTACAACTCCCACCATCGCACTCGTTGACGCCAGCGGGAATGGTGAAGCTCTATCATCCGGGCCGGCTCACCTACGACGAACTTCTCCCCTATGTCCGCGACTGATTCGAGTGCCGCTTTGGACGCCCTCCACCCGCCGTGTCGCGGAAGCCAACATCACCCGCTTCATGGGCGGTTTCCGCAACTACAGCGAGTTATGGCGCTGGTCGATTGAACAGCGCGACGATTTCTGGGCGTCGGTGTGGCGTTTCTGCGGAATCAAAGCCTCTCGCCATTGGGATGCAGTCTCGGCGCCCGCGAGCCCGCCGCGGTTGGTCGAATGGTTCCCCGGCGCCCGGCTTAACTATGCCGCCAATCTCCTCAAGCACGCCGACAACGGCCAGGCAATCATCGCGACAAACGAGAGCGGCGCTCGCCGGGAATTCACCCATCGCGAGTTGGCCGATCAGGTCTCGCGCGCCGCCCAAGCCTTGCGCGCGACCGGTGTTGGGCCGGGCGATCGCGTCGCCGCGTACATGCCCAACGTACCTGAAACCGTGATCGCGTTTCTGGCCGTTGCTTCCATCGGCGCAATCTGGAGTTCCTGTTCGCCGGACTTCGGAGCCGGCGGCGTCCTCGACCGATTCGCTCAAATCGAACCAAAGATCCTGATTACCGCTGAAGGAGTCCGCTACGGCGGCAAGGCCATCGACACTCTGGCCCGAGTCCGCGAAATTGCACCCCAACTGCCTTCGCTCAAGCAGGTCCTCGTTGTCACCCTCGGCGATCCGCGCCCCGACTTGCGCGGCCTCCCGCGGGCGCTGCGCTGGCAGGACGCCCTGGCGATGTATTCTCCAGGCGAAATGGAGTTTGCCCAGTTGCCGTTCGAACATCCTCTCGCCATCCTCTACTCCTCAGGCACTACGGGTTTGCCCAAAGGCATCGTTCACGGCGCGGGCGGCACGCTGCTGCAACACCTCAAGGAGCTTGTGCTGCACACGGACCTCAAGCCCTCCGATCGCATCTTCTACCACACCACTTGCGGCTGGATGATGTGGAACTGGCTGGTTTCCGCACTGGCCACCGGCTGCTGTATCGTGCTCTACGATGGCTCTCCCGTCTGGCCCGAGCCAGGCGCATTGTGGCGCATGGCCGACCTGGAGCGCGTCACCATCTTCGGCGCAAGCGCCCGTTTCCTCTCGATGACCGAAAAAACCGGAGTCAAGCCGCGCGAGCAGTATGGTCTCGCTGCGCTGCGCACCATTCTCTCCACCGGCAGCCCTCTTTCACCCGAAAGTTTCGACTATGTCTACAGGGACATCAAGCGCGATGTCCATCTGGCGTCCATCTCCGGCGGAACCGACATCGTCAGTTGCTTCGCCCTTGGTTGCCCCACCCTACCTGTCCACCGCGGACAGATTCAGGTTCGCGGCCTCGGGATGGCAGTCGATGTCTTCGACGATCAGGGCCAGTCTGTGACTGAAACCCGCGGCGAGTTGGTTTGCCGCCCGCCCTTCCCCTCCATGCCTCTGCGCTTCTGGGACGACCCTGACGGCGCGCGGTACCAAGCCGCCTACTTCGAGCACTACCGCGGCTTCTGGCGGCACGGCGATTGGGCCGAACTCACCCCACAGGGGGGAATGATCATCAGCGGGCGCTCGGACACCACTCTCAACCCCGGCGGCATCCGCATCGGGACCGCGGACATCTACAGGCAGGTGGAGCGCATCCCCGAGGTTGTCGAAAGCCTGGTGGTCGCGCGAGAGGCCGAAGGCGATACTGAAATCGTTCTCTTTGTCCTGCTCGGCGAAGGCCTCACACTGACCGATGAACTCCGCATGGCCATCTTCCAGGCCATTCGCGATGGCGCCAGCCCCCACCACCTGCCCCGGCGCATCTTCGCCGTGGGCGACCTGCCCCGCACCGTCAGCGGCAAGCTGAGTGAGGTAGCCGTTCGCGAGATGATTCACGGCCGGCCGGTGAGGAATTCAAACGCTCTCGCCAATCCGGAGTCTCTCAACGAGTTCGCTTCCCTCGACTGGTCGTAGTCCTTTTCTTCTTAAGCCGGTCCGTGCGATTGGATAGCGCGAAGAAATATCTCAACGCCGCGTGCATCCTTGTCCCATAGTGGGATCTCAACGTCGACACTCCCATTAGCGACCGGCGGCCTGCTGCATTCATGAAAGGGTTCACGTAGGCCTCGAAGATATCGGCCTCCTGCCGCTCCAGCAGCCGGATGGCCCAGGCCGATCGGGCCACCTGCTCGACGGCAAGCTCTTCGTCGCTCCCTTCAGGCTTGAGTTCCGCCAGGTATCTCTCCCGCAGCGTGTTCAATTCAGCTCGTTGTGACAATGTCATGGTTTTGGAGACTCTCTCCCAGCCCCATATCCAGCACGACGGCACAAGCGGTTTTCAGGAAGACTTTCCTTCAAGCTGCTGAAAACAAATCGAAGATAAATCCCCACCGCGCTTGACCGGCTTGCCCGTTTTCCGGCAATTCAAGCCGCCGCGGCCATCCTGCGGGCAAACTCGAACGCCTGCACCAGGCTCAGCGTCGAGGCCTCGCCCTTCCAGGCAATGTCGAAAGCAGTTCCGTGATCCACTGACGTCCTGATGATCGGAAGCCCCAAGGCGATGTTGACTCCACCCTCGAAGTCCAGCAGCTTCGAGGGGATATGTCCCTGGTCGTGGTACATGCAGACAACGGCGTCGAACTTCTTCCTGCGCACCGCCAAATAGAAGAGAGTGTCCGGCGGAAATGGCCCCTCGACTGGCCATCCCTGCGCCAGCGCCCACTCCACGGCAGGCCGGATCTCGTCTATCTCTTCTCTCCCGAACAACCCGCCTTCTCCCGCATGTGGGTTCAAGCCCGCCACCGCAATCCGCGCAGCCGGGTTAAGCCGGCTCACCGCGTCCCAAGTCAGCTCGATGATCCTGGCGATGCGCTCTTTCCGGCAGCGTGCGATCGCTTCGCGCAATGAACAGTGAGTACTGACGTGCGTCACGATGAGCTGCGGCGAGGCCAGCATGATCGTCACGTCCGAAGCTCCGCAGACTTCGCCGATGAGTTCCGTGTGACCGGTGAACTTTGAATCCGTGAGTTGTGTCGCCTCTTTGTTCATGGGCAATGTCACCATGGCGGCGATTTGCCCGGCCAGTGCGGCGCGCGCCGCCGCAACGACGTAGGTCCGCGCGGCGCTGCCCGACTTTGCGTTAATCCGTCCGGGCGTCACTTCCTCCGCGGCCATCAACCCGTGGTCAATCACATTCAACTTGCCCGGTGCCAGGTCCGCGGGGCCGGCGGCACTGCGAATGGAGGCCGGAATCTCGAGCATGCCGCGCGCAGCGCTCCAGGACAGCAGCGTCTCCGTAAACCACGAAATCAGCTTTCAGTTCGCCGGCATGTCGCAGCTTTGAGTAGAATCTCCGGGCCGACACCGCTGGAGTCGCCCATCGTAATGCCAAGCGGTTTCATGTCCTCCAACGCTCCACGACACGCTCAACCAGGTCGGGCTCGCCGTAGCCGCCAGCCTTGGTAACAAAAACCCGTGATCCCGATCGCGAAACAGCCACCCCTGGAAGCACTTCACCCAGCGGGGTCAGGCTCTCAATTCCGAGCTTCCGGCAGACCGCGAGCACGGTGTCGCCGCCAAAGATCATCATCGCCCGGGCTTGCGTGTCTGCAGCGGCGGTGGCGAACCACTGTGCTTCGGCGGCGCCAAGAGGTGAGTCCTCCAGAGGGGTCGTGATCACGTCGAATCCGAGTTCGGCCGCGGCCTGAGCTTGGGCGCGGGAGACCGGATGGCGGCTGCCACACACAACCAGCCAGCGGCCTGCCGGCGGCATGACCGTCAATTCACTGGATGAGCCGCCAAGCCACAGGGCCCAGTTCCGGATGCCGCCCGCCGGCCCTGCCAGCACCAGCGAACGGGCATAGCTCCGGCAAAGATCAATGATCGCGGCAATCTCCTCGTCCGTTTCCGAATCGCAAACAACCACGCAGCGCTCTGGCGTTTCGAGCACCGCCCGAAGTTCCGCTGTGCCTGCGGCAAGACGAATGGGGGCGCTGCAGCCGTCAGCCGCGATTTCGGGAATTGAGGAGTTCCGGATGGGGTTCAACGGGTCGCAGCCGAACTCTGTCTCGGCCACCGGCCGACCATGAATACGGAGGACTCCGTTCCTGGCGGTTCTTCCCACTGCCGGATAGGCGGGGACGTAGACGATCTTCCGCCCTGGAAGGGAATCCAGCAGGGCCTGGAAGCATGCACCGATCGGTCCTCGCAGCGTCGAGTCGGTCTTCCAGTACACCAACTGCTCATCGTCGTGCTCCGGCAGCGCAGCGAGAATCATTTCACGTGCCCCTGCAGGCGTCAGGTGACGCGTGGGCAGCAGAACAACGGCGGCATCGAGGTCCGTTGCGGCTGGCATTCTTTGATCGAGCGCGACAACGGTCCGGAGCCCGGCGCCTGCAAGCAGGGCGCCCGCTTCGAGTGCGCCAGTTGCGTCATCGGCAAAGACCAGGGAAGGAGCCACGCGACCAGACTACGACTTTTCCGGGTCGCCGCGGCTGGTAGCATGATCACCGGGGCGTCATCATGTACGAGCATCGCAGCCAACGGCCAGTCTCCAACAGGGTGTTCCTGTGGCGGCTGGCCAGGCATGTGGCCGCGGCAATCATGGTCGGCGTGGCGTCTCTTGCCGCGGGAATGGCCGGCTACGTCCATTTTGAGGGGATGAGCTGGCTGGATGGCTTTCTCAACGCCTCCATGCTGTTGGGCGGAATGGGCCCAGTCACAACCCCCGTGACCACAGGCGGAAAACTCTTCGCCGGCCTTTATGCGCTGTATGCCGGAATTGGCTTCCTGATCGCGGCCGGCATCATCCTCGCACCCGTGGTCCATCGGCTGCTACACCGGTTCCATTGGGAGGATCGCTGATAGGGCCGGGCGGACGGATCCAAAGGCTCGAAAGCCGCAGCGCCGCGAATGCGCACAAAGCAGCAGCGTCGTTTGCAGGCAGGAGCGCCCACCCGGCTCCGCTGTCCGAGGCCCGAAGCCTACCAGATCCTGACGCGTTCCTGCGGCTTCAGATACAGTTTGTCGCCGTCTTTCACCTGGAACGAGTCGTACCATCCGTCGATGTTTCGCACGATTCCGTTGACCCGGTATTCGTCAGGGGAGTGAAAATCGGAGGTGACCTGCATTCGCAGCAGCTCTTCGCGCGTTACCGAGCGCCACGCCTGGGCCCAGCCGAGATAAAAGCGTTGTTCTCCAGTGAAGCCGTCCAGCACCGGCGCAGCTTTTCCTTTCAGAGAGATCTTGTAGGCTTCCAACGCGACGGAGAGCCCTCCCAGATCACCCATGTTCTCGCCAGAGGTGAATTCACCGTTGATGTGCAGTCCCGGCACGGGAGAATACGCGGAGTACTGGGCTGCGAGAGCCTTCGTCCGTACGCGGAAGCGATCCTCATCTTCCTTCTTCCACCAGGTCCGAAGCACACCATTCTCATCGGACTTCGCACCCTGGTCATCGTAGCCATGGCCCATCTCGTGACCGATGACCGCGCCGACACCGCCGTAGGTGACGGCCGGATCCGCATTCTGGTCGAAGTAGGGCGGTTGCAGGATGGCCGCCGGGAAGACGATCTCGTTGAACGAAGGGTTGTAATAGGCGTTAACGGTCTGCGGTCCCATCCCCCACTCGTCCTTGTCCGTCTTGTCGTTGATCCGGGAGACGATGCGGTTCCAGTCGAAGACGCTACAGCGTGCCCGGTTTCCGGCGGCGTCGCCGGCCCTGATTTCGAGCTTGGAGTAGTCGCGCCATTTGTCGGGATAGCCAACCTTGATACGCACGGTCTGCGCTTTTCTGATGGCGGCGACCCTGGTCTCGGGGCTCATCCAGTCGGAGTTCCGGATTCGATCCTGATAGGCCGCGAGGAGATTGTGGACCAATTCGGTCACCTGTGCCTTCGCTTCGGGCGAGAAGTGCTTCTTCACATAAATGGAGCCCAGCGCCTCAGCCAGCGTCGCACCGCCGCGCGGTCCGTTCAGGACGCCAATGGCCCGCTTCCAGCGATCTCGCTGCACCTGCGAACCGCTGATGACCTTGCCGAAGAAGTCGAAGTGCGCTTTGTCGAACTCCTCCGGCATGATGTCGGCGCTCGAATTCAAGTAGTGGAAGGTCAGGTAGGCCTGCCATGTAGAAACCGGCGTGGTCCGGAACAACTTCGCCAGATCCGCGACTGCGCCGATCTCGGAGACCACGAACTGCTCCTGCCGGTCGAGTCCGCAGGATTTGAGCATCGGCTCCCACGGAAATTGCGGAAAAGCCTTGAGCAACTCCGCTTTCGTCCTGGGATTGTAGGTGAGCACCCGGTCGCGTTGCTTTTCGAGCGGCCACTGGCGCTGCGCGATGGCAGTCTCGAGCTCGAATACCTTTTTCGCCGCGGATTCGTCGCCCTTCTTCGCCAGTTTGAACATCTGCGTTGATGTACGCTTCGTACTTCTCCCGGATGGCGGCGAATTTCGCATCCTTGCTCAGGTAGTAGTCGCGGTTGGGCAGCCCGATTCCCGACTGAACGACCGTGGCCACGTAACGGTCCGGGTTCTTATCGTCTGTGGAGGGCACGACAAAGATGGGGCCATTCCCATTGAAGTCCGGCCTCGTCATGAGGGCTGCCACTTCTTCATGCGTCTTGAGCGCGGCAATCGCCGCCAGGTCCGCCTCGAACGGCTTCAAGCCGAGTTCGTTGATCTTTTTCGCATCCAGGTACGACGAGTAGAAATCGGCGATCTTCTGCTCGTTGGATCCGGGCGGGGGCTGCGTGGCGGCGAGGCCGGCGATCAGCACCTTGAGATCCTCTTCCGCCTTGACGGCCAATTCGAATCCGGTGCCCCAAGCGGGCAGGTCAGACGGGATCTGCGTCTTCTTCATCCAAGCGCCGCCGGCATAGCGATAGAAATCGTCGCCGGGCTTGACGCTCTTGTCCATCCCGTCCAGATCGAAGCCCCACTTCCCCACGGCTGCTTTCGCAGCTTGAAGCTTGGGCGAGGGGCTCGAAGCACACCCGCTGAAGCACAAAGTTGCCGCCAGCAACGCGCCAGCGCCAAGTGCTTTCTCAATTCGATGGTTCATGGGAATCCTCCTGTCAGAAATGGACGCTGATCTTCCGGCCTTCAACCGCCAAGGATCATTGCGTCGGGAATCATGTAGTGCTCACTGCCATTCACGTTGACGAGCCAGGTGTCGCTGTCCTTCTTCGCGCTGACCTTGGCGCCGTCACTGGCAGTGAACTGCCCTTTGGCGAAGTGCAGTACACGAAATTTGCCGCGGGAAGCCGGGTTATCCAGCCAGATGTCCGCCGCCCCGCCGGCTTTCCGAACCACGCGGAACTCACACTGCGAGCCCAGCCCGTCATTGCCCGCCGAGCACTTCGTCATTCCCTTGGCATTGAACTTTGCCGGTCCCGCCTCGCCTGCAGCGGCCACTCCTCCCGGCAACAGGTGGAACGTGATGGTGTAGTTCGAGGCGGTTCCCCGTCTCGCCTCATTCCTCATCTGGTACACCTGCACGATGTACTCGCCCGCCTTCGGCAGCACGCCCTCGAATTTTCTGCCGAGCGTGGAACCGATAAACAACGCGGTCTCTTCACCCGGCGCCTTGATGTTGAAATAGGTACTCCCGCCCGCCTTGAGATCGATTATCCACTTGCTCCCTGCCGCCGCACTCAAGGCGTACTCCACGTCGCCGCCGCCCTTAATCTGCCCCTTCAACGTGACGGTCGATTGTCCGCCCGGGAATTGGACCTTTTCTTTTCGGGTATCCGGTTGCGCCAGCAAAATTGCGCCAACAGCGAGAAAAGCTCCGAATTGGGTCATCCGAATCGGTTTCATCCAAACCTCCAAGAGCCTCAGGCTAGCGCATGAGGTCCCGGCCAGCTATCCGATTTCCGCAACTACCATCAGAGACTTAGTCTTGCTGCACTGCCGGATCCCGCCCTTCGCCCATTAGCCGCACTTCCTGTTGAAGAACCGACGGGAACTTCAGCCGGCCCCTCTGCCAGTAAGTCCCCTGCTCTACGTCCTCGAAACGCCTGCTGCGCGCCTGCTCCTCAATTCCGGATTCCTCTTCCCGCAGCAGGACGACGATTGCTTTGTAGGTTTCAAAAGAAATCCGATTCTCCCGGCGCGCCGCTCTCGCTCTTGCGAACAGAGCGTCCACGGTCTCAATCCGGTAACGAAGGGATTTTTCCTCATCCAGGGACCGCTGATCCTGATTGAGAACGAGCGAGGCAAGCGCCGTTCTCCTGCTCATGCCGGGCCGGTTTCGATTTTCGTTCACGGTTTTCACCCTCTTCACCCGATGGTACGGCACTGCCACTATCCGATCCCCGCAATGACCGGGGCGCTTGCCGAAAGGGGATAGCGGGCGTCAGAGTTCTCCCCTAACCTCATGGAGTCCGCGTATGAAAGCGCAGTCAGGCGGCGCGGAGAATCAGGTTTTGGAGGCGTTGAACATGAGTGCAAAGACAGTTCTGATTTATGGGGTGATCGCGGCCGGGTTTATCGCGAACTCCGCCCAGGCGCAGATGCGGAACATGCGTGCGAACATTCGAGGAGGTGGCGGCGACGAAGGCAAGTGCACTTTCGAAGTCGTCGTGGACGGCGTCGCGGAAGTCGAAATTCGCGGTGACCAGGGGTACCTCCGAACAATCTCCGGCAACGAAGCGAGTTGGAGAAGACTGGATTGCACAAGCCATTTCCCGAACAACCCGGGCGATTTCCGCTTCAAGGGTGTGGATGGCCGCGGAAGCCAGACTTTGGCGCGGGATCCACGTGGTTCGGGCGGAGTGGCCGTGATCCGAATCGAGGACCCCAAGGGCGGTTCAGAGGGCTACACAGGCGATCTCATTTGGCGTGGCGGAGATAGCCACTGGGGCGGCGGCGGAAACTGGAGTTCAGGCGGCTCGGGATGGGACAACGGATGGAATGACACAAGCACCATCAGCTATGGGAATGCCGTTTCCATGTGTCAAAACCAGGTTTCCCGCGTCCGCGGCGTCAATTCCGGGAGCGTCGATGTCCGCCGTACTTCCGCCCCCAAGGGGCGGGACTATGATCTCGAGTTCCGATTCCGTGACCGGTATGGCAACACCGAGAACGGGCAGTGCCGTATATCCAGCACTGGACAGATGCTCAACTTCAATATTACCGGCGGCGGTTTCAACGACCGCGTCTCATCAAACCAGGCCCTCAGCGTGTGCGAGCGTGAGGTAGAGCAGCGCCTCTCCGTGGGTTCACAGGACGTCAAGGTGCAGCAGACCTATGACCCGGGAAACGGCAACTTCGTCCTCAACTGGCAGGCAAACCGGCTTGGACAGGGCATCCGCTCCGGGCAGTGTGTTGTGAGCCCCAATGGCAAGTTGAGCGAATTCCGAAAGTGGTAGGATGAACACCCGCCAAGGTCTACTGTGCGCTTAACCTGTTTCTCCATCACGGCCCTTTGCCTGCTGCTTTCCGCTTGCTCATGCAAATCAGCCGCTCCTCCCCTGGGAGGAGCGGCCAAAGCAGAAACCGCTGAACAGGCTCGCGCGCAAGCCGGCAAGAGCGCAGGATTCGAGCGCACTTTAGAACTGCAGGGGATCAGCTTCAAAGTAACGTGTGCAAACGACTCGTCCCTGAATCAACTCAGGGTTGTTCCTTCAGGCCTGGAGATCATCAACGATCCGATCTCAAGGGAGGTTGAAGGCACGGTGACCGGCGCCGAAGTGGCGGATCTCAATGCGGACGGTTCCCCCGAGCTCTACGTCTATATTCAATCGGCGGGCAGCGGGTCATACGCCACGTTGGTGGCGTACTCCGCCAACAAGAGAAAGTCGCTCAGTGAGATCCACCTGCCGCCAGTCTCCGAAAACGCGGCAGCCTCACAGGGGTATATGGGGCACGACGAGTTTCGGGTAGTTGAAAGGACTTTCGTGCAGCGATTCCCAATATACGTTCAGGGAAGTTCGAATGCGAGGCCTTCGGGCAAAATCCGCCAACTGGAATACAAGCTGGTGCAAGGAGAGGCGAGCTGGCGGTTGCGTCTCAGCAAGGCCATCGAATACTGAACGGCGGGACAACCGGGAGTGGCAACGCCTCATCCGGCAGCACGAGAGCGCGTACGGTGGTCAGAAGGGGTGTGGCCAAATTTCTCGCGGAACCGGCGCGTGAAGTGGGAGACGCTCTTGAAGCCGAGACCATAAGCGACCTCGCTGACGGTACCTGATTGTGCGCCGAGCAAAGTTGCGGCGCGCTCCAGGCGGTACTCCATGAGGAGGTCCGCGGGGGATTTACCGGCGATGGCGCTGAGGCGGCGATAGAGGTGCATGCGGCTCATGGTCAGCAATCGGGCCATTCGCTCGACAGAAAAGTCCTGTTCGTGTGCGTGCTGGCGAACAGTCTCGTAGACCCTGCGCAAGAATGCGGCGTCAGCGGAATCGGGGACCCCATCCTGAGAGGCGGCCTCATCGAGCGCGAGTTCGGCAGTGATGCGAGTGCGGAGGCGTTGGCGACCGCTCAGGAGGTTACGGACTCTGGCCTGCAGTTCGGCAGAATCGAACGGTTTGACGATGTAGTCGTCCGCACCGCAGTCGAGTCCTTCGATTTTTTCCTTCGCCTCGGCCTTGGCGGTCAGCAGCACGATGGCGATGAAGTCCGTTTCCGGGCAGTTCCGCATCTCGCGGCAAAGCTGATAGCCGTCCATCCCGGGCATCATAATGTCGCTGATGACGATGTCGGGGACTTCGGACCTGATCAGGCTCCACGCGTCCCCACCTGAATCCGCGGTCATGACCCGGTATTTGTCCACAAATTGGCCTCGGATGTATTCGCGGAGGTCGCGATCGTCCTCGGCGATGACCAGGAGCGGCTTGTCAGGATCACCGTCAGCCTCGCCAGGCGGCTCAGTTTCCACCCAGGTAAATTCGTCCGGCGCCGGCGATAAACCCGAAGCAGGGGCTGAGCCCGAGCCGCTGGCGAGTTGGCTGGAGTCGAAGTGATCGCGTCCCGGGAGGAATGAGATGCGGAACGTAGCGCCGGCTCCCGGTTCGCTCGAAACTGAGATCTCGCCGTGGTGAAGCTCCACAATCTCTTTCGCCAGAGACAGGCCCACTCCGATGCCGGCTGAAGATCCGTACGCGCCTGCATCGGACTGGAAGAAGCGATCGAAGACCCGGCCGAGGTCATCCTGCGAGATTTCCGGCCCGTTGTTGTGAACTGAGAGGAATGGCTTCCCATCGCCAGGGTCAACCCCGGCGGCAACCTGAATGGACCCGCCATGGGGGCTGAACTTGATCGCGTTGGAGATGAGATTCGAAATTGCCTGGCCGGTCCAGACCGGATCGCAGTAAACAATGACCGGCCCGGCGGCGGCCAACTCGCAAGAGAGCTCCTTGCCAACGGCGGCGGAGCGAAAGATCGCGATGATCTCACGGGTGAGGGACGCGAGGTCGCACTCGACGGCCTGAATGCGCAGCTTGCCGGAATCGAGCCGGGCGATGGCAAGCATCTGATTCACGAGGCGAAGCAGCCTTTGCTCGTTCCTGATCACGATGTCGAGTTGCCCGGCGAGTTCAGGCGCCACTGGGCCGCAGGCGCCTGAGCGCACGTCCGTCAGCGTGCCGAGTGTCACGGTCAACGGAGTGCGCAAGTCGTGCGAGATATTGGTGATGAAACGCGATTTCAGCGCGTCGGAATCCCTGAGTTGATCGGCCTGTTCACCGATGGTGGCCAGAGCTTTGCTCAGTTCGCGGGTGCGGTCGTCCACCTGAGCTTCCAGGACCGCCTTGGCTACCCTCAGTTTTCGGAGGCGCAGCCTGTGAGCAGAGAGTGCAATGCCAATTGTGCCGGCCAGTGCGAGAGCGAAAAACCAGGGCTGCAAGTAGACCGGACGGGCAATCGTGAAGCTGTAGGCGGCCTGATGCTGTCCCCACACACCGCGACTGGTGACCGCGCTGACAAGGAATCTGTATTGGCCGGGCGGGAGATTGGTGTACGTTGCTTCCCTGAGATTGCCCATGTCGCGCCACGACCGGTCATAGCCCTCGAGCTTGACGCTGTAGCGGTTCCGGGCTGGGTCGGAATAGTGGAGGGCGACGTAGTTGAAGACGAGTTCACGGCTGCCGGCGGGCAGGTTTCCGGATGCAGGCAATCCGTCGTTGCGATAAACCGTTCGATACATGCCCTCGACGCTGCCGCGGTGCGGGTTGAGGGTTCTCACCTGGGTGATGACAACCGCCGGCTGGGTCGAGTTCTGGGTGATGTCAGCGAGGTGAAAGGTATTGAGCCCGCCGATGCCGCCGAAGAGAAGTTCACCATCGGCGGCCCGGAAGCAGGCGCGTGTGTTGAACTCCATGGACTGCAGGCCCTGGTCGGTCGCGAAAATGCGGAAAGAATAGTCACGGGAATCGATGCGCACCAGCCCTTTGTTGGTACCTGCCCAGACAGAGCCGGAAGCGTCGGCGAGCATCGAGTAAACAGTGCTGCTCGGCAAGATGGAGTTTTCGGTGGTGAACCACCGGCGCTCCCCCGAATCGGGTTGGTAGCGGACAAGGCCATGCCGGAGGGTGGCTGCCCAGACGACGCCCCGGACGCGAGGGTCTTCCACAACCGAGACGATGTTGAGGGGGTCGGAGGCTCCCAGGTCCACTGGGGAGAACTTGCCGGAGTCGCGATCAAACATGAACAGGCCGGTCGATTCAGTCCCAACCCACATACGGCCCCAGGAGTCCTCGTGCAAGGACGTCACGTTATCCTGGCCTAGCGACGCCGGGTCTCCCGGCACGTGACGAAATACGGTAAAGGAGCGATTTGCCGGATGGAACCGGGCCACCCCCCCGCCGGCGGTGGCAATCCAAAGGACGCCGGCGCGGTCCTCCAGCAGCGCGTTCACGTTGTTTGACGATATTGATTTGGATAGGGGTGGGCCTTGTTTGTAACGCTCAAAGCTCCTGCCTTGGTCAGGGCTCCTGTTCAAACCGCCGTTCTGCGTTCCAACCCATAGAGCGCCTGTGCGGTCCACAAGAACGGCCTTGACTTCGTCGTCCGAGAGAGAGTCCGATCTGCCGGGGTCATGCCGGATGACGGACGAACTCAGTCCCCTGCGGTCGATCCGATTCACCCCTGAACGGGTGCCAACCCAGAGCACTCCTTCGGGTGTCTTCCAAACGCTGCGGACAAAATTGTTGCTCAACCCGATATTGGGCGAAGATTCGTGCAGGTGCGAGAACATGCCCGATTCGAGATCGGCTACGCACATCCCTGCGCCGGAAATGCCTGTCCACAAAACGCCGGTGCGATCGACGGTTCCGGAGATCACAAAGCTGCGCGTGAAATCGCAGAAGCCCCTGGGGTGCAAAATACTCCGCCGGATGAGTTCTCCTTGATCACCCAAAGTGTAGATCGTGCTCCCTCCTGCTCGCGGCGTGGACTTGCGCCAGGTTGGCACGACAATCAAGTTGCCATCGGAGCCCGAAAAGACTTTGCTTACCAGATCAGACGGCGGCAGGTTCTTCAAGGCAGGGTCATATATGCAGGGTTCCAGGGTTCCAGCCGCGAGATCCAGCCTGAATACCTGCGCTCCCGGCGCGCCGATCCAAATCACCTTGCCACGCCCCGGGGCAACTGAAATGTCTCTCTCGTCGGCCGCAATGAGCCGCTGGGATTGCCGGCTTGGAGAGTTGAACCGGACGGACTTGCCTGTTGCAGGCTCGAACACGCCCACGGCAAAACCGTTCTGGTAGGACTGGCCGGTCGCATCCCTGGCGACCAACAGAATCTTCCCTTCATCCAGCGCTCTGATGGAATCGAGATTGCCGGGGATGTCCCACGGCAGCGTGAAGCGATCCACTTTCCGGGTTGCCGGGTTGAACCGGAGCAGATAGGACGCACGGGGTTCGGGGCCGTTGAGACCTAACCAGAGGTGGCCTTTCGTGTCCGAGTGAATCGCGCGAACTCTTCCTCTCAGCCTCGAATCAGAGGAGATGATGTCCCCGAACCTCTGAAAGCCGTTGGAGGAAGGCTCAAAAAGATCCAGCCCGTGGTCTGTCGCCACCCAGATGCGTCCCGCGGAGTCCTGGTGCAGGGCGAAGATGGCATCGCCGCTGATCGAGGCGCGGTCCTTCTCGCGATGGGTGAATGTTTCAAATTGAAGACCGTCAAAGCGGTTCAGGCCAACCGCTGTTCCCACCCAGATGAATCCCTGCCGGTCTTGCAGGATGCAGGTGACGTGGCTTTGAGAGAGCCCATCGTCAACTGTAATGGGGCGCACTGCCAAGACACGCTGGGATTCGCTTGCGGAGATCGCAAGGGCTGAGATCACAAAGGTTAAAAGAACTTGCCTCGTAGGCTGCCTCTCCAGTTTCGGATGTATTCGGCGGCGAGAGAGTTCAAAAAGTGTTTTGCCTGTATCAGGCGACGTTACAATCGCCACCGCGATGACGCATCACCTGATCTGTAACATATAGTCCTGCACCAACTTACATCGAAGTGACGCCAGGAGTGGAATCTGATACGCACAGGCCACCCAAGATAACGCCGCGTCTCGATTGCGATCATCCAGGACGCACTAAGGGACTTTATGCGCATCGTCGAACGAGAGTGTGAAACGACTCGAGAGATTCCGATCCAGCAGGGAAGACACGGCGGGCCGGGCACCTCCGGCCGGGTCCTGCCGTCAGAGCAACACATCAGGTTGTGCTGGACATCACATGGCGAACGGACTGGCAGCATCGTGCGCGCCTCATGGAGCAGCGGCATGAAGGTCAATCCATTGAGCCAGCGAGGGTTGCACATCCTGGCGTTCGAGGGGGCCTCGCAGGCAATTGTCAGGCTTCAGTTCTCAGGTCCGCCCAAGTGCGGCCTTTTGCTGGACCGGCGCGGCGGTGTGAGCGTCGAGGATTCGACGGGAGCATTTTCAATCCCCGAGGGCCAGATGGAGCTTCGGCTTTGCCAGGAGCCGCTGAGCCTGCGAACGGAGCCTGACGCACGAGCTGTCCTCGTCATCATTCCCCAGGAGAGGCTACGACAGGCGGGGAAGGGTCTTCTCAAGAGGGTTTTCGGTCAAGATCAGCTTGGCAAACGTTCGAGCCTTAGCCTTACAGTGGTTTCTCTGGCTTCGAGGTTGCTCACCGATTGTCTGGAGGATTTGGGAGAACAGATCCAGGCAGGTGGATCTGTGGCGCAGTCCCGGCGGAGCGGGGACCTCATTATTGCGCTGCTGAATGAAGTGCTGGCTGACCAGCAGCCCGTCGCCGGGGTCGAGGCCAAGCAGCGGACGCCCTGGTACGTCGCCGCGGTGGAAAAGCGCATGACTGCCAACATGGCACAGCAGCTTTCGGTGGGTGAACTGGCAAGGCTGACCGGTGTCAGCCCGAGGACCCTGCATGATGGCTTCCGCCGGCACCGCGGGGTGTCGCCCATGAAGCTTCTGCGCGAGCAGCGGATGGAGATGGTTCGCAGGGACCTTTGCGAACCGGCGGAGAACACGAGCGTCACCGATGCTGCTCTCACATGGGGGTTCAACCACCTGGGCCGATTCTCGTCCTATTACCTGGCGCGGTACGGCGAGAAACCGTCGGACACACTTCGGAGGGCTCGCGGGAATCCCTGTGAGCGAAGTGCGGCGGTGCTTGAGGCCCGGGCAAGCTGAGCGGAGCCGGCAGGCCAAAGCGCCTGGCCGGCCCGCCAGCTTCTCCGCGCGCGGCCCAGAAAAACGACCGCCCATTAGACAAAACCGCCGCCCCCGGTCAGGGGCGGCGGCTGTTTCCAACAGTTTCAGCTAACGGCTACGCGGTGCGGTTGGCTTCCGAAGACGCCTTCGTCTTCGCGATCGCGGCCTGCGCCGCCGCCAGCCGGGCGATCGGCACACGGTACGGGGAGCAGGAAACGTAGTCCATGCCCACCGGTAGCAGAACTCCACCGAGCTCGGCTCGCCGCCGTGCTCGCCGCAGATGCCGATTTCGAGATCGGGACGCGTCTGGCGGCCCTTCTCGACGGCCATCTTGATCAACTGCCGACGCCTTCCTGGTCGAGGACGGCGAACGGGTCGGCCTTGAAGATCTTCTTGTCTTCGTATTCCTTCGAGAACTTCGTATAGTCGTCGCGGGAGAGGCCCATCGCGGTCTGCGTCAGGTCGTTGGTGCCGAAGCTGAAGAACTCGGCTTCCGTCGCCACGCGATCGGCCGTCAGAGCCGCGCGCGGGATCTCGATCATCGTGCCGATCAGGTACTTCTGCTTCTTGAGGCCGGCCTTGCCGAGCACTTCTTCGGCGACCGCCTTCACGATCGCCTTCTGGTGCTCCAGTTCTTCCACGCCGCCGATCAGCGGGATCATGACTTCGGGGATGACCTTCTTGCCCTTCTTGGCGACCTGAACGACCGCTTCGAAGATGGCGCGCGCCTGCATCTCGGTGATCTCCGGGTAGGTGATGCCGAGACGGCAGCCGCGGTGGCCGAGCATCGGGTTGAACTCGTGGAGCTGTTCGACGCGGTGCAGCAGCTCGGGCAGCACCGTCTTGAGGATCTTCACGTCGGTGCACGAAGTTCTTGTAGCGGTTCACCATCTCCTTCTTGGCCTTGAGTCGGCCGTAGGGCAGCTGGCGATGTCGACCATCAGCTCTTCCCGCTTCGGCACGAACTCGTGCAGCGGCGGATCGAGCGTGCGGATGACAACCGGGAAGCCGTCCATGGCCTCGAACAGGCCGGCGAAGTCCTTGCGCTGCATCGGCAGGAGCTTGTCGAGGGCCTTGCGGCGGTCAGCTTCACGTTGTCGGTCAGGATCATCGCCTGCACGTAGGGCAGACGGTCTTCGGCGAAGAACATGTGCTCGGTGCGGCACAGGCCGATGCCTTCGGCGCCGAAGGCGCGAGCGGCCTTGGCGTCGCGCGGGATGTCGGCATTGGCGCGCACGCCGAAGCTGCCGCGGAACTTGTCGGCCATCTTCATGAACTTGGCGAAGGTGGGCGAGTTGGGATCCGGATCCTTCGTGGTCGCCTGGCCCAGGTAGACGTCGCCGGTGGTGCCGTCGAGCGACACCCAGTCGCCTTCCTTGACGGTGATGTTCTTGTCGCCGACCTTGACCGCGGCGCTCTTGCCGCGCTCATTGATCGAGATCGCGCCGCAGCCGACGACGCAGGGCACGCCCATGCCGCGCGCCACAACGGCCGCGTGTGAGCTCTTGCCGCCGACCGCGGTCAGAATGCCCTTGGAGGCGTCCATGCCGTGGATGTCGTCCGGTGTCGTCTCTTTGCGGATGAGGATGACCGGAGACTTCTCCGACATCGTCACCGCGTCTTCAGACGTGAAGGCCAGCCGGCCCACCGCGGCGCCGGGGCTGGCGTCGATGCCGGTGGCGAGCTTGACGAGCTGTCTTCAGCGAAGCGGGGTCGAACACCGGGTGCAGCAACTGGTCGAGCTGGTTCGGCGCGACGCGCATCACTGCCGTCTTCTCGTCGATCAGCTTCTCTTCGAACATGTCCACCGCGACCTTCACCGCCGCCGGACCCGTGCGCTTGCCGTTGCGGGTCTGCAGCATGTACAGGACGCCTTCCTGCACGGTGAACTCGAAGTCCTGCATGTCCTTGTAGTGCTTCTCGAGCATCGCCGTGATGTCGCGGAGCTGCTTGTAGACGTCCTTGTTCCAGTGCTTCGAGCGCGCTGATCGGCTCCGGCGTGCGGATGCCGGCCACAACGTCTTCGCCCTGCGCGTTCACCAGGAACTCGCCGTAGAACAGCTTCTCGCCGCTGCCCGGGTCACGCGTGAAGCCGACGCCCGTGCAGCGAGGTGTCGCCCATGTTGCCGAACACCATCGCCTGGATGTTGCAGGCGGTGCCGAGACGGTCGGCGATCTTCTCCATCTTGCGGTAGTAGGTCGCCTTGGGCGCCCACCAGGACATGAAGACCGCGTCGCGGCTCATGATGAGCTGTTCGCGGACGTCCTGCGGGAAGTCGCTCTTGGCGTGCTTCTTGACGATCTTCTTGTACTCTTCGACGATCAGCCTTGAGGTCGTCGGCGGTCAGATCGGTGTCGAGCTTCACCTTGCTTCTTGGCCTTGAGCGCGTCCCACGCTTCGTCGAAGTGCTCCATGTCGATGCCCATCGAGACTTCGCCGAACATCTGGATGAAGCGGCGGTAGCAGTCGTAGGCGAAGCGCGGATTGCCGGTCTTCTTGGCCAGGCCCGCCGTCGTTGCGTCGTTCAGGCCCAGGTTGAGAATCGTGTTCATCATGCCCGGCATGGAGAACTTCGCGCCGGAGCGGACGCTCATCAGCAAGGGATCGGAGGCGTCGCCGAACTTCTTGCCCACTTGCTGCTCCACGATCTCCATCGCGGCCCAGATCTGATCGTCGACTTCGGACGGCACCTTCTTGTTGTTGTCGAAGAAGACGTTGCAGACGTCGGTGATGATCGTGAAGCCCGGCGGCACCGGCACGCCGGCGCGCGACATCTCGGCGAGGCCTGCGCCCTTACCGCCGAGCGTGTCTTTCATGGTCCCGTCACCGTCGGCGGTCCCGCCGCCAAACGAGTAAACGTATTTGCTCATAACGCTCTAGTTCTCCTATCGGACAGTGGATAAGTTCATTCGGTCGTGGATGAAGTCACGATCTCCGAAAAATCGGCGATCGAGGAAACCTGGCCATACAGGCGGCCCAGCAACGCCAGCCGGTTTTGGCGCACCGCTTGGTCCGGCGCGTTCACCAGAACGCTGTCGAAGAAGCGATTCACCGCCGGTCGCAGCGCTGCTATTGCCGCCAGTGCCTGCATGTAATCGTCGGACTTTCTATAACGCTCGACGGCAGCCAGCACGCGGCTCGCTTCGTCGTAGAGATCTTTCTCGGCGCCGGCCTCCAGCAAGGCTGGGTCGACCTCGCCGCCTTCAAAACCAGCTTGCTTCAGGATGTTTCGCATGCGCTTGAAACTGGCGGCCAGGGGCTCGAAATCCTCCGTCTGCCGCACCAGCTTGAGCGCGAACATCCGCGCCTCCGCATCCACCAGGTCGGAGGATTGCGCCGCCAGTACGGCGGTGATTTCGTCGTAGGCCAGGCCGCGGATGTCTTTGAAGTAGTAGCGCACGCGATCGAGCACGAACTCGCGCAGGTCGCTCGGCATCGCGTCGAGCGGCAGCCGGATTTTGCCTTCAACAATGATCTTCACGACGCCCTGCGCGGCGCGGCGCAAGGCAAACGGATCCTTGGAACCCGTGGGAACCATGCCTATCGAGAAGCAGGCGCCCAGCGTGTCCAGTTTGTCGGCCAGCGAAAGCACCATGCCGTCGATGGTCGAGGGAATCGGATCGTCCATCGACTGTGGCAGGTAGTGCTCGTAGATGGCGCGCCAGACCTCCTCCGGCTCGCCCTGCTGGCGTGCGTACAGGCCGCCCATGACGCCCTGCAGTTCGGTCAACTCCTTCACCATGTCGGTGGTGAGGTCGGTCTTGGCCAGTTCCGCCGCCCGCTCGACAGCCGCCGTCGGATGGCCGATCACCGCGGCGAGGCCCCGGGCACGCGCTTTGACGCGCTCCGTCTTCTCGAGGTAACTGCCGAGTTTCGCCTGGAAGGTCACATGAGCCAGGTCGGGCACGCGCTCAGCGAGCGACTTCTTCAAGTCTGACTGCCAGAAGAACCGCGCATCGTTGAAGCGCGCCTCCAGCACTCGCTCGTTGCCCTTCTGCACAAAACCCTTGCGGTCCGACTTGATGTTCATCACCGCAATGAAATGCGGGGCCATCGTGCCATCCGCTGCCTGCAGCGTGAAGTACCTCTGGTGATGCCGCATCACGGTAGAGAGCACTTCCTGCGGCAGTTCCAGGAACTCCTCGCGGAAGCTGCCGAATATCGGTGTCGGGAACTCCGTCAGGTAGACCAGATCCTCGAGCAGTGCCGGGTCCGCGATCAGCTTCAGCCCCTTGCCCCGGATGCAGCTTCCTGATGCCGTCCTGAATCCGCTTCCTGCGCTTGTCGGCCGACAGGATGACGCCGTTCTTCTCCAGGCGCTCCTCGTAGTTGGTGTGGTCGAAGGCGATCTCGTCCGCGCCCATCCTGCGATGCCCGCGCGAATTGGCCCCGCTCTTCACTCCGGCAAGTTCGAACTCGACGATCTCGTCGCCCAGCAGCGCGGCGATCCAGCGAATCGGCCGGATGAAGCGCGCGCCGTCTTTCCCCGTCCAGTACATCGCCTTGGGCCAGGGAATCTTCGTGATCAGCCCGGGCAGCGCTTCAGCCAGAATCGTCCTTGCGTCGCGGCCTTCGATCTTGCGCCGGATCGCGAAGTACTCGCCTCGCGGCGTTGACTCGGTGCAGCAACTCAGCCACGCCGAGCCCGTTCTTGCGCGCGAAACCGGCCGCCGCGCCTTCGCCGCCGCCTTCGGCGGACCCATGACGAGCTCTTCCCGGTCCGCCTGCCTCACCGTCACGGCGTCGGCTCGCAGTACCAGCCGCCGCGGCGTGCCGTCCACTCGCAGCGCGCCCGTCTCCAGTTGATGCTGTCCCATCGCATCGCGGAACAGCCGCTCCAATTCACCCAGCGCCGGAACGATCATCCAGTGCGGGATCTCTTCCACCCCGATCTCCAGCAGCAATGGCAGCTTCTCTTCGCTCATGCCGCCACCTCCGAGGAGAGAATCTTTTCCTGGTCGCACCAGGCCGAGGCCACCCCCACCGCCAGTTTCCTCACCCGTCCGATCACGCCGACACGTTCGGTCACCGAAATCGCGCCGCGCGCGTCCAGCAGGTTGAAGTTGTGCGAGCACTTCAGCACGTGGTCATACGCCGACAGCAGCGGGAACCGCCGCTTCTCTGTGCCTTCCGCGCCGTACTCGTCGATCAGCCGCTGGGCCTCGGCCTCGTGCAGGTCCAAGCAGCTTCCACAGCATCCCGACGTCGGCCTTCTCGAAGTTGTAGACGGAGAACTGCTGCTCGTCCAGGAAGCGCACGTCCCTGTAGCTGACGCCCTCCACCCACTCGATGTCGTAGACGCTCTTGCGATCCTGCAGGAACGCCACCAGCCGCTCCAGCCCGTAGGTGAGTTCCGCCGGAACCAGGTCCAGGTCCACTCCGCCGCACTGCTGGAAGTAGGTGAACTGCGTGATCTTCGAGCCCGTCCAGCATCACCTGCCAGCCGATGCCCCACGCCCCCAGCGTCGGCGACTCCCAGTTGTCTTCTTCGAACTTCAGGTCGTGCTGGTCCAGCTTGATCCCGATCGCTTCCAGCGACTCCAGGTACAGATCCATGACGTTGGCCGGCGCCGGTTTCAGGATCACCTGCAACTGCGAATGCTTGTACAGCCGGTTCGGATTCTCGCCGTACCGGCCATCGGCCGGACGCCGGCTCGGCTGCACGTAGGCGACATTGTACGGTCGCGGTCCCAGAACGCGGAGGAAGGTCTCCGGACACATCGTGCCCGCTCCAACTTCCACGTCGTAGGGTTCCTGGATGACGCAGCCGTGCTTTGCCCAGAATCGCTTCAGCTTGAAAATCGTCTCCTGATAGGAATCCATGCGAGGCTCTCTAGAGGGTCTCCAAAACTTGGAATGTGGTCATGCGCCGTTCCAGATGGCGCTCGATCTCGCGAAACAGAAACCGCCGCAATTCCTGTCCCGTGGATTTGTCCCAGTCCACTGCCGCCAGCGCCGACACCGGCGTGGTTGCTATCGCTCGCGCCAGGTCGCGTTCCTGCGCGCTCACCTTCAGCTCCGGCAGAAATCCGCCCAGCCGAACCGACCAGAACGCAAAGTACATCACGCCCCGCCAGATCGCCCGCGGCAACTCAGCAGCTGGACAGGCTCGCAGGTCGGCGAGCACGGCGGCGATCAGCCGGAAATGCCGTTCGTTGGGTTCCGAGGCTGGCAGCAACTGTTCCGTGACCTCCGCGATCAGATCGAGCGCAACGCTCGCCTCGTAGCAAGTGATGAGCCCAAACTGCGACTGCACCAGCTCGCATCCGTCGATTCTCACCAGTTCGGCGCTCTCCCGCGAGGTGGAGGTGATCCTCACCTCGGAGAGCCTCTCCAGCGAAGAACCGAAGGTACTTCGAGTTCGCCGCGCCCGCTTGGCCACCCCTCGCAGCTTGCCCTGATCGCGAGTCAGAAAACTGACGATCAGGTCCCCTTCGGCGTAGGGGTATGTGCGGAGGATGAACGCCTCACTTGTGCGCGACGGCATCGATGGCGCTCGTTAAAGCAACCACTAGGTTATCACACTGCAAAGTCCGAATTGCTGGGCCTCCATTTGCTCCCACCGTCCCATGGTCGAGTCGCCGGAACAGTGCATAGCCCCAACCCAGAGGCACTAAAGTAGTCTATGGCGCCAATGTCCGACTTCCTCGTCAACCCCCTCGGCAAGCTTGGAACACCTGTCTTCCGGTTGGGCCTCTCAGCCACATACCGACCGGGAACGGACACCGTGCTCGCAGCCCTCGATGCCGGCGTCAATTACCTCTTCTACTTCGGTTTCGACGGCCAGATGGCCGCCGCAGTCCGGCAGTCCGTCAACCGCCACCGCGAACGCTTCGTCCTGGCCACCGGCGGATACAACTGGATCCTCTGGCAGTCGAACCTGCGGCGCACAATCGAACAACGCCTGCGCCAGATGCGCACCGACTACATCGACGTCTTTCACTACCTGGGCATGCTCAATCCCAAACACTGGACGCCCAAAGTGGCCGACGATCTGCAGGCCGTGCGCGAAAGTGGTCTGGTACGGGCCGTCAGCGTCTCCACGCACGACCTTCAACTGGCAGCAGACCTGGCAAGTCAGGGAGCGATCGACGCCATGATGATCCGTTACAACGCCTCCCATCGCCAGGCCGAGCAGGCCCTGTTTCCGCGCCTTCCCGCATCCGATCCGGCCGTGGTCGCCTTCACAGCGACGCGTTGGAGTCACTTGACCCGGCGCCCGAGAGGCTATCCACCAGCCAGGCAGGTGCCCACGGCGGGCATGTGTTACCGCTTTGTGCTGTCAAACCCGCGCGTCCATGTATGCTTGAGTGCTCCCTCCAATCGAAGGCAGTTGGATGAGAATCTGGCTGAGCTAAGCCGCGGGCCCCTCGACGAGGAGGAGTCCAACTTCATGCGCGGATTCGGCGACCTTGTCGATAGTCAGCACCGGTTCTTTCTGTGACCCCTTGGCAGGCGCTCGCCGCCCTTAACGCTTGCCGCCGGATTCGGTAGACTTCTATAACAATGCCGACTCTCCTCGTGGTGGCCCTGCTTCTGTGCTCTCACGCCTTGCAGGCACAGGCGCCTGTCCCGCCGCTTTCCGATTCTCAGAAGGCCGAAGCCCGGCGGCTCTTCGCGGCAATCGAAAAGGATCCCCGCGGACCCTTCGGCGCCATCCTTTGGTATTGCAAGGATGGGCGCGTTCTGCCCGCCGCCGGGGCACCCTGCGGCAAAGCCCGCGGCTTCCAGCACGCCGCCCCCAGCGACGCCGCCAACAAACTCGAAGCCCTCGACTACCGTGTCGCCCGCTTCCTCTCCGGACTGCCGCTGGAAGAGTTCGTCGACCTCAAACGGAACCACTACTGGCTCCGCGAGATGATCATGCTGGATTACCTCGTCGATCGCCACGACGGCTGGATCTACGCCAAAACCTACTCCCGCCGCGGCATCCGCCAGGCCGAAGACGAAGAAAAGGAAGGTCGCCGCTTGCTCGCCGGGCTGCTCAGCGACCATGCCTGGGTGGAGAAGAACTTCCTCCTCGCCATCCTGACCGCCGGCGCCACTCCGCACGGCCAGGACAGCACTCTCGTCCGCAAGATCCGCGCACTCTCCGCCCAACTGGCCGACGAAGACCGCCGCTTCCAACCTCTCCGCGGCAAGATCCACTCCAAACCCGAAGCCGCCGACATCGCCCAGATCGAGGCTTTCGTGGCAAAAAATCAGCCCGCCAACACCCAGGGCTTCGCCCAGCTTGTTCAGATGATGCGCGAAGAGTACCAGGAAGCGGCCATGCCCGCCGGTTGGGACTTCCAGCGCGAAGCCTCCCTTTCCCTGGATCTCCGCAGACGGCTTTCTGCCCCCGGATTGAAGGGCGATCAGGCCGTAGCGCTCGCCGATGAACTCATTCACCTTCATGAGCTCGCGATGCGCGCGGGCCTCAAGCCCAGCCCGGCGCGTTCGCGCCGCGAGTTGCTCGAGGAAATTCGCGGATGGGTCCGCTACACCACCGGCTTCGGGCTCCTCTCCTGGCGCCAATTGGCCTCGCTTGAAGGCGAAATCGACCGTCTCCTGAAGAAGCAGCGCGTCAGCGCCGCCGAGTACGAAGATCTCGCTGATTACCTCGAGTCCGCTCTGGGCTGGGCGCGAGCCGCCGCCAGCCGCGAAATCCTCGAAGTCACCGAGCGCTACAGTGTCATCGAGTCGCACGCTGAACGCCTGCTCGACGAAATCCTCCGCGGCAGCGCCGTCCTGCCATTCTCCAACCGCATCGAAGCCATCGCCCGCGACGCCGATTCCAGCATCGGCCGCCGCCATCGCATCCTCGATTCCTCCAGTTCCCAAGGCGTCAGCGGCCTCAATCCGGGTATCGCCATCGCGCGCCTGGAACTCATCGAGAAGGCCGACGAGAGCATCAACATCGAACCTGACCGAATGTATGTCATCCCCGCGACTGTCGCTGACCTCAAGCCCATGCGCGGCATCCTCACGCTCGACAGCGGAAATGCCCTCTCCCACGCGCAACTGCTCGCCGCCAATCTCGGTATCCCTAACGCAACCGTCCCTTCTTCCCTGCTGCCTGAGTTGAGGAAACACCGTGGCGAGGAGATGTTCTTCGCCGTGACCCCCGGCGGCACCGTTGTGCTGCGCCCGTGGAAGAGTCTCGACGCGAAAGAGCAGGCGCAGTGGCGTAAAGCCTCCGCCGCGCGCGGCAAGATCGCTCTGGACACTTCAAAAACCAATGTCGCCGACCGCGCACTCATGACCCTCGAACAGGCCACCGCCGCCGATTCGGGCGTCCGCTCCGGACCCAAAGCCGCCAACCTCGGCGAACTGAAGCGCTACTTCCCCACGCGCGTCGCGCCCGGCATCGTCATCCCCTTCGGCGTGTATCACCTGCACGCCTCCCGTAAGGACTCATCGGGACTCAGCGTCCTCGACCGCGTCTCTTCCAGCTACGCCGCCGCCGAAAAGATGCGCGCCTCCGGCGCTGCCCCCGAGCAGGTTCGCGCTTTCATCCGCCCCAAGCTGGCCGACATTCGCAAAGCCATCCTCGATCTCAAGTTCGACCCCAAGTTCCACGATGAGGTAGTCAACAAAATGCGCGCGGTCTTCGGCGAGGACGGCACCTATGGCGTCTTTGTCCGCAGCGACACCAACGCCGAAGACCTGCCCCAATTCACCGGCGCCGGCCTCAATCTGACTGTGCCCAATGTCGTGGGGACCGGAAAGATCCTGCAAGCCCTGAAGGAAGTCTGGGCCTCGCCCTATGAAGAACGTGCCTACGAGTGGCGTGCACAGGCGCTCGTCTCCAGTTCCGAGGTCTATCCCTCGGTCGTGCTGCTCAAGAGCGTCGGCAACGACAAGTCGGGCGTCATTGCCACGGCAAACCTCGAGACCCTCGACCTTGCCGAGATGACCGTCAACACCAGTGAAGGCGTGGCGGCCGTTGTCGACGGCGGCGTCGCCGAATCGATCCTGGTCAAGTCCAGCGGCGAAGTACGACTCCTCGAACAGGCCCGTGCCCCCTACCGTAAGCTGCTCTCCGACAAAGGCGGATTCGTCATTCTGCCGACCACCGGCTCAGACTACATCCTGAGCGAGGCCGACATCGCCCAGGTCCGCCAGCTCGCAAGCGACGTCAAATCGAAGTTTCCACCTGAAAAAGACGCTCAGGGCAACGTTATGCCCTGGGACATCGAGTTCGGTTTCGCCAAGGGTGAGTTGTGGCTCTTCCAGATCCGGCCCCTTGCGCGCTACCGCGAGACCAAGACTCTCGAAGCGCTGGCCTCCATCGAATCCTCCATGGGCGCTTCCCGCGCAGTCGACCTGAATATGCCGGTGGCCGGGCAATGAAGAAACTTCTCGCTCTCCCGCTCGTGGCGGCCCTGCTCTGCGCCTATCCTCTCGATGGCGACAAACGCACCGGCATCCGTCGCCTCATCGGTTACCGTCTCGCCCAAACCGGTCAGGTCAAGGGTCCTAAAGTCCCTCCCGGCGGCCAGTGGACCGCGGACCGTGTCCAACTTCGCCTGCTCGCGAACCGGAACCTCGACATCGGTCCGCAGATGCCTAAGGACCCTGCTCTACAAAAAGGCCTGGAAGCGATCCTCGGTGGCCGAAACCTGAGCTACGGCATGGCCCTGCTCGATATCACCGATCCGCAGAAGCCCCGCTACGCCGCCGTTCGCGAGGACGAAGCCCTCCTGCCCGGCAGCGTCGGCAAACTCCTGATCGTCACTGGCATGATGGATGCCCTCAAGCGCGCGCACCCCGACATCGCCGCTCGCGAGAAACTCCTGCGCGAGACTGTTCGCACCGCCGACGGCTTCGTCATCCGCGACGGCAAGACGGTGCCATTCTATGAACCCGGCGCACCCGCCGTCGTCAATCGCCAGATCGCAATCGGCGACAAGTTTAGCCTCTGGGAATGGCTCGACCACATGCTCAGCCAGAGTTCCAACGCCGCCGGGTAGCTTCTCCTGGAAGGAAGCCGTACTGCTTCGCCATTTCGGCGCGCGTTATCCCGCCCCCGCCGCTGAGGAAAAGGAGTTCTTCTCCTCCACCCCCAAGCCCGAGCTTGGCAAAGCCGCCCTCGAGACTCTTGAAGACCCCCTCCGCGCTGCCGGCATCGACACTGAACGCCTCCGCCTCGGCACCATGTTCACATCCGGCGGCAGCAAGGTCTTTCCAGGAGCCAAGAGCTATGGCACCCCGCGCGAACTCCTCAAGTGGCTCGTCCGCCTCGAACAGGGCCGGCTTGTCGATGAGTGGTCCAGCCTCGAAATCAAGCGGCTCATCTATTTCGGCCGCCCCCGCTACCGCTACGCCTCCGCCCCCGCCCTGAATAACGCGGCCGTCTTCTTCAAGTCCGGCTCGTTCTTCCAATGCGCGCCCGAGCCAGGCTTCACCTGCAAGCCCTACGCTGGCAACGAAACCAACATCATGAATTCGGTGGCTATCGTGGAAAGCGGCTCCCGCCTCTACCTGGTGACGCTGATGTCCAACATCCTGCGCACGAATTCAGCGGTGGAACACCAGCGCATCGCCGGCCTTGTGGAGAAGTTGATCCAGACCTCAGAGCCACTCTCAGCGAATGGGCTCTAAGTCGCAAATGATCTTGTCGAGCCCGACAATCAGGCGCTCCAGCGTCTTGCCGCCATCGGGGTTGTCCATGAGCGCCGCCGCCACATAACGCTTGCCGTTGTGCTCAATCAAGGCCGCATCGGCGTGCCAGTGTTTCCACGTCCCCGATTTGCGGTAGATCGAGACGCCGGGCGTCGTGGAAAGCCCCTTCACGAACTTGTGCTGGATGCCGGGCTTGGAGAGTATCTCTTTCAACTCGCGGCTCCACTCGACGTTCACCAGCCGCTCCTGCGCCAGCAGCGTAAAGAACCTGGCCGTCTGCAGAGTCGTAGCGCCATGCGAGAGGTTGTGTAGCGGATCGCGCTTCCACCCGTCATTGCTGCCGCCGTAGGCCTTGCCCACCCACAGACCGCCGTTCAGGATCGGATCGTACAAGCGATACTTCGCGCTCGTCAGCGTTTGTGCGATCGAATCGAATCCGATCATCTGCACCGCCCGCGACGCGTCCACATTCGACGACACCCGCGCGATTCTCGTAAACATGTCTCGAACCTGCGGGGTGTAAGCCAACGTGCCTGCCCGAACCTGTTCAAAACCCGCCAGCAGTATCGCGATCTTCGGCAGCGATGCCGCATACATCATCTCGGTATCGTTGATTCCCGCGTAGCGCGGGTTTGCCGCATCGGTGACGTCGACCAGTGAGACGGCGAACTTCCGGCTGTCCACGGCCGCCGAGAGATTCATTTGCCGGATCAGCGTCTTGAGCTGCGCAGTCAAAACGTCGTCCGTACCCAACGACCCGCCCAGGTTCGCTCCCTGAGCCATGGGCAGGCAGCACAACACAGCAGTCAGGAGACTCGCGATCCGTCGCACTGGTCCCAGTGTGCCGGATCAGAATGGAATATGGCAAATGGAATTTCTTTGCATGAACCTTGACCAAATCCTGCTGATTGTTGCGGCAACTGCTTTTGTGCCAATGACTTCCAAAAACAAAAAACCGGCCAAAACCGGCCGGTTTCAAGTGCGCTTTTAATACTTCCTGCGGTCCGTATATGCTCTACGCAGGCGAAGAAGAGGCGTCCTCAGGGCTTTGGATGGTCTGCTTCTGCGACGCTCTGCGCCTCTCGCTGCGGCTGCTGGGCGCGCCACCCGCTCCCATACTGGCCAGAGGGAGGCAACCGCCTCTTCGACTTTTTCTCCAGCGCGGCGCTCACTGCGGCGGCCCGATTGCTCGCTTGTACGCGCATCCGGTCTTCGCTGAACACGAAGATTCGCTCCTCGTTGCCTTCGCCACGCTCCTCCAGCACCGTGCGGCAGAGCAATGGGAGGTCCTGCACCTGAATACCATACTTGCGGATGAGCGACAGGTCCGTCCTTACAATGAACTCGGTCCGCGACCGGTCCGCTGCCACTCCCTCGAATGCGAACACGCGGAACCCTGCATCCTGTGTAAAGCCTGTCAGGATAAATTGCATCTGCCCTCTCCTCGCCGGTCCGTCCATTATCTCGCGCTCGCCGGCCGCCTGTTGCATACCGGCTCGTATTCCAAAATCAGCCGGTCCTGCCGGGTCGTCCGGCGGTCTTTGACACACGCTTCGAACACAAAACCCGTTGGCTTGCGGGTCATCACGTCGGAAGTGGATTGCCCGATGTGGTCCAGCAGCGTCGCCCGGATATTGTCAGTTTCCCCGATGTAGATCCATTCCCGCCCGTTCGAAACTCCATACACCCCAGAGAGTGCCGGAGCTAGCGAACGCACTGCGTTGACCGTCAGCGAAAGCGGAATCACTTGTTCAAATGGCATGTCTTACCGCTATTCCATCGTGGGGATCGTCAGCTCTGAGTGCCGCTTCCAAGTCACCCACGCCAGCAGCACGCATGCCGAGCAGCCCACTGCCGCAATCGAGAGCGAGGCCGCTCCGAACGGCCGCGAAGCGATCAGCAGAGCCGGGATAAACAGAACGCCGGTCGCCAGTAACGCGATCGTCAGGCTGTAATCGCGCCCTGTGGATTTCAATTGGGACTTGAACATAAAGACTCCTCGTTTTGGTTGCAGCTGCTAAGAGGAGTAAGTCCGGCCTCCCGACTTAGTTCGGGTGACCAGAGAATGGGCAGGAGTGCTCAGGCATTAACCATGTTAAGTTAATTTATCTTGCCTGTCAACCCGCAAGGGTGTCATACTCCGGGCAGTTGCTTTACCTAATACAGTTAACCGACGTCTGCCGGGAGGATGCATGGACCTTATTCTCCTGATTCGCCATCGCCTGAAGGAGTTGTCGCTCGAACAAAAAGGCCTCGCCACTGCGGCCCAAGTGACCGAGTCGTATATCTCTCAATTGCTCGCCCGAAAAAAGGCGCCGCCGGCACCCGGCCGGACTGACATCTACGAGAGAATTGGCAAGTTCCTGAACATACCCGGCGAGGAACTGTCTCATCTCGCCGTCCTCCAGCGCCACGATGAACTGAAGCAGAAGCTCACTAAGCCGCCCGGACCGCTGTTCAGAGGCTGCCGGGAACTTGTCTTGAGCAAATGCAAATCAGACAGCCGGCCCGAGATCCGCAGAGCATTCGAGAAGGAAGCCTTCGGCGAACTCGAGCGGCTGGTGACACAGAAGCTCATCGATGTTTGCAAGCGAATCGCCGAAGCTCAGATGGAGAGTGAGGAATGGCTCCGCAGGATTGCCCACCTCAGCGGTCAAAGCTACGAGAACATGCGCGTGGCCATGATCGAGTTTCTCGACGCCGACATTTTCAGCGTCTCCGCCGAAAACTGGGTCCCCTTTTTGGAATCGATGATCGATGCATGGGAGATGGACCTCAAGACGTTCAGCATCGAAGTCACCTTGAGCCCGCTCCTCTCTCACCGCGGAGTCCGCAGGTTCGAGTTCGCCGAAGTCTCCGCCGAATCGGCTGCACCCCCGGAGCCCGGCTTTGAGCGGTTTCTGGCAGACAAGTCGCTCAGCGGGGATGCAACAACGGAGGAACTCAGCTTTCTCCGCTCATTGCGATTCGGATCTCGCAGGCCAGGGCCAATCTACTACTACCGCGAGCTGCAAAGTCTGAGAGATCCGTTGCACTTCCAGTTCGACGCGCCTGCTCCTGGCAGTCAGGCCTCCCCATCCGTCCCCGCGCTATAGCGCGCCCGAACTCGGCGAGTGGCGCGTCTTCCAGCTACGCACGGGCCCCGATCGCCACGCCTCGGCCTGATGCCTGGCATACAATCCCTTCATGGCGATCGACGAACCTGCCCACTACACCTGCTACCGCACTTCACATCCTCCCCTCCTCGACGGCCGCCTTTCCTCCCCTTCCTGGGCCAGCGCCCCGCGCACTCCGCGCTTCTCCGACATGGTCACCGGCGACCCCGGCTGGTGGGACACGCGCGCCGCCATGCTCTGGGACGACCTCAACCTCTACGTCGCCTTTGAAATCGAGGAGCCCTTCGTCGAAGCCCGCCAGACCGAACGCGATTCGCTCGTCTTCCTGGAGAATGACGTCGAAGTCTTCATCGATGGCGGCGACTGCTACTACGAGTTCGAGATCAACGCTCTCGGCACCGTGTACGAGGTCTTCTTCATCTGGCAGGACGCCTACCGCGAACAGGCTCGCTTCCACATCCCCGAGTTCGACCTCACCGGCCGCAAGGCCCTCTCCTTCGCCGGCGACCATGACCGCGTCCGGCCCCAGCTTCTGGAAAGGCACTCACCCTCGCGGGCCCCGCTGGGCCTTCCTCGATTGGGACTTCCCCGGCCTCCGCAGCGCCGTCGCCGTCGATGGAACGATCAACGACAAATCCACAATCGACCGCGGCTGGACTGTCGAACTCGCCTTCCCCTGGGCCGGCATGGCCCACCTCGCCGGCACTCGCTCGCTGCCGCCTCGCGACGGCGACCTCTGGCGCTTCTTCCTCGGCCGCTTTCAGAAGCTCACCGCCAACGGGCTCGAAATCACCCCGCATCCCGCTTGGTGCGCCACCCCGCACGGCGTCTACGACACTCACCAGCCCGAGCACTGGACCGGCGTTCGCTTTTCCACTCTCGACGCCGCCAGCCGCTGACCACGACCATGTCGAAACTTCTCTTCCTCTCTCTCGCCCTCTTCGCGCCGCTCCTCGCTGAAACCATCCCAGCCTTCCCCGGTGCCGAAGGCTTTGCCGCCATGACTCCTGGCGGCCGCGGCGGCCGAGTCTTTACCGTCACCACGCTTGCCGACTCCGGCCCGGGCAGTTTCCGCGAGGCCGTCACCGCCAAAGGTCCCCGCATCGTCGTCTTCCGCACCGGCGGCGACATCGAACTCAAATCCCCTCTCTCCATCCGCGAGCCCTACCTCACCATCGCGGGCCACTCCGCCCCCGGCGGCGGCATCTGCATCCGCGGTGAAAACGTCTCCATTACCACCCACGATGTCGTCATTCGCCACGTCCGCTTCCGCCTCGGCGACGAGCACTTGAAGGAAGCCGACGCCCTCAGCGTCGCCAACGGCGCCTCAATGGTCATCCTCGATCACGTCTCGGCAAGTTGGTCCGTCGACGAAACCCTCAGCCCCAGCGGCACGATCAATGACGTCACCTTGCAGTGGTCCATCATCAGCGAGAGCCTCTGGCACAGCATCCACGACAAAGGCACGCACGGCTACGGCACGCTGCTCCGCGCCCGCGGCGGCGTCAGCCTCCATCACAACCTCTGGGCCCACCACAACGGCCGTAATCCGCGCTTCGGCGACGATTACGGCGAAGGCCCCTGGCCCACTTACGACTTCCGCAACAACGTTCTCTACAACTGGGGTTCCTATTGCTCCGGCGTCACCGACGGCCGCATCTCCGTCAACTATGTCGCCAACTTCCTCAAGCCCGGTCCCAACAGCTCCCGGCGTGCCCCCATCTACATGGGAGACGAAGCCACTGAAGAGACCCGCTTTTTTCTCTCAGGCAACATCGTCGAACGCAACGCCGCCTACATCGAGGACAACACCCGCCTGTTCGACCGCAAGGAGACCGCATCCAAAAAGCTCGTCACCATCATGACTGAGCCCTTCCACACTCCCCCGGTCGAGACCTGGCACGCCAACGACGCCTACGACCGTGTCCTGGCCTCCGCCGGAGCCACTCTCCCTCGCCGCGACGCAGTCGACGAGCGCATCGTTCGGGAAGTCATGGAAGGTTCCGGCAGGCTCATCGACTCTCAGGGTGACGTCGGAGGCTGGCCGGAGCTTGAGCCCGGCGCCCCTCCGCCCGACTCCGACCTCGACGGAATGCCCGACGAGTGGGAAGCCGCCCATGGCCTCGACCCCATGGACCCTTCCGACAACGCCAGGCTCCATCCCTCCGGCTACACCATGATCGAGATCTGGCTCAATGAGCTCGCCGAATCTGGGGCGTGGCAGCGTCCTGCCGCTCAACTGAAGCTGTAGTGGAAGCTGAATCTCGCCACCTTGGGAGCTATCGTCCTGAGATCCTCGATCGAGTTTGGTCCGGCGCGGTAAATGTCGAACGCCGCCTCGACATATTCACGTTCGCCCGGTGAAACCTTGTCGAGTGCAACCTTCCTCAGGTCGCCGGCATTTGCCGGCGGCGCCGGAGAATCCAATGCTTCCAGCACGCGGTCCCACGCCCTCGGCGCCGATGTCAGCAGCGCCAGCAGCATCATCGCCTCCCGGTAATTCCCGCGCGCTCCTCCGTCCAGCACGAATGTCTCGCGCTCCAATGGATCCAGCGACGCCCGCAGAATCAGGTAAGTGTTCACGAACCGCTTCAGCCGCCGCGGCGACCGGCTCACCGCCGGCGCCAGTTGCAGGAGGAATGCCCTTTCTCCGCGCTGAATCGTCAACAGCTCTGTCTCTTGCGTTTCGGCCGCGGCCGTTGGGATTGCATCCGTCTCCTTGCGCTCGCCCGTGGGCTGCCTCTCCTCGCCGCCTGAGACTCCCGCCGCAATTCGCCGGCCCGGCTGCAACCTGCTCCGCCCCGCCAGCCTGCCGGCAGCATTGTCGCCAGCAGTTGCCGGCTCGCTTGCTCGTCCATCGGCGGCAGCCAGAATGGAACCTGGAAGATCTTCTCCAAATAGTCCAGCGCTGTCGCGCCCCCGTCGGCCTTGAGATGATTCGAGAACTTCTCCTCCAGCGAGTGCGATGCCCAACGAATGTCCAGGCCCACCACCACCACGAACAGGTCGAACGCTAACAGCAGGTGAATCGCTTCCAATACCAGGATCACTTTGTCTGTCGGGCACCTGTCCAGATCGTCGATGTACAGCACGATCCGATCGATTCGCCTGAAAGACAGCTGGGACACCTCGGCTTCCTGCGCGGCGGCGTGTATCAACTCGCTAAGCCGCTGGAAATCCGCCCGCACTGCCGCCACCAGTCCCAGGTACTTCTCGTAATCCCGCGACGTCAGGCGCTCGTCCACAAGCCGCGCCAGGCGATTGATGCTCTTGGTCTCCTCCGCTGCGCGCTCCGCCTCCTGCACCGTCTTCTCCGCCGCTTGTACGCTCTCCCGCGCGACCCTGAGCTTCCCTTCGTCCGCCCGCAATACCGCCGCGGCCTCGTTCACATCTTCGGCGATCGCTGCCCGCTTCTCCTCAACCTTGGCCTCGATCGCATCACGCACGCTCTCAAACTTGGCCAGCGCCCCGTCCACGTTGTCCAGATGCTTCTTCGCCCAGCGCCACACCAGGCTTGCTGCTGTTCCCAATTCTGTGAGCACCGCCAAGGCCACGGGCCATACCTGCGTGATCTCCTCCCGAAACCACCAGAGCAATGCCGCCGTACCGCCCAGCACGAACAACCCCGCGATCACCCCCGGCCAATGCACGGGCGCTCTCAGCAAGCCACTCGAACGCCGAGCGCGTGCGCAATCCCGTCGACTCCACCTGCGCCAGAGCTCTCCGCACCCGCGCCGCCCGATCCGCGCCTTCCGCGATCAGCTCCTCCAGGTGTCCCAGCCCTAGCGGCTTCAACGCGCCTTTGAGTTGATCCGCACTCGCCGCGGCCACCTCCGCCGCGCTCAACTTGGCCGCCGCCGCCTCGATCTCCGCGCGCCTCCGCGTTTCTTCCAGCTTCTGCCGGCTCATTTCAACCGCCGCCTGTGCCGCAGCCGCCGCCTGTTCCGCTTTCTCCTTCTCCTCCCTGGCCTTCTCCAGCCGCGACTGCACGGCTTCAGCAGCCGACGGCCCGCCCCCGGGAATCACCAGCGCCCCGCGCAGCGACTGGAATATCGTCTGCACCAGGCTCGCCAGCAGATCCTTCTCCGCGTAGTGCCACGCGTTGAACTGGATCGGCACCACGTTGGACAGGAATCGGGGGTCGGCCGCTGCTTTCGCCGTGACTCGCTCGGTCTCCTTCCGCATCAGCCGCATGAAGAAGCTCTTGCCCGATCCCCAGTTGCCCGAGATTCCAATGGCCAGCGGAGGAGCAACGTCCTTCGAGGAGATCAGTAACGCGAAGGCCGTCGCAAAGCGCTTCACGTCCAGCTGGTCATCGCCTTTCTCCGGGTCGTCAGGACGATACACAGTCAGATCGGGCGCGCGCTGCCCGATCAGGCTCTTGCGCCACTCCGACTGATCATCTTCGAAGCGATAACGGCTGATGCTGCGGAACAGTTCCTGTTTCAGCGACCCCAGTGTTCGACCCGATGTCGCCAGCCCTCGATGCGCGTTGCTGTCGGTCACCAGGATCACCGCTGCCTTCAGGTGCCTGATGCCGATTCGCGTTGACCCCGTTGTCGTGAATGCCAGCGATTGTGCTCCGTCCAGCACATGCCGTGTGCCCGCCGACAGAATCACCGGTGTGCTGAGGACCGCGAAACTCGTCTCCTCCACCTCCGGCCCCGTCTCCTCGTCTCTGCCCGTCATATCGTTCCCGCCCAGCGCTTCGAACAGGCCCGCCGAGCGCATGAATCGGTGAGGTCGCTCTCCTGCCTCGGACTTGTCCCACCATCGCTGCACCACCTCTGCCGCCCCACCTTCGAAGCTGTATCGATCCCGTCAGCATCGTCGACAGCTCCTGCAGCTTCTGTTTGTCCAGGTACGGAGCGAACACCGTCTGCCAGAGGTCGCCCGAGCCCTGCGTGTCGCGCACAAACTTCAGAAAAGCCGATCGCCACTTCGTGAGGTTGAAGCCCCACTCCTTCTCCAGTTGCTCCTGGTGGTCCGGCGGGTTGCGGAAGAAGTACACTGCCGCGATGTGGCGCGTGCCCACAACGCCCGGCTTGGTGGTCGAGGACTCGTCGGCGATCTCCTGTGCTGCTGCAAGCACCCGCCGTGCCGAGGGCGAAAAAGTCAGCGGGCTCAGTTCGTCTCTGGAAAAGGCTGCCGCTCGTAGCGCCGCGTGGTCCGCCTCGCTGACGCCGCGCGTCTGGTACACCGCGCTCAGCCGCGCTCCAAGCGGCGAAGCGTTCTCCATCAGCCACTTGGTTGTATCGTCCTCCAGCCACAGCAGCGCGATGAACAGCGACGTGTAGCTGACATCCACGCCGTCTTTTCCTTGCCGCCCCACCCTTGCCGCAAGTTGCAGCACGCGGTTGACGATGCCTTCCCAGCTCTCCAAAGGCGTCGATTGTTGTGGTGCGGTAGCCATGCGGGATGTCCCAGGTATTCCGGCGATTGTACACCCTCCCGTGCGGCTCCCGCCCTTCACCGCGTCACCGGCGCCGCCTTCCTCACCCTCACTCCAGCCTTCCTCCCCGGTGGAAACTTCATCGCCAGGATCCCGCCCTCATCAGACCGCATCTCAACCATCTCTTCCAAGTCCACTTCCACGTCGTATGCTGCGTTCGGCTCCAACCCAAGCACGAAAGCAGCCTCGTCCACCGGCTTCTCCCCTTCCTCGGTCGCCGGGGTCCATCCTCGCTCGAATCGCGCTGCCGGTCCCGCGAAAAAGATCCGCACCGGCCCCAGATTCAGCGGAGCCGGCTTGGCTGCTGCGTTCACCTGCACCCTTTGCCCGCCTCGAAACGCTTGCGCCTGCCCGTCCCAATAGCCGAACCACGTTGCGTCCTCGTCCCATCCCCCGCGCGTGAACAACCGCCCATGCGCATGAAACAGGTCCGGCATGTAAGTGAACGACAAACCCGGCAGATAGGGATTCGCCCACAGAAACTCGTAAGCGATCCCCAGCGTCGACCGCAGCAGAAACCGGTCCTGCATCAGCCAGCCCTGCAGGTACTGATGAGGCTGCGCGTTGCCGTCGTAGGCCACCAGCGCAAACTCCGCGGCCCGTGCAAATACTGACTCTCTCAGGTTGGGCTCGCTCTTGCCCAGGTACGCCGGAATCCTGTACAGGTTCTCCGCCGCCGGCCATGGCTGCGGATAGTAACTCAACAGCAACATCGGCGGCAGCTCCTCAAACCACTTGCCCGCCCCTTCCCGCAAGTCAGCCCTGAAGTTGTCCCGGACTGCGTGCAGAAACTCCGCGATCGCGTACAAATCCTCCCTCGAGTTGAACGGCATCCGGTTCGACGTCAGTTGAGGCAGCACTCTCTTCATCCACCACGCATCCACCGCGTACTTCAAAAGTTCCTGCGAGCCTTTGCTCTCCACGTCCGCCAGCGCCAAGGCCACAAACACCGCCGAGCGAACCTGCGCCGGCTCCACTGGCCGCGATTGCAGCGCCACCACCATTCGCCGCGCAACGAGCGCCCCTTGCGTTTCGTTGTTCGCCGCACACCAGTCATAGGCCAGCGCCATCTGCCGCAGTTGGCCAGCGTCCGATACTGACGCCGTCTTTGCCGCCCACTCCAGCGCCTCCAGGCAAGGTCCGGGACTCGCTGTCACCTGTGAGTACAGTGCCTTCGCAAACCCCGGCTCTTCCATCCGTGCCCCGCCTGTCATCAGCAGGCTGAACTGCTGCCACCGGATCGAATCACGCTCCCGCTCCCGCCTCAGTAGCCGCAATCGCCGCTGGTTCAGCAGAATTCTTGGCGCTTCCGTGTACACCTGGAAGTCGATATCCTGCGCCTCCACCCACATCGCACCGATCAGCACAATCACCGCCAGCCGCGGCCACATTTGTGTCACCATGCCACACCTCCGGGGACAACCAACCCCCCAAGCCTCCGCACTGCCGTTGGTGACTGTTGAAAACAATGGACTTGCATAGTGTGCGACCTTGGTATCTCTTTTGCTAGAATCTTAGCGAATTGATGAACTCTCTGAACCTGCCCTCTGCGACAACAAACGGGCGGGTGGAACGCTTGGAGCTGGAAACGTCGTGCTTGCGGGAGCCGGTGTTTGAGTTTCTTTTCCATCGTTCCCTCGACTGCGCGTTGCGCAGAGGGTCCTTTTTTTAGGGCCCTTGCCGGTTCAGATTGAGTCTCGATAAAAGTTTCTGCTCCCCTTGAGGTGTCGGGAATCGGCTGGCCCGGATTTGCCAGGTGAAGGGTACTGGAACGCGGTAAGCTTCATCAGGAGCGATCAGGGAAAAAGCTTTTGTGAATTCGGCGGCCGTGGCCGCACCTCAGACCCTAACCCCAGGGTTGGCCGCATTGGATCGCTTCAGACCGAGTGAACCTCCCCGAAGCGATTCAGTGCGGCTTTGGCTTTTCAACCCACCCTCAATAAGCCAGCGTCCCGCTCCGCGGTTGCTCTTCCGGATTCGGCAGGTACACTGACTTGCAGTTCTCGCAGCGGTAAATCTCCGCCCCCTGACCGTACAGCCCCTTCAGCTCCTCGCCGAAGAAGTACCAGCGCTTCAGGTGTCCCGCGCAGATCTTCCCCTTCTCGTCCTTCAGGCCGCAGGCGCGCTGCCTCGGCGCCCTCACCATGATCTTTGTTCCGTCGCTCAACTGCCCTGCTTCCGTCGCCTGCGGTATTGGCCGCTCGGCTTCGGCGTACTTGGGATTTGCCATGGAGTCCTCTGAGTGCGATTATTTCACAGCGGCCGCTTCGGCCCACAATTGGTCAATATGTCCCTCTCCCGACAATCCGCCTTCTGGCCCTGCCTCACCGGCGGGGTCGTTTGTCTTACCCTCGCGGCCCTCCTCTTCGTGGCCTCGCGAAACCTGTTCGACCCCGTCGCTTTCGGCGCCAAGGCGGAACTCTCCCTCTCTGACCCCGAAGTCGCCGCCGCCTCCGCCGAACTCGTCACACAGGCCGTTGTCAAAAGCCGGCCAGACCTCATCGCCGTCCGCCCCCTCATCCTCGCCGGAGCCAATGTCCTGGTCAGCACCCGTGCCTTTCAAGCCTTGGCCGGCCAGGCTGCCCTCCGCGCCCACCAGGCCGTCTTCAGTGAAGGTGCTCGCCGCATACTCCTCTCCCTGCCCGACCTGCAGATCCTCCTCCATTCGGCCCTCGAACAGGCCAGCCCCCAACTCGCCGCCAAAATCCCGAAGCAAGTCGAAGCCGCGGTCGCTTCCTTCGGCGGCGACAGCCGCGTCGAACTCCTCCTGGCGGCCGGCCGCCAAAGCCACCGCGTTGGCCGGCTCTGGATGGGGCTTTTCCCCCTTGGCGCGATCCTTCTGTGCACAGCGGTCTGGCTCGCCCGCAGACGCCGCCGCGCTCTCGCCCGCGTCGGCATCGGACTCACCGCCTCCGGCCTCTTCCTCGTCGCCATTGTCCCTACCGCACGCATCCTCGTCGGCCTGACTGTCAGCGACCCGCTTGTCCGCGGTCTCCTCCGCGGCCTCACAGCTTCCTACCTCGCCGAGCTCCGCGATTGGGGCTTCCTGTTCGCCGGCCTCGGCATCCTTCTCACTGCCGGCGCAACCTCTCTGCTCGAGGAAGTCGACCCCCTCCAGCGCCTCCGCGTCATGGGCAACTTCCTCATCCACCCGCCTCACACGGCCACCGGCCGCCTCGGCTGGGCCCTCTCACTGCTCACCGCCGGCCTCGCCTGCATCCTCTACCCCAGCCAAATCGCAGCCGCGGCCGTTGTGCTCACCGGCCTCGGCGCCTCATTCCTCGCCGTTCGCGAAATATTCCGACTCTTCCTCAAGTACCTCGCCCCCAACGCCCTCGAACTCGAGGCCGAAGGTGCGGCGAGCTTCCGTCCGGCCGTCGCTGTCGTCGCCTCCATCGTCATCCTGCTCTCCGCCGCATGGATCTTCTGGCGTAACCCCGCCGAACACCCTGTCAAAGCCGCCTCCGCCGTCTGCAACGGATCCGCCGCGCTCTGCTCCAAACCCCTCGATCAGGTCGTCTTCGCCGGAGCCCACAATGCCATGTCCAATCAGGATGTGCCCAACTGGCTCTTCCCTCACCATGAAGCCGGAATCCCCCGCCAACTCGAAGACGGCATCCGCGCCCTCCTCTTCGACGTTCATTACGGATTCCCTGGTGGCGCTCGAGTCAAAACCGATCTCGAAAAAGAGCCCCTCACGGATAAGGTCCTCCAAGCCGTCGGCCCCGAGGGTCTCAAGGCCGCCATGCGCATCCGCGACCGCCTCGTCGGCGTCGACGAAGGCCAGCGCAAGGTCTACCTCTGCCACGGGCTCTGCGAACTCGGCGCCTATGAGCTGACGCCCATCCTGGTTGATATCCGCGAGTTCCTCATCGCCAACCCCGACGAGGTCCTGCTGTTCGTCATTGAGGACTATGTCGAGCCCGCCGATCTCGCCAAGGCCTTCGAAGCCTCAGGCCTCGACCGTTTCGTCTACCGCGCCCCTCCAGGCGCAACCTGGCCCACCCTGCATGAACTCATCGCTGCCGGCACCAGGATCGTCACCTTTATCGAAACCGGCCGTCCAGGCGTCTCCTGGCTGCGGCCCGCTTTCCAGAACCTCCGCGAGACTCCCTACAGCTTCAAGACGCCTGACGCCTTCACTTGCGCCGCCAATCGTGGAGGCGACTCCGGTTCGCTCTTTCTCATGAACCACTGGATCGAAACCACCCCCACCCCCAAGCCCTCCAACGCCGCAATCGTCAACGCCTACCCGGCCCTCATGCAGCGTGCCGCCAAATGCCGCGACGAGCGCCAGCACATCCCCAACATCGTCGCAGTCGACTTCTACCGCACCGGCGACCTTCTCCGCGTCGTCAACGAACTCAACGGCATCGGCCTGCCTGTGCCGCCCGCCCTCCAGCCCGCGGCGAGTGCCCCCTAGAGGCACGCAACCCGCTCCGGGCCAGACTCGGGACTTCGCCGCTTCCTGTGAACTGGGCATGGTTGAAGTTGCGCGAACTGTGAACACTGCAAGTGACTTTCATATCCATGTACGTCCAATGACTGGTCTCTAACCATAAAATCACTTTCATGACCGTCAGCAGCTTATTACTTGACAGTGACTTGCATAAATTCTAGAATCGACTCTAGCTTGGGAGGTTCGGGTTTTCCCGCCCGCCCGGCCGGACTAATTGTGCAAAACAAAAAACCCGTCCGAATGCACTTCTCTTGGCCGAGCAGCATCCGGACGGGCCAGATCGAGCCTCGCGGCTGCGACCCAGTTCCGATTATAGGTCGCAGCCCGCGGTTTTCAAGATCACAGGAGAACTCGGGATGCGCAACAGAATCAAAGCAGCGGAGCGGTCGTGGCGACCGAAGTGCTTTTGGGCGATGGGTATGTTCTGGCTGCTCAGCATTTCGCTGAGCTACTTGCAGGCGCAGCAGCCGAAATCAGTGGTCCAGGGCAAAATTCTCGATCAGAGTCGCACACCGATTGCCGGTGCTCGCATCGTCGTTACACCTGAAAGTGGGACAGCCGGACTCACGGATGTTTCGGGTCCGACTGGCGAATTCCTGCTAACCCTTGAGGTTGGCAAGCACCTGTTGGCAGTCACAGCGGATGGTTTCAAAGATGCAAAGGAACCCATCGTCGTGGCAGAAGCGGTGGGCGCGCCGATCGAGATTCTGCTGCAGGTCTCCGAGGTGCGCACGACGATCAGCGTGACGGAATCCGCCGGGTATCAGGTCATTACGACGAACACAGCCACCAAGACGGCCACACCACTCATCGATATTCCTCAATCCATCACCATTGTGAGCCGCGAGTTGATCAGGGATCAGCTGATGATGGGCATGGCCGATGTCGTGCGTTACGTTCCAGGCATTACGATGGCCCAGGGCGAAGGTCATCGCGACGCGCCCGTGATCCGCGGCAACGCAACCACCTCCGACTTCTATGTCAACGGTGTCCGCGACGACGTCCAGTACTTTCGCGACCTGTACAACCTGGAGCGTGTCGAGGCCATCAAAGGTCCCAATGCGATGATCTTCGGTCGCGGCGGCGGCGGCGGAGTGATCAATCGTGTCACCAAGGAGGCTGGATTCTCCCCGCTTCGCGAGATCTCGCTGCAAGGCGGGACATTTGGGAACAAGCGCGTTGCCGGCGATCTCGATCAGCCGATTGGCGACAAGCTCGCTTTCCGGCTCAATGGCATGTACGAGGACTCCAACAGCTTCCGCAACTACTTCAATCTTGAACGGTACGGCATCGCTCCAACCTTCACGATCGCTCCGGACGAGAAGACCAGCATCCGGCTTGGCTACGAGTACTTTCACGACGGCCGCCTGACCGATCGCGGCGTTCCTTCATATCAGGGACGGCCTGCCGTTACCCATCGATCTACGTTCTTCGGCAACCCGAACGAAAGCTCGACACGCGCGGACGTGCACCTGGGTTCGGCCGTTGTGGAGCGCCAGCTTGGAGCGGCGCTGAACATCCGGAACAACACGCTCTTCGGCGCCTACGACAAGTTCTATCAGAACGTGTTTCCGGGGGCGGTGAATGCGACGGCAACGCTGGTGAGCCTGTCCGGCTACAACAATGGCACGCAACGCAACAATGTCTTCAATCAAACCGATGTCACTTACTCGGCGCACACGGGCCCAATCCGGCACACCTTGCTTTGGGGCGCTGAGATTCGGACGCCAGGCAACGGACAACCTCCGCCAGACCGCCTACTTCAACAACACGGCTACGTCGATCAGCGTTCCATTCTCCAACCCCACCAATTTCACTCCGGTAACCTGGCGCCAATCGGCTACGGACGCGGACAACCGGCCGGTCAATACAGTGGCTGCGACCTACATACAGGACCAGGTGAACCTGAGCCGTTTCGTTCAATTGGTGGGCGGAGTGCGCTTTGACCGGTTCGATCTCAAATTCCACAACAATCGAAACAACGAGAATCGCCGCCGGACCGACAACCTGGTCGCGCCGCGAGCGGGGATTGTCGTGAAGCCGATCACGCCGCTGTCTTTGTACTTCAACTACAGCATCGCCTATCTGCCGAGTTCGGGCGATCAGTTTGGATCGCTCGACGCAACAACAGAGACTCTCAAGCCGGAGAAGTTCACGAATTACGAAGCTGGGGTCAAGTGGGATGTGCGCAACAACCTCTCCGTGACGACCGCCGTGTACCGGCTGGATCGCACCAATACGCGTGCGGTAGACCCGAACAACCCGGCAGTTGTTGTGCAAACTGGCAGCCAGCGCACCAACGGATATGAGCTGGGCATCAACGGCAACATAACGCGCGCATGGACGGTCGCCGGCGGCTACGGCTACCAGGATGCGTTCATCAGCAACGCAACAGCTGCGGCCCGCGATGGGCGCGCAAGTCGCGATGGTGCCCAAGCACACCTTTTCGCTGTGGAACAACTACCGGATCACTTCGCGGCTCAGCGGAGGTCTGGGGATTATTCATCAGGCCGACATGTGGGCGGGCGTCGACAATACGGTCACCGTTCCGGGATTCACGCGGGGGGATGCGGCCCTCTACTATTCGCTCACCGAGAAGATTCGTCTTCAGGCAAATCTGGAGAACATCACCGACAGCGAGTATTTCGCCAACGCTCACAGCAACAACAACATCTCGCCAGGATATGCTCGCGCACTTCGTATCGGCCTGACGGCGCGGTTTTAGACAGGCAACACCTCAATGAACATCCGCACGTTCTTCTTCTGGCTGCATCTCATCGCCGGTTCCGTGGCTGGCGCCATCGTCCTCCTGATGTCGGTCACCGGTGTGCTGCTCACCTACGAGCGGCAGATCCTGGCCTGGTCGGACCGCGGGCAACTCCGCTCCGATCCGCCGCCCGGCGCCAGCCGTCTGCAGGTCGCCGATCTTCTCGACGCGGTAAGGACACAGCGCGGAGAGATCGCCGGGAACGCCACCCTCACCCTGCGTTCCGATCCTCGCGAGCCCGCCGAAATTCGCGTCGGCCGCGAGAGCGTTCTCTATGTCAACGCCTACACGGGCAGCGTTCTCGAAGGCGGCTCCTCAGCCGCCCGTACGTTCTTCCAGAAAATGGTCGCCTGGCACCGCTGGCTCGGCGTCGAAGGACCCGGGCGCGCGACCGCCAAAGCAATCACCGGCGCCTGCAACCTCGCCTTCCTCTTCCTCGTGCTCACCGGCGCTTACCTCTGGATCCCCCGGAAGTGGTCTTGGCCCGCCGTCAAGTCGATCACCTGGTTCCGCTCCACTTCGACCGGCAAGGCTCGCGACTTCAACTGGCACAACGTCTTCGGAATCTGGGCGCTCATTCCGCTGTTCTTCGTCGTCCTCACCGCCTTGCCCATGTCCTATCCCTGGGCCAACGACCTGCTCTATCGGATGACTGGTTCCGAGCCGCCTCCGCCGCCTCCTGCCAGGACCCGATCCGAATCGCCCCGCCGCCCCCAACCCGCCGTGGTCACCGATCTCAACCCTCTGTGGTCTCGCGCCGCCGCTCAGGTCCTCCGGTTGGACCAGTATCTCCGCGCCCATCGCCGCCCCTGGCCGTGGGCCACTCACTTTCACCATCGATACTGGAGACGGCGGCCAACCCCAGAAGCGCTCGACCCTCTCGCTCCACCCCGTCACCGGCGCCGTAGTCCGCGCAGAGAGCTTTGCTGATGCAACCCCAGGCCGCCGTCTCCGCATGTGGTCGCGATTCGTCCATACCGGCGAATACTACGGCATCGTGGGTCAGACCCTCGCAGGCGTCGCCTCCTTAGCGGGAGTGATGTTGGTCTGGACCGGAATCTCCTTGGCCCTGCGGCGCCTCGCGGCCTGGAATTCCCGGCGTCATTCAGCAAACGAGACTTGTGTTGCTGAAAGCCCTGCGGGTTTCATCTGACGCCGTTTCCGTCGAATGCTCTGCGCGAACTTTCGCACCCATTCAAAGGCCAGGCTGAACAGAAAACGCAGCCCCCGGACCAGGTGCTGGCCCAACCACAACATGCCCAGGCCGACAGCAGCGAACACCCCGCCGGCAAGAAACAGGAGGAAGCTTTGTTCCGAAGCCGACATGGGATCCAGAAAATCCGCCAATCGCCCGTCGATTTCGACAACGCCCAGTGTAACTAGTCGCTCCCAGAAGCCCGGCAGATAGACTCTGGTGAGTCCCAGGCTGAGGAACAGCGCGCCAGTCAGAAAGACTACACCCACCGTTGCATAGTACGCGGCAACGAGTCCTGCCAGCGTGGCAAGCGTGCCTGCCAGCACCGCCACACCGCCGAACCCCAGGGGAATGCCGAACAACGCAATGAGCACTCCGCCTACGATGTGCAGGGGCAGGTTACGGCTCGTTCCCGATCGAACAATTGCTCCGGGCAATCGGTCGGAGGCAACGTCGCTTGGCTCGCCGATGTTTCGCAAAACCCCGAGGATCCTGGCAATATCGTCTTCGCCAGGCGCCCCCTGGTATGCCTCGTAGATGTGCGACTGGATTTCCTTCAGGAATTCGTCCCGCTCACGCGCAGGGACCGGCATCAGCACTGCCCTCAGCCGCTCCATGTAGTCGTCGGCGATCTTCCCAACAGCTTCCGGATAGGTGCTCATTGACGTGTTATGCCTTTCGAACGAAGAGTGTCTGCCTCGTCTGTTCAGCCGGTTGCGTTTGCCAATTCCGCTGGACCAGCGAAACCAGCAGGTTGAATTCCTTGCTGAGCTCATCGAAGAGTTGCCGGCCGGCCGGCGTGATCGCATAGTATTTGCGCGGAGGCCCCTGGTCTGACTCCACCCACTCCGATCGGACCAACCCGTCCCGATCCAACCGGGCCAGAATCGGGTAGACCGTGCCCTCCTTGAGCGAGATGGAGCCGCCTTCAGACAGTACCCTCACCAGCGAATAGCCGTAATGACGCTCATGATAGAGCACACCCATGACAGCCAGTTCCAGAATGCCCTTCCGCAACTGGATAACTCGCCGATCCTTGTCGTCGCCAGAGTACTCCATCACGCCTAGTATACGGTAATGCTAGGTACCGGGTTCCATTCGCATCGAAAACGCGACATTTTTTTCCAGCCGCTCCCTGAATTCCGCATTACCTTGTGAAGCCGCTTTGGGATCGGCAGCATGGACCTATCCTCCACCATCGCTCTATCTGGGCCAACGATCTTTGTCCGAGGAGGAGGAATCGGACCTGCCGCAAGCCGGCACGGTTGCGCCGGGGCCCACGGAGGAGCCCCGGCGCCAGCGAGGGGGACTGTACCTCTTTGTTATGCTTCGGGGATGGAGGGCGCCCCCCCATCACCGAGTTCCGTTACTCAGCTCCTCCGCCGCTGGTCCGGCGGTGACGGTGGAGCTTTCGACGAACTCGTCCCCCTTGTCTACGACGAACTCCGTCTCATTGCCGGCCGCCAACTCCGTCGCGAATCTCCAGGCCACACCCTCCCCGCAACCGCAATCGTTCACGAAGCCTACCTCCGCCTCGTCGACCAGAAACAAGCCGAATGGAAGGACCGCTCCCACTTCTTCGGCGTTGCCGCTCGCCTGATTCGCCAGATTCTCGTCGATCATGCCCGCGCTCGACGTGCAGCCAAGCGCGGCGGCGATGCCATCCTCGTCCCGCTCGAGGAAGCTTATGTCGCCGCCCCTGAAGTCGATCTGCTCGCCCTCGATGGCGCCCTGGACGAACTGGCCAAAGTGGACGAACTCCAGACCCGCATCGTTGAACTCCGTTATTTCAGCGGCATGACGATTGACGAAACCGCCGCCTGCCTCCAAGTCGAGCCCCAGGCTGTCAAGCAGGAGTGGTCAATGGCTCGCGCCTGGCTCTTCCGCTATCTCAGGGGTGAGTAGCTCCATGCCCCTCTCCCGCGACAGGTTGAAGGACATCTGGCGCGAATGTCAGACACAAACCCCTGAGCATCGCCGCCAGTTCGTCCAGCATCGCTGCGCCTCTGATCCCGAACTCCTCCGCGAAATGCTGTCCCTGCTCGATGCTGAAGCCGCCTCCGGCGATTGGCTCGAAACCCCGGTCCTCGCGAAAACCCCGGGCCGCGTCGGTCCCTTCCAGATCGTTCGCGAACTTGGCTACGGCGGGATGGGCGTCGTTTTTCTTGCCGTCCGCGCCCAGGGCGAATTCGAGCAGCGCGTCGCCCTCAAGATGCTCCGCAGCGACGTCAATCCCCAATCCGTCCTCCGTCGCTTCGAGCAGGAGCGCCGTATCCTCTCCCGCCTCGAACACCCATCCATCGCCCGCCTCATCGATGGCGGTGAAGGCGCTGCCGGCCAGCCCTACCTCGCCATGGAGTATGTCGACGGCCAGCCCATCGACGCTTGGTGCCGCGATCGCCAGCCTTCCCTCCACCAGAAGCTCAAGCTCATCGAACAGGTCTGCGCTGCGGTTCACTACGCCCACCAGCGCCTCGTCGTTCACCGCGACATCAAGCCCGGCAACATCCTCGTCACCGCTGACGGCGCTGTCAAACTCCTCGACTTCGGCGTCGCTTCCCTGCTCGAGGAACCCTCCGGCCCCATCACCGGGCTCCTTATGACGCCCGAGTATGCCAGCCCGGAACAAGTGACCGGCGCCGGCGTCACCACCGCCAGCGACGTCTACTCCTTGGGCGTCGTCCTCTTTCAACTCGTCTCCGGCTCCCTTCCTTACACGCCCCAAACCTCCGGGCCCCTCGATATCGCCCGTGCCATCTGCGAGCAGGTTCCCCCGTCTCCCACCGGCACCGATCTCGATGACGTCATCCTCAAGGCCCTCGACAAGGACCCTGCCCAGCGCTACGAGTCCGCCGCCGCTCTCGCCGCCGACCTCGAACACCACCGCCTCGGCCTCCCTGTTCTTGCACGTCGCCCTACCCTCCGCTATCGCACAGCCAAGTTCGTTCGCCTCTACAAATGGCCCGTCGCCGCCTCCACCGCCGCTTTTATCGCCATCACAGCCCTCAGTGTGGTCGCTCTCCGCCAGCGTGCCATCGCGCGCGACCTCTTCCGCGACTCCCGCGCCCTCGCCGGTTCCCTCATCTGGGACGTCGAGCGCACCCTTCGCGAGAAGACTCCCACCGAGGCCCGTCAGATTCTGCTCGCCCGCGCCACCGCCTACCTCGAAGGCATGCGCCGCGGCCAGAGTAGCGATCCATCTCTCGCTGTCGACGTCGCCTTCGGCTACCGCAGCCTCGGGGAGGCTCAGTCTGTCATCGGCAACTCCGGCGGGAGGGATCCAGCCAAGGCCGGCGCCAGCTTCGCTGAAGGCGTCGCCCTCATCGACTCCTACCTGTCCAGCTATCCAAAGGACCCCCGAGCCATCCGCGAGTCCGCCGCCCTCCACAACAGCCTCGGCCGCCTGCACCTCACGCAAGGTCGCTCCGACCAGGCCGAACGCGAGTTCCTGAAGGCTCGCCAAGACTACGAGCACGCCCGCCTCAACCCTGCCCCCGGCATCGCACCCTGGCAGGATGGCTACGATCTCGCCTCTGTCACCCTCTCCCTCGGCGACCTCGCTGCCGTTCGCGGCGATTGGCCAAAACTCGAACAGCTCCGTCGCGAAACCGTCGCAATCGCTGCTCCCCTTCTCTCCAAGTACCCCAAGGACGATTCCCTCCGCCATCTGGTTGCGCTCGCCGAAAAACGCCTCGGCGCCGTTCTCTCCTACCTCGGCAAGCATGCCGAAGCGGCCGACCACTATCGGCAGGCCCTCGGCATCGACGAGGAAGACTACCGCCGCAGCCCCGGGCCTCAACGCCGTCTTGACCTGTCCTTCAGCCTCAGCGAAATGGGCGGAGTCCTCGCAAACCTCAAACGGCCCGACGAAGCCCGTCCGTACTTCTACCGCGCCTTGGCCCTCCGCCGGGAAGCCTTCTCCGCCGATCCGTCGGACTCCCACGCACGCTTCGCCCTTGCCCGGCTGCTTGTCCGCACGGCCAACTTCGAACGCAATCAGTCGGCTCTGCTTCATGCCGCGCAGTTGCTCGACGAGGCGGAGAAGATCGAACCCTCGCCCCTGTTCCAGGCGCAGCTCTATTATCAGAAGGCCTTCCTCGAAGCCTATCGGCACTCCCCCGCGAACGCGGTCCTGAACGCGCGCAAGGGTCTGGCGTTCCTCGACCAGGTGGAAATGGCCAAAGCTCTCCCCGCCGAACACCGCCCCATGCGCCCCGAGCTCCGCCAGTTGATCTCTGACGGCGGCAGGCTGAAGCCCTCATCTACCCCCCCTCGCTCTGCTTCCAACGTGAAAGCCGCCCACTAATGCAGAATGAGGGCAATGATCAATCGCAGAGAGTTTGTGGCGGGCGCGCTCGCCCCGGCGGCAGAGCGCCCCAACGTGATCTACATCATTCTCGACGACCTCGGGATGTACGACACCGGCTGTTACGGATCCAAACAGATCCGGACGCCGAACATCGACCGCATCGCCGCCGAGGGCATCAAGCTAACTGAAGCCTACTCAGGCTGTACCGTCTGCGCTCCCGCACGCGGCACCCTCATGACCGGTAAGCACATGGGCCACTCGTCCGTGCGCGCCAACCCTGGCGGCGTTTCCTTGCAGGCCTCAGACGTCACAATCGCGGAGATGCTCAAAAAGGCCGGTTACGCCTGCGGCGGATTCGGCAAGTGGGGCATCGGCGACATCGAAACTGCCGGCGTCCCCGAAAAACACGGATTCGATCGCTTCTACGGCTACTATCACCAGGTCCACGCCCACCACTATTACCCCGACTACCTGATCGACACCGGGAGGAAGGCACCCCTCCCCGGCAATCGCGGCTTCTACGCCGCCAAGCCCAACCCCGGCGCATTCCCGTCCGCGGACCCCGCCACTGGCCGCCAGCGGCAGTTTAGCGCGCACCTGATCCAAGCCGAAATGCAGAAATGGCTTCGCCACCACAAAGACCGGCCCTTCTTTTGTTACGCGCCATGGACCATCCCGCACGGCGACCATGAGATTCCCGAGACCGATCCAGCCTGGCAAATGTACAAAGACAAGCCCTGGAGCATCGACGCCCGTGTTCACGCCGCCTTTGTCACCATGGCGGATCGCTTTGTCGGCGAGACGATGGCTCTGCTCAAGGAACTCGCGCTCGACTCCAGAACCCTCGTCATGTTCAGCTCCGATAACGGAGCGGCCGACACATTCGGTGGAGCACTCGACTCCGCCGGCCACCTGCGCGGCCAGAAAACAATGATGTATGAAGGCGGCATCCGCACTCCATTCCTGGCCCGCTTCCCGGGCCGCATTCGGCCCGGATCCACCAGCGACCTGCCCGTCTATTTCCCCGACATCCTGCCCACCATCGCCGACTTCACCGGTGCCCACGCCTCTCTCCCCGCGGGTATCGACGGCATGTCGTTCGCGCCTGAAATCACCGGGAAGGCGAGGCTCGATCGCGACCGGCCCATGTACTGGGAGTGGAACGAAGGCCACTTCGTCTTGCCTTACCGGGTGAAGATGCAGGCCTGCCGCAAGGGCCCCTGGAAGATCGTCCGGCAGAACGTCGCGCAGCCTTGGGAACTTTACGACCTTTCTCGAGACCCCGGCGAGAAGACCAACCTGGCCGCGAAGAACCAGCAGGTTGTTCGCGAACTCGACGCATGGGTCCGCGCCAATCGCGTCGATCCTCCGGAGCAGATCGAGCCAGCCAAGCCCAGCGGGCAGCAGTGGCGCTGAGTTCCACCACCTGACCCGGCGGAGGCATGATCATGCAATGCGTTCGAGTCTTGAGCCTCTTCGTTGTCTTTGGGGCCTCGCTTTTCTCCACCGAAATCTTCGTCAGCCCATCGGGCAACGACGCCAATCCAGGCACAAAAGCTCGCCCCTTGCGGAATTGGGAAGCGGCGAAGGCCCTCGCCCTCGCGAAGAAGTCGGCCGGTCCGGTCACCGTCTGGTTCCGTGGCGGCGTTCATTACCTGCCCGAGACCGTCGTCTTCGGTCCGGAGGACTCAGGTTCTCAGTCAGCTCCCATTACCTATGCCGCATTCCCCGGCGAGGATGCCGTCATCAGCGGTGGCTTGCGATTGAACCTCAATTGGGCTCCGTATCGCGACGGCATTATGGTCGCCAAGGTTGTCGCCGGATTCACCACGGACCAGTTGTTCGTCAACGGCCAGCGCCAGCACATGGCCCGCTATCCGAACTACGATCCGGCAGCGCAGCACTTCGACGGCTGGTCCGCGGATGCCTTCAGCCCGGAGCGCGCCGCCCGATGGGCGAAGCCCGCCGGCGGATTCATCCACGCCATGCACCGCCACATGTGGGGCGACTTCCACTACCGTCATCACCGGCAAGGATGCAACGGCAACATCACCTACGAAGGCGGCTGGCAGAACAACCGCCGCATGGGGATGCACGACAAATACCGCTTCGTCGAAAACATCTTCGAGGAACTCGATGCGCCCGGCGAGTGGTTCCTCGATCGCGCAGCCGTCACGTCTCTATTTCTATCCGCCCCGGGGCCTCGATCTTCGCAAGGCCACGGTGGAAGCCGTCCGGCTGCGCCATCTCGTCGAGTTCCGCGGCAGCGAGCGCAGCCCGGTCAAATGGATCACTCTCCGCGGCCTCACCTTCCGCCACGCCGCGCGCACCTTCATGGACAACCGCGAGCCGCTGCTGCGCAGCGACTGGACCATCTATCGCGGCGGCGCGATCTTCCTGACGGCGCCGAGGATTGCCTGCTCGACGAGCTGGTCATCGATCAGGTCGGCGGCAACGCCGTCTTCGTCAACAAGTACAACCGCCGGATTCTCATCCGCGGCTGCCACATCAGCGAAGCCGGAGCCAATGGCGTCGCGTTCGTCGGCGACCCGGCCGCGGTCCGCAACCCGCTGTTCGAATACGCCCAACGGCAGAGCCTCAAGGACATCGACCTCACGCCGGGCCCAAAGCCGACAACTACCCTGCCGACTGCCTGGTCGAGGACTGCCTGATTCACCAGACCGGCCGCGTCGAGAAGCAGACCGCCCCCGTGCAGATCTCCATGGCGCAGAGCATCACCGTCCGCCACTGCTCGATCTACGACGTGCCGCGCGCCGGCATCAACATCTGCGAGGGCACCTGGGGCGGCCACGTGATCGAGTTCTGCGACGTCTTCGACACCGTCAAGGAGACCGGCGATCACGGCTCGTTCAATTCCTGGGGCCGCGACCGCTACTGGGAACTCACCGATGTCGACAACCGCACGCTCGGCGATGGATCCCTGAGCAGCCTGCCTCTGCTCGACGCAGTCGAGCCCACCATCATCCGCAACAACCGCTGGCGCTGCGATCACGGCTGGGATATCGACCTCGACGACGGTTCGAGCAACTACCACATCTACAACAACCTCTGCCTGAACGGCGGCCTCAAGCTGCGCGAAGGCTTCCACCGGACCGTCGAGAACAACATCATCGTCAACAATTCGTTCCACCCGCACGTCTGGTATCCGCACAGCCAGGATGTTTTCCGCGGCAACATCGTTTTCACCCCCTACAAACCCATCCGAGTCGGCAAGCCGTGGGGCGAGCAGATCGACCGGAACCTGCTGCACGTGCCCGGGCGAACAGCTACGCAACCGGCCGTCGTACTGCAAAATCTGAGTGGCCGCGACCCGCAATCCATCGAAGCGGATGCGCACTTTGTGGACGCGTCCGGTGGCGACTACCGTCTTCGTGAAGGTTCGCCGGCCGGCGCAATAGGATTCCAGCAATTTCCGCTGGACCGGTTTGGAGTCCAGTGGCCGAAGCTGAAGGCAATTGCCAGGACGCCTCAGCTTGCAGCCTCGGATGCTGCCCGATCGGCGACGGTCGCCTCCAAACGCGATACGCGCACCGCACTCTGGCTCGGCGCCGCGGTTCGCAACGTCACAGGCTTGGGCGAAGTGTCCGTCGCCGGCCTCGCCAGTGAAACCGGCGTGCTCGTTCTGGAAGTTCCGCCCCAAAGCCGCGCTGCCGCTGCCGGTCTGAAGGTAGGCGATGTCGTCCTCGAACTCGACGGTAAACCTACGGCGACCCTCGGCGACCTCCAGCGCCTCTCAGCCGCGACGCCTTCGTTCGGAAGCGTCAGGATCAACGTGCTCCGGTCTCAGCGGAGTGTGCTCCTCGAAGCGGCCGCGCCGTTGAGATAGTCTCGTTCCAGCGGACCACTTCGCCCCATGTCATCTCAAACTCCCGTTTCCCGGCGGACCTTCCTCGCCACCACAGCCCTCGCCGCCGCTCCGGCCCAAACTCGCCGTCCCGTCTTCATCGTCCCCAACTTCCACCCGGCAAGCTGCGGCTGGCTCACCAACTTCTCCATGGAGCGCGTCTACTGCGCCAACTCCTACTTCGACCACCTCGACCGCGTCCGCGACGACCCCAACTACTCCTTCGTCCTCTCCGAGTGCAACAACCTGATCGCCATGTTGAACTTCAAGCCGGAGCGCGCCGAAGAACTCAAAACTGCTATCCGCTCCGGCCGCGTCGAACTCCCCAACGCCTTCTTCCTCGAATCCACCGTCAATCTCTCCGGTGGTGAAGCTCTCGTCCGCCTCGGCATTGAAGGCCTTCGCTGGCAGCAGCAGGTCTTCGGAGTCCGGCCCCGCTTCGCCTGGTGCATCGACATCTGCGGCACCCACCCTCAGATGGCGCAGATCACCGCCGGCCTTGGCCTCGACGCCTTCGTCTACACGCGCGGCAACGACACAGGCTCGGCCATCCACTGGCTCGAAGCGCCCGACGGAACCCGCACGCTCGCCATCGCCCCCGGCCACTACTCCGATCTCGGCAACATCTTCGCCGCCACCGGTCCGCTCTCTCCCGAGCAGATCGCCACATTGAAGCAGCAACTCGAAGCCCGTGCCAAGATCACCCCGCAAGGCGCGCCCGTCCTCGCCCTCGGCGGCAATGCCGACTACAGCCTCGCCCCGAAACGTCCGGACTACCCCACTGCCTTCATCAGCGAGTGGCGCGAGATCGACCCCGGCGCCGACGTCCGCTTCACCACCCTGTCGAAGTATGTCGATGCCGTCACGCCCCAGCTCAAGTCCGGCGCGATGAAGATCCCCACCATGCGCGGCGGCACCGGCTACTTCTTCCTTTCCTTCTGGATCGAAAGCCCGCGCGTCAAGACCGCTTTCCGCCGTTGCGAGCATCAGTTGCAGGCCGCGGAGATGCTGGCAACCGTGGCACGACACCGCTCCAAGTTCGTCTATCCAGCCGAAATCCTCTACCAATCCTGGCTCCAACTGTTCCTCAATATGGACCGCAACACGCTCTGGGGCGCCGCCGGCGGCATGGTCTTCGAACACGAAACATCCTGGGATGCCTCCGATCGCTTCCGCCGTGTCGAGTCCGATTCACGCTCGGTGCTCGAACAGGCTGGCCGCGCTGTGGTCCGGCCCCGGCTTCGGGACGCGCGCTCTTCAATGCGTTGAACTGGAAGCGGCAGGACCCGGTCATTCTCGATGCCGGCGGCATCCCTGCCGGCACCATCAGCGAAGCCGCTGCCTCGAAGGTCGCGTCCTCTGCAGACCGGCCCTGGAACCCCTGTCCTTGACTCCCGCCAACCAAGCCGCTGATCCTCCAGTGCCCGATACGGTCCCGCTGCCGCCGGCCATCGAAAACAGTTTCTACACCGCCCGCGTCGATCCGCGCACTGGAGACTATCGTCAGCCTGAAGCTGAAGCCCTCCGGACGCGAGTTGCTCGGCGGTCCCGCCAACCTGCTCGTCGCCGAGAAGCCGCAGAAGCAATCCGGCGATCCTGGCGACCACATGCTTCTCCGCCCCGAGCGCGACCGACTCGCCACTTCGTCGGACTCCCCTGCCAGGATCACCGCCACCCGCGGCCCTATCGCTCTTACGGTCATTGCCGAAGGCACATTCCATGGAGGCGGCGTCTGCCGCAGGCTCACGCGTTTCTATCACGACTCGCCTCGCATCGACTTCGAAACCACCCTGAACGACATCCCCGATCGCACCGTCGTGGTCTCCGAGTTTCCTCTTGCGCACGACGTCGTCGAGGTCCGCCGCGGCATCCCCTACGGATTCACCCATGGCGCCTGGCCCGCTCCGACTGAAGCTCTGCCCGGCCGCAATCAGGGCATCACTCCGGCGGTGCGCTGGTGCCACTATGCCCTCCAGGGCGGCGGCGGTCTTGCCATACTCGACCGCGGCCTCTCAGGCCGCGAACTGACCGGCCGTACTCCGGTGATTTTCCTCCTCAACACCACCAACAAGTACTACGGCTACCCGAATCCGTGGCTCTCGGGCGAGGGCCGCCATTTTCTCGAATACGCCATCGTGGCCCACGAAACCCCCTGGACCGAGGCGCGCATCCCGCACATGGCCTGGGAGTACAACAGCCCGCCTTATGCGATCTCCGCCGGGCCCGCAAAGCCGTACTCCTTCCTTCAATCCAGCGGCAACGTCATTGTCGAGGCCATCCGACGCGACGGCGAGTTCATTGAAGTCCGTCTCGCCGAGTGCTTCGGACAAGCCCGGCACTGCCCACGTCACTCTGGATCTGCCGCACCGCGGCGTCGCGCTCACCAACATGGTCGGCGCACGATGCCAAACTGCTCGTCGGCGGACCGCGTTACGAATTCCCCGTCCGCCCCCAGCAGATTGTCACGCTGCGCTTCCGCACTGGCACAATCAAGCGCCGAGCCCAAACCCCTGCTCGCGTGGGACCCGCTCGTGCCTCCCGCCAAGCGGCCCACGCTCCACAAGTACTCCAGCGAGAAAGGACACCCGCCCCGCGGTGTTTAGCCGAATGAGAACAACGAGACGCGTCTTCCTCGAATCCACAGCCGCGGGCGCAGCAGCCATCTCCTCCAACGCCGCCCCGGCCGACGTCACTCGCCCCGACGCACTCACCATCGCCCGTCGCCATCCCTTGGTCCGCACTCAGCCGACTCCCGACTTCTTCGAAGGCCTGCTGCTCGGCAACGGCGACATCGGCGTTTGCGTCACCGTGCGGCCCGACGCCATGGGCATCCACATCGGCAAGAACGACGCCTGGGACATCCGCGTCAGCGAAGAGCACGCCGCCCACATCAAGACCTTCAAGGAAGTCCTCGAACTCTGGAAGCGCGCCGGCGACGAGGCCAAGCGCCAGGGCAAGCCCGAGATGACGTTCCTCGAAAACAACATCGGCTTCTTCCGCGAATACTCCCAACTCATGCAGTCTTCCTATCGCAAGCCATGGCCCCGCCCTTGGCCCTGCGGCACGGTCTGGCTCCACTGGGATTCGCGCATGGTGCGCCTCCTCCGCCAGGAACTCGACATCTCCTCCGGCATCCTCACCCTCAAACTGGAGCACGACAATCTGCGAGGCTCCGTCCGGCAATTCCAACTGACCTGCTTCGTCAGTCGCGAGAACGGCCACATCTCCGTCAGCTCTGACTCGGCCGCACCCATACTCTCCGTCGCCTATCAGCCCAACTGGGACGATCAGGCGAAGCTGCCCGAACCTGAACTCCAGGTTGATAACGGCCGCTTCTCCGGTTACCAGCATTTCCCCGCCACCGCGCCCACCGAGGCCCAGCCCAATCCGCCCAAAACCAAGGACGATCGCAACTTCGCCCTCCACGGCATCCTCGCCGGCCAGTGGACCGCCGACCCCGTCGACACCAAACGCCGCCGCGTCTTCCTCCGCAGCACCGCGGTGCAGCAACTGCGTCTCGACATCGCCCTCTTCACTCCGCGCGACGCCCCCGACACTGTTCCTCACACCCGCAGTGAAGCCGTGCGCCTCGCCGCCATCCCCGTCGCCGAACTGCGCCGCGCATCCACCGCCGAGTGGGCCAAGTTCTGGTCCGCATCCGCCGTCGAGTTCGCCGACAAGGAACTCGAAGAGATCTGGTATCGCAACCAGTACTTCCTCGCCTGCTGCCTCAAGCCCGGCAAGGTCGCTCCCGGCCTTTTCGGCAACTGGTCCACCGGCAAGATCGGCACCGCCTGGCACGGCGACTACCACATGAACTACAACACCCAGCAGGTGTGGTGGGGCGTCTTCTCCAGCAACCATGTCGAGCAGCACGAGCCCTACACGCGCCTCGTCGAGAGCCTCATGCCCATGGCCGAGTGGAACGCCCGCGTCCAGTTCGGCATGCCCGGCGCGTACTTTCCGCACACGGCCTACCCGGTTCCAAGCACCGTGAATCCCTATCCGGCGCCGCCCTGGGGCTACGAAATCTGCGAAACGCCCTGGACCGTCCAGAGCCTCTGGTGGCAGTACAAGTACACGCTCGACGAGCGCTATCTCCGCCGTGTCTACCCGATGCTGCGCGCCGCCGCCGACTTCCTCATCGCCTTTCTGAAGAAAGGCGACGACGGCAAGTACCACATCATCCCCACCGTCTCTCCCGAGAACTGGGGCGCCACCGTCGACTTCCGCCTCAACAAGGACTGCATCATCGATCTCGCCCTCACCGAGTTCCTGCTCGACGCCATGCTCGAAGGCTCCCAGGTGCTCGGCCAGGACGCCGCCCTCCGCGCCAAGTGGGAGGAAGTGCGCCGCAATCTCGCGCCTTACCCAGCCGGCGACGGCCCCTTCGGCCGCGTGTGGCTCGACGTCGTCGACGCCCCGCACGAGTACGTCTACAACGTGCCTGTCACCCTCGCCCCCGTCTTCCCCGCCGAACAGGTCGGCCTCGGCTCCTCGCCCGAACTGCTCGAACTCGCTCGCCGCACCACTCGCCTCGTGCGCCTCGAAGGCGGTAACGACCTCGTCTGGCAGCCCCTCGTCCGCGCTCGCCTCGGCATGTTGGACCTCGATTGGTTCAAGCGCGAAGTGCGCTACTCGATGACGCCGCTCGGCGTGGCCAACGACCGTCTCCGCCAGACCGGCGGCCGCTACCGCGATGAAACCACCTACGACTACATGATGCGCATGGGCGTCTGGACAGAGAACCTCTCGCTCCCCGCCGTCATCAATGAGTGCCTCCTCCAAAGCGCAGCCGGGGTGATTCGTATCTTCCCCAACACCACCAACCTCGGGCAAAGCGAGCTTCCACAGGCTCCGCGCCGCCGGCGCCTTCCTCGTCTCGGCGGACTGGGACGGCAAGACGGTCACATCCCTCACCCTGGCCAGCGAGAAAGGCGCGCGCGCGCGTCTGGCCAATCCCTGGGGCGCCGCTCGCGCCGCCTTCAGCGTTGGCTCTTCGACCGCCGCCATCCCTATCGATTCGACGAAGGATGGCCTGTTGGAATTCGACACCAAGGCCGGCGAGTCCTACTCCCTCATCTCCCTGCCGCCCGGGAAACCCTCACGATGAATATCTTCCTCGGCGTTCTCCTCACCGTGGTTGCCGGCCTGCTCTCGGGCAACTGCATGCTCCCGATGAAGTACTTCCGTAAGTGGCGATGGGAGAATACGTGGCTCGTCTTCTCCCTTGTCTCGCTTGTCCTGCTCCCCTGGCTGTTGGCGGCAATACTAGTCAGCGGACTTTCGGAACTCTACGGCGCCCTCTCGCTCCGGCAGTTCCTCGTTCCCGGTTTGCTCGGCTTCGGCTGGGGCATCGCACAAGTTCTCTTCGGACTCTCCATCGCCCGCCTTGGCCTCGCCCTCGGATATGCCGTTATCATTGGCCTCGGCGCGGTTTTGGGAACGCTCGTCCCCCTCTTCTTTCAAGCAGGCGTCACCGTCGAGCCGCGCAAGCTCGCCCTGCTTCTCGCCGGTGTCGCCGTCATGGTGGCCGGCATTGCCATCTCAGCCTGGGCCGGACGGCAGCGCGAATCGGCGCAAGCGGAGTCTGTGACAAGGAAAACGAGCGGCTATGCGATGGCTCTGGCGCTGGCCGTCACCTGTGGTCTCATGGCGCCGATGGTGAACTACGCCTTTGCCTTCGGACAGGACATCGCCGAAGCGGCAGTCCGGATGGGGAACTCTAACGCCAGCGCCGCCTATGCCGTCTGGCCCGTCGCCCTGACGGGCGGGCTAATCCCCAATCTCGTCTACAGTGTCTATCTCCTCAACCGCAATCGAACCTGGAATCGATTCCTCCTCTCAAAATCGGAAGCCTGGCTCGCTTTCACTATGGGCCTGCTCTGGATGGGAGCGATCGCCTGCTACAGCGTGGCCGCTGGTCTTCTCGGCACTCTGGGCACTTCCATCGGCTGGGCGCTCTTCCAGATCTTCATGATCATGACCGCCAATGCCTCGGGCATGCTCACCGGAGAGTGGCGGCATGCGCCGTCTCATGCCCGTCGCCTGTTCTGGCTCGGCTTTGGCCTGCTCGCCCTGGCCACTCTCGTCATCTCCGCCGCAAACGCTTCAACGTAGCCCATCGGGCCATTGCGGCTTATAGCGACTTCAGAAACGCCAGCAGCGTCTCGCGATCGCGATCTGTCGCCTTGGTGTATCCCTCAACGACTCCCGCCGCCTCGCCTGCGTGCCGCCGGATTGCTTCGTCGATCGTGGCCGCAGTTGCCGTCATGCATGAACGGCCGCCGCACCCGCAACCCCCACAATGCCGGCGTCCGGATCTCGTTCGCCTTCGCCGCCGGCCTGCTCGATTCCGTCGCCCGTCCCCACATCGTGCAGCAGCAGGTCCGAGTACAGGTTGACTGGCTTCCGGTCGAAGACCGGATTCGAACTGCGCCCCGTCATCATCGTGGGCGTGTGGCAGGACGCACATCCAATCGATTCGAACAGCTGTCTCGCCGGCCCGCACTGTGTCATTCACCGGCCCGCGCTCGATCGGCGCCAGCAGCCGCATGAAGTTCTCGAAGTTGTCGATACCGCGCAGCCCCGTCCTGCGGTCCCGGACGTCTTCAAGGCCTTTCCTCGGCGGACTGCACAAGCGCCATCTGCTCTGCGCTGATGCCCAGTGCAACTTCGTTCTGGAAACAGGTCGTTGGTGATCCCCATCTCGTTGCGGTAAGCGTCGCCCGAAAAGGCCAGCAGCGTTGCCTGCTGCGCTTTCCAGCCAAACCGGCCGATTCGTTCCCGCCCCGAGGCCACATCGGTGATCCGCGCCGCGCGGCCGCTGATGCCGTTCCCGTCCCGGTCGTCCGGGTCCTCCAGCGCCACAATCGTTTCATCGGGAATCGCCTCCACCAGCCCATCCCCAAACACCGGTATCGGGAATCTTCGGGCGATCACATTGGCTTCCTCGGGCATCTGCACCTGGCATCGATGGTCCGGAATCGAGAACAGGTGGTACAGCGTCCCCCCGCCAATTCCCTGAACGTCCCGTCCTCCTCCCGATAGCCCGCGCGCACCTCAGTCATCGTGCTGATTCCGCCGATGGCCGGAATGCTGTGGCAGACAGCGCAGCTTGTTCCGTTAAACGCCGGTCCCAGCCCGTCCTCGGCGGTCTCCACTTCAGAGAAATCTTCCAGCCCCATCCGGAACAACTCGAATTCCGAAGCGCTCAGCCCGGGCAGCGGATCGCCAGGCAGCACCGGGCGTGCCGGCGATTGCCCGAACATCCACGCAACACCGGCAGCAACGAAGATCAGTACTGCAATTGCCCTTGCCATTGTGCCCCCTGCTACTTCACTTCTATCGTCCCGCGCATCATGTTGTGGCCCGCTCCGCATGGGCGCGAGCATTCAAACGCGAACTTCCCCTTCTCCTTCGCGATAAACCGCACTCTCACCTCGCCCCGGCTCAGTGGCGGAATCGCGACATCAATCCCCGCGCTTGGAATGCGGAACCCGTGATCTGTGTCGTCGCTGGTGATCACGAATTCCACCAGTTGACCTTGCTTGAGCGTCACCTTCGACGGGTTGAACGTGAACCGCTCCGCCGTCATCGAGATCACGCGGTCCGGCTTTCTTTGCGCGTCATCCTGCCCGTGCAAAAGGCCGCACGCGGCGATCAAGAGAACAAAGCATCTCATTAGAACCACCATCCAATTCCCAGATTCAAGCCGTTCAGCGCCTTCGTCACTGCGCTCTGGTTGCGATTGAAGACATAGTCGAACTTAATCGCCACGTCCGGGATCGGCTTGTACGTCAAACCCGGTCACCCACGACGATCGATTGAATTGCTCCAGCGGCACGTAGCCCGCCGGCATCTCCTGCTGCGTGTTGTACCGCTCGTAGCGCATGAATGCAATCAGGTCGTGACGGTACTTGCGCGGCAGCAGGTGCGCCGCCGGCTCGACATAGTAGCCGCGCATTTGGCTCGCTACGTTCGGGTTCACGCCCGTCTGCAGCCGCAGTAATTGATTCAGGTCTCCGGCCTTGGAAACCCAGGTGTTCGCGAACAGCCCCCGAATGTCGAACCGGTTGAAACTGTAACGCCCGTCGGCGTTCCAGATCGTCACCCTCGGATTCACTCCCGGCGTGTCGAAGCCGGCCAGCCCGCTGTACAGGCTCGTGCCTAGCGTCAAACGCCGAACTCCCGCGTACTCCAGTCTTCCCACGGTTGCCGGATTTCTCATTGAAGCGTCGAATCCCGAGCTCTTCCCCTCGGCAATGCCAAACTCCGCGTTGAAGAAACTCGCGTTCAGCGCCGACGTCAGATACGTCCTGTATCGGAACCCCCTTCCCAGATCGCCCGTGAACCCCATCCCCAGTTCCCGCCACGTCGTCGGGATGATGATCGTCTCCACGAACGGCCGTTCCACTCCATTGAAGGACGGAGGTTCGTGCCGTTCGTTGACGATCCCCACCGGCGTCAGCATCATGCCGGCCCGAACGTTGAACTTGGGCGTGATCAGGAAATCGAGAAAGGCCTGCTCCACCGCCACTTCTCCGCTCTCTTCTCCGCCCTCGACCAGCGCGTGCTCAACCTCGAATTCGCTCCAGAACTTGATGCGGTCGGAAAAGCTGTGCCCGAACAGCAGCACGAAACGGTGGAAATCCGGCCGGAAGGCGTCACCGGATTCCTTGTTGACATGGAAATCCATGTAGCCCGCCACCGGCAGTCTCGTCTCCGTGTCCAGTGACTTCTGAAAATCGCCCGTGACCGAAACAGGTTGCAGCGACGGACCCGCCTGCGGCACCAGCGCCGCTTGAACCGGCTGCGGCGTCACCGCGGGAGCCGGTGCAGCCTCCGCGACAATCGGCTTCGCCTTCGCAGCCAGCGCTACCTCCATCTTCGTTTCCAAAGCCTGCAGCCGCTCCAATACGCTCAGTTCCGTGCCCGGAACAAACGACGGATCGAGCTGCTTCATCTTGCGCTCCAGATCCGCCAGCCGCCGCTCGACATCCGTCTGCGCCTGCGCCGATGCGAAAGCCAGACTCATCACTCCAAGACACAGAACCCGCAGCAGAACTTTGGCCACGGTTGATCCCCCAGTTGATACTTCCATGGATAGTGCAGTATCGACCGCCCCAATCCGTCATGTCAAGCGCTTCCTGCGCCCGCTCAATCCCAGCACCAGCGCTGGAAGCACCAATACAGTCAGCAAAGTTGAAGTCGCCAGACCCCCGATCACCACCGTCGCCAGCGGACGCTGCACCTCGGCGCCCGCGCTCGTCGACAGCGCCATCGGCAGAAATCCCAGACTCCCCACCGACGCTGTCATCAGCACCGCCCGCAGCCGTGCCACCGCTCCCTCGCGGACCGCTTCGCCCCAGGCCATGCCCTTTTCCCGATTCTGGTTGATGAAGGCCATCATCACCACGCCGTTCAAAACGGCAACCCCCGAAACCGCGATAAATCCCACACCGGCGCTCATCGAGAACGTCAGGTCGCGAGCCAGCAGCGAAAGGACTCCCCCGGTGATCGCGAACGGAATGCCGGTGAACACCAACACCGCCTGCCCCACCGAATGAAACGTAACGAACAGCAGCACGAAGATCAGCAGAAACGTGAAGGGCACCACCACCATCAGCCGCGCCCTCCCCGAATCCAGATGCTCCCAAAGACCGCCCCACTCCATCAGGTAGCCGGGCTTGAGCTTCACGCTTCGCTCCACCCTGGCCTGCGCCTCCTCGACGAAGCTGCCCACGTCCCGGCCCCGCACATTGGCTTCTATCGAGATGCGCCGCTGTCCGTTCTCGCGGCTCACTTCCAGCGGCCCCTCCTCGCTTCGCAACGTTGCCAGTTGGGCGAGAGGAACGTTCTGGCCTCCGGGCGTGCTGACCAGCAGGTTCGCGAAATCGCTGGCGCTTCTTCGCACCGCCGGATCCAGCCGCACCACCAGGCCGAACCGCTTGAAGCCCTCCAGCACCCGCCCGGCATCTGCTCCCGCGATCGCGGTCTGAATCAGCTCCTGAACGTCCGATACATTGATGCCATAGCGCGCGATCGCCTCGCGATTGGCCTTGATGCTCAGCACTGGCTGCCCGCTCAGTTGCTGCACCTTCAAATCGGCGACTCCCCGCACCCCCGCCACCGATTTGGCGACCTGCTCCGCCTGAGCAAGTAGTTCATCCAGATCCTCCCCAAAGATCTTGATAACGACATCGGACCTCGAACCCACCCCTTCGATCAGCTCCATCATTCGAAACTCAATCGGCTGCGAGAAGGCGTACCCCATGCTCGGAAGCACCTTGAGCTTGGCCTCCATCTTCTCCACCAACTCCTCGCGTGACGTTGCCGAGGTCCACTCTTCGCGAGCCTTGAGCAATACATACGTGTCGCTCAGATTCACACCCATCGGATCAGTGGCAATTTCCGGGCGTCCAATCCGTGAGACCGTGCCGGTGACCTCCGGAAAACTGCGCAGCGCCGCCTCCATCGAGTTCGTCATCCTCACCGACTCGGGCAGGGAAACCCCGGGAAGCCGCACTGCGCTGATCGCCAGCGCGCCCTCCTCCAGCTTCGGCAAAAACTCCGAGCCCAGCCGCGTGGCCATCACTCCGCAGATGACGACAAATGCCGCCGCGCAGCCGATGGTCGCCCCCCGGTGCCGCAGCGTGAAGTCCAGCACCGGGATGTACATCCGCAGCAGCCATCGCACCACTGGGTTCTCTTCCTCGCCCGTCGCCTTCGCGGCCTTTCCTTCCCTCAAGAAGATGGCGCACAGTGCCGGGATCAGCGTCAGGCTGAGGACCAGCGCTCCCGCCAGCGCTAGGATCACCGTAACCCCCATGGGCCGGAACATCCGCCCTTCCATCCCCACCAGCGAAACGATCGGCAGATACGCCGCGATGATCAGAATCTCCCCGAACTGGCTCGCCTTTCTCACCTCCACGCTCGCCGCCAGAATTGCCGCCCGTCGCTCATGCCCGCTCAGCGAACGGCCGAGTCTGCTCCGCTCCTGGCTCAGCCGGCGGACGCAGTTCTCGACGATAATCACCGCCGCATCGACAATCAGTCCGAAGTCGATCGCCCCCAGGCTCATCAGGTTCGCCGAAACGTTGAACTGCCGCATCCCGATGATCGCCACCAGCATCGACAAGCGGAATCGCCGCCGAAACAATCAACCCCGCGCGAATCTGCAGCAGAAACAGGAACAGCACCGCGGCGACGATCAGGCCGCCCTCCGCCAGGTTCGTCACGGCGGTTCGAATCGTCCGGTCCACCAGATCCCGCCGGTCGTAGAAAATATCGATCTCGACCCCGCGCGGCATGGCCTTGTTCAGTTGCCTCAATCGACCCACCACCCGCTCCGCCACCTGCCGGCTGTTCTCCCCTTTGTGCATCATCGCGATGCCCAGCACTGTCTCTCCCTTGCCGTCCCGCGTTGCCGCGCCCTGCCTGATCTGCGACCCGTAACCCACCGTCGCAATCGACCGCACGTACACCGGCGTCCCCCCGCCCGCGGCAACCACAATATTCTCGATATCGCTCAAGGATTCGATCAAGCCCACGCCGCGAATCAGTTGCTGCTCACCCCCGCGTTCCAGGTATCCGCCGCCAACGTTCAGGTTGTTCTTCTTCAGCGCCTCGATCACCCTCGGCAGCGTCAGGTTGAAGCTCACCAGCTTGGCCGGATCCACCAGTACCTCATACTGCTGCTCTTCTCCCCCGTAGCTGTTCACCTCGATCACGCCTTGCACCGTGCGCAACTGCGGCTTGATGAACCAATCCATCAGTGTGCGAAGCTCCATCAGGCTGTAGGCCCGTGGCGCATCCTTGCTCACTTTCAAAGTGAACTGCACAATCTCGCCCAGCCCCGTGCTCACCGGCGCACAGTTCCGGAATCACGCCGTCCGGAAGTTGCTGCTGCGCTTCCAGCAGCCGCTCCAGCACAAGTTGCCGCGCGCGATAAATGTCGACGCCATCGTCGAAAATCACCGTCACCTGCGACAGGCCGAACTGCGAAATGGAACGAACCTCTTCCTTCTGCGGCAGATTGGACATCGCCACTTCAATCGGGAATGTGATGTACTGCTCCATCTCCAGCGGCGTGAACGATGGCGCCTTCGTGTTGATCTGAACCTGATTCGTCGTTACGTCCGGCACCGCGTCGATCGGCAGGTCCAGGGCTGCGTAAACCCCCGCTACCGCCAGCACTCCGGCCATCGCGGCCACCCCGTACCGGTAGCGGATGCTCCAGGCCAGCAGTCGATCAATCATGCGAGTGCTCCGATTCCAGCTCCCGCGCCAGGAAGACTGACTTCAACTGAAATGCGCCCTTCACCACCACCGGCTCACCCTCCCGCAGCCCCGCTGTGATCTCCATGCGCGCGCCGTCACCCAACACCTGCACCTCCCGCGCTTCATAGTGGAGTTCGGCCTTCCGCACAAACACCACCTGCCGGCGGTTGATCGTCTGCACGGCCTCCGAGGGAACCGAAAGCGCCATGTGTGTGTCCGTGGTGGGAATGGCCAGATTGGCGAACATCTCCAGCCTCAGCCGTCCGGACGGATTCGCCAATTCGCACCGCACCGTGGCCGTGCGCGTCTGCGGATTGAGGATGTCCTTGATCGCCGCTACCCGGCCTTCAAAGACCTCTCCTGCATATGTATCCACCGTGATGAGCGCTGGCTGTCCCAGCCTGATCTTGCCCAGGTCCTTCTCGTACACCTGCGCTTCCACATACACCCGGCTCAAATCGGCGACCGAGTACAGCATGGTGCCGCTGTCGATCACATCGCCCGGCGCCGCTTCCGTCTTCACCACTACTCCCGCGAACGGCGCCCGGATCATGGTCAGCGAAGCATCCCCATTGAAGGACGCTCCAAATCGCTTGAGCCGCGTCTCCAATCCCCCCAGCGTGCTCTGCTGCGCCCGCACCGCTTCCTCCAGCGCCTTCGCCTCGGCCTCCGCCGCTTCGTACTCCTTCGCCGGCACCGCGCCTAGCTCCAGCAGACTGCGCGCGCGTTCGGCCTGCCGGCGCGCATTGGCGTGCTGAATCCGAATCCGCTGCAGCTCGGCCCGGGCCGAATCCACTTGGCTCGCCAGCTCTCCGGCCTCGATGTTGTCGAAGCGCGCCAGAACCTGGTCCTTCTCCACCCTGTCGCCGATCCTCGCCATCACCTCCACCACCCGTCCGCGCGCCAGCGGCCTGATGTGCACGATCCGGCTGTCGATCGGCTGCACCGTCCCCGTCGCCTTGATCTGCACCTCCACTCTGCTCATGCGAACCGGCTGGACCTCTACGCCCGCCCGCTTCTGCGCCTCCTGGCTCAGCTCCACAACGTTCGCTTCCTCGATGTGCTTCTCGCCGTGCGCTTCGTCTCCCGCCTTCTCCGCGCGGCTCGCGCTCCCGCCCTGTTCCTGCTTCCCGCAAGAGACCAGCGCGACACACAGGATGATGGCCATCAGGAATCTCATTGCAGTTCTCCTCCGCTGGCCCTCTCGAGTTCCGCCAGCCCACGCAGCAGATCGAGCTTCGCATCGACAGTGGCCAACTGTGTATCCAACAGGCGCCGTTGTTCGTTCAGTACATCCAGCAGTCGAAGCTGTCCGAGCTGATAAGCCCCCCGAATCACCTCAAGGTTCTTCTCCGCCTGCCGCAGCACTGCCTGGTCCAACGTCTCGTAGGCTTGCCGCGCGCTCGTCACCCGCCGCCACGCTGCTTCCACCTCCAGCGGGATCGACCGTTCCAGATACTCCTGCCGGTATTGCGCCCCCCGCGTTCTAGCCACAGCCGCTTCGATATTGCCGGCATTGCGGCTCCGTCCGAACAGTGGCAGCGAGACCCCGAAGCTCAGCACATCATCGCGGTCGCGCAACACGGTCAAACTCCCCGCAGGCGTCAGCCCGTACTGATCGTCGAATCGCGAGTAGACCCGGCTGTACCCCGCCGATACCGTCACATCCGCCCGGCCTTGCGCCTGCGCCAGCGAGGCTTCCGCATCGCCCTGCTGCCTCTCCACCTCCGCCGCCCGCAGGTCCGGCCTCTGTTTGAGCGCCTTCTCTTTGAGCTGCGCCACGTCCAGAGCCAGGCCCGGCAAGGTCTCTGCCTTCGCCGGCGGCACGGCGTTCGGATCGTTCAGCCCTGCCAGTCGCGCCAGGTCGGCTCGCGCCGCTTCCAGCCGACCGTCGATCGCCGCCCGCTGTGCCTCCACCCTGCTCACTTCGACCGCCAGAAGATCCCGCTCCAGCCCCGCCGCATCGCCCTGCTCCACTCGTGCCTTCAGCAGCTCATGCGAACGCCGGAACGCTTCCCCCAGCCTTTCGACGATCGCCAGCCGTTCCGCATCGCTCGCATACTCGGCCCAGCGGCTGCGAATCGCGAATCGAAGCCGCCGGACGCCCTCGTCGTATTCGGCCTCTGGCCAGCGCCAACTGCTTCTCCGCTACCTGCTGCCGTTTGGAGCGCTTCCCCCCTGTTTCGAGAGTCTGCGCAATCCCCGCTCCAAATTGCTCTTCCCCGGCAGTTCCCACCGGCCGGCCCGTCACGCCCCTTGCCTCCAATGTCGGCGCTGGACGAATCCCTGCTTGCTTCAGCAACCCCCGCGCTTCCTCGGCTCTCTGCTTCACCGCCATCAACTCGCGGTTGTTCTCTATCGCCTTGACCATCAGCTCGCCCGAAAGCGATTGCTGGCTCCAGCAAGTCGTGGCCGCACACGCGGCCGCCGCTCCAACCCAAAGTCGGATAAGTGACACATCGACCTCCCAAGAATCAAAATCTGATTCGCTGGCAGGTCAGGCTTTGGGAGGGTGATAGATGGAGGACGGTTGCCGTTCGGCCTTCGGTGGATCTTCCGGTTCCACGATGCTCACGGCTTCGTTTGTCACTTCCAGCCGGAGGGGCTCTCCAACAACGATATGGGCGCAGCAACAGAGGCAATTGTCATCCCTGTCCTGCGTCTCCCCGCTTTGCGGAAGTCCGAAGCTCTCGCACTGTTCCGGAGCCAGCACTTCGCAGGCGAACAACTCGGTGCCTGTGATTAGCAGCAGGAATACCGCCACCAATCGGAAAAGGGCTATCCGCGTCATTCACCCCCGAGGTTATCACGGACCCAAACTGCTTCTGCCCCTAAATTGCTGCTGCCCCCCTGCTGCCCCCACTTACTGCAACCCCCAGTTGCTACTGCCTCCAGTTGCTGGAGTCCCTCAGTTGTTGCTGCCCCCAGTTGCTGCTGCCTTCAGTTACTGGAGCCCCCAGTTGTTGCTGCCTCCAGTTGCTACTGCCTTCAGCTACTGGAGTCCCTCAGTTGTTGATGCCCCCTGTTGCTGCTGCCTTCAGTTACTGGAGTCCCTCAGTTGTTGCTGCCCCCTGATGCTGCTGCCTTCAGTTACTGGAGTCCCTCAGTTGTTGCTGCCCCCAGTTGCTGCTGCCTTCAGTTACTGCAGCCCCCAGTTGTTGCTGCCCCCAGTTGCTGCTGCCTTCAGTTACTGCAGCCCCCCAGTTGCTGCTGCCTCCAGTTGCTACTGCCTCCAGTTACTGCTACGCCCCAAAGTGGGGCCGACCCCCAGGTCGGCGGGAGACCCCCTGGTCTCCCCCCTTATCGCCGCCCAACCGGCGGTGCCGCATCCGACGACAACACCGCCTTCCCATCCACCGTATGTGGCTCCATCAACTCCACTCTCGTCCCGTCCGGATCGTAGAGATTCAACTGGCGCCTGCGATTGATCCCCGTCCGGATCTCCAGCGGTCTTGTATACCCGGCACCAGCCGCCCTTGTCTCCAACTCCGCCTTGGCCTTCTCGATATCCGGCACATACAAACACAGATGATGCGCTGTCCCCCTCTTGGTCGGCTCCGGCATCGTCTCGTACAGCATCAACTCGATCGAGTCGCTCCCGCCCGGAACCTGCACATGCACCCAGCTCAGCGTCTTGCCGTCCCGGCTGCCCCTCCACGATTCCTTCAGTCCCAGCACCTCCACATAGAACTTCAACGACGGCTCCAACGCCCCCACGAGAATCCCGAAATGCTGCATGTCATCCGAAATGCGCCGCGCTCCCAGATACTTCCCCTTCTCCCGCAGCGTCGCGCCTCCCTCCATGTACTGCACGAATTCCAGCGTGTTGCCATCCGGATCCTTCACGTTGAAGCTCATGTTGCCGATCCGCCCCTTGGCAGCCTTGGCCGGTACCTTCACTCCCTTCGCCTCCAGATAAGCGCGCATCCCCTCGATATCGTCCGTCTCCAGCGACACGTGGTTCAGCCTGTCCGTGTTTGGCGCCTTCTCCGGAAAGACCTCCACGTAGTGGTGCTCGTTGATCTTGATGAATGTCAGCGAAAGGCTTCCGTCCGGGTTCTTCAAATCAAACGGCTCCTCGAACCCGAGGAAGCCCTTGTAGAACCCCCGCGACTTCTCGACATCGGCCGTAAATAGCGCCACGTGCGAGATCCCGACGATCTTCGGCCGCGTCGGTCCTTGCCCAAATGCCAGCGTCGCGGCGACTCCCAACAGCAGTATTGCTTTCATAGGTCTATCTGAAAAGTCTATATGCCAAGGCATACGATAGGGAACGGTCGTGAGTTGTAAAGGAGATTCCAGGATGAGATTGACATACCCCATCGCGTTCGCCGGCACGCTCTGCTGCTTGGCCCTGCCGCTTCCAGCCCAGGACGCGCCCTACAGCGGCCTCACATCGAGCCTCGAGAACCTGTACCGCGTCGCCAAGGCCAAAACCTTTTCCATCAGCCCGGAGAACCTCACCGGCGAAAAGGGCAAAGGCGCCATGGCAGCGCAAGGCTCCGCCTCCAACGCCGCCGCCGAACTCGGCCAAGGCTGGAAGGTCAACCCCTATATCGTCATCCAACCCGGAACCACCTTCACCCTGGGCGAAATCCAGGGCTCCGGCGCCATCCAGCACATCTGGATGACCCCCACCGGCAACTGGCGCTTCTCCATCCTGCGCATGTACTGGGACGACGAAGCCGCCCCCTCCGTCGAAGTCCCCGTGGGCGACTTCTTCGCCATGGGCTGGGGCAAGTACTCCCCCATCACTTCCCAGTCCGTCTGCGTCAACCCCGGCAGCGCCTTCAATTCCTACTGGCCCATGCCTTTCCGCAAAAAGGCCAAGCTCACCCTCCAGAATCTCGACGATCGCCCCATGACCATCTACTACCAGATCGACTACACCCTCGCCGAGGTCCCCGCCGATGCCGCCTACTTCCACGCCCAGTTCCGCCGCACCAACCCCCTCCCCTTCAAAGAGGTCTACACCATCGCTCGATGGCATCAAGGGCCGCGGCCACTATGTCGGCACCTACATGGCCTGGGGCGTTCACAACAACGGCTGGTGGGGCGAAGGCGAAATCAAGTTCTACATGGATGGCGATAAGGCCTTCCCCACCATCGCCGGCACCGGAACCGAAGACTACTTCTGCGGCTCGTACAACTTCGAGAACAAGGAGAAGAAGCAGTATGAAACCTTCACCACTCCCTACTCCGGCCTCGCCCAGGTCATCCGCCCCGACGGGCTCTACCAGTCGCAGCAGCGCTTCGGCCTCTACCGCTGGCACATCACCGACCCCATCCGTTTCGAAAACGACCTCCGCGTGACCATCCAGGCCCTCGGCTGGAAATTCAACGGCAAGTATCAGCCCCTCACCGACGACATCGCCTCCGTCGCCTTCTGGTATCAACTGGAGCCCCACAACCCCTTCCCGAAACTCCCCTCCAAGGACGACCTGGCCATCCACTAGCCCCTTGCCCTCTAAATGGAAAACGCGGGAAACCAGCCCCTCGGCCGGTTTCCCGCGTTCCTTGCGTCCAGCGGAAACTCTTACTTCACTCGCTTGGCTTCGAACGGCTGCTTGCGATCCGAACCCTCGCGGGCCGCTTCGCCCTTCATTACATCGCCGTCCACTGTTGCCTCATACAGCATCACCATCGTGCCCTGCTTGCCTTCGCGGGTCACTTTGAAGCTCACCTTGTTCCCGTCCACTTTACCGTCGGTAATATCGGTCGTCCGCGGCTGCTGTTGGCCGCCCATGCCCATCGTCACGTTGCCCGTCAGCTTCGCGCCATCAGCCTTCAGGTCCATCGTCGTCGTAATCGTGCGCTCTTCACCGCCATTCGGAGGCGTCATCTTGCGCTCGCTCACCCACTTGCCCGTCACGTCGGCGGCCATCGCCGCCCCGGCCAGGCACAGTGTCATCGCAATCGTCAGAAATGTCTTCACAGTAATCTCCTTGCTACATTAATAACGCCACCGGCAGTGCCGGAGGTTACCCAGCGTGTCGAATCTTACTACCTTTCTCTATATCGATGTAAGCCTGCCGGTACCCCTCGACCGCCCCTTCACCTACGCCCTCCCCGACACCCTCCAGCACCGCGCCCAGCCCGGCTGCCGCGTCGTCGTCCCCTTCGGTCCCCGCAAACTCACCGGTGTCATCCTCCGCGCCCACAACAACATACCCGAAATCGACACCCGCCTCGCCCTCAAACTCCTCGACGAGGAACCCGCCTTCTCTCCCGCTCTCCTCGACCTCGCCAAATGGGTCGCCTCTTACTATTGCGCCCCCCTCGGCGAAGTCCTCCGCATCATGGCCCCCCTCTCCCACGAGGTCCGCCACTCCCGCACCTGGACCCTCACCTCCCCCGGCCGCGACATCGTCCGCCGCCTCCTCACCGGCGACTCCTCGGACGACCCCGCCGTCAACCTCCTCCGCGCCCTCGAGCAGCGCCCCCTCGCCGAATCCACCATCGAGCGCAAGTTCCCCTCCCAGGCCCGCAAACTCCTCCAATCCCTCGCCAAAAAGCAGCTCATCGAGTCCGAGCAGACCCTCTCCGAACGCGACCCCCTGCGCGCCCCCGCCGCCCGCCTGCGCGTCGAGTTCTCCGGCCGCCCCGCGGGCATCAAGCTCACCAAGCCCGAACGCGAGCTCGCCGCCTTCCTCGAGCTCCACCCCGGCCCCCATAACCTCGAAGTCCGTCGAAGCCCAGGTCAAAGGCGCCGGCACTGCCGCCCGCTCCCTCGCCCGCCGCCAGCTCCTCTCCCTCACGCCAGAGCCCCTCACCACCGACGCCTCCTGGGCCCACCCCCAGTCACGATCTCAACCCCGCCCAGCAGTCCGCCTTCACAGCCATCACCTCGCCACCTCGACTCCCACACCTACCAGACCTTCCTGCTCCACGGCGTCACCGGCTCCGGCAAGACCGAGGTCTATCTCAACGCCATCGAGGCCGCCCTCGCCCGCGACCGCGGCGCACTGCTGCTGGTCCCCGAAATCGCCCTCACCCCCGCCGTCGCCGGCCAGTTCCACGCCCGCTTCGGCGACCTCGTCGCCATCCTCCACTCCGCCTTCAACGACACCGAGCGCGCCGAGCAGTGGCGCCGCCTCCGCCGCGGCGATGCCCGCGTCGTCGTCGGCACCCGCTCCGCCGTCTTCGCCCCCGTGCCCGACCTCGGCCTCATCATCGTCGACGAAGAGCACGACGGCAGCTACAAGCAGGAGGAGAACCCGCGCTACAACGGCCGCGACGTCGCCATCGTCCGCGCCCGCGACGCCGACGCCGTCGTCGTCCTCGGCTCCGCCACGCCCTCCCTCGAAACCCGCTACAACGTCGAGCGCGGCAAGTCGATCCTCCTCGAACTGCCCGAGCGCATCGAGAACCGCCCCATGCCCTCCGTCGAAATCATCGACATGCGCCAGGAGTTCCTCGAAACGCGCCAGCAACGACCTGTTCTCCCGCCGCATGATCGAAGCCCTCGGCGAGCGCCTCGAGCCGGCGAGCAGACCATCGTCCTCATGAACCGCCGCGGCTTCTCGGCTTCCGTCGCCTGCCGCTCCTGCGGCGAGCGCGTCCAGTGCGTCCAACTGCGCCGTCGCCCTCACCTGCCACCGCCGCGACAACCGCCTGCTCTGCCACTACTGCAACTACGCCCAGCGCGTCCCCCAGACCTGCCCCAAGTGCAGCAGCGAACACATCTACTTCCTCGGCGCAGGCAGCGAGACGGTCGAGGATGAGCTCCACCGCCACTTCCCCAAAGCCCGCATCGCCCGCCTCGACCGCGACACCGTCACCGGCAAGCACCACTACGAGCAGATCCTCGGCGGCTTTCGCGAGGGCTACTTCGACATCCTCGTCGGCACCCAGATGATCGCCAAGGGCCACGACATCCCCAACGTCACGCTCGTCGGCGTCGTCAACGCCGACATCGGCCTCGGCATGCCCGACTTCCGCGCCGCCGAGCGCACCTTCCAGCTGCTCACCCAGGTCGCCGGCCGCGCCGGACGCCACCACCTCCCCGGCACGGTCCTCATCCAGACCATCAACCCCGACCACTACGCCATCCGCTGCGCCGCCGAACAGAACTACGCCCTCTTCTACGAGAAGGAACTCAATTTCCGCCGCCTCATGCGCTACCCGCCCTTCTGCGCCATGGCCAACCTCCTCGTCCGCGCCGAAAAGCAGGAAGATGCCCTCCGTCTCTCCGGCGAGCTCACCATCCTCGCGGAAAACCCCGGCGACTGCTTCAAGGTTCTCGGCCCCGCTGAAGCCCCTGTCCCCCGCCTCAAGAACGAATTCCGCTACCAGATGCTCGTCAAGTCCACCTCTCGCACGCGCCTCAACCAGATGCTCAACCGCATCCGCACGCACGCCCTCGACAATAAATGGCCTGCCACTGCCCTCATCATTGATGTGGATCCCTTAAGTCTGTTGTAGACTGCCAACAGTAGATGAGACCTTGGGAGCGGAATGCCGCCAGTCTCGAAGCGGCCCTCGAAGTTTTACGGGCGGTCCGAACAGCGTGGCGGACTCACCCTCATCACGTCCCCCGTCGCCTTCTCCGTCTTCAACATCGCCCTCCTCGATGAGCCCGTCGCCGACATCGACGGCGAGATCGAGCGCCGCATCAGCATCGCCGCACGCCATTTCGAGGCCGTCCACCGCCCCTGGTCGTTCTGGATCTGCGAAAACCGCCTCGGCGCCCGCACCGGCCGCCGCCTGCACCGCGCCATGAAGGATGCCGGACTCGACTGCCTGGTCGAATCGCCCGGCCTCGAACTCCCCGACTTTCTCTCGCCCCCCGTCCGCACTCTGCCCCCCATCGAGTGCCGCCGCGTCCTTGACGATGAAACCCGCGCCGCTTTCCGCCGCATCGTCGAAGTCTGTTTCCAGATCCCTCACGACGTGGCTCGCATCGTCTATGACGACCCCTCCCGCTGGGATTTCCCCCTGGAAGTCTGGCTCGGCTACGCCGACGGCGAACCCATCGCCTCCGCCGCCGTGATCAATGCGGCTGACTCCATCGGCATATACTCGGTCGCCACCCTCCCCTCCTACCGTGGCAAGGGCTATGCGGAAGCCCTGATGCGCCACGCGGTTGCGGACATGCGTTCCCGCGGCGCCGTTGGCCCGATCGTCCTGCAGTCCTCCCCGATGGGCCTGGAACTCTACCGCAAACTCGGCTTCATCCGCACCACCCGCTTCTTCATCTACGCCACCCGCTAATGGCTAATGGGGACAGACACCCCTTAGTCCTTCCTGCTTATGGACTATTCCCAGGGATAGTGAGCGAAGGTTGGAAGGCCTGATACGCCACGCGGTCTCTGTCCGCAACGCTTCCAGAGAAGGACCTCATGCCCGCATCAATTGCGGGATCTTCTCAAAGTGCCGGTCCCTGGTCACCAGGCAAAGATCGTGTTCCAGGGCCAGTGATCCAATCCACAGATCGTTATCTGGAATCGGCGTTCCCGCGCGCTTCAGTTGTACGAAGAGTCGGGCGTAGTGCTCCGCCGTCTCCCTCCCTGGTGATACGACGCTGACCGTCGGCTTCGCGAGAAACGCGCTCATGAGACTTTCATTTCGCGCACGCTGGCTTCCACCGTTGAAGCCGGCCTTCATCTCCGCCAGCACCACCAGCGGAATCACCACTTCCTCGCACCGCCCTAGCCAATCCGCCAGCTTCCGGTCCCCCTGAAACAGATCGGTCAGGAAGCGTGCTCAGCTGGCCAAATTCGTGATGTTCAAGAGGTCCCTAAGCACTCCTTCTGGCACACAGCGCCCTCCTCAAGCGCATCCAGGAGAAGCTGTGCACGCCCCACCGCAATGGAATCATACCCCTCAATGCTCACGACTCCATAGCCGCGGCGCACCGCATAGAAGTGGGCGATATCGTCGCCTGTATACCCGTTGAGTTCGCCCATCCGGAGCGGCGTTGTGGCTGATTCCTCCCCCGGCACTCCTCGACCTGTAACTCGATGCAGCACGCCACGACGGACTGCCTCCCGGAACTCTTCCATACTCATTTCCCACGGCTGCTTTTCCATTGCTCTCCATATCCTCCCTGCACCCACTCACTCGGTCAGCAGTGCGCGATTCATGTATACCTAGACGCAGGGCGAGATCGCCCCTGACTCAAATGGGATTATCTGAATTCGTCGACATTGTCCATTCGGGCGCCACGAAGGACTGGCCAAGCCTCAACGACAAAGCCTTCAACTCTCTCTTCGGAACTCCGGATGGACGTTACTCAAAGGCCTGCAAAGAAGTCGTCGCGTTGCGTGCCCCGAAGAGCGATCCAGAATCAAGCGTCCTTTTCAGTGCCATCATCCACAACGAGAATCCGACCAATGGCCCATACCACGGTCTTTCCTTTGTCATCTTCCCCTCCGGCGAAGGGCCATGCCTCCTCGGGTTGGTGGTTGGCACCGACGGTCTCTCGCCCGATGAGGCCATCCTTGGCCGACCCGGCCACGCCAGAAAAGCGCAGGCAATCGCCGCATGGCTGAACAATCGATTCGGCAACGGCAAACTCGTCGCTTGGGCCAAACAGGATCCAACCCGTACCGACCTTGCCGTTCCTGAAAGCGTTCGCCTGGAATGGGACGTCCACAAAAGGGCGTTCGATCGCTACGGCAAAGAAATGTACGCGATGTATTGTCCCACTGAGGACAGAGCAGCCACCGAAACAGCGATTGCTGCGCTTCTCGACCTGATGTTTCAGGAGCGCGGCTACGAACCCCTTGCATCGGCAAGTGCCCACTCAGGCTCGATTCGTTCTCAGTGGTTCGACCATCTAATGCCGCGAACCAGCTCGAATGAGGTTCATTCTCTCCTCCAAGCCCGGCGCTATGTCATCCTCCAAGGCCCGCCCGGAACTGGCAAGACGAAAACTGCAGTCGATCTTCTTGCCAACCAATACCTGAACTTCGGCAGAAGCATCCAGTTTCACCCCAACACGACCTACGAGAACTTCATTGGCGGCCTTGCCCCGCTTCACGCCGGCGGCGAACTCGGCCTACGCTTCGCCCCGTCCATAGGTTTCCTGATGCAGGCCGCTGCCGAAGCGCACAACAACCCCGATAGAACCTATCTGCTCCACATCGATGAGATCAATCGCGCGGATCTTGGAAAGATCCTGGGTGAGGCCATTTTCCTTCTGGAAGCGTCAGCCGATGTTCAGCGTCAAGTCCAGTTGCCGTATGACTTCGGACCGCCATTCCACAGCTCTTTCTTCCTGCCAAGTAATCTGCACATTCTCGGCACGATGAACAGCGCCGACCGCAGCATCGCTCTTGTCGACATCGCGGTCCGCCGTCGCTTCGCCTTCGCTTCCCTCTGGCCAAGCCTGCGCGTCGTCGAGGAACTTGGCTGCGATCTAATGAAAGAGGCTTTTCAGCGGCTCGTTTCCATATTTGTCGAACACGCCTCCGACGATACAATCTCCCTGGTACCCGGCCACTCGTACTTCCTGGAATCGAACGCGGACAAGGCTCGCCAGAGTCTCCGAGTGCACTTAGTACCTCTGCTGGAGGAATACCTCGCCCAGGGCTACGTCAGTGGCTTTTCTGAACAGATCCGGAGTTACCTGCAATGGCTTCACGCTCTCAGCGACGTTCGGGACAACCACCGGCCACAGTTCGATCCCCTTTAGTAGCGCCGGCCCGCGCAGACGAGATCTGTCTACAACTCACGGACAACTCCACTGTGCGAGCATCGGCAGCAAAGTTCTTCGGCTTGCGAGATCTACGCGATCCCGCTGCGCGCGCCGCCAAGCTTGCCGAGCAGTTCATAGACTCGAATCGCCCGCTGACCGCCAGAATGCAGGTGCAAATCACGGCACCCTACAACGGACGGGAAGTCGAACTCGAAATCACCGCTGGAAATTCAGTCGGAGCCGTTCCTCTTTGCTCCCCCACGAGCGCTCGGCCGGACTACGGCCTGGTTATCCAACCAAGGTTCCCCTGGTCAGGTATTGGCCCGATGTTGGCTGCAACCGGTTGGAGGGTTGTCCCACGTCCGCTTCGGCTACCCCTCTTGCGTCGCTCGGAACGCCGCGTGCCCAAGTGGGTACTGTCCTCGATGATTCTTGCCCGCCTCGCCGCTCTCCTGCAATCCTTGGACCGCCGATTCGAAACGGTGAACGAAGAAAGATCTGCCCCGCGCGGAAGGGTCGACTGGACTCGATACGCGACTGTCGCCTTACCCAGCGCACGGTTTCTCTCGATTCCTTGCACCTTCCCGGACCTTCGCGATGACAGACTGCTCAAAGGCGCCATTCGGCACACCCTGGAGCAACAGATCCATTCGCTGGAAACCGTCAGGGCACACGGCGGTTTCATCCACCAGTTGATCGACCGAGCTTTGCAGCTTCATCGCCAGGTGCGAACCGTTCCCCCCTTTGTCCCAACCGGTGCCCTGCTCACAACCTGGCAACAGCGGCCGATGCGACCCGAAGCTTTTCGTGATGGACTTACGGCGATCGAGTGGTCAGCGGAAGAACGAGGTCTGGCCGGGACCAGCGATCTCGAAGGCGTTCCATGGGTGATGCCCATGGAGGCCTTCTTCGAGGGTTGGGTCGAAACCCTCATTCAGTCTGTTGCACGGCGGACCGGCGGCAATCTGTCCGTTGCCAGGAAGCACCAGACGGGACGCCCCATCCAATGGAATCCGTCCTTTCTGGGATCGCAGCGCTCGCTCATTCCCGATATCGTTGTCGAGTGGAGTGACCTGACGCTGATCGTCGATGCCAAGTACAAAAGGCACTTCGAGGAATTGCAGCGGCGTTCATGGGTAGGGCTCGATGACGTCCTCCGCGAACATCATCGTCACGACCTCCTGCAAGTGCTCGCTTACGCAAACCTCGTTAGGACCCCTCGGGTGATTGCTTGTCTCGCCTATCCCTGTTCAACCGAAACTTGGCATTCCTTGCAGAGCCGTGGCCGATTAATTCACCAGGCGGAATTTTCAACGGGGACCCGGTCCGTGATCCTCTGGCTGACCGCCGTCCCGATGGACGACAAGACATCCTCAGTCGTGGACACTCTCAATCAGCGGCTCGCTCAAGTCCGAGCAGCGTGAGCATTTGAAGTGCTTCACATCAACCGGTTCCCGCCCCTCGCGTTCACGCGTTCGTCAGGTTGTGTAACGTCCGCTCGACGTCTTCAAGCTTGACCCGTCATGCGCCACAGCCTTCTCTTTTCCGCCAGAGCGATGCCTCTGAGACTGAGGTCAAGAACCCGCGGCGCTCCGGGCGTGGAGGCATCGATGGTCGCGGTCACTTTCCTGCTCGCTTCGCTTCCTCCGGATTGTGGAGGCGATCCGCAGCCTATGACGGCTGTCAGAAGTAAGCAGGAAGTTTTCCGGCGCGATGTTTTGCCCCAATGTTTACGGGCACTCGGCTCGAGTCTGAAATGGCGTCCAACTTTCTGCTGTAGGACCTGTTTGGTTCCGGCTACGCCGGGTTAGGAAGAAGTAAATCGGATCTCGACGACTGCAACCGTGTAAGGCTCCAGTTCCACATTGAACTCCTTCGCGTAATCCAGCGTTCGGCTGACCGGAGTGATCGCATCCGGACGATCGAGGGACGAAGAATCCGTAAGCCCCGCGCTAATCGTGTGCAACCTTGCGACAGCCCTTTCGAGAACGCCGCCACCCTGGAGTCGAACGAACAAGGTGTTCCGCTGTCCTTCATAGTTGACTGCCTTCACCACGATCCGTCGGCCGTCGGCACTCCTGGTAGCAATTGCGTCAACGGAACCGGGACGCCAGTCTTCCGGCTTCATGGTCGCGATCTCATCGAAGAATGCCTTCCGGTCCGGAATGTCCCGGAATGTGCCGCTCGCCGATGCGAGATACCGTTCCGCGTAGTGCGTCCGAAAGAGTTTCTCGACCGAGTACGCCGCCCCAGGGAACCAGGAGACGTGGTCGTGGTAGATGAGCGAAGTCCAGGTGGGGTCATCGGTCGTGTTTCGCATGAGCAGGGCGGGGCAGCTCATCGTCACGGCGGGGCTGAGCTGCTCGTAAAGCATCAGGCTGCCCGCCGCATGGAGCCCCGCCCGCCAATCGTAGGTGCGTGAAAGGTTCCACTCGAGCACGGCGATTTCAATCCGCGGGTGAGCCGATGAACGGATATAGTCGCGGAGCTTTGAGAGGTAATTGCCGATGCGCCTCAACCCCGTCTCGAAGCTCTGAGGCTCGTACTCATAGTTGTGAACTCCCAGGACGTCGAAGTTCTTTCCAGCGAGGTCGATGATCTTTTGGCTCCAGATCATGTCATTGGAACGTTTCATTCCGCACGCGAAGATACGTGCGCCGGGAGCGAGCGCCCGCAGCCGGCTGCCATAGACGTTGACGATTTCAGCGTATTTCTCCGGCGTGAAGCCGTTGTTCATGGGCTCGTTGTCGATCTGGAAGTACCGGACTCGGTAAGAATCCGGATGCCCGTTGGACGCCCGCAGCTTGCCCCACTTCGGTCGTTGGCGGATCGTTCAGGTAATGAACCCAGTCCATCGCGTACTGAACCTGTTCGGAGCCGAGGCCAGGCGCCGGCAGCACGATCAGGGGTTCACTGCCCAGCTTCCGGCAGAGTCCCAGAAACTCGTCCGTTCCGAAGCCGTAATAGTCCGAGTAGCCGCCCCAGAACGTGTTAGGGGTGTACCGGCGCGACACGTGCGGGCCGATGCCATCCTTCCACTTGTATGTCGACGCGAACGATCCGCCGGGCCATCGAATGAAGGGTGGAGCCAGGTCTCGCAGGGCCTGCAGCAGGTCGGAACGCAGCATGCCGTCGCGTCGGACGTCTGCGCGCATCATCGAGAAGTAGTCGACCAGCAGCGTTCCCGTGCCTTCGGCAGCCAACTCCACTGCGGCCTGTGTGTCCCGCACAGAGCTGGAGAAGGAATAGTGGATTTCCTCCCAGACGGACCTGTTTGGAGCAAGCGGGACAGACGCGATCGAATCGCCTTTCGAGCCTATGACGCGAAGCGTTAACTGCGGGGAACCGGCTTCTCGCCTGATCCACACCGAGCCGTCGTACGTTTGCCCCGCAGCGACGTAGATACGACCTTGGCGGATCCCGGCGCGGCCGCCGTTAACCTGCAGGCGCACGCTCTTCTTCCCGTTCCGGAAGTCGACGTCCGCGTTCTCGACAAGTCCGTGGTCCGAGAACGATACCCAGTAGGTCTCGAAGTCCTTACCCTCGAACCCGCAACCACGAATCTGTTCGGCATACAGCCCGTCGACCACGGAGTGGTTAATGTGCTCGAGGAAGTGGCCGTAGATCCGCTTGTCGATGGAAGCGGTAACCTTGTCGGTATCGACAAGCAGGACGGCGACTCTAGTGTCGCCTGTTGCTGCGACGGCTCTCGGAAGCAATTGGCTCCGCGTGACGACGGAGACAGATCCCGCGCCGGCCGCTATTGAACTCATCAAGAAGTGGCGTCTATTCGTTCGCAAATTGCGGCTTTTGCTCCTGGCACAGTATATATCCGAATGCTTGGTCTTCCGAAACTTCGATATCTCCATTGTCGATATCTCAATTAGAGGCGAGACCAGCGAAAACCGCGGCCAGCATCCGCGCGCCTCGCCGGTGGTCCCCAGCGTCAAGGACGCTGATGTAGACGGAGTCCTCATTCTCCTCGTCCCTCAGGCCGCGGCCAGCGGATCGGAGTCGAGTCTCGTTCAGAAGAAGAGGCCAGGCCTGACGCCGAACAGAGCTCCTAACTTACGCGCATGTTCAACGCTGATCCGCCTTTTCCCATTCAAGGCTTCATTCGCGTGACTGCGCTGCCCGAAGATGGGAATCAGCGCCGCAGGCGTCCTGCCCGATACCTCTTATAGGTACCGCAGTCGCTCTGCTGGTGTGCCGTTATCAGGTGGAAGCGTCGTGTCGGCGGTCATAGTCCTCGACAAGGACAGCAAGGAGTTTCATCATGCGCGTCTCGTTGGCGTTTCGGCGGCTCCCTTTAGCGGACAAGTTCTGCGAGGCGATCGGAGACCTCGTCGTAACGCTTGTCGGTTTCAATCACGTCGGGCCGCACTTCGCAAGGCAGCCGGTCGTATACGGATTGTTCCCATTACAACGCCTCTCGGTCGTGTTCCTCATGAGCACGTGCTCAATCACAAGGAGTTGTTCCTTGAAGTCCACGCTGGCAATCAGGCGGTACTTGTTCCCGCCTAGTCGAACATCAGGCGTCAACTCTGCCTCCCCGGGTCCGTCGCGGGGAATTTTGTTTTCACCGCCGGGAAGTGGGGCCAGTCCTCATTGCGGGCCGCCAGGAGGCGTCGCTGGAGAGGTTTCCGTGCATCGGCGTGCTTAATGGCAAACTGTGCGACGGTCGCCTCACCGAGGATCCCCATGGCTCCATGTTCCCACTCAAAGAAGGCAGGCCGAGACAGAGACGGCGCTGAGCAGGCAAGAGCGCGCCCCAAGCGAGGGCTCGACTCGACGGGGGCGCCCCGCCGGGGCATTGAACCGGCGCCAAAACGTCGTTGTTCGCTCGAGGTCATAGCGCCCGCCGGAAATTTCTTTCTCCCTCCATTCTCAACACCTTCCACGCCCCCCACCCCGAAATCCTTGTTCCATCGTGGAGCGTATTGTCGGGGGTAAGACTCGCATGTTCGCCATGAATCTCCACTCGACTGACCTCAAGCAAGACAAGCACGCCAGGCAGCCCGCCCTCGTCCGTGTCCGCGAAATCACTCCCCGCACACCGCTCGCCTTCCGCCCGGCGGGCCCTCCGGGCTTCTCCCCACCACGAGCGAACCCAAATCCCCAATGCTCACAACGACATCGATCCCGCCGACGAACCCCCTGCGAACCCCGCTGGGTTACGACCGAACCCAAATCCGGGTTCCCACGAACCCGCCACCCCCGCTCTCAGGAGGTCCTCATGACCCCTCTACTTCTGCCCCATCCTCCGGTTGAACTTCTCCGACTCCCCCCTCGGAATGCTCAGCGACTTCCACTCCCCGCCCCTCAGGTGCTTCGCCAGAAACACCATCTGCCCGACGTGCATCGCGTAGTGCGTCACCTGCCTGTTGATCGCCTGCATGACGCTATGCACTTCTCCCCGGATAGTCACCCGTCTGGCCAAATCGTTGTCGGTCAGCGGTTCCAGCGCCGCAAACACATGCCCCCAGCCTTCCTCCCACATCGCCAGCACCTCGGCCCTTGTCCCCGGCGCGTCCTCGAACTCGCGATCCCGCATGCGGTCCGGCTTCTCCCCGTCGCTCGTCAGGAAATTCGTCCACCGCGACCGCATGTTCCCCGCCATGTGCTTCACGATCAGCGCAATCGAGTTCATCTCCGGATCCAGCTTCGCCTGCAATCCGTCCTCGTCCACCTGCGCCATCGCCTTTTCGCCCAGCGCCTTGTACTGCCTGAACAGCGCCAGAGCATCCCGCATATACGAAGTCGTGAATTCCAGTGCCATACGGCTATTGTGCACCCCCGCCTACCGCAAGCCCATCCCCCCGTCCACCTGCAGAATCTGCCCCGTCACGAACTCGCTCGCCCCCAGAAAATAGGCCACTCCCTCCGCCACTTCCTTGCCGGTCCCCGCCCTGCCCACCGGCGTATCGGCGATCATCCTTTGAATCCGCGGATCGTTCTTCTCCGCGAACGGAATCATTCCCGGCGCCACCGAGTTCACTGTAATCTCAGGGGCCAGCGCCTTCGCCAGCGCCCTCGTCATCCCCACCACGCCAGCCTTCGACGCACAGTAATGCACGTGTTCCGGCCATGCCAGGAACGCCCCCATCGAGCTGATGTTCACAATCCGGCCCCCGCCGCCCCCAATGCCGCCCGCCCCGCCGCATCACCAGCGCAGCCTGCTGCGCGCAGAAAAAATACCCCTTCAAATTCACCGAGTGGATGAAGTCCCAATCGTCCTCGGTCACCTCAAGCGGCGGAATCCGCGTGAACCGCGCTGCGTTATTCACCAGCCCGTCCAGCCCGCCAGCCTCCTCCACCTTCGCGAACATCGCCTTGATCTCTTCCACGCTCTCCAGGTTGGCCTGATACAGCGGCGCCCCGTCGCACAATGCCGAAACCTCTCGCGCCTCCACCTCCGACCCGCCGTAGTGAATCATCACCCGCGCCCCCAGCGAGTGCAAATGCAGCGCTATCTCCCGGCCGATCCGCCGCGCCGCCCCCGTCACCAAAACCCGCTGCCCTTCGATCTGTCCCATCCTCGTCCCCTATCCTCTCGACGTCGTCCACACCCCGCTCAAAACCAGCACCCCTCCCAGCGCCACCGCCGCCGTCACCGGCTCGCCCAGCGCCACGAATCCAGTCAGGGTAGCAATCAACGGCTGCGAATAGGAGAACGCCGAGACCCTCGAAGCCGAAATCTTCGACAGCGCATGGTAGTAGATCAGGTAACAAACCACCGAGGGGAACACTGCCATATAGACCAGCGTCAGCCATCCCCCCGTCGTCACTCGCCCGAAGTCGAAACCCCACCCCTGCCAGATGCCCATCGGCGCCAGACTCACAGCACTCGCCAGGTACGCTGCGGCGATCACCGGAATCGCCCCGTGCTTTCGCGTCACGTTTCTCCCGGCCACTGTGAACAGGGCGAATGTCAGCGCCGCCAGAAATACCAGAAAATCCCCCAGCACCGTCGCGCCATGAGCATTCCGCCCCGGGCCCAGGTTCAACACCGCGACCCCGCAGAATGCCATCGCCATCCCCGCCACCTTGCGCCGCGTGATGTGCTCATGCGCCCTCCACGCCGAGAGCAGCAGCACCAGCACCGGAGTCATCGCTACGATCAGCGCCGCATGTGCCACCGATGTGCGCGCCAGGCCAACCAGAAACGCAATCTGATTCCCGCTGATCCCGATCAGCCCCAGCAGCCCAACCCGCTTCCAGTCTCCGTCGACCCGCTCGCCCCCGCTCTGCCGCCACACCACCATCAACAGCGCCGCCGCCAGCACCGTTCTCATCGGAGTGAACAGCAGCGCCGGAAAATGTCGCAGCGCGATCTTCGCCACAACGTAGTTCACGCTCCACAGCAGCGTCATCAGGCACAGCAGCCCGTAGATCTTTCGCCTGGCGTCTCTCTCAGCCTCTGTCGCTACGGGCTTCACTGCGCCAGGAGGGTCTCCTCCCGTACCCGCACCTTCTCCAATTGCGCCATGTCAATCGGCCACCCGAAACCGGCGTCGTCCCGAATCTCGATCGTCCCCCGCGGCGTGATCTCCACCCACGGGTCGATGATGTCCTGCTTCCAATACCGCTGGCTCGCCGAAACGTCGCCCGGCAGCACGAAGTTCGGCAGCGTGGCCAGCGCGATGTTGTGGCACCGCCCGACGCCGGCTTCCAGCATCCCGCCGCACCACACCGGAATCCCGGCGCCTGCGCCACGTCGTGCACCGCCTTCGCCTCGGCGAAATCCGCCCACGCGCCCCAGCTTGATGTTGATGATCCCGCACGCGCGCAGCCGGATCGCCTGCTCGGCGTGGTGCGCCGATGCGGATGCACTCGTCCAGGCAGATCGGCGTCGCCAGCGCCCGCTGCAGCTCGGCGTGGTCGATGATTTCGTCGTGCGCCAGCGGCTGCTCGATCATCATCAGGTAGAACTCGTCCAGCCGCTTCAGATGCTCGATGTCCGCCAGCGTGTAGGCCGAGTTGGCGTCGGCCATCAGCAGAATCGACGGAAACTCGCTGGCGCACCGCCCGGACCACGTCCACGTCCCAGCCCGGCTTGATCTTCATCTTGATGCGCTGGTAGCCGGCGTCCAGCTCGCGCCGCGATCTTCTCGATCAACTGCGCCACCGAGTCCTGGATGCCGATCGAGACGCCGCACGGAATCTCCCGCCGCGCGCCGCCGCCGATCTGCTTCCACAGCGGCACGCCTTGCAGCCGCGCCTCCAGGTCCCAGCACGCCGCCTCGAGTCCGCCGCGCGCCATCTTGTGGCCGCGGATGTCCGCGGACTGCGCGCCAACCTTGGCCGCGCTCTCGAACTCCCTGCCCAGCGCGGGCGGCACAAGTAGTTCTTCAGCAGCAGCCACGCCGACTCGGTCCACTCCTCGTTGTAGAAGGGGTTCTCCCCGCAGGTGACCTCTCCCCATCCCGAGACCCCGCCCGCGACCGCTTCCACCAGCACGATCTCGCGCGTGTATGTCCGTCCGAAGCTCGTCTCGAAAAAATGCACCAGCGGCATCCGCAGATGGTGCAGCCTGACTGAATCAATGCGAAATGCCATGTTAAGCGTCGAACCTTCCGAACTGATAGATTCCGCTGCTAGCCGTGCGCTCGAAGCCGGTCACCGCCAGCCCGCGATCGAGCATCGAGAGGAATCCGTCGCTCACCCGCTCCTGAATCTCACGCGCTCTCTTCGGCTCGTTCACGCCGCAGCGTCGCAATCTCGGTCGGCACCTCGATCGTCCCCTCCACCTCAGGTCGATTCAGCGACCCCTTCTCCATCAGTGTGAGCACCCTCGGGTGATCCAGGTGCCACTCCGCCACGCAGCGGTCCGTCGGCAGTCCGCCGTGCAGGTGCGAGGTCGTCGTCCCGTACTGGTTCAGCACGTAGCGCCGCACCACCGCCCCCAGCCTCTCGATGTTGAAGATACGCGTTCTTGATCTCCAGCGGATCGAAGGTCCACTCCACCAGCCGCATGCCGCGCTCGAGCGCCTCCTCCCGCTGCGCCAGCTTCATCCGCCGTCCCAGGCCCTGGTTCCTGTACTCCTGCAGCACGCCCATCATGTGGCTGTGCAGGTACGTCGTCTCGCCCCTCTTCAATCCCGGAATCGCCAGCAGGAATCCCACCATCCGCTCGCCGTCGAACGCCCCGAACACTTGCCCGCCGATCTTGCTCGCCACCACGAACAGCCGCAGCGGCAGCAGCTCGACATCCTCGAATCCCCAGATCTCCTTCTGCAGCCGGACCCCCTCCCTGAACTCCGCCAGCGTCTCCATCTCCCGGATCACGATTCCGCTCATGACTGCCGTATTTCCTTCTTGGCCCCCTGCCACAACGCCTCCATTTCCTCGATCCCGTGCTCGGCCTTCGATTGCTCCAGCGTGCTCCCTTTCTCCACCAGCGCCCGCTCAACATACCCGAACCGATCGCGAAACTTCAGGTTCATCCTGCGCAGCGCCTGCTCCGGATCCACATCCAGGAACCGCGCCACGTTCACAATCGTGAACAGCAGGTCGCCCAATTCGCCTTCGATCTCGTCCCGGCTCTGGCCGGCGCTGGGCCTGCTCCAACTCAGCGATCTCCTCGCGGACCTTCTCCATCACCTGGTCGAGATTCTCCCAATCGAAGCCCGCCCGCGCCGCCTTCCGCGATATCTGCGCCGCTTCCACCAGGGCCGGCTGATTCCGCGGAACCCCGTCCAGCAGGCCTTTCGGCGTCTCGCCCCGGCCGGCCTTCTCCTCCGCCTTGATCTCGTCCCAGCGCTTCAGTACCTGCTGCGCGGTCTTCGCGTCCCCGTCGCCGAAGACATGCGGGTGCCGGCGCACCAGCTTCTCGTTGATCGCGTCGAGCGAATCGTTGATCGTGAACCGGCCCTCTTCTTCCGCCATCTGCGCGTAGAAGACCGCCTGCAGCATCAAATCGCCGAGTTCTTCGCACAGCCCGCGCCAGTCGCGGCGCTCGATCGCGTCCAGCACTTCGTAGGTTTCTTCGAGCGTGTAGGGCTTGATTGTGTCGAACGTCTGCTCGCGATCCCACGGGCATCCGCCGGGCTCGCGCAGTCTGGCCATGATTTCGACTAGACGGGTAAAGCGAGCGCCCGCGGCCGGGTCCGTTGGGTCTGACATGGGGTGGAATCCTCAGCTTACCATCGGGTTCATGGCCCTCATTCGCGAAGCCACCTTTCCCGACGATCTGGATTTCGTCCGGAGGCTCTTTCTCGCCTACCGCGACACGCCCGGCGTCGCCGAGTGCGTCGCCGGTTTCGAGCGCGAGGTCGCCGGTCTGCCCGGCAGTTACGCTCCCCCCGAGGGAGCCATCCTGATCGCCTCAATCGACGGCGCCGGCGCCGGCTGCGTCGCTCTCCGCCCTTTGGGCGATGGCGTCTGCGAATTGAAGCGGCTCTATGTCGACCCCGCTACGCGCGGCACCGGCGCCGGCCGGCAGCTCGTCTTAGCCGCCATGAACGCGGCAAGGGCCAAGCGCTACGTTTCCCTCCGGCTCGATACGCTCCCCTCGATGGGGTCCGCCATCGCGCTTTACCGCTCGCTTGGCTTTCGGAAAATCGACCGCTACTACGCCTCCGCCCCCGCGGATGCGTTGTTCTTCGAACTCACCCTGCCAGAATCTGTACTATAGAGGTGTTAATTCGCCGGACCTGAAGGTCGGCGGTGTAGTAAACTAATTCTTGAAAAAGGGATTCGTATATCCTGATTCAACCCCAAGGAGAACTCGATGCCACTGGTATCGATGCGGCAGCTCCTGGATGAGGCAGCCAAAGGCGGTTACGGCGTTGGCGCGTTCAACGTCAACAACATGGAGCAGATCCAGGCGATCATGGAAGCTGCCCGCGAAACCAAGTCGCCGGTGATCGTCCAGGCCAGCCGCGGCGCCCGCGCCTACTCGCAGGACCGCTTCCTGTATCACCTGATGCTCGCGGCCACCGAGCTCTACCCCGAGATCCCGATCGTGCTGCACCAGGACCACGGCAACAGCGTCGGCCACCTGCAAGTCCGCCATCGACATGGGCTTCACCAGCGTCATGATGGACGGCTCGCTGATGGACGACGGCAAGACGCCCTCCAGCTTCGAGTACAACGTGAAGGTCACGCGCGAAGTCGTCGAGATGGCGCACGCCAAGGGCGTCACGGTCGAAGGCGAACTCGGCTGCCTCGGCGGCATCGAAGACGGCCACGGCGCGGGCGGCGACGGCCTCGAGCACCTGACCGACCCGGCGCAGGCCGAGGAGTTCGTGAAGCAGACCGGCGTCGACGCGCTGGCCATCGCCATCGGCACCAGCCACGGCGCCTACAAGTTCACCAAGCAAGCCCGACCGGCGAGACGCTGACGATGGACGTCCTGATCGAGATCCACAACCGGCTGCCCGAACGACCCACCTGGTGATGCACGGCTCCTCCAGCGTGCCGCAGGAACTGCAGGACATCATCAACCAGTACGGCGGCAAGCTGAAGCCGACCTGGGGCGTGCCGGTCGAAGAGATCCAGCTCGGCATCACGCAACGGCGTGCGCAAGATCAACGTCGACACCGACAACCGCCTGGCCATCACCGGCGCCATCCGCAAGGTCTTCGCCGAGACGCCGGAGAAGTTCGACCCGCGCGACTACCTGAAGCCCGCCCGCGACGCGATGAAGAAGGTCGTCATGGAGCGCATGACCCAGTTCGGCCAGGCCGGCCACGCGAAGGACTTCACTCCGATCCCGCTGGCCGAAATGGCCGAGATGTACAAGAAAGAACTCGCCACCGTCTAACATTTTCCAGCCCGGACGACAGAACGCGGCCTCCTTCGGGGGGCCGCATTTCTTTTGGGCGGCCACGCCGTAAAATGGATTCGATGAACGATCACGAGCATAGACTTCCGCCGGCCACCTTCGAGTTCCTGGTTTTGAGCATGAGGGTGCAGGCCGAGATACACCTGGGCATCTACCCAGCCCCCGATGGCGCAGAGGCGAATATCGATATCGCGCGGCACACCATTGACCTCCTGGCCGTGCTGCAGGAGAAAACCAAGGGAAACCTGGGGATCGAGGAGCAGCGGCTGCTGGACAACAGCCTGACCGAGCTTCGCTTCCGATTCATCCAGGCCGCGCAGCCCGCGCCATCCGCGCCCCCTGCGCCGTCCGAGCCGGCCGAGCCGCCGGCATCGAATGGCTGAGGGCGCGCCGCGGTTGACGCTGAGAGTCCTCGGCTCGGGCACGAGCGTCGGAGTCCCCACCATCGGATGCCACTGCAAGGTGTGCGTCTCCGGCGATTCGCGGAACCGCCGGCTGCGCCCGTCGCTCCTTGTGCGCTGGGAAGATCGCTCGGTGGTGATCGACACCGGGCCGGACTTCCGGCAGCAGGCTCTGGCGGCCGGGATCGAGAAACTCGACGGGATCCTCTACACGCACGCTCACGCCGACCACATCCTCGGCATCGACGATCTGCGGCCCTTCAACTACCATCAACGTGGGCCGATTCCGATCTATTGCACGGCGGCAAGTCTGGAACACATTCAGCGGGTGTTCGCCTATATCTTTCACGACGGACCGAGTGAGAGTTCGAGGCCGAAGCTCGCACCGGAAATCTTCAACGAGGATGCATTCAACATAGCAGGCCTGGAATTTTTGCCGATTCCGCTGAGGCACGGAGCCGGTCCGTGTCACGGGTTTCGCTTTGCGAACGTCGCGTACCTGACCGATCACAGCGTGATTCCCGGGGAGTCGCTGCCTCTGCTTGAAGGCTTGGAAGTTCTGTTTCTGGACGCGCTGCGCTACAAGCCCCATCCGACCCATTCGACGGTGGACCAGAGCCTGAAGACGGTAGAGCTGTTGAAGCCGCGGCGGGCCTACTTCACGCACATCTCGCACGACCTGGATCACGAGAGGGCGGAGCGGCTTCTGCCCGAGAACGTGAGGCTGGCTTACGATGGCCTGGAGATCACGGTTGAGGCTGATGCCGCATGAAGGCGCTTCGCGTGTTCCGCAGCCTCGACGAGGCGGCCAACGGATTCTCGCCGAGCTCGTTGACGGTCGGCAATTTCGACGGCGTGCACATCGGGCACAGGGAGTTGATGCGGCGGACGGTGGCGCATGCCCGGCAACTGGGCGTCAAGCCGAGCGTGATCACGTTCCATCCTCATCCGGCGACGATCGTTGCGCCGGAGCGCGCGCCGCGACTGCTGACAACGCCCGATGAGCGCTGCGTATTGATGGCCGCGGAGGGAATCGAGCAGGTGCTGATACTGCCGTTCACGGCAGCGCTGTCGCAGCTTGAGCCGGCCGCGTTCTTCGAGCAGATCCTTTGCAGGCTGCTGGGGGCGCGGGCGATCACGGTTGGCGCGAACTTCCGGTTCGGGCATGGCCAATCGGGCGAGTCACACCAGCTCAGCGAACTGGCGGCGGCTTCGGGCGTGGTGATGGACGTGGTGCCGCTGCTTCGCTGCCGCGGGGTGGCGGTGAGTTCAAGCGCGATCCGCCGGCTGCTGGCGGACGGCGATGTCAGCAAGGCGGGGCGGTTGCTGGAACGTCCGTACTCGCTTGTTGGGGATGTTGTGCCGGGAGCGGGGCGAGGCGCGCGGGAGACGGTGCCGACACTGAATCTGGAGACGGGATCGCTGGACGATTCGCTGAGGGCACTGCCGAAGGACGGAGTCTACATTACGCGAACGACATGCATCGCGACGGGGCGTCAGTGGAATTCGATCACGAATTCCGGGCACCGGCCCACTTTCGAGGGCCAACACCTGACGATCGAGACGTTTCTGCTGTCGCCGTTCGACGGCGAGACTCCGGCCACGATCCGGCTCGAGTTTCTGCGCCGGGTACGGGACGAACGCCGCTTCGAGAGCGCTCAGGCGCTGCGCGCTCAGATCCTTCGCGACGTTGCCAGGGCCATGGCCTATTTCCGGCGGTTGGAGAGAGGGCTTGTCTCCGGGCGAAAGATGAGCGATAACAGTTAACGAACCTCGCGCCAACTGGGAGGGCGCACTCAACTTGTCTCGATTGCTCGTCCTATTTGCCGCCGGGCAACTGGTTACCCTGGCCGGGGAGGCTACTGCTCCGCTCGAAAAGTACACGCCCGCGGAGCGCAAGCACTGGGCGTTCCAGCCAAGGAAGAATGCCGCGCCGCCTGAGCCAAAGAACCCGGAAATGAAGGCGTGGGTGAAGACGCCGGTGGATGCGTTCATTCTCGAGAAGCTGCAAAGCCAGGGATTGAAGCCGGCTCCAGCGGCAGATCGAGCCACGCTTCTGCGGCGGGTGACGTTCGATCTGCACGGTTTGCCTCCGACCCCGGAAGAGCTGACGGCTTTCGTGAATGACCGGACGCCTGGGGCATGGGAGCGTGTGGTGGACCGGCTGCTGGCGTCGCCGCAATATGGCGAGCAGTGGGGCCGGCACTGGCTGGACGTGGTGCGGTTTGCGGAGTCGGACGGCTTCGAGTACGACACGCATCGGGGCGATGCGTGGCGGTATCGCGACTACGTCATTCATTCCTTCAACAGCGACAAGCCGTACGACGAGTTCATTCGCGAGCAGATCGCGGGCGATGAGTTGAACGCACGCAACGAGGTGTATCGGATTGCGGCGGGGTACAACCGGCTCGGGCCGCTGCGGAAGAACGCGGGCAATCAGGAAGTGGCGAGTTCGCGCAATGAAGAACTCACGGAGATGACGAACATCGTGGGGGCGTCGGTGCTGGGCGTGACCTTGGGTTGCGCGCGGTGCCATGACCACAAGTTCGATCCGATCCGGCACACGGACTATTACCGTATGCAGGGCTACTTCGCGCAGACGCACGGCGAGGATGTGCCGCTGGCGAGCGCGGAGGAGCAGGCGGCGTGGAAGGCGAAGTCCGCGCCGGTGCAGGCCCAGATCAAGGCGCTGCAGGCGAAGATGAAGAACGCGTCGGAGTCGGACAAGCCGGATCTTGTGAAGCAGATCGACGCGCTGATGGACGAGATGCCGCCGCCGCTTCCGGCGTTGTACTCGGTGCACGACGACGCGGCGAAGCTGAGTCCGATCCATGTGCTGGCGCGCGGCGAGTACATGAACAAAGGGGCGAAGGTGGGCATGCGCCCGTTGGGCGTGCTGCTGCCGGAGGGCGAACCTGAGCTGCCGCTGGACACCGCGGAGCCGCGCAGCAAGCTGGCGGGGTGGATGACCGATGCGGCCAATCCGCTGACGGCGCGCGTGATGGCGAACCGCATCTGGCACTATCATTTCGGCCGCGGCATCGTGGCGACGCCGAACGATTTCGGAAGGATGGGAGCGCGGCCGTCGCACCCGGAACTGCTGGACTGGCTGGCGAACCGGCTGGTGGAGAGCGGCTGGCGTGTGAAGGCGCTGCACCGGGAGATTCTGCTATCGAGCACGTACAGGCAGGCGAGCGCTTCGCCGCAGGAGGCAGCGGGGAAGGAGAAGGATTCTGGGAACCGGCTGCTGTGGAAGTTCAACCGGCGGCGGCTGGAGGCCGAGGAGATTCGTGACGCGCAGCTTGCCGTGGCGGGGGTGGCGAACCTGAAGGCAGGCGGCCCGAGCGTGATCGTGCCCGTGGAGCCGGAGTTGATTCAGTTCCTGTACAAGCCCGCGCAGTGGGCGGTGACCAAGGATGAGGCGGAGCATCAGCGGCGCAGCGTTTACCTGCTGCAGAAGCGGAATCTGCGGCTGCCGATGATGGAAGTGTTCGATGCGCCGGACCTGCAGTTGTCCTGTGCGCGGAGGGAGCAATCCACGCACGCGCCGCAGGCGCTGGAACTGCTGAACGGCGAGTTCGCGAATTCGATGGCCGAGAAGCTGGCGGGACGGCTGCTGAAGGAGCGGAAGTCGGCGGGAGGCAGGGTGGACCTGGCCTATCAACTCACGACGGGGCGCGCGCCTGGCGTGAAGGAACGGGCGCTGGCGCTGCAGTTTCTTGCGGGCCGCGGCAATGACGCCGAGGCGTTGAAGGAGTTCGCGCTGGCGGTGATGAATCTGAATTCGTTTTTGTACGTGAACTAGGGGAGATGCGATGAGCGAGCACAGCCGACCGACACGAAACCGCCGCGAATTGCTGACCGACGCACTCTGCGGATTCGGCTCGCTGGCGTTCGCGAGTCTGAATGCACAGGCGGGCGCTCGCTACAATCCGCTGGCGCCGAAGCCGCCGCACATGCCGGACAAGGCGAAGGCGAAGTCCGTCATCTTCCTGTTCATGGCGGGCGGGCCGTCGCACATCGAGACATTCGATCCGAAGCCGCTGCTGAACAAGCTGCACGGGCAGAAGCGGCCGGCGGAGTTCGGCGAGGTGAAGTACCAGTTCGTGAAGCCGGACGCGAAGATTCTGGGCACGAAGAGGACCTTCAAGAAGTGCGGGCAATCGGGGATTGAGGTGAGCGATCTGTTTCCGCACCAGGCGGAGATTGTGGATGAGCTGTGCGTGATCCGGTCGATGCACGGGGACATGGTGGTGCACTCGGCGGCGCAGTATCAGTGCATGACGGGGCGGATCATTCCGGGATTCCCGTCGATGGGGAGCTGGGTGGTGTACGGGCTGGGATCGGAGGCGGAGTCACTGCCGGCGTACGCGGTGATTCCCGATCCGAAGGGCGCGCTGGAAGCGGGGCAGCCGATGTACCTGAACGGCTTCCTGCCGGCGGTGTATCAGCCGGCGATGATGCGGCCGGGGAGCAAGCCGGTGCTGAATTTGAGTTTGCCGAAGGGAGTTTCGTTGACCGAGAGGCGGAAGACGATCGACCTGATCCGGCGGCTGAACGAGGCGGGGATGCAGGGGGAAGACGAGGAGTTCGCGGCGCGGATTTCGGCGTACGACACGGCGTTCAAGATGCAGACGGAGGCGCCGGAGGTGTTCGACCTTTCGAAGGAGTCGAAGGAGACGCTGGAGATGTACGGGGTGGGCCGGCAGCCGACCGACGACTACGGGCGGCGGGTGCTGCTGGCGCGGCGGATGGTGGAGCGCGGGGTGCGGTTCACGTGCGTGGTGTCGGGCGGGGGGCCGGGCAACATGCAGTGGGACGCGCACGAGGACATCGAGGAGAACCATCTGCGGATGGCGGCGCAGACGGATCAGCCGGTGGCGGCGCTGATCAAGGACTTGAAGCAGCGCGGGCTGCTGGATTCGACGCTGGTGATGTGGGGCGGCGAGTTCGGGCGGTCGCCCGAGGCGGAGGGCGGCAAGGGCCGGGATCATCACAACACGGGGTTCAGTTGGTGGCTGGCGGGCGGGGGCGTGAAGAAGGGATATGTGCACGGGGCGACGGACCCGATCGGGCTGAAGGCGGTGGAGGAGCCGGTGCACTTCCGGGATTTGCACGCGACGGTTTTGAATCAGTTGGGGCTGAACCAGGACGAGCTGAGCTACCTGCACCAGGGGCGGAAAGAGCGGCTGACCGAGGTGCACGGGGAGATCATCACGGAGATTCTGGGGTAACTTAGTGTTTCAAGTGATCCCTTTGCAGCCCGGCTTGGGCTTCCCTGGTCAGGGGGCCTATGGATAGTTGCAGCACCTTGCCGGTCTTCCAAGAGTCGGCATCCGGATCGATCGGAGGATAATTCAGGTCTGCGCGGTTCTTAACCTTGTCCGCGGATTTGATGTTGAACCGTTTATCGCGGTTCTCGACTAACGCGGAATTGATTTGGCCCTCATCCGTAAACCCCATCATCAGCAAGGGTTGTCCAGTGGGAAGGTCACGCTGTTGGTCTGTATGCCAGGTGTGCCAAGTTTTGCCGTAAGTGCCCGCCATCTTCTGCATGAACTCGTGCTCCGCAACCTCAGGGATTCCGGGGGCGAGCAACTGGCCGCTTTTCACCTCAAAAACGTGGCTGTGCCACAGCTTCTTCTCTTCAGCACCTAACGTCTTGTACAGTTTTGCGGTGACTATGTATTCAACGCCCATGATCTTTGAGGTCTTGCTGTTGCCGTCAAAAATCACGCACTGATTAAGGTCTTCGTTTAGGACGGAGCAATAGTGATGAGCTTCCATCTGGCCTTGCATGTTGCCGTTGTAGAAGTGAAACCCATCCATGTAGATGTTCAGACTGTTCAGCGGGGCCTTGCTTTGCAGGAGATCCGCTCCAGTCTGAAGAATGTTCGTCTTCGCACTCTCGGCTTCGCCCGGCGGCTTTACGTTAGATCCTGTATTTCTTCCGCTGCACGCGGCGAGTGTCAGAATTGCCGTCAGAGTTACAACCTTCAGGTGCATGGATCTCTGCCTTCAAAAGGTTAGAGCAGGAATGCTGCCCATTTGTTTCGTTAGGCTAATCGCCATCCAGTAAGCGGCCCGTGTCGACCGTCATCCCGGCGAGCGGAATGAAGGCGGAGCGTGTGCTGAAGGTCGCCGCGCAGATTGCCGCGGCGCTGGCCACGGCGCACGGCAAGGGGATCGTGCGCAGGGATTCTGAAACCGGCCAAGGTGATGGTGACGCGGGAGGACCATGGCGTCGAGGACCGGAAACCTCTGGATGGCACAAGTGGAGGAGAAATAGGAAGGGGCTGTTGCCAGGAGCTATACTCTCAGTCGGGAAGGCAGTCGACAAATGATTTTGAGACACTTGGCGCTGTTCACAATCCTTGCCGCAGTCGCGTTCGCGGCAGACGTAACCGGGAAGTGGACGGCGGAATTTGACACGCAGATCGGGTTGCAGAAGTACACCTACGAATTCAAGGTAGACGGTACGAAGCTCACCGGCACGGCCAAGGGCGGAACCGCCGAGCGGCCCGTGAATTCGGAGATCAGGGAAGGGAAAGGTGGACGGCGACACGGTATCGTTCGTCGAGATGTTCAAGTTCGAGGACAACGAGATCCGGATCGAGTACAGCGGCAAAGTGAGTGGCGACCAGATCAAGTTCACGCGGAAAGTGGGAGACTTCGCCACCGAGGAATTGGTTGCAAAGCGCGTTCCGTAATTAGCGGCTCTGGCGTGCCTTTTGAATGCAGGCGCGCACACCATATCCAACGTGAGAACGAATCGTCGGGACTTCCTCAATGCACTCGCCTCCTCAAGCGCCCCGCTGGCAGGGGTTTGGCTCCAGCCACTGGGATACACGCAGACGCGGGGCGGCCCGCCCCCTCTGTCCGAGGTCCGAAAGTGGGAAGAAGGCCGAGATCGATGGCAAAAGGTTCCCGAATACCTGGAAGCTCTGCAGGCGAAGGAGGGCCCGGATTGCGGATATCGGGGCAGCCTTGGGGTATTTCACCAGACGCCTCTCCCAGGCCGTCGGTGCCAGGGTACGCGTCTTTGCCGTGGATGTGGATGCGCGCTCCGTGGCGTTTCTCAAAGCCCGGGCCGCGGAAGAAAAATGGACGAACGTCGAAATTGTGCACGGCCGCGAAGCCGATCCGCTTCTACCGGGCCAGTCTTTGGATGCCGCGTTAATTGTGGTGAGTTACCACCAGATGACTCAGCCGAAGCCGATGTTGAGGCGCCTGCAGGAGGCGCTGAAGCCCGGCGCGAGGCTGGTGATCAGCGAGGATGCGGCGTCCAAGACGCTGGGCGGCGAGTTGATGGGCCTGCCAATGGTGAGTGCCGAATTCCACTACTTCCACCGTCATAAATGAGAGATGCTGGCCGTCCGCCAGCACCGCGGCGTGGTCCGTGGTCAGCCGCAGGCGTGCGTGCGGGCCTACCGATGTGAGAACGCTCTCGGCAAATGGACCATGAAGCAGACTTTCGACGGATCGCTCGCGAGCTCGCCGGCCATGAAAGCGAGCAGTGCGGAGATGTTTGTCAGCGACGTCGGAGCGGCATTCCTCGCCCGGCCGGCGTGCACGGCCGTATACCGGCGGTGTTGACGATGTCGGCGATGGTGACCCTGTCGATTCCCCGTTCGTCGAACAGTATCCGGGCGGCCGCGAGGATGCGGCGAGGCTGGCGCAGCCGATGGGAGCTGTACGTCCGCCGTTCGAGGCGGTAGCAGTGGTAGCAGTCTGAAACAATCGAGCGTGCATACGAGTCTCCATTTATGTCGAGGACGAACACGATTCGGTAACGCGCACTGACTGGACGCGGGAGGTGTGAGTGATGGAGGTACTTCGAAGGACATCATGGTCGCCATATGTCGTTGGCGCACTCATCGGAATGCTTAGTTGGTTCTCGTTTGCGACCGCAGACAAACCGATAGGGATTACAACCGCATTTGAATACACGGCAGCCCTGCTCACCAAAGCAGTCTCTCCGGAAGCGGCGTCAACAAACCCGTATTACACCGAGCCAGAGAAGTCGCCCAAAGTCGGCTGGGAATGGATGCTCGTAATAGGCGTGTTTATTGGGGCGTTCCTTAGTTCGAAGTTGTCCGGCGATCGCAAAACAGAAGCTGTGCCGGAACTGTGGCGCAAAACCTTTGGCGGTAGCACCTCCCATCGCTTGGCTGCTGCATTTATAGGCGGCGCTGTGATGATGTTTGGAGCACGGCTCGCGCAAGGTTGCACCAGCGGGCATGGAATCAGTGGCGCGATGCAGCTGGCAGTCTCAAGTTGGACATTTTTGGTGGCATTGTTTGCAAGCGGAGTCGGCACTGCGTTTCTTTTATACGGCAGGAAGAGGGCGAATCATGTTTGATGAACCGTCCAAGCTAATATTGGGCCTTCTAACAGGGATTCTCTTCGGGTTCTTCCTTCAAAAGGGCCGTGTCGCAAAGTTTCCCGTGATTATCGGTCAGTTACTTCTAAGGGATTGGACCGTAGCGAAGATCATGCTCACTGCCATCGTTGTCGGGTCCATTGGCGTTTATACACTGGTATCACTGGGTGCAGCGGGACTCCACGTCAAGCCAGCAATGTTTGGCGGCGTGGTGTTGGGCGGTCTTCTATTCGGCATCGGGATGGCTGTTCTGGGATACTGCCCAGGAACTAGTGTCGCGGCCTGCGGAGAAGGCAGAAGAGACGCAATGGCCGGAGTTGTCGGCATGCTTACCGGGGCCTTGGCGTATGTTTGGCTCTACCCGGTTCATCAGCCGGCGCTCAAGACCCTCCCGGATTGGGGAAAGATAACTATTCCGGAACTGACCATGACATCTCCGTTGCCGTGGATCGTGGGTCTTGCATTGGCGGCGGCAGTCAGTTTCTACTTACTTGAATTCAGGCACCGGCGACTTGCGCCCAGGGAGTTCTAAGCATGGAGCATATCGGGGGCATTCGCTGGGCCGCGTAATTAAGTGCTCTTGGATTGCGTTGCTGGATTAGTGAAGCTACCGGCGGGTGGGCTCGAGCTTCCAGTGAGTCTCTATTCTGCCCTGATCGAGTCTACCGTGGGGATCTGGATGGGACAACCGCGCGATACGCAGCGTCTGTGACCTATTCCGGAGCCGGGGGGCTAGACGCTCTTGCCGAACGAGGCCGAAGTGAGAGGCGGCGCCGAGCAGGTGGCGGTCGTTTGTCCAAATCTCCGATTCGCCTTCCTCCAGCGCGGTTGCCAGATGAATGGCATCGCCGGCTCGTAACGGAACGCCCTTGGGGAGTCCCATGATCATCGTGACGGTTCTCCGCAGCAGCGCTTCGGTCACAGGGATCAGGTTCCAGAGGTCTGCTTCGACGTGGCTTCTAAAGAGGCGCGTTTACCTAGAAAATGGCGACGCAGGCCGAATCCAGGCATATCTCTAACGATCTTCTTCCAGAAAACGGCCGCTGTCGGCGGCCACGGCGGGGAAACGCTTCCAAAGCTCACTCATTTCGGGGAGTCGCGGCTTAGTCCGCTTCTTCGACAGCGGCCGCAACTCCGCCACAGGTTCGCCGCGGCGCTCGATCAATATCACTGCGCCATCCGCGGCTTCGCGGACGAACTCGGATGTCCGGATGTGGAGATCACGAATCGAGGTCTTCCTCATGTGCTACATTTAGCACCTCTGGGGAATCAATAAGCATGCCCTCCAGGAGCATGGGTACTTATTGCCGCCGGGGTTGGGTGATGCGGAAGACGTGTCCATCGGGGTGGCGGACGTGCATCTCGCGTACATTCCAGGGCATGTCCGTTGGAGGCCAGGTTACCTCAAGGCCTTGCGCGACGCAGCGTTCATGTACGGCGTCCACGTCGTCGACCCAGATGGACATCCACACACCCTGGTCAGCGGATTGGTCGCCTTCGGGGCCAAAGGTCATTCCGCTGCCTCTGCCTCGCCCGCCTTGGCCGTTCTGGCAAAGGAATATCTCGCATTGGCCGGAACAAACGCCGCCGAAGTCCGGCGGATCTCCCCACTCCCAATCCAGTTTCCAGCCGAGTTTATCGAACCAGGCGACGCTGTCGCGAAAGTTGGAGACGTTCAGGATCGGGTTCAGCCGCTTGGCCTGCATTTCGAAAATGCTAGCAGGAAATCGTTGACAGGTGATGAGAGGCTCCGCATAATGCCATGTGATTATGCAACTGTTTGGTTATCAACTAACCGGGCCGGATATCGGCGGTGGACAGGGGATGGCATGAAGACGAAGAAGGCCTCGCCCGGGACTCTGGACGAAGAGGTGAGGAACGCGTTGGCGTGGCTCGAGGCGAAGAGCACAGCCAAGGATCGAGAGAACCTGGTGCGATTCGGGATCAATGCGAAGAAGGCATTCGGCGTGTCGATGGCGAACATTCAGGTATTGGGCAAGCAGCTTGGAAGGAATCACAAACTGGCCGCCGCGCTTTGGGAGACGGGTTGGTACGAAGCGCGGATGCTGACCTCGTTCGTGGATGATCCGGCGCTGGTCACGCCGGCGCAGATGGACCGGTGGTGCAGGGATTTCGATAACTGGGGCATCTGCGACACGCTGTGTTTCTGCCTGTTTGATCGAACGACTCACGCGTGGTCGAAGGTGGCGCAGTGGAGAAACAAGAAGGACGAGTTCCAGAAGAGGGCGGCGTTTGCACTGCTGGCGAGCCTTGCGGGGCACGATAAGAGCGCGAGCGACGAGCGGTTCATCGAGGGGCTGAGGTTTATCGAAGAAGCAGCCGGGGATGAACGGAATTTTGTGAAGAAGGGCGTGAACTGGGCTCTGCGCCGGATTGGGACGCGGAATGCGGCTCTCAAGTCCGCTGCGATCGAGGTGGCGGGACGATTAGCGGAGTCGACAGGGGCAGCGCCGCGCTGGATTGGGAAGGATGCGTTGAGGGAGTTGACAAAGTCCAAGGGAGAGGGGAAGAAAGGGAAGAGCAAATGAAGTTGAAGGGCAGGAGCATTCTGGCTCTATTTGCGGGATTTCTTACGGTGGTGGTGCTCTCGATGGGAACCGACATGGTGATGCACGCGACCGGTGTCTTCCCCCCGATGGGCGAGCCGATGGGAGACAGGCCACTTGCGCTGGCGCTGGCGTATCGGATGCTCTACGCCATTGCTGGCAGCTACATTGTGGCCCGACTGGCTCCGGACCGGCCCATGCAGCACGCGCTGGCGTCGGGCGTGCTGGGCCTGATTGTGAGCATTGTGGGCGCGGTTGCCACGTGGAATGCGGGGCCTGCCTACGGGCCGCATTGGTATCCGCTGGCGCTGATCGCCACGACTCTACCGTGCGCCTGGGTGGGCGGGAAACTCCACGCAGCGCGGTCACAGAAATCATAGTGCGACTGGGAGGTCGACGATGGTCCTTACGAAAGACGAACTGATATCCGCGTTGAAGGGCGAGGTGCGGCTGCTGCTGCACCTGGCTTCGAAGGTGGAACCGGCGATGCTGGACTACCGGCCAACGCCCAAACAACGCAGCATGATGGAACTGCTGCAATACCTGACGCTCCTGGGCCCGATCCATGCGCGGGGAGCGCTGGCGAGCGCCTTCGATATGGAGGCATGGAGGAGCATGTGGACGGAGGGGGAGGCAACGTCGAAGGTGATGAACCTGGAGGCGGTGAAGGAGGCGATTGGCCGGCATCCGGCGATCTATGCGGAGCTGTTGGGCGCGGTTTCGGATGCCGAGCTGCGCGCGGAGATGGAGATGTTCGGCTACAAGAGCAGCCGCGGCGCGTGGCTGGTCAGCCTGGTGCTGAACCACTATGCGGCCTACCGGATGCAATTGTTCCTCTATCTCAAGTCATGCGGACGCGAGGAGCTGAGCACGCTGAATTTGTGGGCCGGGGTGGATTCGATGTAAACGCCGGGGTACCATTGCGCGTATGAAAAAAGCAACTTCAGTGGAAGAGTACCTGGCGGCCGTGCCGGAACCGGCGCGCAGCACTTTGAACAAGGTTCGCGCCGCGATCCGGGCTGCGGCGCCGGCTGAGGCAACTGAGGGCCTTTCTTATGGGATGCCAGCGTTCAAACTCAAAAAACCGCTGGCGGGGTACGCCGCTTACGCAGGCCATTGCAGCTATTTCCCGATGAGCGGGGGCGTGACGGAGACTTTGAAGAGTGAACTCAAGGGCTACGAAACATCCAAGGGGGGGATTCGATTTCCCTTGGACAAGCCGCTGCCGGCGGCGCTTGTGAAGAAACTGGTGAAGGCTCGAATGGCGGAGATCGAAGGCAAGAAGTAGCGTTAGTGGGCGCGGCGGAAGGCGTCGAGGTTTGCGGCGAGATGGTGTGGGGACTTGGTGCCGCTGAGGATAACACCGGTGAAAGGCTGCTGGAGGAGGTAGCGGAAGGCTTCGTGTCCGTCGAGTGTGCGGCCCATGGCGAAGGGGCGATTGACGGCGAGCCAGAGGCCGGCGGATTGGATTTCGGGGAGGACGGAAGAAATCTGTCGTCCAGCACGTTCAGTGGGAGTTGGAGCATCTGGTATGCGCCGCTGGCACAGGCGGCACGGGCGGAGTCGAGGTCGGAGACGCTGGGGCCGAGGGTCTGGATGCCCAGTGAGGCGGCGAACTGCCAGGCGCGGGCGAGGTCGTGGGACCGCAGGACTTCGGGGGTTGTCTTGTGCAACTGGAGGACATCGATCCTGCCGAGGCGGGAAGCGCTCCGCTCGAGGCTGCGGGCGAGGGCATCGTAGCTGTGATCGACGAAGGGTTCGTTTCGCGTGTCGTCCCAGTGCTCGCCAAACTTGGTAGCGACGGTGACGGATGTGCGTTCGGCAGGCGTGAGGGAAGCGAGGAACCTGCCGAAGCGCTCCTCGGAGGAGCCGTAGGAGGGCGCGGTATCGAAGTAGCGCACGCCGGACTGGAAGGCGTAGGCGAGGAAGTCGCGGGCGGCGAGTTCGGTGGGCACTTCGCCGGGGACGTGGCCCCAGGGCCTGCCGATTCCGATGAGGCCGAGGCCCAGGCGCTTGCCGCCGGGTACAAGTGGGAGCATTCCTCCAGTTTGCACTGGCCGGCGGGTTTACACTCAATTCATGTCTAAAACTGACTGGGAATCAGATCGGCCGGCGCGCCTGTCGCGCCGAGGATTCGCACGCATGAGCGCGCTGTTGGGGGCTGGAGCGACGCTCCCCTTTTACAACGAGTCAGCGCTGGCGCAGAATTCCAACATCGGGGCCATCCCGACGGGGGCAGTGCGGATCAACGCGAACGAGAACCCGATCGGGCCATGCCCAGAGGCGCTTGAAGCTCTGTACTCCACCGGCCGGGAGGGCTGCCGTTACTTCTTCGAGTACGGTTCGCGCATGGCCCGTCTGCTCGCTGAGCAGGAGGGATTGCGAGCCTCCCATGCGGCTCCGTTCGCCGGCTCGTCCGATCCGCTGCACCGCGCAGTGCTTGCGTTCACGTCCAAGGGCCACCCGCTGATCACCGCCGACCCGGGCTACGAGTCGCCTGTCGGTGCTGCCGAGTTCACGGGCGCGGGCGCGATCGGGGTTCCATTGACGAAGACCTGGGCGCACGATGTTCGCGCCATGGTGAAGGCGCACCCGACGCCGGGGCTGTTCTACATCTGCAATCCGAACAATCCGACGGGGACGATCACGCCGCGCGCCGACATCGAGTGGCTGCTGGCGAACAAGCCGGCGGGCTCGATGGTGCTGCTGGACGAGGCTTACATTCACCTGTGCAATGAGCCCAGAGGCACGGACCTGGTTGCCGCCGGCAAGGACGTGGTCATCCTGCGCACGTTCTCGAAGATTTACGGAATGGCCGGACTGCGCGCCGGGGCTGCGCTGGCGCGGCCGGATCTGCTGGACAAGATGCGGGGCTTCGGCGTCGGCTTCCTGCCCACGACCGGCATGGCGGCGGCGGAAGCGTCTCTCAAGATGAAGAACCTGGTGCCGGAACGCCGCAAGATCATCGCCGACATAAGGGACGACGTCTCAAGTTGGCTGACGGGAAAGAACTACAGTTTCATTCCGAGCGTGAGCAACAAGATCATGATCGACGTGAAGCGGCCGGGGCGCGAGGTATTCAGCGCGATGGCGGCCAAGGGCGTGTATATCGGGCGGTCGTGGGCAGCGCTGCCGACGCACGTGAGGGTGACCATCGGCACCAAGCCTGAGATGGAGCGATTCAAGCAGGTGTTCGCCGAAGTGATGGGGTAGACTGTAGGCCGTGTCTTCCCCCTTGAAGCCCGAGCAGGGCATGAGCCGCGTCGCTTCGATCGACGCATTGCGCGGTCTGGTGATGACGCTGATGCTGGCCGAGGCCATGCACCTGGCTGGGTTGGGGAAGGAGTTTCCCGATAGCTGGCTGGCGCAGTTCATCTCGTTCCACACGAGCCACGTAGCGTGGGAGGGGTGCTCGCTGCACGACCTGATTCAGCCGGGGTTTTCGCTGCTGGTGGGCGCGGCTGTGCCGTTTTCGATCGCGGCGAGGAGGGCCAAGGGGCAGGGGTTTCCGCTGATGCTCGCGCATGCCGTGTGGCGGAGCCTGGTCCTGATTTGTCTCGGCATCTTTTTGCGCTCAATGGGCAGACCGATGACGAACTTCACGTTCGAGGACACGCTGACGCAGATCGGGCTCGGCTACACATTTCTGTTTCTGCTGGGGTGGGTGCGGCCGCGCTGGCAGGCGGTTGCGCTGGGGGTGATCCTGGCGGGCTACTGGCTGTTCTTTGTCATGTACCCTGCGCCGGGGCCGGAGTTCTTCTCGCACTGGAACAAGAACACAAACGCTGCCTGGGCTTTTGATCGATGGTTCATGAACCTGTTTCCGCGGCAGGCGGTGTTCGAGGCCAACGGGGGCGGCTATTCCACGCTGAGCTTCATCCCGACACTGGGGACGATGATCATCGGCCTGCTCGCCGGGGGGTTTCTGCGATTGCCGAAGCCGAACACGGCTAAGCTGCGTGGGCTGCTGATCGCGGGTGGTGGATTGGTGGTTTCGGCGCTGCTGCTGCAGGCGGCTGGGGTGTGCCCGATCGTAAAGAGGATCTGGACGCCGGCGTTCACGCTATACAGCGGGGGGCTGGTCCTGCTGATGCTGGCTGGGCTGTTCGCGGCGATCGAGATGAAGGGCTGGAAGGCGTGGGCATTTCCGCTCATGGTGGTGGGGGCGAATTCGATCGCGGCTTACCTGATGAGCTGGACGATGGAGGACTTCGTCGCGAAGGCATTGATCCGGCATTTGGGACACGGGCCGTTCGCGGTTTTGGGGGCGGGGATGGAGCGCACGCTGCTGGGCGCGACGGTGCTGGCGATCTTCTGGGCGATTCTTTTGTGGATGTATCGCAGAAAGATCTTCCTCAAAATCTGAGGCTTGCGCACGGTTGACCGGCCCCATAAGAAATTTGATTGCGCTCAAAGCGCGAATTTGGTTTACACTTTTCCCTATCAGGTTGTGATCTGAGCGTCGCATTTCATGTCGCGGCGTTCCGCAACGAGAGTCTTCAGGGTGTTCCTGCCGCCTTAAGTAGGCAAAAGTCCCGCTCAACGTCTTGAGCCCCAATCCAAATCGAGCGACGGCCAGTGGTGTCTCTACCGGCTGTGTTGATTGACTTCAGGGGGTTTGCCAAATGACGTTCCCGAGATCACTTCTTCTCGGTTTTCTCGCTTCCATTTGCGCGTGGAGCCAGTCCTACCAGGGCGGTGTCCGCGGCGCGGTCAATGATCAAGCAGGCGCAGTGGTCGCCGGCGTGAAGGTAACGCTGATTGACGAATCGGCGGGATCAACGCGCTCAACGTTGACGTCGGAGGTGGGCGAATACGCGTTTACGCAGGTGGTTCCGGCGACTTACTCGGTGATTGCCGAAGCGCCGGGCTTCAAGAAATTCGAGCGCAAGGGCGTGACGATAGCGACGCAACAGTTCGTAACGCTGGATCTCAAGCTCGAGATCGGGGCGGTGACGGAGAGCGTGCAGGTGACAGAGGAGGCGCCACTGCTGGAGGGGTCGACAGCGTCGCAGGGGCAGGTGATCGACAGGCAGAAGCTGGTTGACCTGCCGAATCTGGGGCGCAACCCGTTCATGATGTCGAAGGTTGCGCAGAACGTGACGCCGGTGGGGAACCCGGCCTACAACCGGATGCAGGACCAGTCGGGATCGTCGCAGATCACGATTGCGGGCGGTCCGGTGCGAGGGAACAACTACCTGCTGGACGGTATTCCAATTACGGATGCGTCGAACAGGGCGATTATCATCCCGTCGCTGGAGGCGGTGGAGGAAGTGAAGATCCAGGCCTCGACGTACGACGCCGAGATGGCGCGGACGGGCGGAGGAATGTTCAACACATTCCTGAAGTCGGGCGGGAACGACTATCACGGTTCGGCCTTCGGCTATCTGCGGCAGACGGAGTGGCTGGCGAACACGTTCTTCAATAACGGGCGGGGATCGGCATATCAGATCAGCCATTCCGCAATTGGGGCGCGTCGCTGGGCGGAAAGATTTCGATTCCGAAGCTGTATGACGGGAAGAACCGGACGTTCTTCTGGGCGGCGTGGGAGGCGTATGCAGACACGCAGGCCAACTCATCGCTGTTCGCGACGCCGAGCCTGGCTGAGCGCGCGGGCGACTTCTCGAAGTCGCTGAACAGGAGCGGCGGGCTGCAGACGATCTATGATCCGCTGACGACGCGGTCGAATGGGGCGGGCGGATTCGTGCGTGACGCGTTTGCGGGGAATGTGATTCCAGGGGTGCGGCAGGACACGACGGGGCGGAACATCGCTTCGACATTCATGACGCCGACGAGGGATGCGCGATACTACGGCGACCAGAACCTGAACGGGGCAACGACGCTGCCGTCGAAGGCCGACCAGAAGACGATCAAGGGCGACCACCAGGTGTTCTCGTGGTGGCGGGCGAGCGCCTCCTACTTGCGGTACTACTCACTGGAACCGGGCGACACATGGTTTTCGACGGTGTCCTCGCCAGACCAGTGGCGGCTGGAGCGGCGGGTGGATTCGACGCAGATCAACAACCTGCTCACGCCATCGGCGACGACGGTGCTGAACATCAGGTACGGCTTCAACCGGTTCCCGAATTACGGTTACCAGAGGAGCCAGGGATTCGACGTGGCCGGGCTGGGCTTTGCGAATTCATTCGTGCGCGACATCCCGTCGCAGACGTTTCCGAACGTGACGATGGAGTCGGTGCACAACATGGGGACCAACAACAACTTTTCTTACGTGCACCACTCGAAGAACTTTTCGGCGTCGGTCTCGAAGTTCATGGGGCGGCATTCGCTGAAGGCGGGCTTTGACTACCGCCGCATCAACGCCGACGGAATCGACTACGGCAACTCGTCGGGCGCGTTCACGTTCAACGACATCTGGACGCGCGCGACGCCGACGGCTGTGACGGCAGGGACTGGCGCGGACCTGGCATCGATGCTGTTGGGACTGCCTTCCTCGGGGAGCGGCTTCGTGCCGACGAAGCTCTACGATTACGCCGACTACTACGGGTGGTACGTGCAAGACGACTTCCGCATGTCGAGCAAGCTGACGCTGAACCTGGGGCTTCGCTGGGAACGTGAGAACGGACTTCGCGAAACCAGCAACGCGCTGATTACGGGCTTCGACACCACGACGCAGAACCCGCTTGGGCCGCAGTCAGGGTACAGTTCGCCTGGCGTTGTGCAATTCGCCGGAATCAACGGAGCGAAGACCTCGATCGGCGATCCGAACCTGAGCAAGTTCGGGCCGCGCATCGGGCTTGCGTGGCAGCTCAACGACAAGACGACTGTGCGCGGCGGGTATGGCATCTATTGGGCGCCGCAGTTCGCCATCGGCTCGCCAATCAATCCGGAAGGCTTCACCGCTTCGACTCCGTATATCGCCACGTTCGACAACTATGTCACGCCGGTGAACAAGCTGTCTGATCCGTTTCCGACAGGGCTCAGCAAGCCGGTTGGGACCTCGCTTGGTGACATGACCGGCATTGGCAAGAGCCTCACGCTGCCCGACCCGAACGCGCGCAGTCCGAGAGTCCAGCAGTACTCGTTCGACGTGCAGCGGCAGATGATGGGCGGGCTTGTCGTCAGCGCCGGCTACGTTGGCTCGAAGACCAATAACCTCGTTCTCGGGACGGCCAACATCAACATCAACCAGTTGGATCCGGCGAATTTCTCGCTGGGCTCAACGTTGAACGATCGCGTAGCCAATCCGTTTTACGGCAATGGCGGGACGGGGGTGGTGGGCGGCTCGACGATTACGCGGGCGCAACTGATGAAGCCGTTCCCGGCATTTGACGCAGTGAATCTGCAGTTCTCCGATCGGAACCGCGCTCTCTACAACTCGATGGTGGTGAAGGTGCAGAAGCGCTTCAGCCAGGGGCTGTCGCTGCTGTCGACGTGGACATGGTCGCAGACGATGGACGCGAGTTCCGGCGGAGCCGGCAACAACCTGAACGCCGGAAACGTCGGGCCGCAGAACGCGTATGACATGGACGCGGAGTATTCGCTGTCGAACATTCACACGCCGCACCGGTGGTCGACGGCATTCACCTACGAACTGCCGTTCGGCAAGGGCAAGGCGATGCTGGCTGGTTCGAAGGCGCTGGATTACCTGGTGGGCGGCTGGTCAGTGAACGCGATCGGCGTCTTCCAAAGCGGTTTCCCGCTGCAGATGCGACAGAACGCGAACAATAACTCGGTGACAGGGGCGGCGAGCCAGAGGCCGAACGCGACGGGTGTGAGTCCGGAGGTGGACGGCGAGTTCGGCCAGACGGCTGAACGGCTGGATCAATCCGGCCGCCTTCTCCACGGTGCCGCAGTTTGCGTTTGGCAACGTCAGCCGCACCATCTCCATGCGCGGACCGGGCCAAGCCAACTGGGACATCTCAGTATTCAAGACGTTCTCGATTGCCGAGAGGTACAAGGCGCAGTTCCGCGCCGAGGCTCTCAATGCACTTAATACGCCGTTGTTCCGCGCGCCAAACACGGCTTTTGGCAACTCGGCCTTCGGACAAGTCACGTCGCAGGCCAACTTCCCCCGGCTGATCCAGTTGGGGCTGCGGTTCTACTTCTAGACGGAAGGACTCTCCACATGACAAACGAACAGCTCTCGATGGAACACAAAGCGGAACTCGTCAAACGCGGCTTCAGCCGCCGCAGCTTCGGCCGGATCGGCGCCCTTCTGGGCGCCGGCGCGGCGTTGCCGTTTTACAACGAGGCCGCGCTGGCGCAGCTTTCGTCGATCGGCCGGATCCCGGCGGACGCAGTGAAAATCAACGCGAACGAGAATCCGCTGGGGCCGTGTCCGGAGGCGCTGGAGGCGATCTACAGTGTGGCCAAGAAAGGAGGCAGATACCAGTACGAGGAGACGGCGGACTTCGCCAAGACGATGGCTGATCAGGAGGGGGTGAAGCCGGCGTACGTGATGCCGTTCGGGGGGTCATCGGACCCACTGCATCGCGCCGTGCTCGCCTTCACGAGCAAGGACAAGCCGCTGATCATGGGCGATCCGGGGTACGAAGCCGGACAACGCGCAGCGGCTTTCATCGGGTCCGGGGTGGTCCGCGTGGCGCTTACGAAAACGTACGCGCATGACGTGAAGGCCATGGCGGCGGCGCACGCGACTCCCGGTGTGATCTATATCTGCAATCCGAATAACCCGACTGGCACGATCACGCCAAAGGCGGATATCGAGTGGCTGGCGGCGAACAAGCCGGCCGGATCGCTTCTGCTGCTGGACGAGGCGTACATCCACCTGAGCACGGAGCCGATGGGGTCAGACCTGGTTGCGGCGGAGAAGGACGTGATCATCCTGCGCACGTTCTCGAAGCTGTACGGGATGGCGGGGCTGCGGGCAGGCGCGGCGATCGGACGGCCGGATCTGCTGGCAAAGCTGCAGGGCTACGGGGCCGGGGCGTTGGCGGTGACAGGCATGACCGGGGCGCACGCCTCGATCAAGGTCAAGAACCTGGTGCCGGAACGTCGGAAGATCATCGGCGACGTTCGCACGGACGTCTTCGATTGGATGACGAAGAAGAACTACTCCTTCGTGCCCTCGGTATCGAACAAGTTCATGGTGGATGTGAAACGGCCGGGACAGGAAGTGGTGAAGGCGATGGCCGCGAAGAAGGTGTTCATCGGCCGGGTGTGGCCGGCGTGGCCGACGCACGTCCGGGTTTCGATCGGAACGGCGGAGGAGATGGCGAAGTTCAAGACCGCCTTCGCCGAGGTGATGGCGTAGCGGGACCAGTGATGCTACGCAAACGGTTTCGCTACTCGTGGCAGACACTGGCGGGCGATGCGAGCGGCGGTGTCATCGCCGCTCTCATCGCGCTGCCGTACGGTTTGGCGATGGCGGCGCTGATGGGGCTGCCGCCCGTGCTGGGCCTGTTCACATCGATTCTGACCGCGCCGATCACGGCGTTGCTTGGGCGGAATCCGGTACTGATTGGAGGGACTTCGACGGTGACGGTTCCGTTCATCGCCGAAGCGGTGCGTACGTACGGCGCAGGCGGCGCCGCCAAGGTGACATTGGTGGCGGCGGTCTTCATGATGATCTTCTCGGTCATGCGGTTGGGGCGGTGGGTGTCGAAGGTGCCTCAAGCGGTGGTGACCGGGTTCTCGTGCGGCGTTGGCGCGATGATGATCATTTCGCAACTGCGGACGATCTTCGGGATCCAGGCCAAGGCGGCGGCGGGAGCGTCGATGTTCGACCAACTGGTTCACGCCGTCATGAGGCTGAATGAGGGGCGATTCGAACCGTTGCTGCTGGCGTTCCTGGTGATCAGCATTTCGACCTTGATGGCCGCACGATGGCCCAAGGCTCCGGCGCCGTTGATTGGAGTAGGGCTGGCGCTGGCGGTTTCGCAGCTCTTCAGGCTGCACGAGGCGGAGGTTGGGTTGCTGAGTCTCGAACTGCCACCGTTTGCCGGCTTCGCATGGTCGCCGCGGGACGTAGTGGGAATTCTGCCGGCAGGTTTCGGACTTGCGGTGGTGGCGAGCATCAACATCCTGGTCACGTCGCGGGTGGTGGAGCACTTCCGCGGCTGGCGGCGGACATCGAAAATGGCGGACGCGGACGCGGAGTTAGGAGCGTATGGGATCTCGAACGTAGCAGCGGGCATCTTCGGGGCTCCGCTATCGGTGGGGATTCCGGCGAGGTCGCTGGCCAACGTGCGATGCGGCGGCTCGACGCGAGTATCGAACATTATCCACGCGCTGGTGCTCGCGGGGGTACTCGGGCTGGGCTCGGGAGTGCTGGCGCACATTCCGCTGGCGGGATTAGCGGGAGTGACGGCGTGGATGGGGTTCTGTTTGCTGGACTGGTCGGCGTGGCGGCGCATACCGCGGATGAGGTGGGCCGAGGCGGGGTCGTTTCTGGCGACAGCGGTGCTGGTGCTGTTTGTGAACGCGGTGGCGGCGATCGCGATCGGGTGTGCGATTCACTTCGCCGACGTGGCCTGGCAGCGGATGAGGTCGATGCCGGGCGCGGGGCGTCAGTTGGTGCGGGCGGGGGAGTGATCGGCTTCGAAGTCGAGCTTTTCGGCGATGAGTTGCTTACCGCTCAGGGAGTGGCGGGTGACACCTGACTTCGTGTGCCCAGTGGAGTTGGTTCTGACATGCCAGATTTCGTGGGCGAGGACGCGGGCCATGGCGCGACCCATGAGCTGCTGGCCTTTTGCGAAGTCGCCGCCGTGCATGGCGGAGAGGGCGGCTTTGCGAACGCGGTCGCAGAGGACTTCGGCAAAGGGCAGGACATTGCCATCAGAAGTGTGGGCGAAGGCGAGAGGTCCGCGCTCGTCGAGATAGACGGGTTCGACGGTCATGCTGCAGTTGCCGCGGAAGCGGACGACAGTGAGGTCGGAGACGTCGACGCCGGGCTGCATTTGCTTGCGGTCAACAAACTCGACACGGCGCTCGGATAGGGCGAGAAGGCGATTCATTTCGCGCTGCATCTCTTCAAAGGCCTTTGGCTCGATGGGGTTCTCCGCCTGAACGACGAGAGTGATGGGTTGATGCAGCCCAGGCAGGCCCTCAAAAGCGAGGGTGGAAACTGACGCGGCGACGAGGGAAACGAGCAGACGTCTCACGCAGACGACTCCACTTTCATACTAGCGCAGGCTATTTCGCGCGGTAGTCGCCGCGGCTGAAGTACTTCTCCAGCCAGCAATACAGGGCGATGAAGAGATAGCGGCTGCCCATCTCCTTGAGCTTGAGTTTTGATTCGCCGGCGCGACGGTTGCGCCAGGTGATGGGCACGACCGTCCAGGAGTAACCGCGCACGATGGTCTTCAGCGGCAGTTCGACAGTGAGGTTGAAGTGCGGCGAAAGGAACGGGCGGCAGCCGTCGATGACGGTTCGGCGGTAGGCCTTGAAGGCGTTGGTGAAGTCGTTCAAGTTGACGCCGAACAGCAGGCGCAGGAACAAATTCGCCATGCGGTTGAGCACGAGCTTGTGGCGGGGATAATCGATCACGCCGCCGCCACGGACGAAGCGCGAGCCAAAGACAGCATCCCATCCCTGGCTCAACAACTGCCAGTAGCGGACGACATCGCGGCAGTCGTCCGATTCATCGGCCATCATCACGACGACGGCATCTCCGGCGGCGTGGGCGAATCCGAGTACGATGGCGCGCCCGAAGCCGTTGTCGCCCAGGTTCTGGACCGGTTTGCATTCGGGGACGCGGGTCTGGATTTCCTGAAGCACTCTCCAGGTGGAATCCGAGCTTCCGTCGTCGACGACTACGATTTCATGCGGGACCTGGTGAAGGGTCAATTCGAGGTGGAGGTGCTCGACGGTGGCTGCGATGCAGCCTTCTTCGTTGCGGGCTGGAATGACAACGGAGAGCAATTGAAGTGGTGCGGGAGGGCCGGGGGCGGCGACTTCATACGCGGCTCACCTCGAGCCAGTCGGGGTGGCTCTGCGCGTGTTGAGCGATGCCTTCGAGAATTGCGGGCAGGGGTGTGCTGATCCGCCAGCCGAAATCGGCTGCCGCGGCGGTGTTGTCCATGGCTATCCAGGGGATGTCGTACATGCGCGGCTGAGGGTCGGCCGCCGGAGCATGGGGGCCGAACCGTTCATCGCACCAGGCAGTAAGCTGGGCGAGCGACATGGCGTTGGCGGGGCCTCCGCCGGCTGTGTAGACTCGTTGACCGCCGAGTCGAGACGCGTTCATTTGAGCGACCAGCAATGTGGCGAGATCGCGGGGGTGAAATGCGTCGCGCGCTTGATGGCCGGCGCCGTTGAAGCCGATGTAGCGCATGGGGCGGCGCCGCAGATGAGCGTTCACCCAGTAGGAGAAGATGCCCTGATCGGGCGTGCCGAACTGCCCGGCGCCGGCAAGCACGCCGCAGCGCGTGATCCAGACAGGGAAGTCGAATGCGGCGCCAAATTCGAGCGCCATGACTTCAGAGGCCAGCTTGGTGGCTCCGTAGAGCGAGACGGGTGCAGCGGTGGAGAAGTCCGAGCTCCGATGCCGTTGAGGGTGAGCCCGGGGGGCAGGGGGGCGGCGGGGTCGAGGAAGAACGCCTGGTCTTTGACGCGCAAGGGGATGGCGGTGAGGGCGGGGATGGAATAGACGCGGCTGCTGCTCAGGAGCAAGAGTCCTGCCTTGTGCTCCCTGCAGTACTCGAGGACGTTGCCGAGCGCGGCGAGGTTGTGCTCGAAAAGGCGGCGGCTGCTGCCCGAGCCGGAAAGGCCGGCAAGAACGCTTGGGTTGGCGGCGGCGTCGATCACCCAATCGCAGGCGGGCAGACCGGCGAGGTCGCTGGCTGAGCGGAGGTCGCCATGAGTGAACTCCACGCCCATTCGCTCGATGCGCGCGCGATTGGTTTCAGATCCGGGGCGGCATCAGGTTATCGATGCCCACGAGCCGGAGGCCCTCCACTCGTTCGAGCAAGCACTCGGCGAGCGCGCTGCCGACGAAGCCGCAGACGCCGGTGATGAGGATCTTCATATCGCAGAGGCCGGCAGGCGCTGCTTCCAACTGACGGCGATCTCCTCAAAGATGGTTGGCAGCGGCTTGGTGATACTCCATCCGGGGTAGTGGGACTGCATCTTCCGCAGGTCGCTGTAGTAGCAGATGTGGTCGCCGATGCGGTTCTCGTCGACGTAACGCCACTTCATGGGTTTGCCGGTTACGTTCCCGGCCATTTGGAAGGCTTCGAGAATCGAGCAGGAGTTGGCCTTGCCGCCACCGAGGTTGTAGACCTCGGCAACACGCGGGGATTTCCAGAAGTCGTACATGAAGCGGGCGACATCCTCGGAATGGATGTTGTCGCGGACCTGCTTGCCTTTGTAGCCGAAGACCTTGTATTCGCGTCCTTCGACATTGCACTTCACCAGGTAGCTGAGAAAGCCGTGCAGCTCGACGCCGGAGTGATTCGGGCCCGTGAGGCATCCGCCGCGCAGGCAGCAAGTGGGCATGCCGAAATAGCGGCCGTACTCCTGCACCATGACGTCGGCGGCGACCTTGGATGCGCCGAAGAGGGAGTGCTTGCTCTGGTCGATGGAGAAATCCTCGGCGATGCCGTTCGCGAAAGCCGGGTCGGCGTAGTCCCAGCGGGTTTCGAGTTCGGTGAGGAGCAGCGAGTTGGGGCGGTCGCCGTAGACCTTGTTGGTCGACATGTGGATGAACGGCGACTCGGGGCAGGATTGGCGCGCGGCCTCCAGCAGATGGAGAGTGCCGAGCGCGTTCACTTCGAAGTCGAGGAACGGGAATCGCGGCGGCGCGGTCGTGCGAAGGCTGGGCGGCGGTGTGAATGATCAGATCCGGCTTCAACTCCTGCATGAGGGTGAGAACCGCCGCACGATCGCGGATGTCGATGGCTTCATGGCGGTAATCGGGAATTTCAGCCTCGAGTTGGCGGAGAACCCAGCTTGTGTCACCTTCGGGACCGAAGAATACGGCGCGGTGGTTGTTGTCGATGCCCGTCACGGTGAATCCGAGCCGAGCGAAGGAGCGAGTGACCTCAGAACCGATCAGGCCACAGGAGCCAGTGACAAGGGCCGCTTTACCGTTCTTCATCAGGGAATTCTTTCTCTACGTACGCTATACCAAAGCCAATCATGACAGGGATGGCAGCTTGTTAGCGGCACAGGTGGGCTTGGCCTGTGCCTTTCATTCCCCCCTTCCAGACCTGCCTGAAGATAGCTTGGTGGCAGGAGTTGCCGAACGGCCGCCGGCAGCGTCTCTCTCTGCACGAGGGGAAACGCTCTATTATGCGATCCAAATTCCTGAGCCGGTGCCTGTCAGCCAGTCTTCTGCTCTTCGTTGCATTCCCTGCCGGCGCGATGGACGTCAACGTGTACGGCCCGGAGGCCGGTTCGGTCGTCGCAGGCAAGTTGATGACGTGGATGGCCGAATCAACCGAACAAGGCACAATCCGGTATCGCTTCCGAGTCCGGCATCCAGACGGCGGACTACCAGATGATTCGGGACTATGGACCCGTCGCGTGGCTCAACTGGGCGGCCGAAGTCGAGGGGTTCTACGAGATGGAAGTTTCGGCCAGGAACCTGGACACGGGAGATCAATCGACGACAAGCCAGATCTTCCGGGTGGAGAGTCGAATCGTAGGCGAAGAAACGGCAGTGAACCCGACGGATCATCCGCTTGTCTTTCTCTTCAGCGCGCCAGCATGCCCGGAGGGGTCCCGCATGAGGGTGAAGTACCAACCTGCCTCAGGCGGTCCGATGCAGCAAACGCCGTATCAAGGATTGCACGGCCGACCTCAGCATGAACTTCTATCTCGCCGGGCTTTACGCCGAGACTGAATACTCCGCGCATTCGGAACTGGAAACCGGGGGCGCCATCACGACAACTGCGGCGATAACGTTTCAAACGGGGACGCTGCCAATGCTCGAGTTCACTCAGACGGTCTTGAAGCCCGCCCCGGCTGGGACGACACAGCAGGTGTTGCTGGCCACTACGGCCGGAAGCCAGATCGCGACCGACCTGAACGGGCAGGTCATCTGGTACAACCCTTCACCGCTGACATACGCGACGAGCGTGGACCCCGGCGGATATCTATGGGGTTTCATCGAAGACATCTTCCAGCCTGTGGAACAGCAGGGCATCCGCAAGGTGGACCTATTGGGCCGCACGGTGCTCGAAACGAATGCCGAGCGAGTGAACGAACAACTCGCGGCAATGGGGAAGCGCACTATCTCCGGCTTCCACCATGAGGTGCGCACGCTTCCCGATGGCCGCATTGCGGCACTGGCGAGCGTTGAACAACTCCTCACCGATGTTCAGGGTCCGGGTACGGTGGATGTCCTGGGAGACATGATCATCGTGTTCGACGAAAACCTGCAGGTCGTCTGGACCTGGGACACTTTTGACCATCTGGATGTCAGGAGAAAGGCCGTCGGGGGTGAAACCTGCGTGCCTGGCGGCGGCGGCTGTCCGCCCATCTATCTGGCTCCAATAGCCAATGACTGGACGCATGGGAACTCCGTTCACCCGACGCCGGATGGCAACCTGCTCTATTCCTCCCGCCACCAGGACTGGTTGATCAAGATCGACTATGCCAATGGCGAAGGCGACGGCCAAGTCATCTGGAAGCTGGGCAAGGAGGGCGATTTCACATACGCCGGAAACGATCCATATCCCTGGTTCTCCCACCAGCACGATGGCAACTTCGAGAGCGCCAACCGGATTGCGGTCTTTGACAACGGCAATGTCCGGGTTGTTGCGGCGGGGGGTGGAAACAGCCGCGGCCAGGTGATCGAGGTGGACGAACAGAATCGCACCGCCAAGCTCGTCCTGAACGCCGACCTTGGGGTGTTCGCGGCGGCAGTGGGGTCCGCGCAGCGCCTTCTGAATGGGAACTACCACTTCGATGCCGGCTATGTTTCCGGGCCCGCCGGACTGGCCGCGTATGCGTTCGAGGTGAATCGCTTCGGACAAACTATCTCCTCGATTAAAGCCGATACACTAATCTACCGATCGATTCGCATGACCGACATGTATACTCCCAACTGAGGCTAAATTACCCTCCAAGATGAACCGGCGCAGTTTCGTCCACACTCTCTCCGCGGGGGCACGGCGGGCGTGCTTACCCCTAAGATGTCCGCGACGGCCACGCAGCCGCCGAACGTCATCGTGATCCTCGCAGACGACCTGGGCTACGGGGACTTAGGCTGCTACGGATCGCGGATTCGTACTCCCAACCTCGACAAGATGGCCAAAGAGGGTGTGCTGCTTCGCCAGTTCTGCTCGGCCAGCGCGGTGTGCTCGCCATCGCGGGCGGCTTTGCTGACAGGCCGGTACGGGGTCCGGGGGGGTATACCGTACGTGCTCGGACCCCGCGAGAGAGTAGGCCTGAGCCTGAGCGAAACCACGATCGCGCAGACTCTCAGAGGCGCGGGCTACAAGACCATGTGCGTCGGCAAGTGGCACCTCGGGGCGTTCTCGCCGTATCTGCCCACCGAACGCGGATTCGACGAATACTACGGCATCCCCTACAGCAACGACAATGCTCCGTCAGTCCTGATGCGCAACACGGACGTGATCGAGTCGCCAGTTGAGCTGAACACGATCACACAGCGCTACACGCAGCAGGCTACAAGGTTCATCCGTGATTCCAAAGATGCGCCGTTCTTCCTGTACTTGCCGCACTCTTCTCCGCATATTCCCCTGGAGGCGTCAGCAGATTTCCGGGGAAAATCATCCATGGGCGCATACGGAGATGCGGTGGAAGAACTGGACTGGAGTGTTGGCCAGGTACTGTCGGAATTGGAGGCGCAAGGGGTGGCCGGAAACACGCTGGTTCTCTTCACCAGCGACAACGGACCCTGGTTCGAGGGAAGTCCCGGCCGGTTGCGCGGACGGAAGGGGGACACCTTCGAAGGGGGGATGCGGGTACCATTCCTGGCCCGCTGGCCAGGCACAAATTCCAGAGGGGAAGGTGATTCGCAGCTTCGCCAGCATGTTGGATCTATTCCCGACCATTGCCGCCTTGGCGGCGGCGCCTCAGCCTCGCAATCCGATGGACGGAGTGAATATCTGGCAGGTGCTGACCGGCGAGGCGGAAGCGGTGGAACGGCCGCTCTTCCTCTATCTGGATGGATACAACCTGCAGTGCGCCCGGCTAGGCCGCTGGAAGCTGCACCTGTCGCGCTACAACGGTCCTGCCTTTGTGCCGCCGCCAGAGGGAGGGCGAGTCAATCTGCCGCTGCTCAATCCTGAGCTATACGACATGGAAACGGGTCCGGAGGAGAGCTACAACACAGCGAGCCAGAACCCGATGATCGTCAGCGATATTCGCGCGCGCGTGGAAGCGATTCTGCCGACGCTGCCGGCGGCGGTGCAATCGGCATGGAATGATACCGTGAGCCGTCCGGCCGTGTACGTCAATGCCGGAGAGTATCCGTCGCCGAAGCGGTGAGACCGGGATTCTCGGCCTGAGGCGCGGCTGCGAGTGGCCTGAGGTCGTCCTACCAGAGGCCGAGGACCTTCCACCAGGCGAAGCCGATGGTGCCCCAGACGGAGAGGTGGACGAGCGACATGATGAAGCCCGTGCGCCACCAGTCGCGCATCGAGACGTAGCCCTGGGCGAAGAACATCGGCGCGGGGGTGGTGCCGTAGTGGGTGAGGCAGGCCGACAGGTTCACGAAGCAGGCGAAGCTGAAGACGACTACGCCCATCGGGGCGCCTTGGGCGGCCAGCAGGGCCAGGAAGGGCGGATACATCGCCAGCATGTGAGCCGTGATGCTGGCAAAGGCGTAGTGAGCGTAGAAGTAGATCAGCAGCATGACGGCGAGCATGGGGAGCCAGTCGAGGCCGCCGAAGTAGCCGCCGAGGCTCTCGGCGAAGGCCTTGGTGACGCCCTTTTCGTTGAGAGCTTTGCCGAGGCGCAACAGCCCGCCGTACCAGATGAAGATGTCCCAGGCCGCGCGCTCACCGATGACGGCGTCCCATTTGAGGACGCCGGTAATGAGCAGCGCCGCGCTGCCCCAGAGGGCAGCGACAGTGATGTCGATACCGGTGGAACCTGATGTCACCCATGCGCCGCAGACGCCGACGAAGACCACCATCAGGATCTTCTGGGCGCGGTTCATCGGCCCCATCTTCACCAGTTCGTCGTGGGCGAACTGGGCAGCTTCGGGAGTGTGCTTAATCTCCGGGGGATTGAGCTTCATCACCAGCCACATGGTGAGCGCCAGTGAGACGGCGCCGGGGACCAGCCCAGCGACCAGCCAGCCGGCCCAAGTCACCTGGTAGCCAAAGCCGGATGCAATTTGGGCGGCCAATGGATTGGAGGCCTGGCCGGTAAAGAACATCGCGGCCGAGACGCAACCGCTCTGGTAGACGCCGAGCATGAGAAACGCCCCAAGGCGGTTGGCGGTCTGGCCCGGGTGGGAGCCGTAGAGTTCGGCGATGGAGCGGCCAATGGGCAGGATGACTCCGCCGGTGCGCGCGGCGTTGGAGGGGATGATGCTGGCCAGAACAAAGTCAGTGAGGGCAAGGGCATAGCCGACTCCGAGGGAGCTGCGGCCGAAGAGCCGGATGAAGACAAGGGCGATGCGCCGGGCGAGCCCTGTGTCGATGAGGGCTCGGGAGATGAAGAAGGCCGCCATGACGAGCCAGACGGTGGAGTCGGCGTAGCCGCCGAGGGCGTCGGCGATCTTCATGCCGCCGAGGATGGGGGCCAAAGTGATCGCCAGCAGGACGACCGCGCCGCCCGGGACGGGCTGGAGGATCGAGCCCAGGATGGTGGCGAGGAAAAGGCCGGTGAGCCGCCAGCCGTCCGGGGTGACCGAAGCGGGCCGAGGCAGCAGGAAGACGAAGGCGCAATAGAAAAGTGCAAGGGCAGCGAACTCGATTGCGATTCGGCGGGGAGGCTTGTGTGCTGCTGCGGCCATCCAGGCAATCATACATGGAGAGCAGGGTTGCATCCTTGCAGGAGTCTCTGCATCTAACTGCAAAGAGGGATGCACGCCTCAAAATTCCGCCTGACCCCAACGCGCCAAGGCGTCGCCTTGGCGATGGCGCTTGTCGTGGCTTTTCTCGGCGTGGCCGTCTTCAGTTCGCTGCACAAGCATCAGGGCGCGAACCTCTGCTCGCTGAACGGGTACGACCAGCTCATGACCGGCGAGACCGAGGCGGGGCATCATATTGAGGCGGCTTCACTTTTGGATTGGTATGAGGCCGCCGGCGCCGATGGCGAGACCGCCCGCGCAACACTGTGCCTGATCTTCCTCCGGGGTCCTCCGGCCGCGGCCTAAACCGCCGCATTCGTTGGAAGCAGATCCCAGGAGGAAAGTCCGTTGAATATCCGATCTATTGTGTTCATGTGTCTTGCCGCGCCTGCATGGGCGCAGACTACCGCCACTTTGACCGGTCTGGTCAAGGACCCGCGCGGCTATGCCATTCCGGGCGCGTCGATCACGGTCGAGAATTCAGTGACTCGCTTTCGGAGCGAGATTTCGACCCAGGAAGATGGCACGTTCACGCTGGGCAACATTCCGTATCACAGCTACGAGGTGTCGGTGACCAAGCCGGGCTTCTCGCTGTGGCGGGAGACATCCAGCCTGCGGTCGAACATTCCTGTCCGGATCGAGATCACGCTGCAACTCGCCGGGGCGTCGGAGACAGTCACTGTGACAGAGCGGAGCGAACTGCTCGTGGATCCGGAGGAGACAGGCACGCATATTCAGATGAACCAGAGCGACATCGACAAGATGGCGCTGCAGGTGGCCAACCGCGGGCTGGAGTCGGTGCTGGTGAGCTTTCCGGGGTTTGCGCAAAACGCCAATGGGGCCATTCATCCTCGCGGGGCGCACAATCAGATGACGTTCGTGATCGACGGCATGCCGATCACGGACCAGTTGACCGGGGCCTTTGCCAACTCGGTTGATCCGAACATTGTGCAGACGGTGGAATTGTTCACGGGCAACGTCCCGGCGGAGTACGGCAGCAAAGTGTCTGCTGTGGCGAACGTGACAACGAAGAGCGGGCTGGGATCGGGGCGGAAGTTCTCCGGAAGCGTGATGTTGAACGGTGCGGGGTTCGACACACTGTCGCAGGTGACCAGCGTGGCAGGCGAGGTGGGAAAACTGGGCTTCACGGCAACGGTGAACACCATGGAGTCGCATCGGTATCTTGATTCGGTGTCGCTGGACAACCTGCATAACGGGGGCAACAGCCAGCGCGGGATTCTTCCGGCTGGATTACCAGCCGAATGGGCGGGACGTGTTCCGGCTGAATGGGATGGTGGGACGAAGTTCGTTTGAGCTGGCGAACCTGCGGTCGCAGCAGGCGGCGGGGATGGACCAGCGTCAGGCATTGCGGGACGCTTCGGGGTCATTCGCCTGGGTGCGGACGATTGACGCCCGGACGACCTTCGATACTTCGACAAGCTACCGGACAACTGTCGCGCAGCTGTTTCCGAGCGTTGGCGACACGCCGGTTACGGCGTCGCAGGCGCGGCACCTATCGACATTCACAACGGGCGGAAGGCTCAACATGGTGCGGGGCATCCACACGCTGCGCATGGGCGGCGATTTCCAGCGCTTCCCGGTGAGCGAGAACTTCTTCTTCGGGGTGACCGACCGGGGATTCAACGACCCGGCGAGCGAGGACTACAATCCCAACCTGGCGCCGCACGACCTGACGCGGGGCGGGCGGCCGTTCCTGTTTTCGCAGCGCAAGACGGGCGGTTTCTACTCGGGTTTCATTCAGGACAGCGTCCGGCTGGGCGCCTGGCAGGTTTCTCTGGGCCTGCGCTACGACATGTACCGCTTTCTGGTGGACGGCCAGCAGTATCAGCCGCGCATCGGGCTCAGCTACCACATCAAGCAGACGAACACCGTGTTCAGGGCGAGCTACAACCGGCTCTACCAGACGCCGCCGAACGAGAACCTGCTGCTGAGCGCGAGCGAGGAAGCCTATGCGATCGCTCCGCCATCGGTGCGGGACGCGTTGGGCGACAAGGTGGCGCAGATGAGGCCGGAGCAGACAGGACTTCCTGGAAGTGGGGCTGCAGCAAAGCCTGGGGCGCAGGATGAGCGCCAACGTGAGCTACTACCACAAGCAGTCGCGCGACCAGCAGGACAACAACAACTTCCTCGACACGGGCGTCATCTTCCCGATCACGCTGTCGCAGATCAGGATCAACGGGGTGGAGGGCCGGCTGAATCTGACGCCGGTCAAAGGCTTCAGCGGCAGCCTGAGCGTGACGCACTCCCGGGCAATCACGACGCCGCCATTTACAGGGGGGCTGTACATCGGCAACGACGCCGTCGACGCGCTGTCGGCGGGACCGTTTCTCATCGACCACGACCAGCCGCTTTCGGTACACGGCATCCTCACCTATTCGTCCAAGCGCGGTTTCTACGCCACCTGGTCGACGAGGTACGATTCCGGACTGGTGTCGAATCCGTCGGATCCGGCGGTCGTCGCCGCGGATCCGGACTACTCGGACCTGCTGCCCTATGTGAACCTCCTCTCGGACCCGGCGAGAGTCAAGCCGCGGACGATCACCGACATCGTGGCCGGCTACGAACGGTACAGGAACGAGCGCAAGGCGTGGGATGTGAGTCTGCAGGTTTCGAACCTGACGAACGCGACGGCGCTGTACAACTTCCAGTCGGTGTTCGTGGGGACGAGAGTCGTTCAGCCGAGGACGGCGGGGGTCCGGCTGCGCTTCTACTTCTAGCCCGGCGAGCGTATACTACATCCATTCGCAAGCCGTTGGGGGTTTGCCGAAAGGGGTATATCTCGCTATGACCATCAGGGTCTTCCTCGTTTTCGCATTTTGCGCCACGATCGCAGCGGCGCAGCAAACTTCAGCCACACTCACCGGCGTCATCACGGACGCCTCCGGAGCGCCAGTAGTTGGCGTTCTGGTGCGTGCGGTCAACCTGAACACAAACGCAGCGCGCGAGACGTCGACGGACGTGTCGGGCAGTTACACGATCCCGTTCCTGCCAGCCGGCGACTACAGCGTCGACGCCACGATGAAGGGGTTCCAGACGAAGAAGCTCGACCGGCTCACGCTGCAGGTGCAGCAGACAGCGCGTATCGATTTACAACTGCAAATTGGCGAAGTGGTCGAGTCCATCAGTGTCGAGGCGTATGCGGCGCTGCTGCAGACGGACAATGCCACGGTGGGCGGAGTCATCGACTCGGAGAAGATCGTCGACCTGCCGCTGAACGGCCGCAACTTCATCCAGCTCGCGCAGATCATGCCGGGCGTTCAGGCGGGCACTCCGGGCTCGATCACGGTGCGCCGCGGACGCGGCTCGATCGGCCAGCAGGACTCGCCCTTCGGCTCGACCGCGATGTCGGCGAATGGCTCGCGCGACACTGCGAATCGCTACATGCTGGACGGCATCGAGTTCATGGACTACGACGCGATGACTTACTCTTTCTCGCCGTCGGTGGACTCGCTGGCCGAGTTCAAGGTGGAGACCAGCAACTCATCGGTGGAGACTGGCGGCGCGCCGGGCGGCCAGGTGAACATGCTCACCAAGCGCGGCGGCAACCAGTATCGGGGGATGCTATGGCTGTTTAACCGCAACGACGCGCTGACGCAGACCTATGACGCAATTGCGGGCAAAGATGTGCCTCCGCCGCGCCTGAATCGCAACCAGTATGGCGCCAATATTGGCGGTCCGGTGACGATTCCGAAGCTCTACAAGGGCACGGATCGCACGTTCTTCTTCTTTAATTGGGAATCCGGGCGGCTGGCGCAGGGGGCAGTGAGCACGCTGCGACTGATACCGCCTGACAACATCCGCACCGGCGACTTCCGCGGCCTGGTGGACGCGCGAACGGGGCAGCCGATCACGCTAAGAGATCCGTTGGGGATCGGCATTGTCAACAACCAGATTCCGAGCCAGTTCCTGAGCAAGCAGGCGACGACGTTCATGCAGTTTCAGCCCCACCCGAATACGAAGGTAGGGACGCAGAACCACGCGAGCACGCCGGCCAGCGCGGTTTCCAAGCAGGACAACTACTTGGGCCGGGTGGATCACAACTTCGGTTCGCGGGACTCGGTCTCGGGCCGCTACGTGTTCAACGACACGTACGAAGCGGGCATTCCGTCATGGGGCCACGACGAGCGCGACAACCTTGGCCGCGCGCAGAATTACGCCAGCACGTGGATGCACACGTTCGGGCCTACGCTGGTGAATGAGCTGCGCGGCGGCTGGAGCAAGTTCTTTGAGACTGAGATATTCGGCACCACCAACGACCCGGCATATGACGTAGCCGGCATGATGGAGATCCCGCTGGTGTCGCGACTGCCCCAGGAGTATGGTCCGCCGACGATCAGCATCAGCGGCCCGGATGGCGCATTCGCCATGTATAACCTGCAGCGGCAGATCGGTCCGCGTGACCGCGCCAACCAGATCTTCCAGTTCGCTGACAATCTCTCCTGGCAGCGGGGCAAGCACTTCTTCAAGTTCGGGGCCGACCTTGCGCGTCGCAATGTGACCTTCGAGCAGGCGCGCGCTCCGCGCGGCAGCTTTAACTTTGACGGCACGTACACGGGCAGCGCGATGGCCGACTTCATGCTCGGCTACGTGCGCAGCGCGAGCATCAATCCGGAGCACACGTCCACCGATCTGTGGAACTGGTGGCAGTCCTACTACTTCGCCGACGACTGGAAGGTGACGCCAAATCTCACCGTGAACCTCGGAATGCGATACGACTACTTCCAGATCTACACCCAGTCCGACGACAGGATGGTGAACATCGAGCAGAACGGCTTCGTTGTCGCCGGGCTGGTCGATCCGAAGACTTCGCGCTATGGCCGCGGGTTGATGGCGCCTGACCGCAACAACTGGGCCCCGCGAATCGGGTTCGCCTACCGGCCGGGGTTCGCGAAGGATACGGTTTTCCGAGGCGGCTATGGCGTTTACTACACGCCGCAGATTTCGAACGCCATCTTCGCGATGGTGGAGGGAGCGCAGGCGACGGCGGGCGCGACGGTGAATGGCAACATCACGGGCGCGCCGAATATCTTCTTCAACGATCCGTGGAAAGGCGCTGTCAGTACCGGGGCGCTCAACTTCGCGGTTTCCAACGACCAGAACATGCGCGACAGTTACATGCAGCAGTGGAACTTCAACATCCAGCGCAAGCTGCCGGGCAGCATCCTGCTGGACGTCGGCTACGTGGGCACGAAGGGCACGAAGCTGATTGTGACCATCGAAGATTTAAATCGCCCGATCCAGGTGGTGGATCCGCGGACGCCGGGGCTGGCTTCACTGAATGCGCGACGGCCGAACCAGGCGTATCAGCGCAATGTGCGGTCAGACAAGTCCATCGGCAACTCCAACTACCACGCGCTGCAAATGAAGGCCGAACGCCGCATGGGCAAGGGGTTGACCTTCGTCACCGCGTACACCTGGGCCAAGGCGATCTCCGGGATCAGCGATATCGGCGGACAGGTGGGCGGCGGCAACTACATCGGCGCGCCGCAGGACATCTACTACGCGGATGGCGACCGTTCGGTGGCAGGGTTTGATCTGCCGCACCGGTTCGTGCAGACGATTCTGTACGATCTGCCGTTCTTCCGCGACACCAAGACCCTCGCCGGTAAGCTGCTGGGAGGGTGGCAGGTTTCGACTATTATGACCTTCCAGAGCGGCTATCCTTCGCCGGTGACCAATAATGTGGACACGACGGGCACAGGGATTAACTCGCGGCCCGACCAGGTCAGCGGCCAGGACGGGAACTTGCCTGAGGACCAGCGCACGTGGCAGAAGTGGTTCAACACGGCGGCTTTCGTGCCGGCGCAGTTCGGACGGTTCGGCACATCACCGCGCACCAACGCTATCCGCCTGCCGGGCATCATGAATGCCGACTTCTCGGTGAACAAGCGATTCCGGTTCCAGGAGTCGCGCCACATCGAAATTCGCATGGAGACGTTCAACCTTTTTAACCACTACAATCCGAATCCCGACGCCCTGGATCGCAACATCCGTTCGGTGACGTTCGGGGCGATCGGCGGCGGGGTGCAGGGCGTTACGACGCGGGTGATCCAGCTAGGCGCCAAGCTGGCATTCTGATCAGCCGGTTTCGAAACCGCTCAGACCGTAGATCAGGCTCCGCTGTTCGGGCGGAGCCTGGCCGCGCGCCATGCGTTTCAGGTGGCGGAAGGGGCTGAAGCCGAGTTTCCTCGCGAGGTCTGCGGCGGCTGCGTTGTCGGGGAGCAGGTCCCAGTAGACGGGGCCGGAGGCTGCCGCCAGAGCAAGGTCGATGAGCGGGGCGGCGTCTTCGGGGGTTTCGGCATGACACGGCCCGAGGTAGGATGCAACTCGGCCTGGCCGCAGCATCACGTGGCCGCGGGGGGCCCGGAAGCAACCGATTGGGGCCAGAGCCTCGAGGATGCGCGTCCGGTCGGTGCCGGTGGCGCGGAGGTCGAGGTCAAAGTCCGGCTGGTCTTGAGGAAGTGGTGAGGATCCGCGGCCTTCACCGCGCCAGCGCTCGACATCGCACTCGACGCGATAGCCGAGGGCCTCGTAGAGAGGTTGCCCCATATCCGTCGCGTCAAGCCGGGAAGCGGCGACTCCGGTGGAGTCGAGCCAGGAGAGAGCGGCTTCCATCGCCTGCCGTGCAAAACCCTTGCGGCGCGCTTCGGGGTGGGTCAGCACCATGCCGATCCAAGCGAGGTCTTTCTCGTAGCAGACCGCAGTGGTGGTGGCGACGATGCGGTCCTCTTCCTCAACGCAGAAGCACCCGTCGGGCTCGAGTTGCAGGATGCGAGCCCAGTCGGCCGCCGTCTGATTCCAGTTGGCGGCATCGGAGAGCGCCTTCGCAGCGGCCAGATCCTGTGCGGTCAGTCTTCGTACCACGGCCCCAATTTGACACAAAAAACGGACCCGGAGGGCCGGGTCCGTTGTTCAAGGTGGACTGGAAGGAGCGGCTGCGGCTTATTAGGGCTTGCTGCCGTTGCCGAAGGTGAACATTCCGGGCTTGAAGACTACCACGACGCCGGCGGTGAGCAAGGTCTGGTGATTGCGGGCATTCGGAGTCGTGCCGACTTCGAAGTAGGGCTGGTTGGACCAGTCACGGCGCCACTCCAGACGGGTGATGAAGCTCTCGTTCAGCTTCATTTCACCAGTGAGTGTAAATTCCTTGATCTGCTGCGCCATGAGCGTCGTGAAGCCGTCCTTATCGTCGAAGTACTCAAAGCGAGGGGTGATGGCGAACCTCTGATTCAGCGCGATGCGTGCCGCCGAGGCGATGCCCCACCAGTTGGAAGCGGGGCCAGTCGGATTGGCGTTGTGGCCGATATCGAGGTTGACGTACATCGAGACACGGTCGTTTGGCGTGATGGTTACGGCCGTATCCGAGAACTGACGCCAGCCCTTATTCGTGTCCGTGTTTTCCGGGCCGGTATAGTAAGTGTTCGCAATGATTGCCTTCTTCACAGTGAACACGTTGGTGAAGCCCATGGTCTTGCCGCTGTTGTTGTCGCGCATGCCGTTCCAGCCTGTGACGGCCTGGAAGCCGGTTGTCCAGACGCCGTTCACGGGCGCTGTTGCGCGGAGGCCGGTGTGGAAAAACGGTCCGTAGGAGAACAACAGAGACCGCGAGTAGTTCCAGCTCAGGTGCGTCTCAGTCAACTCGGCGCCGGCACTGGTGGCGAACTTGCCGAAGTCGAGCTGGAGGCCCTTCCAACTCTCAGGCTTCAAGCTGACGTAGGCGTTGATGAAGTAACGGTCCCAAGTGCTCTTCTTGGGCTCGCTGATGTAGAAAGCGTCGTATGTGCGGCCCCAGCCGACGTCGAGTTTGAAACCGATCGGCTTCGGGTCGTAGCTGAAACTGCCCGTCACGCTGTTCATGCTGAGCTTGTCCGATGTGATGTCGAGGGCCTGAAGATAGGCGGTCCGGCTCGACGGATCGTTGAAATTCTGGTTGTAGTAGGAGTCCACCCAGCCGGTGGCGTTAAACCCCTTGTAGCTCCAGGAGGTGGCTGGGGGAGCTGGAGGCGCCGGCGCGGGTGCAGGCGCCGAGGCTTGCGTCTGGCCGAAAGCCGTCATGGCTGTGGCCAGAAAGAGAATAGAGTTCAAGAGAGAGTTTGCGTACCGCACTGACTGCCTTCCTCGGTGGTGACTTTGTTCGAACTGTTCCCATGCGCCGCGCGAGACGCGGCATGACGTCGGATTCGTCCGGGTCGGATTGAGCGACGTCCTGAGACAGGCAGGAAGCGAAAGACAGGGACCCGTGACTTCGTTTCTCGAAGTATCCGATCATTTCGGTCTTGATACAAATCGCTTCTTTTTATAAGACCAATCAGCATTCGAACATTCTTAATATTAGCTCTCCTGATAATGTTCTAACTGGGCAGCGCGTGGCGAAGAGGCAGTGAAGAAAGACTGAGAGCTTAGCAGGCTGGGCGACACTCCATGATTAGTGGCGGCGGCCTGCTCTTCCTTTGGCCGCGGGCCGATGCCCAGTGCGATATGGGCAAAGAAAACAAAGATCTAATCGAGTTAGGCGCATTGCGCGGCCTCACCTCCGGTCCGTCTCAGGGTTACTTTCCGGCGGGGCAACCGGCGGTGATGTTCACGAATCCGGAGGCGGACGATGTTCGCCTTCCGTTGTCGCATTACTTCTGGGTACTGCGGCGCCACGTGTGGAAGATCGGCCTGTTCGTGGTGTTGATGACGGCGGCGGCTGGGTTGGTGACGCTGCGGTTGACGCCAATCTATGAGTCGACGGCGACGTTATATGTAGATCGTCAGGAGGCGCGCGGGATCGTCGGGCAGGAATCGATGGCGTCGACCATGTCGTCGGCGGAATCGGAGCAGTTTCTGGCGTCGCAGATCCGGCTGATCCAATCGGACTCGGTGGTGCGGCCGATTGCGGAGCGCTACAACCTGCTGGAGCGGGAGCAGCAGGTCGACATGGAGGACGAAAAGACACGAGCGCAGGACGCTCCCATCCTGTTGAAGAACCTGCGAGTAGTGCGGCCGTCGAACACGACGCTATTGCAGCTTAGCTACCGATCCACGGATCCGCGACTGGCGGCGGAAGTGGCCAATCAGGTGGCTCAAAGCTATATCGAGCACACATACAACATCCGCATCCGGAGTTCGGCGAGCATTTCGAAGTTCATGGAGAGGCAGATCGAGGAACTGCGGGCCAAGATGGAGTCGTCCAGCGAGCGGTTGGCGCGGTTCGAGCGCGAGATGAACGTCATCAATCCGGAGGAAAAGACAAACATCCTTTCCTCGCGGCTTCTGCAGTTGAACAGCGAATACACGAAGGCGCAGGCTGACAGGGTGTCGGCCGAAGCAGCTAACAATTCAGCGAGGACTGGCGATCCGGAGGCAGTGCAGGTGTCGGGACAGGGTGACCAACTGAAGCGGCTGATCGATCGCAGCAACGAGATTGGCGAGCGATTCTCCGAGATCAAGACCCATTTCGGGCCGAACCATCCTGAGTACCGGCGGGCGCTGGCATCGGCAAATGAACTTGATCGACAGATTGAGGCGATGAGGGCCAGCATCGCGCGGCGAGTGGAGGTGCAGTTCAAAGAGGCTACGGCGCGGGAGCAGATGCTCGCCAAGGGTGTCGCCGAAACCAAGGCCGAGTACGACGCCATCAACCTGCGGAGCTTCGATTATCAACGGGCCAAACGGGAGGCGGAGGCGGACAAGAACCTGTATGAAGAGCTGAACCGGAAGATCCGGGAAGCCGGCATCAACGCCGGTTTTCAGAGCAACACAGTTCGGGTTGCGGACCCGGCCCGAGCGCCATGGAAACCGGTGTTCCCGAAGATGTGGCTGAACCTGTTGATCGCATTCGTGTTTTCGGCGGTAACAGCGGTGGCTCTGGCGTTGGCTTCCGATTCAATGGATACGACAATTCGAGATCCCGAGCAGGTGAGCCAGACGCTGCGCATCCACATGGTGGGGACGCTTCCAGCGATGAAGAACGCCAAAGAACTGCTCCTGCCGGCTCCGGTGGCGCCACTGCAAATCGGAGTTTCACTGGTTCCGGCGAAGGCGGCGCCGGAGCGTCAGTTCAGCACGTATGAAGAGGCTGTGAGGACTCTGCGGAGTTCGATTCTACTATCCGACTTCGACCGCCGGCTGCGGACGATGTTCCTCACCTCCGCGACCGCTGGGGAGGGAAAGTCCACCACGGCGAGCCATTTGGCCGTGGCGCACGCGGAGCAGGGGCGGCGAACCCTAATCGTCGACTGCGATTTGCGGCGGCCATCGCAGCACAAGATGTTCGGGGTGACCATCGGCAGAGGCCTCTCCAACGTGCTGCAGGGCGAAATGAGCTGGCGCGATTCGGTCCTTCAACCCAGTGCCGCGCAGTCGCTCGATCTGATTACGGCGGGACCACCGAGTCGCCGGGCGGCAGACTTGATGGGGGCTCGGATGGCGGATCTCGTCGAGGAGTGGCAAAAGGAATACGACCTTGTGATTCTCGATGGACCTCCACTGCTGGGCTTCGCCGAGTCGCTGCAAATAGCCACTTTGGCAGACGGGGTTCTGGTGGTGACGCGAGCCGGCCAGACCAACCGCAAGGCGGTGGCTGCGGCAATCACGACGCTACAGCATTTGCGAGTGAACGTAGTGGGTCTGGTGCTCAATCAAGTGAAGAAGCACATGAGCGATCACTATAACTACTACGGCTACTACGGAAAATACTACAAGGAGTATCAGGCGGCTCCATCGCAGGGCTAGAGAGGTAGATCGCATATGAGGATCGAACCGCTCAGACTGCCGCCATTACCGCAGAATCCAACCGTCTCGGTGCTCATCGCGAACTTCAACTATGAGCGGTACGTCTGCAGGGCAATCGAGAGCTTGCAGCGCCAGACTTGGCGGAATTGGGAAGCGCTGGTATGCGATGACGGGAGCCGTGACAGGTCAGCCGATGTGATCGCCTCGTACGCGGCGCACGACCCGCGCGTGCGTCTGCTGCGGCAACCGAATGGAGGAATGGCGTCAGCGCTGAACAGGGCTGCCAAGGCGACAAGCGGAGATCTGGTGGCACTGCTCGACTCTGACGACGAGTACGTTCCGGCGCGGCTGGAAAAGGTGATTGAACGGTTCCGGCGCCATCCTGAGGCGGGAACGGTCTGCCACCCTCTGTGCACGATTCGCGGTGATGGCGAGGTGATCAAGGCGCGCCACCCACGGGTGCTGGCGGAGGGATGGCTTGCGCCGGGAATGCTTGTTGGCGTGGAGCCGGCGTTGCCGCCGTGTTCGGGGCTGACCTTTCGCAGGGAGGTCGCGGCGCGTGTGTTTCCACTGCCGGAGCGGTTCCGGCGTTGCGCTGACAAGGTCGCGCAGGACCGGGCTGCCCTGATTGCGAGCGTCACTTCGCTGGACGAGCCGCTGGCTCTGTATCGTATTCACGGTGCGAATCTGACCGGCCTATCCGGGCCGGTGACCAGAGAAGCTCTGCGGGCCAACATGGAGTTTCTTGAGCAACTCTGGACCGACCGGTCCGAGTTCATCCGCACATGGCACGGATTCGAGGCCGATGCGCGTCCGTGGCGTGAGATCGAGTCGGCGCATTTCTTTCTGGCAGCGAGGCTGCTCGGCGAGCGGAACGATCCCTGCGTCAAGCTGTCGTCGATTCACAGCCCGCTCCGCCGCGCGGTCTGGCGGGTCCTGTTTGCGCTGCCGCGGAGTCTGGGCGCGGCGGGGCTCCGGTTCTGGTGGACGGAGAGCACTGCGAAGCGAACACTCAGGCAGATGTGGGGTTTCATGGAGAGGACGGAAGGATGAGACGGCGCGTGCTGCATGTAGTGGGGCGGATGCACCGCGCAGGTATTGAGACCTGGTTGATGCAGGCGGTCCGCAGGTGCACCGGCCTGCCCGTGCAGCACGACTTCCTCGTTCATGACGAACGAACTGCTGCATACGATGCCGAACTGGAAGGGAGGGGGTGCCGCATTTACAGGGTTGGCGCGGCGCGGCGCAGCATTGCCTATCCGCGGGCGCTCAATGACGGCCTACCGCAAGGCGCTAGTAGACGGCCCAATTGACGTTGTTCACGCACACGAGCAGCTCTGGAATGGTGTGATTCTCGAGGCGGCAGCACGCGCCGGGATTGGCGTTCGCATCGCCCATAGCCATAACGACACGATGCGTCTGGAGCGCCTTCCCAACGTGGCGAGGATGGTCTTTGGAAGATTCATGCGGGCCAGGATCGCGCAGTTCATGACGCATGGGCTGAGCTGCAGCGATGTGGCGGCACCCAGCCTGTTCGGAAACGGTTGGCGCCAGGACCCACGCGTTTCAGTGCACCACTACGGGCTCGATTTCGAGAGATTCCGCGTGCCGGCCGAGATGGAGCGGGTGCGGCGCGCCCTGGGGATCCCGCAGGGGCGCCGGGTGATCGGTCACGTTGGCCGTTGCGAACCGCAAAAGAACCAGGGGTTTCTGCTCGATATTCTCCGTGAGGCGAGCCGCGAAAGGACCGATCTCCATCTGCTGCTGGCCGGCGAAGGCGCACTGGAGCCGCGGTTGCGGGCGTTAATCGCTTCGTACGATCTCGGATCGAGGGTCACCTGGCTCAAGAACCGGCCGGACATCGGATCGCTGATGGTCTCCGCGATGGATGTGTTCGTGCTGCCATCGCTGCACGAGGGGCTGCCGCTCGTGCTGCTCGAGGCGCAAGCGGCCGGGCTGCCCTGCCTGTTTTCGACGGAGATTACCGAGGAGGCCGACCTATTCCCGGAAACCAACTTGAGGCTCAGCCACCGCCGGACGGCCCGGGAGTGGTCCGGCGCTCTTGTTGCCCTGCTTCGCCACCCGCGCGGTTGCCGGGACCGCCGGATCAGGCTGCTCGAGCAAAGCGGATTCTCCGTTGAACGAGGGGTGAAGGCGCTCTGCGAACTGTACGGGGTGGAGTGCGCCAGCCCACCGGTTGAGAGCGCTCAGGTTGAGACATGCTCATGAGGGTTCTGCATGTCAGCGCGCGGTCGGATACTGGCGGGGGGCCGGAGATGATTCGCACGCTCATCGAGGGCTCGTTGCACGACGCGGAGCACTGGGTGGTCTGCCCTGAGGGAGGAGCCTACACTGAGACCTTTCGGGCGTTGCTGGGATCTTCGCGGGTCTGTTCTGACTTTGCGAGCCCCCGGTGGGTCCATCCGGACATTGTGCATACACACGGCTTCGGCGCAGGGCTACTGGGGCGACTGGTGACTTTAGGGGCCCGCACACCAGTAGTCCACACATTCCATGGGTTCTATCCCAGAGGCGCAGGTATCGCGGGGGGGGCGGTGCGGCTGGGTATCGAACTGTTGCTTGAGTCCGATGGCGCGGGCGGCAGTTGCGGTGTCGGATTCCGAGAAACGTCTTATCGAGCGCTTGTGCCCTCCGTTGGCGGACCGCACGGTAGTCATTGCAAACGGTGTCAAGCCAAGGCGCCTCGAAAACAGACCCGCTGCCTCGCCAGATGCGCTGCGCGTGCTGGTTGTAGGCCGGCTGGTGAATCAGAAGTTTCCCCAACTCGTCGCGCGGATCGCCGCGGAGTGCCGTCGGCTTGACCCTCGCCTGGCAATCGAATTCCGGCTTGCGGGAGCCGGCCCTCTCGCCAACGACACTCTTGAAGAAGCGCACCGGCTTGGGGTGGCGGGTGACCTTCGGCTGCTGGGCGATGTCAGGGACATTTCGGAGGAACTGGCCGGGGCGCACGTGTACCTCTCCACGGCGCGATGGGAAGGGCTTTCGCTGGCACTGTTGGAAGCCATGCACGCTGGACTGGCCTGCGTGGTTAGCAGCGTCCAAGGCAATATCGATGCCATTCAGAATGGCCACTCAGGGCTGCACTACGACCTCAACTGCCCAGAGCAGGCCGCGCGCCATATCGTGAATCTGGCGCGAGACCCCGCTGCACGCCGCGCGCTGGGCGATCAAGCCCAGGCAGTTGCCCGCGAACGATTCTCGGTGAACTCGATGTGCCGTCAGTACATGGAGCTTTACCGGCATGCACTGGAGCACACCCGGCCATGACGCGCGTCGCGCTTGTTCATGAGTGGATGACCACCTACGCTGGCAGCGAGAGGGTGCTGGAGCAGTTGATCGGGATGTTCCCGTCGGCTGACGTGTTCGCCGTAGCCGACTTTGTACCGCCCGCGGAGCGCGCCTTCCTCTGCGGCAAACACCCGAAGACCACATTCATACAACGATTTCCCGGTGCTTCGAGGCGGGTGCAGCGATACTTTCCGCTGATGCCGCTGGCGGTGGAGTCGCTGGACCTCTCACGCTACGACGTCGTCATCTCAAGTTCTCACTCGGTGGCAAAAGGCGTCCTGACAGGACCCAACCAATTTCACATCTGCTACTGCCACTCGCCGGCGCGCTACGCCTGGGACTTGCAGCACCAATACCTACGGGAAAGCGGCCTCGATCGCGGGCTTAAGGGTCTGGCGGCCCGGATGCTGCTGCACTACTTCCGGCTTTGGGACACACGCACGGCCCATGGGGTGGACCGCTTCATCGCTAACTCCTCCTACATCGCGCGACGCATCCGTAAGACCTACGGCCGGGACTCAGTGGTGCTTGCGCCCCCGGTCGACACTGAGCGTTACCAGGTCGGGACTGGAAGGCGTGAAGATTACTTTGCGGCGTCCCGTTTCGTCCCTTACAAGCGAATCGACATCCTCGTTGAAGCCTTTCGATCGCTGCCAGGGCGGAAGCTCTGCATCGCAGGGACCGGCCCCGATCTCGCCCGAATCCGGGCCGCAGCTCCGGCGAACGTCGAGTTTCTCGGACACATTTCGAACGTGGAGATGGTGGCCAGGATGCAATCTGCCCGGGCCTTTCTCTTCGCGGCCGAGGAGGATTTTGGCATTGTGCTGGCTGAGGCGCAGGCGTGCGGTACACCGGTGATCTGCTATGGGGCGGGCGGTGCGAAGGACATCATCCTGGAAGGCGAGACGGGCTTGTTCTTCCACTCGCAGACTCCTGGATCGGTTGCGGCGGCTGTTCGCCGGTTCGAAGCCCGGGAGCATGGCTTCGATCCGCTTCGGATTCGCATGAACGCGGAACGATTCAGCGCCGCGGCTTTCCGTGAGGGGTTTGCTCGAATCTACGCCGAAGCTGCCGGAGGCTTACCGGAGACCTTTGGCCTTCAGATGCCCGATGAGCGCAGCAGGGTCGTCGGTGATGATTGCGTCGACGCCGGCATCGATCAACTTGTCCCAAACGTCGGCTGAGTTGGCCGTCCACGGAACCACCTTCAGGCCTGCGGAATGGGCCTTGGACACCTGCGCTTTGCTGACCAGCATGTATTGCGGATTCACCATGGCCATACCACCGGCCTCGTTGGAGATCTCGATGTAGTCCCTTGGCAGCCCGGCGTAGAGCGCCGCCAGAGTCCAATCAGGCACAATCTTCTTCAACTCGGCCATCAGGGGCAGGTCGAAACTCTGCAGCAGCACACGCTTCTGCAGTTTGTGTTTCTTCACCAGATCGACCACCATGCGCGCGAAGACCGGCCGTTCGGGTGTTAGTTCCGGCTTCTTCGCCTCCATCTTCAGTTCGATATTGAACTGAAAGTTCCCCTTGCTGGCCAGGGCCAGCACCTCTTCGAATGTCGGCACGCGCGCGCCGGGAGAGGGCTCCTGCCGGGGGAAGTCCTTATTCCTGAGCGTGCCGCAATCCCATTGTTTGATCTGCTTCAAGGTGAGGTTGCGGATGACGGTCTCACCCTCGGGCCCCTGGCAGATCGAGCGATTCATGGTGAGGTCGTGGTTGACCACGACGACATTGTCTTTGGTCACCGACACGTCGAGTTCGATATAGTCCACGCCGGCGGCGATGGCGTACTCAAATGCCGGTAACGTATTCTCCGGCCTTACCGAACGCGCCCCTCGGTGGCCGTGCACCAGTATCTTCGCCTCGCTCGCCGAAACCATCACAAGCACTCCAATCAGCAGATGAGATTGCCTGGGCTCTCATCCTCCCAGGATATTCTGGATAGGATTTCATGACCATGACAGGAGTTCCGATGCGAAGAACGGTCTTCTTCCTTGCAGTTGCCGCCAATCTGGCCGCCCAGATGACGGCGAAGCCCTCTCTCTCCGAGCCTTCCCTTCATCCGACCCGGCCAGAGATCGTCTTTGTCAGCGGCGGCGACATCTGGACCGCGCCGCTGGCGGGCGGAGAAGCCCGGTTGCTGGTCGCGCACCCTGCACATGATTACCGTCCTCTCTGGTCTCCTGACGGGAAAAGGCTCGCCTTCGTCAGCCTGAGGACCGGAGGAGGAGACATCTATATACTCGACACCGGCTCATCCAATCTGAGACGCCTGACGTTTGACGACGGAGCGGAGAATCCCGACGCATGGTCTCCCGATGGCGAATGGATTTACTTCCACTCCTCGCGACAGGTCCAGCTCACGGATCTGTTCAGGGTGCGGGCTTCCGGCGGCACGCCGATGGAGGTCAGCGCCGACGCGATGATGACCGAGTTCCACGCCGCACCGGCGCCTGACGGGAAGTCGCTGGCCTTCAGCGCCAGGGGAATCGCCTGGAATCAGTGGTGGCGCAACGGTCATTCTCATCTGGACGAGAGCGAGATCTGGCTCCTGCGATTTGACGGGTCTCCCAGGTACGAGCGACTGGTTGCCAAGAACGGCAAGAATCTATGGCCGATGTGGGGTGGCGATGGAAAGCAGATGTATTTCGTTTCGGATAGATCGGGGGCCGAGAATTTGCTTGCCCTGGATAAGGGGGCGCCGAAGCCGCTGACGCAGTTCAAGGATGGCCGCCTGCTGTTCCCTTCCATTGCGCGCGACGGCAAGACGATCGTATTCGAGCGCAACTTTGGCATTTGGCGCTTCGATATTGGATCCGGCAAGGCCGCACCCATTGAGATTGCGCTGCGGGGCGCGGTGGCCGAACCCACGGAGGTTCGCGGGAACGTGGCCACCTTCAATTCTTTCGAGCTCTCTCCGGACGGCAAGAAGTTGGCGTTGATCTCGCGCGGCGAGGTGTTCGTGGCGGCTTCCAAGGAAGGCGAGGCGCTGCGGGTGACGCGGACGCCGGCGGTGGAGTCGTCCCTTGTCTGGGCGCCTGACTCCAAGCGCATCGCCTATCTCTCGGATCGAAACGGCAACAGCCAGGTTTTCCTCTATGACTTCACCTCCAACACCGAGAAGCAACTGACGAGTGCCGCGCTGAATGACGCGTCGCCGAAGTTTTCGCCCGATGGCAAGACACTGGCCTATGTGAGGAATCGCAAGGAGGTGCGCAGCCTGACCTTGGACAGCGGCCAGGAAAAGCTGCTGGCCACTGCGACTATTGCGGGCGGCATCGAATGGTCTCCGGATGGCGCCTGGGTGGCCTGCGTCCTGGCGGGCGAGAAGAGCTTCCGCAACGTGCATGTCGTCCCGGCGGCGGGAGGCGAACCGAAACCACTCAGTTTCCTGAGCAATGTCTTCACCGCCGGCCCGCGTTGGGCGGCTGACGGCAGCGCGCTGTTCTTCAATACGGGCCAGCGAACCGAGGGCATCCGGGCCGCTCAAGTCGTGCTGAATCCGAAGACCCCGAAGTTTCGAGAAGACCAGGTGAGGGACCTGTTCAAGGAAGAGAAGAAGGACGAGAAGAAACCCTCGGTGCCTGCTGTCGCACCAGTCGAGATTGGTTTCGACGGCATCCGCGAGCGACTCCAGCTTCTACCAGTCGATCTTGATGCCAGCATTGCAGGGTTGAGTGCCGACGGCAAGTACCTCGCGCTGCTCTCCAGCAACGGAGGCCAGGAGAACATCTGGCTGTGGCCGCTCGACGAGCTCACTCGCGCTCCGCGCGTGCCGCGGCAGCTCACGACAACGGCCGGCGGCAAGTCCAGCGTTCAGTTCTCGGCCGACTCGAAGGAGATCTGGTATCTCGAAGGCGGCCGAGTCAACGCCATTGCAGTCGAATCGAGGCAGTCGCGAGCGGTGGCGATCTCCACCACAGATTTCGAAATCAGCTTCGAGCGTGAAAAGGTGCCGGTCTTCCGGCAGGCGTGGGCCGTCATGCGGGACAGTTTCTACGATCCCGCCTTTCACGGGAAGGACTGGAATGCTGTGAAGACGGCGTTCGAGCCTTTCGCGGCCGGGGCGCGCACTCCCGACGAGTTGCGCCGGATCATGTCTCTCATGATCGGTGAGCTGAACGCGTCGCACACGGGCGTTGGCGGCCCTCCTGCTGGCGCGGGGGCGCCTGCGCCAGTGGGCAAACTTGGCCTTCGTTTTGACAGGAGCGAATACGAATCGACTGGCAAGTTGAAGGTCTCCGAAGTTCTGCCGCTGTCTCCGGCGGCTATTGCGAAGATCGCTCCGGGCGATTATCTGCTGGAGGTCAATGGCTCCAGCGCAGCCGCGCCGGCAAACCTGGACGATCTCCTGCGAGGCCTTGCCGCGCGGCGCACGACTCTGACAGTGGCCAAGGATGCGGGCGGCGCGGGCAAGCGCGAGGAGGTCGTACAGCCTGTCAGCGCGGGGAGGGAAGGCGAACTGCGCTATCGCCGGTGGGTGGAGAGCCGCCGGGCGTATGTCGACAAAGCCTCAGGCGGGCAGCTTGGCTATGTTCACATGCGCGACATGGGCGAAGAGTCCTTACGGCAGTTGTATGTCGATCTCGACGACGAGAACCACCGGAGAAAGGGCGTCGTCATCGACATCCGCAACAACAACGGCGGCTTCGTGAATGCGTACGCGCTGGACGTTTTCGCGCGGCGCCCCTACATGACGATGACGCCGCGTGATTTCCCGCCGGGGCCCGCGCGCACAGTCCTCGGACAGCGCGCGCTGGAGCTGCCTACTATTCTCGTCGTGAACCAGTTTTCACTCTCGGATGCGGAGGACTTCACGGAAGGCTACCGGACGCTCAAGCTGGGGAAAGTGGTGGGTGAGCCGACGGCGGGCTGGATCATCTACACAGGCGCGGCGAGCCTGCTGGACGGTTCGACGGTTCGCACGCCGAACACGCGTATCACCGGAGCCGACGGAAAAGTGATGGAATTGAATCCGAGACCAGTCGATCTGGCTGTCGAACGCCCGGTGGGCGAAACGCTCACGGACAAGGATTCGCAGCTCGATGCGGCGGTCAAAGAGTTGATCTCGCAGATTCAAAAGAGGTAGCCTTCATGTCACAAATCACTCGCCGCGCGGCCGTTGCCACCGCGCTGAGCTACTCCCGGATTCTCGGCGCCAATGACCGCGTTCAAGTCGGCTACATCGGCCTGGGCAATCGCGGCGATCAGGTCCACGACGCATTTCTCGAACGGGGCGATCAGCAGACGGTGGCCGTGTGCGACCTCCGCGAAGACTACCTCGACTTCGCAGTGAAGAAGTCCCGGGCAACGCCCAAGCGTTACAAGGACTATCGCAAGCTGCTTGACGACAAGGACGTTCAGGCGGTGGCCATCGCCACGCCGGATCACTGGCACGCGCTCATGTTCATCGACGCCTGCCGCGCCGGCAAGGACGTCTACGTGGAGAAGCCGCTTTCGCTCACTATTACCGAGGGGCGCCGGATGGTGCAGGTGGCCGAGGAAACCAAGCGCGTCACGCAGGTGGGCATCCATCGCCGCTCAGTAAAGGTTCTGCAAGAGGCGGCCGAGTACATCAAGACAGGCGCGCTCGGCAAGATCACGGTGGCGCGTGGATTCCACTTGCAGAACGAGTGGCCGAAGGGGATCGGCAACATTCCCGACGGTCCGCCGCCGACGCCGGAAGAGTGGGATATGTGGCTTGGGCCGGCGCCCAAGGTGCCCTACAACAAGAACCGGATGTTCTACCACTTCCGCTGGTTCTACAACTACTCGGGCGGACAGATTACGAATTTCGGCGTTCATTACATGGACATGTTGCGCTGGGCGTGCGGGTAGGAGTCGCCGAAATCCGTTGTGGCGATGGGCGGGAAGTATGCGGTGAATGACAACCGCGAGATTCCCGACACCTGCGAAGTCATCTGGGAATTCGAGAACGGGCCGCTGATGATCTTCTGCCAGTACAACGCCAATGATGCGCCGTCCTGCCCGAGGAATCAGGAGATGGAGATTCGCGGCACCAATGGCACCATGTATCTGAACAGCGGCCGTTGGGAGGTTGTCCCGCAGCGTGTCACCGCCGAACTTGTCCCCGCGCGCACTCCGGTCGATCGTCCCTATGAGGGCGCGTGGAGCAAATCCAAGAAGACGGTGATCGAGCCGATGGCCAAGGGCGATGGGCTGGCGACCACCAATTGGCACGCGCGCAACTTCCTGGACTGCCTCAAGTCGAGGAAGAAGTGCAACTGCGACATTCAGATCGGCCACATCTCGACGTCGAACACGATTCTCGGCCACATCGCGCTGCGAACCCACACGCTGCTCGATTGGGACGCGAAGACCGAGAAGTTCACCAACAGCGCCAAGGCCAATCAACTGCTTAGCTACCAGTACCGCTCACCCTACAAACTCGGGTAACCGCCATGAACCGCCGTGAATTCGTGATGACCAGCGCGGCTGCCGTTTCGACGACAGCCGTCGCGGCCGGCGCCAGGCCGCAGATCTGCATTTTTTCAAAACACATGGCCCAGTTCGATTGGGCGGCGCTTGGCGCCAAGGCCAAGGAGATGGGCTTTGATGGCATCGACCTCACTGTCCGGCCGAAGGGCCACGTCGAACCCGCCCGCGTGGCGGAGGACTTGCCTCGCGCGCTCGAGGCCATCCGCAAGGCGGGCAGCGACGTATTCATGGTCACGACGGACCTGCAGTCCGCCGCCGACCCGGCTGCCAAACCCACGTTCGCCGCGATGCAGAAGCTTGGACTCAAGCTCTACAAGGTAGGCTACTGGCGCTACCGCGGCGCGGAGCGCGTCGAGCCAGCCATCGAACAGAACCGCGCGAAGTTGAAGTCGCTGATTGACCTTGGCGCCTCTCACGGAGTCGTCGCCGGTCTCCACAATCATTCCGGGGAGTATTTCGGCTGCGCCGTGTGGGACTACCGCGAGATCCTCAAGGATGCCGCGCCCGCGCAGGCGGGGTACTACTTCGACCCTGGCCACGCAACGATTGAAGGCGGCGCCTACGGTTGGCGCGCCTCGCTCGACCTGGCGCTCAGCCGGCTGAAGATGTCGGCGATCAAGGACTTCTATTGGGAGAAGCGGGAAGGAAAGTGGAGGCTGACCTGGTGCCCGTTGGGGCAAGGGATGGTCAACTGGCCTGAGGTCTTCAAGGCCTACGCGAAGGCCGGTTTCGCGGGGCCGCTCTCGCTCCATGTCGAGTACGGCAAGGACGATCTGGGTGACATCGCCAAGGACTTGGCGTTCATGAAGGGCGAGACAACCAAGGCTTACGGCCTTTCCTGATGCGGATCGCGCTCTGCGTTTTCATGGTTGTGAGCTGGGCCATGGGCCAAGCGCCCGACCCGCGCCATATCGTCAACGGGCTGGTCATTCCCGACGAAACGTATGCCGACCAGCCGTATATCGTCAAGACCGATGACGGGGCGTGGCTCTGCGTGATCACGACCGGTAAGGGCGCAGAGGGCGAGGGCGGCCAACATGTCATCAGCCTCCGCAGTAAGGACCGGGGCCGGACCTGGGAGAAAGCCGTCGACGTAGAACCCGCCGGCGGCCCGGAGGCGTCGTACGCGGTACTGCTCAAGACGCCCGGTGGCCGAGTCTACGTCTTCTATAACCACAACACCGACAACGTGCGCCAGGTGATCGCCGACAAACCAGCTTACAAGGATGGCCTCAACCGCCGGGTGGACAGCCTTGGGCACTTCGTCTTTAAGTACTCAGACGATCACGGCCGGACGTGGTCCGCGCAGCGCTATGACATTCCTCAGCGCGATTTCGAGATCGACCGCAAGAATCCCTACGGTGGCAAGCTGAAGTTCTTCTGGACAGTTGGCAAGGCCTTTACCTACAAAGGCGCTGGCTACGTGCCGCTGCACAAGGTCGGCGGTTTTGGGGAAGGGCTTCTTCACTTCCAGCGAGGGCGTGCTGTTGCGCAGTGCCAACATCCTCAGCGAGCGCGACCCGTCCAAGGTCCGATGGGAGACCCTGCCCGACGGGCGAGATCGGCATACGCACGCCGGCCGGCGGCGGGCCGATCGCCGAGGAGCAATCCTTCTCCATACTCAGCGACGGTTCCATCTTTTGCGTCTTCCGGACTATCGACGGCCATTCGGCCTTCACCTACAGCCGTGACGGCGGGCGGAGTTGGGAGCCTTCGCGGTACATGCGTTACGCCGACGGCCGGCTCATGAAGCATCCGCGCGCCGCCAATTTCGCCTGGCGCTGCGAGAACGGCAAGTACCTCTACTGGTTCCACAATCACGGCGGACGCTTCATCCGGGAGCATCCCAACCGCCGGACTATCGCATACAGAGACCGCAATCCGGTCTGGCTGGTTGGCGGCGTGGAAGCCGATTCACCCCGGGGCAAGGTGATTCGTTGGTCGCAGCCCGAGATCGCGCTGTATGACGACGACCCGTCCGTCCGCATGAGCTACCCCGACCTTGTCGAGGACGGAGGAGACTACTACCTCACGGAGACGCAGAAGGACGTCGCCCGAGTGCACAAACTCGACCGTGCGCTGATCGAGGGGCTCTGGGCGCAGTTCGAGGCGAAGGGTGCTGCGCTTGATGGGCTTGTCACTGACCGTGCCGGATTTGTGCCCAATCTGGGCAAGGGCTTCTCGCTGGAGATGTGGGTTCAGCTCCAATCGACGACCGCGGGGCAGACGCTGCTCGATAACCGTACGGCCGATGGCAAGGGATTCGCGCTGGTGACGGCGGCGGGAAACGCGGTTGAGTTGATCATGAATGACGGGCAGACCGAAGCCCGCTGGGCCTCAGATCCTGGAACGTTGATGGCTGCGAAGCTGCAACACGTGTCAGTGATTATCGACGGCGGTCCGAAGATCATCACCTTCGTCATCGACGGGATTCTGAATGACGGCGGGGACGCGCGCCAGTTCGGATGGGGGCGGTTCAGCCCGAATCTTCGCACTCCCGCCGGTGCTCCTGACCTGCGGATCGCCAATCGCGAGGTGAAGCGGCTGCGTGTCTACGATCGGTACCTGCGCACGTCCGAGGCGATTGCCGCATTCCGCGCCGGAGTGGAAACATCCGCCGTTCGATAGAATGGTGGGTCACCCACCATGCCGCTCCGTAGCTACACCATTACACAGGGCCACGACCGCGCCCCGGCCCGCGCGCAACTGAAGGGCATCGGTTTCACCGACGAGGATCTGCAAGAAGCCGATCATCGGCATCGCCAACACCTGGATCGGCACCATGCCCTGCAACTTCCTGCTGCGCGACCTGGCGCAGGACGTCGCCCGCGGGCATCCGCGAGGCCGGCGGCACTCCCATGGAGTTCAACACCATCGCCATCAGCGACGGCATCACCATGGGCACCCAGGGCATGAAGACCTCGCTGATCTCGCGCGAGGTGGTTGCCGACTCCATCGAACTGGTGACGCGCGGCCACTAGTTCGACGGACTCGTCTGCCTCGTGGCCTGCGACAAGACGATTCCCGGCGCGGCGCTGGCGCTGCTGCGGCTGAACATTCCGGGCGTCGTTCTGTACGGCGGATCGATCCTGCCCGGCCAGTTCAAGGGCAAGGACGTCACGATTCAGGAAGTGTTCGAAGCGGTCGGCGCGCACAAGGCGGGTCGAATGAGCGATGAAGACTTCAAGGAGATCGAGGACTGCGCGAGCCCCGGCCCGGGCGCCTGCGGCGGGCAGTTCACGGCCAACACGATGGCTACGGTGATGGAGATGATCGGCCTGTCGCCGATGAACACCGCGATGGTGCCGCAAGTGGATGCGCGCAAGCACGATGTTGCGGCCTACTGCGGGCGAGTCATTCTGGACGCGGTCAAGCGCGACCTGAAGCCGCGCGACATCTGCACGCGCAGCGCCTTCGAGAACGCGATCGCGAGTGTCGCAGCTACGGGCGGCTCCACCAATGCCGTCCTGCACCTGCTGGCGATGGCGCGCGAAGCAGGCGTCGAGCTCGAGATCGACGACTTCAAGACGGTTTCCGAGCGGACGCCGCTGATCGTCAGCTCTGAAGCCCGCCGGCCAGTATGTCGCCGCCGACGTGGACAAGGCGGGCGGCATCGGAGTGATCGCCGAAGCGACTGGTGGACGGCGGCTACGTGGACGGCAAGGCGATCACCTTCACGGGCAAGACACTCGCCGAGGAAGCCGCTGCCGTCACGGAGACGCCCGGGCAGCAGGTGATTCGTCCGCTGTCGAACCCCATCAAGAAGAGCGGCGGACTGGTGATCCTGCGCGGGTCGCTGGCGCCCGATGGCGGCGTGATCAAGGTGACCGGCATCGAACGCACGCTCCACCAGGGGCCGGCTCGCGTTTTCGGCTGCGAAGAGGACGCCATGGCGGCCGTGCAGGGCGGCAAGATCAACGCGCATGACGTGGTCGTGATCCGCTACGAGGGCCCGAAGGGCGGACCCGGCATGCGGGAGATGCTGGGCGTGACCTCGGCCATCATGGGCGCGGGACTTGGCGACAGCGTCGCGATGGTCACCGACGGCCGGTTCTGCGGCGCGACGCGCGGCTTCATGGTCGGCCATATCGCGCCGGAGGCGTATGACGGCGGCCCGATCGCGATGGTGGAAGAAGGCGACCCCATCACCATCGACATCGCCGGCCGCACCATCTCCATCGACGTTGACGAAGCCACGCTCGCCGCTCGCCGCGCCAAGTGGAAGCAGCCCGCGCCCGGTTTCAAGGAAGGCGTCATGGCCAAGTACATCAAGCTGGTCTCCTCGGCCGCGGAAGGCGCCGTGACCAGCAAGGTGTTTTGAGCTTGACCGCGTCCTGACCTTTTGAACTCGATGACCCGGCGATGCTTCGCTTCCTCCGCTTTGGGGACTCTCCAGTTCCGCGATCGGCGCCGCGAGATCCTCGGCAACATGGAGCTTGTGATGGGCTCGCTACCGATCGGCCGGAAGGTGGCGCTGCAAACCCAGGTGACCGAAGTGCAGCAGCGGGAGGGATGCGAGAGCAAGCTCCTCTCCTACGCGTCCGAGAAAGGCGACCGGGTGTCGGCCTACCTGCTGATGCCCCTGGTACGAAAGCCCAAGCTCGCGGCGGTGGTCTGCCTGCACCAGACGACGGCGATCGGGAAGTCGGAACCGGCAGGACTCGGCGGCAAACCGAACCTGCATTACGCTCTTGAGCTTGCCAGGATGGGATTCGCGGCGATAGCGCCCGATTACCCCGGATACGGCGGCTACCAGTTCAACCCCTACGAGCACGGCTACGAGAGCACGACGATGAAGGGCATATGGAATCACATGCGGGCGGTGGATCTGTTGCAGTCCCTGCCCGAGGTGGATCCCGGGCGCGTCGGGGCCATCGGGCATTCGCTGGGCGGGCACAACGCGCTGTTTCTGGCAGCGTTCGACGAGCGGGTTCGGGCCGTTGTGACGAGCTGCGGGTTTACGTCGTTCCGCAGGTACATGGGTGGCGACCTGACGGGATGGTCGCACCGAGGGTATATGCCGAGGATCGCCAGCGCATACGGCAAGTCCCCTGCTCAAATGCCGTTCGACTTCAGCGACGTGCTGGAGGCCATCGCGCCGCGGCCGGTCTTTGTCAACGCTCCGCTGAAAGACTCGAACTTCGACGCCGTTGGCGTGGATGAAGCCGTGGCGAATCAGAAGCACATTACGGTGCGTCATCCCGATGTCGGGCACGATTTCCCGCCGGAAGTCCGGAAGGAAGCCTACGAGTTCCTTTACCGCACCCTCTCAGGCCGCGCTGTCTCGGCTTTCATCACCGAAGGCAGCCGGAACACCTCGCCTTTCCGGTTGGCAAAATAGAGGCTCGACTCAGATTCTCCGAAGGCGTCGCCGTCAGCCCAAAATGCGTAGAAGTCAGGATGCGCATTCAGGGGGCGCCGGATGTAGGTGTGGTTGTACTTGCTGCCCCTGGTCAGTGCGGCTGACTTCTTCCAGGTTGCTCCCTCGTCGGAACTCTCCCAGACTTCCACCTCGCCGCCAGTGCCAAAAGGCTGCGGGCCAGGGCCGGTGGGAGCGATGAAGCGCCACGATTTTGGCCGATTCGATGTAGAGCGAGCCGTGATCGTAGTTGTGGTCGGTCTCAGCGAGCTTCGAGTACCGCCACTGGCTGCCGGTCCAACGCGCCACCATCAGCACGCGGGGACCGCTCCTGGGCCCGGACTCGAATCCCTTGCTCGTCAGGTAGACGATCACCGGCCGGCCGGCGGCGTCGTAGTTGAGGTCCTTCAGGTAGACCAGCAGTTTCTCGGAGTGATAGTCGCGCACCAGGGCCGCGTTTCGCTCGTCGACAAGCGGCAGGTTCACCGGCCGGCCGTCCACGGTCTTCCAATTCTTGCCGAAGTCGTCGGTCTCCATGTAGTAGAGGTTGGTGCGCTCGTTGAGGCCGAGCGGCGGTGGGTGGACGTCGAAGGCCGTACCCAGTTTGTTTCCCCAGGGCCAACTGATCTGATAGTGGCCCTGATGGACGAACGCCAGCTTCCGCGGCTCGCTCCACGTCAGTCCGTCCGGGCTGGTCATTGCGTGCAGGCCGCGGCCGCCGCTGTAGCGCGTGTGCAGGAACAGGAAGCCCTGTCCGGCGAAGTACCAGGGCTGCGTGTAGGAGAAGTTGGTCGTCTGGATCAGCTCGAATTCGTCCACGGAGTATGGCTTGGTGCTGCGGTGAATGAAGGACGGCCGTGAGGTTCCGTGGGCACTCGAGAAGATCCAGATATGCCCGGCAGCGTCGATCGAAATGGTCGGGTTGTCGTGCGCGTCTTCGGTCTTCTTGTTCAGCAGGATGGTGGGCCGGGGCACTGTCCCGGTGGCGTGGTCGAAGTAGGAGACCATGTGCAGCAGTTCCTGCTTGCCCCTTACTGTTCCTCCGTAACAGAAGAAGGTCTTGTTCGCGGCTTTCGAATAGATCGCGATCGGGGCGTGCTGCTGGGGGTAGGTTGCGAATCCGCCGCTGTACTTGTACTTGTACTCGTCTTTCGACGGCTGGTTGTAGTACCAGATGCCGCGGTAGCCGTCGTCCCTGGGTAGCGTCTCGCCGCCGAGATGGTTGGTGAGCGCTATCAAAACAAGAAACCAAGCTGTTCGCATTTCAACCAGCATCATATCCGGGCGACCCCCTTGTCGCCTTAATCCTGACAGCTTTATACTGTTATGCGGCCGGCCGGAGGGGTGCCGGATATACCTCGTATCGAAGGAGGCAAGGATGCAAATCGATCAGGCAAAACTGGAACAGTTCATGGGAAAGATGGTCGGCGAGATGGGCGCAGCCATGAACGCCGCCCTCGTGATCATCGGAGAGAAACTCGGGCTGTACAAAGCGATGGCCGGCGCCGGTCCGCTGACCCCGGCGGCACTTGCCAAGATGACCAACACCGACGAACGCTACGTGCGCGAATGGCTTTCGGCACAGGCCGCAGGCGGCATCGTCGAGTACGAAGCCACGAGCAAGACCTTCACCCTTCCCAATGAGCACGCCTTTGCGCTGGCCGTTGAGGACAGCCCCGCCTACATGCCGGGCGCCTTCCAGATCATCAGCGCCGTGATCAAGGACGAGCCGAAGATCTCGGAAGCCTTTCGCACCGGTGAGGGCGTCGGCTGGGACGAGCACGATGCCGCCCTATTCGAAGGCACCGAACGCTTCTTCCGTCCCAACTACGCCGCCAACCTCATAGACAACTGGATTCCGTCTCTCAACGGCACCCAAGCCGCGCTGACATCCGGCGCCCGCGTCGCCGACGTTGGATGCGGCCACGGGGCCTCCACCATCCTCATGGCGAAGGCTTTCCCCAAGTCAACCTTCGTCGGCTTCGACTATCACGGACCCTCCATCGGCCGCGCACGCCGCACCGCCGCCCGCGCCGGCCTCAGCAACTGCTCCTTCGAAGTCGCCACAGCCAAGGATTTCCACGGCTCCAAGTACGACATGGTTGCTTTCTTCGACTGCCTCCACGACATGGGCGACCCCGTTGGCGCTGCCACCCACGTCCGCGAAATGCTCAAAGAGAACGGGACGTGGATGATCGTCGAGCCCTTCGCGCATGACGCGCTGGAGAACAATCTGAACCCAGTGGGCCGGGTGTTCTACTCAGCCTCGACCATGATCTGCACGCCCGCATCCCGGGCCCAGGAAGTAGGCCTTTGCCTGGGAGCGCAAGCGGGCGAGGCGCGCATGCGCGAAGTGGTCACGAAGGCCGGCTTCAGTTCGTTCCGCCGTGCCACTGAGACTCCATTCAATCTCGTTTACGAAGTGAAGCCCTGATCCTCCCTGTCAGGTGGGTCCAGAAGAAACTCAACCGTGGTAGTCTGGCCCAATGAAACTGGGCGAGGGATGTCAAACGGTACGATTCGTTTTCCTGGCCGGGTTGGGCTGTACAGCGCTGCTGGCTCAGAAGACGGAGTTCACGGCGAAGGTGACGGGCATTCAGGAAGGCGACATCATCAAGGTCGACTACAATGGCGCTTCGAAGAAGATTCGGTTGTGGGGCATCGACTGCCCGGAGATGAACCAGACATTTGCCCCACAGGCCAAGAAGTTCACGGCGGACCTTGTGCTCGGCAAGACGGTCACAGTGAAAGTCCTGGAAGTCGATAATTTCAAGCGGCAGGTTGCGTTCATCGTCCTGCCGGACGGGCGGAACCTGAACCACGAGCTTGTCAAAGGCGGATACGCCTGGTGGTTTGTGCGTTACGCGAAGGAGGATTCGACGCTGGAGCAACTTGAGGCCGAAGCGAGGAACAACAAACGAGGGCTGTGGGCGGCGGACAACCCAACTCCACCATGGGAGCACCGGAAGCACAAGCGAGGGCCGAACTAGAACTTGAGGAACCAGTTGCGGCGCCAGAGGGCCCAAGCCGCCAGGTAGCAGACCAGGACGTTCAGCACGGCGTAGGCGAGGCTCGCGTTGATGGGAGCAAGGCCGGCATGGAGACAAAGGAGTTGTAGAGTTGACCGGTGAGGCCGTTGCGGCCCATGATGCGGGCAATCAGTCCCGAGAGCACGTAGATCAGGATCGCGTTGGAGCCGAAGATCTCGAACGGCTTGAACCAGCGGCGCCAGCCGGCCATGTCCGCGACGGCATACCAGATGGCAAACCAGATCATGGCGAGGCCGGCCATCAACGCGGTGTAACTGGTGGTCCAGAGCTGCTTGTTGATGGGGCTGCCACAGATCGAGGATGGAGCCGAGGCAGAAGAGAAAGATGCCGAAAGCGCCGAAGCGGAAGAGCCGGTCTTTCGGGTCCTGCACATGGCGGAGCAGATGGCCGGCGAGGATGCCGAAACAGGACGGTGGCGATGGCGGGCAGATGTGGAGACGATGCCCTCGGGATCGTAGACTTTGGTGCGGGAGTACATGTGGCCGGCCAGGAACGATGCCCGTCGACGAAGCGGGCGAAGTTGCAGTCGATCTCGTATGAGCCGGCGCCGCATCCGGGGACCGGGTAGAAACGCCATGAGGAGCCAGTAGAGGGCGTTGAGGCCGACGATGGCGGCGAGTTGGCCGCGCCACGAGGTCCAGAGAAAGATCAAGAAAGCGAAGAAGTAGCAGATGGCGATCCGCTGCAGGACGCCGGGGATGCGGATGGTGGCCCAGGGGAAGGTGGGGAAGGCGCTCAGGAAGAAACCGAGGGCGAAGATAATGACGGCGCGGCGCAGGGCGTGGCTGAGGAGATCGCCGCGGGATTCGCCACGCTCCAGCCGTTTGGCTGTGGACAGCGTGATGGCGACGCCGACTATCCAGAGGAAGAAGGGGAAGACGGTGTCGGTGAAGGTCCAGCCGTGCCATGGCGATGCTCCAAGGGGGCGTAGCTGACGTCGCCGCCGGCGTTGTTGACGAGGATCATCGAAGCGATAGTGGCGCCGCGGAAGATGTCTAGCGCGACGAGACGACGAACCGGTGCTGGCATAAGGGATATAGCTACCATAGCGTGAGAAAGCATGAAGGATATACACTCTTTCGGCAACCCGGAGGAATCGCGGGTCCGGCACGTGGAGCTGGACCTGGCGGTTGATTTCGAAAAGAAGCGGCTGCGAGGCGCGGCGACGCTGTCGCTGGAGCCGGCTGGGCGGCGTCTTGTGGTCGACACGAGAGAGTTGGCGGTCCAGCGGGTGAACGGCTCTGCGACGGGCTTTCGGTTGGGAGAGAGCGTCAAGCATCTGGGCGCTCCGTTGGAGATTGAACTGGAGGCGGGGACGCGAAGCGTGCTGATCGAGTACGAAACGAGTTCCGAGGCGAGTGGCTTGCAGTGGTTGGCACCAACGCAAACCGCGGGCAAGCGGCATCCATTCCTGTTCTCGCAATCGCAGGCGATCCACGCGCGGAGCTGGATTCCGCTGCAGGATTCGCCGGGAGTACGGATGACCTATTCGGCGCGGATTCACGCGCCGGTTCCGTTGACTGCGCTGATGTCGGCAGCGCGGGTCAGGGATGGACACTTCCACCTGGCGCAGCCGGTACCGGCGTACCTGATCGCTCTGGCGGTGGGAGACGTGAAGTTCCAGGCCGTCAGCGGCCGTTGCGGCGTGTGGGCGGAGCCGGTGACGCTCGAGCGGGCGGCGCGCGAGTTCGAAGACGTCGAGAAGATGGTGGCGGCAGCGGAGCGGCTGTACGGACCGTACCGATGGGGACGCTACGACATTCTGGTGCTGCCGCCGAGCTTCCCGTTTGGCGGGATGGAGAACCCGCGGCTGACATTCGCCACGCCGACAGTGATTGCCGGTGACAAGAGCCTGGTGTCGTTGATTTCGCACGAGCTGGCGCACTCGTGGTCGGGCAACCTGGTGACCAACGCGACGTGGCGCGATTTCTGGCTGAACGAGGGCTTCACGACCTATATCGAGCGGCGGATTCAGGAGGAGATCTACGGGCGGCGGCGAAGCGAGATGGAGTTTGCGGTTGAAGTGGATGAGCTGGCGACGGAGATGCGGGGCCTGCCGCCGGAGGATCAGAAGCTGGCCATCAACCTGGCTGGGCGCGATCCGGACGACGGAACGACGCAGGTGCCGTACGTGAAGGGCGCGCTGATGCTGCGAGGCCTTGAGGAGAAATACGGCAGGGAGCATTTCGACAGGTTCGTGCGGGGCTACTTCGACCGGTTCGCGTTTCAGAGCATCACGACGGAGCAGTTTGTCGAGGAATTGGCGAAGACGTTTCCAGGGGAGAATGTGAGCCGCTGGCTGGACGAGCCTGGGATGCCGGGCGACACGCCGAAGGTTCAGTTCGACTTCGAGACAACACCGACGAAGCGATGGGCGACTCAGGAGTGGCTGCACTGGCTGAGGTCGATGCCGGAGGATACGCCGGCTTCCAGGCTGGCTGAGATCGACAAGGCATGGGACCTGACCAACACTGGCAACAGCGAGATTGTCTCGGCGTGGCTGCTGATGTCGATTCGAGCCGAGTACGGTCCGGCGATGCCGCGGCTGGAGCAGTTTCTGGTGGAAGTGGGGCGGCGGAAGTTCGTGAAGCCGTTGTACGAGGCTCTGGTGAAGACCCCGGCTGGAAGGGCGCGGGCCGAGGCGATCTACAGGAAGGCGCGGCCGGGGTATCACCCGATCACGCAATCGACAGTGGACGCGATTCTGGCGGGGAAGTAACGAATGGTGTTGGCCGTCGCGTGGGAGTTGCTGCTGGTTGCGGCCGCACTCACATTGGTGCAGCGCTGGCGGGATGAGGGGTGCGAGCGGTGGCTGGGAGCGCTGGCATTCGCGCTTACGGCGGACGGTTTGCTGGGGACGTGGCTGACCTGGGCGGGATGGAATCATCCGCTTGCCTACGTCCTGCCGGCAGGTTTGTTGTGCGTGCCGGCCTGGCGCGCGCTGCGTGAAGGGTGGAGTTGGGGGGAGTGGCGAGTCTGGCCGATACCGCTGACGCTGCTGTTCCTGGCGTTGAGGCCGATCAACGAGGTCGATTCCCTGTACAACCTGCACTTCGTGCTGGGCTGGCTGGAGAACCGGACGACGCCGCTGGACTACGCGTTCAACTACGCCAGTTTCTGGGAAGCGGGTTTCCTGCCGCTGCTGACGCTGGGGCGTTCTGACCTGGTGATGTGGCTTCGGCCGGCGGAAGCGCTGGCCGCAGTCGGGCTCGGGGTTTGGCTCGTGGGCGAAGAGCTTGGGGTGGAGCGAAGACTGCGGGGCGCCGGGGTGGTGTGCTCGCTGGCGTTCATGCACTTCTGGTGGGGCCAAAGCGGCGTAGCGACGGCGAAAAACGACCTGATGGTCTCGGCGGGGCAGGTGATGGGTGCGCTTGTCCTGCTGAGGGTGGCGCGAGGTTCGGCAGGCCGTTGGGAGGCGATGCTGGCGGGGCTTGCCGCGATATTCGTCTCGACAAAATCGAGCGGGCCGCTGCTGACGGGAGCGGCAGTTGCGGCGTGGTTGTTGCTGCGGCGACGCGTGGACTGGCGCTGGATGTTGGGATTGGGCGGGCTCTGGATGGCGACGGTTGGATTCAGCTTCGCGGCCAACGTGTGGCGATTCAGCAATCCGTTCTACCCGTTCACGCTGAAGATCGGGCCCTGGGTTCTGCCGGGACGGGCGGATCAGTCTGCGACGGCCATCTGGGCCAACATCGGCGATGAGCGGTTGTGGCGGCTGTTCCTGTGGCCCGAAGGCGGGGTGTCGCCGGCGGGGTTGTTGTTTCCAGCTTTCCTGATCGCCGCACCGTTCTTCCTGTGGCGGGTGAACAAGGGACTGATGGTGTACTGCGGAGCGCTGGCGACGCTCTACATGATCGGGATCTACAGTGCCGGAGGCGGACCGGGAGACTTGCGCTTTCTTGAGGCGGATCTGTCGACACTGCGCTATATGGCCGGGGGGCTGGCTATAGGGGAGATGGTAGTGGTGACGGCGCTGGGGCAATGGGGGTGGGTGTTCGTAGCGGTCCAGGGGCTGAGCCGGTTGTGGTTGATGTCGCGGCGAGAGAGTTTCGAGACGGGTTTCGAGGCGCTGGCGATCGCGGCTGCACTGTGCGGGGCGGCCTGGGTCTTGCGGAGATGGCCGGCGGGGACGGTGCTTCTGTTGATCGCCGCGGGGTGCTGGCAAGTGGAGCGAAAGCGCGCCGGATGGCTGCCGGAGATGGCCGGGGTTTGGCAGTTGGTCTACGATGCGCCGCCGTCGAGGGTGTCGCTGCTGGTGGAAGACGAGTACAGCCCGCAGTTGTGTGCGCACTGGTGGCTGATGGGCCGTGGGCTGCGACACGAGGTGGTGACCGGAGAGGACAAGGCTGCGCGATTCGTGGTGTGGCCGAGATGGCCGGCAGGGGCGGAGGCGCATTGGGAAGGCCCGGGACACCGCCTGCGAGCGCGGTCGCGGGGAGCAGTGCTGTGGGAGAAGACGATTGACTAAATCCATCGCCTGTGATGTTGTAGCGGTGAAATGGATATGACACGACGAACAGTACTTGGCGCGCTGCCTGCGATGGCCCTGGCGGCGGAGAAGAAGCAGGGAATTTCGCTGGCGGCATGGTCGTTCAGCGGGAGTTTCTTTCAAGGGAAGTGGAAGCTGCTGGAACTTCCCGGGATTTTGCACGACAAGCTGGGCATCACAGCGCTGGAGCATGTGAACCAGTTCTTTGAGAACCCGGTGTTGACCTATCTGGGCAAGCTCAAGAAGGCCTGCACCGATGCCGGCGTGCAGTCGACGATCCTGATGGTGGACGGCGAAGGCGGCACGGCATCGCCGGATGCGGCCGAACGGAAGCGGGCGGCAATCGCGCATAGGAAATGGTTCGACGCCGGGCATGAGTTGGGCTGCTATGCGGTGCGCTGCAACGTTTACGGCGGCGCGCAGGACTGGAAGGCCGATAAGGACCTGGTGTCGCGCGCGGCTGAGACGATTTCGTCGATGCTGGAGTACGCGAAGGGGTCGGGGCTCGACCTGATTGTGGAGAACCACGGCGGGGCTTCTTCCGATCCCGACGTGCTGGTAGCGCTGGTGAAGAAGGTGAACAACCCGAAGTTCGGGTTGCTGTGCGACCTGGGCAACTGGAACAAGGGTGACGACCGGTACGCGAACTCGAAGAAGATCCTGCCGTACGCCAAAGGACTGTCGGTGAAGGGGACGTGGGGGGCGCAGTTGGATCCGGCGTTTGATGCAGAGAAGCTGGTGAAGCTGGCGTTGGATTTCGGATATGTGGGCTGGTGGGGTTTGGAAGTGACGCCGCGCCGAGGGCAGGGAGCGGCGAAGCTGCCAATGGACGAGCAGTTTGCCGCTGAATTGAAAACGGTGATGGAAGCGAAGGCGATCGTGGATCGCGTGGTTCTGAAGAAAGGGTGACGTATGAAGAGACGAGACTTTGCGAAGGCGGCGGCCGCATTCACGATCGTGCCGAGGCATGTGGTGGCGGGGTCCGGGCAGGTGGCGCCGAGCGACAAAGTGGCTCTGGGCTGCATCGGGATGGGGCAGGCAGGGCATGTCGGTGATGATGGATCTGCTGGCCAAGCCGCAAGTGCAGGTGGTGGCGGTGTGCGACGTCAATGCCGGCAGCAAGGATTACGTCGAGTACAGTGAGAACGCGCTGATGAAGCAGGCGAAGAAGCTTCTGGGGGCGGGGTCCGACAACTGGGCGCCGGACCTGGAGTCGCCCGGATCGGTGAACCTGACGCCGAACTTCAAGACGAGCCTGGGAATGGGCGGGCGCGACCCGGCCAAGCGGCTGGTGGATGCCTACTACAAGGGCGTCGGCTGCGGCGCATATCGAGACTTCAGGGAACTGCTCGAAAAAGAGAAGAGCCTCGATGCGGTGTACGTGGCTACTCCGGACCATTGGCATGCGCCGATCGGGCTGGCGGCGATGCGGAAGGGCAAGCACGTGCTGGGGCAGAAGCCGATGACGCACTCGGTGGGCGAGGCGCGGCGCATGGCGGCGATGGCCAAGCAGATGAAGGTGGCGACATCGGTGACGGTGAACAATCCGTACACGCCGGCGACGCTGACCATCAAGAAGTGGATTGAGGACGGGGCGATCGGGCAGGTGAAGGAAGTGCACAACTGGTCGAGCCGCCCGTTCTGGCCGCAGGGCGAACTGAGGCCGACCGAGGCGATGCCGGTGCCGGCAGGCCTCGATTGGGATATGTGGGTAGGCCCGGCGGCTGAGCGCCCGTACCACAAGGCGTACCTGCCGTTCGTGTGGCGAGGCTGGTTCGATTTCGGCTGCGGCTCGTACGGAGACATGGGCTGCTACAGCTTTGCGGGGATCTTCAAAATTCTCGGGCTCGATCCGCCATGGGCGGTGGAGGCGTCGGCGAGTGAGCCGGTGGAGGAGATGTACCCGAAGGCGTCGATCGTTCACATGGACTTCGCGGCCAAGGGCGTGCGCGGGCCGGTGAGGCTGACATGGTACGACGGAGGATTGATGCCGCCGCGGCCTGCGGGGCTGCGGCCGGAGGAACTGCGGCTCTTCGCCCGTCGCGGGGAAGGGATCATGTATGTGGGGGACAAGGGCCTGATCGTGGGAGGGTTCAACGGGCAGAGTCCGAGGGTTTATCCCGAGAATCCGAAATACCAGACACCGCCAGCCCGCCGGGGTGCGCAGGGTGAGCCGGAGGACCTGGCCGTGGACACGTGGCTGAAGGCCTGCAAGGGAGCCAAGACGGGCGAGGCCGATTTCCCCACGCAAGCGGCGCCGACGGAGTCGTTCCTGCTGGGCTGCATGGCGCAGCAGATTCCGAACGAACGGTTCGAGTGGGACTCGGCGGCGATGAAGGTGAAGAACAGCGAAGCGGCGCAGAAGCGGATCGATCCGGCGTGGCGAGGGGAGTGGGGCAAGGCCAGCTAGTGGTCTGCGGCGAGCAGATTAAGCATTATCCAGCACGGCGCGGGCGCGCTTGACCTTCTCGAGGATGTCGGCTGCTTTGGCTGTCCAAACGAAGGGCTTGGGCTTGTCGTTGTGCTTGTCGATGTAGTCGCCGATGGCCATGATCAATTCCTCGACATCGCGGAAGATCCCGCGGCGGAGTCGTTGCTCAGTGAGATCGCGGAAGAAGCGTTCGACCATGTTGAGCCACGAACTGCTCGTCGGTGTGAAGTACATGTGAAAGCGCGGATGGCGTGCCAGCCACCTCTGCACCTTCGGATGCTTGTGCGTGGCGTAGTTATCGGCGATCAGGTGCAGTTGCTTGCTGGGCGGCGTCACGTCGTCGATCACGCGCAGAAACTTCAGCCACTCTTGATGACGGTGCCGGTCGTCGCACATGCTGATCACGGAGCCGTCCAGAGTGCTCATGGCCGCGAACAGGGTGGCGGTTCCGTTGCGCTTGTAGTCGTGGGTCATGGTTCCGCAGCGACCTTTCTTCAGCGGCAGCCCAGGCTGCGTGCGGTCCAGCGCTTGGATCTGGCTCTTTTCATCGGCGCACAGCACGATGGCGTGTTCCGGCGGGTTGAGATAGAGCCCGACGATGGCTTCCAGTTTCTCGGCGAACTGCGGATCGTTGCTGACTTTGAACGTACGCGACAGGTGCGGCTTCAAACCATGCTTGTGCCAGATGCGTCGTACGCTCTTCTCACTGAGGCCCGCGGCCGCAGTCAACCTCGCGATGAGTGAAGCGCTCCGAGCGCGAAAGGTCGCGGGGCTGGCGGGGTTCTTCGGTTCGAACATGTGGGACGGCGATCTCAGTGAGATGCGTGAGGACCAGCCTCCCCGCAAGAAGCAGAAGAGCCGATGATTCTGGCCGACACCTCTGTTTGGATTGAGTTCACGCCAGGCCGCATTGGAATTGAGACCGAAGTGCTGAAGCTGCTTGCAACATGTGGGCCTGTGCATGCCCTTCCGCGGTTGTGCGACCCGATGCCTACCCGGTTGTACCTGGAAGCAGCGGAAATCTACAGCACAGGAAGGCGAAAAGGGTACACGATCCGTTCGGCAATCGACTGCCTGATCGCGGCAGTGGCGATCGAATGCGGGGTTGCGGTCATGCATCGGGATCGTGATTTCGATACGATCGCCCGGTTCACGGGGTTACGTGTGCGGCGATGACCGGCTTACGGCCAAGAGCGCCGCAGCAGCGCTTGTACTTGAGGCCGGAGCCGCACGGACATCGGCCGTTGAGGGTGGGTTTGATTGGTGAACACGGGGGAACTGGCTTCGTTCCGGCAGTTTTTTCGAACGGCTCGATTGCGGGCTCGGCCGGCTCCGGTTGGGGGAGCGCTTTGAGGGATTTGAGGGCGCGGTCGACGTCGCGGGAGTAGGCGCGATCCCAGCGGTGCAGCTTGTCCAGAAGGCGCTTGCCTGTGGCGTCGCCCATGAGGATGCCGGCGAGGACGTGTTCCCGGGCCATGTGGGCTCCGGCGAGCTGATCGTGAGTGAGCCGAATTTGGATGTCGAGGAAGCCCTCCTGCATGGCACGGACGCGGTCCCGGCGGAACCAGGCGAGGGCGAGTTCGTGAAGGTGCGCCTCGGCTTCGGGTTGTGGGAATTGTTCGCGGTAGTGCTCCAGGGTCTCCTCGACCTGCTGCCTGTCTTCAGGGCGCAGTGCGTCGAAGGAGGCATAAAGGCCGTGACGAAGGCTATTGCGGGATGACGCCTGCTTACCTTCGGGGGTGCGAGGACCGGTGGAGTGCTGGGCATTGCCGATGTTGGCGTTGATCTGTGCGATGGTGGCCATGTGAGTTCTTGACCTCGACCTATTATGTAAGGGGGTCAAGTCAAGTTTTGGATGGTTTGAGGGCGGCGTAAGTTATTGATGGGTGGACGGTTGGCATTATTATTGAACAGTGTGATCGTGTTTCACCGGAGAGGCGGTTTGGCACATATGGCCACTGAGTAAGCTGCAGCAAGAAAGATGTCCCGATCGATTGGAGCGGACGTGATTGAGGGGATGCGCAACGCGATCGCTTACGCGAAGGGAGATCGAACGAGATCGGTAACGCACCATGTCGTGATTCCCGGCGACCTGGATGTCCGGGGAGTGAGACTGAAATTGGGCCTGTCGCAGGCGGCATAGTTCTCCAGGACACCGCAGGGGCCTTAACGAGCTTGCCGCGCGGTCGACCAAGTGCGCATGAATGTTGTTGTAGGGAGGCAGAATGCTGAAGACGGAGTAATCGACTCCGTCGACGCAGTGCATCCCCAGATCATTCCATCCGATGAGTTTGTACTTGTCAGACCAGAGCTGAACGGTCAATTCGGGATCAGCGCTGCGAAGCATTGAGCGAACTGGGAGCAGGGGCGGCGGCAATCAGGCAAGGTTTCCAGCTTGCATGATGCTACGATCCGGACCGGTATTGATCGCTTGATGAACAATCGAAGATTCGTGACAAGAAACATTAGGTGACTTGGCAACGCGAGAAGGTGAACCGCGGCAGGACGCGAGACCGCGGAGCGGTGTTTTGCGATAAGCTGACGGATCGAATAGGAGAGATCCATATGAGCGAGACATCGCGACGAAGTTTTCTGTCAAACAGCGCGCTGGCGGGCATTGCTCTTCCGCACGTACACGTGGCGCAGAACAGCACGGTTCAGATCGCGCTGGTGGGCTGCGGCGGTCGCGGCACGGGCGCGGCGGTGAATGCACTGTCGGTCACCAACGGGCCTGTGAAGCTGGTGGCGATGGCCGATGTGGTGCCGGCGAAGATGAACGCGAGCTACGACAAGTTGAAGTCGCAGTTCGAGGGACTGGTGGACGTGCCGCCGGAGCGCAGGTTCCTGGGCTACGACGCTTACAAGAAGGCGATGGACTCGATGAAGTCGGGCGATGTCGTGATTCTGGGCACGCCGCCGGCGTTCCGCTGGGTGCAGTTCACGCATGCCATCGATAAGGGCCTGCACACGTTCATGGAGAAGCCGGTGACAGTGGACGGCCCGACAACGAAGCGGATGCTGGCACTGAACGAACTCGCGAAGAAGAAGAACCTGAAGGTGGGCGTGGGGTTGATGGTGCGGCACTGCCGGGCGAGGCAGGAGTTGCTGAAGCGGATCAAGGACGGGCAAATCGGCGACATCGTGGCGATGCGGGGCTACAGGATGGGGCAGGGCGGCGGCACCGCCGGTCCCACGGCCCGAGGGTGTGACAGAACTGGCCTGGCAAGTGCAGCGGTTCCACGCGTTCCTGTGGGCGAGCGGCGGGGTGTTCAGCGACTATTACATTCACCAGATCGACGAGTGCAGTTGGATGAAGGGAGCCTGGCCGGTGGAGGCGCACGCAGTCGGCGGGCGGCACTACCGGGGCGACTCGCTGGATCAGAATTTCGACACGTACTCGGTGCAGTACACGTTCCCGGACGGAACAAAGCTGTTCTTCGACGGCCGAAACATGAAGGGAGCGCGGGACGAGTTCGCCAGCTACGCGCACGGGTCGAAGGGCTCGGCGGTGATCTCGACGCTTTCGCACACGCCGGGAATGACGCGGATCTACAAGGGGCAGAAGATGCCGACGGTGACGGACCGTAAGCAACTGCCGCTACCGGAGGATCCGAACCTGGTGTGGGCATATCCGCAGCCGGAGAAGAGCCCCTACCAGTGGGAATGGGACGACCTGATGGAGGCCATTCGACAAGACAAGCCGTACAACGAAGTGCAGCGCGGGGCCGAGGCGAGCCTGGTGGCGTCGATGGGGCGCATGGCGGCGCACACGGGGCAGATCATCACGTTTGACCAGATGCTGAATTGCCCGCACGAGTTCGCGCCGAACGTGGACAAGCTGACAATGGACGGCCCGGCGCCGCTGCAGATGGGCGCGGACGGGAAGTACCCGGTGCCGGAGCCGGGGATCAAGATCGATCGGGAGTACTAGGGTCGAGCGCACAAGGGACGGGCCCGACCCGGGGGTCGGGCCGCGGGCGAGGGCGCCCACCCTACAGGAGCGAAGCAAGGCAGGTGGCTGGGAGGGGTTAGAATAACAGCTACTCACTGCAACGTCCGCAGGGCGTGAGGGGACTCCGTTGTGTCCACCGCACAAGGAGATCCATGCAAACTGCCGCGATCAGCTATCGCGTCGCCGATTTTTTGCGGCGGCACGCGCCCTTCGAAATCATGGACGAGACGGACCTGCTTGCGCTGGCAAGCCGCGGCCGGGTGAAGTTCCACGAGGTAGATGAAACTGTCTGCTGGCAAGGGGAATCCCATGGGCCGCATCTGTATGTGATTCAGCAGGGCAGCGTTTCGCTGTGGGAGCGGGGAGAGGGCGACGAGCGGCTCAGAGACATTCGGGGACCGGGGGACATTGTGGGGCTGGAGAGGTTCCTGGGGCAGGAGTCCAGCCAAGCCTCTGCGCGGACGAATGGCGATGTGGTGCTGTATGCGCTGCACGCCGGGGATTTCGAGCCGCTCATCAGCAAGTACAGGGAGGTACGGCGGTACCTGGCATCCCACGGCTCAGTGAACGCGGAGTTGGGCGGGGAAGGGCACTCACCGTTCGGCGGCGGAAATGACCCTGAAGGAGGTGATAGGGCCGGGGAGCGCACATTCGTGCAAGGCCTCGACGACAATCCGCGAAGCAGCGAGGCTGATGGGGGAGAGCGGAGCCACGGCGCTAGGAGTGGAGGCGGAGAGCGGGGGTGTTGCGGGAGCCATCACCGCAGAGCGGCTGACTCTATGGATCGCCGGAGGAAGCGGGGAGGCGGGCGACCCGGTGGGAGACCTGGTGGAAGAGGAGGCTGCCGTCGTGGCCGAGGATGCGCGTCTGAGCGAATGCGTCCTGGCGATGGCGTTGGGCAATGGCGTCGCGGTGGTGACGCAGGACGGCTCGCGACAGGCAGGAATTCGGGGTGTCGCGGTTGGCTCGGACCTGACGGCGGCTTTAGGGGAAGACCCGGTGGGGATCGTGCGCAGGATTCGCGCGGCGAGTGACTGCGATACGTTGAGGCGGCTGCACCAAAGAGCGCGGGCGTTCATGTTGGCGCAGTTGGGCTCGACAGCTTCAGTGGACTGGCTGGCGCGGTACGGGCGTCTGCTGAATGAGAGTATTGGCGGGCGGGTCCTGCAGCTTGCAGGCGTGAACGAACAGGGTGCGTGCTGGTGCTTCCATGGCGCGGCGGGACGGGGCGAGTCGATGACGCCGGTGACACCACAGATGGCGATTATCGCCGACGGCGAAGCGATGCGAGTGGAGGCACTGGCGAGTTGCGGGAGTGTCGCGGAGATGCTGGCGCAATGCGGGTATGTGCCGCGGGGGGCACAGGCCGGCGAGGCGATTGCCTGCGCAAGCCTGGCAGAGTGGGAGGAGCGATTCGGCGCGTGGATTGCTGATCCAGTGCGGAGCGGGGTATCCCTGGCGCGGCCGTACTTCGATTTGTCGCCCGTGCGGGGTGAGGCGGGGTTGTGGAGCCGGCTGGAGGCAAGCGTCACAGCCCGGATTCGCGCAGAGACGGGCTTCACATACGTGCTGGCGCATGATTGCCTGGCGAACCTGCCGCCGCTCACTTTCTTCAGGGACCTGGTGGTGGAGGAGTCCGGCGCGCATACGGGGGTATTGCGGCTGGAGCGCAGCGCATTGAGTCCGTTGGTGGACGTGGCGCGCGTGTTCGCGGTTGCGTCAGGGAGCGTATTGGGCCGATCTTCGGCGGAGCGGTTTAACCTGGCGCGGGGACTCGTCCCGGAGCAGGAAGCGCTGTTCCGAGAGGCCGCGGAGACTCTGCGGGTGGTCATGTATCATCAGGCGCGGGCAGGCATCAGGCAGCACAGCGAGGGCTTTGACCTGCCGGCGGCGCAGATCAGCGCGCAAGAGAGATTAGTGCTCAAGAGCGGGTTCAGGTCGATCCTCAGGCTGCTCGAATTCACCGCGGAGTTCAACTGGCTGGAGACGCCATGCAGGACATAAGAGAACAGTGTTTTGAGGGGACGTGGGAGGAGGACACGCCCGCGGAGCAGGTGCGCTTCGTCGTCCTGGATTCGGAGACGACAGGGCTGGACCCGAAGAAGGACCGGCTGATAACGATCGGGGCTGTGGCGGTGGAGCGGGGCGATATCGTGTTGGAGGATTCATTCGAGGCGCTGCTCAAGGTGGCCCACAACACGAGCGCGGTGACGGTGCACGGAGTGACGCGGGAACAGAGCCTGCAAGGGTTGGATGAGCCGGAGGCGTTGGAGCGATTCCTGGCCTATGTGAGAGACGGAGTGATCGTAGGTCATCATATAGGCCACGACATCGAGACGTTGAACGCGGGATACGAGAGGCATTTTGGCTTTCGGCTGAAGAACCGCAGCCTGGACACGATGGAACTGGCGCTGCACGTGGAGAAGGACGGTGCGTTCGAGGGCCAGGAGCAGATCCGGAGTTTTTCGCTGGACGCGCTGTGCGGGCTATTCGGGGTTATTCCACATGACCGGCACACGGCGTCGGGGGACGCGTTCATTACGGCGCAGGTGTTTCTGCGGCTATTGCGGCTGGCCAAGCGCTGCGGCCGCACGACACTGGGGCGGCTGACAGAGCGGTGGGAGCCGCCTGCTGCTGACTAGCGTTGGCCAATGCCCATCATGTGAGTGAGGTTGGCGACGCACTCTTCGAGGGTGGTCGAGGTTTGGGCGAGTTCCTCGGCTTCGGCGGCGGATTCGTCAGCGGTGCGTGAAGCCTGTTGAGTGGCCTGGCCGGCGTTGAGCAGGGCGGAATTCAGGCGCGCGAGGCCCTCCGATTGGCTGGCGCAGCCGGCGTGGAGTTTCTGCATGAGTGACTGCACGCCGCGGCTCTGTTCCTCGATGCCGTCGAGGGCTTGGACAGCGCGTTCGAGACGCTCTCCGCCGTCGCGCGAGCGGGCGAGCAGTTGTTCGATCATGCTGCTGGTTTCCTTGGCGGCTTGAGCGCAGCGGCGGGCGAGGCTGCGGACCTCTTCGGCGACGACGGCGAAGCCAAGTCCGGATTCTCCGGCGCGGGCGGCTTCGACGCTGGCGTTGAGGGCGAGCAGGTTGGTCTGGAAGGCGATGGAATCGATGAGGGTGATGACGCCTCGGATTTCGAGGCTGGACTGGCGGACGAGGTTCATGGCATCGGCGGTGGCTTCCAGGGCCTGGTGTGCGCTGGAGGCGTGGGTCTCGGCGTTGGAGATGGCCTGAGCCGCTTCCGATGCTCCCTGATTGTTCAGGAGTGCGGAGTTGAGAACGCCCTTGCTCTCGATGGAAGTCGTTTCGATGGCCGACTCCTGGCCGACTGCGCTTTGCGACAGCATCTGGCTGCTTGAGGCGAGCTTGCGGGTGGATTGCGTGACTGCGGCAGAGGCCGAACCGATGGTGGAAACGACGAGAGTGAGGCGCGTGGTGAGGCGGCGAACCAGCATAAAGACGAAAATGCAGGCCAAGCCGGCGGCAGCGGAGACGGCGAGGAGAATGACGGAGGCACGCCTGGCGCTGTCTTTGCCCGAGTCGCGGGCGGAGGCCAGGGTTTGCCGGGCGGCTTGGCTCAGGCGGCCGGAGGCGCCTTCCCCGGCAAGGATGGCGGGGTGAACACGATCGGTCACGATGGAGTGGGCCTGGTCGTACGATTCCGGTTTTACGGCGAGATCCATGTAGGCAGCGAAGCCGGAACGCCAGCTCTCGAGGGAGCGGCGGAGTTCGGCGAGAGAGGAGCGGGAAGCATCGGAGGCGAGCAGGGTTTCGAGTTCGATCATTTGCGCTTGGAGATCAGCGGCGGCAGACTCGGCGTGGCCGCGATGTTGCTGGATCATGTCGGGGGAATGGCAGGCGGTGCACTGGCCTTCCCTGGGAGAACCCTTCTCCAGCATGGCGATGACCAGGGCAATCTGGGCGGCGCGGGCATCGGCGTTGAGCTTCTCGAAGCCGGCGTGCATGGCGCCGGAGAGTTCGAGTTGACGGGCCGCGGGGCCTGATGTGAGGTGAAGCCCGTTGGAGAGCTGCCGGATGGAGAACCAGGCCGTGACGGCGACGGCAAGGGTCATCGCCGCGAGAGCGGCTGCGCCCAAGTGCAGGCGAGTTCGATAGTTGAGCTTAGAGGCCATGGTCTTCTGACATCCCGATCAGCTTATCGGCCGGGATGGGCGGCGATTAGCCCGAATTTGCGAGACGGTCAGGAGGTTCTTGTTGCCGCGGACGTAGTGTCTGGTGAGACGGCGGTAGAACTCGGTCTCTTCGTAGAGGTCGTTGACGGCCTGGCGGGCTTCGAAGGCCAATGTGACAGCAGCCACCAGCATGAAGCAGGCGCCGACGATGCCGAAGGCGACGGGGACCCAATACAGGACGAGGCTGACTGTGGAAACGAGGCCGATGGCGACGCTGGTGCAGACAAACATGACGGCGGCGAAGTAGAGGGTGGTCAGGGCGGTCTGGATGAGGCGGAGCCGTTTGGACTGCATCTTGATCTCGCCTCGATAGCGTTCGATGCGTTCGTCGAGCAGGGCGGCGTCGGGATCGGAGCTGAGGTCTTCGACGTGCTGGGACAGGAAGCGTACGCGGTCGACGATACGGGCCAGCCGGTTGGAGGTGGAGAGAATGTAGGTGCCCGTCGCGGAGAGCAACAAGGCCGGGGTAATCATGGCTGTGAGCACATTGAGCGCTCCGCCTAGATTAGTGATGTTGAGATGAAAGTAGGGCCACACTCTACATTCAGGATGGACGGGAAGGGCCCTCAGGTTCAACTTCGTCACGTTTTGTCCGATGAGGGGGAGTGTGAGTTTCCTCATCGAGAATGCGCGACGGCTGGCTGAAGTGGCTCAATCGAAAGAGTCTGGTGAGCCGGTTTGGACCTTTATGATCGGGCCGGAAGGAGGCATTGAGATGATTGCGGGGGCGGACGAACCGCTGGACACCCTGCTGGTGACGCGGGGAGCGCGCGCGGTATGGCGGGTGCGGCGGGAACGCGGCGTGGTGCGAGTGGAGGGGCGAATGGGAAGGGAGCGGTGCCTGATCGAGCAACCGGTGGAGGCGCGAGGGGAAGAGGGGGCGGTGCTGTCGCGGTCGAGGATGTATGAAGTGCGGGATGGCGCCGGGTAATCGGCGGAAGCATCAATCCGCGGCGGCTTGACGGAGGAACTGTGCGGCTTCTTCGGGCGGGGTGGGATTGAGGAAGAAGCTGGAGCCCCATTCAAAGCCGGCGACCTTGGTGAGTTTTGGGGCGATTTCGATGTGCCAGTGGTAGTGCTCGAGGTCAGCGTCGCGAACCGGTGAGGTGTGGAGGACGAAATTATAGGGGGGATCTTCGAGGGCTTTGTCGAGTTTGGCGGTGAGGGTCCGCATGATCCAGCCGAGATTGTGGATGGCCTCGGGCGGGCAGAGATGGAAGTGGGAGGCATGACGCCGGGGGATAATCCAGCATTCGAAAGGGAAACTGGAGGCATACGGCGCTATGACGAGGAAATGGTCCGTTTTGAGGACGACGCGGGTTTCGGCGACGATCTCATGTTGGACGATGTCGCAGTAGATACAGCGGTCGCGGAACTCGAAGTAGCGGCGGGCGCCGTTGATTTCCTCCTGAACGCGCTTTGGAACGATGGGCAGGGCGATGAGCTGGGTGTGGGTGTGCTCGAGGGTGGCACCCGCGCCCTCGCCATGGTTCTTGAAGACGAGCATGTAGCGGAGGCGGGGGTCGCGGGCGAGGTCGTTGATACGATCGCGCATGGCGAAGAACAGATCGGCGACGCGAACGTCCGTCATGCGGGCGAGGGTGTCGGCGTGTTCGGGACTTTCGATGATGACCTCGTGGGCTCCGACGCCGTTCATGTGGTCGTAGAGGCCTTCCGCCCGGCGGTCGAGTTCGCCTTCGACGCGGAGGGCCGGGAACTTATTGGGAACGGTGCGAAGCGTCCAGCCGGGCTCGTTGGGTAGTCCGGAGGGGCGATAGGCGAGGACCTCGGGCGGCGTTTTTGTTTCGTGGCCTGGACAGAAGGGACAAAACCGATCGCCCTTGATCACCACCCGCTGCCGGGCGAAGTCGTTCGGGCGGCGTGCGCGGTCGGTGGAGACAATCACCCAGCGGCCGGTAATGGGGTCTTTGCGAAGATCGGGCAAGCTTCCACGAGCATATCAGCCGAGGCCGGAGGATTTCAGGCTCCAGGCATCCAGGGTGTGCTCGATTGAGAAGGGTTCGAAGACGACAGTGACGAGATCGAAGCGGATCTGCCCGGCGTCGACGCGGTACTGGCGCGCGAAATCGAGCGCGGCGCGGGCCGTGTTGAGGCGCTTGGAAAAGTCGACGTTGCGATCGGGCGGGGCGAAGAGGGTGTCGTGGCGGGATTTGACCTCGACGATGACGAGGCGGCCGCGGTCAAGAGCGACGATATCAATTTCCTGCCTGCGGCCGGGGCGGCGCCAGTTTCGGGAGACGACCTTCAGTCCGTGGGATTGAAGGTAGCGGTGAGCGAGATCCTCGCCGCGCGCGCCCCAGGCAAGATGCGGCGCGATCCTCTTGAGGCGAAGGCGATGCCGCAAGGAGTCGGCGGCGCGCCAGAGCCAGCCCATCATCGGTTCTGCTTGACGACCTCCAGTTCGAACTCGATCACTTTGCCGCGGACCACGAAGCACAGGTAGTGCTCCCAGAACTTGCGGAAAGCACGGCTATGGTTGACGCAGAACTCGAAGCCGAGCAACCGCCACAGGTTGAGTAGCTTTACGCGGACCTTTTTCTCGCGGAATCTGACCTGGGAGTAGTAGCCGTAGCCGGCGTTGTCTTCTCCGAAATATCTGAAGCTGAAGGAGTTAAGGTGCCAGCGGTGGGTGGGGTCACAGAAACTCGAAAAGTCGGTGTAATGCGGGGTGACGACCAGGACGACGCCGCCAGGGCGGACCAGACGGTGGAACTCCTCCAATGTGCGCACGACATCGGCGACGTGCTCGACGACATGGACAGCCTGAAGACGGTCGAAGCAGGAGTCGCGAAATGGGTAGGGGAAGCTGTCGAGGTCGGCCAGGACATCGGCGCGGCTACGGGGATTGCGATCGAGGCCGATGGCGCCGGGGAGTTTGTTGATCCCGCAGCCGACATCGAGAATGCGTTCCGAGGACACGCTCACCAGTGTATGGCACCAGTGCATGGGCATGGGGTCGCGGGGGTTGGCGGCAGGCGACTGGGAAGGCTACAATGCAAGGCACTCAACACTTGAATTCGAGGGCGTTTTCGAGGGGCGAATGAAACAAATCCGATACGTTGTCGCGATGAGTTTGGACGGTTACATAGCCGGGCCAAAAGGCGAGGCTGACTGGATCATCATGGACCCGGACATCGACTTCGGGGCGCTCTTCAACAAGTTCGACACGGTGCTGGTGGGGCGACGCACATTCGAGGGCATGGCCGGGGAGGGGGACGTCTCGATGCCTGGCATGAAGACGTTCGTCTTCTCGAGCACGATGAAGCAGGCGGACCATCCGGGCGTGACAGTAGTGAGCGGGAAGCCCGAGGAGACGCTGCGCGCTCTCAAGGAGAAGCCCGGCAAGGACATCTGGTTGTTCGGCGGAGGGATGCTATTCCGGAGTCTGGCCGAGGCAGGGCTGGTGGATGCCGTTGAGGTGGCGATTGTGCCGGTTATGTTGGGGGCGGGGATCCCGCTGCTGCCGAGTCCGGCGGGGCGGATCAAATTGGCGCTGCGCCACCACAAGATCTACAAGTCGGGGATCGTTTCGCTGGAGTACGCGGTTGCATCAGGCGAGGGGCGTGCGGTCAGTGGCCGCGGGAAACCTCGGCGATGATTTCCTCAAGGGTGGAGACGGCGAAGTCGGCCTGATCCCTGCTGATGACCAGGGGCGGGGACAGGCGGATCGAATTGCGGCCGGCGCCGAGGACGAGCAAGCCGCGGTGGAAGGCCAACTTCTCGATACGATCGCGGAGTTCCGGGGCTCTCTCCCTGGTGACCTGGTCACTGACGATTTCGAAGGCGAGCATGAGGCCGAGGCCTCGGACATCGCCGACGATGGGGTACTTGCGGGTCCAGTCGATCATGCGGGTCTTCATGTGCTCGCCTACCAGGGCAGCGTGCTCGACGAGTTCCTCTTCCAGCAGTTCGATGGTGGCCAGGGAGGCGGCGATGGAGACGGGGTTGCCGCCGAAGGTGGAGGCGTGGGCTCCGGGGGGCCACTGCATATAGCAGGCCTTTGCGACAGTGGCGCTGAGCGGCATTCCACTGGCGATGCCCTTGGCGATGGCCATGATGTCGGGCTCAAGGCCGAAGTGCTCGCAGGCGAACATGCGGCCGGTGCGGCCCATGCCGCTCTGGACCTCGTCGGCGACGAGCAGGATGCCGTGGCGCTGGCAAACGGCTCGGAGTTCGTCGAAGAACCTGGGCGGGGGCACGATATAGCCGCCTTCGCCCTGGACGGGCTCAAAGAAGACGGCGGCGACCTCTTCGGCTGGGAGGATGGTCTTGAAGAGCTGGTCTTCGAGGACTTTGACGCATTCGACTTTGCATGTGTCCGGCTGCTGGCCGTAAGCGCAGCGGTAGCAGTAGGCGTAGGGGATGTGGGTGACGCCGCCGGGCAGCGGAGCAAAGCCCTTTTTTTGAACGGACTTGGAGCCGGTGAGGGCGAGTGCGCCCATGGTGCGGCCATGGAAGCCGCCGAGGAAGGCGATGAACTTGTCGCGGCCGGAATGGTAGCGGGCCAGCTTCAAGGCGGCTTCGATGGCCTCAGTGCCGGAGTTGCCGAAGTAGACGCGTTTGGGCTCGCCGCCGGGGACCAGGGAAGCGAGCTTCTCGCCCAGGTCGACCATGGACTGGTAATAGAAGTCGGTGCCGGACATGTGGATGAAGCGTTCGGCCTGACGGCGAATGGCTTCGACAACACGCGGGTGGCTGTGGCCCGTGGCGACGACGGCGATGCCGGCATTGAGGTCGAGGAAGCGGTTGCCGTCGACATCGGTGACGAGGGCTCCCTGGCCGTGATCGATGACCAGCGGGTAGTCGCGAGTGTAGCTGGGGGAGAGCACGGCGTGGTCGCGCTCAATGATGGCCGACGCCTTGGGGCCGGGCAGGGATGTAACGAGCAGAGGCAACTCGGCACGAGGGGTGGGTCGTGGGACGATGGAAGAACGATTCATGGCAACCTCCCTGAAATGATTAGGTCAACTCGAGGGTAAGAGGACGCTGAGAGGCGCGGCTAGTCGCAGCCGAACAGGGAGGGTCGCAAAGCCGACGGGATGGCCTGCATAGGGACAGTGTAAGCTACAATCGCAACTTTGAGGAACCCTAATCGACGTGGACAAACTCCCGCTGGAAGTCACGCCCCAAGAGGCAAAGAGGAAGCTGGACGCCGGCCAGGCTGTGCTGATCGACGTCCGGGAGGCTACCGAGTATCAATTGTCGAGGATCGAAGGAGCCGAGTTGATCCCGATGAACACGGTCCCGCAGCGGCTTCAATACCTGGAAGGGCTGGCGGATGAAAAGACGGTGCTGGTGCATTGCCATCACGGGATACGGAGCTTGAACGTGGTGGACTGGTTACGCCGGCAGGGCGTGTCAAACTGCCAGAGCGTCGCCGGAGGCATTGAATTGTGGAGCACGCAGGTGGACGGGAAGGTCCCGAGATACTGAGGCCAAAGATGAAGTTTTATACGAAACCGACTTGAACGACCTGCCGGAAGGCGAGGAGTTTCCTTGCTGAAAGCGGGATCGAGGTCGAAACCATCGATTTGAACAGGGGTTTAAGTGTTGAGGAGCTTGATCGGCTGATTGGAGAGCGGGACTATTTGCCGTTTCTGAACGCCAAGAACGAGCTGTATCGGGAGCGGAAGATGAAAGAGAAAGCGCCTTCCCGGGAAGAGGCTCTCCGATTGATGGCCGAGCATCCGAACCTGATCAAGCGACCGCTGCTTGTGGAAGGCGGGAAGGTCCTTTTCGGATTTAAGCCGGAGGAGTGGATTGGACTCAAGTAAGGAAGATCGATGAGCGATGCGGGGCGGCCGCCGCTGCCGGGCAAACTGCCGTTGAAACTGCCGCCGAAAGGCGCGCTGCCGGAGCGTAAGGCGCCGGGAGGACAACCCGCGCAGGCGGTGAGGACCCCTGCGGCCAAGCCGGAGCCGGCCCAGTCAACGGCGCCGCCGCCGCTGAGCCGGCCGGCGGACCGGACGATGGAGATCAAGAGTGAAATCCACCGGAAGCTGATCGGGGTCTTGAACCTGGAGCGGGTGAGCTCGATTCCGAAGGACCGCGTGCGCGCTGAAATCGGCCGGGTGGTGGAGCGGCTGCTCGATGACGAGCGGGTGCCGATGACCACGGCCGAGCAGAACAAGATGGTCGAGGAAGTGCTCGACGAAGTGCTTGGGCTGGGCCCGCTGGAACCGCTGCTGAAGGAGCCCACCATCACCGACATCCTGGTGAACCGCTTCGACAAGGTCTACATCGAGCGGACGGGCAAGCTGCACCTGACGACGGTGCGATTCAAGGACAACGCGCACCTGCTGCACATCATCGAGAAGATCGTCTCGCAGGTGGGCCGGCGCATCGACGAAGCGCAGCCGATCGTCGACGCGCGCCTGCCGGACGGCTCGCGCGTCAACGCGATCATCCCGCCGCTGGCGCTGGACGGGCCGGCGCTGTCGATCCGCCGCTTCGGCCGCCACGTCATCACGAGCGAGGAGATGCTCGAGTACAAGACGCTGACGCCGGGGATGCTGCGGTTCCTGGCGGCCTGCGTGGAGGCCAAGATCACGACTCTGATGACCGGCGGAACGGGTTCGGGCAAGACGACCATGCTCAATGCGCTGTCGCGCTTCATTCCCGAGGAGGAGCGCATCGTCACCATCGAGGACACCGCCGAACTGCAGTTGCAGCAGCGTCACGTGGTGAAGTTCGAGACGCGGCCGCCCAACCTGAACAAGGAAGGCGGCATCAACCAGCGGCAGTTGCTGCGCACGGCGCTGCGCATGCGTCCGGACCGCATCATCGTCGGTGAGTGCCGCGGCGCCGAAGCGCTGGACATGCTGCAGGCGATGAACACCGGCGTCGAAGGGTCGATGACCACGGTCCACGCCAACACGCCGCGCGACGCGTTCTCGCGCCTGGAGTCGATGATGCTGATGGCCGATCTCGAGATGCCGACTCGCGTGATTGTGCAGCAACTGTCGAACGCGATCAAGCTGGTGCTGCAGGTGGCGCGCCTGCAGGACGGCTCGCGGAAAGTGCTGACGATCGCCGAGGTGGTGGGCGTGGAGGAGGATCGGATCAAGACGAAGGACATCTTCGTGTTCGAGCGCACCGGCGTCAGCGATCAGGGCAAGGTGCAGGGGCGGTTCAAGTGGACCGGCTACAAGCCAAAGGCACTGGATCGATTCCGGATGATGGGGGTCGCGCTGGCGGACTCGGTGTGGGACGAAGTGGTCAGCGTCAACCTCTGATCGAGGGGCGCAGCGGGCGGCGGGGAAGCTAGGATAGTAGCTGCCAAACTCATGAAAGTCGCGATTCTCGGAACCGGCTACGTCGGTCTTACGACAGGAGTGTGCCTCGCCTACCTGGGGCACCAAGTGGTTTGCCTGGACCCCATCGAGTCCAAGATTGAAGCGCTTCAGGCTGGACGCATCCCGATCTACGAGCCCGGGCTGGCCGAACTGCTCAAGGAGGCGTCAGAGAATCTCTCTTTCACGACCGGCTATGCCGAGGCCGTGCCGGGAGCGGAGGTCATCTTCATCGCCGTAGGAACGCCGCCCCAGCCAGATGGCAACCCGGACTTGCGTTATTTGCGGGCAGCGGCTGAGAGCGTCGGCGAACACCTGGGAGAGACGTTTGCGGTGGTGGTGAACAAGTCGACCGTGCCGATCGGCAGCGGGAACTGGGTGGAGGCGCTGATCCGGACCTCGTACGAGAAACACCACGAGGAGCGTGCCGAGGGCAAGTTCGCGGTGGCGTCGAATCCTGAGTTTCTCAGGGAAGGCACGGCGTTGGCGGACACGCTGTATGCCGACAGGATCGTGGTGGGGAGCGACAGCCGGCGCGTGCTGGAGATGATGTACACGCTGTACCGGCCGCTGATCGACCAGAGCTTTGCGGCTCCGGCATTTCTGCCGCGTCCGCCGGAGTGCGCGGCAGTGCCAATGGTGAGTTCGGACCTGGCGTCGGCTGAGTTGATCAAGTATGCGGCGAATGCATTTCTAGCGTTGAAAATCAGCTTCATCAACGAGATCGGGAATCTGGCCGAGCGCGTCGGCGCGGACGTGAAAGAAGTGGCGCGGGGAATCGGGCTCGACACAAGAATCGGCCCCAGGTTTTTGCAGGCCGGACTTGGATGGGGCGGCTCGTGTTTTGGCAAGGACACATCGGCGCTCGTCTCCACGGCGGCTGAGTATGGGCTGTCGATGCCGATAGTGAGCGCGGCGAAAGAGGTCAATAACCGGCAGCGCGTGCGGGTGATCGAGAAACTGCTGGCGGAGCTGAGAATCCTCAAGGGCCGAACGATTTCGATACTGGGGCTGGCGTTTAAGCCGGACACTGACGACCTGCGCGATGCGCCGTCGATCGACATCGCGAAGAGACTGGCGCAGCACGGGGCGCTTGTGCGGGCCCATGACCCGGTGGCGATGGACCGCTTCCGAGCCGAATGCGCGGACCTGCAGGTGGAGCTGGCGGACAAGCCGGAGGCGCTGTTCGATCGGGCGGACGCGATACTTCTGGTGACCGAATGGATGGCTTACCGCGAACTCGACTGGGCGGAACTGAAGTCCGCGATGAGGACGCCGCTGATCATCGACGGGCGCAGCTTCCTGGATCGGGAAGAAATGGAAGCGGCAGGCTACAGGCTGGTCACGATACCGTAATGCACGTGCGCAATTCGCTGGTTCTTTGGATTCTCGCTCTCATTCTGACTGTCGCGTCGGCAGTGTATCAACGGATGACCGGGCCGACCCATCCTCTGCGAGGGGAGGTCAAACTGAGCGATACAAAGATCAAGTACCGGCTCATCAGAAGCCATGGGGGAGAAGGCGGGGCGCCCGTTCGGGTCGAGGTGGCGGACAAGGAAACGAGCGGAAGCCTGGGCTGGAAGCGGCACAAGACCCAGGACAAGTGGAGCTACCTGGAGATGGGAAGAGAGGGGGGCGAACTGGTGGGGATGCTCCCGCATCAGCCTCCCGCGGGCAAGCTCGACTACCGGGTGATTCTGCAGAAAGGCGGGGAGAGGGTGACGCTGGGCGGCAGTCCGGTGACCATCCGATTCAAGGGAGCAGTGCCGCTGCCGGTGCTGGTGGTGCACGTCATCGCGATGTTCGGCGGGATGCTGCTGGCCACGCGGGCAGGGCTTGAGTTCTGGGCGGTGCAGCCGCGCTACGGGCCGCTGGTGCTCTGGACGCTGGGACTGCTGTTCATCGGCGGACTCGTGCTGGGGCCGGTAGTGCAGAAGTACGCGTTCGGCGAGTATTGGACCGGGTGGCCGTACGGCACCGACCTGACCGACAACAAGACGGCGATTGCCTGGCTGGCCTGGGTTGGGGCGTGGTGGGGGTCGCGGCGGAGCGCGCACCCAGGGTGGTGGGTGTTGGCGGCGTCGGTGATCACGCTGGTGGTCTTCGCGATTCCACACAGCATGTTCGGGAGCGAGCTGAAGTACAAGTGAGACTCAGGGCTTGACAGTTGTGGGGTACTTGACGCCCAACTGCTCGAGATAGGTGGCGAACTTCGACGGGTCGTAGTGGAGCTTGTCGAGCTGGGGGCGGACGCGCTCCATGCGCTCCTTGTTCAGGTAGATGGGCGGCTCGACGCCGGCGGGAATGAGCGACTGCCACTTGATGGTCTTGGTCTGCTCGTCGAACCAGGCTTTGGCGGCGGCGAGCAACTCCGGCTTCATGAGCAGGTCGAGAATGGTGAGCGCGTGCGCGGCGGCGCCGGCGGTGGCGCCTTTGTGCGCGATGGGCGTGGCCATGGCGATACCGCTGGACCAATGGTGTCCGATCATGCCGGGGATGTTGCCGGGATAGCGCAGTACGACAGTGGGGACGTTCCAGCTCAACTCGGCGATGTCGTCCGAGCCGGACTGGCGGTTCTCGGCGCGCTCATTGAGGGTTTGGACTTCGGTCTTCAAGCCGGATTCGGTCCCTTTCAGCTCGCGCTGCGCGGCCTTGGCCAGGGCTTGGTCGTCCGCGCTCCAGGCCGGCATGCCGATGCGCTTGATGTTGGCGGTGAGCGCCTCGGCGATGGGCTTGTTGAAGTGTCCGGGCCAGGCGGCGCCGAGGACGCGCTCGGTGACTTCCGTCTCGGTCATCATCGCGGCTGCCTTGGCGATGGTTGAGCCGATCTGGTGGAGTTCGTTGATGCGCGGGTATTCGAGTTCGCGGAAGTAGTACCAGACCTTGGCCAGCGGGGGGACGACGTTGGGCTGATCGCCGCCATAGGTGATGACGTAGTGCGAGCGGTGCTCCAGGCGGAGGTGCTCGCGCCGGTAGTTCCAGCCGACGTTCATCAGCTCGACGGCGTCGAGAGCGGAGCGTCCGGCCCAGGGGCTGGCGCCATGGGCGCTGCGGCCGGTGAAGGTGTACTCGACGGAAACGAGGCCCATGCCGACAGGCCCCCAGGTGGTGCCGAATTCAGAGGCGATGTGGGTGGAGAGCATCACGTCGAGGTCTTTGAACAGGCCGGCGTTGACCATGTAGGTGCGGCTGCCGATGAGTTCCTCGGCGACGCCCGGATAGAGCGCGGAGCGTGCCCTGGATGCCGTTGCGCTCCATGACTTCCTTGACCACGAGCGCGGCGGTGATGTTGACGGCCTGGCCGGCGTTGTGGCCCTCGCCGTGGCCGGGACCGTTCTCGATGAGCGGCTTGTGCCAGGGGATGCCGGGGGTTTGGGAGGTGGCGGGGAGGCCGTCGATGTCGGCCATGAGGCCGATGACGGGCTTGCCGGAGCCCCATTCGGCGATCCAGGCGGTGGGCAGTCCGGCGACGCCGCGGGTGATGCGGAATCCGTTCTTCTCCAGAAGGGTGGTGAGATAGGCGGAGGTGTTGGTCTCCTGGTAGCCCAATTCGCTGAAAGCAAAGACGGAGTCGGTGATTTCCTGGGTGAGCTTCGCACGGCCGGAGACCATCTCGGCAGCCGCTTGCTTGAGGGTGTCGAGGGACTGGCGGTTGTGCGGAGGCTAAACATGTCGCCGTCATCAAGATAAGAGCCGAGCGCTGAAACATGGAGATCATGATAGCGCTGTCTGCTTTGTGCGGAACAAAAGAGGGGTTTCAATCGTCTGGTCCATTGGAAGCGAGAACGAATTTCATGGCTGTAAACGGGAAGAAGAGCAAGTCGCGCAAGTGGATCTGGTTGGGTGTCGTGGTGCTGGCATTGACCGGCGCTGGTTTTGGCCTGAGGGCGGCGTTGAAGCCGAATTACAAGGTTGATCCGTCGAAGCTGGCGGCAATCGAACGGGGCAGCATCGCGCGCAGCGTTGTGGCGACGGGCAAGATCGAACCGCGGTCGACCGTGGAAGTGAAGTCCAAGGCAAGCGGCATCGTGAAGAAGTTGTATGTCGACTACGGCGACACTGGTGAAGCAGGGGCAGATCATGGCCGAGCTCGACAAGGAAGAGCTCGAAGCGCGAGTGCGCGAGCTACGCGCGAACTTGCAGGCGGCGCAGGCGGCGGAAGAATCGACGCTGGCGGCATTGGAGCGCAACAAGGTCGAGGCAGAAGGCCCCGACATCCCGTTTCTGAAGTCGAACATGGAGCGCGCGCGACAGATGTTCAAGGAAGGCATCGGCGCGAAGAATATCGTCGAAGACACGGAACGGCTGTACCAGTTGGCGTTGAACAAGAAGGCCGGCTCGGTGCGCAATCTGGCGGTTTCGCGCGCGGAAATCACCCGAGCCAAGGCGCAGGTGGCACAGGCGCAGGCGATGCTGGAGCGCGCCGACGAAGATCTGCGGAACTCGACAATTATCAGCCCGATTGACGGATTAGTGCTGTCGCGCAATGTGGAGATGGGCAACGCCGTGAGTTCGATCCTGGTGATGGGGTCGCAGTCGACGCTGCTGTTCACGCTGGGTGACGTGAGCGATGTGTTCGTGCGCGGCAAGGTGGACCAGGCCGACATCGGCAAGGTGTACATGGGCCAGCCGGCGCGGATCGTGGTGGAAAGCTTCCGCGATCGGAAGTTCAACGGCAAGGTCTACAAGATCTCGCCGCTGGGCGTGGAGAAAGAGAACGTGACGACATTTGAGGTGCAGGTCTCGATCGCCAACCCCGGACGCGAGCTGAAGGCGAACATGAGCGCCAACGCCGAGATCATTCTCGAAGAGAAACCGAACGTGCTGCTGGTGCCGGAGGCGGCAATCGTCTACGACAAGCAGCGCAATGCGAGCGTCGAGCAGGCCGACGAGAAGGCCGAGAAGGGCCGCAAGAAGATCGCCGTGAAGCTCGGCATCTCCAATGGCGTGAAGACTGAGCTGGTCTCAGGGCTCGGCGAAGGACAGAAAGTCATTCTGCAATAGTGGTGGAATGAGCTTCCGCGACCTGATCCTGGACACCTTCCAGGCGCTGCTGGGCTCACAAAGTGCGGGCCGGGCTGACGATGTTCGGCCTGATGTGGGGCGTGGTGTCGATCACGCTGATGGCCGCGGCCGGCGACGGGCTGCGCGATCGGGCAGGCGAACGTCGCCAAGCAGTTCGGCGAGAACATCATCATCGTTTTCGGCGGGCGGACGTCGATGCACGCGGGCGGCGAGCGGGCCGGGCGGCGCATCATGTGGTCGATCAAAGACCATGAACTGCTCGTGCCGCAGACGCCATCGTGCGAGGTCGTGGCGCCGGAGCTGACGCGCGGCGCGGTGAACGTGCGCAGCAACTTCAACTCAGGGACGTTTCTGGTGAGCGGGTCGCTGCCGGCCTACCAGAAGCTGCGCAGCCTGCCGGCGGCCGAGGGCCGCTATCACAGCAGCGAAGACGAGCAGCAGGGCCGCAGGGTGGCGTTTCTCGGCAGCGATGTGCGCAAGCAGTTGTTCGCCTCGCGGAAAGCGCTCGGAGAAACGGTCTTCCTCAAGGGACTGCCGTATCAGGTGATCGGCGTGCTCCAGGCGAAAGAGCAGGATTCGAGCTACGACGGCCGCGATGTGAACAAAGTCTTCGTGCCTTACAGCACGATGACGCGCGACCTGCCGCAGCCGCCGCCATACCCGGAGGCGACCGTCGACCAACTGATCATCAAGGCGAAGTCGCTGGAGGTGCACGAAGACTGCATGGCGGAGGTGCGTCGAGGGCTGGGGCGGATTCACAAGTTCGACCCCGACGATAAGCAGGCGGCCGCGATCTGGGACACGGTGAGGGAGGCGCGGGCGTTTGCCACGATGGCCAACGGGATGAAGTACTTTCTTGGCGCGATGGGCGTTGTCACGCTGCTGCTGGGCGGCATCGGGGTGATGAACGTGATGCTGGTGAACGTGCGGGAGCGGACGCGCGAGATCGGGCTGCGAAAGGCGGTGGGCGCAACGCGGCGCGAGATCCTGATGATGTTCTTTCTGGAGACGGCGGTGATTGTGGTGGTGAGCGGCGGATTGGGTTTTGCGTTCGCGCACGCCATTTGCGCGGCGGTGAACACGCTGCCGATGCCGCAGTTCTTCGCCGGGCTGATCGCGACGTGGGAAGTGGCCGCGACGTGCGTGGGGCTGCTGGGGCTGATCGCGTTTCTGTCGGCGATGTATCCGGCGACGCGCGCGGCGTCGATCGATCCAATTGAAGCGCTGCGATTCGAGGCGGGCGGATAGGTCGTCATGTTCACCGAGATCTTCCTCCAGGCCTGGGACGCGCTGCGCCGCAATCCGCTGCGCAGTCTGCTGACGATGTTCGGCATCGTCTGGGGCATCGCGGCGGTGACGCTGCTGCTCAGCTACGGATCGGGCTTCCGCTCGATCATGGTGATGATCTTCAATAACTTCTCGCAGGCGGCCGTGATCATGTTTCCGGGGCAGACGAGCGAGCAGGCGGGCGGGGAGCGAGCCGGACGGAGGATCCGGTTTGAGCTTCCGGATCTCGAACAGGCGCAGGTGGAGTCGCCGATGATCCGCAAGATCTGTCCGGAGTCGATCAAAAACCTGCCCGTCGGCTATCAGGAAAGGGTACTGAACGCCAATGTCCGCGGCGTCTGCACGGAGTACGGTGAGATCCGCAGCCAGAAGCCGATGGAAGGCCGCTGGCTCAGCGGAGAGGACTACACGGAGCGCCGCCGCGTCGTGTTCATGGGCGACTGGCTGAAGAAGAAACTGTTCAGCGGGAGGCCGGCGATCGGGGAGACGATCACCATCCGAGGGATGCGGTTTCAGGTGATCGGAATCGCGGATCAGAAACTGTCAGATCGGCAACTACTTCGGTCCGGACGACCGGTCGGCGTTCATTCCCTATTCGGTGGCGGGGGATCTGTGGGACACGCGCTATCCGTCCTGCGCGGTGATTCAACCGGTCGCGCCGCTTTTCGAGGACCAGGCGGAGGCGCAGTTTCGGGAGTCGATGGCGCGCCGGTTCGGCTATCCGCCCAGCGGACAAGCGCGCGGTGACGGGTTTCGGCACATCGACCATGCGGCCGATCATCGACGGGCTGTCGATCGGGCTGCAGGTGCTGCTGCTGTTCATCGGGGCGTTGACGCTGGGGATCGGCGGGGTCGGGCTGATGAACATTCTGCTGGTGTCCGTGACGGAAAGGACGCGCGAGATCGGGCTGCGGCGCGCGCTGGGGGCGAGGCGCTGGCATATCGCATGGCAGTTTCTCGCCGAGGCTCTGGTGATCACGCTGGCAGGAGGAGTGTTCGGGGTGGCACTGAGCTATTTGGTCGTCTGGATCCTGCCGCCGCTGCCGTTGATGAGCGATCTGTTCGAGGCTCCAGGCAAGGGCGACCTGATCCTGCGAATCCAGCCGGTGACGCTCGCGATCAGCTTCGGAGTACTGATGCTGGTGGGGCTGGTCAGCGGATTGGTGCCGGCGCTGCGGGCCGCGAGATTGGACCCGACCGAAGCTCTCCGGACGGAGTAGCATAAAGGCCTTGAGCGGACTGGTGATTTTCCTGTGTCTCGCTCCGCCGGGGGCGGCGGAGGCCTATGAGCAGGGCATGTCGGCGTTCAATGCGGGCCGGCTCCAGGAGGCTGTGGCGGCCTATACGCGGGCGGCGGAACTCGACCCCGGCAACGCTCAATACTGGAAGGCGCTGGGTGTTGCCTACGCGAAGGGCGGCGATTATCGGTCCTCGATTGAGCCGTTCGCCAAGGCTTGCGCGCTGAACGAGCGGTTGCTTGACGCTTGCTACTACCAGGGCCGGGGATTGTATGCGGTGGACCAATATGCCGAGGCGCTGGCGCCGCTGGGGAAGGCGCTGCAGAGCGACCCGGCGAAGTCGCGGGCTGAGGCTGCGCTGGGACAGGCGCTGGAGGCGTTGGGCCGGTACGACGAGGCGGAGAAGCGGCTGAAGTCTGCTGTCGCCAGGCGGGATGCATTCGATGCGCAAGCGCGCGTGGCGTATTCGCAGTTTCTGCGCAGGCAGGGGCGTCCAGGGGAGTCGTGCGCGGTGCTGCAGGAGGCGAGACAGCCGGGCGGCACGGAGTTCTTCTTCGAGTTGGGGCTGGCGCTCTATCAGGCGGAGCGATACGCGGAAGCGCTCAGGGCTTTGGAGAAGGCTTCGGGCCATCCCGAGGCGGCGCAACTGAGCGACCGGGCACGGCGGCGTCTCGCGGCTCAGTGACGGGATGGACTCTTCCGGCGGAGAGGTTCTCCAGCCGCTGCAAGGCGCCGGAGGGCCAGGTGATCTCGACCCAATCGGCACTGTCGAGGGTGGCCAGGCCGAAGTAGAGCGTCTTCGTGTTCGTGCCGAGGTACCCGCCATACGGCGACACGTGCGCGTGCCGAATGCGCCCGCCTGCCGATAGCCGCACCTTTGCGCCGATGGCGTCGCGATTGGAGCGTGCGCCGGTGAGCGCGAGGCCAAGCCACTTGCGGTGGGCGCCGATGTCGGTTGCGCCATAGCTCGACGGGGCCGTCGAGTGTGGTGACGGCGGCATCGACCAAGCCGTCGCCGTCGAAGTCGCCGAAGGCCGTGCCGCGGTGCTGCCGAGCCGGGCCGAACAGAACGCTGTTGAAGGTTCCGTCGCCCTTGTTCAGGAAGAGCTGGTTCTGCTGCTTCGACCGGCGGCTGGAGTAGATCTCGGTGTTGTCCTGCACGTCTCCGTTGGCGACGAAGATGTCCTTCCAGCCGTCATTGTCGAAGTCGAAGATGCCGAAGCTCCAGCCGCTTTGCTGCAGGGAGGCGGCGCCGATGCGGCTCTTGTAAGTCACTTCCTGAAACAGGCCGTTGCCGAGATTGCGGAAGAGCGGGAAAGTCTCGTTGGTGAGGGCAGTGAGAAAGATGTCCGGCCGGCCATCGTCGTCGAAATCCTGGGAGCCGGCACCCATGGAGGAGAGGATCTTGCCGTCGTCGACGACGGCGACACCGGCCGCGAGGCCGGCCTCCGTGAAGCGGTTGCCGCCTTGGTTGAGGAAGAGGAAGTTGGGTGTTGTGTCGTTGGTGACGAACAGGTCCGTGCGGCCGTCGCCGTTGTAGTCGGCGACGGCGACGGCCATGCCCTTGCCGATCTTGCCGCTGATTCCGGCTTCGCCGCTGATGTCGGTGAAGGTGCCGTCGCCGTTGTTGCGGTAGAGATTGTTGGGCAGTCCTGCGTAGTACTTCGGGTGGCAGTAGGTGCGGTAGCCGGCGACTTTGTCGCCGCAGAAGGGCTCGGTCGCGGGGTTCCAGACGCAGTAATTGACGATGAAGAGATCGAGGTCGCCATCGTTGTCCGAGTCGAACCAGGCTCCGCCGATTGACCAGCCGGTCGGCTTGATGCCGGCCTTTTGCGGTGACGTCTTCGAAGGTGCCATCGCCGCGGTTGCGGTAGAGGGTGTTGAAGCCGACGCCGGTGACGAGCAGGTCAGTGAAGCCGTCGTTGTCGTAATCGCCGGCGGTGGCGCTCATGCCATAGCCATCCCCGCGGAGTCCGGCCTTTTCGGTGACGTCCTCGAATTTCCAGTTGCCCAGATTGCGGTAGAGGCGATTCCACCATTCGGGTCCGGTCTTCCTGAGGGAGGGCTGCGAAGCGCCGTTAACAAAGAACAAATCCAGCCGGCCGTCGTTGTCAAAATCCAGCGCGGCCACCCCGCCGGGCATGGTTTCGGGCTGATGCTTCTCCGGAGTCCAGGAGTTTCGGAGCTGAAACTGTACTATGCCGTCAATGGAATCAAAGGGTTGCGGGTCAAGCACTTGCGCCAACGACATGAGCCCCAGTAGTGCTGTACCCGCTTTCACCTCTTGTGATAATATTCCACCCAAGAACCGGGTGGGCGTGAGACCTGCCTGGTCTGTTTACAAAAGTGTTTGCAGGGGGTCCAGTTGAAAACACGAAACGTGTCCATCCTTGTCTTGATGGCGCTGGTGAGTGTTTGCATTTCGGCGCAGGAGTTCCGCGCCACGATCAGCGGCCGCATCATCGATGCGAGCGGCTCGTCCGTACCAGATGCAAAGATTCACGGCCGTCAACGTAGCAAACAATGAAACCAGCTACCGCGACGTCGGATACTTCCGGCGCCTATACAGTGCCGTTCCTGCGTCCCGGCCAGTATAAGCTGACCGTGACCGCGACCGGCTTCAAGCAGTTCAACCGCGAGAACATCACGTTGCAGGTCGGCCAGGTTGCCGGTATCGACATCACGCTCGAAGTCGGCGCGGTGACCGAATCGATCAACGTGACGGCCGAGTCGGCGATGCTCGAAACGCAGACGGCCAGCCGGCGGCAGTCGTGACCACGCAGGTGGTATCGGAAATGCCGCTCAACGCGCGCAATCCGTTCATGCTGGGCGCGATGATGTCAGGCGTCACGTTCCGCGGCGCGGCCATCTGGCAGCGGCCGTTCGACAACGGCGCGATCGCCGAATGGTCGGTGAACGGCGGCCGCCAGTCCAACAACGAGTTCCTGATGGACGGCGCGCCGAACAACGCGCCAGGCGGGCGAGCAACAACATCGCCTACGTGCCGATCGTCGACGCCGTGCAGGAGTTCAGCGTGCAGCAGAACTCCTACGACGCGCAGTACGGCAAGACCGGCGGCGGCGTCTTCAACGTCGTGCTGAAGAGCGGGCGGCAACGGTTCCACGGCATCCGGTTGGGAGTTCCTGCGCCGGCAGCCGCTGGACGCCAATACATTCCAGAACAACGCCGTCGGGCTCCAAGACGGCCCGACCACTACCTCGACCAGTACGGCTTCCAGGTGGACGGCCCGGTCTACATCCCGAAGCTCCTGAAGAAGGACGCGCCGGTGAAGCTGTTCTACCTGGGCAGCTTTGAGAACTACCGCGAGAAGTGGCCGCAGTTCCTGCGCAACTCCTATCCCGAGCCGGAAATGCGCAACGGCGATTTCTCGAAGCTGTGCAACGCCATCGGGCCAGGCCGGTCACGATCTACAACCCGTTACGACTACTCGCTGGACGCGAATGGCAATCCGGTCCGCAGGCCGTTCCCGGGCAACATCATTCCGGCGCAACATGATCAACCCGATGGCCAAGGCGGTGACCGGCTACATGCCGCGCCGAACGCGCCGACCCCGGGCGGCAGCCGCTATTCGAACCAACAACCATCAGCTGCCCGAGTACGCGGCGAAGGACAAGTTCTACAACCTGATCCTGAAGTTCGACTGGAACTTCGGCGACAAGCACCGCGCCTTCTTCCGTCACGCATCGAACGACCGGACGGAAGACCGCGCCGTCAACGGCATCGACAACATCGTCGGGCACGAACGGCCAGCAGCCGTTCCAGCGGATCAACGACGCCTACGTGATCGACTGGGTCGGCACGCTCACGCCGACGATGGTCGTGAACGTCCGCGCCTCCTACAACCGCTTCATCGAGAAGGGCTTCGGGCCGGCGAACGAGGGCTTCGACCTGACCAAACTCGGCTCTGCCCTGCGAGCCTGATCAGCAGCTGCCGAGCCCAACGTACTTCGGCCGCTGGGAGTTCACCAACGGCTACTCCGACACTGGGCCGCTACCAGAGCATCAACATCACCAACAACTACAACCTGATGGGGAACGTGACGAAGATCACCGGCAGCCACACGATGAAGTTCGGCATCGACATGCGCCGGATCCACTACATCCAGCAGAACAGCGGCAACATCCTGTACTTCACGCGGGCAGACACAGTGGACGCAGCAGCGTGTTCAACCAGGCGCGACACGTATCGCGGCGACGGCTACGCGTCGTTCCTGCTCGGCGGCGTCGAGCGGCTCGTCGAACTACCCGCTGTATCCGTTCAACCGGCAGTGGTACTTCGCGCCATACTTCCAGGACGACTGGAAGATCAGCCGCAAGCTGACTTGAACCTCGGCTTGCGCTGGGACTACAACGGCGCGCCGGATGAGAAGTACAACCGCATGAACCGTGGCTTCAACTCGACGGTTGCCAGCCCGATCGTCAGCCAGATTCCGGCCGAGATGAAGGCGCTGTATCCGCAGCTGGCCAACCTCAAGGGCGGCTTCGAGTTCGCCGGCGTGAACGGCAACCCGCGGACGGTCGGCAACAACGACCTGAACAACTGGCAGCCCCGCGTCGGCGCGGCGTATCAGCTGCACCAAAGACTCGTGCTGCGCGGCGGCTACGGTCTGTACTCGATGAACCCGAACAACAACTCCCTGCAGTACGCCGGGTTCCAGGAGACCACGCCGCTGACGAACTCGCTGGACGACGGCCGGACGCTGGCGCGCAGCGACCTGTTGAGCAATCCGTACCCGACCGGGATCAACTACCCGACCGGGTCCTCCGCCGGCTATTCGACATTCGTCGGCCGGAACAACAACTGGTACAACCCGAACATGCGCACGCCCTACGTGCATCAGTTCTCGTTTGGCGTCCAGTACCAGACCACCAAGCAACAGCACCCTGGACGTTTCCTACGTCGGCAGCCGCACAATCGGGGCCAACGACGAGACGGAACTTCAACATCCCGTCGCTCGACTTCCGCAAGCAGTGCAACCTGCAGGAAGGCGGCAGCCCGGTCTTCTGCGACGCGCAGGTCACCAATCCGTTCAAGGGCGTCGCGGCGTTCCGCGGCACTCCGCTACTTCACGCCGAACACGATCTCGCAGTTCGACATCAACCGTCCGTTCCCGCAGTTCAACGGCAACCTGCTCGAACAGGGCCGCAACGACTCGAAGATCTGGTACAACTCGCTGCAGGTCAACTACAACCTGCGTCTGGGCCGCGGCCTCACGCTGATGTCCAACTACACGTGGAGCAAGATGATGGAGCGCTGGGGCTTCAACGATCCCTACGCCAACGTGAATGCAGCAGGGCCTCTACTTCAACGACCGTCCGCACATCTTCAAGTTCACCACGGTCTACGAACTGCCCTTCGGCAAAGGCAAGAAGTTCGGCGGCAACGTCCAGCGGCTGGGTCAACCAGATCATCGGCGGCTGGCAGTTCTCCACCTACTACAACAACAGCTCCGGCGAGCCCAACGACCTGCCTGGCAACGTGATCCAGTTGAAGGATCCGCGCACTCCAGGCGGCGGCTGGGACGGCACGCACGGACTGGAAGGCCCACCAGGTCCGCGGCTGGAATCCCTGCGTCCTGCGCCAGCAGAACAACGGGACGCATCGCGCCGCAACCGTACTCGCTCACAGCGGGCTGCGGCACGGACCCCGCCAACTACGCATGGCTCAGACCGCCGGCTACGCTCCGCGCTACACGCCGTCGCGCTCCGGCCAGATCCGCAAGCACCATGCGTTCACCATGGATGCCTCGATCAACAAGTCGTTCTTCATCACTGAACGCATCCGCGCTCAGTTCCGCATGGAGGCGTTCAACCTGCTCAACCACAACTTCTACGGCCGCAACGACGGGTTCAACACCGATCCGAACAACCCACGTTCGGCACGATGTTCCCGCACCAGGCCTCTGACCAGAACGGAACGCCGCGCTACATTCAGCTCGGCTTCAAGGTCAACTGGTAAACAGCTAAACGCTCGAATCGGACAAGGGCCGCCCGCAAGGGCGGCTCTTGCCGTTTACGGCGTCTCGATGAAGGCGTCGACTTCGATTTCGACCAGGAGCCTGGGGTCGACAAGAGCCGAGATCTGGATCATGGTGGCGGCAGGGCGGACTGCGCCAAGTGCTTCGAAGTGAGCCCTGCCGATCAAGGCTTCGTCCTCGAGCCTCGTGATGTACATCCGGGTGCGGACGACATCGTTCAGCGATGCGCCTGCCTTCTCCAGAGCCGTCGCGATCTTCTGAAAGATGAAGGCGGCCTGCACGTAGGCGTCGCCTTCACCCACGACTTCGCCTGCGCCGCTGACTGCTGTTGTGCCTGCTACCCAGACGTGTGGACCTACCCGGACAGCGCGCGAGTAGCCGACGATGTCCTCCCACTTGGCGCCAGAGCTGATATTCTGCCGCGCGCTCATCGGAGGGCCTCCTCAGCGAGAACGAATGCTCCGGTCAGGCCGGGGTACTTCAATCCGGGGGCCGAGAGGACGGGAAGCGGGATGTAGCCGTCATTGAGTTGTCCCAGTCGCGAGCGGACCATATCGAGAAGGTGTGGCTGGTCCATGACGCCGCCGCCGAGAACGATGCGCTCCGGAGACAGAATCACGCTGATGCTCAGGCAAGCCTGTGCCAGGTAATCCGCCTCGATGCGCCAGGACACGTGGTCCGGGGGAAGTTGGGCTGCCGGCATCCCCCATCGCGCCTCGATCGCAGGACCGCTCGCCGAACCCTCCAGGCAATTACCGTGGTAGGGACAGACACCTTTGAATCCGGCGGGTTCTTCCAAGTGCAGCCTCACGGGGAGGTGGCCCATCTCCGGGTGAAGCAGGCCGTGGACGGGCCTGCCCGCGATGATGGCGCCGCCGCCGATTCCCGTCCCCACAGTGATGTAGACAAGGCTCTGTACGCCCTGCCCTGCCCCGTGTCTCGCCTCTGCCAGCGCCGCGCCGTTGACATCGGTGTCGAAGCCGACAGGCACGTTCAGCGCGCGTTCAAGTTCCCCGCGCAATGGGAAATGGCTCCATCCTTCCTTGGGAGTCGTCGAGATGGTCCCCTTCTCGAAGTCGACAGGGCCAAATGTCGCTACTCCGATTGCGTCCAAAGGGCCATGCGCCGCGAAGAAGTGGAGTACCTCCTTGAGCGTGTCCATCGGATTGCTGGATGTGGGGATTCGCTTGACCTCACGCGGTTCGGCGGATGCACTCTGTCCCACGGCGACCATGAACTTGGTCCCACCGGCTTCAACGGCACCATAAAGCGGCATGTTGCCATTATGCAAATCCCAGCGCAGCGCCGCTGTCGAATAAGGTTGAGGAAACTTTACTCGAACCGAATGTGTCCCTAATGTTACACTCTCAATGTTTCGCTGACCTACTCCTGGGGGCCCGGAGATCCTGATGATTCTGAGTCGAATCGTGTTCGTGATGGCGGCTTTGGCCGGAAGTGCGTTCGGGCAAGCGCAGAGCAACGCGGGTGAATTGCTGGGCAGCGTCGCCGACCAGACCGGAGCGGTGATGGAGAACGCCCGGTTGAGCCTGATTGACGAAAGCCGGGGCTTCCAACGGGAGGTCTCCAGTGGACCGGAAGGGCGGTTTAGCTTCCCTGCCGTTCCGCCGGGCCGCTACAAGCTGCGCGTGGAGCGGAGCGGCTTCAGCACGAAGGTGATCGAGGGGGTCGAGATCCGGGTGGGCGACTCGGTGAGCCTGGAGGTGCAGATGGAAGTCGGCAACTTCGGGCAGCAGATCGATGTCATGGCCGAGATGGCGGTGGTGGATCCGGAGCGGATTCAGCAGGCGAGCACGATCGAGTTAGGGCGGATCCGCGATCTGCCGATCAACCGCCGCAATTACCTGGACTTCGCCTTGCTGTCACCGGCGACGGCCGACACGTCCGACCTTGTGGATGGCAGCGATTTCCGCGTGGCTCAGACACCTCAGTCGGGCATCAGCTTCGGCGGCGGGAACGGCCGCGGAAACGGATTCTTCGTAGATGGCGTGGAGGGCTATCTTTCTTCTGGCGGTGTGAGACTGACAGTGAGTCAGGAAGCGGTGCAGGAGTTCCAGATCAATCGCAATACGGCATCTGCTGAGTTCGGTTGGGCGGCTGGAGGAACGGTCAACATTGTGACGCGGTCCGGCAGCAACGACTGGCACGGCAATTTATTCGGATTTCTGAGGCACAAGTCGATTCAAGCGCGCAATTATTTCGACCCTGGGAAGAGCGCCTTCACGCGCGTGCAGTCGGGGGCCACAGCGGGCGGAGCGTTGCGCAAGGACAAGAGCTTTATCTTCGGCGCCTACGAGCGTCTTGACCGGCAGGAGACGGGCTTCGTGCCGATACTGCAGGACCGGACCGCGTTTACGAGCCTGACGCCGTCGCAGCAGCAATTGACGCAGTTCATGGCAGGTTCGGGGAATCCGCAATTGGCCGGCGTCGCAGCGGCGATGCGAGTCGCGCTGACGCCGGGATTGAATCAGCGGGTGGTGAAGTTGTTCGACAGCAACAGCGGCACGTTCCCATTCTCGGAGGACACACAGAGCGTGTCCGTGCGATTCGATCACCGCTTCTCGGATACGCACTCGCTCTACATGAGGGCGAGCACGGCGAACCTGCAGCAGCCGGCATCGCAATTCGGCGCTCTCGTCGCCTACGATCGTGGGCGTTCGTTCAAGCAGTACGACGGGACCGTGATGCTGAATGACAACCTGATTCTCGGCAACCGCTGGGTTCTCGAAAACAGGTTGATGTTCAACTACAACCGCTTGCATGTACAGCCGACGGACCCGTGGGGTCCGGAACAGAACGTGACGGGCTACGGATTGTTCGGCCGGGACATTTTCCTGCCTTTTTCCAGTTACGAGAGGCACTTTCAGGCAATGCAGAACTGGAGCTATACGGGCGGAAAGCACAACGTGAAGTTCGGCTTCGACATCAATCCAGTGCGGGCAACGGTGATCTCGGAGACGTTCTTCGGCGGCCGATTCAGCTTTGGCGAGGCGGTGCCGCTGGGGTCCGTGATGAACTCGGCGACGGGAAATCCGCAGTTCGCGGCGCAGCTTGGGCAGATTGTCGTGCAGGCAGGGCGGCCTGAACTGGTTCCGGCCATCGCCGCGCCGATCAACGCGCTGCAGGCGTTTTCGCTGGGGCTGCCGACGTTTTACCAACAGGGATTCGGCGATCCGAACTGGATCGGTTGGAGCAAGCGCTTTGGCTTTTTCGTGCAGGATGCGTGGCGCGTGTCGCGCAACCTGACGCTGAGCGGGGGGATGCGATACGACCTCGAACTGAATCCGGCGGTGGTTGGCTCAGACCTGACCAACTTCTCGCCTAGAGTCGGCTTTGCCTGGTCGCCAGGCAACAAGGCTTGGGCGTTTCGCGGCGGGTACGGCATCTATTACATGCCGACGAACACGCAGATTCCGACGATCGCCGATACGCTGTCGGGGACACTGATCAACCAGGTATTCGTGCCGTTGACGGGCGTCGCGGGAATCAACAATCCGCAGACGGGGCTGCCGACAACGTCGGCAGACATTTTCCAGGGGCTGCTCAGGGCGGGTGTGATTGGCGTTCGACCGATTACGCCGGCTGACTTGGCGCCCTACGGCGTGACAGTCGGGCCGGGTTTGCCGCTGCGAGTTGAGTTCGGCAGCGACAAGCTGAGGCAAGGGTACGCGCAGCAGGCCAGTTTCGAGATCGAACGCGCCGTGGGAAGCTACGCCCTCAGTGGGGCATACAACTTCAACCGAACACTGGGGATTCCGCGCATCACCGGACGGAATCTGTTCTACACGGGCCGGTTCAATCTCAACGGAACGCCCATCTATGGCCGCTACGATCCGACGCTGCTGCAGAAGAACATCTTCACCTACGACGGCAACAGTTTTTATCACGCGGGGATTGTGCAGGTGCAGAAGCGATTCGATAGGAACTTCTCGATCAACGCGCACTACACGTTCTCGAAGGCGATCGACGACGTGACGGATTACAACAGCGATTTTTCACCGATGGATCAGCTCAACAAGCGCACAGAGCGGGCACTCTCGGCTTTTCATCATGCGCATCGCGTTGTAGTGAACGCGGTCTACCGGTCGCCACTGCCGACAGGGCCAGGAGAGAGCGCGGCGAACAACATTTTCGGAGCGTGGAGCGTGTCGCCGATTTTTCAGGCAAATTCATGGCGGCCCTTCAACGTGCTGACGGGTGCTGACATCAATGGCGACGGCTATGTCACCAACGACAGGCCATTCCCACTGGGACGGAACATGGGGCAGGGGCCGAAGTTCGTCTCCTTCGACCTGAGGCTGTCGCGGCGCTTCCCGTTCGGCAAGAACGAAGCGCGCAGCATCGAGTTCCTGGCCGAGGGATTCAACCTGGCCAACCATACCAATTTCAAGACGGTGAACAACACAGTGGGGGTCGGGCCGGCGGCTCTGCTCGGCACGGAGATTCACGGGATTGCGGGTTTGCCGGCGACCACGCCGCTGGCCTACACATCAGCCTACGACGCGCGCCAGTTTCAGTTCGGATTGAAGCTGAATTTCTGATCGGCCGGATCAGATCCAGACCTTCTCGGCCGTGCCCTCGAGGTGCCCTTTCGCGATTGCTTCGTCGCTGTTGAAGTAATACATGGCGTCGAGCTTGGCGAGGTAGTAGAAGGGCAGATCGCCGAAACTGGGCGTTTCGGGATTGGGTTGGTAGATAACGACAGCCAAGCCCACGACCTTCGCGCCGCGCGCTTCGATCATCGAGCGGAGTTCGGTGAGCTTCCTGCCGCTGCGCAGAATGTCGTCGACCAGAAGGACTTTCTCACCTGCCTCTGGCTCCAGGTTGGGGCGGAACCGCAGCGGCCCTCCCTGATCGGCGCGTTCAGCCCAGTACACCTTGTGGGCGCGAAGCGCTTCGCACACGCCGTAGGCGACGGGGAGGCCTCCAGTAGCCGGTGCGACGATGGAGAGTTCGGGCACAATCGCGCGGATCTCAGGGTGTGCACGCAACCTGCGGCTGAGCGCCACGCTGAAGATCTTGGCCGTCTCGTAGTGGCGCATGGCGCGCGCCACCTGCAAGTATCGATCCGAGTGCAATCCGTTGGGGTACTCGAAGTGCCCGGTTCGCAGCGCGCCGGTGCGCGCGCAGCAGTTCGACGACTTCTTCCTCAGTGGGGATCAAGTGCATGTTTCAGTGAGCTCCTTTCCCGGTCAATACGACAGGGACTGTCCGGATCATGATGCTCCAGTCCAGGGGCAGCGACCAGCGGTCGATGTAAGCCAAGTCCAGCCGCATCACTTCGTCCACATCCAGTGAATCGCGGCCTTCGAGCACCCAAAGGCACGTCAGCCCGGGACGCATCCGCAGCCTGCGGCGCTGCCACCGCTGATATTGTTGCACTTCTTCCGGAATCGCGGGGCGCGGCCCGACCAGGGACATTTCACCGCGCAACACATTCCAGAACTGAGGGACCTCGTCGAGGGAAAACTTGCGGAGCCAGCGGCCGAGGGGAGTGAGGCGGGGATCGTTGGGGATCTTGAAATTGAGTCGCTTGACGTTCAAGTGTTCCAGTTCGGCGCGGCGGCTCTCCGCGCCGTCCGACATGGTGCGGAACTTGAAGATAGTGAAGACGCGGCCGTTGAGGCCGCAGCGTCGCTGGCTGAAGATTGCCGGACCGGGCGAGGAGACTCGTATGGCGATGGCGATGGCCGCCAGAAGCGGCGACAGGACGAGCAATACAGTCGCCGAAAGAAGCAAATCCACCATTCGCTTGACTAGAAGGGCAAGGCGGTCATGAGGCGCGGCAGAGAAGGTCAGCAGGGGCTCGCCCTCGAGCTGCTCCAGGTCGACCAATGTGCGGGCGTGCGGGAAGATGTCAATCGCCACACGAGTGCGCACACCCTCTTCGTCGCAGAGCAGCAGGATATCTTCAAGCCGGCTCAGTTCCGCTGTGTCCACGGCGAAGATGATCTCGTCGACGACCTCAGAGGAAAGCAAGACAGGAAGGCGATCCCAGCCGAGGGTCCGGTAGTTACCAGACAGGCCAGGGGGCAGGGTTGCGGTTCCGAGAAAACCTTCCAGGCACAGTCCGTAACGGCGGCTCTCTTCCAGGTGTTGGGCAATTCGGGCAGCGGCAGGGCTGCTACCAGCGATCCAGATAACGCGTCTTGAAAGGGGCGCGGCTGAAGATCGGGCAATCAGAAGGCGGAGGAGTCCGCGAAGGAGACATAGGCCGACGGTGGCATAAAGCAGGAGGAAAGCCAGAAACGGGCGGCTCAGGTCGATGCGCTGGAGGTATTGAAACAAGAGGATGCCAACAGTGGCGATAACACTCTGGCGGAAGGCATCAAGAAGAAGCAGAGAGCGGGAAGCCGTCAATGCGCGATTAAGGACTTCGAGCCACCATCCGGCGGCCGACCCGAGGGCCAGGGTGGCGACCAGCAGCAGGGTATGCGTGGCCGGAGTAAGAAAGAAGTCGCGGAGGGAAGTGAGTTGGGAGCGCGTCCAATAAGCAGCCTCGAAGGCAAGCCAAAAGACGAGCAGATCACAAAGGGCGAGGATCGGACGGAGCTTTCTCTGTTGCCGGCTGAACACTACGGCGACCAGCATATCATGGAACGGAATGGTCTGTGAATGTTAAGTTGTGTGCTCCCAGTGGGTTACGAGGTGCAAGAAAATACCTGAAGAAAATGTGGCGGTTGTGTTGCGGGGTTCGAGGGAGGATGTTATTCTGATCTACGTGGCCGCGACGGACGCCCAGTGACGGACGAAAGCGGCGGGCAGAAAAAAGCAAGAAAATAATCTTGCCAACTTCGGCCCTGCCTGTTAGTCTGGTAAATGGACGCTGACTGCTGGTAGACAACGATCTGAGAGAGCGGAAACGAACTCTGCACGTTGTCGACATAGAACAGTAAGTCAGCCGAGGGTCCGAAGCGAACCTCAAGTTTCCAAGTTCTGAGATAAACCTGCTTCGAGAACGTTGTTTTCGGGTGGGTGCGTCTCAAAAGCCTTTCGAGGCCGGCAGTTGTTAACCGTTCCGCAAGGATAGGTTGACGCTGTTCAGATCATTGACAATCTGGTTGAACGCGAAGTCAATTCCGACTCAGCTTTGAGTAAACCGGGGCGAATCAACTCTGCAATTTCAAACGAGAGTTTGATCCCGGCTCAGAATCAACGCTGGCGGCGCGCCTAACACATGCAAGTCGAACGAGAAAGTGGAGCAATCCATGAGTAAAGTGGCGCACGGGTGAGTAACACGTGGATAATCTACCTTCTGGTGGGGAATAACCCTGGGGAAACCTGGGCTAATACCGCATAAGTCCGAGAGGAGAAAGCCGAAAGGCGCAGAAGAGGAGTCCGCGGCCGATTAGCTAGTTGGTGAGGTAAAAGCTCACCAAGGCGACGATCGGTAGCCGGCCTGAGAGGGCACACGGCCACACTGGCACTGAAACACGGGCCAGACTCCTACGGGAGGCAGCAGTGGGGAATCTTGCACAATGGGGGAAACCCTGATGCAGCGACGCCGCGTGAACGATGAAGCCCTTCGGGGTGTAAAGTTCTTTCGGCAGGGACGATTATGACGGTACCTGCAGAAGCAGCTGCGGCTAACTACGTGCCAGCAGCCGCGGTAATACGTAGGCAGCAAGCGTTGTTCGGAATTACTGGGCGTAAAGAGTGCGTAGGTGGTTGGCCAAGTTTGGTGTGAAATCTCCCGGCTTAACTGGGAGGGTGCGCCGAAAACTGGCCGGCTAGAGTGTGGGAGAGGGAAGTGGAATTCCAGGTGTAGCGGTGAAATGCGTAGATATCAGGAGGAACACCTGCGGTGTAGACGGCTTCCTGGACCATGACTGACACTGAGGCACGAAAGCGTGGGTAGCAAACAGGATTAGATACCCTGGTAGTCCACGCCCTAAACGATGCAGACTTGGTGTGCGCCCTTCATTGGGTGCGTGCCGAAGCTAACGCGTTAAGTTTGCCGCCTGGGGAGTACGGTCGCAAGGCTGAAACTCAAAGGAATTGACGGGGGCCCGCACAAGCGGTGGAGCATGTGGTTTAATTCGACGCAACGCGAAGAACCTTACCTGGGCTCGAACGGCTGGTCAACGACTGTGGAAACATGGTTACTTCCGCAAGGGAGGTCCAGTCGAGGTGCTGCATGGCTGTCGTCAGCTCGTGTCGTGAGATGTTGGGTTAAGTCCCGCAACGAGCGCAACCCTTGCCCTGTGTTGCCATCATTAAGTTGGGAACTCTCAGGGGACCGCCAGCGATAAGCTGGAGGAAGGTGGGGATGACGTCAAGTCATCATGGCCTTTATGTCCAGGGCTACACACGTGCTACAATGGCCGGTACAATGCGACGCCAACCCGCGAGGGGGAGCAAATCGCAAAAAACCGGTCTCAGTTCGGATCGCAGGCTGCAACTCGCCTGCGTGAAGCTGGAATCGCTAGTAATGCCGGATCAGCATGGCGGCGTGAATACGTTCCCGGGCCTTGTACACACCGCCCGTCACATCACGAAAGTGGGTTGTACTAGAAGTCTGCGTGCTAACCCGCAAGGGAGGCAGCGGCCCAAGGTATGACTCATGATTGGGGTGAAGTCGTAACAAGGTAGCCGTAGGAGAACCTGCGGCTGGATCACCTCCTTTCTAAGAGAGAACCGGATCGAAGTCCCGTTTGTACGGGGATAGCAAATCGAGTCCCAAGGGCAGCTCAGACCAGCAGTTCGGCGTGAGTCGGTCCGTCCCGGTCTCCACTTAGAGTTGAGTTGGTGAATTTGACTAGTGCGGGTGAGCTTGTCTCCTCGCCTCGCGTTCAACTGGCCTCGATAACCTGGTGAGAGGTAGAGGTCGGAGGGAGTCTTCGGACAGACTCTTCGGCCTCCATTCTCGATCAGCAGGGGGCTGTAGCTCAGCTGGGAGAGCGCCTGATTTGCATTCAGGAGGTCGTCGGTTCGATCCCGATCAGCTCCACCAGTCCAGTCTCAACTCCGGGCCTGTAGCTCAGGTGGTTAGAGCGCACCCCTGATAAGGGTGAGGTCGGTAGTTCGAATCTACCCAGGCCCACCACCAGACCATGAAGCGCTGATCAGACCAGAAACCGATGCTTTCGTTCGTACCTCTGATGAAGAGGGCAGATGAGAGAGCATCGCCTCCTGAGCTGATCAGGTCCCATCGGTCCGTAAGGATCCTGGAGCAGGTTCTTTGACAATTGAATATTGACGGGTAAATCCACAAGATTGCCGACGTCATCCGAGACGCCGGCGCTGGTAGCAAGTTCTACTGGCGCAGGCGGATCAGGGGAGTAGGCACGCAAGAGCGCAAAGAACAGCCTACGTCTTGAGTGGGTCTCGAGTTAAGCTTTGTGTATCGGTGTAAATTTTATGGTCAAGCTACTAAGGGCATGCGTGTGGATGCCTTGGCGCAATCAGGCGATGAAGGACGTAGCTAGCAGCGATATGCTTCGGGGAGGCGCAAGCAGCCTGTGATCCGGAGATTTCCGAATGGGGCAACCCACCTGGTGTGAACACCAGGTATCGTGCGCTGAATACATAGGCGTACGAGAGCGAACCCGGGGAAGTGAACCATCTCAGTACCCGGAGGAAAATAAATCAACAGAGATTCCGATAGTAGTGGCGAGCGAAATCGGAACAGCCCAAACCGAGTGATTCGAAAGGAGAGCTCGGGGTTGTAGGACCACAATTACTCTCTCGTCCGGCGTCGCGCTGGGCAAACTGGCGGGAGAGGTCGAGAGAGTAGCAACAAGGGATAGGAAAGCGTTAGTCGAACGGTCTGGAAAGTCCGGCCATAGAAGGTGATAGCCCTGTAGGCGAAAATGCAATCCTCCTTAAGTGGCTCCTGAGTACCGCGGGACACGAGAAACCCTGCTGGAATCCGCCGGGACCATCCGGCAAGGCTAAATACTCGATTGCGACCGATAGTGAACTAGTACCGTGAGGGAAAGGTGAAAAGCACCCCTGCGAGGGGAGTGAAATAGTAACTGAAACCGCATGCCTACAAGCAGTGGGAGGGCTATGCCGCAAGGGCATGCCTGACCTCGTGCCTATTGAATAATGAGCTGGCTAGTTTTTTTCAGTGGCAAGGTTAAGCGAAAGCGAGCCGAAGCGAAAGCGAGTCCTAACTGGGCGCTTAGTCGCTGGGAAAAGACGCGAAGCGGGATGATCTACCCTTGGCCAAGGTGAAGTCAGTGTAACAGCTGATGGAGGCCTGAACCGGTGTTGGTTGAAAACAGCTCGGATGAGCTGAGGGTAGGGGTGAAAGGCTAATCAAATTCCGTGATAGCTCGTTCTCTCCGAAATAGCTTTAGGGCTAGCCTCGTGTGGACCGTCTCGGTGGTAGAGATCTGAATGGACTAGGGGCCTTCCCAGGTTACCGAATCCAACCAAACTTCGAATGCCGAGAACGAATGCACGGGAGTCAGACAGTCGGGGGCTAAGCTTGATTGTCAAAAGGGGAAGAGCCCAGACCGCCAACTAAGGTCCCCAAATCTACGCTAAGTGGGAAAGGAAGTCGGGAGGCTATGACAGCCAGGAGGTTGGCTTAGAAGCAGCCATCCTTTAAAGAAAGCGTAATAGCTCACTGGTCGAGCCGCCCGGTACCGACAATCCAACGGGGCTCAAGCGTAGTACCGAAGTTGCGGATCAGCCGAAAGGCAGGTGGTAGGAGAGCGTTCCGTTCAGCTGCGAAGGTCGAGCGTGAGCACGGCTGGAGCGGACGGAAGTGACTCTGCCAGCATAAGTAGCGATAAGACAGGTGAGAACCCTTGTCCGCCGTAAGACTAAGGTTTCCTGAGAAAGGTTAATCCGCTCAGGGTTAGCCGGATCCTAAGGTGAGGCCGAAAGGCGTAGCCGATGGACACACGGTTAATATTCCGTGACCTCCTAAGGAGATACCGATGCGGGGACGCAGCATCAAGTCCGCTGGAACGGCAATGGTTTCCTTCAGTGGATGAGGTGAGGACCGGATAGGCAAATCCGCCGGTTCGTCTGCCAGGAAAAGCCGCTAAGAGCCAAGAGGAGTCCGTACCACAAACCGACACAGGTGGTCGAGATGAGTATTCTAAGGCGCTCGGGTGATAGGTTGTTAAGGAACTAGGCACATTGACCCCGTAACTTCGGGAGAAGGGGTGCCCACCGCAAGACGGGGCCGCAGAGAATAGCGCAGGGCGACTGTTTAACAAAAACACAGGTCTCTGCAAAGTCATAAAAACGACGTATAGGGGCTGACGCCTGCCCGGTGCCGGAAGGTTAAAAGGAGGGGTTAGCGCAAGCGAAGCTCTGAATTGAAGCCCCGGTGAACGGCGGCCGTAACTATAACGGTCCTAAGGTAGCGAAATTCCTTGTCGGGTAAGTTCCGACCTGCACGAATGGCGTAACGATCCTGCGACTGTCGTAACAAGCTGCCCGGCGAACTTGTGGTTCCGGTGAAGACGCCGGATGCCCGCCACTAGACGGAAAGACCCCGTGCACCTTTACTGCACTCTATCAATGAATTATGGGTCGGTCTGCGCAGCATAGGTGGGAGGCTTTGAATCCGGACTCTTGGGTTCGGAGGAGCCACCATGGTGAGATACCACCCTGATCGTTCTGTGATTCTAACCTAGCTCCGTTATCCGGAGCAGGGACATTGGTAGACGGGTAGTTTGACTGGGGCGGTCGCCTCCTAAATTGTAACGGAGGCGCTCGAAGCTTGGTTCAGGAGGTTTGGAAATCCTCCTTCGAGTGCAATGGCATAAACCAGGTTAACTGCGAGACCTACAAGTCAAGCAGGTGGGAAACCAGGACATAGTGATCCGGTGGTTCTGTATGGAAGGGCCATCGCTCAACGGATAAAAGGTACGCCGGGGATAACAGGCTGATCGGAGTCAAGAGTTCACATCGACGCTCCGGTTTGGCACCTCGATGTCGGCTCATCGCATCCTGGGGGTGTAGAAGCTCCCAAGGGTTAGGCTGTTCGCCTATTAAAGCGGTACGTGAGCTGGGTTCAGAACGTCGCGAGACAGTTCGGTCCCTATCTGTGGTGGGCGTAGGAGATTTGAGAGGGCCTGTCCTTAGTACGAGAGGACCGGGATGGACGAACCTCTTGTGTTCCAGTTGTCACGCCAGTGGCACAGCTGGGTAGCGAAGTTCGGTCAGGATAAGCGCTGAATGCATATAAGCGCGAAACCTTCCTCAAGATGAGATCTCCCAACCGAAAGGTAATAAGGGCCCTGGAAGACTACCAGGTTGATAGGCCAGATGTGTAAGTGTAGTAAGTACGTTGAGCTTACTGGTACTAATAGCCCGTTCGGCTTGACCATAAAATTTACTCCGTACATAGAGCCAACTCTTGATCTTGCAAATAGTGGATTACCCGTCAATATCCAGTTCTCAAGCTCAGAACAATTTTCGAGTTCACGAGTTTTGGGTGACCATAGCGAGAGGGTCCCACCCGTTCCCATCCCGAACACGGTAGTTAAGCCTCTCAGCCCCGATGGTACTGCATGCGCGAGTGTGTGGGAGAGTAGGACGTCGCCCGATTAATACAAAAAGCCCCGGTATTCACCCGGGGCTTTTTAGTTTCTCAAGACCCATTTCTCGCACTACCGTCTTGTATCGTTCCTGCCCCCGGATCGCCTTCAGCCGAGGATCGACCAGAATCCACAGCATTTGTCTTTCTCTGCGACGGAGGCCTGTTTCCAGCCATTCCAGCGCCTTCTCCCTGTTTCCGACCATGGAGTAATACCGCGCCAGGTCCATCGCCTCCTCCCGCCCCGCCAAGCCAATCCGCTCCACCCCGGCCGCGTCCCGCCGCGCCTTGTCAAAATCGCCGGAAAACCAGGCCTCGAGACCGCCGCCATGTCCGGGGTTTTCGCCCGACAGATAGCGCTTCTTCTCGTATGCCTTTCGCGCCTCGGCGTACCGGCCCAGATATCCCAGAGCCATTCCGTAGTCCCAATAAACGTCCGGATGGACACTGCCCAGCTCCGTCGTTCGGGCATATTGCCTGGCTGCGTCCTCGAAGCGGCCCGCCGAGAGGTAGGCAAAACCCAAAACGTACTGCGCCACGGAAAACAGAGGATCGAGCCGGATAGCCTCCTCGAAATGTCCTATCGCCTGGTCCACACTTCCTGTCGGCAGCAGATAGGCCAAGGCATATTGGCTATGCGCCAATGCAGAAGCCGGATTCAAGTCGATCGCTTTTTCGCACGAGGCCCGGGCCTCTTCCCAGGCCCACCGGTAGAAGCCTGCCTCCAATCCCCTTGCCGACCATGCTTCGGCTAAGGCAGGGTTGATCCTGATCGCTCGATCAGCGAAGTTTCTCGCCCGACTCCACGTTACGTCATCCGGCATTGCCCCGTAGTACCCCAGGAAGGTGTAGGTGACTGAGGAGTCCGCCAAGGCCGGAGCGAACTCGGGCTCCAGCTCAAGGCATTTCTCGAGGTGTCCGAGAGCCCGCCGGAAGCCATCTACCGAATAGAGGTTCATCTGATAGCGGGCTTGCAGATGGTGATTGTATGCCTCAAGAGAGATCGCCGGCCTCTGTGCGCCGTCCTGCCGTCTGAGTTCTACCCTGAGGGCGTTGGCGATTGCCGACGCGAGGTCCTCCTGGAGTTGAAAGATGTCTTCCATCTCCCTGTCGTATGTATTCGACCAGATCGGATTGCCTTCATCTGCATCAACCAGCCTCGCGCTGATTCGAACGCGACGGTTCTGCTTCCGGACGCTGCCTTCCACAATCGCCGTTACACCGAGCTTTGCGGCAATCTCACGGATGTCGGTCTTTGCCCCCTTAAATTGGAAAACCATCCCACGGGACGCCACCTTCAGCGCGGGTACTTTTGCCAGCCTGTCGATCAGTTCCTCCGTGAGTCCATCACTAAGGTACTCATTGGCTGCGTCGTCGCTCAGGTTAACGAAAGGCAATACAGCGATCTTTGGAGCGGAAGTTGGAACTCGCCGGCTCCGGTGCCACCAGACGCCCAATGCGGCGGCGACGGCGGCGGCCGAGACCAGCCCACCACCCCAAATCAAAGCACCGCGCCTGGACGGTGGGGGCACGCACTCACTCGCGGAGAAGACCGGAACGTAGCCGCCCTTCGGCAAGTCGATCCGAATTGAGTCGCCGGCGCCCGCGCCCGAGTAGTATTCTCCCAAGCGGCCGCGCAACCGTCTGGCCTCGACCCGGACGATGGGGTCGGTGCGGGGATCGAAGCCCGCTGAACGCTGGAAGACCTCGACGCCCAGCACCGATTCCTTCAATCCATCAGGTCGCCCGGCCAAAGCAGATTCCACAAGGTGCCGCAGAAACGGAGAGAGCCTGCCGGCTCCGGCGAAACCGGGGCTGGCGACTATCTTCTCCAGTTGTGCGCGGATATCCTCGGCGGAAGGGTGAAGTTCCATTAAATCAATAGAGTAAGTGGGCCGCTTACCGTAGCGTTTACCTCGCGCTACTCGATTCGTGGCGCGGTATCCGCCATCCTTTGACCATGATGACGCCTGCTCAGCCGGAACGCTACTCGGAACTGGACGCCCTTCGAGCTTCAATGATGCTCCTCGGTGTAGTTCTCCACTCCGCAACCGCTTATTGCACACTGCCGGATGTATGGTGGCTGAAGGACCCGGCGACCAATCGTGCGATGGACGCTCTGGTTCTCTGGATCCACCTGTTTCGACTCCCTGTCTTTTTCGTCATGGCCGGCTTCTTCGGCGCGATGCTGATCGGCAAGCGGGGCTGGCAGGCGTTTATCGAGAACCGGACCGCACGATTGTTCCTGCCTTTGCTCGCCGGGATGTTCGCGATCTACCCGTTCCTGCGCTGCGTCTCCATCTACTTCTGGTATGAGAATCACCGCGGCGACGGCTGGGCGGGAGTTTCCCACTGGTACCACAGCGGAAAACTGGCCAACGACATCGAACCGGCCCATTTCTGGTTCCTCCAGATTCTACTGTTCATCAGCCTGGCTGCAGCACCGCTCTCGGGGTACTTGAATCGCTGGCTCAGCGGCGACCGGTTCCGCAGAGCGATGGTATCCCCCGCGGGCCCGCTGATTTTCGCGATTCCCACTTTCGCCACGCTGTCCTCGATGAGCATGGGCCTGCTGGATACGCCGCACGACTTCACTCCGCCGCTTCGGATCTACCTCGCCTACGCAGTCTTCTATGTCTTCGGTTGGGGGCTATGGCTCCACCGCGAAGCCCTCTCCAGGCTCAGCCGGGGAGGTTGGCTCTATGTCCTTGCGACTCTGCCCTTGACCGTGCCTATCCTCTTGGCGCTGGAGCAGAAGTCGAAGGCCAGACTATTGGTGGCGGGGCTCAACTCGATCGCAGCGTGGCTCATGGTGTACGGGCTGATCGCGGTCTTCCTTCGTTCGAAGCACGTGCTTGATCCTCGCTGGCGTTACCTGTCCGATTCCGCCTATTGGATCTACATGGCTCATCCGGTGGCGCTGGTGATCATCGAAATCCCGTTGATGCGCCTGCCGCTGCACCCCCTGATCAAATTCACCGCGGGAATTCTGTTTGCGGTGCCTGTCTTGTTGTGGACCTACGACCACTGGGTGAGGCCGACATGGGTGGGAGTCCTGCTCAACGGGCGCAGATATGAACCGTACGGAGCTATGTGGGGTCAAGCGAGCCGTCAGACGACGTCTGCTGCGCCGGCAGTGGCTCAGTAGGGCTTGAAGAGAGCGAAGCGCAGGCATTGAGCGCCGCCAGCGCCGCAAGGCAGGCTGTTTCGGCGCGGAGAATTTGGGGGCCTAGCGACACGGGTAACCAGCCGCATTCGGAGGCTTCGTTTCTTTCGCGATCATCCCAGCCGCCTTCGGGACCGCAGAGTAGTGCAACGTCGCCGGAGGCAGGAGCCGCCCGAAGAATCGGAACTGCTCCAGATTCTTCCTCCAGCCAGAGCCGAAGCTGGCCGTGTTGGGCCAAAGCCTGCCGGAGGCTGACCGGTTCGCCGACATCGGGCGCCGCGACTCGCCTCGACTGCTGCCCGCTTTCACGGACAATGCGGCGCCACCTCTCCACGCGCTTGAGAGCAGCCTGATCCAACCCCTTATCTGATCGCAGCGCGTTCACCGGAGTGATGCGCGCGACCCCCAATTCGGTGGACTTCTCGAGCATCCATTCGAAGTGGTCGAACTTGATCAGGCTGGCGAGTAGATGCACACGCAGCAGGAGCGCGGAAGCCTCGCGAGACTCCAGAATCCGGAACTCGACTTCATTCCGGCCGAAGCCAGCCAGTTCACCGAGATAGAACCTTGTTCCATCGCTGAGCTCGAACTGTTGGCCCTGGGAAGCGCGCAGGACGCGTCGCAGGTGCTCCGCAGTTTCGCCGCGAATCCAGGCTTTTTCGCGCTCGACCTCGTCCAGGTAAAACAATCTGCGGGCCATCCTTCTATCCTATGAACTGTGAGAGTGCTGTTCCTGCTAGCCATCCCCTTAGTTGCCGCAGCCGCGGATGATGTCGCCGAACGTAACAAGGCTGATGCACGCCGGTATCTGGAACAAGGATGGTTTCAAGGTAAGCCAGAGGCCGTCAAGACCCTTATGGCGGCGCGTGTACGGGTTCACGATCCGCGGAGCTCCGATGCCAGTGAGGAAACCTCTGGCCGCCAGTTGCAGACACTTGTCAATTGGTGCAATCTGAACGGCGACTGCCAAGGCAGTGAGATTCTGTTTCAGATCGCCGAAGGTGACAAGGTTCTCACGTACTGGATATTCCGCCAAACGCCCAAGCGCTTGCTGGGAGGGCTCGTGCAAAGGATCTTCGGCAGAGTGCCGGCGGAGCGGCGGATGGCCACGGTCTTCCGCTTCGACGAGGGGCTCATCACCGAAGTATGGGGCATGCGGGATGATCTGGGGCTCTATTCAGATCTCGGATTGCTGAACGCTTCGATCCTGTCGGTCTTCGCTCTCGGAGGAGCGGCGGGGTTGTTCCTGATGTGGATTCTGTGGCGAATGACACGGCCGGGGGTAAAGGTCCGATGATCGCCCATGTTCGCGGAGTCCTGCTTGAAAAAAGCCCTAACCAGGCTGTCGTCGAGGCGGCCGGGGTTGGTTACGACGTGACAATTTCGGTGAGCACCTATGCGTCGCTGCCCGAGGTTGGCCGGGAGGTGCGGCTTCGTATCCACACCCACGTGAGGGAGGACGCCTTTCAGTTGTTTGGCTTTCTGACCTCCGAGGAGCGCACGCTCTTCGAGCGCCTGATTACCGTCAGCGGCATTGGTCCGAAACTGGCGATGACGGCACTGTCGGGGCTGGCGGCGGACGATTTGATCGCGGCCATAGGTGGAGGTGACGTGCAGAAGCTGGTCCGCGTGCCTGGAATCGGCAAGAAGACAGCCGAGCGGATTGTGCTTGAACTTCGGGACAAGGTTGGCCTGCCCACCGGCGCTTCCGCATCTGGCGCCGCAATACCAGCGGCATTGCTGACCCGCGAAGAGGCGGACGTGGCCAGCGCGCTCGCCAACCTCGGCGCGCAACGTGGCGCGGCTGAAGTGGCGGCGCGGAAGGCCATCACGGAGTTGGGTGCGGGGGGCGGATTCGAACGAACATTCCGGCGAGCTCTCGAACTGCTGCGATAACCTGAATCTCTACACACATGCCGGAACCCTCCAAGTCCGAACGCCGAATCGTCTCGGCGGCGGCGTCGCCCGAAGAGCTTCAGTTCGAGGCAGCGCTGCGCCCCTCGAAACTGGCTGATTTTACAGGTCAGAACAAAGTGAAGGAACTGCTGTCCGTCACGATCGAGGCGGCGAAGCTCCGCGGCGAGGCCATGGACCACGTGCTGTTGATCGGGCCTCCCGGACTCGGCAAAACGACGCTGGCGAACATCATTGCGCAGGAGATGTCGGTCCCCATCAACTACACCAGCGGGCCCATCCTGCAAAAGAAGCTTGACCTCACCGGCATCCTTTCGCAGTTGCACGCGCAGCAGGTCTTCTTCATCGACGAGATCCACCGGCTGTTGCCAGACGTCGAGGAGGTGCTCTACTCGGCGCTGGAAGACTTTCGCATCGACATCATTATCGGCCAGGGTCCTGGCGCCAGAACGCACTCGCTTCCGGTGCAGAAGTTCACCGCGGTGGGCGCAACAACGCGTCAAGGGCTGCTGACGGCGCCGTTGCGCTCCCGGTTCGGGCTGGTCCTGTACCTCAAGCACTACGAAGCGGAGGAGATGACCAGGATCGTTTTGCGCGCAGCCCGCCTGCTGGAGGCTTCCATAGAAGAGGAGGCCGCAGTGGAAATCGCGCGTCGCGGACGCGGCACGCCGAGGATCGCAAACCGGCTGCTTCGGCGGGTCCGGGACTATGCGCAGGTGCGGGCCGACGGACGAATCTCGCTTGCAGTGGCCCGCGATTCTCTCGACCTGCTCGAGGTCGACCCCCTGGGGCTGGACGAGGTGGACAAGAAGATCATGCTGACGATCCTCGAGAAGTACGGCGGCGGGCCCGTCGGCCTGAGCACCATCGCCGCTTCATCGGACGAGGAAGCCGACACCATCGAGGAGGTCTACGAGCCTTATCTCATGCAGCTTGGATTTCTTGACCGCACCCCGCGCGGCCGCATTGGAACCGATCGGGCATTCGAACACTTCCGTGTGCCCAGGCGGATGCCGGGACCAGGACAAAACCTGCTTTTCTAATGTCTTCGTTCAGGCACCTTGTTCTCGTTCCCGGTCATGCGGTTTGGAACCTCCGCGGCGATCCGCTGGAGGATGCCAACTGGTATCTCAAGCCTTACCAGAACAGCGAACCGCGCTTCTTTGTGGAGCACATCCGTGCCGGAGTTGAACTGGCCGCAGCCGACCCGGAGGCGCTGCTGCTGTTCTCCGGCGGCGCGACCGAAAAGGCGGCCGGACCTCTGAGTGAGGCACTCGGCTACTGGAAGATCGCCGAGTGGTATGGCTGGTGGGGGCATGCCGTCGAGGCGCGCGCATTCACTGAAGACTATGCCCTCGATTCTTTTCTCAATGTCCTCTACGGGCTCTATCGATATGAGCAGATCGCCGGCCAATGGCCCGAACGGATCACGGTCTGCGGCTGGGGGTTCAAACGCCGCCGCATCGCGGAACTGCACAGAAAGGCCCTGAACTGGCAGCTCGAATTGGCGTATTCTGCCGTGAATGACCCGCCGAACCTCTCCGAGGCGCGGCAGCGGGAGGACTGCACCTGCCGCGAATTCGAGGATGACCCGTTCGGCTTGAGACCACCGATCTCGGAGAAGAGGAAAGCCCGCGACCACTTCCGGCGCGTCCCTCCCTACACCATCCCTGACCTAGCTGCCATTCCGGTCTTCCCCTGGGATTGATCCCGCTGACGATCCGACCGAACTGGTTCCGGCTGGAAACCTGGATGGGGGCGAAGTGGCTCAGCATCGGCCCAACGCGGCGGCGTTGTGAAAGTGTTCGCATCCGCCGTCATGCTCCAGCATGAGGACTGCGGCAACTTCGGCGTCGGCTCCCATGGCCCGGCAAGCCGCGGCCGTGGCTTCCACCCAGACGACAGAGAGCAACAGATCGAAGGAGCGCGAGTCGTAGATGCGGCGAAACCTGCGGCAGAGGCCGGATTCAGCCGAGTCGATGGACTTCAGAAGCAACTTGGTGGCCAATTTCGGCGTGTCGGACAGGGAGCTGAGTTCGGCAGACGAATCCGCGAGATGGAGCACTTCCTCAACCAGCAAGGAGTCGATCGCCAGCAGGCTGGAGAAGTAGCGCCTCTGGCGCAAGACGTTTCCGAGAAGAGTCTGCGCTCTGGCCGGATCATAGGCACGAGTTGAACGATGGGACGAGGCCAGCAATTCGCGGTGGACTTCGCTGAGGATTCCCTCGAACTCCTGGGTGGCTGAGCTAAAGGCGAGCAGGAAGCCCGAGGCCGTGAGTCTCTCATGGGTGAATCTGCGTTTACCCGAGCACTGATAGGGCTGTGAGGCGGCATAGACCAAAAGCGGCCCGGCCGTGAGGGGCTCAGTGTATTGTGAAGCATCCTTTAGCGCCAGGTGCGGTAACCACCGGCGCACTGTGGACTGGATGTTTTCAGCGATTGAAGAGAAGACTCGTTGGAAAGATTCGTCGCGGGAGTGCGGCAACTCGTGCCAGATCTCCGTCCAAGCCGAGGGGACGGAGATTCGCAAGCGGGCATTGCCGTTGCCGTAAGGGGACGGAAGGCCGTAGCGTTCGAGCAGCCTGCGCCAGAAGAAGGTTGGAGTCGCACCGGAAGAGTGCAAGCAGTCTTCGCAGCCAAAGTCAGCCGCCGCGTCTCCGGGCTCGCGGGATGCGGCGCGCATGGGGGCCACGGCCAGGCGCCGGACCAGTGACTCTTCGCCGATGGGCAGCCGTGCCGTTCGCCCGGCCAGGGGGCGGACTTCGATGCGGCCGCCCGGAGTGGACACCACTTCCGCCTCCGAGAGGTCGTCAAGCACCCGGCAGGCACGACGCTGAGGCAGGGGAGGCAGGGAGAGATGCAAGCCGATCGGCCGGGCTGCGCACATCGGGAACAGAGCGGGTTCGGCCCGAACGCCACTGCTGGAGGTGCGGAACGCCGACAGGTCGTTGGCGAGCGCGGATTGAAAGGCCCGCGCAGCGGCCGGCAATGCCAGGTCGAAGGTGGCCTGGACGAGCGGCCACGATTTCGCCGAGGCCGCGACGAGGAGTCCCAGCGATTCTGTTGCGGCGGACTCCAGCGAGAGCTGAAGTTCTGAGTGAATCGCGCGGCAGAGCCGCTCCAGGACGTGGCGATGAAGCCGCTTCTGGTGCAGCGTGCGTACCGATGCGGGCGAGAGCCTCTCCTGTCCCAGGCTTGCCTCGGCCATCTCCCTCAACGAGTCGAGGCGCTGCGGATCGAGGCCCGACTTGATGAGCTGAATGACTGTGCCGCCCGCGGCCCGGAGCCGGTTTGCCGGGACAGGGGCGGCCAACATGGCAAGGGGAAACCCGGAGCACGCTTCGAGCCATTCAGCTTCAGGCGAAGCGGCCCAGGCTGGATCCGCGCGCAAGGCAGACACGGACCGCCGCGTCGATATCGGACGCGGGCATTCCTTCCTTGAGGCGGAGAGCCCAATCCAGAATCGCGTTCAACGCTCTTGCATCACCGGCACAGCGCCAAAGCGCACTCTCCGCGCCGGTGCAGAGTCCCCTCCAGAGGTCGAGAATGCGATCGAGTTGCGGCGGCCATACCCGCGCTTCCTGGGCGAAAACAAGCCAAGCGGGTGAGCCGATGCCGTGGATGAGTGAGTGCAACCAATGGAGAGGGTGGTTGCCCAACATAGCGGCGAGCAGAGGGTCGCCTTCCTTGGGCGGGTGAACCATTGCCTGAACTGAGATTCGCGGTGTTGTGCCAGCGGCGGCGAAGACAGACAAGATGACAGCAGAATCGCCTGCCGGGTGCACCGTGGCGATCGTGTCGGCTTCGACGGTCCAGCGTAGCCGGGCAGGGCGCGCGCCCTCGACGCGGAAGGCGCCCAAGCCGCGCAGCTCGCCAAATGCATTCTCCTCAGGCCAATTGAGATCGAGGCTGAACGGAGTATCAGACTCGAAAGTGAAGGTCCGGCGGGCGCGTTCGATCAACGCGGGGCCGCCTGGAGCGGGCGTGAGTGCGGAGTGGGTGACAGCAATGGAGTCGAGGGTGGTCAACGCGGCATCTCCCTTCGGTCTCCGGTGCGTCTCGCGCTCCGGAGGCCGACTCGATGCTAGCTTGCCGGCAGCGGCTCAGCGTTGGCTCCGGGGAGTTCAGCGGACCGCCCAGTGCTCGCTAAAACGGTGGAATTGCGCGGTTTAGGGTCTTTTGCAGGAAAATCTTCGAACGTTGTGACCGGGTTTTCGCGCCCCTGTACTTTTCGAGGTAATCGTTCATCTCGCCGAGGGAGGCGAAGAGGCCTGCGAAGCGCGGGTCGGTGCGTGCGGGCACGACGCGGCGGCGGCGGAAGTCGCGCGGCGTGATGACGGTGGAGAGTCCAGTGACGGCGGCGCCCATGGGGCGGTACTCGTGCGTACCTTGAGTCCAGACATGATCGCCGTCGATCCAGAGTGCGAAGCCCATCACTTCAAGGCTACATTGGCTGTCCGTGCCGTCGCAGCGTTGAGTGCCAGGAACCAACCCCCAGCGGACCACCCCCTGGCCTCAGCTATCGGTTGGTGGTAGCCTCTCGACGTCAGCGCAATTCACCCACAGAAGGAGCAGTACTATGAAGCTCTCTCAGAATGCCCTGATCACACTAATAGTCGGGGCGGGCTTGGCCCAAGCGTCTCACATTTCTCTCGATTCAGCGTTCGGCCCAGGCACAATCACCCTGGATACAGCGACCGGGCTCCAATGGCTGGACTTGACGGTGACGAATGGTCGATCCACTGACTGGGTGTTGGAGCAAACGGCCCCAGGTGGACTACTCTACGGCTGGTGGTACGCGACAATCGGGCAACTGGACGCCTTTGCCGCTCCTTACCTTGTGATACTGGCTTCCGGCTCAAGTTGCAGTGTTATCACCACATGCAGTGCTGTGCCTCTCGAAATCGAGGGCGTTCAAGCATTCGTCGATCTCGTTGGGCGTGTGGGCGGCGGGACAGGAACGCGAGGCCTGCTGCATCCGTTCGGTGATATGGTTCTGGTCGCCGCATTCTTTATCTATGATGACGACGCGATGGTCGATGTTCAGGGTGTCAACTATCCCTATGATTGCGGCGACGGCGATTGTGGGATGTTTCTGGTGAGGACCCCTGAGCCTTCCAGTGCAGTCTTTGTTTTCACAGGACTTGTTATGTACGTTCTCACGCGGAGGTTGCGTCACGCGACCCCGTACTCGGCGTAGTATGCGTTGACGCCCCAAGTTCGCAGCACTGGCCATGAGTGCGATAGAATCCGCCGTGAGGATGTAATCCATGACACGCAAAGAGTTTCTCTTCTCAGCGGCGGTTCCGGCCGCGGCCATGGCGCAAACCGCAGCGCAGAAGGTGCAGCGCAAAGGACGCTTGAAGCAAGGAGTATGCGGCGGTGTTTTCGGCCGGCAGATGCCGTTTGAGGAGCGCGCGAAGAACGCCGCGCAATTGGGAGCGCAATGCTTCGACCTGCAGGGGCCCGACAACTGGCCGATCCTCAAGAAATACGGACTTGTGCCAACCATGGTCTCCGGCGGAGGCCGCCTGACCGACGCCTGCAACGACAAGAGCCTGCACGCGCAGATCCTCGAGCAGTTCAAGACGAACATTCCGCGGGCGAAGGCCAACGGCGTCCCGAACGTTATCACGTTCTCCGGCAACCGCAAGGGGAAGAGCGACGAGGAAGGGATGGAGAACTGCCTCATCGTGCTGAAGGAGGCGGTCAAGATCGCCGAGGACTCCGGCATCACCATCTGCATGGAACTGCTCAACTCCAAGGTCGATCACAAGGATTATCAGTGCGACCACGTCGCATGGGGCGCGGAACTCTGCAAGCGCGTCGCCTCGCCGCGCTTCAAGCTGTTGTATGACATCTACCACATGCAAATCATGGAGGGAGATCTCATGCGCAACATCAAGACATACTTCGACTGCATTGGCCACTTCCACACGGCCGGCAATCCGGGCCGGCATGAGATCCACCTGCTTGACCAGGAGATCAACTACAAGCCGATTGCGGAGCTGATCGTGAGCCTGGGCTACTCCGGCTACTTCAGCCACGAGTACTCGCCGCTGAAGGACCCGTTGACTTCGCTAAACGAAGCGCTCAGCATGTGCGACGTATAGTCGCTATGAAGAACCTGAGGCTTCTCGCCGCGGCCGCGATACTCGCGTCGGCCGCGGCTGCCCTGCAGAGCGGGAAAGATGGATGGCAGAGTGACTTCCCGGTCGACAGGAAGAACCTTGGTGCTTCAGGGTCCAACCCATACTTCGTTCTGACGCCTGGCTTTCGCCTGCACTATGCGCAGGGGAAGAGCAGCTTGACAACCATGGTTCAAGCAGAAATCAAGCTGGTCGACGGAATTCAGGCGCGCGTTGTCGAGTTTCAGGAAACGAAGAACGGCGAAATCGTCGAGGTGACCCGCGACTATTACTCCGTGGACCGCACTACCCAGGACGTGTATTACATGGGGGAGGACGTGGATATCTACAAGGATGGAAAGTTTGTCGGGAACAAGGGGGCGTGGCTTTCCGGGGTCAAGGGTGCGCGATTCGGCCTGATGATGCCGGGCACGATCAAGGTAGGTCAGAAGTTCCACCAGGAATACGCGCCTGGGATTGCCATGGACCGGGCGGAAGTCGTGGCCGTGGGCGAGACAGTGACGACGCCGGCAGGCACGTTCACCAACTGCGTCCATATGAAAGAGACCAGCCCGATCGAGAAGGGCGTCACCGATCACAAGTGGTACGCACCCGGCGTAGGGCTGATCAAAGACGGGGAGATCGTCCTTGTGAAAATCGAGAAGCAGCCCCAGTAGTCCGCTCTACTGTTCCAGTTCCACCTCGAACCAGGGCGAGAGGAACTGTCCTTCCACCTGTAGCGGGATGACAAAGCCACCCTCGATGCTCGAAGCATCGACCGCGCCTTGCCGCTCGCCGCGGCCATTCAACGGCCAGACCCTGATTGACTTCGCTCCGGTTCTCAGCGTCAGCGTGGCTTCAATGCGCTCCATCCAGATCGGAGCGTTGCCGCCGTTCAAGTTTCCGGAGGGCTTGGCGGAGCCCGGTTCTGCCTCAAGGGTGAACCAGTCAGTTGTTCCCGGGTATTTGACGATGCGCTGCGGCCGCTCCGGATTGGAGCCGGGCTGAGTGCGCAGGGTGTAGCCGGGATGCGAGACGAGCAGGCGGCGCGACTTGGCCACGGGCTCGCCATCGAGCGGCGTGACGAGCGTCGCCGTGAAGCCGCGAGCCGAGGCCGAGAGCTTCAGTTCGACAGCCCCTGCCAGGATGGTGTCTGTCCCCACGAAGCCAATGACGCCGGCTGCCTTTTCGGATTGGATCACGAAGCGCCGCGTGCCTGGGTCGTAGCTGAGTTGGCCAGTGTCGGAGACCAACGGGTACGAGCCGCGTTTCATGGCGGCGTCGGGCAAAGGTCCGTCAAGGTCAGGCCTCAACTGAACACGCTTTTCGAAGGCGGCGAAGGGCTCGTAGCCGTAGCGTTCGTTGAGAAAAGTCGAGACGCTCGAATTGCGCCGTTCGCGCGTCGCTTCGATTCGCCGGGCCTCGGGGACGGGGAGGTCAACAGCCTCGCGGCCTGCTTCGATGGCACCGGAGCGGAAGAGCCAGGCCGATTGACCCGCGCCCGGCAGTTTGGTTTGGTCGACGTTGAGATTGAATCCGCTGGGGACGCCGGTGTCCCAGTTACGTCCGTGCTCGTAGGCGAAGTGCATGATTGAGTCCCAGTCCTGAAAAGCGCCGAACGCGGCGAGCGTTGGGTCGCTTTCGGCAGCGTAGGTGTTGGGGAAGGGCTGGTTGAACTCGCTCACCGTGTAGGGCTGCTGTCCGACTCGCTTGGCGGCGACGTTGAGGTAAGTGGACAGTCCGCCGCCAACACTGGACGTGTCGCGAAAGCGCCAGTCGCGGCTGTCCCAACTGACGTTAGGGAAGTTGTAGTGGTCGACGTAGAAGTGCTCGTCGGCATAATCGAGGCCGCGGTGCGCGTCGATCAACATCAATCCGCCGAAGCCCATCTGTGTGCCGGCAACGGGAACCAGCGGGTCAGTGGTTTCGCGTATCGCCGCGAGGAGGGAGTGGTGATACGCGCGGTCCCTATCGGCAAGGAAAAGGAGGAAGTCGTCCAGGCGGGATTGGGTGACGCCGTCTCCAGGGAAGACGAGGGCTACGTTCGCGGCCTCCAGAGTCTCGTCGTCCAGCAGACCGCGACGGCCCACGCGATAAAGTCCGGCATTGCGAACATAGAGCGGAACGGGCACGTTCTCGACGGAGAGCCCCATGCGCCCGATGTTCTCCATGGAAAAGTTCGCAGTGAAAGGCATGGTGAAGCGCTGCCACTGACTGCTGACCGCGAGAGAGCGGCTGGTCATCTGGCGCCACGGACTGACGTCCTGCTTGATGTCCCAGTTGACGTTGCGCGTCTGGCCATCGGGCAGGTCGGCGCGGATCTCGACAGAGACCAGATAGGGAGCGGCGCTCTCCACCGAGAAGCCGACCTGTTTGAGAATGACGGGCGCACCGCCGCTTTGGACAGTGACGACGGCGGTGCCGTCGCGCATCTCCATACGGGCGACAGAGGGAGAGTGGACTTCAAGGGCGCGCCATTGTCCGGTCGAGAAGCTCGGGTCCATCGGAAACCGCGCCACCGGCCCACGCCTCGCGCAGACTTTCAGTGGAACTGTACCTGTGGACCAGATGCTCGTTCCATTGCCGCTCGGCATCGGTACGGTAGTCAGCTAACAAGGCGGTGTCCAACTGATTGGCCTGCCAGGCGTAGACGAGCGAAGTTTCGTTATCGGTCTCGACCATGGCGAGGACAGGGTCGTTCCTGAGTTCCAGGCGGCTGATGAGTTCGCGCGTGAACTGAGTCTGCAACTCGACCATGCGCGGATACAGAATATGCAGGGGCTTGGACTGTGTGGGGAATCCGCCCGTTCCCGGCCATGGCGGCAGGCCGTCCACTCCGGGGCGGAATGCGTATCCGACATGAAGATTGAGGTTGGCGTAGACCCCTTCGGCTTTCAATGCGTTCAGGAAGACGCGAAGCCGCTGGAGCGCAACCGGGTTGAAGGTCGGATAGGGTCCTGTGGAGAGCAGGACACTGGCAGCGTTGTCGGCGCGGGAGTCGGGCTGCGAGTCCATGTGGTGGAGACGCACAAGGTTGACGCCCAGCTTGCGGAGCCGCTTCGCGATCCTGGGGGCGTCCTTCTCTTCGGGGAAGTTGCCGCTGAAGGCGAGGTTGACGCCGAAGAGCCTGACGCGCTCGTCGTCTTCGGTAGCCGGGACGAGGTCGGGGCCGATCTTGAAGAAGTGACCGGCATGGGCGGTGATGCGATCCTTGGGCTCGATGGCCTGGTTGAGCCAACTGAAGTCAGGTGCGCCGGCGAGGGCGTCCTGGTCGACCTGAAACGGGAAGTACTGCTGGGAGAACGCGGCGCTGGCAGCGGCTAGGAGAATGAGGACCTTCATGGGAGATCTGTATCCGAAAAGATGGTATCAAGTCTGGGGGGGAAGCGCTGCTAATGTGGGTTGATGGTCAAGGAAATCTTCGTTAATTTGCCAGTGAAGGACCTGAAGCGGACGATAGACTTTTTCTCGACGCTCGGCTTCACGTTCAACCCGCAGTTTACGAATGACAGATGCGGCGTGCATGATCATCGGTGAGAACATGTACGCGATGCTTATCGTCGAGAGATTCTTTAAGACTTTCATGACAAAAGAGATAGCGGACGCCGCCAAATCCAGCGAAGTGCTCACCGCGCTGGCGGTCGAAAGCAGAGCGACGGTGGACGACATGGTGGACAAGGCGCTTCAGCACGGCGGAACTCCCAACAAGGAGCCGCAGGACCACGGGTGGATGTACAGCCGGAGTTTCCAGGACCCGGACGGGCATATCTGGGAACTGCTGTTCATGGACGAAAGCAGGATGCCGGCCTCGATGGAGTAGCAACCGTTTTGCTGGCACTCATGTAACGGGGGCCGGGGCTGTCCTCTCTATGCATTGGGAGGCAAGTTTCAGTGCCATCGCGCGAAGTCATTCAACCCAACCAAGGCGACAAACGCTATGTCCGCCGGGATGAGCAAGGACAGTTCACCGAGGATCAGGTGAGCGCAGGGAAATCACTTGCGGCCGATCGGCGCAAGAAAGCGAAGACAGTGGTCCCGAAAGGGCAAGGGGATCGCGGCGATCAGAAGAAAAAGGGATGAGCATGGCGGCAACAGTCTGGAAGGGGAGCATCAGCTTCGGGCTCGTTTCCTTCCCCGTGCGGCTGTTCGCGGCCGCGAGGGCGGAGGCGGTTCATTTCCACATGCTGCACAAAAAGGATTTGTCCCGCATCAGGCAGGTCTGGTACTGCGCTGAGGAGAACGAGCCCATTGAGCGATCCGAGACGGTGAAGGGGTACGAGACAGGCGAGGACAAGTATGTTGTGGTCGAGGAAGAGGAGTTGAAGAAGATCGCCCCGACAACAGCGACAACGATGGAAATTCTGCAGTTCGTCGGCAAGGACGAAGTGGACCCCATCTTTTTCGAGAGTTCCTATTATGTGAGTCCCGACGGCAGGACGACGACAAAACCCTTCAGCCTTTTCGTGGCGGCGCTGGCTGAGACAAAGCAGGATGCAATCGCCCAAGTGGCGATGCACAACCGGGAGCATGTCGTCCTCATTCGGCCCTCCGACGACGGACTGCTGCTTCACACGCTCTTCTATCAAGACGAACTGCACCAGGGCGCGAAGGGTGAAACGCCCAAGGCCAAGTACACCGCCAAGGAACTTGACCTGGCCAAGAGCCTGATCAACCATCTGTCGGCGCCTTTTGAACCAAAGAAGTTCAAGGACACGTATCGCGAAAATGTGGCGCGGCTGATTGAGCAAAAGCAAAAAGGCCAGAAGATCACATCGATCAAGCAGCCACGCAAAGCGCCCGTCATCGATCTGATGGAGGCTCTGAAACGCAGTCTCAATGCAGCCAGTCCTGGCAAGAAACGTCCCCAAACGTCCCAGCGATCAGGGGCACGGAAGACGGCAGGACGTCACAAGGCCGCCTAATCGGGGATCGCCTGCGGTTTGCCCCGCAGGAATGAATCGGGCTTTTTGCCCTTGAGGCGGTCACGTACGTCTTTCAACGCAAATTGGCTGGCCGACCTCAAACTCTCGAGTTCTTTCCAGGCCAGGGGAACGGCAACCGGCGCGCCTGGACGCGCGCGGACGGCGTAATCGGCAATGGCGGTGGCGGTGTAGTCATTGCGGAAATAGTCGATAAAGATTTTGCCGTGACGCTTCGCTTTGCTCATAGTGGCTACGTAGGCCTCCGGGGCGGCTTCCACCATTTCGGCTGCGATCGAGGCCGCGAACGATTTCACCTCAGCCCAGGCGGATTGACCGGACAACGGCACAGTCAGATGCAGGCCTTTCCCGCCGGTGCACTTGAGAAGCGCTTCCAACCCTTTCGACTTCAGGCGCTTTCTCAGATCCTGGGCCGCAAGTTTGAGGGCCTCAAAGGGGACATCCGGCGCAGGGTCGAGATCGAAGATGAGCTGATCGGGATGGTCGATGTCATCGATCGTCGCACCCCAGGGATGTATCTCAATTGCTCCCATCTGGGCAATTTCCAATAGACCTTCCGCACCCTCGATGTAGAGATACTCGTAGGACTTCCCTTTGTGTTTGAACTTGAAAGGCCGTATGTGCGGCCCGAGGCCCTTTCCGGGATTGCGTTGGTAGAAGCACTCGCCATCGATGCCGGTGGGGCACCGGAGAAGACTCAATGGACGGCGGGCAATTGCCGGCAGGATGAATGGGGCAACGGCGGCGTAGTATTCTGCCACCGCGCCCTTGGTGATATTTCCGGTTTTCGAGATGACCCTGTCGGGGTGCGTCACATTGACGCCTTCGAGCACGAGTTGGCCGGGTTTGTTGGCGGCGGCGAGCATTGGCTTCTCCTTTTTTACTTCCGCGGCGTCCTTGTCTTCACGCAGGCCTTGGAAGGATGGATGGCGAATCCTTCCGTCCAGGGTCCATTCAGTGAATGCGACCTCGCAGAGCAGAATTGGCTTGACCCAATGTATGGACTGCCATTCGTGTGAAGTGAGTACGTCGGTCTCGGCGGCCGTCAACACAGGCTTTTGAACAGCCAGTGGGTCCAGCCGCTTCACCAGATCACTTGCGCCTTTCATCGAAAAGCCCGTGCCGACCTTGCCGGCATAGCGCAGCGCGCCTTTGTCCCGATAGCCCAGATAGAGCGCTCCCATGGCCCGGCTGCCTCTGCGGGCAAGGCTGTAGCCCAGGATGATGAATTCCTGGCGCTGCCCGCACTTCGATTTCAGCCAGGCGCGCTGACGGCCTGTCACATAGGGGGCGGCGGCCAGCTTGGAAACAACCCCCTCCAGGCCCATTCGGCAAGACTCGGCCAGCATTGGGCCGCCATCGCCGCTGACGTGCTGGCTGTATCTTATGGTTGGCTCAAGCTTCGACTTCCTGAGCAACGCCTCCAGTTTCTGTTTGCGATCCAACAGTGGCAGTTTCGTCAAGTCATCACCGTTCAGAGCGAGGAGATCGAAGACGTAAGCGACAATTGGCGCGTCCGGAGATCCGCCATTACCCAGTGCGGCCTGTAGTGCCTGGAAGTTGCTTTTCCCTTGGTTATCCAGGACGACAGCCTCCATGTCGAGCACCGCATCGCCGGCCTTCAGGTGGGCCAGAGAAGCGGCGATAGCGCCAAACTTCGGCGTCCAGTCTTTGCCGTTGCGAGTGCGCAATCGAACATCTCCGCCAGAAATGAAGCCTAGGAGGCGGTAGCCGTCGAATTTGATCTCATGCAACCACTCATCGCTCTCCGGCGGCTTGTCGGTGAGAGTTGCCAACTGCACCGCCGGATAGCGCTTCATTAGCCCAGTCAGCCCATTGGGATTATTTTCGGGCTTTTTTTTACTGTTGGGGCGCCGCCGGCGGCGATCTCATCCATGGAGCGACCGCTCTTCACGCTAGAGGTCGTTTCCTCCAGGAAGTTGCTGCTCTTGGGGTCTGCTTCGTCGTCCTTTTCCTTGATCAATAACCAGTTTTCCTTCTTGTCATCACTCCGCATGCGGATGAGATCCCAACCGCCTTTCAACCGCTGACCGTGGAGCTGAAAGGAGAGATGGCCTTTCCTGAGGCCTGTATGGGGGTCGCCCTTCGGCTCCCATGTCCCTTGATCCCAGAGCATCACGGTGCCGCCTCCATACTGTCCTTTGGGAATAGTGCCCTCGAAGCTGCCATAGGAGAGGGGATGATCTTCGACCTTCACGGCGAGCCTCTTGTCGGCGGGATTGAGACTGGGGCCTTTCGTGACCGCCCAGCTCAGCAGGACGCCATCGAGTTCGAGCCGGAAGTCGTAGTGGAGCCGCGTCGCGTCATGCTTCTGAATGAGGTAAGACAACTTTCTTTTTCGAGCCACGCCGCGGACAGGCGGCGGTTCAGGGGTCTGCCGGAAATCGCGTTTGCGCTTGTATTCTGTCAGGGCCATGGCCTTAGGCGTTGTAGCCTCCGATGATTGGCAGGATCTCCCCGGTGATATAGCTCGAGCACTGTGGCGAGGCCAGAAATACATAAGCGGGAGAGATCTCTTCCGGCTGGGCTGGGCGCTTCATCAAGGTATCCGCGCCAAACTTGCTGACGTCGGCCGCGTCTTTGTCGGAAGGATTGAGGGGGGTCCAGACAGGTCCCGGGGCCACCGCGTTCACACGGATGCCGCGTGGTACGAGGTGGGAGGAAAGCGCGCGAGTAAAGGCGTGGATTCCGCCTTTTGTCATCGAGTAGTCGACCAGTCCTGCGCTTCCGGTCAGGCCGGTCACGGAGCCGGTATTGATGATCGACGCGCCCGGCTTCATGACCTTCACTGCAGCTTGGGCCATGTAGAAGTAGCCGTAAAGATTTGTCTTTAGTGTCTCGTCAAAATGCTCTGCCGTCAGATCCTCGAATTGGGCCGTATGGACTTGGAAAGCAGCGTTGTTGACCAGGATGTCCAAGCGCCCGAATTCTTTTACGGTGCGCGAAACTGCTTCCTGGCAGGCCTTTTGATCGGACACATCGGCGAGGATCAGGAGGCACTTTCTGCCTTCCGCTTCGACCCTCTGTTTGGTCAGGTTTGCATCTTCCTGCTCTTCGGCTAGATAGGAAATCGCGACATCGGCGCCTTCCCTGGCGAAGAGAACAGCAACGGACCGGCCGATTCCAGAGTCGCCTCCGGTGATGAGGGCGGCCATGTTCTCCAGCTTGCCGGAGCCTTTGTAGAATGGTGCGTCATAAAGCGGGGCGGGATCCAGCCTGGCCTCCGAACCTGGCTTGGGTTGATGCTGTTTTGGGAAAGGGGGTGCAGGGTATTGGCGGGCTCCCGCCTGCATCGGTTTTTTCGGTTCCCTCTCGGGACGCTTCTCCTTCGCCTGGGAGGTCTGAGTTTGAATTCGACGTTGCCGTACGGCTGCGGTCTTTGTGCTCATGGAGCTAACCCGAGCAATTGGAGGGCCGACGTGCCTGAAAGGATCCAGTGAATTTGCCGGCGAAATCCGATCCGGAGCCGTTACGAAACTTCCCTTGAAGGTATGGCTCGATTACCCTTTTTCCGAGCCTCCGGCCAGCACCTGCTTCAGAACCCGGCCGATCTTCATGAATTCGTCGAGGTCCAGCGGCTTGGCGATGATGTGCTTCACATTCAAGGCATTCAGTAGAGTGCGCTCCCGCGGGGAAGAGGAGGAAGTCAGGATTACCACTGGCAAAACTGAGAACGCCGGCGTCGCGCGCATGGCTTCCAGAATTTCCAGTCCGTCATGCTTGGGAACGTTGAGATCGAGGACGGCGAGATCGTGCGGCGCCAGCGCACTCCCACTATGCTGGCGCACATAGTCGAGGGCCTCAGCGCCATCCTGAATCACTTTCAGTTCGCAATCCACACCCGAGCCCTCCAACGACCAGCGAAGCAGGTCAACGTCGGCGTAGTTGTCTTCGACTACAAGGATTCGAGCTTTACGGCCACTCAGCTCATCGCTCATCTGCTTTCAGACCTAACCAGGCGTCTTCGGGAGCGTGAACAGAAAAGTGGCTCCCTTGCCCAACTCAGATTGCACCCAGATACGACCCCCATAACGTTCTACCACGCGTTGACAGATAGCGAGACCGACGCCGGTACCCGATATGTTATTGCCGTGCAACCTCTTGAAGGCCGCAAAGATCTTGCCGTGATACTCGGGCTGAATGCCGATTCCGTTGTCCGCAATTCCAAACCGATACTCGCGATCGTCACTCTCCACCGTCACTCGAATGGAGGGTGACTGCTCGCTACGATACTTGATGCTATTACTGATCAGATTCTGAAACAAGGAGGTAAGATGCGCCTCATTGGCATTCACAGTAGGCAGAGATGGTGACATGATCATGGCGCCGCTCTCCTCAATCGAGACGCGGAGGTTCTGTTTCACATTCTCCAGCAAGGTATTCAGGTCGACGGCTCCCGCTGGTTTATCCGGCACCGTAGCGATCTCCATGTAAGTCAGCAGATCCAGGAGCAGGTCGCGCATCCTCCGGGCGCCTCCGACTATTTGACCGATGTAGCTTCCTACCTCGCCACGGGCATCCGGATAACGCCTCTCGAGCAGTTGCGAGTACACAGACATCATTCGCAGCGGCTCCTGAAGGTCGTGGCTCGCCACGAACGCAAAACGCTCCAGGTCTGCGTTGGAGCGTTCCAACTCCTCGTTCGACCTCCAAAGTTCGCGATTGAGGTGTGCCAGCTTCTCCAGTGCCTCATCACGATCCGCCAGGGACTTCCGAAGTTCATTGTCGCGTGATTGAATCCCGGCCAGCATCTCGTTGAACCCGGAGACGAGATCTCCCACCTCATCGTTGGATAGCTTGTGGGCGCGAAGACCGTAGTCCTTGTGCTCGGAGACGAGATTCGTGGTTTTCGCAAGCTCCAGAATGGGCATCGCGAACGTGTCGCGCAGTCTGGACGACAAGCGCAGGGCGGCCAGGCTGGACGCCAACAGCACGATCAAAACGGTGCCTCCGTAGAGCCTGATTCGCTCGACCATTTCACCTAAGTCGTATCGAATCATGAGGGCGCCGATGCGGCGATCTCGCAGAGTAATCGGGTGGGACACAGTCAGACTTCCGAGTGTGGACCTGCTCTCAGCGCTATCGGGCATGGCAGGACAGGCGGCGCCGCTACTTTCGCGAAGGTAGCTCGCCAGGATTGTCCCGTCGACTCGATACAGGCAGGCTGCAACGATGTGCTTTCTCACACGAAGCGCTCCGAGGGTCTCGGTGGCCGTCTGCGGATCGTCGAATGCCAGCGAGGCTGTACTGTTGTCGGCGATAATCCGCGCGAAGGTATTCAGGTCGCTGATGAGATAGCTCCGGAACAGGAAAGAATCCGCTATGACGATGCCGACGCCCGAAAGCAGCAGCGCGGAAGTTGTGGCCACGGTGATGATGACCATCAGCTTTTGCCGGATGGGCAAATCCCGGAACCGGCTCATGATGGGTGTCCGGTTCATTTCTCAACCGTCCTGGCCACGTTTAATAGCCTCGAGCTGATCTGGAGCGATCCCTGCGCGACCGCACGCTGATTGACATCGAAGCGGACACGTCGATTCTCAAGCGCGAAATTGATCATCCCGCCTTGCTTCAGGAAGTCGTCTGTTTCGCCGACGGTCAGAACGCCTGGGCTTGTCTCCGCGAGTATCGGAGTGACATTTGTCTCCGATTTAGCGACAAACAGGACCTCGCACGATTGCTGGAAGCGGAGCACCCGCTCAACAACAAGCCTCCGACCGTTCACTTGCTCCCCCTGGAGCGTCTGATCCAGAGTCGCGCCGAATGGGTCGTTTCCAACAATGCAGATAGCAAACGGAGCATCCGGGGCATGTTTGTGTTTCGGCCATTCCACAAACTTTCGTGAAATTCAGCAGAAAGGCCGCTTTCACCTCGTATTCTGAGGGCTGCCGGCCTTCCGCCCTCGACGCCAGTTGTTGGTTGAGGAGGGGGCCGGCGAACAGAAGCAGAGCGATTGCGACGCAGAGGTAGCGCCGGCCATGATTCTGAGCTAGGGCGCTGCCAGGGCTGTGGGTCACCTCGTCCATGTGACCCTCAGATACACGCTTCTCTTGATGCGAACCAGTGGACCGGGGTCGCCTCCATACTCGGCGTGAGAGGGCTGAAGCAGGTTTCGGCCGACCAAATCCAACTCGAAGTGACGGCTCATTCGGCGCGCAATGCGGGCATCGGCGGTTGAGTACGCAGGCACCCTCTGGTTCGGCACGGCGCTCACGCCACGCCAGACGAAGTCAAGCTCGAACCTCCCAGGCAGTACAAAGGAAGATTGGATCACTCCCTTGTGGGCAGGGGTATCGCCTTCGAGTTGGCGCACGGTGGAGGCATCGTTGCTCGATGGCTTGTTCCTGGCATCCATGCCAAGGTATGAATAGTTGCCGCGCAACCGCCACCACTTCCTCACGTCCCAGAGTGTTGTGACTTCGATGCCGCTGGTCACCGCTTTGACTCCGTTTCGCAGGTACAGCGGCAACACCAAGTGGACCGGCTCGGGCGATGTCTCCGCAAAGAGAGGGCGGCTCTCAACGCTCAGCAGGTCGTCGTAGCGATTGTGAAAAAGAGCCAGTCCTACAAATCCTGCCTTGCGCATGTAGGAGCGATAACCGAGTTCGTACCCGATGAGTTGTTCGGAGGAGAACTCTCCGTCACCGATCAGACGAACATAGAGCGGCGGCTGGGAAGGTGCGATCAAGGCCGTGAAACGAAAACCATCTTCAATCCGCGACGGCGTCCGCACGGCGCGCGTCACGGCCCCCCACAAGGTGTTCCGGGTGTTGGGCGTCCAGGCAAGCCGGACGCTGGGCTGAACTTCAATGCCGCTGAAACTGTTGTGTTCGAGCTTGGTTCCGACCGTCAAGGCGAGGCGATCGGGAACGATCGCAATCTCGTCCTGGAGGAAGCCGCTGAAGATCCTGTAGGTCTGCTCATGCGGAAGGAAATCGACTGTCGGCACTGTTTGATTGAATTGGCTGGGGCTGATTCTGGCCCCGGCGCCCCAGATGACGTCATTCCTGCGGAGCGGAATGTGATGAATGAAGTCCGCGTCCAGCGTGTCGCGGACCTCGTGGTAGTTGAGATCCTGACGGTCAGTGCGGTCGTAGTAGACCTGCAACTGAAGATCGGATCCCGAGGCCAGCTTGCGCCGCCACGTCGTGCCGATGTTCGCGCCAGAATAGTTGCCATTGTCCTCCACCGCCGGATTCGAAGGCGGCGAATAGCGGTTGATCACGAGCTTTTGCCCCGCTATCGTGCCGTAGGCGTCGCCTTGGAAGGTGAGGGAATCCCGGAGGCTGGCCGCCCAGTCTGCGCGGAACCCAATCTGCCCCATTCTCCAGTCGTCGAAGTTCCGGCCGTCGGAGTGGTACTGCGGCGCGCGGGTGAACCCCTTTCCGTAGATCCGGTAGCTGAGTTGGTCGGTGCCGGCGCCGTAGCGCCAGGCGAGATTGGCTTGCTCCACGTTTCCGCTTGCCGCCGACACCAGCATCCCGCGCGTGTCCTTGGCGTGCTTCGTGATGATGTTGATCACGCCGTTGACGGCATTCGAGCCCCAGACAGTCGCCCCGGGTCCGCGGACGACTTCGATTCGTTCGACGTCCTCCAGAAGTGTGTCCTGAACTTCCCAATAGACTCCCGCGAACAGCGGTGTATAGACGGTTCGCCCATCGATCAGCACTCGCACAGCCTTTGATAACCGGCCTTGAAACCCGCGGATACCGATGGCCCATTTGCCGGAATCGATCTGGGCTACCTCCACGCCCGGGATCAAACGAAGGAGGTCGGGAATATTGGTTGCGCCCGACCGGCGAATATCGTCCTGGGTCAGGACATGGATTGCGGCGGGCGTACGAAAGGCCGGCTCTGACTCTTTGGAGACCGTGGTGACTTCGATTTGGGATAGCTGTTCCAGGCTCAGCTTCTTGAGTTCCGCCGGATCGACCTGCTGACCGTTCACCCCGTTTGGAAACCAGATAGAGACTAAAGCGAGTAGGCCTCGCTTCAACACCCGCCGCATACAGGATAGTGTAGGACAGATTATCGTTCGGCCAAACACCTTTTGAAGTGAAGTCAGGCTCCTAATGCGTTTGGGCGTATTGAGCCAGCGTCACCATGTTGGAGTGCGGTGTGAGGCTGGGGACTTCACAACCGCCGCCGACGATATAGCGCGATCCGGCCTGACGGTGGCAAGCCGCAACGGCTTGCGTCACATCCTGCGGTGAACCGTTCTGGAGAATCCGGACCGGGTCGATGCCGCCGAGCAGAATCTGGTCCGGGCCCATGGCGGAGCGCGCCTCGGCGAGCGAGACCATCGAATCGATGTCGACGATGTCGCAGCATAAACGGCCGATTGGGACAAGGCTGCGGTGCGTGTTGCCGCAGATATGGAGGCGTACAAATGCGCCGGCGGCATGGAGTCCGTCGACCAGTCGCTTCTGGAAGGGCCAGACGAACTCATCGTACAAACGTGGTCCGACAAGGGAGGCCGCTGGATCGCCGATGCCGATGAGATCGGCGCCGGCTTCCACCTGGGCCTGGCCGAAGGAGATGGCGAGTTCCAGAACGAACTCGAACAGGCTTCGGACGAACGCGGGATCGTCGTGAAAGTCCAGCATCAACCGGTTGATGCCTCGCAGGTCCGCGGCCGCGCCACAAGGCCCTTCCACCCAGCCCTCGACAATCCGGACCGCCCCCGCACGCAGCCTGAGTTGCTTGAGGGCGAGCAAGCGATCGCGCATGCGCGTGGCCGTGCGCGGGTCAGGCAGTCTCAGGCCTGAGAAGGCGGCTTTGTCGGCCAGCAGTGAGTGCTCTTCGCTCAGCGCATAGGGCTGGTCGTCGAAGAAGCAGAGAGGGGCACCGCAGTCCGGGGCCTCGCGGGTTTCAGTGATTGCTGAGACATGGTCGAAGCCGTACTCATCCGCGGTACGCAGTTGCGCTTCCACCAGGACTCTGTGATCGAGTGCATAGCGGCCATACTTCGCGCCGATCCGGCCGGCGGCGAACATCATCGTGATGGGCATCAGACCTAGATGGTCCGGCGTTTCGCCGTTCAGCAAACACAAGATTCGTTCGCGTCCGGTCATGCGGCGATTCAATCGACTCCTATTTCCGCGGTCTTCTCCTGCCCGCTCAGCAGGTCCTTCACGCGGACGGTCCAGTTGCCCGGCGGGTCGTTGTGGGCAATCGGCAGGACGTGCTCACCGGCGGCGCCAGTGGTGATTACGTTCGCGGTGTAGTGAAGCACCTCGCGACCCGAGGGATCGGAGACGCTGACATGGAAGACACTGCAATCGGCCGCCGGCGCGCTGTCAAAACCAATGCCGATGCGCGCCGTCTCTCCGCGCGTGACCCGAGTCGGCGCCGAGACGCGCAGTGCCGGCAAGGGCGCCGGACTGAGGGCGAAGATTGCGGGTTGATAGGGATCGAGCGTGACGGAGATTTCCCGCTTGCGTTCAAGAGACTTGCCGCCACGGACGTCCTGCACGTGGAGTCCGTCGGGCAGAATCAGTCGAACGGTGCGGGGCTTCTCGAACCTCTGGTTGGATTTGAAGTCAGGCGGCCCCAATTCGTCGACACGCAGTTGAGGATTGCCCAGCAGTCCGAGGATGGTGACTCCTCCATTGCGAAACTGGTGCGTTTCCACGCCAACAGCAGGACGGTTGGCGTCGTCCAAAACCGCGAATGCGGGCCGAACGCCCTGGGCATCGATCAGCTTCCGCATCGCCTCATGGATCTCCTTCTCCTTGCCGGTGATCCGGAGTTGATGGTAGTCCAGGGCCTGGAAGCGCACTGCCTTGCCTCGCGGCTGAATGGCCTCAAACAGATCGGCAAGGGCTGGGCGCGGCAGGCGCCGGCTGTGTTCATCAAAGGCGCCGGGCTCGCCGTCGGCAATCACCAACCCGCCTTGCGCGACGAACTCGCGGATCGCCCTCACCTCCGCATTCGACAGGGCACTGGATCGCGGCAGGATCAGTACCCGATAGCCGCGCTTCAACAACTCGCCCTGTTCCAGTTGCCCGTAGGCGACGAAGCGGTACTGCAAACCGAGGTCTTCCACCAGCCGGCAATAGGATTCGCGCAGACGCAGGAACTCGCTATCCATGCGTTCGGTGGACGAGGAGCGGTTGACCCAGGCTTCGCCCTTGGGCCGGGCAGCGAGCATCCACTCGGTGCGCATGCTTGCCTGGGAATAATGGATGGCAATGGGATCGGCCTGGCGCGCGCTATTGATGAGCAAGGCGCCCAGACCGCCGCGAATCTCCTTGTAGTAGGGCGCGACCTCGCGACCGCGATCTCCAACAACGCCCTCAGCCGTGACGAGTTCCGATTTCTCGTCCCAGATGATATTGCCTCGCGCTCCGTGCAGGAGTTCGTACCAGATCCGATGCTGCTCCCACGGCCCGCGCGCGAAGGAGGTTGTCACCACCGGCATTGCCGGGTTAAATGAACGGAGGATCTCGACATTGTTGCCGATGTTGTACGGCTCAATGGCGGTGAGCACCTGACTCAGCCGGAAGTAGTCATATCCGCCCCAGCCCGGCATCTGTGCGCCGGCGATGGCGACATAGGCATCCGGGTCAACCGAGCGGATGGCGCGAACGCCCATGTCGAGCGCGTTGGCGAAGGAGACATCCATCCATTCCTTGTGGTCGGCCCAGGACGAGAAGTTCTGGTCGCCGCGCTTCATCGCCTCATTGGTCGTATCCGGCGTGACCGCGTCCCAGGAAGAGAACGCCGCGCCCCATTGCTGGTTCAAAGCGGACAAAGTTCCATAGCGCTCCATCAGCCAGATTCGCATCCCGGCCAGCGACTGGTCAGAGAAATCGAAGTCCCAGAAGGCCGCCAGGTCTGCAATGCCGGATTCGTCTCCGAGGTCGTAGAAGAGCGGCCGGTAGGGAGAGAACGTGCGCGCGGAGTCGACGAGCCGGTCGTGAATCTTCCTGAGCCAGACTGGATCGGAGAGGCTTGGGCTGCGCTTGAATGCCTCCTTGCTGGAGGGGTCCTTGCGGTAGAGTTCCTTGGCTTGAAGAAAGGACCATTGGGGGACGCGGTCGCGCCGGTAGCGATGGTACTCGGCATAGAAGTCCGTCGCGATGTTCTCGGCATACCAGCGCAGATCATTGGCCAGCAGGAAGTCCGGTGGCGTACGGGCGCGACCGCTGTATTGGCCGGCGGTGATGCCGAGCGTCTGCAGCTTGGCGAAAACCTTGGCGCTGGAAGGTTGCCACATGACAATGGCATAATCCCGCCAGGCGCGGTCGGACGGTTTGGCGATGAACGAGACGCGGGCATCCTCTTCGCGGTGATCTTTGGCTCCCTTCTTGTCCAGGCCATCGAAGGTGAACTTCACGTGGAGTTCATTGCCCATGGCGACGGCGCGACGCAGATCCAGGGGGAAGCGGACCTCGGTCTCGTCGGTCAGATCGACGTCGATCGTCCTTTCCTCGACGACGCGGTTCAGCGCGTCGGTCCATCGGATGGCCAGCCGGCCGTGGCCCGTCGCCTGGCCGTTGGTGCGGTATACGACGGTCACGGGCCTGTCGCGCTCCAGCGCCAGGGAGGGCAGCACAAGTTCCGCCGCATTGGCGCACAAGGGGCCGCATAAGGGCAGGATGACAAGCCAGGAAACTGAATACGGCAGGCTAGATCGCAAAGCGACCTCCTTTTGTTTCGAGGGAACGGCCCGACTCGTCCCGTTTCAAGACAGGCGGGCGCTCGCCGATTACAAAGACCCACCAGACCACGTCCGGGGGAGCGCTCATGTTCGATACCAGGGTTAATTGCCCTCTCGATCCGGGCAGCCGTGCGATATCGGCGGATGACAAGTGCGCTTGCGGCGAAGTGAACCATAGGTCAGTGGGGCCGAGTTCGATCCGTGCCCAACCCGCTTCACATCGCCAGGCCGCATCCGGATGGCCGTGCCAGTGATAGGACAGCGATTTGATTCCGCTGCTCTTGGAAAACGTCGGCCACGATCACCGTGTCGTGCCCGTGGAGCCACACGTTTCGCACCAGAGACCGCAGTCCGGCCTCTTGCGGATAGCAGGACGCAATCTCCAACGAAGCGCGCAGAACACCACCAGCCTGAGAGGCGGGCAACGTCAGCTTCACGTCCCGCTTTCGCACCTGAGCGTGGCCGTCGATCACGGGGTAGTTGTGCGCCGCCTTGCCGAGCGTGAACTCGCGTTCCGCATCCTCCATGTACTGTTGATAGCCCGGATCGGAGATCAGCCACTCTCCGCGAGTGCCGATCACCAGAGTTCCGTTGTCGTTTTGAATGTGGGCCATCGGGGAGGTGGTCGACGAGATGGCCACGGCCAGGTCATCGCTTTCCCATCCCGTCCGCAGCACGCAGGCATACTGCGCGTTCAGCGCACCGCCGCGCGGCGCGCCGGCCTGCAGGGTGCTGAGGTTCTCTGGCAAGGCGGCCAAAGCGGACGCAGGCAGCCAAGCGGGCCTGCACTTCCGCAGGTACCAACTTCTCAGCGGCTGCTGCTGCAGCCGAGCGAGCTTGGCTTGGGCCGAAATGTGAAAAGGCATCTCTCGCGGCTCCACGTCGCTGAGTTCCGCAACCTGTTCGATGGCGCCGGGAGCAGCCAGCATATACGACTGCTCGAGGAATCCTCCAAACCGCGGATGGTCGAGAAACGCCACCCGGCGCTCGGGCGGAATCGTTTCCATCCAGTCCGCCACGAAATCCAGGATGTAGCCGTCGTAGGCGACGCCTTCGGTGAATCCCCTGTCCCTCAGGTGAAGGACGGCGCCAAAGGCGGAAAGGATCCTGGCGCCCAAAGCTTCACTGGCGGGATGGGCAGAGACTGAGGCGGTTAACCCGGCGCCCAGCGTCCCGATGAGCGGAATGTTGGCCAGCTTCGCTTCCGGGGCGGGCAGGCGCAGGATGTCCTCCACTGTATTCAGGCCGGCGTAGTAGATCTCCACCTTGGGCGCGACCTCGGCGACATGCCGCAGGCAGGCCAGGCGGAGTTGCTCTCGCAAGCCAGGCTGAACCCAGCGCCATTTCGTCGAGGCGGTCCAGAGCAGGCGGCCGGCGTGGGCGCTGCTGAGGTCGGGCCGGTCATATTGGCAGTATTGCGGCCAAGCTGCCAGGGCTTCCAAGTCCGCTGCCGCTTTGCGGGCAAACTCCGCTTCCCCGAACCACTCCGCGGCCCAACCCAAGGCGTAGATCCGCTCTTCGAGGGCCCAGAGCATCCAGATCGACCAGGGATAGTCGTTGATGCTGGGCACCGGCAGAGCGGGGATTGACAGGCTCCGAACGGGCAAAGCGTAGGCGAGCTTACGCCGGATCCGGTAGTAGTTCACGATGAGGCTTCGCTCACCGGAGAACTTCTCCGCGCGCCGCCGGATCTCAGCCCGGACCTCGCTGATTTGCTGACCCGCAACCTGCGCTTTCACACCGGCCAGCGGAATCCCCGCCGCAGCGGCGGTTTGAAGGAAACCTCTTCGCGACTTGGGTTGGATCATGGCTGAATTGACCGGCGCAGATGCGTTGCGCCCTACACAATACAATAGAAGCCGCACAGCCGGAAATCTGAACCGGCCAGAGCGGTGTGATTTGGGAGGTCAGAAGTTGGGGCGTGCTGGCTATTTCCTGCTCATCATCCTGACGGCACTGCAATTCGGAAGCACAGGTCTACTCGCCGAAGGTGCTGGTCAAGGACCAGCCCGACTCCACGGATTTGCGGCGGCTGGCTGAAGGCATCTATCAACAATCGGACGCCCGAACGCCGCGCGAACGCGCACAGGCGATTTGGCGTTTCTTCCTTACTGATGGCCGATTCGTCACGCCTGGGTTCTGGTATCACATCGCAGGCTGGGCCTACGAGGAGCCGATGGGCGAAGTGCTGGACCCGCTGAAACTGCTCAACAGCTACGGTTTCGGCCTTTGCTACCAGATCGCGCCCGTCCTGGAAGCCGTCTGGAAAGCGGGTGGGTTCGAAGACGCGCGCGTCTGGTTCCTGACCGGGCACACCGTGGCCGAAGTGTATTACGACGGTGCGTATCATCACTTCGATTCCGACATGCTCGGCTACAACACCATCGGCGGTGGTCCCGTTTCGCAGTCGCGCGTCGCGTCGGTACGCGACCTCGAAAAGGACTCGTCGATCATCCTGGGCAAATTGACCTCGCCGAGACAGAGCGACCCCACCCGGACCTCCACGCCCTGGTATCCCGCAGACGTGCGAGCCGGCGCCATTGCTGACTTGGCCGCGGTGTTCTCCACCACCAACGACAATTGGCTCTTTCCCTTCGAGCGTGCGCCCGGTGGACACACTATGGACTTTGTGCTCCGGCCCGGCGAACGTCTGATCCGTTATTTCAGGCCGGAAAGCGAGGGACTGTTCTACCTCCCCTACAAATGGACAGGCAAGGAGTGGCAGGAGTTCCCCAGTGAGATTCCACAGTACGCCATCCGTACCGCGGACGGTCCCGCGAGCCAGAAGGACGGACGTCGCTGGGCGACCGGCAGGCTGGAATACCGCCCGCCAGTTTCGACCGCAGCGAGCGCGGTTTACGAGGTTCGCAGTCCGTACGTCATCATCGATGCTGAATTCCGTCTCGCGGCCGAGCCAACACTTGCCCAGCAACCGGTCAAAGCGGAGACGTCGATCGACGACGGGGTGACCTGGACGCCTGCCGGCGAGTTTCAAGCGGAAAATGAGGGAAGTTGGCGCGCGGAACCGGCTGTGCTCACGAAGAGCCAGCACGGCCGCAGGACTGCAGTATCCGGCACCTACGGCTATCTCCTCCGGTTGACCACCAAGCCAGGAACGCAGATCAAGGATCTGCTTCTCATCACGCGCATCCAACTGAATCCTCGCAGCCTGCCCGGATTGAAAGCCGGCCACAACGAACTCGTTTTCTCCGCAGGACCAAGCAAGGTACGACGTGAGCTGAATATCGACGTTGCACAGGTGGACAAGATAGCCCGCAGCGTCTCAAACGCCCGTTATGTGAGCAGCGGTGCTCAGGGCTTCTGGGCGCCCGCTTCAGACAGCCCGGCCGAGTTGGTCTTTCGCGTGGCGGGTCCAAGTGGCGAGATGCTTTCCGGATTTGACGCCGGGGGGCGATTTCTTGACCTGAGTCGAGGGCTGGCCCCGGACAAGTTCACCGCGGAAGTCCGGCCCGTCACGCCGGTCATGGCCAAACGGCCAGCCGCGTCCATCGCCTGGAGCGAGTCACCGGTCGGGCCGTTTCGACCAATCTGGACCTTCGAAGCGAATCCAGAGTGGAAGGACGGCGAGGCGATTGGTCGTATTCTTCGGTGGCCCGACGTCGATCGCCATGTTTCGCTTCCGGGCGTTCGCGAAGTGTACGTCCGCTATAGTTTCCAGGATCTGGCGCTGGATCACGTCAGGCTGGCGATGGAGACACAGTCACCGGGAGGGTCTTCGCCGGTCGTGGTGAGCCACTTCTGGAAAGAGGGAGAGGCAGCCAGGAGTTTCAGCGTCACGATCCCTGCCGGAACAAGGGAACACCGATACGTAATCGACACGGCCAAAGGCTCGAAGTTCGAAAACGTTTCCATCATCATCGAATGCAGACTGCCGGCCAAGTAGTAACACCAATATGCAGAATGCGCGAAATTCTGTCTCAGTTTCCGTCTCTTATGACAAGGTGGAGTGTCAGAGTGTTACCCATAACTATCGTGTATGCAATAACTTGGATATTTCACGTCCTTGATGGGGCCGGGTAGGCACTGGTTGGTGCTGCGCGTGCATTTGCCGCGTCATGCTGGCTTCTTCTGGGGCTATTCGTTATCGGCGCCGCGGCAACGCCTCTTCCCCACAAAGTCATCGGAGAGAGCCGGTTAACAGGCCGCGAGGAAGCGATGATCATTGCGCTCCCGGGTGCCGGCGAGACAGCAAATATCTACTGTGACGTATTCTCTGGGGGACGCTACCGACGGCTAGCGCAGGATCGAGGCTATGTCCTCGTCTGTCTATCTTCGATGGGACTTGGTTTGCGGTTCGAGACTCACGAGGAGCAGATTATCCGGCTTCGCGACCGGCTTGTCCGCCGCTTTCCTAAGGTGCGGAAAGTCTTTCTGACGGGGTATTCGCTTGGCGGCCGCGGAGCCTTGTTGATGGCGTTAAGGCATCCCGACAAATTTGACGGTGTCGCGGCGGTTGTCCCTTGGTTTCGCCTGCCAAACGACCGGACCCGCATTTTTCCCGAGATAGTACATCGCGTAGTCCAATACCCTCACGAAGTGTTTATCGCTCAGGCGAAACTGGATTTCTTCCTTCCGTTTGGCAGAAGAGACATGAGAGGGTTTGTCACAGCGGGCGAAGGACGCGTCCATAAGCGTCGTTATCTGACAGACCATTGGCTTGTCGTCGCCGCATCTGCGAAAGATCTATTCAACTTCTTTGACCGCCAAAGACCAATCGATCAAAACAGCAGTCTGATGCTGGCGTCATCAGGAGAGTGATTCGACAATCAACTATCACAGATGTAACGGGTGAATACATTCAATTGTCTCCCTCCTAGAAAAAGCTGGTCTGTGGCAGAGCGTCTGCCACCTACAGGAGAGGAAAGTGACACGTCAGCAGTACGCCGACCACAAACAGCGGGGCTTCTTTAGGGCACTCGGCTTTTGCTGCGTGTTCTGGATTGTAATTGCCAGGCAGATGGCGCGGTGATAGGGACTGGACGGATTCGAAGGTGCGCCCAGCATGATTCGAACATGCGACCTTTTGGTTCGTAGCCGTAAGACTACTAAGAATCAATAACTTAGCAG
>CAVQOO010000016.1:0-230939 GCA_963714395.1 Bryobacteraceae bacterium
CCGGATGACCTCTGGTTTGTCGAGATCCATGCGCGTGATCACTCGTGGCTCCAGGGCCACCCGCCGCGGCGGCGTCTTGCCGTCGATCTTGCTGACCAGCGAGGAAACCGCCTTGTAGCCCATCCCAAACGGGTCCTGCACCACCAAGGCGTGAACCTTGTCCTGCTTCATCATGTCGATCAAGTTCTCGGATGAGTCGACGCTGACCAGCTTTCACTTTGCCCGCCTTTCCGCGCGCTTCCACTGCCAGCATGGCTCCGGTGGCGCTTGGCTCTGAGGGGCAGAATATGCCCTCTAACCCTGGCTGGGCTGAAAGAATGTTCTCTGTGATGTCCCGGGCCTTGGCGCGGTCGCCCATGCTGAACTGCTGGGCAACGATTTCAAGGCCGGGAAACTCGGCGTCGCGAACTTGCCGGAATCCCGTCTCGCGATCCATCGTGGAGAAACTCCCCGGCGCGTGAAGAATCATGGCCACCTTGCCCTTGCCGCCGAGCAGTTCGGCAAGCTTGCGCGCAGCGAGTTTGCCGGCAAGCAGATTGTCCGTCGCGATGAAGCTGACGTATTTCTCCGTGTCAGCACCGCTGTCGAAAATGGTGACGGGGATGCCGGCCGCGTCGGCGCGTTCGATGCAGGCGACCAGTGCCTGACGCTCGGCGGCGGCGATGGCGATGCCGTCCACCCGCCGGGCGATCATCGAATCCACGATCTGGATCTGGCGAGGGAAATCGCTCTCCATCGGCGCGCCGTTCCACAGAATCTCGACGTCGAGTTCCTTGCCTGCGGAGCGTGCGCCGGCTTCCACGCTTACCCAGAATAGATCCGCAACGGATTTTGGGATGACCGCGATTCTGCGCCTGCCGCTCCGTTTGCAGGCGGCGGCGAAAGGCAGTGCCAACAACGCACGTCGCTTCATCGCACCAGCCTCACTGTGCCAGCCAGCCGCCATCGATGACTACATCCGTGCCTGTGATAAAGCACGCCTCGGGAGAACACAGAAATGCCGCTAACGCGCCGATGTCCTTGGGGTTGCCCCATACTCCCATGGGGACGCGCGTCAGGAAGTCGGCATTCTTCTGCGGGTCGTTGAGGAGCGCCGTGTTCATCTCCGTCGCAAATGGCCCGGGACTGATGCCGTTCACCGTGATCCCCTCGCGCGCCAGCTCCATCGCCAGCGCCCGCATCAAGCCGAGCAGCCCCGTCTTCGACGCCGAATACGCGGACCTTTCCGGAAGCGATACGTGGCTCATCGTCGAGGTCAGGAATAGAATTCGGCCATACCCTGTGCCGAGCATGTGGGGCACGAATGCCCGCGAGACCAGAAAGGCGCTGGTCAGATTGGAGTCCATCACATAGCGCCACTCTTCCAGCGTGAACTCGGTCAGGCGCTTCCGCAGGTTTACCCCTGCGTTGTTGATTAGAATCTGGATCTTACCCAGACTCTCGGCTACCCTCGTTTCCAGCCCCAGCACCTCGTCCTCCTGTGTCAGGTCGCAGGGGAAGATTGCCGCGCCGGCACCGCACTCCCGGGCAACTTCATCCAGCTTCGCTGCATCCCGCCCGACCAGTGCGACACGGCATCCGCGTCCAGCCAGCGCAACGGCCATTGCCCGGCCCAAGCCCCTGCTTGCCCCGGTGACAAGCGCGCACTTGTCAGCAAGAAACTCAGCCATTTCGCGGCGATCCTCCCTCCGACCGCGCCGCCCGCACGAGCATGTCAGCGGCGAGCTGCGGGCGGTTCACGTCTTGCAGCACAACGCGTCCGTTTTCTCCCGGCATCTCGATCACCAGAGTGCCAATGCCCCACATCCGCTGCGCCAGCGACCTCTCCACCCGCACGTCGGATACGTTTCTCAGCACCAGGTTCCTCGTCGTCTGCTGGAACAGCCCGTGGACAAACCGTGCCGTGCCCTGCTCGATCTCCAGCCGCACGCGCCGTGAATCGATGAACGCCGCAATCGGCCCCACCAGGGGCAGCGCCGCAATCACCCCCACCGGCCAGGGCCATTCCGGAACGATCTTCCACCACACCCACAAAATGCCCCCCATAAACGCTAACGCCAGTATCAGTCCAAATCCGGCTCGCTTCAATGTCGGACGGATCACAAGCGGCGGGCTCGATTGAGGTTGAGTCATCGGTTCGTATTCCCTACGGTCGACTGCCTATTGTACATGACCCCGTTTTTTGACACTCTCAACATGAGAGGAGTATTTCCCGATCAATGAGACTCGCACGATTTGCACTACTTATTGCGGCCCTTGCTTGTGCCGCGACACTGTCGGCTGACTACCGATACGAGGAGACCACCAAGGTCACCGGAGGAACTATTCTACGAATGTCCAAGTTCCCCGGAATGGGCAAGATGACCGCCCCGACCACCACCGTCCACTACTACAAAGGCGGCAAGTCGGCCAGTGTCACCGCCTCTCGAATCGACATCATCGACGCCGACAAAGGCACCTTCACCGCCGTTAACCTGGACGACAAGACCTTTGCGACAATCACGTTTGAAGAGTTCAAAGCCGCTCTGGAGGCGATGACCAAGAAGGGTCAGCAGCAGGCCAAGATGGACGGTGAGATGACCTTCGACCTGAAGGTCCGCGACTTGGGCGCCTCCAAGACTCTCTTGAACCAGGAAGCCAAGGGCATGGAGATGAAACTCACCATGACCATGACCGACAAGAAGTCCGGTCAGAGCGTGCCGATGGACATCATCTCGGAAATGTATATGGCCAAGGACCTGCCCGGCAGCGAAGCGGTCAAGGAGTTTCAACTCCGCATGGCGAAGAAGATTGACTGGGATGCCGGCAACTCGCGCTTCATTGGCCTCGGCCAGATGCAGCCTGGCTTGGCCGAAGGCATGCAGAAGGTCTCTGCCGAAGCTCGCAAGATCGAAGGCACCCCGCTGCTGACCGTCACGAAAATGATGGGAATGGGTGGCGGAGCCGAAATGCCGGACATGCCGGAAGTCAGCGGCCCGAGTTCTTCTGACGTGAGCGACGCGGCCTCCCAGGCTGCGAAGAACGAGGCGTCACGCGAAGCGGCCTACCAGACATCCAAGGCAGCGGGTGGACGATTTGGCGGGCTGGCTGGCGCCGCCGCCGGCGGACTGATGGGCGGCTTCGGCAAGAAGAAGCCCAAGGAGCAGCCCAAAGAAGAGGCGAGTGCACCAGCCCCGGCTGCTCCCCCAGCGGGTCCCAAAGCGTTCATGGAGACGACCAGCGAGATCATCTCCTTCTCCGCCAATTCGATCGACGACTCACAGTTCGCGATTCCTGCCGGCTTCAAGGAAGTAGAGCACGAAATGAAGAAGGCGCTCAAGAGCAGCAAATAGCGGCCCCGAAAACTCGAAAGCCCCCGGAAGCCATTCGGCTTCCGGGGGCTTGTTCATTGTATTGATACAGCCTAGTCCATGTCCCTGGACCGCTTCTTGCGATTGCGTTTCCGGGCCAGCGCCTGTTTCACGCGAGCCTTTTCGCCGGGTTTCATGTAGTAGGAGTGTTTCTTGATCTCCTTGATGATGTCCTCCTGCTGCACTTTGCGCTTGAAACGGCGCAATGCGCTCTCTAGAGTTTCACCATCCTGGATAACGACTTCAGCCATGTAGAATCACCCCCCTCCCGGCAAGAGTTTGTGCCATTTGGCACAAACCTCAGGATAGCGCAGATTGCCGGTTTAGCGGGCGGCCGTCGCCCGGCCGTGTTTGCGCTCGAAGACCTTCTCCAGGCTCTGCTCGGGGACGGTAAGGCTGATTCGGGCTACAGCGCCGGTCGTACTAACCTGCAGCGTATCGAGGATCTTGATTGCATTTTCGTCGACGCCCTGCTTGCCCGCGTTCATGCGCACCATCGAGGCCAGGAACCTCACCACATCGCCCAGTGCGGTTGCGTCCTGCGGGGACCGCATCACGGTCTCGGCGGCAACTTCGATGTCAGCCCTGAAGCGGGCCCCGGCGGCAGCTTCCAGGATGGATTCGACCGAAAAGTTAGCCGCGCCGTTCAGGGTGCCCATCTTCGATGCGTTCGGCCCGAGAGGACCCGTGGACACGAACCAGGCGTCGTATTTTCCGCTCCAATCGTTGATCTTCGACGCAAGCGGACCCGTCAGAGTGGACGCCGAGGCCGCCCGCCGATCGATCGCAGCCTTCACCATGTCTTCGCTCCCCGCAACGGCCAGTGTGCTGTTGAGGATCGAAACGGCGCCCTCGCCGGTCTTGGTTTCATTGAAGTCGGCCCACAACTCCACTCCCTGGTAGGCAGTCGGCTTGGCGCCCTTGGCGAGCAGCGTGGCGCGGATCTTCGCCATGTCGAACGTCCCGCGGATCAGGACGACTCCGTGCTTCTTTTCATCGCTGCCGGCAACAACCACTTCCCGCATGTCCCGGCGTGGATCGAAGCCGGTCGCTTCGATGAATTCCTGCAGGCCCTTCTCGTCCTCCCGGATCTGCGCCATCAGGCGCTGGCCGAAGGCGGAACTCTTGGCCCGGTCGACGTCGATGCCGGCGATCATCTTGGCGCCGGCTGGAATCATGTTGACAAGCGCGGGGTCGGCGGCGGACACCATCAGGGCGCCGGCGGCCAGGCTCAATAAGGTACGGCGGAGCAGCTTCATATTGGATCGTCTCCTACCTGATAGAACGTCCGGAACGGAAAATCGTTCACACGGGCACCTGCCCAATTATTTCTATGCCGAAACCCTCCAGCCCGACCACCTTGCGGGGGTGATTCGTCAGGAGCCTGATCCGGTGCAGCCCCAGGTCGGATAGTATTTGGGCTCCGACGCCGGTTTCGTGCTGCAGAAGCCTCTGCCCGGCGGGGGACTTGTAGTGGAAGTACTCGCGGGTGTGCGAGATGAGTTGCGGCAATCCGCCAGCCTCGGGAGAAGCCATTTGCCGTATGCCCGGCCCGGTCTGGTGCAGGTAGACGAGCACCCCGGCGCCTTCTTCCACAATCCTCTCCATGGCGCGGTGAAGAATGGCCTTGCACTCGCACTCGGTGGATTCGAACACATCTCCGTAGGTGCAGCGGGTGTGCATCCGGACTAGGGCGGTCTCACGCTTCTCCGGCTCTCCAAACACCAGCGCCAGGTGAGTCTCAGGGTCTATGGAACTGGCAGTAGGAGTAGGTGCGAAACCGGCCCAGTTCGTTGGTCAGGGCGCCTTCGGCCGAACGCCGGATGAGCCGCTCGTGCTCCATCCGGTAGCGGATCAGCTCGGAGACCGAAACGAGCTTCAATCCGTGCTTGCGGCAGAACTCGACCAGATGCGGCACCCGGGCCATGGAGCCGTCGTCGTTCATCACTTCGCAAATGACGCCGCCGGGACGCAGTCCGGCCAACCGCGCCAGATCGACAGCCGCTTCCGTCTGGCCGCTGCGGACCAGCACGCCTCCTTGCCTGGCGCGCAAAGGGAACATGTGGCCGGGCCGGGCGAGGTCGGCCGGCCTCGAATCCGGATCCATGATGACCTGAATCGTGCGGGCGCGGTCGGCGGCCGAGATGCCTGTGGTAACGCCCGTCGAAGCATCCACCGCCTCGCAGAAGGCGGTGCCGAATTGCGATGTGTTGACCTGCGACATCATCGGCAGCGCGAGGCTGTCACACACCTCAGGTGCAAGGGCCACGCAGACCAATCCGCGGCCGTGCACCGCCATGAAATTGATGGCTTCCGGTGTAGCGAACTCGGCTGCCAGGGTGAGGTCACCCTCATTTTCGCGGTCCTCGTCATCGACGACGACCAGCATTCGGCCTGCCTTGAATTCCTCGATCGCCTCCGGAATGGAAGCAAAGGGCATATTTGTAACTCCCTCCATTATCAGCGATAACGGCCCGACTCCGGTAAAGTGGCAGGAATGCGAGTCCTGGTCCTCAATGCTGGCAGTTCGTCCTTGAAATGGCGATTGTATGAAGGCGACCGCATGGCCGACCGCGGGTCAGTGGACCGGATTGAAGGCCGGTACCTGGAAGCCATACCGCGCATCGAGGTCGATGGGGTGGGTCATCGTGTTGTGCACGGCGGGGAGCGCTTTCACGCTTCGGCGCTCATTACAACCGAGGTGGAAGCGGCTATCGAGGCGTGCTGCCCGCTGGCGCCGCTGCACAATCCACATAATCTGGCGGTCTACCGCGCCTGCCGCGAGTTGATGCCCGCGCTGCCCCAGGTGGCTGTCTTCGACACGGCCTTCTTCCAGAGCCTGAAGCCTGAGGCATACCTCTATGGCTTGCCGTGGGAATACTACGAACGGGACCGCATCAGGCGTTACGGGTTCCATGGCACTTCCCACCGCTGGGCCACACAGCGTGCGGCGTCGTTGTTCCAGCGCGACGACCTGAAGCTGATCATCTGCCACCTGGGCAATGGCTGCTCCGTCGCGGCGGTGAAGGGCGGCGAGGCGGTGGACGTCTCGCTCGGCTTCACGCCCCTGGAAGGGCTTGTGATGGGGACGCGCTCGGGCGACATCGATCCGGGCGTGCTGTTCCATCTGGGCCGGACGCAGGGGATGACGCTGGAGCAGATGGAGCGCATGTTGAACCACGACAGCGGGCTCAAAGGGTTGTCGGGAATCTCGAACGACATGCGCGACCTGACGACGTCCGAGGATCCGCGAGCGAAGGCGGCGGTGGACGTCTTCTGTTACAGGGTCAAGAAGTACATTGGCGCATTCTGGGCGGTGCTCAACGGCGCGGACATGCTGATCTTCACCGGCGGGATCGGGGAGAACCGGCCGGAGGTGCGGGCACAGATCTGCGCCGGGCTGGATTCGTTGGGGATCTCGCTGGACGAGAGGGCGAACGCGGCGGCGAGGGGACCGGAATCGCGGATCGGCAACGGGCTGGTGGAGACGTGGGTGATCGAGGCAAACGAGGAACTCATGATTGCCCGCGACACGGCGGCGATCCTCAGCGGAACAGTAGCAGGGTCGAGATCGCGGTGAGGATGGTGACGCTGGCTTCGAAGGCGCGGGCAGGGATGTGGTCGACGAGTTTGCGGCCGCTGAGGGCGCCGGCGAAGACGGCGGGGACCATGAGCAGGTCGAAGGCCAGCGACTGACGGGTGAAGAGCCCGTGCCAGGAGTAGATGGGCACCTTGGTGAGGTTGATGATGAAGAAGAACCAGGCGCCGGTGGCGATGAACTCCTCCTTGGGCAGGCGGCGGGAGAGCAGGTAGAGGTTCATGACGGGCCCGGCCGCATTGGCGACGGTGGTGGCGAAGCCGGCCGTCGAGCCATACAGGGCGGGATGGGGAGTGACCTGCAGGGTGCCGCGGGCTTTGCGCCAGAGGTAGAGGGCGAGCATCGAGAGGATAATGACGGCCACCGTCATCCGGATGGTGTGCTCGGACAAGGTGAGCGCCGCGGCGCCGCCGGCCATTCCGATGGCGACCCAGGGCAGGAGGGTGAAGAGCTTGCGGGCCGCGGCGTGGCGGCGCCAGTAGACGACGGCGAAGATGTCCGCGGTGCAGAGGATGGGCAGCAGCCAGGCGGCGGATGCGCGGGCGTCGCCGACGGTGAAGACGATCATCGGCACGACGAGGGTGCCGAGGCCGGGCACGCCGGTCTTGGCGATGCCGACAAAGTAGGCGCAGAGCGCGCCGAGAGCCCATTGCCAGGGCGCCAGATGAGGGATCCACTCGGAGGTCAGACTCCCAGGATAGCTGTGCCTTTAGTGATACTGCAGCAAAGTCAGGAGTTTGCGGTCGACCTTGTGGCCCTGGAAGTCGGCGTATTCGGCGTCTTCGCGGCCGGAATCGACGAGGCCGAAGGAGCCGCGGAAGTTCCACAGCGCCCAGCCGATGTTGTGGCTCTTGAGGATGTCGAGGACATCGCACATCCAGCGCAGGAAGACATCGTGCGGGGTCTTATTGAAGCAGCCGGCTTCGCCGCAGTGGACGCCAACGCCTTGCCCAACAAGCCAGCCCCACAGCGCGTAGTGCTTTTCGAGGTCGTCGCGGCCGATGAGGGCGGAGCCATCGCGTTTGACGGCGGGCCACCAGGGATTGGGATAGTCCTTGCGCTTGTCGACCCAGCCGGCGCGGTAGTGGCTGATTTCGGCAGGGAAGTAGGCGTGGACGCTTTGGGCGACGCGGGTGGGCATCATCTCGTAGACGACATCATTGCCGACGTTGAGCCCGTCGATGATGACCAAGCGGTCGGGTGTGATCTTGCGGATTGCGTCGGTGGCGCGGGTCATGACGCGGCGATAGTCCTCGCGGGTCATGAACCCGTCGCGCGGGGTGGGGGCTTCATTGACGAGGTTGAGGCTGAGCTCGCTCGGGCGCGCCGCGCGGTAGCGTTTGGCCAGCATCTCCCAGTGCATGGCGAAGAGATCCTCGGCGGCCTTGTCGGTCCAGAGGCTGAAGGGCTCTCGCTCGTTGTTATTGATGCAGTAGCCGGGGGCGCGGTGCAGGTTCAGGCTGACATGAAGGCTGTACTTGCGGCCGTACTCGACGATTTTGTCGACGCCCTCGAGCATCTGCTCGTTGATTTTGGCGGCGCCGTCGGGGGTGAGCTTTTTGGTGGTTATCCACGAGGGGTCGGACCAATACCAATAGTCCATCGGGATGCGGACGAAGTCGAAGCCGAGGTCGGCGATCATGCGGAAGTCTTCTTCCGGGATGGCGACGGGCTTGCCGTCCCACTGCATGGCCTGGAAGTAGTAGAGCAAGTTGAATCCGCGCCATCGAGGAATGGGATTCTTGGGCGCGGCATGGGCTGTCACGGCACCGCCGAGAGCGGCGGCACCGGCGATGAAATTACGCCGGGTAGTTGGTAAAGGCATTGTGTTCAATTCCGTTTTTCAGACTGCGAGCATGGCGTCGACTTTTCGGCGAATGGTAGCGGCCGCGTCGGGGACGTGGAGGACGTCGCACTCGGAGCCGAGGATATGAAGGTGGCCGGTGGCTGTCATGCGTTGGAGCAGATCGCGGGACATCTGCTGGACGCGCTCGACGGGCATGGCTTCATCGGAGTAGAAGGTCTTGGTGGGCAGATTGCCGTAGAGCACGACATCGTGCGGCACGAGAGCGGCGTCTTCCCAGAGGAGCCGGCTGGAACCGAGGCTGAGGACGGCGGGGTGAATGCGGCGGGCGAAGGCTTCGACCATTTCGGGGAGGAGTTCGCCGCAGTCGTGGAAGATGAGGTCCATGCGTTGCTCGTCGAGGAACGCCTTGAGGCGCAGATTGGGCTCGAGAACATAGCGGTGGAAGGTGGAGGCGCCGGCGCGGAGCTGCCGGGGCGAGAGAAAGGTTGTATTTGCTGCCGGTTCGCAGATCATGACAGCTCGCGCGCCGGACGCCATCTGTGCCCGGATGGAGCGATGGACGGCGGCTTCCGCGATTTCCAGTGCGCGCTCGACGAGGGCAACGCTTTCGTCTTCCTCGCCGGTGATGCCGTTGCCGGCGAGAGCGACAGGCGTGATGGGGTCGGCGAGCATTTTGGTCATGAGGGAGAAGGGCCCTATGGCCATGCCGACGGGAAAGAGATCCGTATGAGAGGCGAGCCATCGCAGGGACTGATGCTGCGCGCGGCACTCTGCGGGGAAGGCGCGAATGGGGTCGGCGACACGGGCGTGGGCGCAGGGGTCTGGATGCGCATCGAGGCGCCAGGTTTCGGCCTGTTCGAAGGTGAGGCCGAAGCTGGAGGCGATGTCGGCCTTTTCAAGGCGGAGGTCCATCAGCGGCATGGCGACAGGGATCTGCCACCGGCGTGCGGCCTCGGCGAGGACCGGGCCGAGGGCGGCGCCACGGTTTCGGATGGATTCGGCATCGGCGTGGTCGTGCAGAACGAGATCGGTTCCGATGGGGAAGCGAGCACCGGAGCGGGCGAGATCGAGCCAGAGTTGACGTGCCATGACTAGAGCCTCACCCCTGAGAATTGGTGCACGGCGTCGACCATGGCGACGATGTTGGCGACTGGGGTCCGCGCCTGGATGTTGTGGATGGTGTCGAAGACGAAGCCGCCGCCGGGGGCGAAGATTTCGCAGCGCTGGAGCACCTCTTCGCGGACCTGCGCGGGGGTGCCGAAGGGGAGGGTTTGCTGGGTGTCGACGCCGCCGCCCCAGAAGGTGAGCCGGCTGCCGTATGTCTTCTTGAGGTGGGCGGGATCCATGCCGGCGGCGGAGCACTGCACGGGGTTGATGATGTCGAAGCCGGATTCGATGAAGCTCTCGAAGAAGCGCTCGACGGAGCCGCAGGAGTGCTTGAAGCACTTCCACGTGGTGTTGGCGTGGATCCAGGCGTTGACCTGGGTGTAGTAGGGCAGCCAGAGGTCGCGGAAGGTGGCGTCGGAGCAGAAGGAGGAGGTCTGCGTGCCGAAGTCGGTGCCGCAGAGGAAGACGGCGTCGACGCGGTCGCCGACGCGGGCGTGGATGCGCTTGAGGTTCTCGATGCCGATTTCGCACTGGCGGGCGAAGATGGCCTTGACGTAGTCCTTGCGGCTGCGGGTGGACATGTACCATTCGGCGACGTCGCGGATGCCCTTGGGGTTCTTCAGGAAGGGGCCGGGGACGAGGGCGATGTCGCCGAAGGCGGTGCCGCCGAAGGTGGCGAGGACGCCGTATCCGGAGGCGTAGGCGGCGTCAACCTCGCGCGAGAAATGCGAAAGGTCGGCATCGCTGATGGGGGAGAACTCCTCGAGGTTGTCCTCGACGTGAGGGGTTGTCCTCGTCGAAGGGCTGCTGGCGGATGATGGAGTCGAAGAAGCAGCCGCCGGCGGGCATGCGGCCGGAGGGCGGGACGAAGCGATCGCCTTCGGGGTAGATGAGGATGTCGCCGTTGGCGTCGATGTCGATGGTGAAGTCCTCGGAGACGAGGACGTCGAGGCCGTTGAAGCGCCACTCGCGCCAGCCGTGGTTTTCGAAGCCGAACATGGTTTTGCGGGGGAAGACGCCGGTGACGTCGAGACCCATGGCGGCGCGGAGGTCGTCCTCGACAAGGCCGAGCATCTGGTAGGGCTCGTGGACTTTGACGGGACGCTTTTCGAGACCGTAGTGGTCGCGGAGGGCGGCGACGCAGGAGACGTGGACGCCGGTGACGGCGGTGCCGCCGAAGTCGATGGGAATGCGATCAGGCTCGCGATGAGAGAGTGCGGCCTGAAGGCGAAGACGGGAAGAAGACGGATTATCAGACATAAAGATCGTAAACCTCGCCATTTTCATTGCAGCGTGGATGGGGGGGAAAGTCAAAGACGAGGTGGTGGGTAGGAGTGGTCGGCGCGCTGGTCGAGGTCAAGGCCGTCGAAGGGTGAGGGGGGCTTATACCGTCCCTCATGGGGAGGCAGGAACTGCATCCGCTGCCGTGATTGAGCCGCCGTTTGCACGGCGTCGGAATTCGATAGTTGCTTGCAGGCGGACGGATGCAAGCCGCCCGCTACTTAGCAGGCGGGGGCGCGGCCACCGTCATGCCATGACGCCGGAAGACCTCCATCATCTTCGCGCGGTCGGGCGGGCCGCCGGCGGCGGCATCGATTACTTCGGCAGCTTCGCGGAAGTACGCGGGGCCCATTATCGCAGGGGTTATGACGGCGAGCTGTTTCACATCCTCGCTGCCGAGGTTATCGAAGCGGTGCACCGCGCCTCGGGGGATGCACAGCGCCTGCCCGGGACCAACCTCGATGGGCGTGCCGTCAACCGTCCAGGTAAGGACGCCCTCGATACCGTAGAGGATCTCCTCGTAGGCGTCGTTCTTGTGGGCCGGCGCCGCCAGCTTCTGCCCGACGGGGACGAGAACCTCGAACACTGACACGCTGCCGTTGGAATCATCGCCGGTGAGGAGGAACCGGATCCCTAGCGGACCAATCTTGATGGTCTCTTCCGAAGGATTGACTCTGGTCGTACGCTGCTGCATAATCGTCTCCTTTGAAGCAAGTTGCCCTGCCGGCCACCCTGTCGTGCGGCTTGAAGGTTAGCCTTTCCGCGCAGCCTTGTCCTTCTCGCCCAGCCCGTGGCCCAGCCTGCAGCACAAATTATCGCATCTGAGTTGAACAGAGTTATCCCTAGTCGCTGGCTCCAGCCGAGGCGAGCACCGTGGAAGCGGTTCCGATGAGCATCAGTATGAACCAGGCCGGAATCCGACCATTTGATTTGCAGATCAAGGGACCGTCACAGCCGGTCACGTGTCTTGGAAGTCCCGATACCGCTTCCTTCACGGTAGCGGCTCTCATTTCCGGCCGAGGGCGTCAGCGAACAAGGCACTTCCGAGACAATAACTGCGAAGCCATTGACACAGCGCGCCGCCGTAAATAGGATGCAAGCGGAGGAGACATGTCCAAGCTGCTTCAAAATACTCAGAGACGGCGATTCCTGTGTGACACCGTGGTTGCCGGCGCCACTGCAGGCACGGTGCTGGCGAATGCACAGACACAGCAGGGCGTGAGCCTTCGGGACAAGTTCTTTGGGTGCATCGCAGCCTGCCACATCGGATCTTCGATGGGCGCGCCCGTCGAGGGCTGGACGTATCAGCGCATCGAAGAAAAGTACGGACTCGTCGATCGCCTTCTCCCCTACGAGCACTACGGCAATGGTTGGACGCGGGAACCTGGAACGACAGAGGACGGCGTCGAGCGGCAGAAGTTGATGATCACGGCGATCATGGAAAAGAAGGATCGCGTGAATGCCGAGGACGTTCGCGCGATCTGGATCAGAGACATCAAGCCGGAGTCGGCGGGCAAGGTCTCAGAGCCATTTGAAGCCACGCTGCTGGCGATGGCGAAATCCATGATCCCAGCACGCGATCTCGGAAGATACTGCGACTATGCGGGCCTCAATTCATTCGCGCGTTCCTGCCATCCTGTTGGGTTGATTAACGCGGGTGACGTCAGCGGCGCAGTCACGGATGTCTTCGAGGTAGGCCAGCTTTATCAGACCAGCAACAGCCGAGGCCTGCAGTGGGCCTGCATCACAGCGCTGTCGATTGCGGCGGCAACCAAGCCGGGCGCCACGGTGGACACAGTGATCGGCGCAATCGCGAACGGCGATCCGCGAATCCCGGCCAGTGTCTGGCGCGAAATCGAGCGCGGGCTGAAGCGGACGGCAGACTGCAAGAACGTTCGCGAACTCCGCGCCGCGTTTGACCCTGTGTATAGCGGCAGTGGGATGCCTTATGCGTTTTCGTACGCGAATGAAGTGGTCACGAAGGCGATCTGCATCTTTCGCATGGTGAACGGCGATCCCAAGGAGGCCGTACTCGCCGGTATTAACATGGGGCGCGATACGGATTGCGTCACCGCGATCGCGGGCGGCATCGCCGGAGCGCTCAGGGGAGCAGCCGCTATCCCGGCCGACTGGATCAAGCAGGTTGACTATGCCACGACGCTCAACCGCTTCACCAACTCCCAGCGCACAATGCGCGAGCATTCGGACGGCCTGTTTGAGGCTTTCCGCGCACGGCTGGCACGGTCCAAGTCATACGTTGAATTGATGGAGCGAGCATAGGAGGACGAATCCATGGCAGATCAGGCGATACGCCGGCGCAGGTTCCTGAGCGGGGTGGCCGCGGCACCCATGGCGGCGGCACAGCAGGCGCAGAGCGCGAAGAAGATGCCGCTCGCGATTGGCTGCGACCATGCCGGCTTCCCGCTCAAGGGCCCAGTGATTGCGCTGCTCAAGTCCTGGGGACACACCATCAAGGACTGCGGCACATACAGCGTGGATCCGGTGGACTTCCCTGACATCGCACAGAAGGTCTGCAATGAAGTGCTGGGTGGGGGAGCGAAGCGCGGCATTCTGGTCTGCGGAACGGGCGTTGGGGCCTGCATCGCCGGCAATAAAGTGCGAGGCATACGGGCGGCTTTGTGCCACGATACTTATTCCGCGCATCAGTGCGTGGAGCACGACGATGTGAATCTGCTGTGCCTCGGCGCATGGATCATTGGCCCCAAGGTTGCCGAGGAGGTCCTGCACGCCTACCTCAATGCCAACTTCAGCACCGACGAAGAGTTCAGGCGACGCGTCCGCAAACTCGGCGAGATGGAGAAGCGTTAGCGCCATCGGGAGGACTGAGGGGGCAGCGCGTCCACGATGCGCGGCTGTGCCGGGCGATAGAATTGAATTCGCCGGAGCCGGCGAGGGCGGCGGCGATTTCGAGGAGGCGGGCTTTCCGAACCAGAAATGTTAGAGCTGCTTACGATCTCGATGCTGATGATGGCCGCGCCGGGGAGCGGGGAACTGGCGCGTGCTGCCGCTGATTGAGGGCGGGAAGATTCACTCATCATGGGGGCAGGTGGGATGGGGCGGATTCGTTGTGGATCAAGGAGCGCTCCGCACCGAGTGCGACGAGCGTGGGATGGGGTTGCTGGTCTACAAACGGGAGAAGTTTGGCGACTCCCAGATCCGGATCGTGTACCGAAGCGAAAAAGCGCAATCGAATGCCGGCGTGTTTGTGCGGATCGACGATGGCGTTCTCGGCAGGATCGGCGAGAAATCGCCGGAGGTCCGCCGGATGGCGGACGGGAATCTGTCGCCGGAAATGATCGACAAGCTGAAAGAGGCTTCGGCTAAGCAACTCGGCGCATGGTATCCGGTGCATCACGGATTTGAGGTGCAGATCCTCGATGGCGGGGATTCGTGGCATCGGACAGGCGCGATCTACTCGCTGGCGGAAGCTACCGCTGTGCCTCAGAAGGCTCCGTCAGAGTGGCGAACGATGATCATTACGCTCCAGGGAGAACGAGTCATTGTCGAGGTGGACGGCAAGACGGTCAGCAACTTCGATGCGGCGTCGGCGAATTTACCGGGGCGGAAGAGCTGGAGCGAGCCGATCCGCGAGGTGAAGCGGCCCACGCATGGCTATGTCGGTTTGCAGAATCACGATCCGGGTGACGTGGTGTGGTTCAAGGAAGTCGCGGTACGGGGTATCGCCGGGGGGAAGGCGCGCTGAGTTTGGCGAGGATGGGCGTGGGGGAGTTTGCGGGGAGTGCTGGCCTGATGGGGACAGGCTCGATCCGGCCGCTTCGCGGCCAAATCATCGGCTGTCCCCATCATGAGTTCCCATCAGGCTCGTTGGCTGTCTTCAGCATTCGTTCCCAACAGGCGTTCTCAACAGGCATCGCTGGCTGTCCCCAGCATGCGGGGCGGGTCGACTGAGGTCAAGGGCGCGAAGGGGTTAGCGGTGACTGCTGGCCTGATGGGGACAGGCTCGATCCGGCCGCTTCGCGGCCGAATCATCGGCTGTCCCCATCATGCATCGTTGTCCCATCATGCATCGTTGTCCCATCATGCATCGTTGTCCAGCATCGTGCCCACAGGCATCGCTGTGCCCCATCAGGCATCGCTCGGCTGTCCCAATCCGGCGGGGCGTGTCCCCTGGTTCAAAACCAATCTTGATTTGACATATTATTTAGGGGGCCCAAGCCCGCTGAAATTTTCATGTCGATGAGAAGCCCACGGATTAACGCGATTCAAATTTCCGGCGCTTATTTTATTGCGGCCAGCCTTTGGATTGTTTTTTCAGACATTTTGGTTGCGAAGTGGTTTTCGTCACTTTCCGAATTCTCGCGGGCCAGCCAGTATAAGGGTCTTGCGTTCGTGGCGTTGACGACCATCCTGCTCTACGTGGTTTTGCGCAGCCGGCTAGCAACAGTCGAACGCTCCAAATCGGCTGTCGAGGCGTCCGAACGCCGGTTCGCCGCCTTCATGGAGAACTTTCCCGGCGCCGCCTTCCTCAAGGACAAAGGCGGACGCTATGTCTATGTCAATCGCTACTGGATCGACAATCTTTCCGGCGGGATGCGCTGGGAGGGACGCACTTCAGACTCCATCTTCGCAGCGGATTTGGTGGAGCTTGCCAACGAGGACCACAACCGCGTTTTAGCGGGCGATGCGCTGGTGGAACGGTTCCTCACTCTGCCGGTGAAGGGCCGGGATCGCGAGTTCCTTGTGCGCCGATTTCCGGTGAGGTCCGGTCAGGAATTACTCGTGGGGGCCTTTGCGATCGACATCACGGAACAGCGAAAGCTGGAGGAACAACTGCACCAGGCGGCGAAAATGGAGGCAATCGGCCAACTGGCCGGCGGCATCGCTCACGATTTCAACAATCTTCTCACCGTCATCGGCGGATACGCTCAATTGCTTTCCATTTCAACTCCTGACGCGGCTTTGATTCGCAGGGCCGCTGCCGAGATTACCAAGGCGAGCGAACGAGCGACCATGCTGACGTCGCAGTTACTTGTCTCCAGCAGAAAGCAGGTGGCACAGCTTGCTCCGCTCGACGTGAATGCCTCGATCCACGGCCTGCTGTCCGTCATTGAACGCCTGGTCGGCGAGAATACACGGATCGAGCGCAATCTCGAAGCTGAACTGCCGAGCATTATCGCCGATCGAATCCAGATCGACCAGGTTCTGCTGAACATCATTCTCAATGCGCGCGACGCGATGCCGGCGGGGGGGAGGATCGAGGTCAGTACCCGATTGCGGTCGCTTTCGAAGCACGAGGCCTCGCTGCGGCGGCTGGCCGAAGGGCAGTACGTCGTTCTGTCGATCGCGGACCAGGGGCATGGGATGGACGAGCGGACGCTCGCCCGGCTTTTCGAGCCGTTTTTTACGACAAAGGAGCCAGGGAGGGGGACTGGGCTCGGCCTGGCGACGGTCTATGGGATTGTTCAGTCGTGTCGAGGGGCGATCCACGTCGAGTCCACGCCTGGCAAGGGATCGACGTTTGACGTCTACTTCCCAATTGCCGATTCGGCGGCAACGGAGCCCACGGCGGCTGTTCCCGCTCCAGCGGGTCACGGCCGCGTGCTGCTGGTGGAAGACGACGACGCTGTCCGCGAGCTTGCGGTGCAGTTCCTGCAGTCGTGCGGGTACAACGTGGTTGCGGCTTCCTCGGGAGCCGAAGCCCTGCAGGTTTTCGCTCGCTGGCAATCCGAGATCCACCTGCTGATCAGCGACGTCGCCATGCCTGAGATGGATGGCCCGGAACTTCTCAGACGCCTGAGATCGGTTCAGCCGGAACTGCGGGCGTTGTTTCTGACGGGATACTCGGGAGACCTGGAAGCGGATTTGGCGGATCTGGGAGAAGTGCCGGTGGTGTCCAAGCCGTTTTCCATTGAAACGCTGGCGATGGCGGTGCAGAGGGCGATCGAGACGCCGTCCGGTCAAGAGGGAACGGGGCAGGAAGCCGGCGCTACGTGACGACGCGGAGGTCGGGGAGATTGCGGTGGAGCTGGTTGTAATCGAGGCCGTAGCCGACGACGAACTTGTCTTCGATCTCGAAACCGACGTAGTCGCCTTTGATCTCCACCTTGCGGCGGGAGGGCTTGTCGAGGAAGGTCGCCACCTTCAAGCTGGCGGGCTGTCCCTGCTGGATCAGTTTCTTGAGGTAGGAGAGCGTCAGGCCGGTGTCGATGATGTCCTCGACGATCAGGACATCGACACCTTCAACGACCGAGTCGAGGTCCTTGGTCAACTGAACCTGGCCGGTGGTCGAAGTTCCTTCATAGGATTTCGTGCCGATGAACTGAATGCGGATGGGGCAGGTGAGATGGCGGACGAGGTCGGCTAAGAAGACGAAGGAGCCGGTGAGCACGCCGACCAGCAGGACGGGCCGGTCCTTGTAGTCGGCGCTAATCCGGGCGCCCAGTTCGGCGACGCGGGCTTGGATTTTTTCAGCGGGGATGAGGATTTCGAGTTCGTTCGAGGGCATGAACTCTTTAGTCTGCCACGTTAATCTGCCACCCTGAGGCGCAGACTGGGAGGCCCGATGTGGAAGTGAGCGCCGCTGGCCTTGCCATACATCGCGTTGCGGAAGGAGTAGTGCGGGATGCTTTCGCTTTCGAGGTATTGCTTGAGCCAGAGGCCTTCGGCCGAGTCGGGATTCAAGGCAACGTCCAACCGGCCGCGGTGATCGAAACCCATCGACTTGTGGAAGGTGGTTTCGCCCATGGCGCTGATCGGCATCGGCTTGGCGAACTGTTTCTCGAACGCGAGGATGACGCGCTTGAGCGTGGCGGGGGAGAAGGGACTCTTTCCGTCGAAGCGCTCCATGAGGGGCTTCTCGGACGGGTCGGCGGGCTGCTGGGCTTCTTCGATGACTTCGCGCTGAGCCATCTCGGCAAGCTCCCGCAGGAAGTTTGCGCGGGACTCGGCGAGGGAGAGAGTCTTCTGGCGGAAATCGAGATCTTCCAGAACGGGGGTTAATTCCATGCGCGCCATCATGCCGGCATCCACCAGGGTCTTCAGGTGCTGCAGTTTCGCCTGCATGCGCTCGACGCGGCGGGTTGCGGCGGCAAGCATCTCTTTGGCCTGCTCACCGGTGGTTTCTTCGGGGCGCATTGCGCCGTAAAGGGTTTGCTTCAGGATGGCTTCGTCGACGCGGTCGTCGACAGCGGCTTTGGCACGGTCGAGGGCGGCGCGCGGAGCGGCACCGGCCTCCACGAGCTCGCGCAGGCGCTCCACGTCGACGGCCCCTTCATCTGGAAGGATGCCCGGAACAGGATTTTGCTGCGCGTGCGACAGGAGGGCGGCTGTCATGAAACCGCAAATAACAATTATCTTGCGCACTGTCTTAATTGTAGTACGATGCTGGCTAAGGAGAGGTTCACTCGAACTGTTGAGAACAAGGCCGATTCAAGGGGTGACAGTTGAAGCCACGCCAATCCCCACGTGGCAGATCGCGGTCCGCGCCGCGGAATCCAAGAAGGCCTCCGACCTCATACTCCTTGACCTGCGCGAAATCACATCCTTCACCGACACGTTTCTCATCTGCAATGGGACGAACCAGAGGCAGAATCAGGCCATCTGGGACGAGATCGCCCAACAGATCAAGAAGACGGCAGGAGAGATTCCGCTCAGCGTCGAGGGCTATGAGAACGGAGAGTGGATTCTGGGCGACTATGGCGACCTCGTGGTGCACGTTTTTTCACCGGAGAAGCGCGAGTATTACCAGCTCGAGCGGCTTTGGCGAGACGCAAAGCCATTAGAAATGCCGCCTGGTCTGGCAAGTTAGGGCAAAGTAAGGACTAGACCAGGACAGCGCCGAGGCGGGTGAGCTCGGCAAAAGTGGCGCGCATCGACGCTTCGTCGATGTGCAGGATGGCGTTGGTCACTACCTCCACGCGTGCGCCGCGAGCGAGCAAGCCGAGGGCTGCGCGGCGCACGCAGAGTTCTGTCACCACGCCGTAGACGACGTAGCGCTGGGCACCGGCTGCGAGCAGGGCGGGCTCCATTTCGGCGCTGGTGAAGCAATCGAGGGCCTGCTTGCGGACGAATCGCTGACCGGCGACGAGGGTGGACTCGGGCTTGCGCTGGCCCCAAGTGCCAGAGATGCAGTGGGGAGGCCAGGCGGCGAATTCGGGGTCGTCTTCGGTATGGGCATCCATGGTGGAGATCAGAGGGATGCCGTGTTCGGAGGCCCAGCGGTTGAGGCGGGCGATTTCCGGCAGGATTTGTTCGGCGCCGGGGACATAGAGAGCGCCGGCGGGGAACATGAAGTCGATCTGGGTGTCGACGTCGATGTAGGCCGTGTTCATCGCGCCACCTCGCGCTCCTTTTGACGAACCTCCGCTGAAAGCCGATTCAAGGCCTCGCTGCGCTCCACAGGCCAGGGCGGCTCGACCTCAAAGAGGCTCTTCAGCTTGCCGGGCAGCTTATCAAGGGATGTACGGGCGTGCTCTCGCGCCTGGGTCGCGCAGGGCAGCGGGGCGGCCAATTTACCGTCGAGCATGATTGGGCGCAGCAGGGCCTCAGCTCCCGGGTGGTGCTCCCAGGCGCAAGCGAGGACGTCGTGATCGGCGAACCTGAGAATCTGCTTCGCGCCAGGCAAGGTGCTCTTGTCTTCGCTGTACTTGGCCGTGTATCGCTTCTCTCCGCCAGCTTCGATTTCCACCAGTTTGTAGACAGCGCCGTGGCTGGGGGCGTCAGTGCTGGTGGCGAGTTCGGTGCCGACGCCGAAGACGTCGATGGGTGCGCCGGCGGCGACGAGTTCCAGGATCTTGTATTCGTTGAGATCGCCGGTGGCCATGATGCGGGCATCGGGGTATCCGCTGTCGTCGAGAATGGAGCGCACCTTCCGGCTCAACTCGACGAGGTTGCCGGAGTCGAGGCGGACTCCCCAGAAAGGCTTGCCCAATGCTACGGCGCGGCGGGCGCCGTCGAGGGTGTTGTAGGTGTCGATGAGGTACGTGGTGGCCGGGCCAAGGAGCGCCTGGAGGCGCGCAAACGCCTCTGTTTCGCTGGGGAAGCTCTGTACCCAGGCGTGTGCCGACGTGCCGAAGACAGGGATGCCGTACTGCATGCCGGTGAGGACGTTTGAGGTGCCGGTGCATCCGCCGATGAATGCGGCCCTGCCGGCGAAGACGCCCGCCTGCGGCGAGTGCGCGCGGCGGGTTCCGAACTCGACGACGGCCTTGCCGCCGGAGGCTTCGACGATTCTGGCGGCCTTGGTGGCGACGAGGGTCTGGAACCCAATATGGGCCAGCAGGAACGTCTCCGGAATCTGGGCTTCGACCAGGGGTGCGCGGACGATGAGGACCGGCTCGCCTGCAAACACCGGCGTGCCTTCCGGAACGGCGAAGACATCGCCGGTGAAGCGGAAGGAGCGCAGGTAGTCAAAGAAGCCGGGCTCAACTTTGGAGAACTGAGAGAGAGAGCGGAGGAAGTCGATTTCCTCCTCAGTGAAGCGGAGGTTGAGCAGGTAGTCCACTGCCTGGGCCAGCCCCGCTACAACAATGAAATTGCGATTGACAGGCAGGCGGCGCACGAACAGCTCAAATGTGGCCACTTCGGCGCATTTACCGGCCTGCCAATAGCCCGCCGCCATCGTCAACTGGTACAGGTCGGTCAGCAGGGCGTTCATGACTGGCCGTCACTTCTTTGCAGCGGGCTTCGGCGGGGGCGCGGGTTCGCGAACGGCAGCCGCGGCCGAGCGCAACTCGTCGACCGGCGCGGAGTCGAGCTCATACAAACCGGGCTCGCCTTCGCGCTGTGCGCGCCACTTGGCGCCGGCAGGCGAGAGGCTGACTTTTTCAGAGCGCTTGCCGTCATTGGAAACGACGGTGATTGTGATCTCAGCAGCGCCGAGCGCGCCCTCGGGCCAGCCCGTTGCGGAGAGCTCGCGCAGTTTGTCTATCAGGGACTGGACGCCGACGTTGTCGAGGGTCTTACCGTCGCGCAGCCATTTGTCCTGCGAGCGGACAGCGGTCAGCGAGGTCTTGGGGTCCTTGTACTCGATCCTTGTGGGCTCGCTGAAAGCGAAGTCGAAGAGCTTCTTGTTGCGATAGTCGTCGAGGCTTTTCTCGAGACTCTTGCCGATTTCATCGGTGAGCAGGTGCGTCCCCTCAACGGCACTGGACTTGGCGTAGTACTTGCCCTCTTTGTTCTTCCTCACTTCGAGGCTTTGAGTGCCGTCGCCGCCGCTGGCGGTCACCTTGGACACAGGCGAGGCGCTGGCAAACTGCTTTTGCAGATCTGCGCCCTGTTCGCCGGTGAGTGCGGGATCGAGCTTGGCTTCGCCGAGTTTGCGAACCAGCTCCTCGATCTCCCAGGTGTTGGCGCGGAGGGTTTTAGGTGCGGTGATCTGCCACTCGCCCTCGCCCTTCTTGAACAGTTCGATGGCCGGTCCTTTGCCGGCCAGAGTCAGGCGGGCCAGAGTTTCGGGGGCGAACCGAAGCAGCCGCTTGTCGCGGAGATCGGCAGCCTTCTTGTCGATGTTTCCCTTGCCGAACGAGCCGAGGAGAAACACGCGAGGGTCGCCTTCGACAGAGGCGAACGCGCCGCCGCCGACGGGCACCTCGTCACCAACCATGAGCCTGCGAACCTTGCCGTCGCGCAGGGTGACTGTGATCGTGATGGCTGGGGGTCTTGAGGCCGAACTCATCCAGGTTCTGGGCCTTCTCCTCGACGACTTTGTCGGAGGTAGTTTCGGCGACCGCCTTGACCAGGCTTCCGGCAGTCTCCTTGTCGACGGCGTAGACGGCTGGGGCGGTCAGCTTGTATTCGCGGTCCTTGGGAATCTCGAGGACGGTGGTCTCGTCGCCGCGGCGAGCGATCTCGATTTTCGCGATCTGAGACCACTGCAGAGCCAGCATCTTCGGCGGGGCTTTCGGATCCGGTTCCGACTCCTTGCTTTTCTCGTTGCGATTCGACCACCAGATGCCGCCGCCGAGGCCGGCCAGCAGGACAAATGCTACCAACAGGCGTTTCAACTGCATGGCGTCCGCGCTACCTCCGGCGCCACCAGACGAAGACCCCGGCGAAAATCACCGCCAGGGGAATCATGAACTGGCTGGTGAGCCGAAGCATCGCCATCTGCATCCGGCTGAGCTGGATCCGGCGATCTTCGGTCTCCTTCGGCCGGATCGAGATGAGGTCCTCGTCGCTGGCAAGCCAGTTGACCATGTTCATGAACAGGTCGCGGTTGCCGACGTAGCGCAGGCCGGCGTTGGCGGCGAAGCCGGAGCTGCCAGCCACGACGACGCGTCCGGACTTGCCTTGATCGGCCCCACGCACCTCGACGGCGGCGGCCAGGGTGTGCGAATCCACCTTGCCGCCGGCCACGTCTTTTTCGCTCAATTGGGCGCTGAGATTGGTGACCGCCAGCGAGCTGGGCGATGTCGAGGCCAGCTTCTCGGCGCTGTTGGAACCGACCGGCTTGACCTCCAAAGATTGAGTGAGCGGGAAGGCGACAGCCATGTTCTTCATCTCACGGGTGATGGGGTGAGTGGTGAACTGGCGGGCGAGAGCGACTTCGCTGCCCAGGCCCTGGATGGCTTCCATGCCGGTGGTCAGAATCAGATTGCGCAGGGGAGTGACGCCATAGCCGGTGAGCAGCTTGGCGAGCGCTTCGTTGGGCGAGATGCTGGAGCGGCGGGTCACCAGGGGCGGGTCGAGCAGGATCAGAGCGCGGCCACCGCCGCCAATGAACTTGCCAAGCGCGTCGGCGCCAGCCTGCGAGATCTCAGCGCGAGGGCCGGTGACGGCGACCACGAGGCAGTCGGCTGGGATCGCGGACTTTTCGACGAACTCAATCGTCTGGGTCTTGTAGCTCTCCTTCTCGAGCTGCTCCTTGGCGGAGGCGAGGCCGGTCGGGCCCTGCTCATCGATCGAGGATTCTCCGGAGCCGGTCGTGAAGCAGATAGTCCGATTGCCCGTTTTCAGGGCGCGGACCATTGCGCTGGTGAGGTCCTCTTCGCTGAGTGTGCGGGCTTCCTGCCGGCGGTCGCCGTTTTGCACGAGGATGGTGGGCGACACAGTGATGCCGGCTTCGCGTGCGATGCGGGGGCGCTTCTGAGGGTCGACGTAGGTCACTTTGAACTTCGGCGAGAGGTTCGCGTAGCGGCCCATCAGGTCGCGGGCGCGGGGGAACTCCATGGTGTCGCCGAAGTAGGTGACATTGATGTCTTCCTTCAAGCCGGAGACGATCTTCGTGGTCTGCTCGGAGAGGGAGAACCGTTTGTTCGAAGTCGTGTCGAACGATTTGACATGCCGGCTGGCGAGCCAATTGACCGCGATCAATACCGCGATCACCAAAATGACATACAAGCCGGCTGAAGCTCCGAAGCGGGCTTGTCTGGTTTTCATCCATGCAGTGCTCATCGGTTATGACCTCCACCGCAGTGATTCGAGGCTACGGGCCGTCATGAACAGCCCGAAGAATGTCATCGAGAGGAAATAGACAATGTCTTTCGAGTCGATCACCCCCTTGGCGAACGACTCGTAGTGAGAGACGACCGAGAGGTAGCTGACGGCCCGAGCCCAGGCTTCGGTTTCGAAGCTGCCTACCCATTCGAACACCCACAGCATCAGGCAGACGCCGAAGGTGACGCCGCCGGCGATGATCTGATTTTTGGTTGTCGTGGAGATGAAGGCTCCGATTGCGAGCAAGGCGCCGGCCTGCAGCAGCAGGCCGACATATCCGGTGACAACGGGCTTCCAGTCCGGGTTGCCATAGGCGAACAGCCAGGCGAAGTTCAGCAGGCTGATGCCCAGCAGGCAGGCGTAAAGCAATAGAGCGGCGAGCCACTTGCCGATGATGATCTCGAGGTCGCGCACGGGCGACGTCAGCAGCAATTCGATGGTGCCGCTGCGCTTTTCTTCAGCGAACAGACGCATCGAGATCATCGGGATCAGGAACAGGCCGATGACAGAGACGTTGGCCAGCAGGGGCCTGATGGCGACTTCGTTAATGTCCATCGGGAACTGCCTGCCGCTCATCATGGCCTGGAGGCTTGCCCGTTGGATGAAATCGACCGCCACCCAGAAGAAGAACCCGAAAATGATGGCGAACATAGCCATCAGCAAGTATGCGATGGGACTTGAAAAGTAGCTTTTCAGCTCCTTCCGGCAGATCGCCCAGAGGCTTTTCATTGGACACCTTCCTTGGGCTCGGTGACGCCCGACGTCAACTCCAGGAACACGTCTTCGAGCGAGACAGCCAGGCTCTTCAGTTCGAGCAGATCCCAGCCAGACTCGACCACCATGCGAGCGACATCGGCCCGCACATTTCTGCCCTGAGCGCTGTCTACTTCGAACATGAGGAGGCCGGCGCGGGACTCTCGCGGGACTACCTTGGTGACGCCTTCGACCTTTTCCAGCCGCTCCTGCGCGGTTGCAGCGTCAGCCCCACCCACTTCGACGCTGATCGCTTCCTGCCCGCGCAAGCGTGAGGTCAGATTCGCAACCGAATCCTTGGCGACAATCTCGCCTTTCTTGATGATGATGACCTGATCGCAGGTCTGCTCCACCTCGGGCAAAATGTGCGTCGAAAGGATGATGGTGTGATCGCCCGCCAGGCCTCGGATGAGGTCGCGGGTTTCGTGGATCTGTTTGGGGTCGAGGCCGGCGGTGGGCTCGTCCAGAATCAGAACCTCAGGGTTGTGGAGGAGAGCGGCGGCGAGTCCGACTCGCTGCCGGTAGCCCTTGGAGAGCTTGGCGATGAGCTTGCTTTGGACATCGCCAATCGCGCACTTGCCTATCGCGTCCGAGATTCGCTTGGCACGATCAGCGGCAGGGACCTGCTTTAGCTGAGCAACGAAATGAAGGTATTCCTTGATTTCCATCTCCGGATAGAGGGGTGGCGTTTCGGGGAGGTACCCGATTTTCTTCTTGACCTCCATGGGATGGGTGAGGACATCGTGACCGCCAATTGACGCCCTGCCTGCCGTGGGCGGCATGAAGCAGGTCAGGATACGCATGGTGGTTGTTTTGCCGGCGCCATTGGGGCCGAGGAAACCGACGATGTTTCCCTTTTCGACACCGAACGTCAGGTCCTTGACGGCGACGAAGGGTCCGTACCGCTTAGTCAGACCTTCCACTTGGATCATAAGTGATGCCTTCCTGGCTGTGGACACGCCAAAGGTCCTCAGGTCTTGCTCCCCACGGGAGTAGACTGCGCTATGGCGTGACTTGTGAGCTGTCGAGCCTCAGGATAATAGGCGGTTTTCGCGCTTGTCAATTCCAGGGGGGAGGGGATGGGACTGGAGTGGAGGGGTGAGAGGACAAGAAAAGGCCCCCAGGACTCAACATGGGGGCCTAATTGGGTCAGTTTGAGGGAACTAGTTGGACATGGCGAGAGGCACTGCGATGCCGGCGGCAATGCCGCCGAAGGCCAGGGCGGCGAGCCCGATTTTAGTGCCGGCGCTCATGCCGGTCTTGGCGGCGGTGGAGGCTGTCGTATTTGCTGTCGAAGGAGAACTGGCAGAATTCCCCGAGGCTGGTTCGGACTCCAGCCTGTTCAGGCGGCTGACCAGGATGACGTGGTTGGCTGTGTCGCCAGTAATTTGGGATTCTCCACTGGCTTGGATTCTTTGACCTTGCTGAGCGGCGAGGCCGTCACCGCGCAGTTCGACACAGGTTCCGGTTAATTCGTCCTGCAAGAGCAGTTTGGCGCCTTCGCGCCGCAGAGTTCCGGTGACGGTCGATTCCGGCGGCCCCAGGCCTGGTTCGAAGCTGAGCGGTTTGCCGTTGTGGACGAGGGCAAGCAGCATCCCCTGCCGGTTTTGAACTCTGGCCATTCCTCGGATCGCAGCGACTTCAACCTTGTCTCCGGCCACTGTGACCAGCACCTGCGATTGAGCGTCGGCTGTCTTCACCTTCAGGCCGAGCGCTTCAATGGTAGCCGCCGCATTGGTCAGAATTCCTTTGCCGTGGCGCAACTGCATTTGCAGGCGACTTGCGAGGGCTTCGCTTCTCACGTCCAAAGACACGGCGCCACCGCTGATGAGGTCCACCCGGGCCGGCGCCGAGGAAGTCTTGAGCAATGCACCGTTCGTGAGAGTTGCATTGCCCTCTACTGCCAGGTTGTTCACAAGGATCCGGCCCGGCGTGACGACCGTGCCAATGGTTTCCCCCGCTGTCAGCGTGGGAATGAATCCAAGCGAAGCCAACAATACAGATCCGTGAATCAGGTACATCTTCATTCCGCTCGTTGTTGGTTTGTTCACTTTCACGTTCCTGCCGGAGCCGAACCGCCGGCATCATGAGCACCTAGGAGTATTTGGCGCCAGCACGGAGCCTTTGCCCTCCCTGTTTCCTCATCGGAAAGGCTGTGCACGAATGTGAGCGGAAATCTCTGCGAGAAATTGGCTGCGGTTGTCACTATTCGAAGGGAAGCATCACTTGGCCTGTCCCTCCCATACTTTGACGGTATTGACGATCCTGGCCGGTGGAGCGGCGCTTGTGGACCAATCGCTCCACCTCTATTCACAAGTACAGGGAGAGCCTGCGGTCGCACTGATGCAGCGTGCCGCCGAGTCCGACCTGCGAGGAGAGGATTCGGTCCGGGTGTGGCAAGAGGCTCGCAGGCTGGCCCCGCGGTCGGCGGTGATCGGGGTTAACACCGCTCTCGCCCTCGAGCGGGCAGGACGGAAATCGGATGCCGAAAGGGTCCTGATCGAGACCGAGCGCATGAACCGGCTGTGGTTGCCGCGCTGGAGTCTGGCTTCCTTCTATCTGAGGCAGCAACGCCCGGAGGATGCAGCGCGATGGGCCCGGCTAGCGCTGGAACGCTCCAACGCCGGGGTCCGGCCGGCCCTTTTCGGCCTTCTGGCGCAAGTTGGGGTCCCCACCACAGAGTGGCTCTCCTGGTGCGGCGGGAGCCCGGAAATGGTGGCGGGAGCGCTTGAATACTTCGGCGAGGCCGGAAAGCCTGCCGAACTGGCCGATGCGACGCGCCTGCTGGCGGCGCTTGGGCCCGGCCGCTCACCGGCATTTTGGCGCGATTCGCTCAAGGGCGCCTGTTCAAGGCTCATACTGGCGGGCAATGGCGCCGCCGCCGTCGAAGCGTGGAATTCGATGATCGCCAGGAATGCGCTTCCATACGACCTGATCGGGCCAAGCAACCTGATTGGCAACCCCGGCTTTGCAGAACCAGTGGACGGAGAGGCCTTCAACTGGAAGTACCATCCGCTGCACGGGGTCAGCCGGATCCTGGATTCGCGAACCCGCACGCTGCGACTGCGCTTTGACGGCAGCCAGCCGGAAGCCAGCGAATTGCTTGCCACCGAGGTCTGGCTCGAGCCGCGCCGCAAGCACAGGTTCAGTTGCTCTTACCGCGCAGAAGGGATCGAGTCCTCCAGAACCGGCCCTGTTTGGTCGCTCGGTGGAGCGTCGTCGTCCCCGTTGGAGGCCGGCCAGGGGAGCCACTCCTTGCAATGGCGGACAAGTTTCCTTGAAATACCCGCATCGCCGGCCGGAAGTGTCTCGCTGCTGGTTCTCGTCCTGAATCGCCAACCGGGATTCACTCGAGCCGCGGGCGAGGTCGAGTTGCGGGAGCCGAAACTGGAGGTTGTGCGATGAAGGTTGTCGCTTGCTGAGCGCCTGGGGCCGCTTGGCCGGATTGCTGATCCTGGCCGGATTGGCGATCGCGTGGGTGCCCCATCCTGCCGTGCAGGCCGGCTTCTGTCTGCTCATCTCCGGTTTCGCGGTGGCTTGGCTGGCCGTCTGCCTGCGTCGCAAGCGCGGCTTGACCATGACTCCGGCCTGGATTCTGCTGGCTTGTGTTCCAGCCTGGATTGCGCTGCAGCGAGCCCTATTCGGCTCCATGTCGCCAATTGCCGCCGGAAGGGAACTGGCTACATGGTCGGCCGCGGCTCTTGCGGCGCTCGTCCTGCTAAACGAAATCGATGGCTCGAGGAGGGTCTCGGCGGCCATCCGGTTTTGCGCAGCCGCCTCGGGTGTCATCGCGGTCTGGTCGCTATTTCAGGGGTTGACGAGCCACGGACGCGTGTTCTGGCTATGGGAGTCCGGGCTGCCGATCGAGCGGGTGTGGGGTCCTTTTTTGTATCACAACAAGCTCGCTCAGTTCGCGGAATTGGTACTGCCCATGGTGATCTGCCTGGCCGTCATCGACATTGGCCGGCGCTGGCAATGGGTGGCGGTCGCGGCCAGCCTGCTGGCCGTGACGGCGGTTGCGGCTTCACGCGCCGGCGTCGTCCTGCTTTTCGCGGAAGTGGTCCTCAGCGCGTTCCTGCTTGCATTGCGGCGGCTGATCTCCTGGAGTCAGGCGAGCCTGTTGGCGGGCCAGTTGGTTCTTGTGGCCGCAGCGGCTGTTGGTGTAGCGGGTTGGGAGAACCTGCGCGACAGGATCGAGATCCGGCAAATGCTGCAGGACCGGAGGTTTGATCTCTACGCTTCCTCGGTGGCAATGGCCAAAACCCATTTGCCTTGGGGGGCAGGCTATGGCTCGTGGCCTGTTGTCTATCCTGAATTTGCCCTCTTCGACGACGGGCGTTTTGCCAATCAGGCGCACAACGACTGGCTGCAATGGCTGTGCGAAGGCGGGATTCCTGGCGTGGTTTTAGCCGCCGGGTTGGTATTGCTGATCGCCGGACCGCTGCTGCGCGGCGTCTGGGGTTGCGGCGCCCTGGTCGTGTTCGTACACGCTGCCGTGGATTACCCTTTCCACCAGTCCGCGCCGCTGGTCGTCCTGATCTTCGCCGTCGCGCTGGTTGCCCATCGCGACAACGGCCGGTGGATTTCGTGCCACGCGGTTCAGCAGCCGCTTCAACTTCAGTACGCGCCGTCGCCTGTCATCACCACCTCGACAGTGCGCCCGAGGATGTAGAGGTCAAGCCACGGAGACCAATTGCGCACATAGTATTCGTCGAACCCCACGCGCTCGTCATAGGTTGTGTTGTTTCTGCCGGAGATCTGCCACAGGCCGCTGATGCCGGGCCGTACTTGTTTATATAGCGAGTACTTGGCGCCGTACCTGGGGATCTCCTCGTCGACTATCGGCCGGGGTCCTACCAGGCTCATCTCGCCTCGCAGCACATTCCAAAGCTGCGGCAATTCGTCCAGGCTGGTTTTTCGGAGAAAGCGGCCGATGGGGGTTACGCGGGGGTCGCGTTTGAGCTTGTGGTCCCGTTCCCATTCCGCGCACAGTTCGGGGGAGGCTCTCAGACTATCGGCCAGGATTCTGTCCGCATCGACGACCATGGTTCGGAACTTCCACGCCCGGAAGGGCCTGCCCTGCCGGCCCCGCCGAGCCTGAGAGTAGAAGGCCGGGCCCTTGCCCCGCGATTTGATCAAAATCGCCACAAGGAGCATGAACGGAGCAAGAACGGCGAGCGCGGTGAAGGCAGCCAGGATGTCGAAACTTCGTTTCACAGCCTGCGGCGTTCTGAATAGCAGCCGGTGACTGATCTCGACTCCCAGCATTCCTCCCAGATCGTGCGCGTGCACACCGAGACTGGAGAGCCCCGGCAGGTCCGGGATCACATAGATATGGTGAAAGCAGGCCGTGTAGCGTTCGATCAGCCGGGCCAGTTCAGCGCGTTCAACCGTGGAAACTGCAACCAAGGCATAGCGAACGTTGAGACGTTCAGCGATCACAGGAGCATCGGCGATCCCGCCGATTACGGGCACAAGCAGGTTCTGTTTCGATCCCTGCTCCGCGCCGTGTTCGAGCATCCCGACAAGTCGAAGCCCCAGGCCCGGACAGCGCGTCAGGTGTGCCGCAAGCCGCGCCGCCAAGGGTCCCGCTCCGAGAATCACAGCTTCCCGCCCCCACCATGCGGATCGTCCGACGGCTCGCCGCGCCACGAACCTCATGCAGCATACCGAGATCACCGCGGCAGGCCAGGAAAGCAGCAGGACGGCTCTCGAGTACTGTTCAACGTCACGGATGAGGAACGATGCGGCCATCAGCAGGAGGAAAGACGTTGTTACTCCGCGGGCGATCGATGCGATCTCGCTCACCGGATGCAATGCGATGCCAGGGTAGAGACCGAATCCGGCCAACACGGCCGGAAAGATGATCAGCAGAGGGAGCAGGCCGAGGTAGACTTGCGGGTCCAGCGACGGGTTCAGAGCGCCGCGCAACATCACCGCCAAGCCGACAGCAAACCCAACGGCGCAGACGTCGGCTGTGGCCAAAGTCAACACCATGCGCACACCGTGCGGACGGGACAAGCGTCCTGTGTGAATCCGGCCGTTGGAACGACGGCTCAGATCAGCGAACAGAGTTCCAGTGGTGCCCATACTCAGTGAGCCTCTCTAGTTCTTTTCGAGGGAACCGGGTCAAGTGTGAATGAATCGGGCTACGCGGCCAGTTTTTGCTCGACGGCGATGTGGCGGAAGAGTGTCAGCGCCCGGGCGACAGCCTGATCCATGTTGTAGTAGCGATAGTCGCCGAGGCGACCAGCGAAGCGGGCGGCGGGACAAGTGGTTCGCGCCTCGCTGCAATAGCGTTCGTAGAGTGCGCGGTTTTCCGGCCGCGGGACCGGATAGAAGGGCTCATTCCGGCCGGGAATGTGCTCTAGCGGATACTCGTAGGCAACTGTCGTTGAGTCCGACCGCTGGCCGGTGAGGTGTTTGAACTCCGTCACGCGTGTGTATGCGCCCGTCCCGGGGTAGTTGACCTGGCCGACAGGCTGTGCCGCCGGTTCCCGCAGGCTTTGGAAATCGAACCGCAGGCTTCGATACGGAAGCGCGCCGAAGCTGTGGCCAAAGAACTCATCGATGGCGCCTGTATAGATCAGTCGAGCGCGGCCCAACTCTTCACGGATGTCATTGAAGTCAGTATTCAGTAGAACCCGGACGCCGGACGTGTTCAGGATTCGCTCAACCATTGCCGTGTACCCATTGGCTGGCATCGCCTGATATGTGTCCTGGAAGTAACGGTCGTCCCGGCCAACCACGACAGGGACCCGAGCCGTCACCGAAGGGTCCAATTCGGAGGGCGAGAGTCCCCATTGTTTCTTCGTGTAGTTCTCGAATATCGATCCGTAAACGTATTTGCCGAATGATTGAAGTTCAGCGTCCTGGTGCTCAAGCAGTTCCAGAACCGGGACTCTCGCAGCGTGGCCGTATTGGCGGACGAGGCGGTCCTCCACCCTCGCCGCCAACCGTTGGGGCCAGAGCATTTCCAGGGCGGTCAGGTTGAATGGGATGGGGATGAGGCGGCCCTCGACGGAGGCAAGGACGCGGTGTTCATATGGCCGCCAGCGCGTAAAGCGGGAGAGATAGTCCCATACTTCCGGCGAGTTGGTGTGGAAGATGTGAGGGCCATACTTGTGAACAAGCACGCCGTGTTCGTCGTAGTAGTCGAAAGCATTGCCGGCGATGTGCGATCGCCGCTCGACGATCAGCACTTTCGCTCCAGTCTGAGAGGCGAGCCGTTCGGCCAGCACCGCACCCGTCAGACCAGCACCGGCAATCACCCAATCGGACTTCAGCATCAGGCCAACTCCTCCCGAACCCGCGACGGCAGCCATGGACTGCGGCGTGTCCGTGTCAGACAGATTACGATTCCGGCCGAGACGACGACCTCGGCGCACAGGACAGCGACGGCCATTCCTTCAGCCTCGAATGGGGGGGCCAGTATCACTGCCAAGGCCATTCCAATGGCCGCGCCGAGGGCGAGGATGGCGTTGAGGTTGCGCTCCATTTTCCGTGGCAGCATCCATTGCAGTCCAAGCACGTTGCTGATGGCGATCACTGGAGCCAATCCGCTCAGGATTGCCAGCACCGGAGCGGCCGGGGCGAATTTGGGGCCGAACACGAACGACACCAGCAATTCGCTACAGCCTGCGAGGGTGACGCCGATCAAGCATCCGAGGGCGAGAACCGCCTTGAGGGAACCCAGAGCCGCGGCGCGGGCTTCGGCGGGATCGGTTTCAAGCAGACGCGCTATGCGCGGATACATCGCCTGGCTAATCGGGTACAGGGCGGAGATTCCCGCCTTGGCGAGCTTTTCCGCGGCAGCGAAGAACGCGACCGCTTCGGGCCGGGCAAGAAGTCCGAGCAGGAGAACGTTCGCCGTTGTGTACAGGCTCACGATGCCGCGAAATACAAACACATGAGTTCCTGCCGCCAGCCCACCCCATCCTTCGGCCAGACTCAGGCGGCCGAGCGAGGTCTCGCGCAGCAGCATTCGCCAACAGATCAACGCACTCGCAGTTGCAGCAAGACCGTTGAGCCCGGGGGCAAGCCAGGCGTCGGCAGGGCGACGAACGAGGGCAAACACCAGCAGGGCACCGGCAACGCGGCAGGCAATGTCCACAAGGGCAGATTGCCTCAGGCGTTCGGAGCCCTGGAAGTACCACACTGGACTCAACCCGAGAGAGACGCCCCAGACCAATGCAGAAGCGGCCAGCAGGCCATGCAGCCGGAGCGGGGGAATGGCGATCAACGCGATCACGAAGCAAGCCAGTGCGGCGAAGGAGAGCATAAGCTGCCCCGACAGCACTGAGCGTACGATTCGGGAGCGATTCTCCGGGACGGTGGGAGAATTGGCGATTTCCCTGGTCGCTGTGAACTGGTAGCCGAACTCCACGACGAGGCCGACATAGCGAGCGGCAGCCTCTGTGACGGCCAAATGTCCTGTCAGAACGGGGCCGAGGATCCGGCCCAGCCAGGCCCAGAGCAGCAATGGCAGGAACAACGAAACAGCATGAAGCCCGTACAGCGAGACGAGGTTCTCAACCAGCCGCCAGTCGATGTTGAGCCGGTGGAGAAAGAAGGCTTTCATGACGCCTTTGCCAATCGGGTTGCACTCTTGCGCCACTCCCAGGCAGTGGTGACAATACTCTCCAGGCTGGAGTAGGAGGGCTTCCAATCCAAGGTGTTCTGTGCCTTTCGCGGGTCGGCGACCAGAATGGCAGGGTCGCCCTGCCGCCGGGAACACGGGCGAGTCGCCGGATACCTGCCAGTCACCCGGGTAATCGACGTCGAGGACGTCCTTCACCGAATATCCAATGCCAGTTCCGAGATTCATGTCGATACAGCCAGGCTTGCGGAGCAAGTGCTCCAGGGCGAGGACGTGGGCGCTGGCGAGATCGGTGACATGGACATAGTCGCGGACAGCGGTGCCGTCCGGCGTCGGATAGTCTGTGCCGTAAATCCCGACCTGCCGCGATGGATCCAGAGCGGCTTCAATCATCAAGGGAATCAGGTGTGTTTCGGGAACGTGGAGCTCGCCGGTTTCAAGATCCGGATCGCAGCCGGCGGCGTTGAAATAACGAAGAATCACGTAGCGGAGGCCGTGACACTGGGCATGCCAGCGGATCGTCTTTTCTGAGAAGAGCTTGGATTCGCCATAGGGGTTGACGGGCCGCTGGGGCGCCGACTCGGCAATTGGCAGCGAATCCGGAAAGCCGTAAGTGGCGCAGGTGGAGGAGAAGATGATCTGGTTGACGCGCTCCAACCGCATCGATTCCAGCAGTGAGACGGTGCCGCCGCAGTTGTTGTCGAAGTACATGCCGGGCTGCAGCATGGACTCACCGACGTAGGCGAAAGCGGCGAAGTGCATGACAGCTTGGATCGAGTGCTCGCGGAGTGCCCTCCTCAATACCGCCTGATCGCGGAGATCGCCTTCCACCAGCGGTCCCCATTGAACCGCCCAACGATGGCCCCGGCTCAGATTGTCAAAGCAAACCGGGAGATGGCCCGCCATGGCGAGTGCCTTGGCAGCATGGCTGCCGATGTATCCGGCGCCTCCGGTGACGAGAACGTTCATTGCCGTTCGCCTCCCGGGGGCGCAGACGGGGGCGGCTGCAGGTGGATCTCGCAAAGAGGCGGGGGGCTTTCCTGATCCTGGGTCCACGTGCCGGAGGCAGCTATGATTGCGGCCGTTTGAGCGGCGTTGAGATTCTCCCCGAGCCGTATTTCACCAAGGAAAGGCGCCCATGCCTCCAGGGAGCGGCGAAGGATGTGCTTGCCGGCCAGTTCACCAAGTTCGGCGGTATTCAGATTGGTGCGGTAGAGCAGGATCTGGGCGGCCCGGCAAGCTGCGCACTGACCAGCGACTTCGAATCTGGCCGCTTGCTTTCGAGGGGTCGCGGAGACCTCGCCCCAGACCACTCCATCGATCGAAAGCAGCAGTCTGCCGCTCAAGCCCTGGTAGCTCAGTGAGACGTGATGCCAGCCGACAGGAGGTTCGGATCTAACTAGGACCTGCTGATCTCCCACCCAGAGTTCGAGCCGGTTGAGATTCCGCGAAAGCCGGACTGGTTCGTCGCCCTATTGCAGAAAGCAAGTTTGATTCGGCGCCAACCGCCGGATCGCGGAGAAAGGCCGCGATGGTCCAGGAAGAAAGCGGCCTGGACGGGGTCAGGCTCAGAGCGGCCGGCTCGGCGACTGCCTCGATGGCACGCCAACCGCTGGTGTTTGACTCTGTGGTTGGAGATTCCACCGATGCCAGGAGAGTCGAGAACAAGGATTCGGGTATGGCTTCGTAAAGGGCGCCATGGCCCGCATCGAGGGGGTGGAGTCCATCGGCGGAGAGTTGCGGAATCCAGCGTCCGTCTTCGGTGGCGACCGGGCTCCAGAAGTTAAAGAGTGGCCAACTCCATTGTTCGAGCGCTCTCAGTCAACTGGCTGACCAAGGCCAAGTGCTCCCACTTGTAGCGGGAGACAGGATACATGGTGATGTTCATCGGAATCGCACCGATTTCCCTGACGCGTCCGATGAGGGCGGTGGTGTTCTCGTTGTATCGCTCATAGGCGACTGCCGGGGAGCTTTCGAAACCCTCATTCACGATTGAGGTCGCCAGGATAACGAAGCCCGGCTGGTATGGGACGACATCGCGGTCGAAGCGCTCCAGGGAGTCCGTAGTATTCGCGCCGGCGATGGACCGGTTGATGACGCGGATGCCGGACTTTGCCAATTGCTGTGCCAGCCTGCCTGCCCAAGAGGCGCTCTGGCTGGAAGCTCCGACACCTTCCGCCGTCGACGATCCGAGGATCACGACGGTGCGGTTGCGCACTTCCGGGGCTGGAGTCCCGCGCATCCTCAAGGCGTAGTCCGGCGAGACGCAAAGGGGCGCGGCGAAAGTGGCCAGGCAAGCGGCTGCCATGCAGACGAGGAGAGCGGAACGCATCAGGGAATGCACGGAACGGCCCTCGCTTTCCGGCCCATCAGCGCTGGTTTGGAAGGGGATAGGATGCGATAGAAAGAGTCGCAAAACTGTCCATAGACGCGCTCCAATCGGAAGGCCAACAGGAGGAGGCTGATGAGGCCAACGGCCAGGACCAGGAGATTGGCTTCAGCCTCGTGGCGGCTGACGCCGGCAAGCTTCGACCAGACCCATTGCACGATTCTGAAGACCGGCAAGTGGATGAAGTAGATCAGGATGGCGGAGCGTCCGCCCTGGATGATGAAGGGATGTGAACAGCACTTCTCGAGCCAGCCACGGGACCGCCATAGGGTGTAGAGAGAGCAGAGGCAAAGCGGCATCAGCAGACCATGTGTTGCCAGGTACAAGAATCTGTCATCCTGGGCGCCCATCCAGACCATCAGGGCGGCGGTGGAGACAGCGGTGCCGGCGGCCAGCGAATCCCACGGCCAGCGGGTCAAGGAATTCGAACACCCGGGGCGAGAGGCAAGGAGGGCGGCGAAAGAACCGATGGCGATCTCCGGAAGCCGAAGCAGCGGCGTGGTGTGGAGGAAGACCTGCATCCAACTCGCCTCGGGGGACATGATGCGCGTCTGAAGGAGTTGGTAGTTCCACTCGTGGGAGTAGGCGGCCATGCCGGCGGCCTGGGCCGCGACGACGAGAATCCAAAGAACAGCCATGCTGGCGACGATCCTGCCGGCCGGCCAATCCCTGGCGGCGAGAATCCAGGCTATGACGAGGTAGCCGAGAGCGAAAGAGGTCACCGCCCAGGCAGGGGTGTTGTAGAGCAGTCCGATGCCGGGAAGGAAGCCGTGGGCCATGCTCAGCCAGACTGCGGAATGGGCGAGAACCTGGGACAGGGCGAACTGCTGGCTGCCGGTGAAAGCCGTGGGCAGCATCGCCGCGAAGGCGATGGCGTGGACGGGCCAGAGCCGCGCAACCCGCTGAAGGAGAAAGGGAAACGGCTTCGGTGGCTTTGTTTGGTGAAAAAGGCTGGCAGTCAGAATGAAGCCCGAGAGGAGGAAGAAGAAGGTGGAGCTCAGACTCCGCGAATTGAGGAACCAGATGGTCCAGGCCGGCGCTCCGGCGGCGGCCAGAGGCGCCGCGGCAACATGAGCCAAGACTACAAGCAGGCTCACGCCAAACCGGGCAGCGTTGAGCGAGGCGGAGAATTGGAGTTTTTGAGCCATCGAAGGCGAGTCACCTCATCGCAAACAAGGGACGCCCCGATGGCAGGGGGCGGATGAATTGGAAGCCCGTCCGGCCCCTTCCGATGAGCTAGTGGCGAACGGGAGGCGAAATTCTCAGGTTGCAGGAGGTGCTATTTCGTTGCAGGCGGGGATGGGGCGACAAGGGGCATCCACACCGTGAACGGTGCATCGCTGCGATTGTGGAACGCGAAGTATGGAATTAGCGTGAGACGAACCGGTTTACCCGCGCGCAGTGGCTTGCCGTAGGTATACAGCGGAGCGCCGGTGGCCGGAGAGGCAAGCGTCAGGCCCTGCCCGACCAAGGCAGTGATCGAAGTCCTGAACATGTTCTGAACGAGCATGGGCTTAAATGCCGAGCCGGAAAGCGCGACATCGAAGACGGACGCGCCGACGAGGTCGGGCTGTTCCAGACAGTAAAGGAACGGCCCCCGTTGGACCGCGGCTTTGCCGTAGGTTTCGGGCACCCTTGGATTGGCGGAGATCAGTTTTACCGCCATGTCGAACGAGAGAGTGACGACGTCGCCGGCTTTCCAGATCCGTTTGAGGGCGAGGTAGGTGTTGGGCGCGACCTTGCCGGCATGGGGCTTGCCGTTGATGGATCACTCTTGTCGCCTGCGACCACTCGGGGATGCGAAGGTTCAAGGTGAACTCGGCGGGTTTCGCCGGTGTGACGGTGTAGCTGACATCGCCTTGCCACGGCATGCCGGTCTTCATTGCAGCCTTCACGGCAGTGCCCGAGGGCAGGCGCCAATCGAGTTGGTGGTTGTCGTAAAAGTGCAGCCATAGGGAATCGCCGCCATCCGAAGATGTCGAGTAGAAATACCCGCCGAGCGACATGAAGGTTCGCTGCAGGTTGGGAGGGCAGCAGAGGGTGGAATACCAGGGGTTGCGAATCTTCTCGCCGGCCGAGGCGAGCGGATTGCGGTAGCAGTAGAGCGATCCCGAAAGCGACATGCCGGAGTTGATGCCGTTGTAGAGCGCCCGTTCCATGACTGCGGCGTACTTCGCATCGCCCGAGCCGGCGAGCATTCGCTGCTGAAAGATCCAGCCGGCGATGGCGGCGCAGGATTCGGTGTAGGCCTGGCGGTTGGGCAGTTCATAGGGGTCGCCGAACGCTTCGCCGGAGGCGCGCGAGCCGACGCCGCCGGTGACGAACATCTTGGAGGAGACGAGGTCGTTCCACAGGCGGTCGAGGGTCTGTTTGTAGGCCGGGTCGCCGGTTTCGAGCCAATAGTCGGCGGCGCCGGTGGCGGCGTAGAGGGCGCGCACGGCATGGCCCTCGAACGTCTCGCGCGAGGTGAAGGGCGAGCCGCTGAACATATAGCCGAGGCTGCGGGGGGTGAGCTTGAGGCGGTCCTTTTCGACGCCGCTGAGCAGATAGGCGGCGAGATCGAGGTACTTCCGTTCGCCGGTGGTCCGGTAGAGTTCGGCGAGGGCGAGTTCGAGTTCAGGGTGGCCGGTGAGGAGCGGCTGCTTGCCGGGTCCGCCGATCTTGATCAGGTAATCGACGAAGCGGATGCCGGCGTCCAAGAGGCGGCGGTCGCCGTTGGCCCGATAGATGGCGATAGCGGCTTGCAGCCAATGGCCAAGACAGTAGAGTTCGTGGTTGGACTCCTGTTTTTGAAAGCGATCCTTCACGTGCTCGCCGACGTGCCAGGTGTTGAGGTAGCCGGAGGGTTCCTGCACAGAGACGATCAATTCGACGAGTTCGTTGAGCCGCTGCTCGAGGATGGGGTAGCTGCCGGTGTGCAGCGCCCAGGCGGCGGCTTCCATCCACTTGTAGACGTCGGAGTCGGTGTAGAGCGGGCCTTTGCGGGGGACGTCCTTGCCTTTGAGGCGGCGAAAGTTGTCGATATAGCCGTGCTCTTCAAGCTGGGCGTAGAGGGTGGGGAGGCTTGATTCGGCAGTGACTTTCTGGCGCTGCTTCCAGTAGCCATCTGTGAGGGTGACGGCGCGAACGGGCACGGGATGGAGTCTGGCTTGGGGAGTGTTGTCGAGATAGATGACGGACTGGTCTTTCCAGTCGGCGGCCGGGAGGGCGAGCGGGATGAGGCAGAGGGACAGGGTGCGAAGGGTCACGTCTGGTGTTGTATCAAATCAGCGGCAGGTGGGATAATCGTCGGCTTGGAGAATCATACCGAATGGACCGAAATGAGTTCTTTGCCGCCTCTGTGAAAGGAACGCTGGGTTGCTGTGCGCTCGTTCTATTCGATGGCACAGCCGCTGGGCAAGCAGCGAAGCCGTCGGAAGCGGACCCCGAGAAGGAGTTCGTCAAGAACTGGATGGCCGATCTGTTCGACGCCATGGAGCAGGAACTCGACGAGAAGACCAAAGTGAAGGTCATGGCCGGCTGCGGGCGGGGCTGCTTCCGGCGTCACCAGTTCAAGCAGGATATCGCGCGGCTGGGGAAGGGCAGTGTCGACGCCCTGCTGGAAGCCTACAAGAAGAACTTCGAGGTCTGGCGCGAAGGCGACGTGGTTCACGTCCGCTACGGCGCAGTGAACAAGCAGTGCTACTGCCCGGCCGCGCGGTACCATCCGGTACAAGCCCCACGACATGCACTGCGAGTGCACGCGCGCCACACATCAGACGATCTTCGAGACGGCCCTGGGCCGGCCCATCCGGGTTGAGATCGTGGAGTCCCTGCGGCGGGGCGGCACGACGTGCCACTTCGTGGCCCATGTAGCTTGACCATCGCCTGCTCTCAGCTCCCTGCACTCACCGCCCGATGGCATCTCAGAAAGAAAATCCCGGCAATGAGCTTCGGTACGCAGAAAACGACAGTCGAGATCACACGGCTGACGAAAGGCGCCAGTAGGGAAGCAGTCCGGATTACTCCTGCCTCAACGCAGTTGCCGGGTCCAGGGTTGCGGCGCGGCGGGCAGGGATCAGACTGGCGACCAGTGCCGCCAACAGCAGTATGAAAGCCGATACAACCAACATGCTTGAACTGAAGGCGGCAATCCAGTTCAGTTTCGAAGACAGCGCCCGTCCTGCCAACAGTGCGACGGGAAGCCCAATTCCTGCACCGACAACCGCAAGTCTGACTCCCTGGCCCGCCACCATGCCCATGAGCTGAACTCGTGTCGCGCCCAGCGCAATGCGCACTCCGAACTCGTGCTTCCGTCGCGAGGTTGAATACGCCGCGAGTCCAAATACCCCCATCACGCTGAGGAGCAGGGCGAAGGCGGCCGTCGCGAGTCCCACCGTTGTCAGAATCTGCTCCAGCGCCAGCGAGTCGTTTACGACTTGGCGCATCGTACGCATGCGCAGGGCCGGCACGCCGGGGTCGAGCGAGGCAACTTCTAAGGCGGCGAGCGCTGGATGCCAAGCCGGCCGAGCATGCGGTGGTGACCCAGGGTCTGGCCCGCTAACGACGGATCCATATTTGAGATTGGTTCAGTCTACTCCGAAAGGGAGGAAATGGACAGCCGTTTGAGTTAGCCTATGCTCGGGAAAGGAGAATGCAATCATGTCGTTCGAAATGTCGAGCCGGGATGTGTATGGCGTCACGATTCTCGATCTGGAGGGGAGGCTCGTGCTTGGAGATGGGACGAGCATGCTGCGCGAGGGCGTGAGGGCGTGCCTGAACAGCAGCAAGCGAATTGTCATCAATATGGCCCATGTCGACTACATCGATAGCGCGGGGCTGGGAGAGTTGGTGGGCTGCCATACCGCGGCGGTGAACCGGGGAGCGGCGGTCGGGCTCATGAAGGTGAACGATCGAGTTCACGGCGTGCTTCGCGTGACGAAGATGTACTCCGTGTTCGACGTGTTTCCGGACGAGCCGGCGGCGGTTGCGGGGATGCAGGCGAAGACCGTTAGTCCAACGTGAGCGGGTTAGAGGCCGAATGGGGGCGCGCGCGATTGCGGCGGCCAAGGCAGCAGAGGAGATCAGAGGAGACAGCAATGAAGATCGGCTTATACAGCGTCACATACCGCGGGGTGTGGTACCGCGGCGAGGCAGTGGATGTCTTCAACCTGGTCCGCCTGGCCAAACAGCAGGGCTGGGAAGGATTGGAACTGGACGCGGAGCGGCCTCACGCCGCGCCGATGGACCTCACCTCCGACGATAGAAGACGGTTGCGCGACCTTGCCGGCGAGCTCGGACTCGAGTTCTGTGCGGTCTCACCGAACTGCGACCTCTCGAGTCCTGTGCCGGTTCAGCGAGAAGCGATGATCCTCTACGTGCGGGAGTGCATCAAGCTTGCGCACGATCTGGGATCGCCCATCTGCAAAATCTTTGCCGCCTGGCGCGGCATCACGCTTCACAACGGCCTGGCGACGTACGACGAGACCTACAGTTATAGCCAGTACGGGTTTTGGAAAGGTGACCGGCGCGGGTTCGTGGTGGACTCCATGCGCGAGCTCTGCAAAGTGGCCGAGGACTACGGCATCCTGCTGGCGATGCAGAATCATGGTCCCGATATCGTTAATCGCTATCAGGATGTGCTGTCGCTGATCGAAGAGGTGGGCTCACCGGTGTTCAAGGCGTGCATGGACATCAACATCGAGCCTGAGGCCGACTCGCCTGAGCATGCCCGCGAGATGGCGGCGGCCAGCGGCGCTCTGCAGGTCCATTCGCATATGAACGGGGAGTTCGCGAGGCGCGGGGACGGCAGCGTGGAGTTGGTGGCCGGCGGCTACTTCGACAAGCAATTCTGGGGAAGGCAAGTGGCCTATCCGGCGTATATCGAGGCGCTGGTTTCGTCCGGATACCAGGGCTACGTGGACTGGGAATTCTGCCACCCCGGCCTGGAGAACGGAAAGCCAGCCGGGATCGAGTATGTCCACAACCAGACGCGAATGGCCTTTGACTATCTCTCGGCCCTGCGCGCAGCAGCCGAGCGGAAGTCCGCAGCACCGGCGCGATTATAGCTCCCTAACAAATTAAGCATGGTGCCCTCGAGGGGCGAAGGCGCCCGTGATGGCCCATCGATTGCTGTGATTCAGGTTTGTTTGCAGGTATTGCAGTTTTGGGGCTTCGTGCCGCCGAATTCAAAAGCCTGGGGCAGCGAAGAAATGGGAAATAGATGGGAAAAATCGAAACACTGAGCCAGAAAGAAGTTTGGAAGCAGAGATTGGCTGCGCTCAAAGACTTGCCGGCACTCTGGCGATTACTCTGGACGTCGGCCCCTGGCCCGGTGGCTGGGACTATTTTCCTGCGTGTGCTGGGTGGATTAATGCCGCTCGGGATGCTGTACGCCGCCAAGCAGATCGTCGATATGATCAGCGCGGCCGCGCAGGGCAAAACGATCCAGCAAAGCGAAGTGTGGTTCTGGGTGGGAATCGAGTTCGGGCTGGCGGCGCTTGGGCACGGCATCGGCCGCGGCGTGGATTTCCTGGACGGGTTAATCGCCGATCGATTCAGTCTCGGCCTGGGACTGAAGATCATGCGTCATGCCGCGACGCTCGATTTAAGCAGCTTCGAGGATCCTGCTTTTCACGATCGACTGGTGCGCGCCAGAGCACAGTCCACTGACAGGACGAAGATGCTGGCTTCGGCAGGGTGGCTTCTGCAGAGGTTCGTGATGCTTGGATCGCTTGCCGGTGGAATCGTGTTCTACGCCCCCTGGCTGCTCGTGGTCCTTTTCTTGTGTGTTGTGCCCTCGTTCCTGGTGGAGAGCCATTTCGCATTCCTGGGCTATGGACTGGCGCATGACCTGACTCCCGCGCGCCGGTCTCTGGACTATTTTCAGTTTCTGGGCAGCAGTCACGAGGCGGCCAAGGAAATCAAAGTGTTTGCCCTGGCGCCGCATCTCGAGGGCAAGTACGAATCGCTTTCGAGCGACATCATCGGGAAGAACCGCAAGCTAGCCACTCGCCGGCTCGTATGGGGCGCAGCATTTGCCGTGTTGGCCACCGCGGGTTATTACGGCAGCTATGCGTACCTGGCGCAACAGGCGCTGACGGGTCGCATGAGCCTTGGCACATTCACTTTCCTGGCTGGGGCGATTGCAGGCGCGAATAGCCACTTGCAGATGATTTTTTCGCTCTTTTCGGAAATAGCCGACCAAGCGCTGTTTCTGAGGGATCTCGTGCTCTTCTTTCACGAGCGCCCAAGCATCGTGGTCCCGGCGACTCCGATCGCTCCGCCGAGGCCCATTCGTTCAGGGTTTGAGTTTGAAAACGTCTCATTCCAATATCCCGGCAACGAAAGAGCCGTTTTGGACGGTTTGAACTTTCGTTTCCAGCCAGGGGAGAGAATCGCGCTGGTTGGCGAGAACGGCGAAGGCAAGACGACGCTGGTGAAATTGCTGCTCCGCTTGTACGATCCGACTCAAGGACGGATTCTTCTGGATGGCAAGGACTTGCGAGAGTACGACATTGACGAACTGCGCAAGGACATCGGCGTGATTTTTCAGGACTTCCTGCGCTATGATCTGCCGGCGCGCGAGAATATTGCGGCTGGCCACATCGGAAGGCTGCTGGATGATGAAGCGATTTGGGAGGCATCCCGGAAAAGCAATGCGGCCGAGCTGCTGGAGCGCTTCCCCGATAAGCTGGACCAGATGTTGGGCCGCCGATTTGAAGGCGGAGTCGATTTGTCCGGCGGGGAATGGCAGCGCATCGCACTGGCCAGGGCATACATGCGAGATGCGCAGGTGCTGGTGCTGGACGAGCCAAGCGCCGCTCTCGATCCAGTGGCGGAGTCGGAGGTGTTTCAGAGCTTCGCCGACCTCTCACAGGGCCGTATGGCGCTTTTCATCTCACATCGCTTCTCCACGGTTCGCATGGCGGACAGAATCGTGGTTCTTTCGAAGGGCGCCATTCTCGAGGACGGATCACATGAAGCGCTGATGCAGGCTGGAGGACGGTATGCGGAGTTCTTCGAAATCCAGGCCGCGAGCTATCGCTAACGCAATTGCCTATGCCTGGCCGGGCAAGCACGTCGTAGATGGAGTTCGGCCGCGTAGGGTACACGGCGCGCGGCGCGAGCTTGCGGCCGTTTTGGGTGAGGGTGACCGGATCGGGCGAGCGGAGGCGCAGTGGGTTGCCGCGGTGGCTGGTGACACGGGCTTTGGTGAGCTTGCCCTGAGCCCAATCGATATCGACGGTGAAGGCGCCGCGGGCTTTGAGGCCCTTGACGCTGCCGGTGTGCCAGGCCTTGGGGAGAGCGGGCAGGAGGTTCAGCTCGCCCGAGTGGCTTTGCAGCAGCATCTCCGCGATGCCGGCGGTGCCGCCGAAGTTGCCGTCGATCTGGAAGGGCGGGTGAGTGTCGAAGAGGTTGGGCAGTGTGCAGGTTTCGATCAACATGCGCCAGAGCTTGTAGGCGCGCTCACCGTCTTCCAGCCGCGCCCAGAAGTTCATTTTCCAGGCAGTAGACCAGCCGGTGGACTTGTCGCCGCGAACGTCGAGGACCTTGCGGACGGCGGCGGCGAGTTCGGGGGTTTTGCGGATGTCGATCTGAGTGCCGGGGTGGAGGGCGAAGAGGTGCGAACAGTGGCGGTGCTGCGGCTCGGGCTCGTCGTAGTCTTCGATCCATTCCTGCAGGCGGCCCGTGCGCTGGCTGATTTGCAGCGGGGCGAGGCGGGTCAGAGCGTCTTCGCATTCCTTGCGGAAGGCGTCATCTGTTTTGAGAGTCTTTGAGGCCTCGATGCAGTTGGAGAGCAGGTCGTGGATGATCTCGAGGTCCATCGTGGCGGCGTAGGTGAACTGGGCGACGGTGCCGTCCTTCTTCTTGAAGCGGTTCTCGGGAGAGTGTGAGGGTGAGGAGACGAGCTTGCCGGCGCAGGGCGTGCCGGCGGGGGCTTCGACGAGGAAATCGAGGATGAAGCGGGCGGCGCCCTTCATGAGGGGCCAGGCGCGTTTGCGAAGGAAGTCGATGTCGCCGGTGTAGAGGTAGTGCTCCCAGGGGTGCCGGGCGAGCCAGGCGGCGCCCATGGGCCAGACGCCCCAGATGCCGTCGGCGGGGGCGGTCATGCCGAAGATGTCGGAGAGGTGATGGACCACCCAGCCGCGAGCGCCGTAGTGGACCTTGGCAGTGCGCGCGCCCCACTTGGCGAGCAGGTCCATGTAATCGAAGAGCGGGGTGTGGAGTTCGCCGAGGGCGGCGGATTCGGCTGGCCAGTAGTTCATCTGCAGGTTGATGTTGGTGTGATAGTCGGCGTTCCAGGGCGCCTTCATCTGGTCGTTCCACATGCCCTGGAGATTGGCGGGCAGAGTGCCGGGGCGCGAGGAGCCGAGCAGAAGGTAGCGTCCGTATTGGAAGTAAAGGGCGGCGAGGGCCTCGTCGCGCGCGCCTTGCTTGACGCGGGCGAGGCGTTGGTCAGTGGGGAGGGTTGCGGAATCGGGGTCTTCGGGGAGGGTCAGGGAGACGCGCCGGAAGTAGACCTGGTGGTCGGCGGTGTGGCGGCGCTTGAGTTCGTCGAAGGGCGTGGAGGCAGCGGCGGCGAGGGTTTTGGCGTTGACCGCGCCGGGCTGGGAGCCGCGCCAATCGGTGGAGGCGGCGATGCGGATTTCGAGGGAGGAGCCGGGGGCGTTCAGGGCGTCGCCGGAGATTTCGGCGCGGGCTTCGAAGAGGACGCCGTCGCCGTTGACCTGACCGCGGAGGATGAGGGTGCGGGGATTGGATGGGTCGGGGGCCGTGCGGGCATTGGACGCGCGGGTAAGACGGACGCGAACGGGACCGAAAGTGCCTTTCAGCGCAGTCATGCGGACGACGATGATCTGGTCGGGGGCGGAGACGAAGACTTCGCGGCGGATGGTTGTGGAGCCGGCGATGAATTCGGTGACCGAGAGTGCGGAGTCGAGGTCGAGCCAGCGGCGGTAGGCGGTGACTTCGCCGGGCAGGGTGAGATCGAGGAGGAGGTCGGCGAGCGGCTGGTAGCTTTCGACTTTTGCGGGGACGCCCAACATGCTCTTGGAGGCCAGCTCCGTGGCTTCCAGTTCCTTGCCTTCAAACAGGAGCCGGCGGACCTCGGGGAGGTTGCCGAGGGCGGAGGGGTTGTCGTGCGAGCGGAGTTTGCCGGCCCAGACAGTTTCCTCGTTGAGTTGGATGCGCTCGGATGAGGTGCCGCCGAAGACCATGGCGGCGAGGCGTCCGTTGCCGACAGGGAGGGCTTCCACCCATTGGGCGGCGGGCTGGCGGTACCAGAGGGAGAGAGGAGGGAGGGGCTGTTCGGGTTCGGCGGCGGCGAGGGCGGAAGAAAGGACGAATTGGCGGCGGCTGAGGGAGGGCATCGCGACCTCATGGTACCGAAAGAGTTCCCGCTGCCGCCGCTTCTATTTCGGAATTTGGGGTGTTAATCTGCTTTCGAATCGAGGCCGCGCTGTGATAGGCGAGACGATCTCCCATTATCGGGTTGTCGACAAGCTGGGAGAGGGCGGGATGGGTGTTGTCTATCGTGCGCGGGACGAGCAACTACACAGGGACGTTGCCCTGAAGGTGCTGCCGGCGGGCAGACTTCTTGATGCGGCTGCGAGGGGACGTTTCCACAAAGAAGCCATCGCACTCGCCAAACTGAATCACCCCAACATCGAAGCGGTTTACGAGTTCGACAGCAAGGATGGCATCGATTTCCTCGTGACCGAGTTCGTTCCAGGCAGCACGCTCGACCGGCAGATCACGGGGCCGGGCCTGCCCGAATCAACTGTGGTGAGCATTGGGATTCAGATCAGCCTGGCGCTTGAGGAGGCCCATCACACACGGAGTGATCCACTGCGACTTGAAGCCAGCGAACGTCATGGTCAACCCGGAAGGCAAGGTGAAGCTTCTGGACTTCGGTCTGGCCAGGATTTTCAGGATCGACCAAGCGGAGACAACCTTGAGTGCGGCGGCGCCGGCAGGGGAGATTGCGGGCACACTGCCATACATGGCGCCGGAAGTGCTGCGCGGAGAGCCAGCGGACGAGCGAACGGACATCTACGCCGCCGGTGCCGTGCTCTACGAACTTTCGACCGGACAACGGCCCTTCTGCAATCCTTCCGCGGCGCAGTTGATCGGGGCGATCCTGAATCAGAGTCCCAGGCGGCCCGGCGCGCTGAATCAAGCGGTCAGCGGCGAATTGGAGAAGGTCGATTCTCAGCTGTCTCGAGAAGGAGCCGCGAAAGCGCCTTCAGACGGCCCGGGAAGTTGAGACAGCGTTGCGGCGCATCGGCACTCCGGCCGGCAGGTCGAAGAGGGTCTCACGACGGTGGACGCTTGGTCTTTCGACCGCCGGTCTGTTGGCGACCCTCCTGTTTGGACTCTGGTTCGGCGGAAGCCGGCCTGCGTTGCCATTCAGCCCGCGCGACTGGATCTTTGTCTGCGATTTCGACAATCAGTCCGGCGAGCCGATCTTCGACAAATCGCTGGCGACGGCCTTCAACGTGAGCCTGGAGCAGTCCAAGCACGCCAACGTGTTTCCGAGGTCGAGGACAATTCCGGTGTTGCGGCGGATGGGCAAGGAAAACGTGGCGCGCATCGATGCGGAGGTGGGACGGGAGATCTGCCTGCGGGAGAATCTGCGCGGACTGGTTTCATGCGCCATTGCCAAGGTGGGACAACGCTACGCGCTCTCCGCGCGGCTCGTCAATCCGCTGAATGGCGACACGGTGCGATCCTACCTCGAGCAGGCCGGCAGCCAGGATGAGGTGCTGGATGCGCTGGGGAAGATCGCGGCGGCGGTGCGGCGGGACCTTGGGGAGTCGCTTGCATCGGTATCGCAAAACGACCGTCCACTGGCAAGGGTGACGACACCGTCCCTGCAAGCGCTCAAGTATTATTCCGAAGCGAGTTATCTGTGGGCGAAGGGCCAATACCATGATTCGCTGAAGCTTCACCAGGAGGCGGTGAAAATCGATCCGGACTTTGCGATGGGCCACCGCGCCATCGGCATCGCTTACTGCGGCCATATCTTCAATCAGAAGGAGAAGGGACAGACAGCACCTGGAACGCGCGTTACGACTCTCGTCGCGGGTCAGCGAAAGGGAGCGACTGTTCATCGAGATCGACCACATGCTCGCGTTCGGGAGTGTGAACGACGCGGTCCAGGCGTATCGAAGCTACCTGCTGGCCTATCCGGACGATTTCCCCTCGCGCTACAGCTTCGGAACCGTGCTGATGCACAACAACCGGCCCGCGGAGGCCATCGAGGAATTCAGGCAAGTCGTGCGGATCGCTCCGAAGGACGCCGGTTCACACATCAACCTTGCCACCAGCTACAGCCTCCTGGACAGGATTCCGGAAGCCTTGGCCAGTTACGCGAAAGCCTTCGAGATCGAGCCCTCGTGGAAGACCAGCACGAATCTGAACCACGAATACGGGTTTGCGTTTGTCGCGGCCGGAAACCCAGGGAAGGCGCGCGAGATTTTCGATCTGGCGGTGGCCGACACGAAAGTCACCACCAGAGGTCTTCGGTCCCACGGGATCCTCGATCTTTATGAAGGCAAGTACCAGAATGCGGCCGCGCGGCTTAGGGAAGCGGTGAGGATCAACACGGCGTGGAAAGCGTGGTTGAGCGTGGCCAGAGATCGGCTCTTTCTGGCGATCGCGCACCAGGGAACGGGCAATAGGGCAGAACAGCTTCGGGAATTGGACGCGGCGTGGTCGAATCTGAAGCAACAGGAGTCGGCGCAAGTCTGGCTGGCGGCGAGAATTGGAGCCGCCTATGCGCGCGCGGGAGCTTTGGACAAGGCCGGCCTGGTGTTCCAGGAGCTGAGTCCAAAGGTGAATCGCAAGGTGGGGGCGGAGATGGCCGACCTTCACTTGCTCGAAGCCGAAATGCTGCAGGCGCGGGGAGACGGCAAGCGTGCGATCGAGATCCTCTCGACTCCAGACCTGCCTGAGCCCGGGCTGCTCACTCAGCTCAGCCTGGCACGCGCGCATGAGCGAACAGGGAATTCGGAACTTGCGATGGCCACGCGAGGCGATTTGATCGGGAAAGGTGGGCGCACCATCGGGTGGGAGCCCCAGCAGGACTGGATTGAGGCGCATTACCTGCAGGCCAAGGCCTACGCGGCCAAGGGGGATGAGGCGAAGGCTTCCCAAATGCTGGCGGTGATTGAGAACATTTGGAAGAATGCGGATCCCGGTCTGCCGCTGTTGCTGAAGGTTCAGCAGCTGAGATCTGAGCTGCCGCGCAGGTAGGCAGCGCCGTCAGCCGAGGTGGAATTCCTGGCCGATGTCGTGTAGGACAATGCGGTCGTGAGCGGAGTTGCCCGCGGCGTCGAGCAGGCGGGCGATGGGCTCTTCAGGCGTTTCGTAGCTGAGATGGAACGTCTTGTGGTGGATGGGCAGGATGCGGTCGGCACGGGCGTCGTTGGCCATGGCCCAAGCCTGTTCGGGGTCGCAGTGGTAGTGGATCCAGGGGTTATAGGCGCCGATGGGCATCAGGGCGAGGTCGGCGCCGCCGGCTTCGCGAAAGTGGCTGGTTAAGGCCGTATCACCGCCGAACAGGATGCGGCGGCGGCCGGAGGTGATGACATAGCCGTTATAGCCGCGCCAAGTGTCGGTCCTCATGCGGGCGCCCCAGTGATTGACTTCAAGAGCACGAATGGTGAGGGGGCCGGCCTGGGTGGTTTCGCGCCAGCCGACTTCCTGGACGTCGGAGTAGTTGGCGGCGCGAAGCAGGTCGGTTGTGCCGCGGGCGGTGACGATTTGTGTGGCTGGGTTTTCCAGGGCGCGCAGGCTGGGAATATCGAAGTGATCCATGTGGGCGTGCGAGAGCAGGATCAAGTCGATTTTGGGCAGGTGTTCGATGTCGAGGGCGGGCTCGACCATGCGCTTGACGCCGAGAGTGAGGGGGCCGAAGTTGAGTCCGGCGCGGATGCTGAAGACGGGGTCGGTCAGGACGGTAAAGCCATCGATCTTGAGCAGGACAGTGGCGTGGCCGAGCCAGGCGGCGTGGATGCCGGAGTCGGGCCAGTTGACAGGGGAGGGGCGATGCCTGGCGGGGAGGATGGGTGTGCCAAGTTCGCGTGCGTACTGTTTCCAGAAGAAGGGCGCCTGGCGGTAAATGAAACCGGCGCCGACACCTGCCAAGCCGAGTCCGAGTCCGCCGATCCAGGCGCGGCGGCGAGTTCTGTTGGGGCCAGATGGGAGATTAGTAGCCAAAGCGCTCCTCCTGCCAGGGATCGCCATTCATGTGATAGCCGTTGCGCTCCCAGAAGCCAGCTCGGTCGTTTTCGATGAATTCCAGGGCGCCGAGCCATTTGGCGCTCTTCCAGGCATACAGTTGGGGGATGATCAGCCGGGCGGGAGCGCCATGCTCGAGGGTGAGGGGTTGGCCGTCGTGGTGGGTGGCGACGAGGGAATCCTCGGCCAGGAAGTGGTCGAATGGGGAGGTTGGTGGTCCAGCCGTTATCGTAGCCGTGGGCGAGGACGAAGCGGGAGCCAGGCTGGAGTCCGCCGGCCAGCTCGATGAGCGTGCGGGTGGAGACGCCTTCCCAGAGGTTGCCGAGGCGGCTCCAGCGGGTGACGCAGTGGAAGTCCGAGAAGACTTTGATACGGGGGAGCTGGTTGAATTGAGTCCAATCGAGTTTCACGGACTGGTTGACCAGGCCGGTGAGGATGAGCTGCCACTCCTGGGTGGTGATGCGGGGGGGACCGGAGGCGTCCAGAACGGGCCACTTCTGAGTGCGGCTCTGGCCGGGCGGGATGCGTTCGCCGCGGCGAGTGTCGGGACTGATAATCACGCCTTCTGATTGCTGTTCGGCCGTTGCCACGGCCGAAGACTGCTGATAGGGATCGGGCTCCCGGTTGAACATCTTGTCCTCTTATTTCATGATGACGTGAACTGGGGATGAGATTTAGGCAACGATCTCAACACTAGTTAGACGATCCAATGCCGCACTTTCGCTTCGGAATCCTGCTGGCTCTCCCGATCTTATTGAGCGGATTGACGATGGCAGGAGGCGAGAAGGGGGCGGAAGCGGACTATCTGGGGGGGACTGTGGGCGGCATCCGTCCGGGAAGCGAAGGCCGGGCGTGGACTACCGATCCCGAGGCGTTCGTTTACGAGACCAAAGGGCGTGACGGTTAAAGTTCCTTACGACAGGATCAACCTGATCGAGTACGGGCAAAAGGTGGACCGGCGGTTGTTGGAGGCGATCCTGATTTCACCGCTGATGATCCTCAGCAAGAGGCGGCAGCACTATCTCACGGTGGGTTTTGAGGCGGAGAACGGCCAGCAGCAGGCGATGCTGTTCAAAGTGAGCAAGGGCCACATCCGGGCGATTCTGGTGAGCCTGGAGGCCAGGACAGGGCGGAAGGTGACCTACCAGGACGAGGAAGCGAGAAAGGCGGGCAAGGGATGACCTGGATGGCGTTGGGGCTGCTGCTGGCTCAACCGCCGGCGGATCCCGGGGAAGAGCTACGGCGAGTGAAGCGTGTCTTTGTGGACAAGTTCGGCGGGGGCGAGGCGGCTTCGCAGGTTCGGGACATGGTGATCGGGGCACTCAACAAGGCGCGGCTTTTTGTGGTGACTGAAAACCCGGAGCGGGCCGATGCTGTTCTGCGGGGTTCGGCGGAGGACCTGGTCTATACGGACGTTTTTCAGTCCAGCGACGGGGTGACGGCCAGGACGGGGGTAGCGCTGGGGCGAGGAGCATCGAGTTCAAAGAACCGGGAGTCGATTGGGCTGCAGGCGGGGGTCGGGGATCAGGAATCGGTGCAGGACCCAGGAGCGGAAGCACGAGGCTTCGGCGTCGGTGCGGATAGTGAACAAGGACGGCGACGTGATCTGGTCGACAACGCAGGAGAGCCAGGGAGCGAAGTTCCGGAGCGCGTCGGCGGATGTGGCGGACAAGATCACTCGGGCCCTGGTGGCGGATTGGGAGAAGGCGCAGAAATCAGCTCCAGGCGCGTCCCCCGAGGGGCCCAAAGGCGGAGGATCGAGCCCGGAGGGACGGTGACGGGCTGGGCGAATGTGTAGATGGAGGGGGCATGCGGGGTGAACGCGCGCAGCCAGGCCAATGGCTGGAGGCGTCCGCCGGGATGTTGAAGCAAAAGGCGTGTTTCGCCGCTGGAGGGCAAGGCGAGGACGCGCATGCCGAGGAGCGTGGCGGAGGGGAGCGGCAGCCGGTCGGCTGCGGGGAAGGGCACGCCAGCAGGCGGTTGATGAAGCGGTGAAGGCAGGAGGGATGGCGGGGTCGAGGAGTCGAGGATCGCCTTCCGGGGCGCCGCCATTGACCCAGTCGACGATGAGCCGGATCTCTTCCTGGCTCAGGGAAGGATCCGGAGAGAAGCGGCCGAATCCGCGGACGGCATTCCAGGGCGGCATGCGGCGGGCGAGGACCTCTTCGCGGATGGCGACGGCCCAGGGCCGGGCTTGTTCGTAGGAGGAAATCGGAAAAGGGGCGGGGCCGTCCTGCCGATGGCAGCCGATGCAACGCGCGGCGAAGAGACGTGAGATCTCTTTGGCCCAGGTCAGTTTGGTGGTGATGGGATCGTGGGCGGAAAGGTGCGTGGTGAGGCAGGCCATGGCGCCGAGTAGGATTACGGTCGGGATTGGGGGGATTGCCATGGCTGACCTGAGGGATATTTCAGCATAAAGAAGTACTGGACGGTTGCCGATGGACGGACCAGGACTCGTGATATAGTGTGGTTTCGCGAGAGGATCAGGTTGCCGCGCATCGATGCCCAGGGAACGCTTGAACGCGTCGCGCTTCCGCTCCGGGAGCACAGGACACGTGTCAAGGTGTCGCTGGAATCCATCATCACCAAAACCAAGATCAGCCGCAGGTTTCTGGAAGCGATTGAAAATGGGCAGTATCAGGAGCTTCCAGGGGGAGTATTCGCAGTCAGCTACATCCGGCAATACGCAGAGCTGGTGGGTTACGACGCGGAGTTGATCCTGGAGGACTACCGGCGTGCGGTAGGGGGGTGCGAGGCGAGCGCAGCAGCACCGGGTCAAAGACAGGACGAGCCTCGCTGGGTGCGGTTTTTCGAATTCGGGTAAAAGAAAAGCTGCTTGCGGGGGCGGGGAAATAGATATTAGTTCAAGTCCTGGCTGGGCGTGTCGATAAGCGCATTGAGGCGACGTTTCCGCCATCAAGCGGACAGGACGAAAACGGATGAGGATACACGATCAAAACCCATTAGGCGGGCTGCCTGGCGGAAGTACGGGTACGACTGGCACTCAAGGCAGTCACAAGACGTCAGGAAACCCTGCAGCAGGAAACGGTGGAGTCAGAGGATCGGAGCAGCAAGGGAGTGGGCCGGATCGGGTCAGTCTGTCGAATCTCGCGGCGAGCCTGACGCCTGAGGCCCCGGAGCGGGAGATGGAACTGGAGCGGTTGAGCGAGATGTTCAACCGTGGGGTGTACGAGCCTGATCCTGGAGTAATTGCGGAGCATCTGATCGACGAAGGACTGACGAGTCCGCCGGAAGAGGCAGGGGGAGAGGCAGGCGGTGGCAGCGGGGAGCGCGAATGAGTGAAGCGGAATCTCTGGCGGCGGCCGAACAGGCGAGCCAGAGGCTGCTCGAAGTGGAGAGGCTGCTGGTGCGGCCTGAGTCGCCCGCGCTGTTGGCCGATGCTGTGGAGAGTCTGCAGGAGGCCTGCCGCGAATGGCCGGCGCTGATGGCGTGTGTGACTGACCGGGCGGCGTGGGAATCGCTGGCGCGTCAGATCCATCGATTGGAGCGGCTTGCCGGGCAGGGCAAGGAAACAACGCAAGTGATGGAGACGTTAAGCGCATCGGCTCGGGGCTACACGCCGTGTGGCGAGCCGGCGCAACAGCCGGCGGGGCCGGCCAATATCAACTGCCGGGGCTGATCGGCGGAATCCGGAGTTCCTGCTGGCGGGAAGTCTCCGGGGCAAGCGCCTTGTAGAGAGCGCGTGCAGTCCAGGGAGGTGAGATGGGCAGTTTATTCACGGCATTGCGAAATACGGCAAGCTCGATGCGCGTATTTGAGCGCGCGATGGGCGTTGTGCAGGGGAACGTGACCAATGCGTCGACGCCGGGCTTTGCGCGTCAGCAGCAGGCGTTGATGGCGATGCGGTTCGACCTGGACAACGGGTTGCCGGGCGGAGTAGCCAATGGCGGCACGATTGATACGCGGAGCGAATATGCGGACGGGATGGTGAGGCAGAGGCTGAAGAGTTTCGGGGAGGCTGACGAGCGGACGACGCAATTGAGGCGGATGGAGCCGCTGTTCGACATTGCGGACAATTCGGGTTTGAACGCGGCGATGGGCCGGTTCTTTCAATCGGCGTCGGCGTTGACGATCACGCCGAACGATACGGCGGCGCGGAAGGTGCTTTTGGACCGTGCGCGGGAAGTGGCGGGCAGCTTCAACGCCGTGGCTGAGGGACTTGCTTCGGCGAAGTACTCCACGGGGAAGGCGTTAGAGGAGCAGATCGGCAAAGTGGAGTCGATCGCTGCCGACATCGTATCGATCAATCAGCAACTGCGGCTGGACTTCCGGGCGCAAGCGGATCCAGGACTGCAGACACGGCTTGGGACGCTGCTGGAAGAACTGTCGGAGATTGTTGACACGACGGTACTGCGGGCCGAAGACGGAAGCGCGACAGTCTATCTTGGCGGGCAGTCGCTGCTGGTGATCGGCGACAGGAAATACGACCTATCGGTGGACACCGGAGCTGCGTCAGCGCGGGTGCTGGACTGGCAGGGCAACGACATTGCGCCGATGATTCAAACGGGGCGAGTGGCGTCGCTGCTGGAGATGCGTAATGGAACGCTGCCGGAATTACAGGATCGGATGGACCGGTTGGCGGAGAGCTTCGCCGATCAGGTGAACAGCGTGCTGGCCGGCGGCGTCGATCTGAACGGGGCCGCGCCGCTCCAGGGGCTGTTCAGCTACGATGCGGCACTGGGGCCGGCGCGAACATTAAAGGTGAACGGACTGGCGCCGGCGGAGCTGGCATTGGCCGATCCCCTTAGCCCTGGCGGCAATGGAGTTGCTCTGCAACTGGCGGCATTGACGAAGGACCCGACGATCGACGGATTCACTTTCAGCCAGTTTTACGGTGGCATGGCGGCGGACGCAGGCCGGGCATTAGCCACTTCGCAAGAGGATTTGAGGACGCAACAGAACCTGTTGTCTCAGGCGCAGGGATTGCGGGATGAAGCGCAGGCGGTGGACCTGAACGAGGAGGCGCTGGTGCTGCTGCAATACCAGCGATCCTATGAGGCGGCGTCGAAGCTGATCCAGACGCTGGACGAGATGACTCAGACGGTGCTGCAGCTGATCCGTTGACGTCGAAACCTTAAATGGCATTTGGGAGGACGGGATGATTCGCGCATTGGACTCGGACTCGGCGTATTTTCTGGATAATCTTCGCTGGATCAACACTCGCATGCAGCGTGCGCAGCGGGAGGTTGCCAGCGGGAAGCGGCTGGTGACGGCGTCGGACGATCCGGATTCCGTGTCGACCTTGCTGGCGGCCCGGGCGAGCCTGGCGCGAATGGACCAGGTGCAAAAGAATCTTGGGCGGGTGAAGAGCGAGGTGGATGGCGCGGAGTCTTCCCTGCAGGGCGCGGTGAGGTTATTTGACAGGGTGCGGACTCTGGGGATGACCGGCGCGAGCGGGACGCAGAGTGCGCTGACCAGGGAGGGACTGGCGGGTGAGATTGGCTCGATCCTGGATCGAATGGTGGGCTTGGCAAACACCGAAGTCGATGGCCGCTACATCTTCTCGGGCAATCGGGACCAGAGTGCGGCATACGGCCTGGACATGACTCAGACGCCGCCGTGGACGGCTTACCAGGGTACGGCGGCAGCCAGGGAAGTGGAGCATCCCACGGGTGTGCGGTTCCAGGTAGCGATGGATGCTCGGGAGATCTTCGACAACCCGGATCCGGATCTGAACGTGTTTCAGTCCCTGGAGAACCTGCGACAGGCGCTGCTGGCCAACGACGACGCAGCCATTGAGGACGCGCTGGGGCCGATGGGAGCGATCTCGGGGCATCTGAACTCGGCGTTGACATTTTATGGCAACGTTCAAGCTCAGGTGGGCGAGGGGATCGACACCGCATCGTCGCTGAAACTGCGAATCAGTTCTGAGATTGCCTCCACGGAAGACGCCGACGTCACCGAGGCGATCGTGACGCTACAGCAGCTTAGTTTTACACAGGAGGCGGCGATGAAGGTACGAGCCGAGCTTCCGCGGCGATCACTGTTCGACGTTCTCGGCTGAGGCTTTCAGACGCGCCAGGAGACCAGCTTCAACTCCGTCATCTCCTCGATTGCGTAGCGCGGGCCTTCGCGGCCCAAGCCGCTCAGCTTCACACCTCCATAAGGCATGTGATCAAGGCGATACTGCGGAACATCGTTGATGAGAAATCCGCCGACATGAACGTCGCGGGCTGCGGTGAAGGCCTTGTGCAGATCGTTGGTGAAGAGTCCGGCCTGGAGCCCATAGTCGCTGGAATTGACCTGAGCAATCGCTTCGTCCAGTGAATCGAACGGGTTGATGGAGACGACGGGACCGAAGGCCTCCAGCCGATTGAGTCGCGCCTGGGCAGGCACGCCGGTGAGGATCGCGGGCGTGACGGTGGCGCGTGCACGCTGGCCGCCCGAGACCAGGGATGCGCCGAGAGACTGGGCTTCAGCGATCCACTCGCAGACTCGCTCTGCCTCCGACTCCTGAATGAGGCTGCTGACGGCGGTGGACTCTTCCAGCGGATGGCCGATGGTCAGGGCTTGCGTGCCGGCCTGGAAGCGGTCGATGAACTCGTCGAAGACGGGCCGTTCGACAAAGATCCGCTGGACGGAGATGCAGACTTGGCCGGAGTGGGCGAAGCTGCCGGGGACGGCTCGTCCGGCGGCCTCATCGAGCCGGGCGCCGGCGGCGACGATGAGGGAGGAGTTATTGCCGAGTTCGAGCGTGACACGTTTCATGCCGGCGCGGGCGCGGAGGGCGAGACCGACTTCAGCGCTGCCGGTGAAGGTAATCATGCGGATTGCGGGGTGGGAGACCAGGTAGTCGCCGGCGACAGCACCGGGACCGGGCACAACATTGAGGGCGCCGCCGGGCAGGCCGCTGGCGGAGAGAAGGCGGGCGAGTTTGAGCGCGCTGAGCGGGGTTGCCGAGGCCGGTTTGTGGACTACCGCGTTGCCCGCGGCGATAGCAGGGGCGATCTTGTGCAACGAGAGGTTGAGTGGGAAGTTGAAGGGCGTGATCGCGGCAATGACGCCGAGCGGCTCGCGGAGTGTCATCGCCCATCGGCCTTCGCCGCCCCGGGCGGCATCCATGGGCACGACCTCGCCGGCGAGGCGGTGCGCCTCCTCGGAAGCGAATAGGAGTGTGGAGGCGCCGCGATCAACTTCGAGGCGAGCCTCGCGCAAGGGTTTTCCCGACTCCGAGGCGATGGTGCGGGCGAATTCCTCGCGTGCCTCCAGGAGTGCGGAGTGGGCTCTGCGGAGGATGGCGCTGCGATCTTCACGGGATAGCGACCGCATGACGACTGCGGCGCGCTGGGCCGAGTCAACGGCGGCGGCAAGTTCGCCGGGCCCGGCCTGCGCAACCTCGGCGAATGGGCGGTCATCAAAGGGAATGACAATCCGGCGGCGGCTGGATGTGTGACGCTCAGTGCCGTCAATCCATAGTCCAAAGGTTTCCATCGATGCCTCCTTACTGCCGGCCGGTTTTGGGCTGAAACTCAAACGATTCCGATTGCAGCTTGCCCGCGGCGTCCAAGACCCAGCGTGCAGTGAACAATTCCTCCGCGGGCAGGCCGAAGCGCAAGTCGGTGGCGACGATCTCGATTGTGCCATCGGAATTGCCGGCCGGGAGTGATTCGCCAGGCTGTAGCAGGCGAGAAGTTGAGGAAGACGCGGCCGAGCGCGTGTGGCGCGGACATTGTCGATGAGACGGGTGGACTCGGGCTTGTAGAACGTCTGGCCGGCTTCGGGGTCGAACTCAGACAGCAGCGGGGCGTCGACGACATGCCAGGCCGAGCCGGTTTCGAGGACGCCTCTCCAGCGAAAGGGGTTGGTGGGCCCGGGGATGGCCAGAACCTGGCGAGGAGTTTCGCGCTCGTAGAGACGCGCGTTGAGCTGTGCTACCGCGCGGTCGTGCAGGATCGCCCGGCCGCCGACGAAGCCGGTGAGGAGGACCAGGGCAAACCAGGCTGAGCCTGCGCCGCTGCCGCGGCGGGCACCGATCTCGGAATAGACCAAGCCGGCCAGCATGGGGGCGAGGAAACCGATCAGGAGGATGGCCCACACCCAGAGATCGAACACATGCAGCCAATCGAAGTGGATCCACTCCCAGGAGAACGGGATGAACGGCCTGACGCCGTAGACGTTCCAGGTGTCGAGGAAGACATGAAGGACGAGGCAGAACCAGGCGGCGAGGAAGGCTTTCAGCCAGGACTTCCGTTGGACGGGGCCGGCACGGGCGGCCCACCAGTGCCAGGGCAAAGTGAGGAGGGCCGCCTGAACGGGCAGCATGACGAGGGAGTGGGTCCAGCCGCGATGAACTTCGAGGTAGGAGAGGCTACCGGCCATGAGGGTCACGATGTCCACGTCGGGCCAGATTGAGGCCCCGACCATGAGCGGCATCAGTCGCGGCGCGAGCCGATTGAGCCCAGCGCGGCCGAGGAGAGCGCCTGTCGAGCGCATGGGTGATGGGGTCCATCTGGGTCTAGTGTGGCAGAGGCACGGCCGGCAGAGGGACCGCGTAGACCTGGGGGTGGCCCGAACGATCGCTGGTAAAGACGGCGAGCCGCTCGTCGGGGGAGAAGGAAGGATGCGGGTGAGTCCATTGCGGACCATAGACGGTGTCGGTGCCTGCCTCCATCCAACTCAGGTGCTTGGCGGCACTGCTGCGGGCGGCGGCGAAGTCCTCCGGCATTGCGTAGCGGGATGTCCTCCATTGCGATCCGCCGTTGCTTGCAGCGGTGGCGCAGACAGGAGTGACAACGCCAGTGGCGGTATCGATGAGGTTGAGTCCGCGGTCCGGGTGGTTGGTGTCGCAGAGGATGAGGGTGCCGGCCCGGTTGGGGGAGATGTGCCAGGCGTTGAAGTCGCAGATTTTGCGGCGTTGGCGCGAAGTCCAGTCCAGGCGCCAGAGCGAGTAACGGCCAGACGGTGTAGACGAGATCGCCGGTACGGCCGAGGAAGGTCTCGTGGACCACGAATTCGTCGTTGCCGTGGTTGTAGAGGCATTCGAGGCCGGTGCCGTCGCGGCGGACGCGGTGCATGCGAGGGGCGGGGTCGCCGGCGAACTCGATCCACTCCGGGTCGAGCGGATGGAATTGCGGATGGATCACGGTGCGCGGAAAGGGGATGACATGCCAAGCGGCTCCATCGACCCTGCCTGTGGCGACGCCGGGCCGGCCATCGAGCTTGATTGCGGCAGTCAGCCAGTGGCCACAGGCACTCAGGGAGACTTCACCTAGCTGAGCGCCACTGAAGTTGACGACTGATCGCTCGGCGAGAGACTCGGCGTCGATTTCCACGATCTCGCCGCCGCGAACGAAGAACACGACGGCGCCGTTGGGGTGAATCAGCGGCGAGAAAGCGTGGATGGGGGCGCCGGCTGTCCATTGCCGGATGGGCCCATGGGGAAAGCCCTCAACCGAGTAGAGCTGAGCCGAGCCATCGCGGTCGCTCGAGAAGATCAGGCGGCGGCCATCCGGGGTGATGGAGGGTTGCAGGAAGTAGGTCGCGTGGTTGATCGCAGGAGCGGAAGTCAGCTTCCACAGGGTACGCCCGCTCGATGGAATCGAGTTCCTCGGAGAACTCAGACGGCAGTATTCGACCTTTCACGGTTGATTTGCTCCCCTGGCCTCTGACTGTTTTCGAAAGACCAGCATATGCTGCCAGGGGAGTCCAGGCAATGCTTCATCGAAGCGGTAGCCTTCGGCCTCCAATTCCTGGCGAGCCTCCGCGATTGACATCTTATGTTCTTCGCGGATGGGGACCGAGCGGTCCTCTTTGCGGAACTCCAGAAGCACGAGACGGCCATCGAGGTTTGAGTGCCAGTTTGAGCTGCCTGAGAACTGACTGCGGATTGGAAAGCTCGTGATAGACGTCGACCATCAGGATGAGGTCGCAGCATTCAGGGGGGAGTCCGGTACCGCCGGAGGGAGCGAGAATCGGCTGGACCTGGGTGAGTTTGCCGGCTCGGACTCGCTGTTCGAGGAGCCGGATCATCCCGGGCTGAATGTCGGTGGCGTAGACTTTTCCGGCCGGCCCGACGGCGCGGGCGAGCAGTTCCGTATAGTAGCCCGAGCCGGCCCCGACATCGGCGACGCTCATGCCCGGATCGAGTTTGAGCATCCGGACGGCAGTTTGCGGGCTTTCCTCAGTTTCGCGCTCGGCGCGCTCCAGCCAAGCCGCCCCGCCGACACCCATGACGGGGGCGATCGAGCGTCCGCTGACAGGATGCCGGAGGGGTTGCTGGGCGTAGAGGCAGAGCTGTGCCGAGAATCAAGATTGCCAATTTGGGGGATTGCACTTTTTAGCCAGAATCGGATAGGGTGACAATGGCATAGATTCACGGAAGGCTCGAAAGATGTTTAAAAAGCTCAATGTTGTCTCGGAAACACGCATTGCAGTTCTGGTCTGTACGCTGGCGCTCCTATCCAGCTGCAACCGCAGTGCGAGTCCCCCGGAAAAGACCTATCCGGCTGATTCGACAGTCGAGGTAGGGGGACTTAGTTTCAGCGTGAGCGGCCAGCAGTGGTTGAGCTCAATCGATGGCGAGCGGGGACCGCGCGTTCCAACGAACAAATTTCTCGTTCTGACATTATCGGTGACCAACAAGAAGGGTGATCAAGCGACGATCCCGTTGCTGACATTGATCGACGGTTCAGGGCAGAATTATCTTGAATTGGACAATGGCGAGGGACTGCCGAACTGGCTCGGCTTGTTCCGCAACATCCAACCGAATGGCACCGAAGGCGGGTCTGTTCTATTCGACGTGCCGTCGGGCAAAGGGCCGTACAAGGTGAGAGTCTCCGGCGGGGGAGATGTCGAAAAGGAAGTGACGGCGCTGGTCGAGGTTCGAGATGAGAAAGCAACTCAGTCGAGCGCGCCGATGGCGCCCGACCCTGGCCAATAAGCGAGGATGGGCCTTCGCGCTCTTTTTGGCGGGCGTGCTTGTGCTGGCTGCCCAGACCTGCACCGCAACTGACGATCGTCAATCCCGTACTGCATAACCGGCAGGAAGACGCTCCGGCGATACCGGCCAACTATTCCTACTACGGTGGAGAGCTGCTCTACGTGAGCTTTAAGGTCTCGGGATTCAAGCCGCTGAAGGAGCAGGTGGAGATCCGCTGGCAAATCATCGCCACCGATCAGGATGGGCTGCTCCTGGTTCCACTGATAAACGGCGTCGTCAAAGAAGAACTGAACGTCAACGACAAGGAGTGGCTGCCGCGGGTGCAGCAGACGATCCCGCTGCCACCCCAGATTCCGCCCGGAATGGCGAAGCTGAAGCTAATTGCCAATGACGAACACGGCAAGACGACTGCGGAGAAGACGGTGGAGTTCAGGGTGGGTGGGCGTCCATTGCCCAAGGTGGAGGGCTTCTCACTGCTGGACCTGGGCTTCTATGAGAGCGACACCGCGCTGAGCCCGATGCGGGATGTGGTTTACCGCGCAGGACAAGCGCTGTGGGCGCGTTTTCAGATGGCGGGATTCAAGCTGGGAGACAAGAACCGGTTCGACGTGACATATGGGCTGGAGATTCGCACCGCCGAAGGCAAGCCTCTCTATCAGAAGCCGGAAGCGGCGAGCGATTCCGCTGAGCCGTTCTACCCGAGGCGGCTGCTGAATGGGGGGGTGACTCTGGACATCACTCCGGGCGTTATTCCGGGGGAGTACGTGCTGGTGGTGAAGGCGAAGGACCGGGTGGGCGGGACGGAAGCGGAGGCCACTGCACGATTTCGGGTGGCGGCGAAACAGTAGGAATCGCCTGAGAAAAGCGGCGCGGGTCAGCCACTGCACTCCCGAGGACCGCACCGCGCGCCGTCATGCCGCTCTTTCGAACCCGCAGCGCCGTAATCTTCGGCATTGAAGCCCGACCGATCGATGTGGAGGTGGATCTGGCGCCGAAGGTTCGGGCAGGGACTTCACGATGGTGGGGATGCCGGACACGGCGGTGCGTGAGAGCCGTGAGCGGATCAAGTCAGCCTGGCGAATTCGGGCTTCGGCTACCCATCAAGGTCGGTGACGATCAACCTGGCGCCGGCCAATGTGCGGAAGGAGGGGGCCGGGTTCGACTTGCCGATGGCGCTGGCGATCCTGGGGGCGATGGGCACTTGCCCGCGCAGGGAGATCATCTGATGATGGGGGAGCTGTCGCTGGACGGCACGGTCCGGCCGGTGCGCGGCGCGCTGTCGGTGGCGGCGTGCGCTCCCGGGCGGGGGTGCGGCAGTTGATCGTGCCGAAGGAGAACGCGGCCGAGGCGGCGGTGGTGGAGGGAGTGCGGGTCGTCGGGGTGTCGCATCTGACGGAAGCGGTCTCGGTGATGGCCGATCCGGCCTCGAGCCGTCGGCGAGGCCGGACGCGGCAGTGGACGAGGACCCGTCGACAGTGCCGGATTTCGGCGACGTGCGCGGGCAGATGACTGCGAAGCGGGCGCTGGAAGTGGCCGCGGCCGGTTCGCACAACGTGTTGCTGATCGGTCCGCCGGGTTCGGGCAAGACCATGCTGGCGCGGAGGATGGCGGGCATTCTGCCGCCGCTGACGCAGGAAGAGGCGATCGACGACACGAAGTCCACAGCGTCGCGGGGGTTCTGGCGGCGGGCGCGGGCCTGATTCGAAGGCGGCCGTTCCGGGCGCCGCACCACACGATTTCCGATGCGGGCCTGATCGGCGGCGGCGCGGGGATGCCGCGGCCGGGCGAAGTGAGCCTGGCGCACCACGGGGTGCTGTTTCTGGACGAGTTGCCGGAGTTTCCGCGCAACGTGCTCGAGTTGCTGCGACAGCCGTTGGAGGAGAGGTCGGTCACGATTGCGCGGGCGCAGGGAACATGCTGTGTTTCCTGCCGACTTCATGCTGGTTGCGGCGATGAACCCCTGCCGGTGCGGCTATCACGGGGATCAGACGCGGGAGTGCCGGTGCACGGGCGCGCAGATCCAGCAGTATCTGAGCAAGATCAGCGGGCCGCTGCTGGACCGCATCGACCTGCACGTCGACGTGCCGGCGGTGCCGTAGAAGGAGCTGCGGTCGCGGGGCGAGCCGGCGCACGTCGGAGCAGATGCGGGCGAGCGTGCTGGCGGCGCGGGCGAGGCAGCAGGAGCGCGGATGGGACAACGCGACGCTGCCGCCGTCGGTGCTGCGGGAGCTGTGCGCACTGGACGAGGCCGGGGAGCGGACGCTGGAGATGGCGGTGCGCCGGATGGGCCTTTCGGCGCGCGCGCACGACCGGATTCTGAAGGTGGCCCGCACCATCGCCGATCTGGGCGGGGAAGCGCGGATTCTGGCCAAGCACGTCGCCGAGGCGGTGCAGTACCGCAGTCTGGATCGGAATTACTGGAACTGATGGTAGCCAGCCCAACCGGCGGTGCGTTCGCCAGCGTGCGCGGCCAAGCCGCGATCCCAGCACTCCCCCCAGCCGTGGGAACGGTACGTTCATTACTTTTTGGCCGCGCTATTTTGGCTGATATCAGAGTTTCCGGCGCTATACTCCTATTGCCAGGAGATCCACGTGAAGCGCCACTCGTGTCGAGCGGGGGAGAGTGGGAACGTGGCGATAGTGGATCATCTGGCAAAAGGAGGATGGACATGGATACGCTGCTGTCTTGTTTCGAGTTGCGCCGCCTGCTGCGCGTGATCGCAGCGGCGAGTCTCATCGTAGGACTTGTGTCGGTTGCGTCAGCCGAGGAGCGAAAGTTTTCGGCCTGGTCCCAGGCAGTAAATCTCGGCCCCGTCGTGAATTCTCCGTTTTACGACGCGTGCCCGACTACTTCTAAAGACGGCTTGAGCCTTTACTTCCGATCTAACCGTCCCGGCGGCTACGGAGATTTCGACATCTGGGTGTCCCAGCGCGACAGCCTTGAGGACCCATGGCAAACGCCACTCAATCTCGGACCTACGATTAACGGACCATCCGCCGAGTACTGCACCACCTTCTCGGTCGACGGGCACTGGATGATCTTCGTGAGCGGCCGTCCTGGGGGATGCGGCCTTCAGGACCTGTATATTTCTCACCGGAAGAACAAACGTGACGATTTCGGTTGGGAGACGCCGAAGAACCTCGGTTGCGTCATTAATAGCGCAGCCCAAGAAAATGGCCCGTGCCTGTTCGAAGACGAGGCGACTGGTCGGACTGTTCTGTACTACTCCAGCGGCCGTAACGGCACTTTGGATATCTGGGCCAGCATGGCGGTCTCGGATGAGAAGGACACCTATGAGCCACCCAGCCTCGTGGCGGAGTTGAGTACCAGTTACATCGATTATCAGCCGGCGGTTCGCAAAGATGGCCTGGAAGTCTTCTTCGCGTCGAATCGTCCGGGAGGATTGGGATCGACGCCAGACTTATGGGTTTCGACGCGCGATAGCACCCTGCTCCCGTGGTCTCTGCCAGTAAACTTGGGCCCTTTAGTGAACTCAAATTCCTTCGACTTTCACCCGACGCTGTCCTCTGACGGAACTACGCTGATCTTTGCGTCTGAGCGGCCCGGAGGGCCAGGCAGCCCCGCCGACCTGTACATCGCTACCAGAGAAAAGCTCCGGGGCCCTTACTAGTTATCGTCGAGCCACATCCTGAGACCCTTCGCTCGCAGTCTGTCGGGAGCCGCCGAATTGTGATGCGGGGGCAGCCAGCCCCGCACCGAAGCCGGGACACTGATCTGGTTACGGGCCAACATGCGCGGTGTTCAGGCTGTTGGATGGCGAGATGGCTCCCGCTGCGGGGTCAGTCCACAGACCTGTGGCCCTCACTTGCTGCTCCTGCCGGACCAGCATGCTCGATCGAGAGCGTGAGATTACTAACTGCACGGATGCCGGTGCGGCTACCACGGGGACCAGACGAGACAGTGCCGCTGCACGGGCGCGCAGATTCAACAATACCTGAGCAAGATTAGCGGGCCGCTTCTGGACCGGATTGATCTGCACGTGGACGTGCCCGCGGTGCCGTTGAATGAGCTGAGATCGCGGGGCAAGCCGGCCACGTCGGAGCAGATGCGGTCGCGTGTCTTGGCAGCGAGGGCGAGGCAGATACAGCGAGGATGGGTAAACGCGACACTGCCTCCGTCGGTGCTGAGGGATGTTTGCGCATTGGATGAGGCCGGGGAGCGAACGCTGGAGATGGCGGTTCGCCGGCTGGGCCTTTCGGCAAGGGCACACGACAGGATTCTGAAGGTTTCGAGAACAATTGCCGACCTCGGCGGCGAAGCGCGAATTCAGGCCAAGCACATCGCCGAAGCGGTGCAGTATCGGAGCCTGGACAGGAACTACTGGAACTGATGGTAGCCATACGCACGATGGGGTGGCCTATCCTTGCAGACATGACCAATGAAGAATGGCACAGTCAACTCGCGGCCACATTCACTGTAAGCGGACTCATCGGAGGACGTCTCGTCGAAGTCCAGAAGAGAGAACAGGATATCGGTGTTCACCTAGCCTCGACGTATCGAGGCCAAAATGCTCTGCTTGATGCATTCCAAAGTTACTACGTTGAGACACTGAACCTGATCATAGATGGGGTGTCGCGTAACGGCTGGCCTATCAATTTGGCCAGCTACTCGCTGACAGTAGCGTGCTTTCTCAGTCTTTTCCGAAGGTTTCGCTCGTGCGAGATCCTGTTTTACAACGGTTACCCCCTGGATGGCTATTCGCTATTCCGCGACATCAAAGATAGGGCAGTCATGTTGGCGGGCGTAGTGCTCAACATGACCACGCTCCCGAAGGCGCTCGGCGTTGCTGCGCCTGTTGGCGATCGTGCTGAGTGGCACAGGCAGAGGACGCGCTTGCGCAGGGCCGAGGAGCATCGCATCTCCAAGCGCATCCTTGGAAGCGAATCTGGCCTCTCTGACGCGACAGTCTCGCAACTGCGACACTGGGATGCTCTCTTCCATAGTGAGGTTCATGGCGGAACCCTCTCGCTCACCAATGAGATTGAGTTCCTTTCGAAGGGCATGTTGAATCTTCCTGGCCCAAGCCAGCACAGACTTGCGTTCACGGTCTACATGAACCGCTCCGCTGAGCTTGGTTGGCTGATCCTGCGCCTGTTGCCATACCTCCAGCCAACCGCAAGCGCCTTCGGAAGTGAATGGCAGAGGAAGTATGAGGTGCTTGATGAGTCCTTCCGCCACATGGTTGGCGGCCTCGTTGCACTAGGGAAGGAAATCGGTCCTGCATTCATCGCACTGGTGGACGGGAAGTTTGCGTTTAAGCAGCCGTTCCACTACTTTGATGCAGATGGCAAAGCCTGAGACCAGCCCGCCCTGCGGGAGAGCCAAGCTGCACAGAGGGCCGCCTGTGTCACGGCGGGGGACCTTCCGGGTGCCAAGTTTGAGCTCTGCACCGGCGCTAACATATCATCGGTAGTGGATGGAGAACCGCTTTCAGCGAGTCGGCGCAATCAGTAATACTTATGCCGGTAGAGAATTCGAGGAAGCCGTGCGCCTGTTCTTTGCAGAAGCAGGCATTGCGCTCGAACCGCGCTTCCGTGCTCCCGTTGGCTTTGAAGTGAAGAAGTCGCACGAATTTGACCTGGGTAGCAAGCAACCTCCCATCCTCGTCGAATGTAAGTCTTACACCTGGACCGCTGGTGGGAACTCGCCGTGCGCGAAGATCCGTAGCCTGAATGAAGCGATGCTTCTGTTCAGCGCTTCGCCGCCCGGATATCGGAAGATCCTGGTTATGCTGAAGCATTCGCGGAAGCAGGAGACGCTGGCCGCCCACTACATCAGAACGCAGGGCCATCTCATCGGTTCGGATGTAGAGATTTGGGAGTTTGACCTTGACCATCGCCAAGGCGAGAGAGTGCTTGGGTGCGGCGACCCTGGGGAGTCATCCAAAACCTGCCAACGAGGGATGTCTAAAGACCGGCCCAACGAGCCTTGGTCCTCCTCGTTCAGGCCGTAGCGTTGGATCAGTAAAACGCGCCAGCCCGATGAGTTTGCTTCCAAGACCAGACGGTCTCGATTGAATCGAATAGCGAACCTGCCCCGCGACGAGATGCCTACACAAGCTTCTGCGCGCACGACCCTCCGCGCAAGCTAGCGTTCACGGTCTACGTAAATCGCTTCGCGGGGTCTGGTTGAGTGTCGTTGCGAGGCGGGGCATGCTGGCGGCCATGGCATCAGCGCACCAAGGACAACTTCATCAAGGAGCCGACCCTCTTCGACCTCTGCGAAATAGTCCTGTGCCAAGCTGCCCACGAAGCCGACCTCCTCCGACCCGACGCCTTTCCTGAACCACAGTAACCATCCGTTGAGTCCGTCTAGCCGGTTGCGATTGGAGACTGCTTATGGTGGTGGCGGGAAGTGGCCTCACCTTCAGGCTGGCATGTCCGAGTACTTCGACCACTTCATATTCGGGAGATCCGTTACAATCTGGACATGTTCCGTAGCACCCCGCCATACAGACTGACCCGTCACCGCAATGGCACCGTTCCGACCCTATGACACGCACGGGAACCGGGCAGTATTCGACGAGAATTTGTACTCCAGAACTAATCAGCCTAGCCGTTTCCTCAAGAGGTACCGCGAGATCATTTAGGCTAGAAGGCTTATTTGGATCACTTGCGTTCAGGTAGGCAGCGTTGATCTGGCGGCACGCCTCAATAACGGCCGCCGAACCATGCAAAAGTGCGCATCGCGCCACCGCGAGCGAGTCGCCGAACGATGGATCCGAAGAGGCTGCGATGGAGCAAGCCTCAATTACATCCGGCGAAGCGAAATGACGTTCGTGCTCGGTGCATTCCCCACCAGTGGGAAGATCCGAGGCGAGGGCATAGACAAGACGGCCAAGCGTAGTAACTGTCGAAGGGATTAAGGGGTGCAGGAATCGAATGGGCCGAAGATCAGCGGACGTAAGGACCTGCTTGATACAGCATCCGAGGAAAGCAAACTGAGGTGGGCAATTCACGAGTGCGTTCCGCGCAAGAAACGCTAGCTCCGAAAGTGAAGCCGAATCGGTGACCGGAACACGACCTTCAAAAATTCCAAGCAATTCGGATAGTCGCTTGGTCTCCATTCGCCTTGGCACCTCCTCTTCAACCAGAAACGCTATCAGCTTGTCCCTCCGAACGCAAAGCTGGCATTTGGCTCTGGCATTTGGCTCTGGCATTTGGCTCCCGCCCGGAGCTGACTGTCACCGCGGGCGGTTGCCGCGCCACTGAGTGCCTTAGCAAAGCCAATGGCTCAAAGTGCCCGGAGCCAACCCTACGGCTTTCTATTGTCTGAGGCCCTTGCCGGACAACCATGGGCGGTCGTGAGCGTCAGATTACTAACCGCACGGATGCCGCTTCAGCTTGACAACCTCTGACAGCGCGTGCCTTCTCGACGGGGAGCACGAGGCGCCTGGCAAGCCGGCGAGCAGTTTAGTGAGTGCTTCGTCGGCGGTGAAAGTCCAGGATAGGCGGAGGCCAGCCTCAGTTTTCACTACTGCCTGACGGGGTGTGGCGCCCTTAGCGGTTGCGATACGCAACTGTACGTTGTCTTCAAATTCTTCGAGGCGGATCGAGTACCATGCCTGCAGGGCCTTCCCCACCGCTTCCGCGCGTTCCCGCAGTCTTTCTGCTGCACGACCGTCCCGCACATATACCTTTGTGTACGAGCCGAACTGCCCGTCCCTGAACTTCCAACACCGAGTCCGGATGTATACCGGCGTGGGATCATCCACTACGAACCGCAAAGGGGTCCACTCGGACATCTTTCCGTCGGCCGCCACGCTTTCCACGTTTAGGGAGACCTCATAGCGCAGCATGACGGAGAAATCTTCGTACAATGGAATGTCGCTGCATCCCTTCTCCATCACCTGCGTCCGCACGAGGCCGTACACCCTCGGACGCCATCTCATCTTCGCCCTTGCCCCCGGATTTTTCAGTGCTCCACCTCCGGCGACTGCTTTCACGAGTGCGGCGGCCACCGAGTTCACCTCCAGGACGCCCGCTGGCAGGCGCAGCTCCGGGGGCGGCGCGGTTCTCAACACCTCAGCCGCCGGCCCGTTCAGCTCGGCGGCGATCTCCGCAGAGTCCGGCAAAGGGAAACCCGACTTCAGACCGCCCTGAAAAAAGAGGCTATTGGCTGCGATTTCCTGCCCGTCAGCCATCCAATTAGAGTCGTCGACCGGCGTCATCGGGATGGAGGTCTCCTTCGCCGAAAACGAAGTGCCAGCTGTTTGGGCTGGCGCCGGCCTCTCGATGCTCGCTCCGCAAGTGCCGACCAACGCTACGACGGCCGCAGCTGCCGACCATGCCACGAAGTTGGGAGTCATTGCTCCTCCTTTCTTTCCTGTTCCCATTCGAACCCTACGGCTTGGGCAAAATCGGCCCGAGGTCTGCATCCGGAATGCTTGTATTGCCTTCGCGGAAGACCTGGCTCAATTCGTCGTTGCGCCTCTGCAAGTCGCGTCCCTGCTGTTCGATCCGCACCTTCTGCTGTTCCACATTGCCAGTCCACCCGTCGATTTTAGTTCTGGTGTATTCGAAGATTTCCCTCAGTGGCACCGGAGGCTCCGCGTCCGTTCTGGGGGGCACCTCGGGCTTTTGGCTACAGACGAGGGCACCGGTCTGGACCGCGCTTCCGATAAGCCCGATGATCCCCTGCGCGTTCGCAATGCTGCTGTTGTAGCGCTCTGCGCGGTTCATCTCCTCCTGGGTTTCGCGGAACTTCCGGTACGACTTGTTGAACTCCCGCTCGGCTGTCTCGAAGGCTTCGGTGAGCCGCTTTGCCTTGGCTTGACTCGCCTCATTTGCGAGCAATTTCGCATACTGCGCCGCGACCTGGTTCCAATAGACAGAACGCTTCACCTCAGGGATGCCCCCCTCCGGCAATGCTGCAGTCCACGCGCCGAGCAACTCGCGCCGCTCGGCTTCCTCTTTCGCTCTCTGCTCCAGCCCCTGTCGGAACTCCCTTGGAATCATGCCGCCTGTCAGCTTCCCATCCCGGACCTTCAGCCAGATGTAATAGCTGGCGTTGGTGGCATTGGCCGGATGCGGTCGTCGAACCACCCGCTTCCTGAGGTCCTCCGCGAGGGCGTCCAATGGCTCGTTGCCCCGGCCGACCGGCGACACCAGTTGCCCCTCAGGAATCAGCGGTGTGGCGTTCCCGTCTACGTAAACTTCAACCTTTAGCAGATACCCCTGCCGCGATCCTGCGAGTTCCCGTTCAACCGCAGTCTGGAGACCGGTGAACTCCTTCGTGAACCTGGCTTTCAGCGATTCCTCCCCCAGCGTCAACCCCGCCTTGCTCAGGAGTTCGACCCAAAGCGGGGTTTTTGCTAAGTCTGTCATGCCCGCCGTAGGAGGCGGATCAAATAAGTCCGGGGGCTGCACCTGAGCCACCGCTGCGCCCCCCATCGCCACTATGGCCGCGATCGTCCTACTTAATGGACTCATCGGGTTCCCTTTCGTTCGGTGGATTTCCTATTGAGCCGGTGGACCCTCCTGGCCCGCGGGCTTTAGCACTCTGCGGAAAAAGCTCAAACCTTGGTCCGCCGCGTGTTTTAGAGCCCTCAGCGAAACCAGCTTGAGCCCGGCAGCCTCCAACTCTCGAGACTTGTGGACCGACAGACTGTTCATCTCGTTTTTCTCTGGCAGCGCAGCCTGAGAAAAGGCCTCGTCGCCGCACCCGCGTGCGGAGGGCTGCCGAGTCTTGCGGTCTATGGGCGGCTGGTTATTCTCCACGCATCGCGTTTCGCTCTGTAGCGGGCTGACGCTCTCGTACTCCATGGATAGCTCGACCGGACGCTCATCGAACGGTAATACGCCCTTCTCGATCATCTCCCTCACCATCTTCGCGATTGCAGGATCGAGAGAGCCGGCGCAGAGCCGCCTGCGCGCACCTGTGAGGCAACTGATGGACACCGAGTTGTTGCCTGTGCCCGGACAATCGAGATTCGGCACGTGCCTGATGTACTCGTAGCATTGTAAGGAGACTGGCTGCTGCAGTTTCTGCAAGGTCTCCGCGTACAACTTGCTTGCTTGGGCAATTTGCCCGTTGCCGTCTTCGGTGGCAGCCACCAGCCACTCCTCATAGCGCTTTGCCGCCTCCCGCATCCGGCTTTGGCGCTCCCCACCGAGGATCATTGCATGTGTTTCCACGAAGCCCGCGGTGCAGACGATGGGAGCGACCGATAGCCGACGGTAAGTCATGAGGCTGTCGCGGGCGTCCCTGCGGGCGTGAGCACGCCCGCAGTCAGTTCGGGCAGCATGGCGGCGCGTGCTTTCTCCAGGCCTGCCGAGGCTGAGTCGGCCTGATAGGTCTTGAGTAACTCCATGTAGCGGCTTTCCTTGCCCGCGATGGTTGCCTTGTAGAGCTCGATCACGGTCTGCGCGGGTACCTCTCCGATGAGGGTCTTCAGGTCGTCCAGCCTCGTGAGGATTTCACTGACACCTGCCTGGATGGCGCCGAGCTGAGCCGACATCTGCTTCAACATCTCCGTGTTAAGCGCCATCAGGTCGGCGAGACCCGGCCCGGACTGTCGAAACAAGCCCACGACGCTTGACACTACTTGCAGGATGGTTACGACCGTACCGGGCTCTACGGCGCGGGCTTGGCGAGGCACAAGCAATGCCCCCCCGCCCGCATACAAGGCGCTCAGTGTTCCTCCCGCCCGGGAAAGGAAATGCCTCCGGTGCATCTGGCCGCGCTCTCTGTCTGCCATCGTAGTCAACATATAGTAGCGGGTTTTCAGATCACCCTCAAGATTCAGCATGGAGCCATTGTGGTAGAAGCAGACCGGCAGACCTTTCTGCGTGAAGGAAACAGATGGTCCGAGCCGAAGGTGAAGATGCACCTGGGCATCCTGATCCGAGTCACACCAGCAACGGCTACTCAGCGGGTCCCCGCCTGTGACGTATTCTTGCCGCGATAGAGATGCGAGTGAGGCAAGTCCCGCGCTCGGCCCCACGCATCCGGACACTCTGGCCATTCGCCAGTTAGTCGCGAAGCTCGATCGAGGTGCTAGCAAGTGAGCACGAGTACACTGCTCTAATGGCTCTCTGTGTGCTGCTGGCGGCTTGAGATCGGTGCAATGCCGTGTAGTTGCCGTTCGCAGATTCCTGACGCCAACAATGATGATCGGTTTGGTGGCCATCAGGATACTAATCGTCGATTCTCGGTGCTGCGGGATGCGACTCCCCTTGTGGGACTCGGGCTCTAGAAGGCCATCCAGACTCCTATCGCCACGCCGTTCTACAACCCTACGCTTCTTCCCTCGCCCAAGCTCGTGCCAGAGGCATGCGCGGTTCGATCAGAATGGTCAGATTACTATCTGCACGGGTGCCGGTGCGGATATCACGGGGATCAGGCCCGGCAGTGCCGGTGTACGGGGGCGCAGATTCAGCAATACCTCAGCAAGATCAGCGGTCCGCTGCTGGATAGGATCGACCTGCACGTGGACGTGCCGGCGGTTCCGTTGAACGAATTGCGGTCGAGGGGCGAGCCGGCGACAAGTGAGCAGATGCGGGCGAGGGTGCTGGCGGCACGGTCGAGGCAGCTTGAGAGAGGCTGGGTGAACGCGACGCTGCCGCCGTCGGTGTTGCGAGAGGTTTGCTCTCTCGATGAGGCGGGTGAGAGGACGCTTGAGATGGCGGTCCGGCGGTTGGGGCTATCGGCTCGCGCGCATGATCGGATTCTCAAAGTGTCCAGGACGATTGCCGACCTCGGCGGGGAAGGGCGTATTCTGGCCAAGCACATCGCCGAGGCAGTGCAGTATCGCAGTCTGGACCGGAACTACTGGAACTGAGCGATGGTCATGAAGGTCCGTGAACTGTTGAGACTACTCGAAGCCAACGGCTGGTCGATTGCCCGGCAGAAAGGCAGCCACAGTCAACTGAGACACGGTTCGAATCCAAACCTGATCACGGTCGCTGGAAAGGACGGGGCAGATCTTCGGACGGGCACGCTCAACGATATACTCAGGAAAGCAGGCCTCGAAATATGAAGAGCTACGCGATCGTTATCGAGCATGGGCTGGAAGGATGCAGTGCCTACTCGCCCGATCTTCCAGGTTGCGTGGCCGCCGCCGAGTCCGAGGACGAGCTGCGCCGCCTGATGGCCGAAGCCATTGAGTTTCATATCGAAGGGCTGCGGCAAAACGGACTGCCGGTTCCTGAGCCGACATCGACCGTCGACTACGTCCACGTCGCGGCGTAATAGACCTTCAAGCGGAAGGCCGGCTTTCTGAAACAGCGCGGGTCGCTCTTGTGCGAGGTCTGTTCCTTCGACATCGCGGCCCGGTATCGTCCTTTTGGAGAAGGCTTCATCGAATGCCATTATGTCCGCTCGCTCTCGACGAGCGGGCAGATGCGGGCGCGGGTATTGGCGGCGCGTTCGAGGCAGATGGAGCGTGGCTGGGTGAATGCGAGGCTGCTGATCCGCGGGTTGTCCGCGCGGGCACACGATCGAATTCTGAAAGTGTCCAGGACGATCGCGGATCTGGGCGGGGAACAGCGGATTCTGGCCAAACACATCGCCGAAGCGGTGCAGTATCGCAGTCTGGATCGTAACTATTGGAACTGAGGTGGAAGGGAGGAGTCTCGCTACTACTTGAAGTTCTCCACCAGCATGAGATCGCTGATCTGTTGATCCGTTCGAACAAACACGATCCACCGGCCATCGGGTGTGACGCCGAAGTTGCGGGTTCCGCGATCAGTCCCGGATGGCAGTTTCAGGATGACGCTGTCCTTGCCCGTGGCCAGATCAAAGCGGTGAAGGCCGTCATTTGCGGCGGGTTGACCGCTTGTCCAGTACAGGTTGTTGCCGGCCACGTGCCACATCGCGAGAGTCGGAGTATCCAGGACCCTTTCCGGCTCCCCGCCCCCTACTGGCATTCTGAACGTACCGGGCAGGTCGAATCGCTGGTAGTACAGCATTCGACCGTCAGGGGATTCCCCGCTGCGCCACCCTCCGTTGCGCGTCAACTGCACGTCAGGATAGGAACCATCCGCGGCAATCTTCCACACCTCATTGCGGCCGGTCCGGTTCGACGCGAAGTAGATCCATCGTCCGTCGCGAGACCAGTAGGCCGAAGCATCATTCGCCGGATGGGTGGTGAACCGTTTTGGGGCGCGCGAGAGGTCTGCTCTCTCGATGAGGCGGGTGAGAGGACGCTTGAGATGGCGGTCCGGCGGTTGGGGCTATCGGCTCGCGCGCATGATCGGATTCTCAAAGTGTCCAGGACGATTGCCGACCTCGGCGGGGAAGGGCGTATTCTGGCCAAGCACATCGCCGAGGCAGTGCAGTATCGCAGTCTGGACCGGAACTACTGGAACTGACCAAAGACGGGCCGATCTTTGGCTGGCGCCCTCAGTGATTGTCGGCGCCCTAAGTGATGGACTCAGGATAAGGCGGTTGACATATACTTGACGCGTCTGGGAAACCCAAGACCGAAATCCCGGATGGGAGCAGCTTCCAGATGCAGCAGGATCCCTAAAGATGAACACATCGAGGAGATCGTTTCTCCGTGACTCGGCACTTGCCGCGGCGGCCGGTCGGCTTGCGTCCGCGGGCGCCCCGGCGCCGGACAACCGCAGGCGTCCGAATGTCATCGTCATCGTGGCGGACGATCTCGGATGGAGAGACGTCGGATACCACGGCTCCGAGGTGCGTACGCCCAACCTGGACCGGATCGCCGCCGAAGGCGTCGAACTCGACGACTTCCATAGTTACCCGACTTGCTCTCCGACCCGCTGCGCTCTAATGACGGGACGTCCGCCGTCCCGTTTCGGGATTCGAGGGCCTCTGCAGTACCGGGACGACCGGGGGTTGCCCGCGGGCACTCCCACTCTGGCCTCTCACTTCCGCGGCGCAGGCTACGATACGGCGATCTGTGGAAAGTGGCACCTGGGCATGCGGCGCGAGCTGGGCCCCAACAACTACGGCTTCCGCTACAGCTACGGCTACACGGGGCCGTGGGTCGACTCCTACACGCACCTGACGACGGACTGGGAAGGGACGAAGGACGGTATCCGCCAGTGGCACAGGAACGGGGAGCCGCTGAAGGAAGAGGGTCACGTCACCGATCTGTTGACGGCGGAGGCGGTGCGCTTCATCACCGGGATTCGGGACAGGTCCAAGCCCTTCTTCCTGTACCTTCCCTTCAGCGCGCCTCACACACCCTGCCAGGAGGAAGCCAAGTGGGTGGACCCCTACAACGGGTCGATCGGCAGCGTCTCGCGAAGGTACGTCGCTGCGGCAATCACGCACATGGACGATTCCATCGGCAGAGTGAAGGAGGCGCTCGGCCGCGAAGGTATCGAGCAGGAGACGATCGTCGTCTTCCACAGCGACAATGGCGGCCCGGGCGGGGGCGACAACACGAGGTGGCTCATCCCGCCCAGGGCACACTACATGTCCTACGGGCCGACCGAAGTGCTCAGCGACAACCGTCCGCTGCGCGGAGGGAAGGGGCAGCTGTACGAAGGGGGGATTCGCGTGCCGGCGCTCATTCATTGGCCCGGGCGCCTCAAGCCGCGAAAGCTGCAGGCTCCTCTGCTGGTTTGCGATGTCTGGCCGACGCTCGCAGCGGCGACAGGCACTGCGATGCCCGCGCAATCCGGGGTTGAAGGGCGAGACCAGTGGCGGGTGATCACCGGCGAGACTGCCCCGCCGGAACGCGTGATGTACTGGGCGGATGCCCGAAACCAGGCCGTCCGGCGCGGTAACTGGAAGCTCATCCATTTCGGGCCGAGCCTGGACGAGGGGCGGTTCGAGCTTTACGACCTGGAAGCCGATTCGTACGAGACGAACGACCTGTTGAAGAGCCAGCCCAAGACAGCGGACGAGTTGAAGGCCGAACTCTCCCGGCAGGTTTCGCTGGACGCCCCGTAAGGCAGCCTTGCGCCGAGTCCGGCATCACCCATTTGAGGCTGGTGTAACGGGCGAGATGGCCGAACGGATTTCCACCGCCACTTCACAACTAACGTACGGTGGGCGCGGTGATCGCGTCTCGGGCTTGATAGGATGCAGCGCATGTGGTCTATTCGCATCTCGTTGGTGATTGCCTTCTTGTGGCAGGGTTGGGCTCCAGTGGTTCTGCGAGAGCGGGGAGCCATGTGTTTGGTGTGAAAGACGGGAAGACGACGCTCGATGGGAAGCCGTTCCTGGTGAGGGGTCTGCGCGTGTCGAACGCGCTGATGTCTGACAAGGCGACGGGGGACCTGATCGCGAACCTGGATATCTACAAGAGCTATGGAGTGAACACGGTGAGCGTGTTCTTCATGGGGTCGAGGTTTGGGGATGTGAAGGGATACCGGCCCGACGGCTCGCCGGATCCGCTGTACGCGGCGCGGATGGGCAAGATCATCGAGGCGGCTGACCGGCGCGAGATGGTGGTGCTGGTGGGGTGCCTGTATTGGGGAGATTCGCGGGCGAAGTATCAGGAGTGGACGCAGCGGGAGGCGAATGCGGCGGTGGCAAGTACAGTGAGGTGGCTGTCCGAGAGGAACTACCGGAATGTCTTCGTCGATGTGGACAACGAGGGGATGGCGCTGTTCGGGGCCGGCTTCGACAACCGGCAGTTGGTGCTGGCGGCGAAGGAGGCGGACCGCCGGATCATGGTGGGGACGAACTTCAAGGGGCAGCCTCCGGCGGAGGCGGACCTGGCGCTGCATCACAGCGAGCGCGCAGCGGGAAAGCCGTATGTCGAATCGGAGGGATCGCCGAAGGTGACACCGTTGACGGGGAAGGAGGCGGGGTACTGGGGGCGGTACAGCAAGCAGCAGGGGCTGTATCAGTACATCAATATCGGTGTGTACACGCCCGAGATGAAGCAAAACCAGATCGAGGAGACGAGGAAGCATCTGGAGCGAGGGGAGGGGTATATGTTCGCCTCGACATGGCTGCAGTGCGTTCCGCCAGAGGGTCCGCAACATGGGCCAGGCGGGGACGGATCGGTGCAGTCGCCGGGGGTGCGATGGTGGCTGGAGGCGTTGAAGGGAATGGCGGGGAGGTCGAAGTAACTGGGTGAGGTGACTTGCCTGTTCTGCGCAATCTTGCTCAAGCGGAGGCCGAGGCCAGGATGGCACGTGCCTGAGTGAGGGAGGAGTCGATTTCGTCCCAGGCGCGGGGGCAGAAGCAGAGGTCGACGCACCACCAGCGCACGTTGTGGAGAGTGAGCAGTTTTGGGGCGATGAACTTGAAGGGGACATGGCCCTGGCCCAGGGGGACATGAGTCGTGGTGTCGTCGCAGTAGAGGGTGCCGTCGGTGTCGGTCAGGTGGACGCCGCCGATAGCGGAGTGGAGGGACGAGAGGAATTCGCCGATGCCGCCTTCCAGGGTTTCGTGGCGGCCATGCTGGCGGGCTCCGACGACTCCGCAGGTGTGGGCGTGAGCGGTATCGAACAGGATCTGGAAAAAGGGGTGTCCGACCTTCAGGTGCAGTTCGGCGACTTCGGATGGTTTGTTGAACACGAAGCCTGGCTCGAACTCCCAGAGCATGGTGAGTCCGGCGTGACGGGCGAGGTCGGCGCAGTCGCGCCAGAGGTCGGCGAGGCGATGGAATGAAGTGTGATAGTCCTCGTCCGGGATGGAGCCGGGAGCAGAGCCCGTATCGATTCGGACGGAAGGGCTGCCGACGCCGGCGGCGACATCCAGGGTACGGCGGAAGAGTTCGAGGTAGGCCTGGCGATTTTCGGGGATGATCGGGCTGACCGCACCGAGGTCGGCGGAGAAGCCGGAAACGCCGAGGCCAAGGCGGTCAATGCGGTCGCGGAGCGAGGCTTGGGCTGCCGGGGTGGAGTAGGCCTCCGGGTAGACGTGAGGCGGGTAGCCGCTGAGTTCAACGCCGTCGAAGCCGGCTTCAGCAGCCCGTTCGAGAATCTCTTCCAGACTTTTTGGAGCCGCGGAGTACGGCCCAAAGGCAAACGCCCAAATTCCGATGCTGAGCTTAGTGGCCATACCCGAACAGATTCACATTGTCTCACCAAGGGAGGGTGGGTGCGGCGGCCTGCGGTTGAGCTTGCCGTGCCGCCCCCCGCAATGAAACGATAGAGCGAGCATGTCGTCGCGCCTACAGGGCATCTTTACGCCGATGCTCGTTCCCCTGGACGAGCAGGGCAGAATCCACGAAGCTGAGCTTCGCCGGTTCATCAACTGGCTGATCGAGAGCGGCGTGCACGGGCTGTATCCCAACGGTTCGACCGGCGAGTTCACGCGCTTCACGGTGGAGGAGCGCCGGCGGATCGTCAAGATCACCTGCGACGAAACCCGCGGCAGAGTCCCGATTCTGGCCGGCGCAGCCGAGGCGAACGTCAGAGAGACGATTGGCGCGTGCGAGCTGTACCACTCCTATGGGGCGACAGCGGTAGCGATCGTTTCGCCGTTTTACTACCGGCTGAGCCCGGAGAGTCTGTACGCGTATTTCCGGGAGATTGCGCTGCACTCGCCGATCGACGTGACGCTTTACAACATCCCGATGTTCGCCACGCCGATCGACGTGCCGACCATCCGGCGGCTGGCGGAGTTCGAGAGGATCATCGGAATCAAGGATTCTTCAGGCGACGTGGCGTTCATGATGCGGATGATCGCCGCGGTGCGGCCGGTGCGGCCTGACTTCACATTCCTGACCGGCTGGGATGCGTGCTCGTGCCGATGCTGGTGGCCGGGGCCGACGGCGGGACGAACGCCGCGTCGAACGTCGTGCCTGAACTGATGCGGCGGCTCTACGACCTGGCGCGGGCGGGCAGTCTGGACGCCGCGATGAAGCTGCAGCGGCAGATTCTAGGGCTGTTTGACCTGATGCTGTATCAGTTCGAATTTCCAGACGGGTTCCGGGCGGGCGTGGAGATGAGGGGATTCCGATTCGGGCAATCGCGGCAGCCGCAGACGCCAACGCAGCAGGCGGACCGGGCGGCGCTGAAGAACACGCTGCAGTGCCTGGTGGCGGATTCGGGATTGGTGTCGCAGCCGCCGGGCGGATGCGGATTGAAGGCGGGCAGCTCGCAATCCGATGAGGTCGAGCAGATCGTGCACGGAGTGATGGAGATTCTGCAGCGGAAGGGCATGCTGTGAGCGATTCGCTGGGCTTCATCGAGGTCGTAGGATGGAGTCCGTCGATGGTCGTGCTGGACACGCTGGAGAAGGCGGCCAATGTGCGGCTGCTGCAGGTGGAGTTTAACGACCTGGCGGGGGCGATGATGAAGATCGCCGGTCCGCTGGGGGCGGTGCGGGCTTCGATCGAAGCCGGCCGCGCGCTGGCGGAAGCGATGAAGGTGAGCAGCACTTCGACCGTTATCGCGAATCCTGAGGAGCGGGCTAAGCTGTCGTGGGACGCTAAGCCGGAATTCAATCCTTTGATGGAACAGGCCGTCGTGAAGACGCCGGCCGAAGTGAGCAAGGAGCTACTTGTGAGCGAACAAGCCGGATTTGCCGTCGGTCTCATCGAGACGCAGGGATTCACCGCGGTGTTCGAAGCCATCGATACGGCCTGCAAGACCGCGAACGTGGAAGTGGTCGCCAGGGAGAAGCTGGGCGGAGGCTACATCACGGTTGTGATCAAGGGCGACGTGGCAGCGGTGCGTGCGGCGATCGATGCGGGGAAGGAGAAAGTGGAGGGACTTGGGAAGCTGATCGCGGCGCATGTCATTCCGAGCCCGACGCAGGCCGTTCTTTCGCTGCTGCCGAAGTAGCACGCTGATGGATTGACATAGACTGAGGAAACCATGGATCAGAAGTACCTGACAGTCGTGGCGGAGTTTTACGCCAAACCGGGCAAAGAAGAAGAGCTGCGTGGAGAATTGCTGGCGCTGGTGGCGCCAACGCGCGCGGAGAACGGCTGCGTGCAATACGACCTGCACGAGGAGCAGGGCAAGCCGGGACATTTTCTGTTCTATGAGAACTGGACTTCGCGAGCCGAACTGGATGCGCACGCCAAGAGCGCACATTTGCAGCGACTGTTCGGCATGGTAAGCGGGATGGTGACGGAAGACCCGCGCATATTGTTCTTCGACAGGATCGCTTGAGGGGATGGATTGCTTGGAAGGGGAGGGGTATGTTGAGACGCAGGGATTTGATGAAGGGCGCCGCCGCTTGCGGCGCAGTGATGGCCGCAGGATGCGGCGGGACAAAGAAGGAGGCAAACGCAACTCGCATGATCGAAAAGATTCCGTTCGGAAAGACCGGCACAGGCGTGCCGGTGGACCTGTTCCGGCTGTCCAACAGCAAGGGTGTACAGGTGTCGATCACCAATTACGGCGGGATCGTGACATCGATCAAGACGCCGGACAAGGCGGGCGCGAGCGCCGACATTGTGCTCGGGTTCAACACGCTGGAAGGCTATTTGTCGCCGAACCCCTATTTTGGCGCGCTGGTGGGCCGCTATGGCAACAGGATCGCGAAAGGCGAGTTCAAGTTGGGCGGGCAGACGTACAAGCTGGCCAAGAACAACAACGGGAATTCGCTGCACGGCGGCGAGAAGGGTTTCGACAAAGTTGTTTGGACGGTGAAGGATGTCGGCAACGGCGCTACAGAGCAGAGCCTGACGCTGGCTTACAGGAGTGTGGACGGAGAAGAGGGCTATCCGGGCAATCTCGATGTGACGGTGCGCTACAGCCTGAACGAGGCTGGCGAGCTAAAGATCGAGTACTCGGCTGTGACTGACAAGCCGACGGTCACCAATATCACCAACCACAGCTACTTCAACCTGGCGGGTGAAGGAGAGGGAGATATCCTCGCGCACCTGCTGATGGTGAACGCGGACCGGTACACTCCGGTGGACGCGGGGCTGATTCCAACTGGAGAATTAGCACCGGTGGAAGGCACGCCATTCGACTTCAGGACTCCGACGGCAATCGGCGCGCGAATCGATGCTGACCATCCGCAATTGAAGGCCGGCGGGGGCTATGACCACAACTATGTCCTGAACCGCGCGGGCGAAGGCTTGAGCCTGACGGCGCGGGCGACGGAGCCCAAGAGCGGACGCACTCTTGAAGTGGAGACGACGCAGCCGGGAGTGCAGTTCTATTGCGGCAATTTCCTGGACGGAACGCTGAAAGGCAAGTCCGGTCGGGCTTATGGCAAGCGCTCCGGGTTCTGTCTTGAGACACAACATTTCCCGGACTCGCCGAATCAGCCGAAGTTCCCGTCCGTGGTCCTCGAACCTGGGCGGGAGATGAAGAGTGCAACGGTGTACCGGTTCGGCGTGACCGCATAAGGGGGAGCTTCGCGTAGGTTCGAGGAGTTAGTCGGATAGAATCGGCTGGGCCGGCGTGGCATCGCTGGCAGCGCTGGCTGTGTGGCTGATCGTCACGCTGCCGGGATTGGGGCACCGGTATGCCTATGAGTGGGACTCGGTGCAATTTGCGATGGGCGCCAAGGACTGGGACATCCGCAAGCACCAACCGCACCCGATGGGCTTTCCCGTCTGGATCCTGATGCTCAAGATGCTGGGTCCGCTGATGGACCCCCTGTTGGCGCAACGAGTGCTGTCGCTGGGTTTCACGGTGGCAGGATTGTGGGTGCTGCGCCTTCTGGTGCGCGAAAAGCTTGGGGAGACGGCGGCGCTGGTGGCGACGGCGCTGGTGGCCTGGGGGCCGCCGGTGCGAATGTCAGCAGTTGCGCAGACCACCTATCCGGTGGATTTCCTCGCCGGGGGCACGGTGGGTTGGCTGGCACTCAAGGCATGGCGCGGAGAAGCAAAAAGCGCGTTCCTGCTGCCGGTGGCCGCTGCGCTGTTTGCCGGGGTACGGTCCAGCACGGGCACATTCCTGGCGCCGTTGGTTGGCGTGACGCTGCTCGTGTTCGTATGGCGGACACGGAGATGGGGAGTTGCGGCAGTCGCCGCTGCCGCTGCCAGCTTCGTGGTTGCAGCCTGGCTCCTTCCGACGCTTCAGGCCGCGGGCGGGTGGGTGGCTCTCAGCGGGAATGCAAACGCAATGTTCGGCGAGGCTTTGTCGCACACGTCGATGATGCATGGGGCCACGTGGGGTGACACGCAGCAGATGATGGAGCTGACGACGACGTGGATCACGATGTCGACGATCGGACTGTGGGTGCCTTGGCTGCTATTCTCGCTCTTACACAGGATGTGGAAGCCCATTCAGGGCGAAACATCCGGGCGCGCCGCCGCTCCGCTCGACAATCCTCTCTTTTATGCGCTCTGGATGGGACCAACGCTGTTGGCCATCTACCTGATTCACGGACCGAAGCCCGGCTATCATCTATTGGTTCTTCCCGCGATAGCAATAGTGGCATCGGCCGCAGTGTGGCGGGCCGCCCGGATGGTTGTGGTGCGGGAGAGAGACTGGGCCTTGAGCGTATTGGTGGTTGGCCTGACAGCGGCGGTAGGAACCACTTTTGTCCCATACGAGTATTTGCTGCACCGGCACTACTATTGGTTCCAGGCATTCCGCGCGACACCGATGGTGCACGATGATATCGATGCCAACTGCGCAGCAATGTTTAAGCTGTTGGACCAGCGCGGTCCCGGGGCGATGATTCTGATGATGCGGGGAGGCATCGAGGGACCGAATACGCGAACCATCCGATACTACAGGCCGCAACTGACGCTGGCGAGTCTTGAGCTTCAGCGGCAGCCGACGGATGCTTTACCCGCGTATAACGTGATTGCGGGCGGCACGGAGAAGCGGATGGATGTGCTGCCGGATGGTGTTACAGAGGTGTTGATCGTCACTCCGGGCGGCGATCCTGAGTGGGCTTTTCGTTCGAGATTTCCATTGATGCGAATGGCGTACAAGGGACCGTTCATGCAGCTTTGGCTAGCGCCCTACCGTTGAGGGGAAGCTTAACCGGGGAACATCTCGTCCTGTTCGGTGCGGAGTTGGTCGATGAGGCGGCCGGCGGGGCGCTCGACATCATCGCAAGTCAGGACCTGGTCTTTCTTGACGTGCCGGAGCACGCGGCAATCTTCGGAGAGGCCCATCGGCAGGAGCTTCTCACGGCGGGCCACCGAATAGTTTTCGGCGAGGCCATAACTCTTGTAGCCGCCGAATCCGTCGAGGATGTCGCCAGGAGTGAGGTCGACTTTAGCGGTTGTGACTACTTCGACGCGTGGTCCGGCGACGGGGACAAGGACTGCATCATGGAAGAGCACTGCGCGGGCGATGGTGTTGGGCACCTCGAAATGGCACAGGTGGTAGGGAGTATGGAAGACGTAATAGGGGCCTTCGCCGAGCTTGTAGAGGTTGAGGTAGTGGCGCTGGATGGGATGGTCGTGGCGGCCGATGACGAACACGCCGGGGGCGGGAGTGGCGCCGACGACATAGTCGACGATGCCGCCGGGAGTTTCCAGGGCGGATTCGGGGAACCAATTGGGGGATTCAGACACCGATGCGCTGTTTTCCACGGTTGGTCCGAACATGCCGCGACGGGCGACGCTCATGCCGGTGGCGTTGGCTACGATGGCCTGCTCGAAGCTGATCTTGGTGCCATCGGCGAAGGAGGCGACCATCTTGGGTTTCTGGCCCCAGCGTTGAGCGAAGGCGATCTGGGTTGTGGGATTGCGGTAGGGGTCGTGAAGACCCTTGATGTTGCCGCAGAGGACGGGGCGCACGCCGATGCCTTTGACGAAGCGGAACAGGTTGACGATGACGCCGGGCTGGTCGCCGTCTGAGTCGGTGAAGATGACGCCGACCTCGGAAGCACGCTTGTGGAGCAGGGGGCCGAGAGTGCCGTCGAGTTCGGCATTCATGAGAATGACGTGCTTGCGGTTGGCGAAGGCGCTGCAGGGCGAGCGTGGGCGCCGTACTCGACCGAGCCGGTGACTTCGATGACGACGTCGATTCGCTCGCACTCGGTCGCGGCGCGGAAGTCGTCAGTGATCGCGAACTCGTTGTTGTCAATGCAGGCGGAGAGTTGGGCGGCGGAAGCGATTTCGCGGACGGGAGCGCATTCGGCCTGTTCGAAGGCGAGGCGGGCGTTGTCGAGAGTCCGATTGACGACGCAGACAATCTTCATGCCCTGGGCGTAGCGATTGACCTGGAGGACGATGCCGCGGCCCATGAAGCCTGCCCCGACAAGGGCGACGAGGATGGGCTTTCCGGACTTTGCGCGCTGTTCGAGCGCATGGTCGATCATAAACATGGCGGGTGAGTCCTTAACGGTCGGGGTCGAATTCGAGAAAGCCGTCGAGCGGCGTGGGAGTGGCGTCCATACGCTCTTCTTAGGCTGGGCGCACGTATCGGAGATCCTTGCGAAGGCCGGCCCGCGCGAGTACGTACTCAGCCAAGTTGCGGAGAATCGCGAGGGGGGTGCTAAAGGTGGGTACGTGCGACTTTTCTTTTCCGTAGAAAGTCGGGATGGGACTCTCACTGATGAGGAAACCAGCGGAATGGATCATCAAGATGATCTCGTTATCGATCACGAAACTGTCGCTCAGCTGTTGCCAGGGTATGCGAGCGATGTGGGCTAGACGGTAGAGCTTGTAACCGGAGTGGTACTCGCTCAGGCGAAGGCCGGAGAAGACATTCTGAAGGTCGCTGAGAACATGGCCGGCGAGGAATTTGTAGAGGGGCATGCCTCCAGCCAGTGGCTTGCTTGTGAGCCGGGAGCCGAAGTGAAGCGCGACTCGGGGATCGGCTACGAGGGCCGAAGCGAGTTCGGGAAGTTTCTCCGGAGCGTATTGACCGTCGGCGTGGATGATACCGATGAAATCGAATTTCTGCTCAAGAGAATACTGAAAAGCAGTCTTGACGCTGCCTCCGTAGCCTCGGTTTTCGGGATGGATGATGCAATGGGAAGCTATGCCGAGGGCATCTAAAGATCGTCGGGCGCTGCTGATGGCCTCAGGCGTTCCATCCAAACTTGCGTTGTCAACAAAGAGGACCGAATAGGAAAGGCCTGAAGGGAGTTCATTCCACGGGATACGGCTAACGGTCCGTTCAAGGAATGGGCGAGCATTGAAGCTCGGAATGTAGATCAGAAACCTCTGGGCAGGCATTGACTTCAGATTCGTCCCGGAAAGTGCCCTAGTCGAACACATCCAGGAGCAAAGCTACGGTGGCGATGAGTGGCCAATACGAGGTGGGCCTTCATGCAATTACTTTCCTGATGTTCTCGGGAGCCCACGGGGCACGGCCTTCGCGCCAAAGATTCTCAAGGTAGGTGAGCTCGCTGGGTGTGTCCATTCCGCACCAGAAGTCGTCGTGGTGGTAGGCCATGAGGTTGCCAGAGGCGGCAAGATTGTCGACAGGCCCGCGCTCCCAGACGGTTGAGTCGTCCTCGATAAGATCGAGCACGCGGCTGCTGAGGACAAAAAACCCGCCATTAATCCAGGTGGAACTATGCTTCGCTTTTTCGACGAAGGACTTGACCTGATCGCCGTCAATGAGGAGACGACCGAAGCGTTCCGGCATGCGAACGGCGGTGATTGTTGCCAGACGGCCGTGGTCTAAGTGGAATCGCTCGAGGGCGTGTAGGTCGACGTTTGCCAGGCCGTCGCCGTAAGTCAGAAGGAAGTGACTCTCTCCGTCAAGCCACGACGAGAGACGGCGAAGGCGGCCGCCGGTCTGAGTATCAAGGCCCGTGTCGACGAGGTGCACCTTCCATCCAGGCGCGAACTGGCGGTGGTATTGGACTTCGCCGGAAGACAGGTCGACGGTGAAATCGTTTTGGGTGGAGTTGAAGTGGAGGAAGTACTCCTTAACGACTGCAGCTTTATAGCCGAGCGCCACGATGAACTCGTCAATGCCTTGGGCGGCGCACATGGCCATAAGGTGATGGAGGATGGGTATCCCACCTACCTCAAGCATGGGTTTAGGCCGATTGTTGGTCCCAACACCCATGCGGGTTCCGAGTCCGCCTGCGAGGATGACCGCCTTCATTTCGTTAAGAACCTTGCTGGCGTTCGAGGCAACAACGCCCTCGATGCCTGGTTGAGGTCTGTGAGGGCAGGCCGCTCCGAAGTCTCAGACGAATCCCGCAACAGACCGAAACAAGTATTGTAGCGCAGCGTCTCCCATTGCCCTGTCATGGCAGGAAGCGGTGGCGCGCCCCGTTGCGCTCCGCCGGCGGGACAGACTGATAGCCGGACTGATTCCTGTTGACATACCACATGAGAGTTGATACATTCCTGTGCAATGACAACAGGAGCGGGCAGAGCAGATGACAGGACTGAGGTTTTGCAGGGCACACTGGACCTGATGGTGCTGCAAACGCTGGAGGCGATGGGGCCGCTCCACGGCTACGGAATTGCGCGACGCATCGAGCAGGTGAGCGAGGACTCGATCCAACTGAACCAAGGGACGATCTACGCTTCTCTCCTGCGGCTGCAGCAGCGGCGCTGGATTACCGCGAATTGGGGCATTTCCGAAAACAACCGCAAGGCGAAGTTTTATTCGATTTCCAGGGCGGGCCAAGAGCAACTCGCGGATGAGACAGCCAGTTGGCTGCGAATCTCGACAGTGATCGGCAGGCTGCTGAAGCTGGAGCGATAGGGGGCAATGATGCGAGATCGAATGAACGTTTTGCTATCAAGAGTGCGCGCTTGGCTTGCCGGCGGCCGCGAAGATCAAGAGACGGACGAGGAATTGCAGACTCATCTTTCGCTTGCCACCGAGGAGAATATTCGTCGTGGGATGACCCCGGAGGAGGCGCGGCGCACGGCGCGGCTGGCGCTCGGGGGGGTGGGGCGGCTTCGGGATGAATTGCACGAGCAGCGCGGCCTCCCGAGATTGGAGGCCGTTCTGCAGGACCTGCGTTACGGCTGGCGGACACTTCTCAAGAATCGCGGCTTTGCTGCCGCCGCAGTGGCGACGCTTGCGCTGGGCATCGGTGCGAACACGGTCATCTTCAGCGTGGTCAACGTTCTTTATCTGAAGCCGCTGCCCTATCCTGAGCCGCAACAGCTGGTCAATGTATGGCGGTCCCAGGTGAAGGAACCAGACGAGCGGAACATCACGTCGAGCCCGAATTTCCATGACTGGGAGCGGCTCAATCACGTTTTCGAGAGTATGGCGCTATTCGACTCCGCCGGCAAAGGCTACAACCTGTCCGGTGGGGCCGAACCCGAGCGCGTTCCAGGGCTGCGCGTTTCGGCGAGTCTGTTTCCATTATTGGGGGTTCCCGCCTATCTGGGCAGAACGTTTACACGCGAAGAGGAAACGTTGGGCAAGCACCGCGTAGTGGTGCTGAGCCATGGGCTTTGGAAACGGCGATACGGCGAAGACCGTTCGATCACGCGGAACACGATCCGGATAGACGGGCAGGCGTATGCCGTGGTTGGTGTAATGCCCCCCGGCTTCGAATTCGATTTCTTCTCGGGCCGGAATGAACTCTGGGTTCCCGCGGGCTTTGATGGCGGGGATCGGGACAGGGGCTCGAACTCGTTTGGTGTTTGTGCGCGGCTCAAGAAGAACGTGACGCTGGAACAGGCGCGGTCCGAGATGGACATCATCGGGCGCAGGCTGGCGAATGAGTATCCCGATTCAAACGGCGGTGAGACGATAGCGGTCACGCCGATGTCCGAACTCGGGGTCAGAGATTTGCGATCGACGTTCATCGCCCTCTCGGCGCTGGTGGGATTTGTGCTGTTGATCGCGTGCGTGAACGTTGCCAATTTAATGCTGGCGCGGGGCACGGCGCGCGAGAAGGAGATCGCGTTGAGGCGAGCACTCGGCGCCGGCCGGGCGCGCATCGTTCAACAATTGGTCACGGAGTCGCTGTTGCTGTCTCTGGTGGGTGCGATCGGGGGGATTGCGGTGGCAGCAGGCTGCGCGCGGCTGGCTGAGAGGATGCTGCCACAGTATGTAAGAGTTCCTTTCCGGAACTTGGAGAATATCGAATTGGACGCTGGAGTCTTCGGGTTCGCTTTGCTGCTATGCGTGATTACGGGACTGCTCTTCGGGGTTGTGGCGGGATTTGGGGCGCTGAGGCGTGATGCGGCAAATGAATCGTTGAAGTCGGGGCAGGGCAGGGGCGCCTCAAGCCGGAACGGCCAGCTTCGCTACGTACTGGTTGCAGCGGAGGTTTCGCTGGCGTTGACCGTGCTTGTGGGTGCGGGGCTGATGCTGGCGAGCATGGCGCGATTGCTGGGCGTGGACCCGGGCCTCAACCCGAAAAACGTGCTAGTGCTCGGTATTTCTCTCCCGCAGAAGGTGATGTACTACAGCCCGCCGGACAAGGCCGAGTTCTGCCGGGAGCTGACGAATCGCGTCGGCTCGATTCCAGGGGTCTTGTCGGTTGGAGCCATCAGCCATCTTCCAATCGGAGGGGGCAATGCAGGGAGAGGGTTCGTGATCCAAGGCCAGCCGGACCCAGGGAAAGATAAACAGCCAGGGGCGGCATACGGGCTCGCCTGCCCCGATTTTTTCAAGACCCTGGGCATTCCGGTGGCGGCCGGACGTGAATTCAATCACCGCGACACACTCACATCGACGCCGGTGGTGGTAATCAATCAGGCGCTGGCGCGTGAGTATTGGAAGGGCGTGGATCCGCTGGGTGGGAGGATCAGAATCGGGGGGAACAAGCCGGAGAATCCAAATCCCTGGATGACCGTGGTTGGAGTGATTCACGACATCCGCCACAGCGGTCTGGACAGGGATGCGTCGCCGCATTTCTACCGGCCGTATACGCAGGCAGGATGGCCGGTGATGTCTGTGGTGGTCAAGACGACCTCGCAGCCGCAGGGTTTCCTGCCGGCGATCAAGCAGGCGCTGCTGGCGATCGATCCCGATCAGGCGGCTTCAGGCGTTCGGACTATGGAGGAAGTGGTGGACCGTTCGATGGGGTCGCGAAGACTGCCGGCGATCCTGCTGATCAGCTTCGGAGTCCTGTCACTGGTTTTGGCGGCAGTGGGGATTTCCGGCGTCGTGGCGTATTCGGTTGCACAGAAGACGAAAGAAATTGGCATTCGGGTCGCGCTGGGAGCGACCACCTCGGACGTCCTTCAGATGGTCCTGAACCGGAGCATGGGCTGGGCAATGGCTGGTATCGTGGCCGGACTCGGCGCCTCATACATGGTGACGCGACTGTTGACAGGAATGCTCTATGGCGTGAAGCCGATGGATGCGAAGGTTGTCGGGATCGCGGCCCTGATTCTGGCAAGCGTCGCGTTGGCGGCGAGCTACATTCCCGCGCGCAGGGCGGCGAAGGTGGACCCGGTCATCACACTGCGCTGCGACTGAATAAACGGCTAGTCTTTCTTGGTTTTGGCGCGCCGGACGGCAGCCCATCCGTCCTTGTTGAGCTGGCGGGAGCGGCCGATGGCAAGGGCGTCCTGGGGCACGGCGTGAGTGACGACGCTGCCTGCAGCGACATAGCTTCCGGGACCGACTTCGACAGGGGCGACCAGGGTTGAGTGGCTGCCGACGAAAGCGCCATCGCCTACGATCGTGGGGGATTTCTTCAGGCCGTCGTAATTGCAGGTGATCGTGCCGGCACCGATGTTGCAGTTGGCGCCGATGGTTGAGTCGCCGAGGTAGGACAGATGCATGGCCTTGGACCCGGCGCCGAGGCGAGTATTCTTCAGTTCGACGAAGTTGCCCACGTGGGCGGTGGCTTCGATGTGGACATTTGGACGGAAGCGGGCGAAGGGGCCAACTTCGGTGTCGTTTTCAAGGGTCGAATCGCGGATTGAAGAAAAAGGAAAGATCCTGACGTTATCGCCAAGGACTGCATTTTCCAGGATGACGGAGGCGCCGATGGAGCAGTCGGATCCGATGGTGGTGCGGCCGAGAAGCTGGGCAAACGGGCCGATGACAGTGTCCTGGCCGACCTCGACGTCGAGATCGACTGTGACGGTTTCGGGCTTCTCGATCGTCACGCCGTCGAGCATGAGCTGGCGTGTTTTGCGGGCGCGGAGAACACGGTCGACGTGGGCGAGTTCGATGCGAGTGTTGATGCCGAGCATCTCAGCCGGGTCATTGAGCTCGAATGGCACGGTGTACAGCCCCCCCGCACGCAGCGACTCGGGGAGATCAGTGAGATAGATTTCGCCAGCGGCCGGATTAGGGGCGAGATTTTCGAGGTGAGGCCATAGCGCTTCGGCCTCGAAGCAATAGATTCCTGAGTTGATTTCGCGGAGTTTCTTCTGGTCTGGCGTGGCGGCTTTCTCCTCGATGATTCGGATGACTCGTCCCTGATCGTCGAGGAAGATACGTCCGTATCCCGTGGGGTCTTCGAGGATGGTGGTGATGAGGGTTGCCGCCTGGCCCGCGGACTCGTGCCTGGCGATCAGCCCCTCAATCGTGGCCGGCGCGAGCAGCGGGCAATCGCCGTAGAGAACGACTACGCGGCCTTTTCGAATTCCGGGGAAGGAACTGGCCATCAGGAGGGCGTGGCCGGTGCCCTTCTGTTCCGATTGCAGAGCGAATCCGATTCCGGTGTGAGCGAGAGTCTGCCGAACGCGATCGGCCTGATGGCCAATGACAGCGACGGTGCGCTCGGGTGGAGCGATGGCACCGGCGCAGCGGATGACGTGCTCGACGAGGGGGAGACCGCCGGCGCGATGGAGCACCTTGGCGAGCTTGGACTTCATCCGGGTTCCGAGACCGGCGGCCAGGATGACGACAGACACGTTTTGGTTCACGAGTTCTTCTCCATTTGGCGGCGCAAGATGCGGCGCCGGCCTTTCTTGGCAAGTTCGACAGTGATGCGAGCGAGTTTGTCGGGGTCGTGGCGGACTTTGTCGCCCGCGCTGAGCAGCGGGAGAGCGACAACTTCCAGGCCGAGCCGCTGGAGTTGCTCCAAATCGTTGGCGACCTGCATGGCACGATTGCGGGCGTAGCTGATGAGCAACTCGTCGGCGATTGGCTCGGTGTTGACGATCGCGTAGTCGAGCAGACGCAGGCGAGCGCTCTCTTTTCCGGCGTGGGCGTGAATCTGGCGGATGTGATCTGAGGCGCTGAAGCCAGTTGTTTCACCGGGTTGCCACATGAGGTTCATCAGGCAGGCGGTGAGGGCCTGGGATTTTCGGATGGCCTCCGGGATGCCGCGAACGAGCAGGTTGGGAATGATACTGGTGAAAAGACTGCCCGGACCCAGCGTGATGAGGTCCGCCTGGCCGATTGCGGCGAGGGTGTCCTGCATGGGCTTGGGGTTGGAGGGGATGAGTTCAATTCGCTCAATCGGGATTTCACTTCGGCTGATGCGGGATTCGCCCTCGACCGTCGCGCCGTTCTGAAGATGAGCGCGGAGACTGACATTAATGCTTGTAGAAGGGAAGATGCGGCCCGAGATGGCGAGGACCTCGCTGCTGAGCCGGACAGCGTGAGCAAAATCTCCGGTGATCTTCGTCAGAGCGGTGAGGAAGAGGTTGCCGAAGGAGTGGCCCTTGAGCCCGCGGCCGATGTCGAAGCGGTAGTTGAAGACCTGCGTGAGCAGCGACTCATCCTCGGAAAGGGCGACCAGGCAGTTGCGGATGTCACCTGGTGGAAGGATGGCGAAGTCCCGGCGGAGGCGTCCGCTGGATCCGCCGTCGTCAGTGACGGTGACGACGGCAGTGATATCGAGGAGAGGCGGAAAGGCCGGAACTGCGGCACTTTGAATCTTCGAATAGCGCTTGAGCCCTTTAAGGAGGGTGGAGAGTCCGGTGCCGCCTCCGATGGCGACGATCCTGAGGGGGTCCCCGGGTTTCCGGGGTGCGTTGGCGCCAAGCTGACTTCGAGTTGTGGGCACGGGATCAAGCGGAGGAGCCGCTGTCGCCGGTGACGAGGTCACGCAGTGTCGAATACTCGAGAAGCGGGGTGAAATCGGCGTCGCTGCGGGCGACATTGCGGATGGACGCGTCCTGGGTCACAGCGCGGCGAAGATGGTCGGCGGCGGCGTCCACCGAGCCACTGCGGCCGAGGCACAGCGCGAGCGCGTAGAGATAGTGGGATTGACCGCTGGAAGCGACTGCCCTTTCGAGATGGGGGACGGCGTCTCGAAATTTCTCGGAGTTGATCAGGCTGACAGCGTAGGTATAAAGCTCTTCGGGCGTTTTCAGTTCAAGTTTGGGCTTTTCGAGCCGCTTGTCGCACATGCGCGTGTACATCAGCGCTGATTCATTGACCGACAGGACCGGGCCGTGCGCGGCTTTTTCGAACAAATCCTTGGCTTGGGCATACTCGCCGGACGTGAACAGTTTCATTGCCTGGGCAAAGAGGGCAGTATGCGTCTTCTGGTCCGCCGCGGCAGTCATGGCGGCGGTTGTTTTCGATTCAGGAGCTTTATTCGGCTTTTTCATGATGTCCGTAGGCAGACTCAGGCAACGCTCGATCAGGGAGAGGTGAGTCCCGCCAGGCTGGATCCTTTCACTAACTAGCAGATCCGCCTTGGGGGGCGCAAGGTGGCTAGCCAACGCTCAGGCGAACTGCAGATGTTCATCGAGTCCCTCCCATGTGCGAAATGTATCCGTTGATTGTATCCATAAGGGCGCGAGAGTCAAGCACGAGCGCTCGGCTACAATCGGACACGTGGGGTGCAGCAGGCAGACTGAACGGGAGAATGAGGGTGGAGCGCGGGGAACGTAGATGAGACCTCCTCAGGTTCTGGAAGCGCCCTTCGATCTGTCGGCAGTCCCGCTCATGGCGGGGGTGTTTCTGATTCATGCCGAACGGGGGAAGCCGTATCTGGCAAGGACAGCGCTGTTACGGCGGCGGCTGACAAGGCTGCTGGAGTCGCCCGAGCGGTTGACAAAGCGATTGATGCTGGGCGGATTGGCAAGTCGGGTTGAGTACTGGCCGATGGTGTCGCGGCTGGAGTCCAACCTGCTGCTGTATGAACTGGCCCGGCACCACTATGCGGAGGAATATGCGGCGCGCATCCGGCTGCGACCGGCAGCGTTCGTGAAGGTCCTGATGGGGAACGAGTACCCCAGGACGCAAATTACGACGCGGATCAGCGGGGGAAGGGCCGTGTTCTACGGACCGTTTCGGAGCCGCGCCTCGGCGGAGCGGTTCGAGCAGGAGACATTGGATTTGTTTCAGGTGCGGCGCTGCCAGGAAGATCTGGCGCCGGATCCAAACCATCCCGGCTGCATTTACGGCGAGATGATGAAATGCCTTCGGCCCTGCCAGCAGGTAGTAGGCTCCGAAGAATACGCGAGCGAGGCGGGGCGGCTCGTGGAGTTCCTTTCAAGCGGCGGGCGAAGCCTGCTGGAGCCTGTCGCGGCCGCACGGGAGCGATTGAGCCAGGAGCTGAACTTCGAGGAGGCACAGCGGCAGCACCAGCGCTACCAGCGGATTGAGCAGGCACTTAAGGCGAGGGATGATCTGGCTGTCGAATTGAGCAAACTCAACGGAATTGCCGTGTGTCCGAGCCTGGAGGCGGGCCGGGTTGATCTGCTGTTCCTGCTGGCGGGGGCGTGGCTGGAACCGGCGGAATTCAGCGTGGCGGCGAGCGGGGAGATGACGCCGATGGACAAGCGGCTAAGGGAATTGGCCGCATCGCTGACCGCACCCAAGCTCCGAATGAGAGAGCTCAACGACCATCTCTCGATACTGGCGCGCTGGTTCTACTCTTCGGCGCGAGTGGAGGAGTGGATCCCATTCGAATCGGCTGACGGAGCTTCCTTACCGGAAGCTGGTCCGGGCGATTTCGAAGACTGCGCGCTGTGAACAGATGGACCTTTTCGCCGGATGAAGTGATAGGCTGCAAAGCGTGAAGATTCTGCTGTTGGCCGTATGCGCGCCGCTTATGCTGGCGCAGGGAATCGCGACGCCCGCCACGAGAAAAATGGATCCCCCGCCATCCTATCCGGCACCGAGGACGGCAAATCCGCCGCGCGTGGACGGCCGCGGAAATGAGCCGGAATGGCAGCGTGCGCCGGTGGCCGAGCTGATCTTTCCCTGGGAATCGCAAAAAGGGGCCAAACAAAAGACGTCTGTGCGGCTGATGTGGGACGAGACATTCCTGTACGCACTGTATGAGTGCGAGGACGCGGAGATCACCGTCAGGCATCTGCAGCGGGACGATCCGACGTACCAGGACGACGCTGTGGAGCTATACCTGAATCCTCGTCCGAAGCAGGAGACTGCGTATTTCGGTTTGGAGATGAACGCCGGCGGGGTAATGTACGACTACTTCATGTCATTCCCCAGTTCCGTGACGCTGAAGAAATGGAATCTGACAGGGTACCAGTTGAAGACGGCGCGAACGGAAAAGGGGTGGGCACTGGAACTGGCAGTGCCGTGGGACGATTTCTCGGACATGGGCCGGCGGCCGGAAGTGGGGTCGGAGTGGAAGATGCAGTTGGTGCGTTGGGACGGGGTGGAGCCGGCCCGGCGATTGTCGATCTGGTCGGATTCGGGTCTGGAGCGGCCCCATCCGCACAACCCGGCGCGGTTTGGTGCCTTGCGGCTGGTGGAGTAGCTTGGCAAGTCACAACCCCGAGTGGATACGGGGACCGGGGGGTTGCGCGGCGAGAATGCGGGCCTCGGCTTCGAGCAATTGGGCGAAGCGGGATTCGACCTCTGCCTTTGGGGCCAACTTATGCGCGAGGCGAAGGAAGACCTTGTAATGGCCCAACTCGGATGCGAAGAGCGACCCGTAGAAGCGGGCCAATTCGGCGTCGTCACAGTGATCCGCAAGAACCGCGAAGCGCTCGCAGGAACGCGCCTCGATCAGCGCTGAGATGAAGAGCCGGTCGAGCGGCTCGGCCTGCTCGCCTTTGCGAACCAGCAGGCGCAAGGCGTTCGCATAGGGGTTCTTGTGGACCCGGCCAAGGCGGCCGCCGCGGCGAAGGATCAGGCGGACGACTTGAGCCAGGTGAGCCGCTTCGTCTCTTGCGACCGAGGTCATCGTCTCGACCCACCCCGGCAGCCATTCCCCGGGCCAGCGTGTGAGCAGGTCCATCGCATTGTTGGCCGCCTTCTTTTCGAGAAAGGCGTGATCGATCAACAGCTCGACCGGTTCGGCAAGAACCGAGCGCGCCCATTCCGGAGGGGTTCGCGAGAGCAGAGGAAGCGTGTCGACTTTGTCGATCGCGGCAGGTGGCACGACTCCAAGTCTAGTTTGCCGGGCGGCGCTGCATGAAGCGGGCGATGCCGAAGGCAAGCAGGGAGCCCGTGAGCAGGTAGACGAAACTGCCTCCGCTGACGGCCAGCGATAGCCCGCCTCGTTCGGCAAGCCAGCCGACAGCGACCGGCGCAGCGCTGCCTCCCAGCCAGGCGAGCGAATTCATCAGGCCGAGAGCGGTGGCCCGGTGAATAGGCGAAACGACGTCGTAGAGACCGGCCCAGATATTTGCGTCGTACATCCCCTTGAAGAACCCGAAGCCGCTCATGGCGAGGATGAGGACCGGGACGGAAAGCGTCCAGCCGGTGAGGAAGATGAAGGGCACGCCGAGCAGGAGGCCGATCATCTGGGTCCGCATCCGCCCCCAGGGCACTTTGGCGCGCAGGCGATCGGCGAGGGCGCCGCCGGCCAGGACGCCAAGAACAGAAGCAATTTGCAGGTAGGCGGTTCCGTTCAGGCCGGCCATGGACAGGCTCATGCCGAACTTGCGGAAGAGGAACGAGGGCATCCAGGTGAGGAAGATCACGGCGACGAAGTTGGCGCCAATGAACACGATCATGAGGATCGGCACCATGCGGTGGGCGAAGATCTCGCGCAGCTCGCGGCCGAGTCCGGCGCCGAGCTGGATGCTGCCATGACCGACGGGCTCGTCTTCGGTTGCCCCGCGCCGCGGCTCTTTCAGCAGCGCCAGCAGGAGCACACCGAGCACGCAGCCGAGGATGCCGAAGATATAGAAACTGGACTGCCAGCCGTAATGCTGGCCCATGTAGCCGGAGAGTGCGCCGCCGGCGATGGTGCCGGCGTAGACGCTCGATTGGTGAAGGCTCATGGCGCGTGAACGCGTTTCCTTGCCGTGGTAGTCGCTGACGAGCGACATCGAGGCGGGGAAGTAGAAGCTCTCGCCGAGGCCTTCGAGGGCGCGGCAGAGAACGAGCTGCCAGTACTGTGTGGAGAGCGCCGTGCCGATGGTGACGATAGACCAGAAGATGAGCCCGCCGAGGATGAGGGTCTTGCGCGAAACGCGGTCCCCGACCCATCCGGCGAAGGGGCCTGCGAGCGCGTAGACCCACATGAAGGCGCTGCCGACGACGCCAAGCTGGATGTCCGAGAGGTTCATCTCCGTCTTCAGCAGCGGGAAGACGGAGAAGATGGCCTGGCGGTCGGCGTAGTTGAAGAAGCAGACCCACCAGAGCATGGCCACAACGGCCCATTTGTAGCGAGACGATTTCAACGTCCGATCCTCCAGGGGAGATAATCAATCAAGCCTAACGCGATGCTCCAACGTATCATCCCTTACTTGTTGTGTGCCGGAATAGCTGGGCGCTGCAGACCCCGCCAGGCTCGAAGAGTGGCGATCGTCGCTGGCCGCGCGAAAAACAGCCGCATTGCTGGTGGTGCACAAGGGCAAGCCGGTTCTGGAGTGGTACTCGGAAGGCAACGATGCGGCGAAACCGCAGGGAACGGCTTCGCTGGCAAAGTCGCTCGTTGGCGGGATGTCGCTGCTGATCGCATGGAACGACGGGCTGGTTTCGCCCGACGATCCCGCGGCACGTTGGATCGAAGAGTGGCGGGCTGACAAAGGCAAGGCCCGGATTACGCTCCGCCAATTGGCCACGCACTCGTCAGGCATCGAGGACGCCGAGATTGCGGGTGTGCCGCACGAGAAGCTGCCCGGATGGAAGGGCGCATTCTGGCGGCGCGAACCCGATCCGTTCACAATCGCGCTGCATCAGGCGCCGCTGCTGTTCGAGCCGGGAGCGAAGTTTCACTACAGCAATCCGGGGATGGCGGTGCTGGCCTACGCGGTGACTGCAAGCCTGAAGGAAGCTCCGCTGACCAACGTGCGCGACCTGTTGGATGAGCGGTTGATGAAGCCGCTCGGCATCGGGGCGGGGGAGTGGTCAATCGGCTATGGCCGAGCCTATCGCGTGGACGAGATGGATCTGTGGGCGAACTGGGGAGGAGGACAGTTCACGCCTCGGGCGGCGGCAAAGATCGGGACGCTGATGATGCATGATGGCCGCTGGGAAGGGCGGCAGCTCTTCAAGCCGGAGCTGGTGCGACAGATGATCGGGGCGCAGCGGACGCCGTCGCCGGAACGGACGGAACGGAATCCTCATCCCGCGGCGGGACTGGGCTGGTATCACAACCGCGACGGCGCGCTCGCCGGCGTGCCGCGCGATGCGTTCTTTGGCGCGGGAGCAGGGCATGAATTGCTGATGGTGGTTCCGAGCCTCGACCTGATTGTGGTCCGGAATGGCGCGGCGCTGGAGGCGGATTCGGGACGCGGCAACTTCTGGGGCGCGGCGTTGGAGTTCGTGTTCCGGCCGGCAGCGCAGATGTTCGCCGCGGAGGCTTCGAGCGGACCGCTGCCGCCGAGTCCGGTAATCGCCGGGATCAGCTTCGCGCCGGAGGACTCGGTGGCGTGTTCGGCGATGGACAGCGACAACTGGCCGATCACCTGGGGTGATGACGGCAGGCTCTACACGGCATACGGGGACGGGCGCGGCTTCGAGCCATTCATCGACAAGAAGCTAAGCCTCGGCTTCGCGACGGTGAGCGGGATGCCTCCGGAGCATCGAGGGGTGAACTTCCGTTCGGCAACCGGAGAAAGGGAGGGCGACGGCGCCAAAGGATTGAAAGCCAGCGGGCTCATCATGGCTGAGGGCGTGCTGTTCATGTGGGTCCGCAACGCGGGCAATGCGGAGCTGGCCTGGTCTTCCGATCATGGGCGGACATGGGAGGGCGGGGTGAAATTCGATCAGAGCTTCGGCTCTCCGGCTTTCCTGAACTATGGAAGAAACAACCTCGACGCGCCGGATAAATACGTCTACACATATTCGCAGGACGGCGACAGCGCATACGCGCCCAGTGACGGCGTAATCCTGGCGAGGGTTGAACTGAAGAAGATCCGGGAACGCAAGGAATGGGAGTTCTTCGCCGGGTTCGACGAGAAGGGTAAGCCCCGCTGGACGAAAGAACTGGCGCGACGCAAACCGGTGTTCGAAGACAAGGGGCGCTGCGAGCGGGTGGACGCGGTGTGGCATCCGAGGCTGGGCAGGGTTTTGCTGGCGGTGAGCGCCAACCACGAAGGCGCCTGGGGCATCTATGACGCCCCTGCGCCTTGGGGTCCGTTCACGACGGCATTCCACACGCGCGATTGGGGGTTGGGCCCGACGCACGGCTACAGGTTGCCGTCTAAGTGGATCGGCGCGAAGGACAACTCGATGTGGCTGGTGTTCAGCGGGAAGAACCTGAAGGGGCAGAAGCACTATGACGGCTTCTGCGTCAGACGGATGACCCTGGAGCTTCATTGAAGGCTCTGATACTCTGCGTGCATGATGCGATTGCTGCTGGTTCTTGTCGCAGGGGTAGTGGCCATGGGCGCCGACGATCCATGGGCCAAGGTGAAGGAACTGAAAAGCGGCTCCGAGCTGAAACTGTGGAAGAAGGGCGCTTCGCAGCCGATTGACGCGATCTACGACGACCTGGGTGAAGAGAAGCTGCTCGTGGTGTTGAAGAACGAGCAGGTGGCGATACCGAAGGACGGCATCGACCGGATCGATGCGCGGCCTTCGACCAAGAAGGACAAACCGAAGGTAGAATCGACGGTGCAAAAGGACATCAATAATCCGAGCGCGATTGCGGCGCCGCCCAGGGATCAGAAGTCCCGATCCATTCCGGGGGAATCGACGTCGGCGTCGACCAACGTGTCATGGGGCAAGCCCGGCTTCGAGACGGTCTACCGGCGGATGCCGGTGGCACCGCCCGCGAAGCCATAGCGTCTCAGGCGAACTCGATCGCGATCATCTGGTGACCGGTGAGTTTGGGCAAAGTGAAGCGCAGCACCATCTCGCCCACGGCGGAGTTGAGCACCTGGCCTTCAGGCGCGGTCACAACCCGGCGGACCTTCTTCGGCGTGCGCAGCGCGATTTGCACGTCGTGAATCGGAATGACGTCCTGGATGACGTCGAACGCCGTTCCGCGCCGCTCGGGGATGTAATGGAGCAGGTGCAGCACCCATCTGTTCTGCTCCGGCTGTTCGTTGAGCGCGGCGATCGTTGTGGAAGGCGCTTTGATCTCAAGCACCGGCTCGGGAAGCAGTTGACGGATGGCGTTGACCACCATGGTCTTGACCCACTTCGGCGCGTTGGCGTGATACTGGGCAAAGACCGGGTGCATGAAGTAGATCACCTTGCCGTTGCGGGTGATGCCGGGGTAGCCACGCTTGCCGCTGGAGGGCGTATGGCGGTGAGAGAAGAAGTGATCCCAAGTGCGGTTGAAGTAAGGGACGTTGGTCCAGGCCAGCACCTGCGTGCCGGAGCCGATTTCGACTTCTTTGCCCTGCATGTACATGACGTATTCCGCGGTGCCCAGGCCATCGGCGAGCGGGCCTTCGGGGACCAGGAAGTCAGGGCTGAAGGGGGCGTCGCGGAGCAGTTTCACGCCGGAGGACGTGAAGCTTCCAGAGTCGAAGGATGCCAGCACGGCGCCGCCGGCTTTCACATATTCGTCGATCTTCCTGCCGAGATCGCCCGCCGTCGAGATGAGGTCGGGCAGGACGAGGAGCTTGTATTTGGAAAAATCCGATTTTGAGTCGAGGATGTCGAACTGGCAGGCTGCTTCGGTCAGCAGGCGGACAGCGCCAAAGGCCGCGGGCGGAATCTGACGCGCGGCGCCTCCGAGGAACTCCTCGGGGGTGAGCACGCCGATGTCGGCGACCGGTTTGGATCCGGTGCACCACGGCTCCTTCTTTTCGACTTGTGAGTAGACCGAGCCGATGAGGTCGTAGGTCTTGGCGTCGATCCTGCCGGAGGGGTGGAGCTGATCGCCGATGGAGCACTGCGCGCCGAGGGCGAGCATCTGGAAGCACTCGAACTCCAGTGCCTCGGGGGTCTTGTAGCTCTGGAAGTCGCCCCAGGAGGTGTGGAACTTGCCAGTCATTCCGAGCGAGGGCGAGCCGAGCGTGCGCGTGTATCGCATTTTGAGGGGGAAATCGAGGTAGCCCCAGCCGCCGCTGGGGAGCGACTCGAGTTCCCAGTGTGTGTAGGCGTCCGCGACCGCGCGGTGACGAGGGCCTATGTGGCCGGCATTGTAAAAGATGGTTGCGTCCTTGTGCCGCATCCGCACGAGTGCCGACGTTTCACGCTTCCAGGCGTTGATCATTTGTGTGGCGTAGACGCGTCGTGCTTCAGCATCGGTGGGGTCCATGTACCGCTTCTTCATGTCGGTACGGCAGTTCATGCAGGAGCACTCAACAGGCTGGACGATGTCGAAGAAGAAGCCGTCGACCGGAAGGGTCTCGCAGATTTCGACGATGTGGTCCTTGATGAATTCGCGATAGGCGGTGTTGACGCAGAGGTAACGGTAGAATCCGGGCTCGAAGATGGGCGTGCCCTGCGGGGCGCCCTTGTCGTTGACAACGAGCCAGTCGAGTTGGCGCTGGGCCGAGAAGTGGTCCCACTGGATGGTGACGTAGATGGGGACGCGGATATTGCGCTTGTGGCAGGCCTCGATCTGCTCCTTGAGCAGGTTGCGCTTGAGGTAGGGATGGCGGCGCTCAGGGTTCTTCTTTGAGTCGTAGTAGATCCAGCCGTGATGGCAGCGGGCGAAGCAGGTGATGGAGTTCACCCGGGCCTTTTCGATGGTGGCCGCGAATTCATCCGGATCGAAGGAAGCGCCGATGTCCTGGACGGCTTCGCTGGTGTGGAAGTCGAGGTGGACCTGGCGACCGCGAAGCTGGAGTCCGGCGGTTTGCGCAGAGGCGAGCGAGGGCGCGAGGAACAGGCCCGCGGGCGTGATGATGAAGTCGCGACGGCGCATAGTGTGTTCGTTGGCCATTGTATAGAATGGCCCCATGCAGCGCAGGCAGTTCCTCTCGGCAGCGGCGGCGGCACCGGCGGTTTTCGCTCAGTCGAAGAAGCCGCCAAACATCATCTGGATCATGGCCGACGACATGGCCTACGGCGACGTGGGCTGCTTCGGGCAGAAGGTGATCCAGACGCCGAACATCGACACACTGGCCAGGGACGGGTCGAAGTTTACTGATGCTTACGCGGGCTGCACGGTTTGCGCGCCGTCGCGCAGCGTGCTCATGACGGGCAAACACATGGGGCACACGTCGATCCGGTCGAACCCCGGCGGCGTGCTTCATTCTCGATTCGGACGTGACCATCGGAGAGGTGCTTAAGCCGGCGGGCTACACGAGCGGCTGTTTCGGAAAGTGGGGATTGGGCGACATCGGGACTGAAGGCGTGCCATGGAAGCAGGGGTTCGACCAATTCTTCGGCTATTTGCACCAGGCGCACGCGCACTACTTCTATCCGCCGTACCTGTACGACAACGACAAGCAGTACGATCTACCGGCAAACAAGGGCGTGAAGAAGGGGACGTTCGCGCACGACATCATCGTGGACAAATCGCTGGAGTTCATCCGGAAGAACAGGAATCAGCCGTTCTTCATGTATGGCGCGTTCACGCTGCCGCATTGGGAGCCGCAGGTGCCTGAGGACTCGATCAAGCCGTACCGCGGGAAGTTCGTCGAAGACAAGCCGTTCACGGACAAGGCTGGCCGGCTCAACGAACAGAAGGAGACGTACGCGGCCTACTGTGGGATGGTGAGCCGGCTGGACCGGGAGGTTGGACGAATTCTCGGGTTGCTGAAAGAGCTGAATCTGGCGGAGAACACGCTGGTCTTTTTCACGTCGGACAACGGCGGGGCAGCGCGGAGTTGGGACACGGACAACAAGCTAAACAACTACGGACCTTTCCGGGGGCAGAAAACGACGATGTACGAAGGCGGTTTGCGGGTGCCAATGCTGGCGCGTTGGCCGGGCCGGATTCCTGCCGGGCGCGTATCGCCGTTCGCGTGGATGTTCGAGGATGCGATGCCGACGTTCGCTGAGGCGGCTGGGGCGTCATGTCCGAAGGACATTGACGGGATGAGCGTGATGCCGACGCTGTTGGGCAAGACTCAGAAGCCCCATGAGTATCTCTACTGGGAGAACCCCACGTTCAACTGGAAGACACTCAAATACGCCGATGGGATGCCGCCGCAGGCTTTACGGATGGGTAATTGGAAAGCGGTGCGCCCGAAAGCGGACGCGCCGGTTGAGTTGTACGACCTGGCGTCGGACCCTGGCGAATCAAAGGACCTGGCGAAGGCGAAGCCAGATGTCCTGGCGAAGGTCGAGGGGCTGCTTAAGAGCGCGCGAACCGCGCCGCGCTCGCAGTCGCAGCCTGATCACAAGTGGTTCGACAAGCCTTGGTGGTGATCGCGCCGGGCTTCATTTCACTTTGTCTTAAACAACGCCGGTAGGAAATCCGCGAGGCACTGTCGCCAGAAGAGCCATCTATGGCCCTCGCCCGGCGCGACCACGAAATCATGCTTCACCCCATTCTCCTGAAGAAGCCGATCCAGACGTGTCGCGTCTTTCAGAAGCACGTCGCGGTCGCCGATCGCGATCCGAAATAGTCCGGTGCCGCCGGCCAGTTTTCGCTTGTCCGCCGCGAACTCCCGCACTGATGCGTCAGCGCTCTCACCGTGGGCCCCCGCGCTGAATATCCCGATACTGCCGAACACCTCCGGATGCTTTGCCGTGAGGGCCAGGGCCTGAAACCCTCCCATGGACAGCCCTGCGATTGCACGGTCCTTCGCAGCCCGCTTCACACGATAGCGTGATTCGATCAGCGGCACGATCTCCTCGATCAGCTCCAGCTCGAATTGATCCCCGAAGCCGTTCGGCATCACCAGGATCATCGGCTTCGCTCGGCCTTTGGACAATGAGGTTCTCAGCGACGTTGTGGGCACGGCCAACATGGGTCCAGGTGATCTCCGTATCGCCCGAACCGTGGAGCAGATAGAGCGCCGGGTATCGCGAGTTTGCGTCTTTCTCGTAACCCGGCGGCGTGTAGATCACCACGGTCTGTACGCCGGGCCGCCGTTTCGTCTGATACGAAACCAGGTGAACCACTCCGTGCGGTACGGCTTGCGCGTCGTACAACGCAGGGCCGTCGCCCGGAATTTCCACAAGACTGCCGTCGTCTCCCGCTCTGAGGTGGTTGCCCGGGTCAGGGACTCCGAGGCGGTCGATCACGAACGTGTAGGTGTAGATGCCCGGTGCCAGCGGACCGACGGTGACGGTCCATGTGCCGTCCTCGCCCTTCGTCATCGGCTCCAGCGTATTGAACTTCAGAATCCACTCGCCCCATAGCTTCACGTCGGAAAGGTTAGGAGCATGCAGACGGAATGTTACCCGCCTGTCCCCATGGACCTCCGGTGAGACCGTCTTCTGTCCGAAGGCGGTTGGCGCCAGCAGCGCCAAGCAGAGAATAGTTTTCATTCCAGGCTCCCCTCGCCGCCTCCGGCAATGATACCCCCGGAATGGTCTCTTCAATTACTCTTTCTGGGCTTGGCGAGAGTCGGAGGATTTCTGCGCCGAAGGCCTCAGCGGAAGTTCTGGATCAGCATCAGGTCGGCGGTCAGCCGCCCGGTACTGAACAGCACGTTTTTGCGATCGGGTGAGACTGTCAGCCCCAGCCGAGTCGCTTCCTCGATGCTCGTCAGCGCGTGAATGGAACCTGTGCTGTAGCTGAAGAAGCTGAGGTGTCTTTCGCTCCCCCCACTCGTGCCAATGAAGTAGATACCGTCTTCCACCGGGCAGAAGGCACGAGAGGCAACCGTGTCAGGGAAGACCCGGCGCTCCGGCCCACCAGATAAAGGCTTCGCGAATAAAGCTCCTGGAGCCGGGGACTTCGTGTAGTACAGCGTCTTGCCATCGAAGGACTCGAAGGCGACGTAACCGCCCTGATCGGTCATCTGAACCGCCTCCCCTCCGCGGAATGGCAGCTTCCAGATCTCATTCCTGCCGCCGCGATTCGATCTAAAGTAAACACGCTCACCATCCCTCGACCAACTTGGCACGCTTTCGTCCGAAGGAAACGGGGTCAGGCGGTGCAGTTGACCTCCGCTGGCATCCATCAGGTAGACATCAATGTGCCCGTCGTCTGCGCTCCGGTCAAAGGCGATCCAGCCTCCGTCCGGCGACCAACGGGGAGTCCCTTGCCAAGTGCCCGTTGCGTGTGTCAACTGGAGAGCTCTGGACCCGTCCTGCTCAGAAATCCAGATTTCAGGGCATTCGCCAGACCGGTTTGAGACAAATGCAATGCGTTTGCCGTCGGGTGAGTATTGAGCATTGTGCTCGTCCATCGTGGACGCAATGATCTTTTCCGCTCCCACGCCCCCGATGCGATACCTCCAGATGTCCGAATCTTCCAATGCCCGGACGTAAGCCAGGCGGCCGTTGGCACTTGAAATCGTGGGGAATTGAGCTCCCAAACCGGCGACATCCAATCGTTCGGGCGGGGCAGACCCGTTCGTCTGCACGCGCCAGAGAGCCGTCAGGCCTGTCGGACAGCGAGCGGCTGAGTAGACCACCGATCGATTGTCAGGCGCCCATGCGAGCCCCATCATGTAAGAGCGCTGGTGAGTGAGTCGTCGCGGCGGTCCTTTGGCCGAAAAGTCCCGCGTCAGATCCAACAAATGGACATCGCAGGCAGAAGACAGGGGATGCGGGCAGGAGATGTAGGCCAAGGAACGCCCATCGGGTGAGAATGTGGGGGAATAGGGAACAGCCTGAGAGAAAGCGAGATTGCGTCTGTCGCCACGTTCCAGTGAGACCAGCGATATCCTCCACGGGCCTTCCGTGGAACCCTCGATGGCTGCCAGCCACTTCCCGTCCGGCGACCAACTGAGCGTGCTGATCGGGAGGTTGATTGTGTGAGGGCTCTGAAGATCCGCCAGCCTGCGCTCAGGGCCGCCCAAAGCAGGGATAAGATACAGGCCGTTCTGGCGCACAAATGCTATCTGCCGGCCATCGGGCGACCAAGCCGGATAGAGCGCTCCTGCGGGACCGTTGGTGAGTCGCACCGGGGATACCGCTGAATCGACAACTGTCGCGTAGACCTCGCCGTCCGACACGAAAGCGATCTGGTTGCCATCCGGTGAAAAGGAGGGGTGATTCTCGGCACCAGGAAGACTCGTGAGTGAAACGACACGCATCGCTGCCGCGGCTGGTTTCCGGCTTTGAGCGAGAACCCAGAGGCCAAGCGCCGCGCTGATCGCCACCACAGAGAGTACAGAAACGCGGCCGAGCTTGATTCGATGCGACGCCTTTGCCAGTTGTTTTTCGCGAGCCTGCCGGGACTCGCTCAAGAAGATCCGGACATCATCGAAGTGTTGCAGCCGCTGCTCAGGGTCCTTGCGCAAGCAAAGGTTGATGAGTCTCTGCACTTCGGGTGGCAGATCGCGTAGAGCCGGAGGCTCATCTTTCAGCACGGCGCCAAGGATGGCCGCCGTGGAGTTGCCAGCAAAAGCCCGGTGGCCACTGAGCATCTCGTAGATAACGGCCCCGAACGAGAAGATGTCTGATCGCGCGTCGACTCTCCTGCCTTCTGCCTGTTCAGGTGACATGTAGGCCGGCGTGCCGGCGACCACGCCTTCTCCGGTGGAGGACATGGTCTCTGCTTCGGAAAGTGGCGCCTGCCGCGCGAGGCCGAAGTCGAGTAGTTTCACGACACCATCGACCGGTCACCATGATGTTGGCGGGCTTCAGATCACGGTGGATGATGCCGGCGGCATGCGCCTTGGCAAGGGCGGATGCGATCTGAAGACCATAGTCGAGGGCTTTTTCGAGCGGCAGACCCTCGGCTGGGATGAGGCGGTCCAGGTTCTGGCCATCCACGCATTCCATCGCGATGAAGTCCACTCCACTATCGGAGCCGACCTCAAAAACGGTGACGACGTTGGGATGGTTCAGCGGAGATGACGCCCTGGCCTCGCGGAGGAATCGCACCCGTTTCTCCGGTTCAGCAAAGTCCACGCCGGAGATGATCTTCAGGGCGACATTTCGGCGCAACTGTTCATCCCAGGCCTTGTAGACGGCGCCCATGCCGCCCTCACCGAGTTTGCATTCCACACGATAGTGGCCGAGTGTCTGGCCGGGGTTTAGCTCGTGCGAGGTGGGGCTGGCAAGAACACCGGCAACCGGGCTGGAGAGGCTGTGGGGATCGTGGGCGGCCAGGAGGCGTTCGATCTCCTGTCGAAGCGAGGACTCCGAGCCGCAGGCGTGGTCGAGGAACACCTCCCGCTCCGTCTCGGGTTTCTCCAGGGCGGCGCCCAGGATCTCTTTGACCTGAGCCCAGCGTTCGGGGGTCATCGAGGTCCTACCCCAGCCCCTGAGAGTTCGGCGCGCAGCCATGCCTGGGCCACGGCCCAATCGCGTTTGATGGTTCGCGCCGAGGCGCCCAGCAGATCGGCTGTCTCCTCCACGGTCAGTCCTCCGAAGTAGCGCAGTTCGACGACTTGGGCTTGACGCGGGTCCATTTCACCCAGGCGCGCAATCGCCTCGTCGACTGCCAGGATTTCCTCGGACTTACCGCGGTCGAAGCCCACCGCCAATGCGTCAAGGTCCACTTTCACCGGCGTGCCGCCTCGCTTGACGGCGTTGTGCTGCCTGGCGTATTCAACCAGAATCCGCCGCATCTGCCGCGCCGCCACGCCAATGAACTGGGCGCGATTCTTCCACTCGGCCCAATCCTGCCCCGCCAGGCGCAGATAGGCTTCGTGAACGACAGCGGTGGGTTGGAGAGTATGCCCTATGCGCTCGGCGGCCATATACAGGCCCGCCAGCCGCCGGAGTTCGTCGTAGACCAGCGGAACCAGTTTTCCGAGAGCCACCTTATCGCCGCGCCTGAGCTCGGCCAGCAGGACGGATACTTCTCCCGGAGCGGCTTCCACGTGGACCTCCCGGCAGATTCATTCTAGCCGCGAAAAACCCTGAACGCTTGTGGCCCCCTTCCGCGCAGCCTCGCGCATTACGGCCGAGGAAAGCCATGCGACAAGTCATCAAGCTGGCCGGAGCTCTGTGGACGGTTCTCGCGACGGCGGACGCTCAGACTGCCGGTGACCCGAAGTTGACCGTGCGAGTGTATGACTACGCGGGCGTTTCGAACGCGACCCTCTCGAAGGCCGAGTCTGCCGCACAGCGCATTTTCCACAAAGCCGGCATCGACAGCGAGTGGATCGGCTGTCCAAAGGACGCAGGGGAATGGTCCCGATATCCTGCCTGCTCGGGTCCGGGAAGAGCTGAGGACGTCATTCTCAAGCTTGTGCCGGATGCGGTGGAGGGCTTTGGTGTCCGGAGGCTAGTCCTCGGTCTTGCGATCGTGACCGCTGACGGGAGACCGGCCAACCACGCGTTCGTGTTCTTCCTACGCGTGAAGGAGGCCGCTCGTCAGCACGGCAAGATCCCCTTGGATACACTCCTCGGATACGTCATGGTTCACGAGATCGCTCACGTCCTACTGGGTGCTGACATGCATTTCCCCTCCGGCATCATGCGACCGCGCTGGCAGCCGGAGGACTTTCGCGAGATGGAGATCGGCAGGCTGGTTTTTCCGCCCCGTCAAGCTCGCGCGATGCGGACAAGAGTGCTCGAGCGCGCGTTGACCGAGGAAGCCGCTCACTAGGGTTCGATCAGGCGCCAGTCCGAATGCCGTACATCGCTTCGCGCGTCCTGATGTAGATGCGGCCGGAGGCAAGCGCCGGCGTGGCCAGAATCGGTTCTCCCATCTCATTCTTCTTCAGCAGCGAGTATTTCTCGCCGGCCTCGATGACCGCGACATAGCCATCTTCGGCTGCGAAGTAGACCTTGCCATCGCCGGCAATGCCCGAGGCGCTGAATCCGCCCTCGAGCCGCTGCCGATACACCTGCGATCCGTCGCCGGTGCGATGGCAATTCAGTATCCCGTTGTCGGTGACAAAATAGAGCAGCCCTCGATAAACCACGGGCGTCGGCTGATAGGGGCCGCCTTTCGGAATCTGCCACAGGCCTCGACCCGTTCTCGCATCGAGGCAGTAGACAGGGCGTCCGAGAGGATAGCCGCCCGCGATGTACACACGCCCGTCGACCACCTGCGGAGTTGGCGTGCGCACCTCAGTCTCATCGGAGAACTTCCAAACACTCTTGCCCGTGGCGAAATCGAGGGCATGAACTCTGGAACCGCCCGCGCAGATCACCAGCGCTTGTCCGCCGGTCTCGAAGATGGCCGGCGTTGTCCAACTCGACACTTCCTCGACGTCCGTGCGCCAGACGGGCTGTCCGTCGCTGGCGTTGAATGCGGCGACGAAGGATCCTCTCTGCTGAAATGCCTCGATGATGACCCGGCCCTGGTGCAGCAGCGGAGAACTCGCCACGCTCCATTGCGTCATGGGGTCGCCCTTCAGCCCCACGTTGATGACGCCGAGGTCACGCTTCCAGAGCAGTGCGCCTTCTCGGTCGTACACGAACAGTCCCTGACTGCCGAACCAGGCCACGACGACGCGCCCGTCGGTGGCCACAGTCGGGTTGGCATGGCTGGCCTTGGTGTGGCGCCGGATCTTGGGAGTGCCTTCGGTAGCCGCTCGCTCCCAGAGGATCTTCCCGGTTGCTTCATCGACCGCGATGACTTTCCAGACGTGACGCTGCTGGTCGCCGGCCATGTCGATCCCGCCGCTTTGCCATTCCTTGGGCCGTTCGGGCCGCTTCAGATTGACTGCGGTTGTGAGATAGATCACGCCGCCCGCGATGGAGGGGCTGGAGTAGCCCAGCCCTTCGAGAGGTGTTTTCCAAAGGATGTTCTTGCCTGAAGCGGCGTCCCACTCAAGGGGCAGCGGCTTCTCTTCGGCGACGCCGAGAGAGCGGCCGCCGCGAAACGCGTTCCAATCAGCAGCCTGTGCCGCCGCGGAGGACAATGCCGCCACGAACCCGCGCCGGGTTAGATCGTTGACTCTCGTCATCGCGCGTCACCCAAGATTGAGCCCGAAGTAGTCGCGGGCGTTGGCGAAGCAGATGTTGCGGACCATCTGGCCGACGAGAGGTTCGTCGTCAGGCAACTCGCCGCTCTCCATATCGCGGCCAACCAGGTTCGACAGAACCCGGCGGAAATACTCGTGGCGCGGGTAGCTCATGAAGCTGCGCGAATCGGTCAACATGCCGACAAAGCGCGACAGCAGACCGCAATTGGAGAGAGCGTTCATCTGCCACTCCATCGCCTCCTTCTGGTCAAGGAACCACCAACCGCTGCCGAACTGGATCTTGCCCGCGATGGAGCCGTCCTGGAAATTGCCAATCATCGTGGCGAAGGTGTAATTCCAGGCGGGGTTCAGGTTATAGATGATTGTCTTGGGCAGCGCGCCTTCACTGTCCAGGGTGTCGAGGTAGCGGCCGAGGGCATCGATCTGCGGCCAATCGCCGATGGAATCGAAGCCGGTGTCGGGCCCGATCCTGGCCAGCGCGCGGGCGTTGGCGCTACGGAAAGCGCCGAGATGGATCTGCTTGGTCCAGCCTTTATCTGCGTCCAACCGGCCGAAGAAGAGCATCAGCCAGGCTGCGAAGGCTTGCTTCTCTTCCGGGGCGGCGGGCTTGAACGCCCGAACGCTCTCGAAAACCTCGCTGGCTTGCGCGTCCGTGCATGGAGCGGCGAAGGCGTGATTCAGGCCGTGGTCGGAGAGGCGGCCGCCGATGGCGTGGAAGGCGTCGTGGCGCTGCTCGAGGGCGTCGCAGAAGGATTGGAAATCTGACACGTCGATGTTGGAGACGGCTGCAAGCCGCCCCACCCAGGCATTGAACAACTCCGGCTGGTCGACCATGAACGCGCGATCCGGACGGAAGGTGGGATAGACCTTGGCGGGACAGGCGGACGCGGCGATGGCTTTGTGCCAGGCAAGTTCGTCGGCCGGATCATCGGTCGTGCAGAGAGCCCTCACCTTGAACCGTTCGAGAATGCCCCAAGCGCTGAGGGCAGGCGTGGCGAGTTGGGCATTGGCCTGTTCCCAGATGGCGGCAGCGGTGGACTCGTCCAGGCGTTCCTCAATGCCGAAGTAGCGGGCGAGTTCGAGGTGTGTCCAGTGATAGAGCGGATTGCGGAGTGTCGCGGGCACTGTGCGGGCGAAGGCGAGAAACTTCTCGAACGGCGTCGCGTCGCCGGTGCAGTACTTCTCCGGGACTGCCGTTGGCGCGCATCGCGCGCCACTTGTAGTGGTCGCCTTCCAGGGCGATTTCAAACAGGTTGGCGAACTGGCGGTTCTCGGCGATGTCCTTGGGCGGGAGATGGCAGTGGTAGTCGAGGATCGGCTCCGCCCTGAGCGTATGAGTGATAGAGGCGGCGGGCTGCCGGACAGCTGAGAAGGAAGTCGTCGTGGATAAAAGCCATGCCTTTATCCTAATTAAGATTCAGGCCGCGGCCCGGACGACGCCCATGCAGACGACACCCGCCAGCAGGCTCCAGCGGTCGCGCAAAGCGAACAGGACAGGGTCCTGCGACATCTGTCCGCGGCCGGCGATGAGCCACATGCGGCTCACCCAGGTCAGCATGACGGGAAGCAGGAACCACAGCACCATGGGTCTGGAGTAGTACTGAGCCATTTCCGGGCTGTGAATATACAGGGCCACGACCAGCACAGCCACGATGCCGCAGCCGATACCGATTGCAGATACAACCTGAAGATCTTCTGCCTGATACCCTCGGCCGGTTGGGCCGGTGGTGCCTCCAATCTCCTTCAGTTCCGAGCAGCGCTTCAGAAAGGCGAGGCTGGTGAACATGAACAGCGAAAAGGCCAGGGTCCAGGGGGAAATGGGGATGGCGGTGACCGCGCCGCCGGCGAAGACGCGGAAACAGTAAAGCAGGGCGAGCAAGACGACGTCGATAATGGGGACCTTCTTCAGCGCCAGTGAATAGCTGCACGAGAGGACGACGTAGGCGGAGATCCAATCCGCAGCCTTGGCTTCAGTGGCAAGCATGAGGCCGAGGGAAACAGAGAGGAGCAGGACGACCATGACAACGCCCGCCGCCGGGCCGAGGAGGCCGCTGGCGAATGGGCGGTTGCGCTTAGCGGGATTAGCCCGGTCAGCTTCACGATCTATCAAGTCATTGAAGACGTAGGTTGCCGACGCGGCCAGGCTGAGAGCCGCGAACAGGATTGCCGCCGAGCGCCAGGCGGTGAGGTCGCCGGTCCTGTGCGCCAGCAGAATGGGCACGAACAAAAGCAGATTCTTTGCCCACTGGTGTGGGCGCATGGCGCGAAAGGCGGCCGCTGGTTCGATCATCCGGTCAGGCGCGATCTTAGCACGGCGCCGGCCTACTTCAAGGTGAACTGCTTTTCCAGGTTGGCGATGCGGACTTTAAAATCACCTGGCTCGACCTTCCACTTGTTGTTGAGGCCGACGAACTGCAAGTCTTCAGACTTCAGCGGGAAGCTGACGACACGCGTCTCTCCAGCCTGGAGCGCGATCTTGTCGAAGGCCTTCAACTCCTTGTTCGGGGGAGAGACCTCGCGGTAGAGATCGCTGACATAAAGTTGGACCACTTCCTTGCCCGCACGCAAGCCGGTGTTCTTGACGTTGACGGTGATTGTCAGCGAGCCCGCACGCGGCATGGTCTCCGCGGAGAGCCGGAGATCGGAGTACTCGAAGGTTGTATAGGCGAGGCCGAAACCGAAGGCATACTCGCCTGCGACTGGGTTATCGTGGGTGTTCTCCAAAGGCTTGTAGTCGTAAGTGGTGTAGCCGTTGACGTTGCGCGGGTATGTGAACGGGAGCCGTCCACTTGGATTGACTTCGCCGAACAGCACCTCGGCGACGGCGCGGCCGCCTTCGGCGCCAGGCAGCATAGCAAGCACAATTGCCTGGGAGTCGGCCTTGACTGTCCGTAGCACTCGCGGCCGGCCCTGAACCAGGACCGTCACCACCGGCTTGCCGGTCGCCTTCAGGTCGGCGACAAGCTGTATCTGGCCGGCATCGAGGGCCAGGTCCTCGATGTTGCCCGGCGTTTCGCAATAGGCCTTTTCGCCGAGTACGGCCACGATCACATCGGCCGCGGCGGGAGAATTGACGAGCGAGACGCCGCCCACCCGCGCGATCGCCTCGGCGACGGTAGCCTTGTTCCTGGGGTAGAGCTGTTCCTGGTCGCCCTGCCAGGTGATGGTCCAGCCGCTGTTGAGACTGCTGCGGAGATTGGCGTTGGGCCCGGTTACAAAAACCCGCTTGCCCTTGGCCAGCGGGAGCACTCCATCGTTCTTGAGCAGCACGATGGACTCACGTGCGGCTTCGAGGTTGGCTTCATGGAATGCCGGCTGATCGAAGCGAGCCTTGAGCGAAGCATCCGGGCGAGGGCGGTCGAAGAGGCCGGCCTTGAACTTGACGCGCAGGATACGACGCACTGCATCGTCGATGCGCGCCATCGGGACGGACCCGTCTTTGGCGCAGGCCAGCAGGAGGTCGTAGAAGCTGAAGTCCGTGGGGACCATGCTCATGTCGACCCCGGCCATCACGGCCATGCGCACGGCGTCCTTGGGTGTAGCGGCGACGCGGTCGCGCGTGTGGAGTCGCTTGATGTCTTCCCAATCGCTGACCACGAAGCCCTTGAAGCCCCACTCCTGCTTGAGGATTTCAGTCAGCAAGTGATAGTTGGCGTGGCCGGGAATGCCGCTGATCTCCCCGGAGTTGACCATGACAGTCGGAGCGCCGGCTTTGACAATCGCTTCGTACGGCGGCAGGACGACCTGACGCAGTGTGCGCTCGTCGAGTATGGCCGGAGTGCGGTCCTTGCCGTTGGCGGGCATGGAGTAACCGGCGTAGTGCTTTACGCAGGCCGCGACTTTGTCGGGGGCGCCGTAGTCGCTGCCCTGCAACCCCTCGACGTAGGCGACTCCGAGGCGCGATGCGAGCAGGGGGTCTTCGCCGAAGGTCTCCCAGAAGCGCGGCCATACGGGCTCGCGGCCGATATCCATCACGGGGTAATAGTTCCAGGGAATCCCGCTCGCGCGCGTCTGGAAGGCGCTGATCTCGCCGGCACGCCGGGCCAGTGCGGGATTCCAGGTGGCGGCCATCGAGATGGATTGAGGAAACAGAACCGCATCGCGCGTGTAGATGGCCCCGTGAATCGAGTCGATGCCATAGATCACTGGTATCTTGAGGGCCGACTTCTCCACTTCGTCCTGTATGGCGTTCAGGACTTCATGCCAGTGGTCGACCGTATAAGCCTCGCCGTTGACATTGAGGATCGAGCCGACGCGGTACTTCTGAATGGCATCGCGCAATTTGGCGGCATCCAGCTTGTGGTTCAGCCCTGCCGCGTTGCCGGCAGAGACGACGTCAATGGCAACCTCGGTCATCTGTCCGACCTTGTCCTCCACCGACATTTTGGCCAGCAAGGCAGTTATTTTTTGATCGTTAGGGTCGGGGGCGGCCGGGCGCTGGGCGCTAATTAGGACGAGTGATGCGAGTATGGCGGCGATATGAAGAGAACGAGACATGGCGCTCTCATTCTCTTCGATCGGGAGGAATCAGGCAAGCGCGGGCGCGGCAGGCAGGCCGCCGAAGTGCTTCTGCAGCCGGGCTCTCAACTCGAGCCGCGCTCGCAGTAAGCGGCTCTTGGCGGCTGCCACCGAGATGCCCAGCCGGCCTGCGACGTCCGGCATCGGCAAGCCGTGCACATCGCGGAGTACGACTACCTCGCGCAGCATCGGCGGTATTCGGGCGATCTCATTCTGCAGGATCATGCCCAACTCGGCACGGGCAAGGATTTCTTCGGGGGAGGGGCTTCGGTCCGGCAGTTCCAACGTGGCTATTTCTTCACCTTCCAGGCCTTCATCGAGATACAGGAATTTGGCGCGGCGATCCTTCCGGAGGCGCATCAAGCACTGGTTGACCACGATTCGCGACAGCCACGTCGAGAACTTGGCGTCCTGCTGAAACTGCCCCAGGTGTTCAAAGGCCTTCCAGAAGGCGTTCTGCACTTCGTCTTCCGCATCGGAGACGTCCCGAAGGATGGAAAGCGCCATTCGCTTGCACGTGTTCTGGTGCCGTTCAATCAACTCCGCGAAGGCTGCGTTGTCGCCATTCTGAGCCTTAACTACCAACTGCTCGTCATCGACTCCGCTGAACATCGGGTTATAGATTCTCATCCGTCATTGCCCTTCCTGTCTCCACAGTAATCGAAGTTGCATCAGATCTTGTACATGACGATGAAATCTGTTTTAGTAGAAGAGAAGTATGATGATGGAAATTTAGCTGTGATAAAACAAGATGAAATGATGCAGGAAACTGGTCCTCAAACAGTCAGCCGCGTCCTGGGTAGTTACGACCTGGGACGCAAGCTGAGGCAGCTTCGGCTGCGGAAGAAGATCGGCTTGGTTGATCTGGGCAAGCACACCGGGCTTTCCGCTTCGATGTTGTCTCAGCTCGAAAACGGCAAGTTGGTCCCCACGCTGCCGACGCTGGCGCGGATTGCGATGGTCTTTGATGTCGGGCTCGACCATTTCTTCACGGATCGGAGAAAAAACGCCCTGTTCAACGTGGTCAGGGCGGGAGAGCGCATGAGGTTCCCTGACCGCGCGGACTCACCGGATCCTGCCTGGTTCTTCGAGTGCCTCGCATTCTCGACGCAGGAGAAGAGCGTTCAGGCATATCTGGCGACGATTCAGCCCAGGGAGGCGAAGCGAGTCTCTGAACACGTGCATGACGGGGCGGAGTTCCTTTACGTGCTGGAAGGAGAACTGGGAGTGCGATACGGAGATGAGGAGATGGTCCTCAACACCGGCGATAGCGCATACTTTGACGGGTCTCTGCCCCACGGTTATCGGGCGCTGGGGGAAGTGCCGGCTCGCGCCATCGTGTTTACCACGCCGCCCCGGCTGTAGCTCTGTCCGCGATACACTGGAAGTTCCCTCTTTGCACTTCTTTTATGGCAACTATTCAACGCCGGAAGACTGTCACGGTGGATGTTGGCGGAGTCCCGGTAGGATCCTGCCACCCGGTGGTGGTGCAGTCGATGACCAACACCGACACCGCGGACACCACGGCGACGGTGAATCAGGTTATCGCGCTGTCGCAGGCGGGCTCGGAGCTGGTGCGGGTAACCGTCAACACAGATGAGGCTGCCCGCGCGGTACCGAAGATCGTTGAAACGCTGCGATTGTTCGGCGTGCAGGTTCCCATCGTTGGCGATTTCCACTACAACGGCCACCTGCTGCTGAAGAAGTACCCCGAATGCGCGCGGGCGCTGGCCAAATACCGGATCAATCCGGGCAACGTCGATATCGGCAAGAAGACGGACAACAACTTCCGGACCATGATCGAGTGTGCGATCGAACACGGCAAGCCGGTTCGAATCGGAGTGAACTGGGGGTCGTTGGACGGAGCGCTCCTGGTCAGGATGATGGACGAGAACGCCAAGTCCCCGACTCCGATGGACGCCTCGGGAGTCATGAGAGAGGCGATCGTGAGGTCGGCTCTTGAATCAGCCGAGCTTGCGGAGAAGTACGGCCTCTCACATGAAAAAATAATAATCAGCGCCAAGGTTTCCAATGTTCAGGATCTGGTGGATGTCTATCGCGGGCTGGCGGGGCTGTGCGACTATCCCCTGCATGTCGGACTAACCGAAGCGGGGATGGGGTCCAAGGGGATTGTGGCTTCCACGGCGGCGCTTTCGATTCTCCTGCAGGAAGGAATTGGAGACACTATCCGAGCATCCCTGACGCCGGAGCCGAATGGCGACAGGACCGAGGAAGTGGTTGTTTGTCAGCAGGTTCTGCAGTCGCTGGGCATCCGTTCGTTTACCCCGCAGGTGGCTGCCTGCCCGGGTTGCGGGAGGACGACCTCGACGTTTTTCCAGGAGATGGCGCAACAGATTGAGGCCTACCTGCGGGACAAGATGCCTGCCTGGAAGGGGCAGTTCGAGGGCGTTGAAGAGATGAAGGTTGCAGTCATGGGCTGCATAGTCAACGGCCCGGGGGAGTCCAAACACGCCAACATCGGCATTTCACTGCCTGGGACGTTTGAGGAACCGGTCGCGCCTGTGTATGTGGATGGAAAACTCATAAAAACTTTACGAGGGGATAGCATTGTTGCCGAGTTTATTGTTATGCTCGATGAGTACGTGGAACACACCTACGGAGCCGAAAGGGTTCTGAAGGGTTGACCCGAGAGTTTTGACAACCGAATTCTAAGAGCTTAGTCTCCCCCACAGAGGGCGGACCCACCCGCCACCCACTACCCCCGGGTCCGCCCTCCCGCCCTTTTCAAAGGCCAGCGCAAGCTGGCCTTTTTCATTTCTACCCCTGGGATTCCAGCTCCAGCAAGCATGGTTGCCACTGCGCTCCCACGAGGCATAGTTCACCCGTATGAGACACCCCACATGCAGAATATGGCCCTGGCGATGAAGATGGAACGATCGAGGGCGGCCAGTAAAGCTTCCGTACCTACTTACGGGCAACCATCTTGGCGGCCTCGTCCTTCATCAGGTGGGCATTGGTCCAGGCCTGCTGCTGGAAGGGGCCGCGGATCGCAGCGCATTCTTCGCTGAACTTGGCTCCTTCAAGAATGCGTCCGCGATCCACCCCTTGTCGTCCGACGTGGTAGTTCGAAACTCCAAGGTAGAAGAGCGTCGCCGCCAGCATCGCTTCGTTGCCTTTCACCAGGGGAAGCGCGGACCTCAGGTCCTGGTTGCAGAGTGCGTGCTCGCTTCTCTCGGCGTGAGCCATGCCTGCGTAATAATAGGCGTGCGTCAAAGCCAACGTCTTCTTACGGTCCCAATCGGCGGCGCTCATCCCTTCCGGCTTTGAGTGCTTCTGCAGGACGGCAATCAGGCGTTCGGAGGTGGAGCCCGCCGCGGCCACCTGTTTCCGGCTCGCGTAGTTGTCGGCCAACACCAGCAGCAGGTCTTCGTTATCGGGGAGGTTCTTGCGCGCGGCCTCGGCTACGGCAGGGATTTTCGCGCTGGCTCCCGTCTTGTCCAATGCTGCAAAGTAGGCGCCATAGCCGCCATCGAGGTATTTGCTCTTCGGGTTCTGTGCTTCCAGGGTGGTGATGAGATCGATGGTGGTTTCGGGCTCTCCAACCGTGAGGGCTGTCGAGAGGAGGGCGTATTCGGTGAACGCATCGACGTCGCGCGCATAGGCAACTTGTTTCGTCCACGCGTCTTTTTCAGCTGCATCCGTAGGGGCCGGCGACGAAATCACGGTACGCGCCAGCCCGCTGGTTTCCGCAACCAGTTTCTTGATCTCTGCGACGTCCTTCTTGGGAAGGGCTTCTTTCAGTGCTTGGTAGGAAGCGTCCAGATCGGCGGGAAACGCCAGCAGCGCTCCGGAAAAGAGTAGGCCAACTAGTTGAAGGATTGATTTACACATGGCTGTCTCCATGACAATGCGACTGTATTGTAAAGCTATGATTTGCCGGAGGGAAGCCTAAATTGACTTTCGGGTCTGTTGATCGAGTATTTCCCCGGCGGACCAACTCCGCCCACAATAGAGGTTTCGGCTAAGGAGGCAACCATGAAATACTCAGTGACCGATGCCCTGGCGGTCCTGCAAAGAACACCAAGAGTCCTGCAGGCAATGCTTTCCGGCCTTCCCGGCAACTGGATCGAGGCCAGCGAGGGGCCGGGTACCTGGACACCGTTTGACGTGCTCGGCCATCTCATCCACGGCGAGAAGACCGATTGGATCCCGCGAGTGCGGCTGGTGCTGGAGCACGGCGCCTCACGGACATTCGAACCGTTCGACATGCACGCGCAGGAGCGCGACAGCATGGGCAAGTCAATCTCGCAATTGCTGGATGAATTCGAGCGGCTGCGGGCGGCGAACGTGGAAGCCCTGGCCGGCTTTGGTCTCACCCCGGACGATCTTGAGCGGGAAGGCATGCATCCGAAACTCGGACGCGTCACACTTCGTCAGCACCTGGCCACCTGGGTTGCCCATGATCTCGGTCACATCAGTCAGATTGCGCGGGTGATGGCCAAACAATACAAAGACGAAACCGGCCCCTGGTCGCCATCGCTTGGCGTGTTGCACGACCGCGAACCACGCCCTTAGAACCAGTTCAGTGTGTAGCTGAACCGGACGCCCCTGCCGATCTCCGGGGCAAACTGCTTGATGAGACTCAGGTGGTTCCGATACAGGCGATCCCCCAGGTTGAAGGTGGTGGCCTGGAAGGTGTGCATCAGGTGCTGGCTCGTGATCGAGTACATAGCCGTCAGGTGGACGACTGCGTACCCGGCGGTTTCCGTTTCATTGGGAGCCACCTGCCATTGGCGGTTGGCCATGATCAGCTCAGGTTTGACGCTGAGACTGCGCCAATACCAGTTGAGCCCGACGCGGCCGCGAACCGGCGGGATGCGCGGCAGGTTAGTGCGTCCATCCGCGGACAGGTTGGCGTCGACTGCGTCGAAGCCGAGTGCCAGCCAGAGCGGCTTGTACACGTTGACTTCAGTCTTTGCCTCCGCACCGATGAAGCGGGAACCTGCCTGCTTGTACTCGGCAACGGGCAGGCCGTCTTCGAACTCGCCGGTGGGATTGAAGAACACGAAGTCGCGCATCTGGTAACGGAATAACTGGAGCTCACCGCGGAAGCGGCGGTTCTGCTGGCGAAGGGCGACCTCAACGGTGTCGCCGAGTTCCCGACGTAACATCGGGTCGCCTACTTCGAAGACGCCGTTGCCCGGATGCGGTCCGTGGTTGTAGAGCTCTTCGAGCGCCGGCGCGCGATAGGAGTGCATGTAGTTGGTGACGAAGCTTCCTCCGGTCCACAGGGGTACAGAAACGCCGACCGAAGCTGAGACGCCATTGAAAGTCCGGCTTACCAGCCCCTCCGGCGAGTAGGCGTTGCGCTCATAGCGGGCGCCGAACTGCAGCTTGAACTTGTCCACCGTCAGCTCCTGCAGTCCATACACCGCGAACGCATTCTGGTCGACTGGAGGTGCGAGGGCCTCCGCGCCTAAGGCTTCGAAATTGCGTTCCATGCCCCAGAAGCCGAAGCTCCCGCCCCACGCTCCGCGCTTCTTCTGCGTGAAAGTTCCACTGTAGATGAACTGTTTGTTGAAGAAGCGAGTGCCGACGATGTTGCCGGCCAACTCAATCTCGTTGTGGTTCCAATCGGAGTAGTTGAGGGCGAGTTGGAACTGATCCAGGAAGCTCCCCAGTTCCTTGAAGGCCAGATTGCCGCGCAGATTGTGCCGGCGCCATTCCAGGCCGACGGGGCCTTCCGACTGGTCATCTGCCTGGCTGCTATCGAAGGGCACGCCATAGAAGCCACGCTGCTGCAAGTAATTGGCGTTGAAACTGATCTTTTCTCCGAATCGGCCCACCCCGGCATTGCCGTGCTCCATATCGCCGCCGGAGTTTTCAACTGTGCCGAGCGGCGTCTTGTAGTCGCCGGTCCGCTGCCCGCCCCCGGCTCCATAGAACAACCAATGCCCGTGGCCGACTTCAAGCTGCCCACTACCGCCGCCTTGAGCGTTCGCGGATCCGCCAAGGCCGGTGAGTGTGACATGCACCCCTTCGTGCGGATGCTCATGCAGGATGTGGTGTCCGGTCAGGATATTGACGACGCCACCCATGGCGCTGCTGCCGTAAAGCAGCGTGGCCGGTCCGCGAACGACTTCGACACGGTCGACTGACGTCGCATCAATCGGTTCGCCATGATCGCCGGACTGAGAAGAAAGCGTTCCGGTGCGGACTCCATCCTGGAGCACCAGCACGCGGTCTCCATCGAAGCCTCGTACGACGGGACGCGAGGATCCGGGACCGCCGCTGCGCTTGGCGATCCCGGTTTCATTCTCCAATAAGTCTCCAAGCGATGACGCCTGGCCTCGCGTTGTCAACTCGTAGCCTTCAACTGATGTCACGGTTTGCAGGGCGTCGGAGGTGGACACTTCGCGGCCCTCGGCGGTCACTGTGATCGACTCGCGAACAGGGCTCAACTTGAGAGCAAAGTCCACGGTTGCTGTCCGGCCCGCGGCGACCTGGATTTCCCGTTTGTCATCGGACAACGAGTGCATGTGGGCAATGACCGTGTAGGTACCCGGTGAGACCCCGGCGAACATGAACACACCTTCTTCATTGGTTTGGACAGACCGGCCGGAGGGGCTCAGATGGACCGTTGCGTTATGCAGCGCCTGGCCGTTTGCGGCGACGGTCACCTTGCCGGAGACCACACCTTGGCTTCCCGTCTGGGCGGCGGCGGCGAGCGTGAGAATGAGGAACAGGAATATCATCGAGCCTGTTCTTCCATTGTGAATCCGTAACTGGCTGACAATCAATGACATCCCGTGAGCGGGCCGCTGGCTTGGCGAGCGGGACCGATCGGGGCATGAACGGATCGAGTGCAGTCGGGAACCCAAGTTGGCGAATTCAACGTCTATAGAAATGAAGCGGTGCAATCATGTCGAGACGCTATTTCTCACTCGATCAGGCTCAAGGTCTCCTTCCGGAGGTCGCACGACTCGTGCGCGCGGCGCGTGAATCGCGCGGTCACATGGAGCAGGGCGGGCTGGCACTGGCCAGGCTGATTGGCCGGATTGAGTTGATGGGTGGCATCGACCTCGACCCTGCCCATGAGGCACGCCTCATGCGAGAGCGCCGGAATGCCCTCCATGAACTCAAAGATACGATGGAATCGCTGGAACTCCTGGGCGTCGAGGTGACCGACCTGGAGGCTGGCACCGTCGATTTCCCGACTCGCTACAAGGGCGGCGATGCCTGCCTGACGTGGAGACTGGGTGAGCAGCAGATCCGTTTCTGGCGGCCGGCGGGCGAAAGCCACAGGGTGAGAAACGAGATCAACCCGGAGTTCCTCAATAGCCATACGGGCGGACCGGTGCATTGATCAGCCCTCGCATCTGTTGGTTGGTGGATGAGGTTTGCGGTGTTGCTGGGCGTGGGCGTGGCGCTAGAATAGCGAGTGTCCATCAAGGCTCTGATCGCGGTGTGGTTCGCCTCGGGTGCGTTCGTCATGGCGGGGCAATCCTCTGTGAGCGGACAAGATTCGCCGAATCACGAGGCTCCAAGGGGAGAGCCAAGCGGTGGCAATCATGCGGTTCGTCGAGAACCTGATCTCTCGACTCCGCGCGGAGGCGATCAATCGCAGGGTCTGGATCGCACCATAATCCACCCATCCATCGTTGTAGCCTCCTGAAGCAGCCCGTTGAAGCATCGACCATGCACTCTCTGATCGAGTTCCAGCAAGCTGCAAACGACATCGGCAGTCCCACCGGTTGGGATGCCCCTCACCCTCATAGGGTCCGCCATCGATGCTGAAGAGCTCCAAGGCCAACCCGAAACGTGGGCAAATGATCGGCCGGTGCAGCTGGCACTCAGGTTCAATACATTGACTGAGGAGCCGCAGCCACTGGAGAACAATAATTTGCCTTTGCTCGCCGACGGTCGCGCGGCTGCGGCGGGCGGACAACTCCGGAAACGAACCATCACTTCCATCGCGCAGAGACGAGGCTCTCGTGCGTCGCTGACAATCAGGCAAGGGATGGACAGGCTGACCTACACGGCGCACGTCAGGATCCATAGCCGTCAAACTCAGGCCCAGGGCAACCTCGACAGCCGCCAGGCCGGCTTTGACTCCCAGAAGGCCTCGGCCCAGGCCAGCTCCGCCAGCCGTCAGACCGAACGCCAGAGCATGGCTGGCACGTCCAGCTTGGGCGGCGGCCAAGCCGCCTCACAGCGCAGTGGCGGCGGGCTGTCCGGTTACCAAAGCGGAGCAAGCGCTCGAACACACAGCGGGCGCGGCAGCGGCAGCCTCTCCGGCAGTCGGAGCTCGCGTCGGTGAGCGTTTCGAGCAAGTCTGCCAGTGGAGAGACAGGAGAATTCGAATGAAACACCCGAAGAGCCTCACAACCGTATCGCTTTTGGCATTGTTGGCATTGCTGCCCCAAGGCTGCAAGACGAAGCCTTCCGGCAAGGTCTTTGCCAATCCTGATGCCGCCGCCGAGGCGCTCCTCGATGGCCTGAGAGCCAACGACCTTCAGCAACTAGAGCAGATCTTCGGCCCTGGCCAGGCAGCCGAGTTCTCTTCCGGCGATCCGGTTTCCGACCGGCACGACCGGGAGGTGTTGGCTTTGGCGATGCAGCAATCGTGGCGCTGGGCTCCGCTCGGAGCCGACCGCAGGGAATTGATCGTCGGTGATGAGCAGTGGCCCTTCCCAATGCCCTTGATGAAGGCTGGCGATGGGTGGCAGTACGACACCCAGGCTGGCGTGCAGGAGATCCTGGCGCGGCGCATCGGCCGCAACGAAATCGGAGTCATCGATCTCTGCCGGACCTACGTGCTCATGCAGAAGAAATACGCAAGCCAGCCGCGCGACGGCAAGCTCGCCGGACTCTTCGCCGAAAGGTTCCGCAGCACGCCCGGACGGCAGGACGGCCTTTACTGGAGCCCCGGCCCGTCGGAGCCTCCCAGTCCGATGGGTGATCTCGTGGCGGAGGCCGCCGCGGAAGGCTATGACGAAGGCCAAAGCATTTCCAAGCCTTTCTGGGGCTACCACTTCCGTATCCTCAAGGCCCAGGGGACGGCCGCTAGCGGCGGCGCGAAGAGCTATGTCGCGAAGGACGGCAGCCTGTCAGGCGGCTTCGCCAGGTCGCCTATCCCGCCAGGTACCGGCACAGTGGCGTCATGACATTCATAGTGAACCATGAGGGTGTCGTATACGAGAAAGACCTCGGAGAGCAGACAGCCAATGCGGCTTCGTCGATGGAGGAGTTCAACCCGGACACCTCTTGGGATCAGGTCAATAGCAAATAGAACTTCATGGAAGCGATCCGGAGTTGTGACGTCGGTGTGCTGTAGATTGCCCCACCCCGGATTTGACACTCCGCGGCTCGGTTCTTAGACTGGAGTATGAGGGCGCAGCCACTCGGGAAGGGGCTGAGCCCCTCTGAAGAATGCTTCTTGCCCGCGAGTTCGTCGCCTATCTCAGCCGCCAGCTTACCGCCAAGCTTGGCGCCAGCACCATTGAAATCATCAACCCGACCAGCATTGCGGAGATGATCCACACCCTCATCAACGAGGAATTGGCCGTCGAGGACAAACTCAACGACGAGGTGCGGGACATCCTGGAGCAGTATTCGGTCTACATGAGCAACAATGCCATCAGCTATTCCGAGATGTTTCGGAAGATCAAGAACCAGATGGTGGCACAGCGGAAGATCGTGCGTGCTTCCGGACGCGAGACCGGCGATCAGATGAAGCTGAGCCGGGACAAGATCAACGAAATCTCGCACAAGCTGGTGCAAGGATTGAGGAAGAGCCGCGATTGCCGATTCCGCAAGGACGCCAACGATGTCCGTTTGGAAGTGGTTCGCCTGTTTGGAGACATTCTGCAGCAGGAAGAGAAGGCGGACAAGGCGGCACGAACGAAGATCCGGTCGATGAAGAAAGAAATCGCCGAAGGGACCGAAGAGTGGTCCATCGAACATCGCAAACTCTACGCGAACGAACTCAAGAGTCTTGGCATTGACCTGAGCAACTGAGTTTCGCGTAGAATCTTCTCACATGCCGAATCGCATTGCTGTCACAGGCAGCCTGAACATGGACTTTGTCGTTCAGGTGGAACGCCTTCCCGCGCCCGGAGAGACCACACACGGCTCCGCCTTCCAGACGATTCCCGGCGGCAAGGGAGCCAACCAGGCCTGCGCCGCGGGCCGATTGGGGGTGGCTACGCGGACGCTGATGTTGGGACGAGTCGGCCACGACGCAAACGGGGATCAACTGAAAGCCAGCTTGGCGGCCGCCGGGGTTGATGTTTCGTCAGTTCTCGGCACCCAGGGGCAGGCCACAGGCGCCGCGTTGATCTGGGTTGAGGCAGGGGGCCAGAATTCGATTGTGATTGCCGCCGGCGCCAATGGAGCGCTGACGCCAGCGGATGTGGCGGGCAATTCTGGAATCTGGCGAGACGCGGCGGTGGCGCTGTTTCAGCTTGAGACCCCGCTGGAAACTGTGACTGCGGCGATGCTGGCCGCGCAAAAGGCAGGAGCCCGGACCATTCTCGACCCGGCGCCGGCCCGGCCGCTGCCGCCGTCCGTTCTTGGTGCGTGTGACATCCTGACGCCAAACGAGACCGAAGCCTCCATTCTGCTTGGCCGTCCGCCGGGCCGGGTCTCGATGCGGGTGGCTGCGGAGTTGGCGTCGGGACTGCTCGGACTCGGACCGAAATCGGTGATCGTCAAACTGGGGGATCAGGGCTGCTACTACGATGACGGCGAGATTCGGATGGCGGTCGAGGGTTTCGCGGTGAAGGCCGTCGATACGACAGCGGCCGGCGATACATTTAACGGCGCCCTGGCTGTGGCGCTTGCCGAGGGCCGGCCGATTGGTGAAAGCCTGCGCTTTGCCAACGCCGCCGCGGCGCTTTCGGTGACCAAGCTTGGCGCACAGGCGTCGATCCCGTCTCGGGCTGACGTGGATGCCTTTCTTGCCGCTCAAGGCTGAACGGGCAGCACTTCCCAGGCCGAGTTCGCAAATAGCGGGATTGTGTCCGGCGGCCGCTTGCCCGCCTGGACGACCAGATAGTCGATCCCCAATTCGCGATAGCGCGATATCGGGGTCTGGGTTTGTCTGGCTTGTCCCACTGCCGACCAGCGCCTCCACCACTCCAACCCCAGACGCGGCATGATGTTGACCTGGCCGCCGCCCTTCCAGTCGACATAAAGGGCCCGCCGGGCTTTAGCGCGAAAGACACCGGGCTCCAGCCGGCGGTGCACGTCGGGGAAGAGGAAGACGCTGTCCCGCGGGCTCGACGTGGAGGCCCAGGCACAAAGCTGGTCGAGTTCCGGCGTATGGAGCGTGCGGTAATTGCGGACCGCTCCGAGTTTCGGGATCAGGAAGAAGGGCGCGGCGAGTGTGAGGGCGAATGCCACGCTCGATAGTGCGCCCGGCCGGCGAGTGCAATAGATCGCGGTGAGGCAAGCGCCCGCGGCAAGCGCCAGGACAAGCATGAGCCGCTGAACCGGCCACGCGCTCGTAACGAGGAGACCGTTGGCTGGCAGGGCATACACCACAGCGAGCCAGGCGATACTCTCCGCCCACCGGCCCGAGGCTGCGGCCCGCCAGCCACAGGCTGCACCCATCAACACCGTCAATGCAGTCAGGAAGAGCACCGCCCTGGCGGGCTGGAACTGCGGGATGAGAATCCACCGCAGCCGGTCCAGCAGCAGCCATTGCAGGGGAACCGAGGCGATGGCACAAACGCTCAATGCAAGAATCCAACGTGAAACCAGAGGAGAAAGGTGATCCCGAAGGCGGCGCCAGGCGAGCAGGACGACGGCGAAAAGGATGAAGTACTGCGCGAGCCAGGCAGGCGGCCAGAGTTCCACCCAGTTATAAGCCCCACGCAGCCGCTGCACCTGTGCCAGCGCATCGTCGATTCTGCCAAACCACGGTTGCGGCTCGCGAGCGCCCGGGGCGAGAAATGCGACCAGGAAAAGAAAGCCCGCGGCTACCGCTGCGTCAATCGCGGCCCGCCGGCGCAGCAGCGGCTCGCGGAGCGCCACGAACAGGAGTGACAACCAGAAGGGCGCCGTCGTGGTGGGGTGGTAAAGGGTTGCCAGCGTCGCAGCCGCGGTGGACCAGGCCCATCGCCCCTGAGCGCCAAGTCCGAACGCGAGCAATAACAGCATGACCGCGAATGTGCGCGGTACGGGTTCGTATTCAATGGTGAGCACAGCAGGGCCGTCGACCACGGCGCCGAGACCGAAGCAGGCCGCCGCGAACAGCGCTGGGCGGATTCCGCCGCTGAATGAGTGCACGAACAGGAAGCAGCCCAGCAGTCCCAGGCTCCTAAAGACTATTTGCTGAAACGCCAGCATCTCGCCCCAGTCCAGACCGGCCGCCCGGTGCAGCGCCAGATTGACTTCGTCGTAGATGGTCCACGTGACGTGGGCATGAATGGCGATCGGGTCGCGGGCTAACAAGCCGGGATCTGCCAGGTGTTCGAGAATCGGGGTGTAAATCTGCGTGTCCGATTGGAGCCATGTGTGGCCGGGAAACCAGGTGAAGCCAGCCAAGGCCAGCAGCACCAGCGCACCAATCGGCAGGAGTCGTTCCGAGGTCACTGCACAGGTGTCTTTTCCAGCTGCTCTCGCGCCCAGATTCGCGTCGGGTTCAGAGCGAGGCTCTTCTCCAGTGCCTTTCGGGCCTCCGGATTGCGGTTCAGCTTGCGCAGGACAAGTCCTTTCCAGAACCAGGCGTCCGCGGACTTGGGATCCAATTGCAGTGACTTTTCGATGTCGGCGAGTGCAGTCTCCAGGCTCCCGCCGAATGTGGGCGGCAGATAGTAGTTCCCCACGGCATGACTCAGCCAGGCGCTGCTGGATTTCGGTTCGAGCTCAATCGCGCGATTGACCTCATCCATGGCGCACTTGCCATACTTCAGTCCGGCCAGGACATTGGCCGGGATGATCTGGCCGCAGAGGGTGCCGAGCAGGCGATGCGCCTCTCCAGACCCTGGTTGGATCTGGACAAGCTTCTCGGCGTGACGGATGCCGGCTTCGGCCGCTCCTCGAGCCGCGTTGCGGTCGCGCAATTCAAGCAAAACTTCGGCGCGCACATTCTCCGTGACGGCGGCGAGGGTCAGCGTGCGAGCATCCTCGGGTTTGGCCTGCACTTGCGCTGCTGCTGCGGCCGACAGCTTGTCGAGAGCAGCGCGGTCCTGCCGGTCCCGGGCAGACTTAAGGTCGGACGGCAGAGTCAGGGAAAGCGGGGCGAGCAGTAGAAGGGGTGCGAGGAATTGGATCATGCAGTGGATTACCTATTGTATCGACGCGTGCCAGCCTCAGAGAGATGCGAACCGGCGTTGGAACAGAATCAGGTAGAGTGCGAGAAAGGCCAGGAGAATCCCATACACGCCCACGATCAGCGGCGCGCCGAACGAGGGGATTAACGCGCCGGTCACCAGACTGCCGATGGGCATCCCGCCGCGGAAAGCAATGTTGTAAAGGCTCATCACGCGGCCGCGCATCTCGTCGGTGGCCATGTGCTGAACCAGCGAGCTCAACAGGGCGAAGCAGCCGATCAGCGCCACGCCGCCAAAGAAGAGCGAAACGCAGGCGAAGATCATGTTGGGCGAGAAGGCGAATGCGGATTCGAAAATGCCCAGCATGAAGAGGCCGAGCAATGCGTCGCGACCGAGCCCGCCGCGCTTGCCGCGGGCTGCCACCAGCAGCGCGCCCGAGATGGCTCCGGCGGCTTCAAGGGCAAGCAGGATCGTGTAGGTTTTCTCGTCGCCATGGTAGATGTCCTTGGCGAATACCGGCAGAAAGACGAGGATCGGGATACCCAGAAAAGTGCAGACGAAAGCCACGGCGATCATCGGCAGCATCCCTTGCCTGCGGCGAATGAAATCGAAGCCCTGCTTCATGCTCACCAGGACGGTCTCGTGTCGCACGTTGGGCGTGAACGGCACGTGGATGACGAGTAGAGAAATGATGACGGCCACGTAGCTGATGCCATTGAGCCCGAAGCACCAGGCCGCGCCCAACTGAGTCAGTGCCCGACCACCCAGCACCGGGCCGATGACGCGAGCCAGGTTGAACTGGATCGAGTTCATCGCGATGGCGTTTGACAGGTTCTCGCGGGGCACCAGCGAAGGCAGCAGCGACTGATAGGAAGGTGCGCCGAAGGCCTGCGCGATGCCGACCAGGAAGCTTAACGACAGAATGTGCCAGACCTCCACCGTGCCGATCGCAAACAGAATCGCAAGCGTGAACGCGCAGCTCATCTGCAGGCACTGGGACAGGAGCAGGACCCGGCGGCGGTCGAACCGGTCGGCCGCTACTCCGGCAAAGGGCGCCAGCAGGAATATCGGAATCTCGCCCGAGAAACGAATCGAGGCCCAGCAGGAAAGGCGAGCCGGACAACTTCAATACCAGCCAGCTCTGCGCCAGCTTCTGCATCCAGGTGCCGATGGACGACGTACATGCCCCGGCCCACATGAGCCGGAAGTTGCGCGATTCGAAGGCGGTAAAGAGCGATGGTCGGTTCAGGCGTCGATTTCCTTACGGCAATGGCTGGGGGCGCGCGATGAGGTGGAGAATATTGCCATCGAGATCGGCGAAGAAGACCAGCCGGTTGCCCTGATTGTTGATGAGGTCGCTCAGGAGCTGGATGCCCTTTTTCTGCAGTTCCTCGTGTGCGGCGTCGAAATCGCTCACCATGACGGCCAGGTGGCGGATGCCCGGAGTCTTCATTGCCGTTTCCACCGCCGGACCTTCGCTGGGAATGATCTCCAGCATGGCGCCGTTCGGGGCTTTCACGAAGTAGTTGCCGTCGTACTCGTAGTTAATGACAAAGCCCAGATTGGCAACGTACCAATCGGCGAGGTCCTTGGGATGAGGGGAAGCGATCGCGGTATGCTCCAGGCCCGTGAACAACATGACAACGAGGATAGCTCAGGCTTGGGCCGCCTCGCCGATTCAGGAGCGCGCCGCTTGCGTACGGCCCGTCTACGTGCGATCCGCCTATGTGCGATACGAGCCGTTGATGTCGATGTAGCCGTGGGTGAGGTCGCAGGTCCAGAAGGTCGCCTTGCCCAGTCCCTTGCCGACGCTCATGCTGATGAGCACGTCCCTTGTCTTCGAGCTTCTCGATCAATGCGGTTTCATCGTAGCGGGCAGCGAGCCCGTTGCCGGCAGACGCAGCACGTCCTGCAGGCGGATGTCGACCTGGGCCGGGTCGAACGCCACGCCCGAGTAGCCCGCAGCGCACAGGATGCGGCCCCAGTTGGGGTCGGCGCCGGCGATGGCGGTTTTCACCAGCGGCGAGTTGGCGATGGCCCGCGCGACGCGCGCGGCTTCGTCATCGCCAGCCGCGCCCTCCACCTGGATCTCGATGAAGTGTCCCGCCCCTTCGCCGTCGCGTGCGATCTGTTTGGCCAGCGATTGGCAGACCTCGTCCAGCGCTGCCTGAAACGCAGCGGCGTTGCGCGCGGTGACCTTCGTTCCGGAGGCGCCGTTGGCCAGGACGGCAAGCGTGTCGTTGGTGGACATGTCGCCGTCGACACTGAGCCGGTTGTAGCTGCGGCTCGACCGCCGCCTTCAGGTGTTTGCGCAAGGCAGCGGGGCTCACCGCGGCGTCGGTCACTACGAAGCCCAGCGTGGTGGCCATGCCCGGATGGATCATGCCGGAGCCCTTGGTCATGCCGGCGACGACGAACCCGGGGCCCTTCGCGGATGCGGTCTTCCTGACCGTGTCGGTGGTGAGGATGGCGTCGGCGGCGTCGTCAAACTTGTCCGGCGAGAGCCCGGCGACCAGTTCCGGCAGCGCATTGTTGATCAGGGCTGCATCGAGTTCGACACCGATCACGCCGGTGGAAGACGGCAGGACCTGCTGGGGCTTTGCGCCGAGCAGTTTCGCGGCGGTGCGCGAGTTCGAGGCGGCGACCCGCTCACCGGTGCGAGTGGCGCAGTTGGCGTTGCCGGCGTTGACCAGAATCGCGCGGGCGACTCCGCCGGTCGCCTTCAGGTGGCTCTCGAAACGATCACCGGCGCGGCCTGCACTCGATTGGTCGTAAACACGGACGCGGCCGAGGCCGGAGTGATGCCGACAATCAGCGCCAGGTCGTTGCGCGGGACTTTGCGGATTCCCGCATAGCAGGCGGCATACAGAAAGCCAGAGGGGAGCTTCATTCTGAAGTTGCTCCAAGAGTATCGTCGGGCAGGAGCGGCGTGCCGTTGAGGAATGCCGCGACGGGGAGGCGTTTGCGTCCTTCCTGCTGGAGTTCGAGGATTTCGATCGTCTGTCCGGCCCCGCAGGAAGCGAACAGGCGGCGCCCGGATGTGAAGAGGCGGCCTGGGATGGCGGGAGATTCGATTCCGGCGGGTCGCACGTGCCAGAGGTTGAAGCGCTTGCCGCGGAACCAAGTCCAGGCGCCGGGCCAGGGCTGGAAGCCGCGCGCCCGATTGGGGATGACCGCGGCAGGCTGCGTCCAGTCGATGAGACCGTCTTCGCGAATAAGCATAGGCGCCCAGCGTCGCAGCGCTGTCGTCCTGCGGTTGCGCCGTGAGAACACCCGCCTCCAGTCGCGCGAGGGTCTCAATCAGCAGGGCAGCGCCAAGTTCGGCCAGCCGCTGCCCAACCTCGAGCGCGGTCTCCTCGGCACCGATGGGGGTCTCCGCCTTCAGCAGCATGTCGCCGGTGTCGAGGCCGGCGTCGATCTGCATGGTCGTCACGCCGGTGACCGTTTCGCCATTGGCGATGGCCCACTGGATCGGCGCCGCGCCGCGGTATCGGGGCAGCAGCGAGGCGTGCACGTTGATGATGCCGAGCGGGGAAGATCGATGATCGACTGCGGGATGATCTGGCCGTAGCCGACTACCACCATCACGTCCGGGCGGATTTCCTCGAGTTGCTCGACGACCTCGGGCTGGCGCACCTTTGCTGGTTGAAAGACCGGCAGCGAATGCCGCAGTGCGCACTCCTTCACCGGCGAGAAGGCCACTTCCTGACCGCGTCCCTTGGGCCGGTCCGGTTGCGTGAACACCGCCACCACTTCGTGCCCGGCCGCGACGAGCGCCTCCAGCGTGGGAACGGCGAATTGCGGCGTGCCGAGAAAGACGGTCTTCATCGCCGGGTCCCGTCGATTGGGGCTATTCCCACTCGCCGGCTTTCACGAGCTTGCGGATCTTGCGGCGGATCAGGTCGCGCTTGAGATGGCTCAGATGCGCGAGGAAGAGGATGCCGTTGAGGTGATCGTTTTCGTGCTGGATGCCGCGCGACAGCAGTTCGTCCGCTTCCATTTCGAAGAACTCTCCCTCGACGTTCTGGGCGCGGACTCGGATCTTGTAGGCCCGGGAAACATCCTCGCGGAAGCCGGGAATGGACAGGCAGCCTTCCTCGCCGACCTGCCTGCCCTCTTTTACGAGGATCTCGGGGTTGATCAGGACCAGTTTCGCCGACGGGTCCTCGCCGACGGAAACGATCGATCACGAAAAGGCGCTTGGTGAGATCCACCTGCGGCGCCGCCAGCCCGATGCCCTTGTTGGCGTACATCGTCTCGAACATGTCGTCGACGAGCTGTGCAGCTCGGCGTGCCAAACTCCGTCACCGGTTCGGCGACCGTCTCCAGGACCGGGTCGCCATACTTCACAATCCGCAACAGACATCAAAACTCCCTCACTTGTTGGAGGTAGCCGTCGAATAGTTGCGTCGCGTCTCGTTGAGGGAATCGCCGCCGAACTTTTCGAGAAATGCCTGAGCCAGGACCAGTGCGACCATCGCTTCGCCGATCACGCCGGCGGCGGGAACCACACAGACGTCGGAGCGCTCGTAGGCCGCGGCGGATGGCTCGCGCGTGTCGAGGTCCACCGACTCCAGCGGCCGGCGCAGCGTCGAGATGGGCTTCAACAGTCCGCGAACCACCAATTCCTCTCCGTTGGTGATGCCGCCTTCGAGGCCGCCCGCCTTGTTCGCGCCGCGCCAGAAACGCCGCTCCTGCTTGTCGTAGTGGATCGTGTCCTGCACCTTCGATCCGAACTGAACCACGGCTTCATCGGCGTCGCCGATCTCGACGCCCTTCACCGCCTGCATCGACACGATCGCCTGCGCCAGGCGCCCGTCCAGGCGCGTGTCCCAGGCGATATGCGAGCCCAGGCCGATCGGCAACCCCTTGGCCCTGACTTCGAAGACGCCGCCGATGGTGTCGCCGGTGCGGTAGGCCTCGTCGACCACTTCCTTCATGCGGGCTTCCGTTTCGGCATCGACGCAGCCCAGCAGGACTTCATCCTTCGCCGCCAAGTGCCGCGAGTTCGTCCAATCCGGCATCGCGCTGCAGTCGCACCGGGCCGCACTGCAGCACATGGCTGAGCACTTCGATGCCGAACTGCCCCAGGAACTGCTTGGCGAGCGCGCCAACAGCGACACGCGCGGCGGTCTCGCGGGCGGAGGCGCGCTCCAGGATGTAGCGCGCGTCCGGGAAGTTGTACTTGATGGCGCCGGCGAGGTCGGCGTGACCCGGTCGCGGGCGCTTCAGCGGCTTCTTCTTTTCTTCGCTGCCCGCTTGAGCTTCGACCGGCAGGACCTCGGTCCAGTTCTCCCAGTCGCGATTCTCGATGAGCATCGCGATGGGCGCACCGATGGTGATCGAGTGCCGCACGCCGGAGACGATCTCGGGCGGTGTCGGTCTCGATCTTCATGCGCCCGCCGCGGCCAAAGCCCTGCTGACGCCGCCACAACTCGCGGTTGATGGCGGCCACGGAAACGGGGACACCGGCCGGGAGGCCGGTGAGGGTCGCAACCAGAGCTTCGCCGTGCGACTCGCCGGCTGTTTCAAATCGCAGCATGTGGTTGATCTTCTATGGTATCGAACTGCCCGAGAGTGACACAATCGACGTCAATGGCCGCTACGCATCCGCCCAGGCTCCACGTGCTTCTGGCGAGCCAGTCGCCGCGCGCGGTGGTTTTGCGTCGCGGGCCGTCAAACGCGGTGTGCTCGATTCTCTGGGACCGGTCGACTGACCAGTTCGAAGTCGCGCAATGGTTGCGCGGGAGAATCTATGAGCGGCGCTGCGATATTTCACCTGACGGGGAATATTGGATCTACTTTGCCAGAGGCGGCCGCCTGGACTCCCCAACCAAAGGCTCCTGGACAGCGGTGGCGCGCGTGCCCTGGCTGAAGGCAGTTGCTCTCCATGGCAAAGGCGATTGTTGGCTCGGCGGCGGACTCTTCACCGGGCAGCGCACATACTGGTTGAACGGGGCCTGCATGCATTTCCCGTTGGAGGATTCAAACGAGGTAAAGCAGGATAAAGTCCATCAGCCGGATGGCGGGCGCGGGGGAGAGTGTTTGAGCGTTTACTACCCACGATTGCAGAGGGATGGATGGAAGCTGGTGGAGAAACTCAGCGAAGTCCTGTTCGACTCCTGCGACGTATTTGAGAAGCCGCTGGCGCGGGGTTGGACTCTGCGCAAGTTTGCTCACGCCCAGGTTGGGGCGCCGCCCGGCAAGGGCTGCTATTGGGATGAGCACGAGGCGGAGAATGTGCATCTCGGGGTCCGGTTGAAAAAGCCTGCTTGGGAGTGGGCCGAGCGCGACGGTGACAGTGTCGTTTGGGCCGAAAAAGGCCGCATCTGCCGCGCCGCACTCCTCGACACAGGACTTGCAGCCGAGGAGATCCTCTTCGACGCGACTGATCACAGTTTCGCCATGATCGCTGCCCCTTACTGACCCACCGGGACGGGTCGCCGCACTAGCCGTCTTTCTGTGGAAGTATGGAATAAGAGGCCGTGAATACGCAGACAGCATTGACCAGGGTTTTGGAAGAGGCGCGGCGCCGCAGCCGCGACGAGGCCGCCGTGCGCGAGGGCGGGTGGGCAGTCGCTGCCGCGCTGTTGGGATTTTGCGCCTTATTGCTGGCCGGCACTCAAGTGCTTGACTGGCGGTGGCCCGCAGGCCTGGCTGTCGCTGCCTTGGGCTGGGCCGCGTGGCGCGTCTATCAGGCAACGCCGAAGAAGGCGAAGGTCGCGTTGAGACTGGACGGCGCTCTGGAGACCGGCGACCTGTTTTCCACCGCCCTTCACTACCGCGACGGCCGTCCCGCCATAGAGCCCGATCCGGTTTTTCTCGCCAGGCTGAACGAGAATGCGGAGAACAGCGCAGCCAACACCGATGTGCGCGCGGCGCTGCCGCTTCGTTGGCCTCGCAGCGGCTGGGCGGCCGGCTCGTCCTTCCTGCTGGCAGCATCGCTCTTCATGCTCCGGTATGGTCTCTTGAATACCTTTGACCTTACTGCGCCCCTGGCGGCCGTCGAGTTCGATACTCTTACCGGCGCGCCCGTGGCCAAGCGCAAAGCCGCCCCGAAGCAAATGGCCAAGGCCGATATCCCTGGCGTCGAGACTCTGGAAGTCCCCACCGAGGAGCAATCGGCCTGGACCCAGGAGCAATTGGCCGAACAGAAGCTGGAGAGCATGAAAAGCCCCGACGCCACGCAAGCCGGGAGGCAGGGCCAAAAGGACGACAGCCGCGCTAACGATGGGTCGGAATCCGAGGGTGACGAGACCGAGGCCGATGGTGCCAAGGACGCTGCCGGCGACGACCCCGCCAATCCTTCAGGCGCCGGCGATCCGCGCAAAGGCGGCGAAAAGCAGCCGCCCAAGGATCGCTCCAATCAAAAAGACTCCAGCCTTATGGACAAGATGCGGGATGCCTTGGCCAACCTCATGGACAAGATGAAGATCGAATCCAAGGGCGGCGACACCAAGAGTGCCTCCAACAAGAGTCAGAAGAGCGAGCAGGGCAAGAAATCGGACAAAGGGCAGAGCGCCAAAGGCCAGCAGCAAGCCCAGGACGCAGATGCCACTCAGCAGGGCGATCAGCCAGGTGAAGGCGATAGCCCGCAACAGGCTCGTTCACAGCCCGGCGATCAGCAGGAGGCTCCGTCGCAGAACGAGAAGAGCGGCGTTGGCAAGCAGGATGGCAACAAAGACACCCAGTTGGCCGAACAAAAAGAAGCCATGGGTAAGCTCAGCGAAGTCCTCGGCAAACGCGCCCTCAACGTGCAGGGCGAAGTGATGGTCGAGGTCAACAACTCGAAGAACCAGCAGCTCAAGACACCCTATGTGAATCGCAGCGCGCAGCACGCCGACTCGGGCGGCGAAGTAAGCCGCGACGAAGTGCCGCTGGAACTGCGAGATTATGTGCAGAAGTATTACGAGAGTGTGCGCAAGCCCGGTGCTCCCGCCAAGAAATAGGCAGCCTCAGGCGATATCAGGCAACACAAACGAATGGGGTTTGCCCATGCGCTCGCAAGCGTCCTCTGCCGCGAGATAGCCCGAGCGGACCGCGCCTTCCATCGTGGCGGGCCATCCACTGCGCGTCCAGTCGCCGGCCAGCGAAAGGTTCGAGTAGCGCGTGCGTGCGGGTGGACGAATGCCTTCCAACCCAGGCCGTGCCGAAAAAGTCGCGCGCATTTCTTTCACGACGTGAGCCTTCTCCAGCTTCGCCTCACCGGTCAGGGGCAGGAACTCCGCCAACTCCCGCAGGGCGAGGTCGATCACCTCCTGCCTGCTGAGAGCAGTGAGGCTGCGCGAGGCGCTGACGACCAACTGGATATACTTTCCGCCGCCCTTGTTGAAGAACCACTGAATCGTGCGGTCGAGCAGCGTTCCGTGGGGCAAGTCCGTGATGGGCCGGTCGAACCAAAGGTGAATGCCCGTGATGGGACTGTGTTCGAAGGCCCCGAAGTCGATCCTCAGTTCTGGCGCGACCCCTGCCAGCTTCTCTACGGGCAAGGCGCTGACGTAGTGGTCCGCCATGAGCACATCGCCGTCTCCCGTTTCCACTCCGGCCACACGGTCGCCGCCGAAGCGGAGCCGCCCGGCAGACGTTCGCAGGCGAATATCAACATGCTTTTGCCTTGCCCAGGCGTCCTGTGAATACAGTTCGCCGAGCGGCAACGACCGGAATGCCCATCTCGTAGCTGTTCGACGAAGCCAGAAACCCCAGCCAGAAGACCTGAAAGCCGTGAGAAGCCGCCATTCGCTCCAGGTCTTCGTTGACCGCACTCACCAGGATCTGCCGCCAGAAGCGGTTGATGGCCTGAGGTGTCTGTCCTCTCGACGCCAGCCACTCGAACATCGTGATCCGGTCGAGGTCGTCGCGTTTTCGTTCCATCTGCAGCGCCAGCAGCCCGCGGGCGACTGCCAGCTTGTCCCGCAGACTGAGAAAGCGAAGGCTGGCGAAGCTCTCTGTGAAGTGCAGCGGCTTGGGGAGCCGGCCGGCTTTCATCACCGACATGCGTCCGCCGGGTTCGATGAAGTTGAACTCACGATGGAAGCCGATCGATTTTTCCACGCCGAGCCTGCGATAGAAGTCGAGCAGATTGACGCAGCAGCGCAGCAGGATGTGCTGGCAGTTGTCGATGACTTCGTCGGAATCGGAGCCAGGCAGGGGGTATGAAGTTGCTCGACCGCCAGTGAAAGGCTTTGCTTCCAGGAGCGTGACATCGTGTCCGACGCTGCCCAGCGCGGCCGATGCCGCCAACCCGGCAAGCCCTCCGCCCAGGACGAGAACTCTGGCCATCTCTAAGGCATGAGCGGCACGCGGAGCCGTTTGCCGCCGCCGCCGTCATCGTCCCAGTGGAGAGCGAGCCAAGCGCAGATGACAAGGAGCAGTATGTAGAGCAGATCCCCTGGATTCATAGTAGAAACCCTATTTTCAGGCTAATACCCCTAGATCGCAATAGCTCCTTGCTCCCAGTACCGATTGGCTAAGGTCAATTCGCGGCCACCGATTTCCGTCTGCCGGGCCTTTCGGAAATTTCCATAGATGGTGATCATGTTACGAATCATCGCGAGGCCCTGATCCCCATCCAGCGACAGCAGGCTCTCGGGGTGGAACTGCACCGCCTCGATCGGCAGTTCGCGATGTCGTACGCCCATGATGACGCCGTCGTCGGTTTCGGCGGTGATTTCGAGCGACGCGGGAAGCGTCTCGCGACTGGCGTACAGCGAGTGGTAGCGGCCCACCTTCACCCGCGCGGGCAAACCCTCGAAGACGCCGGCGTTGCGATGCTCGATCCAGGAGGGCTTGCCGTGCATCGGGTAGTCGAGCACGCCCAGTTCGCCGCCGAAGGCCTCCACGATGCCCTGCAGCCCGAGGCAGACGCCGAACACCGGGATGCCCGCGTCGGCGGCGTATCGGACCAGTCTCCGGCACGCCGAAATCGCGCCGGACGGCCCGGACCCGGCGAGATCAGGATGAGGTCGGGCTGGATCTCGTCGATCAGCGACAGCGGGAAACCGGCGCGGTAGGTGACCACCTCGGCGCCCGTCTGGCGCACGTAGTTGGCCAGCGTCTGGATGAAGCAATCGTCGTTGTCGACCAGCAGGAGCTTGACGCCCTTGCGCCGGCAGGGGCGCTTCCGTGGCGGCGACCTCCATTTCCGCCGTGGCTCCCGGAGCGCGCGGAAGAACCCGGTGGCCTTCAGGCGCGTCTCCGCCTCCTCCAGCGGCCGGAACGGAGTCGTAGAGCAGCGTGGCGCCGACCGGATAGCGCGCGATGCCGTCCTTGAGATGGACCGTGCGGATCAGGATGCCGGTGTTGATGTCGCCGTTGAGCGAGAGCATGCCGACCGCGCCGCCGTACCAGCCGCGCGCGTCCTTCTCGAGGTTCTCGATGGCCTGCGCGGCGGCCTTCTTGGGCGCGCCGATCACGGTGACGGCCCACATGTGGATGAGGAACGCGTCGAGCGAGTCGAAGCCCTCGTCGAGGGTGCCTTCGACGTGATCCACGGTGTGGAACACGCCGGCGTAGCGACTCGATCAGCCGGCGGCCGATCACCTGCACCGAGCCCGGCACGCAGACGCGCGACTTGTCGTTGCGGTCCACGTCCGTGCACATGGTCAGCTCGGACTCTTCCTTGGCGGAGTTGAGCAGCTCGCGGATGAGGTCGGCGTCGCGCAGCGGGATCGCCGGTGCGCCGCGCCGTGCCGGAGATGGGGCAGGTCTCGACGCGCTCGCCTTCGACGCGCACGAACATCTCCGGGCGACGCGCCGATCAATTGCTCGTCGCCGAACTGGAGCAGGAACTCGTAGGGGCTCGGGCTGGCTGTGCTGCACGCGCTCGAACAGCTCCGAGGCGCTTCCCGTCGAAGCCGCCGAGAAGGTCTGGCGCAGCACGACCTCGTAGTAGTCGCCCTGCTTCATGCCCTGCGCGGACCGTCTCCACCTTCTGCCATGTACTCTTCGGGCGTGTGGTCGGAGACGATTTCGGGGCTGCCGTCGCGCGGCAGGGCGTCACCGGCTGTCCTGCGCGCGTCGAGGCCGAGCGTGGAGAGAGCGTCGCGCTCGAAGTCGTACTGATAGCGCTCGATTGCTCCCTCTTGCGGTCCATGAAGCAGATGTCGTCGCAGAGGAACAGGTGCAGGTCCTTCTGGCGCGCCGCGCGGCAGCTTGAGCTCGATGGGGTCGAACTGAAACAGCAGGTCGTAGCCGAACGCGCCCACCAGGGCGAGGCGCGAGTCCTCTTCGGTGCCGGAACTCTTCGATCAGCGCGCGCAGGATGGAGAAGACCGAGGGCTGCTTGCTGCGCTCCTCCTCGGGAAACAGTGCGGGCAGCGGTTTGAGACGGCCGCGCAGTGTCCGCCTTCCAATCCGAGCCGCTCCCAGTGCGGATGGCCGGCAAGGACGGCGCGCAGCATCTCCGCGAGCATTTCGCCGCGCAGAGTTCAACGGGCCGGAACTCGATCTCGCGGCCCCGGCCCGACGATCTCCAGCGGCGGGCGCAGGCTGGCGATGTCCCAGCGCGAGTACCGTTCCGGGTACTCGTAGCCGGAGGAAAGATAGATGCCGCGCGCGATGTCGAGCTCGCGCAGGAGCGAGCCAAGGCCCTTGGAGTAGGGCATCCGCGTGAGAGTTCGCGTCACGGTGATGCCGTGAGGCGTTGCGTATTGAAGCGTCTTCATCGGCGAATCACTTGTCCTGCATTGCTTGCCAGGCTTTGCGATAACGTTGGTTTTTTTGGTTGTCCGTCATCCAGTTCACAGGTTGCGAACTGTTGGCCACGCGCAAGGAAGTCAGCCCGACAGCCCTTGCTATGGCCTCGAAATTCTCGTAGTCGATTTTGTCCCAATGGTCGCCTGCGCGATGGTAGTCCGGATATTGCCAGGTAACTGCCAGTGTGATGGCAGGCACCCCAGCATCGGCCAGAGCCTGATTGTCGCTGCGGCTGAAAAAGGCGTCACTGTACTGCTCGTGCTTCCAGGTTTTCACGCCCATCAAGTGCGAACTATCCTCCAGAACCTGCCCGAGCGAAGTATAGTCGAGGCCGGACGCGGTGATTTGCCGGACCCGCGGCCCCTCGGTGTCATCTGTGCGCCCCATCTGCTCGAAGTTGAGATTGGCGACCGTGTTCTTCAACGGGAATAGCGGTTCCATCGCATAGAAGCGGGATCCGAATAATCCGATCTCCTCGCCCGCGTAGGCGATAAAGATCACGGTCCTCCTTGGCTTGTTAGGCGCCTTGGTGAACGCCTCGGCCAGAGCGAGGATTGTCGCCGTGCCGCTGGCATTGTCGTTCGCGCCGTTGAAGATCTTATCGTCGCCCGGCGCCTTGTCGTTGATGCCGACGTGATCGTAGTGAGCCGTCAGCAGGACATACGTTCCGCGCAATTGGGCATCCGAGCCCTCCATGACGCCTACGACGTTGCGCAGGGGAATCTTCTCGTCCTCGGGTGCCTGCAGCTTGACGCTGACTTTGGCCGGCGCCGAGAGCGCTTCGTAGAACTTCTGATACTCGCTGTCGCTTGTTCGGAGCGAGGGCGGGTTGGCGTTGGGCAGGCGCTGAGACGACTGGCGCAGGAACCCACTGTACTCAATGATCAATGCGGGTGTGGCCTGCTGAATCTCCTTACGCCGCGCCGCCACCCATGGGCTGAATCCGCCCGATCCGAAACTCAGCAGAACCGCTTTCCCCCGGAGTGACTCCGCTGACGGGAGCGGTGTCTCGGCGGTCTCCAGACTGACCTTGACCGCTTCCAGCCCTTCGGCATCAAGCGCCCTCGGGTCTGACAGGCGGACCTTTTCAGCCGGGAGGTCAAATTTGCCCTTTTCGCCTGCGTCGATCACGCAGCGGAACAAGTCCATCGGCTGCTTTTTCGTCTTCAGAAAGAAACCTTCCTGAAAATAGCTTGTCCCTGCCCCGGGCTTCAGCCCGATTCTCCTGAAAGTAGATGCGATGTACTCCGCCGCGACGTCCAGTCCGCGTGAGGGAGTGTCCCGGCCCTCCAGAGCGTCGGAGGCCAAAAACGACACATGCCCCCGCAACTGGTTGGCTGTAATCGAATCCAGAATGAACTTCTCTTCCTGCGACAGCGGCTCAACGGCGAAGACCGGCACGCAGAGCGTCAAGAAAGCGCAGAGAGCGGGCAGAAACAGTTTCATGACGGGGAAACCCCATCCTAACATCTGCTGCCGGGATCAGGCCTCTCAGGCGCGCTTCTGAACAAAAACTTCGTCCAGCGTGGCGTAGAACTCTTCAAGGTCGCGCCGCCGTGTGTGGATGTGCGTGGACACGCGCAGGCTCGGGGAGATCATCGTCCAAATCCTGCGCGACCGCAGCGCGCGCCACATGGGAGTAAGGTCGGCGCCCTTGAAACCAATGCAGATCAGCGAGCCGTAGAGCCGCTCATCGGCGCTCGAAAGCACCTCAATAAACGGCCTTTGGCGCGCCAGCGATTCGTTATACCGCGCCAGGTCATGGATTCGCTTGTAGACGTTTTCCGGCCCAAGTTCTCTCAGGAACTTCAGCCCCGCCATCATTCCAACCACCGTCGCGCGATTGTTGGTCCCCAACTTCATGAACCGCGCCGCCTTCAGTTCCTTTTTGTCCCAGTCTCCAGTCACGATCGAGGGCCATAGCCTGTCCAAATTCTCCTCGCGGATGTAGAGCAGTCCGCAGCCCGCAGGCGCGAACATCCACTTGTGTGGGCTACCGGCAAAGTAGTCGCAGCCCAACTCGCTCAGTTGCAATGGGATCTGCCCGTTCATGTGCGCGCCGTCGATGACAGTGATGACGCCCTTCTTCCGCGCCGCGTCGCAAATCTCCCTCACGGGCATGATTGTCCCAATGGTGGTCAGAATGCCGCTGAAGCTGACGACCCGCGTTTTGGGGCCGATCGCGGAAACGACGACATCGGCCAGTTGGGCGCTGCTTTTAGGAGGAATCGGGATCTTGACTTCCCGCAAGGTGACGCCGTATCGCGCGACTTTCAACTTCCAAGGATTCTGTCCGCTGACGTGCTCCTGGTCCGTGATGAGCACCTCGTCGCCCGCCTTCAGGTCGATGCCGGCAGCGATCGTTGACATCGCTTCCGTGGCGTTGTGCATGAAGGCCAGTTCGTCCTTCTTGCAGCCAACAAAAGCGGCCATCTCCGCCCGCTCTTCGTCCAGCGTTTCATAGCCCCACCGCGGGTACTGGTCCGAGGCGAGTCCAGCCGCGCCTTCCATGAAGTCCTCAATGGCCTTCAGCACGGGCCTGGGCGTGATGCCGAGACTTCCGTTGTTCAGAAAATTGCGCCAGTCCGGCAGCATAAACTGCTCGTCCCGAATTCGCTGCCAGTACAATTCAGGCGTCGTTTCGCGCAAGGTCGCCGACGGTAGGGCGGCGGCGGTCACGCTCAGAAATCTCCGGCGGTTCATGGTCAAAGGGTACACCAAGGATCCAGCGTCCTTGCTGCGCCGGCACTTCACCCTCGTTTTCAGGAACGACGCGCGCGATCCGAAGGCACACACTCGTCGCAGCCAAGGTTCGACTTACGCAGTCGAAGAGGCTTGGAAAAGGCGACCTCCGGAAAGTGCGCGCACGTCAAATAGGTCGTCGACCCTGTATGACCCTGACCAGCACGGCGACGATCGCCAGGACCAGCAATAGGTGAATAAACCCGCCCATCGTGTACGACGTCACGAGGCCGAGAAGCCACAAAATCATAAGCACTACAACGATTGTGGTGAGCATCGAGTTCATCTCCAGGGGGAGCACGCTGCGTACTCCTCAGAATTCCATTCCCGCTTCGATGCAAGCGTCGGGCCATTCATGATTGGACCCCAATTATGTGGAAGTTCAACCGGACCAACCTTCTGAGAGGCATTATTGCTATTACCTAAAGAACCTGTTGACAGGTCAAAGCGTGTAGTTTCGTCCCGTAGAGGGTTTCGGCCAACAAACTTACACACTGGGTTTTTGCTTGGAACTGATCAGACGCCAATGATTTCGGGAAACGGCACAAGACTTGCAACGATTCCGTTCATGACAAGCAAACTGTTCGCTGTGGCTGGCCTTTTGGCTGCCTCTATTGGATGCCAGTCGGACCGGAAGGCCGATTTGGACCGAGGCCGGGAAGAAGCGACGGATGCGGTGCGCGCAGCGCAGAGGGAGGCCGAGACGGCCCGCGACAGAATAGCCGCACGCCTGGATCGCCTGGATAGCGAGATCGAGCGGGTAGAGAAAAAGGCTGACAAGGCGACGGGCAAGGCCAAGGCCAAACTGAAGGAACAATCTCAAGAACTGCGCGCGGACGCGCGCCGGCTTCGTGACCGGATGTCCACGTGGGACGACAAAGTTGAGACTGCGTGGAAAAGCACCAAGCGTGAAGTTGAGGAAGGTCTCGACAAGACCGAAGACACCATCAAGAAGTTGGTAGATGAAGTGAAGAACTAACAGATCTCTAGCCCAGGAACCAGGAAGCCCTATGAAGCGGACACTCTTAACCATCATCTTGAGTACAGTGTTTGGGGCTCACGCTGAGAATGTACCCACCGAGGCCGTGAAGCGGATAGAAGCGTCGAACGTCGTGCTCAAGGAAATAATGGATTCGCCAGACAAAGGAATCCCAAAGGACCTGTTGGAGAAGGCTCATTGCGTAGTTGTCGTGCCTGGGCTGAAGACAGGCGGATTCATCGTCGCAGCAAAATACGGCAAAGGAGTCATCGCATGCCGAAAGGCTGGAGGCGGGTGGAAAGGGCCGGCCACTGTGAGAGTTGAAGGCGGCAGCGTCGGTTTCCAGATTGGCGCCGGTGAAGTTGATACGGTCCTGCTGATCATGAATGAAAGCGGCGCCAACAAAATCATGCGCAGTGAATTCAAGATCGGCGGGGAAGCGCTGGCGATGGCAGGTCCAGTTGGGCGCAGCGCCCAGGCGGAGACTGACGCGTATATGAGAGCAGAAATTCTCGGCTATTCGCGTTCTCGAGGCGTCTTTGCTGGAGTCGCGATTACAGGCACCACCTTACGCGAGGATTTGGATGACAATGCTGCCATCTATAACCGGCGCTTGTCGAACATCGAGATCCTCCAGAGCGGACGAAGCACTCCGCCGCCTATGGGAAAGACCTTCCTCGCGACGCTGAGCAAATACTCCGTTTGGGAAAAGAAATGATGAGTTCACGAGAAGAGCGAGAGGTTCACATGAAAAGCAAGACAGACAAGCCGGCTGCTCCTCGGTTGAGCACCAGGAAGGCCGAACTGCAGAAGTTCGGTGTAATTATTCCCTTGCCGATTGGCTTGAGCCAAGAGGCCTGTACTGAAAGCGTCCAGTTGTTGAATCAAATCCTGGCGGATTCAATTACACTCCGAGACCTTTACAAGAAGCACCATTGGCAAGTGTCAGGTCCGACATTCTTCCAGCTGCACCAGCTTTATGACAAGCATTACGCAGAGCAGTCGGAACTGGTCGATTTGCTGGCGGAGAGGATTCAGCTCCTCGGAGGAGTGAGCGTGGCGATGGCGGCCGATGTAGCGGAATTAACCCACATTGAACGTCCTCCAATGGGCAGGGAGACCGTTTCAAACCAGTTGTCGCGGCTTCTTGACGGCCATGAGAGTCTTCTTCGGGCGTCCCACGAAGCCGCGGAGGCGGCCCAGGAGAACGGCGACGATGGGACGAACGACCTGCTGGTCAGCAATGTAATTCGCACGAATGAGTTTCAGGTATGGTTCCTCGCGCAGCACCTGGTGCCCAGCGAGGGGATCGAAGAGGCGAGTGATGTCGATACATCGGCCGGTAGGGCCGTAAAAAGCAACGGAGGAAAAAACTCATGAGAGTTGGAGCAATGTTCGCGTTTCTGATGATTCCTTTGGTTGTTTCGTCCGGGTTCGGCGCGCAGCAACCAGCGACAAAAAATGGCGAACGCCTTGAACGCCAGGTGCGCCATGAACTGATCATGCTCCCCTATTACGACGTGTTCGACCACCTGGCATTTCGAGTGAGTCCCGATGGTGTGGTAACGCTGCTGGGGAGCGTGGCTAGGCCCACTTTGAAATCTTCAGCGGAGAATGTGGTCAAAGACATTGAGGGCGTGACTAAGGTAGACAACCAAATTGAAGTGCTCCCCCTTTCGCCCAATGACGATCGCCTTCGTCGAAGCGTCTTCCGCGCAATCTACGGACAGGCAGGCCTGGACCGTTATGGCTTTCAGGCCGTGCCCTCCATCCACATTATCGTGAACAACGGTAACGTCACATTGGAGGGTGTCGTCAATTCCGAAGCCGACCGAAATCTGGCCGGAATACAGGCGAATGGAGTCGCAGGCGTGTTCTCTGTCAAGAACAACCTTCGAATTGAGAAGTAAAAGTGAGGCGAGACCCAAGCTAAAAGGAGAAATATGGAACTTCGAAAATGCGCGCATGCGATGTGTGAATGCGAGATCGATCCACTAGGTTCAAGCTACTGCAGCCCCTCCTGCGAGCAGGATGCGGCCCAAGGCGCAGACGAAGCGGATGGCTGCCGGTGTGGCCACTCGGGATGCGGCGTGGATAGGATTCCGATCAAGGAAGATCTGGAACAACACGCGCTGGTGAAGGGACAGACTGTGTCAGTGGACGCGACGACGCTGGAAGCGAATGCGGCCCTGAAGTCGATCGTAGAGGCGGGATTCCGGCCAGAAGTATGACGAGTATCTGAAGGAACTGGCGACGGCAGAAGGTATCGAAAACCCAACGCGTGAACAACTGGCGCGCTTCGACAGGAAGCGGAAGAAGAAGGTTCAGTAACGAGGAGTGGAAGCACCCGCACGATCCGGACGCACGCATCACGAAGATGAAGGACGGTCGCACGCATCTGGCTCACAAGGCCGAGCACGCGGTGGATCTGTCCAGCGGAGCCGTGCTGGCGGTGACCGTACAACCGGCAAACGAAGGTGACACGACAACGATCCAGCGTACGCTGGCGGAAGCCCAGGCAGCGCGGTTGTGGTGACCGAGCGCGGGATCGAAGAGGTAGTTGCGGACAAGGGTTATCACAGCGGGGAAGTGCTGAAAGCTGCATCAGCAGGGGATGAGAAGCTACGTGCCGGAACCGGACCGCGGGCGTCGCAACTGGCAGGGCCGGGACACCGAGCAAGCGCGAGTGTACGCCAACCGGCGGCGAGTGCGGGACCGGCGGGGGAAGCAATTGCAGAAGGCGCGCTCGGAGCTGGTGGAACGCAGCTTCGCCCACATGTACGAAACGGGCGGGATGCGGCGAACGCACCTGAGGAAGACAAACAACATTCTGAAGCGGCTTCTGATTCACGCGATGGGCTTCATTCGCGCGATTAAGCATCTGAGCCATGCCTCAGATGCCTGAGGGCGTCCTGGAATTTGTCCGTGCGCTACCCACGGCTATTCCAGGACGCCCTTTTTGTTCTCATCCGCGCGCCAGTATGCCGGTCGATTGAAATGCTCATGCAACTGCGCTTCAAAATCTCTTCCGACGAGGGAATCGGGATCAAGCGACGGGCTGGATTGGAGCTGAGAAGCGCGAAGGTCAAAGTACATCTCTCTTCGCTGCCAGTCGATCTCCCGCGTCCACCACGGATTGAGGACGAGTTCTTTCTCGTTGAGTGAGGCTCGGACGATAACGTAACGAACTGTCCAATCGTCATCGTCGAGAAGAAAGTCCTCAACGACGCCGATGCCCTCCTCCGCATCGGTCGCTCGCGCTTTGTAGCCTGTTACCTCACGAACGCTTCGCAAGTGCGGATCGCCTGCAGGCCCGACGGCAACAGCAATAGGCGGACTCCCGGCAGCCAATTCGGGCGTGGCTGATGCGGGAAGCAACGCTGCCCACCACGAGGGCCAGCCATAGTACAAACCCATGGATTCCTCCATTTGTCTGGAGACAGGCTGATCTGTGTCAACTTCCGGGCTATTGCGCACCTGGTCCTTTGTCAATTTCACCGGAAAGCAGTTTTCATCCGGACGCGGCGTATCGAGCGCGGCGGGGGAGATCAACACGTCTTTTCTCGTCAACCACCCGCCGGTTTCCGCTACCAGGTATCTGACCCGCCAAGCGGAATCGTCGAAATAGAAGTCTTCCACCTTCCCCAGGCGCCCGTCACGCGCCTCTATGAGATAGCCAAATAACTGATTTGTCCTGCGCAGCATTTACTGCCTCCCTCCAGAGTCAACTCCTTTCTTGTGGCCTTTGTTTGCGTGATTCTTCATCACGGTTTTGGCGGCGACTTCGGCGGCGCGCTTGCCATATCGGCCCTCTTTTTCCGCCGACTCTTTGATGTGCTCGTACATGCGCTGTTCTTTGGCGCCGACGCCACGCAGGTGCTTTGTCTTAGGCATTTATGATGTTCTCCCGGTTCCGCTTTGTGACAATTTATCGGGTTAGCGACTCACGCCAGGAGACCCGGAGTCGGAAGTCTCCACCCCAAGAGGCATGCCCGAAACCACAAGTTCGACTCGCCGGTTCTGTTGCCGGCCGGCCGCTGTGTCATTGGTTGTAATCGGGCTGGACTCGCCGAAGCCTCGCGCTGTAATGTGATCGGATTCGATGCCCTGGCTGACCAGGAAGGTCCGAACCGATTGTGCTCGATTCTCAGAAAGCGTCTGATTGTATTCGTCAGATCCCACACTATCGGTGTGACCCTCCACTTGGAGCTTCAGGCCCGGGTGAGAGGTAACGATGCCAGCGATCTTCGCCAGTTTCTCCCGAGTCCCCGGGTTTCAGGGTGTATTGCGCGGTGTCGAAAAGCACGTCGGACATGTTCACGATGAGGCCGCGCGCTGTGGCCCTGGTCTGCAGAATCATGTTCAATTGCTGTAGCAACTGCTCGCGCAGTCGAGCTTTCTCCTGTTCTGCCTGGGCCCTCAGCCGGTTGGCCTCATCGGCGGACTGCCGGGCCTGCTCGGCTGCGGCCCGCGCCTGACGCTCGGCTTCCAGCGAGGCCTGCCGCTGGGAATCCGCCGCCGCCTTTTGCCGTTCGGCCTCTAAGCGGTCCCGCTCCGCGACGTCCTTGAGCCTTTCGGCGGTGAGCCGCTCCTGATCGGCCTGGGCGCGGCGCAGGGTTTCCTGCTCCGCCACGGACCTGGATTCGGCTTCCCGCTGGGCAGCGGCAGCCTTCTCCAGCGCCAGGCGGTTGGCTTCGATGCGCCGAATCGCGATCAGCCGGGCATCCTCGGCTGTCTGGACCGCTTCGCGGGCCATCATGATGGTGGGCTTCTTTTCCTTTCGGTCGAGGTAGGACTCCGCCTCCATCAGGCGATTGACCGCTTTTTGAAAAGTGTCGGTGGCCCACTTGTCAGCTTCCGCTCCACGGGCTATATGGATCGCATTTCTTGCCTCAACCAATTCCAGGGGAACATCCTTTGTCGGCGTGAAGGCACTGAAGGATTCAGGCCGCAGATTGCGGACATACTGGCCCCGTTGCAGCAGCTCATACTTCGCGCTGATTTCTTCAATTCTTCCGCGGGTCTCCGGACGCACTGTATTCTCCAGCACGACCACGTTGCTCGGGACAGTTACGGCAAAGTAGGGTTCGGCGGTGACAATGAGTCCGAACACCTGTAGTTCCGTGGTCACGTTCAGTTTGCCGCGATCACCGTCGACCAGGATTTCGCCCAGGTTCTGGGCGCGGCCCTCCGGAGTGATCGCCCACAGGACATATGTCAGATACTCGGGGCCCCAAGAACCGGGTTTGTTCAGATCGTCAAACTCCACTTCGATTTCGATGTATCCCTTTTTGCTCTCCACCTTGGCTTCGCCGTTCGCCCCCGGGGAAATGGTGTCCCCTTGAAGTCGATGGTGGTGGAGCCGCTTCGATGCTGGTAGTTGATGGCTTTGGTGGTGCTGGAGACCACATCGACCTTGAATAGCGGCACCTGCTCCGCGCTCAATGGTTGTTGAATTTGCGCACCAGCACAACCGCCCACGATAATCAATTCGAATCCAATTCGTCCGCCTGTTCGTGAAGACATGCGAAGAGGGAGCAAGTACCGTTCCAAAGGATCGGTCCGATGTGCCTATTCCTCTGTAAGATCCCTCGACGGGGATTGGCAAAGGCGGCACCTTTCTTCCCGGTGGCAACATTCTTTCTTACCGAACGGTCCAGCCGAACTGAAAGCGGCTTCAAACTCGTCGCAGGTGCCCGGCAAGCCTGCCGGCTGTGGATTTTACGCGCCGCCCCGCCCGGTCGTGTCAGATAGGCCCGTTTTCCGGCGTCAATGGCCGCTCCAACGCCCTCTATCTCCCGTTCCACGGCCTCCTTCGCCGCAGCCTTCCCTCGCCGCAGGCCTGGGCCCCTCGACTCACTTTCTCCCGGAGCTGGTTTCTCACATGCGCGCCAGTCCGCGGAGTGAGCAGGACGGCGGGGCCATGCCCGGCGCCCAGCCCCGAAAAGAAGCACGCAAAGTCACGTTGTGTCCTCATGGAATCAATCTCCTTCTAGATGGCAATTCACTAGCAAGTTATCTGCCAATTACGCCTGGCAAAGAGAGGTGTTTCTGAAAAGACAGGACTTGGCGTAGCATGTGAGCGAAGGTGCGCGCAAGGTGGAGGCGATCGTGCTCGAAGGTGACGGTAGTCCATGAATGAGTTCGCGCGTGCGGAGATCCTGCGCCTGATCACGCTGGGACGCCCGCTGGGAGAAATTCTTGACTCCATCTGCCTCCAGGTTGAGGCCCAGTTGCAGGATTGTCTTTGCTCGATTCACGTTCTCAGCGAGAACGGTACGACAGTCCGCCTGGAAGCCGCCCCCAGTCTGCCCTCGGAGCTTCGAGTTTACATCGCCGACCCGAATACCCGCAAGTCCTGCCGCCCTATCGAGCTCTATGCTATTGCCACCGAATTTGCGTTGACGCTGGATGTGAGTCAAACCCGAGCTGGGTCGCGTTTCAGCACGAACGATCGACGGCGCCGTTCGTAAAATCCTGTTGGTCCGTGCCCGTGCTGGATCGAAGTGGCAAGCCAGTAGCCGTCATTTTCGGACTCTACGGGAGAAGGTGGAGCTTTCAGAAGAGAGTGTTGCCGCCGTCGTATCCGTCTCGCACCTTTGTGCGCATTCGCAATCGAGCGCGACAGCCGCGACGCCGCGCTGCTGGCCAGCAACGAGCGGTTCGACCTGTTGGACTTGATTTCGCCGACAGGAAAGTTTCAGGCTTCCTGGTCGGGCGGCGACATGACCGTCAACGCGCGCTGGCGAGAGCTGACTGGAATGACTGAGGAACAAGCGAAGGGCGAAGGGTGGCTCGAGGCAATCGACGCCGGGGATAGGGAAAGAGTCAGGGACGCCTGGCGGAAGGCAGTTGAATCCAGGTCCGGTTTTATTGCGGAGTATCGATTGACAAGGCCGGACCGGCCGCCCATCTGCGTATTGAGGCGGACCACCGCTGCTGGCGAGCACGGATACTTCGGCACGATTTTGGACATCACGGCGCAAAGAGTTGCCGAGGCAGCCCTCCGGGAGAGTGAGGAGCGGTTCCGCCTGTTGGCGAACAATATCAGCCAGTTGGCTTGGATGACGGACAAGGCTGGATGGGGCGTTTGGTATAACCAGCGCTGGTATGACTACACGGGAACCAGTTTCGAAGAGATGGAGGGCTGGGGCTGGCGCAAGGTGCACCATCCGGATCACGTCGCTCGGGTTGTCCAAGGAATTCAGCGCGCTTGGGAAACCGGTGAAGATTGGGAGGACACCTTTCCATTGCGCGGGAAGGATGGCCGGTACCGTTGGTTCCTGACGCGCGCAGTGCCCGTCAAGGATGCATCCGGCAGCATCGAACGGTGGTTTGGCACAAACACCGATGTCACTGAGTTGCGCGAACTGGACGCCGCGCTTCAACGCCAGAATGAGGCCTTGCGCCGCTCTAACGAAGAGCTCAGCCGTTTTGCCTATGTGGCCAGCCACGACTTGCAGGAACCGCTTCGAACGATCTCCAATTACACACAACTCATTCAACGGAACTACGGAGCCAACCTGGATGAGAAGGCCACGACGTTCATGGAACACGTGATCAACGCATCAAAGCGGCTTAGTTCGCTCATCACGGACCTGCTGACATACTCTCGAGCCAGTAGCGATGAAAACCGGTCCTTCAATCGGGTGGATCTTCATGCGGTTGTCGCCCGGGTCGTTGCCGATTGCCGTTCATTGATCGATGTCTCGATGGGCACCGTCGACATCGGCGCCGCTTCCCTGCGTGCTGGGCGACGAAACACAATTGGCGCAGGTCTTTCAAAATCTGGTCTCCAATGGGTTGAAATATCGCAGGGGGGATGTCCCGTCCAGGGTTCGGATAGATTGTGAAGAGGATCGGGCTCAACTATATTATCAGGGTGAGGGATAACGGACAAGGCTTTAATCCTGAATATTCTGAACTTATTTTTGGAATATTCAAGCGCCTACACGGGAGCGAGATCTCCGGAACGGGCATGGGGCTCGCCATCTGCAAGTCGATTGTAGAACGGCATGGCGGTCGCATCTGGGCGGAGGGGAAACCGCAGCAAGGGGCGACCATTCGGTTCACGCTGCCGATTCCCCACTAATTCTGAAGCCGTCAAAGCTTGCTTAACGGCGAATCCAATGCGGTTGAATTCGTCGAGGTCAAGGCTCTTTAACAGACAAGCGCTAACGCCCAATCCTCCAATCCGCGAGTAATCATGTTCCGACATAGATGAGGTGAACACGATGACCGGAATGTCTTCATAGCCAGGCCTGGACCGGATGGCTTCCAGAATCTGAATCCCAGTCCGCTTAGGAAGATTCAGATCCAATACGATCACGGCCGGAGTTTCACTTTCCCCATGAATATAATGAATTGCACTTTCGCCGTCCGACAATACCACTAGGCGCGCTTCGACTTCGTTCTGTCGAATAGCCTCACTAATCAGGTAGACATCGGCGGGATTATCCTCGACCATGAGAACAGTTGGTTGGGTCATTTCCTCCTTTCTTCTTAAACGAATGTCGAGCTAAAGCACCGCCAGAGGGGAGGCCAGCCATTTCGGCTGGCCTGAATTCCAATACCAGTCAGGAATGGGATACGGTCAAGATGGGATGATCGCGGCCAACCCTGCGGCCCTGTGTTTACTTGGCTGCCGGAGCGACACAGCTATCCGCAACGTGTTCTACTCGGTCAACATGGAAGACTGACTTGCCGCCTTCCTTTTTGGAGGTGCCATGGAGAATCACTCTGTGACTTGCCGCGTGTTGTTCCAGATCGGCGGATCCAGCAACGGTAACCTTCTTCCCGGATTCATCCGTCAGACTGTACTCACCGCCGGTAGTCTTCGTGAGACAACCGGTCAACTTTTTGCCGCCTTTAGCGTCGTCAGCCGCCATCATGAACGTTGACATCGCCAGGGTGAGGATGAACGTTAGTGTTCGCATGCCCTCAGAGCAGCAAACCTGATGCCATATCCCCAACTGCTTGATATCAAAGATCATCCTCCACATGGCTGGGCTGTTGGCGGCTCGTCGGCTTAAGGTAATTTATTCATTGGGGGCGGCGAATATGTAACTGTCTGATTCGGAGCTGGACTTGTAATACAATTTCTTAATCTTTTAATGAGCACCGACGCCCTCTTCAGCGCGACTCTGGCTACATCAGGGACCCTGATGGGTGAGATCCGACAGCATGACCGAGACCCCACCTAAATCCGCCGACGCACTTTCGCTGTAACACCTGCCCCCCGACCCGGCTCAATAGGGCATCAGCTTCAAACACGAAGCTGAGAAAGGAAGCGCATGAACAAAGATACGTTTGAAGGTAACTGGAAGCAGTTTAAGGGCAAGGTGAAGGAAGAGTGGGGCAAACTGACCGATGACGACCTCGACATTGTCGAAGGACAGCGCGATCAGCTTGCCGGCAGGTTGCAGGAACGCTACGGCTTGACAAGGATGCAGCGGAAAGGCAGATCAAAGAGTTTGAGAAGCGCTACTCTTCCCAAACAACACCGCGATAGCCCATTGATGGATTCCTTCAATCAGGCGCGGCAGTCCCCGGGACTGCCGCGCCTGCATTAGGCTGACCGCCCAGGCCCTCCGGTTACAAAAATCCGGAGCCGGATTGCGTTTCAGGACTTTCCCCGTCGCATGAACCCGTGCGAGAATTGGCTTACTTATAGGGCGATGCGACTTCTAGTGGTTGATGACGACCAGAACGAACGTGAAGGCTTTGCCAAGACCCTGACCGCTTGGGGGCACGAAGTGCGCACGGCTGAGGACGGGCTTGACGCTCTGGCGGTGCTGGAGAGCTTCGCTGCCTCGGTGATTCTTACTGATCTCAAGATGCCCAGGATGGACGGCTTTGAGCTCATCGGGAAGCTCCGCGCGCAGGACCGGCTGCCCCCCACGATTGTGTTGACCGCCTTTGGCAGCCTGGAAATGGCTGTCTCCACGATTCATGATTTGGGCGGATTCTGGTTCCTGGAAAAGCCGGTCGACATTCCTGCCCTGAGCGTGCTGATCGAGCGGGCAGGTGCTCACAGCCGGTTGTCCGAGGAAAACCGCCAACTGCGGCAGGAACTGAGCTACCGGGGAGCCTTGGGTGACCTGGTAGGATCTTCGCCGCAAATGATGCATGTCTTTTCGATGATCCGTCAGGTTGCCCCAACACGCGCGCCGGTTCTGATCACTGGAGAGAGTGGGACGGGAAAAGAACTGGTCGCGCGCGCGATCCATACTCTCAGCCCGCGTTCGGCTGCGAGCTTCATCTCTATCAACTGTTCGGCTTTGCCCGAGTCGCTCATCGAGAGCGAATTATTCGGGCATGAAAAAGGTGCGTTCACAGGCGCAATCGACAGGCGTGCCGGTTGCCTGGAACTTGCACAGAAAGGCACACTGTTCCTCGACGAGCTGGGCGAAATGCCGATGCCCATGCAAGCGAAGCTGCTCCGGGTGCTCGAAGAGTTTCGCTTTCCGGCGCGTTGGAGGGAGGCAGGAGATCGAGGTCGATGTCAGGGTTGTGGCGGCCACCAACAGAGTGCCTGCTGAAGCGCTTCGTGAAGGACGGCTACGCGAGGATCTCTACTACCGGCTCAGTGTGTTCGACATCGAGTTACCGCCTCTTCGCGACCGTTTGGTCGATATACCCGACCTGGCCGAGGCTCTGATTCACGACATTAATCAGAAGCATGGCTTGAAGGTGACGGGTGTCTCGCCGGCCGTGCTGACGGATCTGATGGCCCGCCGCTGGAAGGGCAACGTGCGGGAGTTGAGAAACGTATTGGCTCGCGCCGCGATTCTTACCGGAGAAGGCGAAATCGAATCGCTACCTCCGACGGAACGCAGCGGAGCTGCTCCGGCATCGGGGACGCATGAGGCTGGAGTCGGAGTGGGGATGACCATTGACGACGCGGAGCGTTGGCTCATTGAGGCAACTCTCAAGAAAATGAACAACAACAAAACCCGCGCCGCGGTTGTTCTGGGTATTAGTGCCAAGACGCTTCACGCCAAACTTCGGAAGTACCGCGGCGAAGCAGAAACCATTGACAACGACGAGTCCGGAGAGGAAGGGCCAATCGACGCCTGAGCACTATGAACTACGGGGGTGCACCCAACGACTCGCGCGAAGCAGCGAATCTGGATCGCTTTCTGTTGCTGATGATCCACGATTTGCGCGCACCGCTTCGCCAAGGCATGCTGCGAGCGCAGTTGCTGGAACGGTCTGCCGCGGGGACGATGAGCGGGGAGAGTGAAGCTCACCTTCTGGCGGTTCTCCAAGCGCATCGCCTTTCCGACACGTTTTTGAGCAGGCTCGCAGAGTATTGCCAGGCAGGCTCCGCGCTCCGCCGCTTCTCCCCGGGCGGGCATCGATATTCTTCTTCAAAACGCGGTCCGGACAGTCGGCGCTGATCCCGAAGTCGACTTAGAAATTGATGATGTGCCGGAATGCCCCGTTCCTTCCTCCGTTCAGAAGGTGTTCGTCGAACTCCTGGACAACGCCCGGAAGTTCCGGCGCGGCCCCGTCTCCATACGGGTTGCCGGCAGTTGCAATGAGTCCGAATGCATCTTCGAAGTCCGCGACAACGGCATCGGATTCGAGTCTCGCTTCGCGGAGACACTGTGGGAACCGCTTCAACGGCTTAACGGGATTGGCGTGTTTCCCGGCTTCGGTCTCGGGCTCGCGATAAGCCGGCGAATCATCAGCGGCATTCAAGGTCGAACTTGGGCAAACTCCATCGACGGTAAGGGCTCAAGCTTTTTCTTCTCAATCCCACTGCTGTAAACTTTCCGCCTTCTCTTCGTGGGAAGAAATTTCGTCTCACTCCTCCTGATCGAGTAGTTTCGAATCGGCCGTCCGAAAGAACGCAGGCGCAAGGTCTTGATGTTGCAGGACTTGTGGGAACGGCATTCATCTTGCCATTCACTCTGCGATGAAACTTTATAATTCGCAATCGGAGACGGATTCAATTACACGCGATGCTTTCGCTCACGCATATATGAAAGGCTTTCGAGTGACGGTTCGATTCTTGCGTTCAAAGGGCGCAAGCATCGATGCCGCCGAAGAACTCGCTCAGACGGCGTGGGCCCGTGGGTGGGAGGCGCGCGCTCAATTACAGATTGAGGACAGGATTCTTCCCTGGATCAACAGCATCGCCTACCACCGGTTCTGCAATGACCAGCGGCGATTAGGGCGTCACTCTCAATTGATCGAGGTCAGTGATTCAAGACGCCCGACCTCCGTGGATTCCCTCGATGCGGGGATTCTGCTTAACCTTTGCTCCCCGATCGAGAAGAAACTCCTTACCCAACGCTATATCGAAGGTCTGGAAATGAAAGAGATCGCAGCCACTCAAGGTCTGACTGAAATCGCGGTCAGAGTAAGGATCCACCGCTGCCAGTGCTCACTTCGAGCGCGTGTGATGGGCGGCTCGTCCAACACAAGATCAAGACATCTTCAATCTCGGACACGCACTATTCCGAGCGCCTCAGAGAACGCCGGGGCACGTGCCGCGTAGAAAGCGTCGTGCAAATTAAATGGGACGCCGCCATAGGCGGCGTCCCGAACCAGCAAATCAATTGTGCATTCCGCGGGCGTGGGGCTTGTCGGTTGAGTCGTAGTCGGCACTGGCCTGACCGGCTTTGGTGATGTCCTCGCCGCCGGTCTCGCGCAGTATCCGCTCCGCCCTGTCGGCCCAATCGTCATTGTCGCAGTGGACTGAGATCAGGCTGCCACCGCTCTTGACACGGCCTTCGTACCTCTTGGCTTCGAATTCAGGCATTCCCATCCCAACCAATCCGCCTGTAAGGCCCCCTAGCGCGGCCCCAGCTCCGACGCCCGCGAGCGCGGCTATGATCGGACCTGCGGCAATAAACGGTCCAAGTCCTGGAATCGCCAGTGCTCCGATACCGACCAGCCATCCCAAGGTCCCGCCGACCACACCGCCGGTTGCGCCGCCAGCCATCGCGCCTTCCGGGCTCTTCGTGTTCTTTTCGGTGACGAGATCCTTGTTGCCCAGGTTCTCAGGGAGCAGCACCGAGACGTCTTCCTGCCGGAAGCCTCGTTGCTCGAGACTCGTTACCGCGTACTCGAGCGACGACCGGTTACTGAACAATGCATATACCGAAATATTCTTGCTCATCGCTATTTGTCTCCTTTGACAACTTCCAAAAAGCTCGTGACGGCTTTTTCATTGGAATTCTGTTTGGCCAGTTCGATGACCCGGTCCCTTTCAGCCTCTGACGGAACCGGTCCGCGCAGCCATACATGACCTTCGTTGACGATGATCTTGACGTTCTGGGCGGTTGTTGAGAGTGTTTTGTCCTTAGTGATGGACCGCCGGATTTTGGCAACGAGGTCTGTATCAGCCTTGCTGTTGCCCTGCTTTTCCGCCGTCATCGTTGTGCCGTCGCGATCGCGCTTATTACGCTCGGTGTTGTCGGGCTGTTGAGCCCACCCGATCGTGGCAATCAGAAGTGAGAAGGCAATATGCTTCATCGCCATGGGGATTTCACCTTTCTCCGGCACATTTTGAGTGACATGGCCGGCTTCAAAGTGTTGACCTGTGACGGGCAGACACCGTTACGCCCTGCGTGAGCCTGCAGGCCGGAAACATTAGGTGTCGATGGTGGGCGTGTAACGATTTGTTCCCTCGCGTGTCAACTATTTAGCGAGGTCCGGCAAATATGCTCGGTTGGACAATACTCTTCATATTTTTTGCCGCATTGAGCGCTCTGTGCGCGGGATTCGGGCAGGAAGCGGTCAGATGGACAGCTCGATCCGCAAGTATAGTGTTCGGCTCGCTAGTAGTACTGTGCCTGTTCTGCATACTTGCGGGTAAAGCGGTACGAGACAGCTTGCGATGAGGGCGAGTCAGCCGACTCTCGTCGCCATATTTGGCCCGGATCGAGATGAAGCGGAGCAAGCGATCAAGCTGTTGAGGGCCGGCGGTGTTTCGGCTTGGCTTGCGGCTTCTGAGGACGCGGCTGATTCCCTCCCCCAAGATTCCCTTCAACTTGCGCCTACCCTCCTGCCTGGCGAACACCTCATAGCGGCGACTGTGCCACCTTCGGGAATAGACGCCGCAATCCGGCAACTTGCCAGCGTCGGCGCTCCGGCGCTATTTGTGTTGCCGGCAGAAGTTCCCGCCATAAGAGGATGGCGTAGCGAACCTCCTTGTGTGCCCCTGGCTTCCACTTCATTGACTGACGCCATTGAAGAACTTGCCCGGAGACACGGAGAACCACGTCCATATATCCAGGGCGAGAGCTTCTTCTCTTTGCTCAGCCAGGATGAACGTCGTCTTGAGTTGATCCGCGATGACATTGTCGAAGCCGCCGGTCTCGATAACACTCTATCGCCGGCCGCTGAGTGGCTTATAGACAACGGATACCTGTTCGAGGTTCACGTCGCGGAGGTCCGAAAGAATCTGCCGCGGCATTACCATCGCATTTTGCCAGCGACGGACGCGAATCCGCAACGATCCGCGTGTCTATGAACTCGCGAAGGAATTGGTCCGACAAACCGATTCCTCTCTCACAGCGGACAACATGACGGAGTGCCTGCGGGCATATCAGGAACTGCATGTCCTCACGATGGCTGAGCTGTGGGCATTTCCCCAGATGCTGCGGTTTGCAATCATTCAGGGACTCGTGCTGACGGCGGGAGAGGTTCAGCTCTCTCACAAATTCCGGCAATTCTCACACTTTTGGGCAAACCGCCTCACCCGTGCGGCACGCATCGATGACACCCAGTTGGCGCGGATGCTGAAGCACATGGAAGGCCAACCCTACGCCCCTGATCCGGACTTCATCACCAGCCTCACTGAGCAGTTGCGGGAAGAACCCGCCGCGGCGGCAGAAGTGCAACAGCGTGTGGAGGCCTGGTCGCACCTCTCGATCGCGGACATCGTCCGGCGCGAGCATCAGGAAGAAACCGCAAATCGGGTCTCCATCGCCAACGCTGTCGCCAGCCTGCGGCAATTGGATCGAATGGAGTACCACGCCGTATTTGAGGCAACGTGCGAGGTTGATCGAATTCTCCGGGCGGATCCCGCGGGCATCTACGAGCGATCGGACTTCGTCACCAGGGATCGCTGCCGGCACGGCGTGGAGCAAATCTCCCGAACCGGGCCGATCGATGAGTTCGAGGTGGCCAGGCGAACGGTACAACTCGCCGGCATGGGCGGCTCACCAATCGAGCAGAACGTTTCCTATTATCTGATAGGGGACGGAAGGGAGCGGCTTGAATCGGAATGCCGCAGCCGTCCCTTGGCAGGCGCCAGGTTCCTGCGCTTTCTCAGACGACGGGCCACGCCAGTCTATTTGTCTTCACTTGTCGCTTCTCACGCTGAGCTTTCTGAGCATCATAGTCATTTCGGCTTGGGAGTTCGCCGCACACCGACCTTTGACTCTGGTGCTCCGTCACGCTCCTGGGGCTGTTTCCGCTCAGCGAACTTGCCATCCAGATTGTTAACACGCTCGTCTTCCGCTTCTTTCCGCCCGATGAACTTCCGCGACTGGCGTTGCGTGATGGTATTCCAGCGGAGAGCGCAACTCTCGTAGTGATTCCAACGATGTTCAGCACTCTCGATGGGCGTCGACAGGGAAGCGGCCAAGCTCGAAGTGCGCTACCTGGGCAATCGCGAACCCCACCTCTATTTCGCGCTATTCCCCGATTATCTGGATTCGGACTCGCCAGTCGAGGCTGACGACGAAGCTCTGCTGAACCGAGCGCGCGATGCGATCGACGAACTGAATCTCCGTTATGGCCCCCGAAGGTTCTTCCTCTTCCACCGCAACCGGAGTTGGTCCGAGTGCCAGCAGGTATGGATGGGCAAAGAGCGCAAACGAGGAAAGATCGAGGAGCTGAATGCTTTCCTGCTGGACGAACCCAGCGGCGCGCAGATCAACCAGCCACTTCCTGAAGCCATCCGCTATGTGATCACGCTTGATTCAGATACGCAGCTTCCACCAGAGACGGCCAGACGCATGGTTGCAACGCTGTCTCACCCGTTAAACCAGGCGGAACTGACCCCAGACGGACGGGACCGGGCGCGAGGCTACGGCATTGTCCAGCCGCGCGTGAGCATAGGACTGCCGGGTGCGACTGCGACCAGGTACACGCGCATCTTCGGGGATGCCAGCGGAACCGACCCATACTGCCGGGCCGTCTCCGACGCTTACCAGGACTTGTTTCGCGAGGGCATGTTTCACGGGAAGGCCATTTACGATCTGCATGCCTTTCATGCCATACTCAACGACCGTTTTCCTTCGGAGCGTCTGCTTAGCCATGACCTGATTGAGGGCTCGCACGTGGGCGTTGCCTCGGCAAGCGGCATCGAGATCTTCGAGAACATGCCCACCGACTATGCGTCATTCAGCCGCCGGCAACACCGTTGGATACGAGGCGACTGGCAAATCGCCCAGTGGATCGCCAGCCAGGTTCCCGGCCCGGGGGGCATTAAGACGCCCAATCCGCTTTCAGTGATCGCACGCTGGCGCATCCTGGATAATCTGCGCCGCAGTCTTGTCGCTCCAGCCACAGTATTGCTCCTCGTTGCCGGCTGGATTGGCTCCGATGCGCCCGGGGTTTGGACTCTACTCATTGCCGCGGCTGTAACGATGCCGGGGTTGGCTCCGCTGAGCGAGCGGCTGGCGAACCGGCTAGGTGGATCGGTCCACAGCCTTCACGGGGCCAGGGAGGATCTGCTGCGGCCGGTCATGTCGCTCTCGCTCTTGCCGCACCAAGCGTGGACTTGTCTGGACGCGATTGTGCGCGTACTCCATCGCCTGTTGGTGTCGGGCAAACTCCTGCTCGAATGGCAGACGGCGGAACAAGCCGACTCGCAGGCGGGCGACCATCAGAGACGCACCATCGGCGAGTGTATTGTGATCAGTGCCGCGTCCCTGGTGCTGCTGCTTGCGCTCAGCGCACGAGGCGCCTTCTGGACAACACTGCCGCTCCTCCTGCTATGGATCCTCTCGCCCGTGACAGTGATCTGGCTGGCAGGCAGGCCCCAACGGACAAACCTCCGTCTGCTGGAAAGCGATGAGTCGGCTTTCCTGTCCAGAACCGCACGTCTGACATGGCGCTTCTTCGATGACCTTGTCGGGCCGGCGGACCATTGGCTGCCTCCGGACAACACGCAACTCGCATTGAAGGTGGAGGTAGCTCAACGCACGTCACCCACCAACATCGGCCTTTGGCTGACGTCCGCCCTTGCTGCTCACGATCTGGGCTTCATCTCAACAGACCGGCTGGTTTCGATGTGCACCCGGACAGTGGACACGCTTTCGCTCATGGAGCGTTACGAAGGGCATTGGTTCAACTGGTACGACACCACCTCTCTCGATCCGCTCGCTCCCCGCTATATCTCCACAGTCGACAGCGGCAATCTCGTTGCCGCCTTCTGGGTTCTCGATCAAGGCCTGAGCGAGATTGAGAACGCCCCGATACTGGACGATACCTGCCTTCGCGGCTTGACGGCTACCGTTCACCTGCTCACCGACGTATTCGGGGAGGATCATTCGGTTCGGCTTCCTCTGAAATCTTTGGAGCGTCTACTCCGCCGGCCGGCGGAGGGCCAGGAAATCGTCGATCACATGCTGCTCGCGGCGCAGCCGGTCCGACAGTTGGCCGCCACGCGCCGCTGGCAGCCCATCGAGTCGAACGGTGAGCGGGACTATTGGATTGCCAAGCTGGATGAGCAGTTGTCCGCCTGGACCGATCACTGCGAGGCGCTACCTTCCGTGGCTCGACACACTGGCTGCAGCGCCCGATCCGTTTCTGAAGGACATTCATCCCGGAATGATCGCGGCGCGTCGCCGGGCGCTGTCTTCAATTCCCTCTTTGTCCGAACTGGCCGGCGGGCAAAGTCCCTGCCCTTGAGAATGTTCTTGAGCTAGGTGCAAATGCGAGCCAGGGACAGCATCGGGCCTGGATTGAACAGCTTCGCACCGAATGCGAACGCTCGCGCCAGGCCGCTGCGGAAACTCTTCAGTTCCATCTCCGCAACTAAGCCAGCGCCTTCGGAGGATTGTCGGATAGCAGTCGACATGGGCTTCCTGTACGACGCACAAACGCCGGCTAATGGGAATTGGCTACCAGGTCGGAGGACCGGTTCAGTTTGGCAGCCCACTACGATTTGCTGGCCAGCGAGTGCCGCTTGGCCAGCCTGGTCGCGATCGCGAAAGGCGATGTGCCTCTCGAACACTGGATGGCGTTGGGCCGGCCCTACGTCAGCACTCCTGAAGGCCAGTCGCTCTTGTCATGGAACGGCACGATGTTCGAGTATCTGATGCCGCTGGTCTATACGCAGGCGTTCGATAATTCCTTTCTCGCTTCAGCCTGTATCCAGGCCGTCCGGAAACAAATGGATTATGCCGACCAGAAGGGAATTCCCTGGGGTATCTCGGAAGCGGCCTATAGTGCGCTTGACGCTGAAAAGACGTATCAATATCGCGCCTTTGGCGTTCCCTCCCTTGGCCTGAAAGAAGGGCTTGAATACGATCTTGTGGTTTCGCCCTATTCGACTTTTCTCGCTTTGCAGGTGCTGCCGAGGGAAGCCTGTCGCAACCTGGAAGCGCTTGGTCTCTCACGGCATGAACGGGTCGATGGGTCTGTACGAATCATTGGACTACACTCGCGAAAGGACTCGCCGCGGCCGCCGCGGTGTCATCGTCTACGCCTACATGGCCCACCATCAGGGGATGTGCCTGCTGTCCATGGACAACGTCCTGAATGGCCACATCATGCAGAGGCGTTTCCATTCGGATCCGCGCATCCAATCGGTTGAATCGCTGCTGTACGAAGGCATACCTACGGAGCGTTCGCTGCTGCGGAGAACGGCGCCCGAGGCGGCTTCTCATTCGGGTGCCATCCGAGCCGGAGACCAGCCAGCGGACCTGGCAGGAAGACTCTCCTGTGCCCAGCGTCAATCTTCTTGGCAACGGGCGCTACACGCTGATGGTCACCAGCGCCGGATCCGGGTTCAGCCGTTGGCGTCAATTCGATCTGACCGCTTGGTGTGCCGATACGACGCAGGATCGGATGGGTACCTTTTTCTACATTCGGGATCGCCGATCAGGGGCATCATGGTCTGCCACTCATCAACCGCTGGCTGGGAACACGGGAACATTCACCTGCAATTTCTCCGCCGACAGGGCCGAGTTCGTCCGGCGGGTCAGCGACGTGGAAACGGTAACCTCCATCTGCGTTTCTTCCGAGGCCGATGTGGAGGTGCGACGTCTCACTTTCACCAACCATGGGCTGCGGACCCGCGGCCTTGAACTGACAAGTTATTGCGAACTCGCCCTGGCGCCGCACGCGGCCCAGATAGCTCACCCGGTTTTCAGCAAACTGTTCGTCCAGACCGAAGTGCTGCCGGGCGGCCAGACGCTCATCGCGCACCGCCGGCCCCGTAGTCCGGAAGATCCGCCGGTGTGGATGGCTCACATGGTCGTGACAGGACGGTGCTGAGGGTGCAGATTCAGTACGAAACCAGCCGCGCGGCATTCCTTGGCCGAGGTCGTTCCACGGCCGATCCGGTCGCGCTGAGCCGGCGAATTGACGCAATCAGCCGGAAGCGTTCTCGATCCAGTGTTCAGCCTCCGCTGCCGGTTCGCGCTCGAAGCTCGCGGACAAGTCGAGATCAGCTTCCTCACTTTGGCGGCTGCATCGAGAGACGAACTGATCGCCTTGGTGGAACGCTTCCGCCACCCGGAAGTCGATCCCACGTGCTTTTGAAACAGCCTGGACTCAGGCGCAGTTGGAATTTCGCTACCTGGGAATCAAGTCCGCCTCGGCCCACCGATTCCAGGAATTGTTGCGTCCTTTGATCTATCCGCACGATGGCTTACGCCCTGCGAGGGAGAGGCTGGCTGCAAACCGGCTGCGTCAGGACGGTCTATGGGCCCACGGAATATCGGGCGATCTCCCGATACTCGCGGTCACCGTCGCCGAGTCGCGCGGCGTCAGCCTCGTGAGAGAACTGCTGCTTGCACGTGAGTACTGGCAGATGAGGGGCTTTTCGGTCGACCTCGTGGTGCTGGACCAGGAACCCTACAGCTACGATCGGCCCTTGATGCACCAGATCGCCAAACTGGTCGGCGTGCACCAGCACCAAGCCTCCGCCAGTGCCGGCGGCGTCTTTCTGCTGGACTGGAACGCCTTGACCGAGGAATCCCGGACACTGCTTCTTGCCGCGGCCCACGCCGTGCTGGGCGGCGGAAGAGGCAGCCTGGCACAACAACTGGCAGCCGCATCTGACTCGGCAGTTCCGTTGGCACTCCTGCCGGCTGAGCCGCCCCGCACCCCGGAATCTTCCTCTGAACTTCCCTTTCTGGAGTTGCCCTACTTCAACGGCTTCGGCGGCTTCTCGCCTGACGGCCGTGAATACGCCATCTACCTCAAAGCCCGCGAGACCACGCCGGCGCCCTGGTCGAATGTCATCGCTTCTCCCCGCTTCGGAACGGTCGTGACCGAATCCGGTCTCGGTTTCAGTTGGTTTGGGAACAGCCAGTCAAATCGTCTGACCCCATGGCAGAACGACCCGGTCTGCGATCCCCAGGCCGAAATCATCTACATCCGCGACCAGGAATCAGGAGAGTTCTGGACACCCACCGCGCTCCCAATTCGGGAGTCGACCGCTTACCGGGCGCGTCACGGGCAGGGCTATACAGTGTACGAACACAACAGCCATGCCATCCGACAGGAACTGACCGTCTTCATCCCGCTGGATAATGCCGGCGGCGAGCCCGTGAAGATCATGCGCCTGCACTTGCACAATGAGGGTTCCCGCCGCCGATCCCTCTCCGTGACTCTGTACGTCGAATGGGTGTTGGGCGTCACCCGCGAAGAAAGCCAGCGGCACGTACGGACTGGTTTCGATGTCGACAGCGCAACGCTGGTGGCAAGCAATGTCTGGCAGCCCTCTTTCGGGAGCCGGGTCGCCTTCGTTTCGATTGGCCCTCGACCCCAGTCCTGGAGCGGAGACCGCACAACGTTTCTTGGTCGCAACGGCCGGCATGAATCTCCTGACGCGATGAGGCGAATCCGGCTGGACGGGCGTGTTGGCGCAGGCTTCGATCCCGCCGGGGCGGTGCAATCCGCAGTGGTTCTTGAGCCCGGACAGTCCGTTGACGTGATTTGCCTGCTTGGGCCAGGGCGCGGACAGCGCGGAAGTCCGGTCACTGGTTTCGCGGTATCGCAATTCGGAAGAGGTCGGGGCCGCCCTTGAACGCACCAAGCGTTGGTGGGATGAGCGTCTTTCGGCGCTTCAGGTTCGAGTGCCGGTCCTCTCAGTTTCGTTCTTGCTGAACCGCTGGTTGCCCTATCAGGTTTTGAGCTGCCGTTACTGGGCTCGCTCGGCCTTCTACCAATCTGGCGGCGCATACGGATTCAGGGATCAACTGCAGGATTCCATGGCTCTGGTCTATTGGGCGCCGGAGATGGCCCGCCAGCATCTTCTGACCGCCGCGTCGCGACAATTTCCGCAAGGTGATGTGCAGCATTGGTGGCATGTCGAGACGGGAGCGGGTCCCCGAACGCGATGTTCCGACGACATGCTCTGGCTGGCGTACGCGGCTGCGCATTACGTCAGAGTCACGGGTGATGAGGAGGTTCTGCGTGAAAATGTTTCGTTCCTCGACGGTCCCGAACTTGAGCCGGGTCAGGACGAGCATCTGTTCACACCGGTTCCGGACGTAACGCGAGGTGCTTCCCTCTTCGATCACTGTTGCCGTTCGATAGAACGGGCCCACCGTCTGGGTCGCCATGGCCTCCCGCTCTTCGGCAGCGGTGACTGGAATGACGGTATGAACCGGGTTGGAGCGGGCGGCGCCGGCGAGAGTGTCTGGCTCGCCTGGTTCATGGCTGCGGTCCTGCGCGAATTCGCGCCGCTCGCTGCCCGTTCCGGCAATCAGCCCCTTGCAGACTCATATCAACGCCGTGCGCGCACGCTGGTGAACGCAATTGAAGCCAATTGTTGGGACGGAGAGTGGTATTTGCGGGGGTTTTTTGACGATGGAACTCCGCTGGGCTCCCACTCGAATATGGAAGCTCGAATCGATTCCATGGCACAAACCTGGGCCGTGCTGGCCGGAGGCGGCGATCCTGAACGGGCGAGCATCGCTCTACAGTCGGCGGTCCGGATGCTCGTGCGGGCGGACACCCGCCAAGTATTGCTGTTCACGCCCCCGTTCGACAAATCGACTCCACACCCTGGCTACATCATGGGCTATCCGCCAGGCATTCGCGAGAATGGCGGACAGTACACGCACGGCTCGCTCTGGCTTCCTTTGGCGTTCGCCGAACTCGGGCTCGGGACAGAAGCCGTCAGCCTTGCTGCAACTTATGAACCCGGCGGAAACCTCGAGAGACTTGAAATCGTCGGCCCATTACGGCGGCGAACCTTATGTGTCACCCGCGGACGTTTATTCGAGCCCGCAACACGCCGGCCGTTGCGGTTGGACGTGGTATACGGGCTCCGCCGCATGGTCATACCGCATCTGGATAGAGGCGGTTCTCGGCTTCCGCGTTCAGGGCGATCAACTCTCCCTCGATCCCGCCCTGCCCGCAGGGTGGAATGATTTTGAGCTCGACTTCCGGCACGGCGAGGCGAATTACCACATAACAGTCAGGAGAGATCCATCGGCATCAGTCAGGCTGACCAGGGTCAATGATCAACAGCTGGAAACGGACTGGATACCATTGGTCCGCGAACGTTCCCAGAACGAGATTGTGCTGCTGCTGCCCGCCGAGCCTGAGCCGATCAAAGACGCAAACGAAGAATCGGTGTCCTCCACCGGGCGGCTGGTTCGAGCCGAGTGAAGACTTGGCCTCAGTCCTGACGCAGGGCGGACATCGGATCGAGCCTTGAGGCTCGGCGCGCCGGGACCAGAATGGCGACCAACGCTACCCCTAACAGGATGGCAGGAACGGTCGCAAACGTTACGAAATCGTTCACTTCGATGCCGTAAAGCAGGCTTGCGGTGAAGCGGCTGAGGGCCAGGGCGATGGCGAGGCCGAGAGCGATGGCCGCAACGACGACCGTCATTCCCTGACGGGCGGCCATGATCCCGACGGTGGAAGGCCGGGCGCCGAGTGCCATGCGGATGCCGATCTCGCGGGTGCGGGAACGGATCGAATAGTTGACCACACCGTAAAGACCTACCGAGGCCAGGATCAGTCCTGCGAGTCCGAAGAGCCCGAACAGTGCGGCGCAGACGCGCGGCAGCATCAGGGACTTGTCGACGTGGCGGGCCATCGTGCCGACGTTGAAGACGGCGAGATTGGGGTCGATCGTTTCGATCCGGCGGCGAACCTCGTTGGCAAGTTGCGCGGGGTTGCCGGAGGCGCGGACAACGATGCTGGTGCCAAGCAAGGCGTTTATCTGGCTGAAATCGGCGGGCAGATATTGGAAGATACAGGGCCGGGTTGTCTCGCCGAGAGAGACCGCTTTGGAGTCAGCCACGAGGCCAATGATCTGGTAGAGTTTCGCTTGCGCCCCCTCCCCCCGGCGGACGTAACGGCCGATAGGGTCGCCGCCGCCGAAGAGCCTGCTTGCCATCGTGCGGTTGATAAGCGCGGCGGAGGTAGTTGCGTCGCGCCGGTCCTCAAAGTCGCGTCCGTGCACCAGGGCGATACCCATCGCTTCGAAGTAGTGGGCGCCCACCAGAAACTCGTTGGCGCTCACCGGCGATTTCTCTTTCTGATCCGGGTTGTGATAGTTGTGCTCGGCGCTGGCCATGCTCAGCGGCATGAAGTTGGCATAGCTGACGGCGCGGACTTCAGGCACGGCCGAGAGTCGCTCCGCCGCCGTGCGGAAGAAGTTGCCGGTCTTCTCGACGGAGTACCCCTGAGCCTTGGTGTCTACCGAGAGGATCAACATGCCTGAGGGCTGGAAGCCGAGGTCAATGGCGGAAGCATGCTGCAGACTGCGTAGAAAAAGTCCGGAGGCGACCAGAAGTACCAGGGAGAGTGTGACCTGAACGCCCACCAGCAGAGAGGAGAGGCGGCCGCGCCGGACGTCGCCGGTCCCGGAACCTCCACCCCGCACGACGGTCCCCAAGGTGTTACGCGAGCCGGCCAAGGCAGGGACGAGTCCAAACACAATGCCGGTGAGAACGGCGAGAAGGGAAGTGAAGCCCAGCACGCGCAAGTCTGGGGAGAAGTCGAAGCGGATCGGGATGTCGATGGGAAGTTGGAAGCGCGCAAGGGCCGATGTAGCAGGGACGGAGAGTAGGAATCCCAGCAGCGCGCCGCCACCGGAGAGAAGCAGGCTCTCGGTCAGCATCTGCCGGATCAGGCGTCCGCGGCCGGCTCCCAGGGCGAGCCGGATGCCGATTTCACGCTGCCGCGTCGCCGCGCGCGCCAGGAGCAGATTGGCGACATTGGCACAGGCGATTAACAGCACCAGGACGACTACAACACCAAGGGCGGAGAGAATGATGGCCAGCAATTTCTGAACCTCAGGGAAATGCCCGGCACGCGTGAGGATCAACGGTTCAGGCCGCCTGCTTTTGTCCTGATCCGCTGCGATTCGGGCTGCGACGGCCGAGAGCGCCGCTGCGGCCTGCGTGGCCGGCACATCCTGCCGGAGGCGGCCCGTGAATTCGAGAAGGTGATGATTCCGGCTCATCTCCGATTGCGGCGTCATGTCAGGCCACAACTGGCGGCGCATGGCCAGGGGAGCCCAGAACTCAGGGGCCAGGCCGCGATCGGTGCCGAGGAATCCGGGGACTGTGATGCCGACTACGGTATAGGCCGTCCCGTTGAGTACGACCGCACGGCCGACCATCCCAGGGTCCGCTCCCAGGCGGCGCCACAGAGAGTGACCGAGAACAACGACTGGATCGCGTCCGAGCACTTCATCCTCTCGCGGCTGAATGCCTCGTCCGAGCATCAACTCAACGCCGATCAGGTTGAAGTAGTTTCCAGAGACGAGCTGGCCCCAAATCCGCTCCGGTTTCCCGTTGGCGTTCAAGTTGGCAGGGGCGATCGGACAATGGGCCGACATTCCCTCGAAGATGCCGGGCACGGCTCGGTAGTCCTCATAGTCAAGAAAGGAGAATGTGGAGGATCTTCCCTGGGTCAACAAGACGAGCTGGGCGGGTTCGCGGACGGGAATCTCCCTCAACAGCAGTTCGTTGACAAGGCTGAAGACCGTCGTGTTGGCCGAGATTCCGAGTGCGATGGAGACGACGATGGCAAGAGTCAATCCGGGCACTTTGGAAAAAGAGCGGCCGGCGAAGATGAGATCCTGACGAATAGTGTCGAACACAAGGTTCTCCTACCCAATCTAACGTCGCGGGGAGGGCGGATGTTCTCACACTAAAGGTATTTTTCTCTCTTATCGCCAAGGTCACGAGCGGTAATGCGGGCGGACAACCCGGTCACAAGGATTTGCCTGGCCCTACCCGCGGTCAGTTCCATGTTCTACGTTGGAGATGTGCCATGCGGAGGACGAGAAGATCGACCTTGACGCGTTGGAGACCAGGACTAACTAACGAGGACTTGTATGTTTGCACCTTATGTTCGCGCTCTTCTCCAATCGGGCCTGGGCTGCTTCAGCCGCAGGAACCTGATGATCGGTGCGGCCTCCGCGGCAATCGCACCCCGCCTCAGCGCGCGTTCCGTTCACGCAGCCGACGGCGGCTCGCTCCAGATCGGCCCAAAGATCTTCGAGTCAATCGGCGTGCAACCGTTGATCAACGCCAAAGGGACATTCACCATCGTCACCGGCTCCCAGAGTCTTCCTGAGGTCAAACAGGCGATGCTCGAGGCAAGCAAGCACTATGTCCACTTGGACGAACTCATGGCCGGCGTGGGACGGCGTCTCGCGGCTTTGACAGGTGCCGAGTGGGGCATCGTCACCAATGGGTGCGCGGCTGCCCTGACGCACGCGACCGCTGCATGTATTGCAGGCGCCGATCCCGAAAAACTGCAGCGGCTTCCCAGGCTCGAAGGGCTGAAGAATGAAGTCATCTCACCGCTGCATTCGCGAAATGTCTACGATCACGCGATACGAATGCTCGGCGTTCGGATCGTGGATGTAAGGGACGTCGAAAGTCTGGCAAAGGCATTCAATGCGCGGACGGCAATGGTGATGATACTCGCAGGTCCCGACGCCGACCGGGAGCCCCTCTCGACTCAGGCTGTCTGCGCCATCGCGCGTCAGCACAATGTCCCCGTCATCGTCGATGCCGCGGCCGAGATCCTCACAATCCCCAACAAACACCTTCAAGCAGGAGCCACCATGGTCGCCTATAGCGGCGGCAAGTGTCTTCGAGGACCGCAGGCGGCCGGCCTGCTCCTGGGGCGTAAGGATCTAGTCCAGGCAGCCTGGCTGCACAGTGCTCCGCACCATGCCTTCGGCCGTTCGCTGAAGGTTGGCAAAGAAGAAATCATGGGCATGCTGGCCGCTGTCGAGGCCTGGGTCAAGCGCGATTATCGGGCGGAGTTCAAGGTGTGGGAATCGTGGCTCGCCGCTATCTCAAAGACCGTGACAGCCGTCAACAGCGTCACCACGGAAGTTCGGATGCCGAATAGCCTTTCCAATCACGCTCCTCAACTGGTTATCCGTTGGGACGCGACGAAGATCGGCATCACTGGCAGGGAAATGGAGAAGTTACTTTACGATACTGAACCGCGCATCATACTCGGCAGTGCGAGCGGAGATCGCCGCAGCGGCACCCCTAGCTCGCTCACCATCATGCCGTACATGATGCAGCCGGAAGATCACAAGATCGTGGCCCAACGGATCCACTCCGTTCTCTCGAAGCCTCCGCGTGCGACTGAGCCCGCACAGCCTGAGGGACCACTGGCCAATGTCGATGGACAGTGGAAAGTCAACATCCGGTACTTCTGCGGCGCTGCGGACCATCAACTCGTTTTCGAGCAAAAGGAAGGCGTGTTGGTGGGAACGCACCGGGGCGACCTGACAAGCGGTGATATACGGGGGACTGTGGAAGGTCCCAGTGTGCGCTTCCGCAGCCGGCATCGTTACGAAGGCACTTCCCTCATTTACGATTTCACCGGCATCTTCGCGGACGGGCGTCTCGCCGGAACCGTGGAAATGGGCGAGTACGGCATTGCTGATTGGACCGCCGAGCGGCGCCAGTACGGGGCCTGACGGCGCACTACTTCACGGCGACCAGCGAGATCTGCTCCAGCGCCGGCCAGCGATCGCGTGCGTCCGGCTTGCGCTCCGCCGGCGATGCCTGCTGAACGGTCGTACGCGTAGGCGGAGCACCGGCAAAGTACTCCGCATACACCTTGTTCATGCGGCCGAACTCCTCGAGGTCATCGAGGTAGACATTCGTCGCCACGACATTCTCCAGGCTCAATCCCGCCTCCTCCAGGCCGTCCAGCAGATTGCGCATGGTCTGGCGAAGCTGCGTCTCCACGGTGGACGCATAGATCCCGCTATTCGGACCGGGAATAAAACCCGACTTCGCCGAGCAGTAATACGTGTCGCCAGCGAAGACACAGGGACTCGCGGTTGGACTCGGCGACATGTTCTTCGGGCGAACGGCACGCCGTTTTGCCAGATCAAGAACGGCTACTCCAGTGAATTCGATTGTGTTGCCGTTGGGCAGACTATCCACAAGAATGGTTGCCCGAGCTGGTGTGTCGCCGAACTCGAATCGTTTCGCGTAGACCTTGTTCATCACTCCCATCGGCATCTGTCCTGTCAGATAAGGGTTGACGAAGACAAGGTGGCGGAAGTCCATTCCCGCAGTCTTCAATGTGGCTTCCAGGCCGTCCAGCGCGTGTTGCACCTGAGTCGCGGGATCCACTGGCGGCTCCGTCGTTGAGCTCAGCCGGCCGAAGGAACCGGAGAGATACAGCCGGTCGTCCACCATCACGCCCGCGGGCACGCCACTCGAAGCGGAGTACCCTGGCGGCGTGATCGCTCGTCTGCGACTCAGGTCGCGAAACGCGACGACCGTGATCTCCACCGGAGTGTCTGTGGGCATTTTGCGCACACCCAGAACTCCACGTGCCGGCGGATTGACCGCAAACACCTTGCGCCAGGCCCGATCCAGCGCGTCATAAGAGGAAATGTCCTTCAGGTAGACCTGCGCAAAAACAACATGCTGCATGGTCAGCCCGGCAGCTTCAACGATGCCCTGCACGTTTCTCAGGCACTGGAGCACCTGTTCTTCAGGCTGCGCAGGGAAACTGCCATCGGGGTGTGCCGCACCCTGACCGGAGACGTAGAGGTAGTCTCCCGTCATGATGCCCGGACTGTATGGACCCACCGGCGGGCGTCCTCCACTCGGGGTAATCACCTTCTTCTCGGCTCCAGCCGCGCATATTGTCAGCAATGCCATCAATGCCAGTAATACGGTTCTCATGTTGTGTCGCATCCCCTTTCGATCTAGTGCTGCTTCCCTTCGGTGATTTGCCGAAACACCCGGAGCACGTTGCCGCCCAGGAACTTACGCATCCGTGCCTCACTCCAACCACGCCGGAGCATCGCATCGGTGAGCAACGGCAGATGAGAAATGTCGCTCATCCCGCGGGGCGGTGTCGGGCCTCCGTCGAAATCAGTGCCCAATGCGACGTGGTCTTCGCCGGCAATCCCGATCGCCTTTTCGATGACGCCGATCCATTCGTCCGGAGTAAGCAGAATCTCCTGAGGCATGTCCTTCATCCCCACCATCGGAAACTGCGGTGCCACTCTCCGGTCGATGTCCTCGATCGTCATCTGTTCCTTGCGGTTTGCGATCTCTGTTGTGTCCCAGAACGGCTTGCCAGCGTGCTTGGTACGCCAGTCGAAGGCCTTCACGTTGTGGAATTCGTTCCCGATCTGGAAGCCGATCACGCCGCCCTTGGCTGCGATGCGTCGCATCAGGTCTTCTGGCATGTTGCGCTGAATGTCGTTGATCGTCCGAATACCGTGGTGCGTAGCCATGATGGGTGACGTGCTGACTTCAAGCGCCTGTGCGATCGTCTGATCGGAGGCGTGGGAGACGTTGACAACCATGCCCAGCCGGTTCATCTCACGAACCACTTCGCGACCGCGTTCGTTCAGCCCGTTGAACTTCGGCGCGGAGCAACAGGAATCGGCGAAGTTGTTGGCCCAGTTGTGAGCGGACAATTGAGCCGAGCGCAGACCGAGCCGGTACAGGTTCCGCAAAACGCCGAGATCGCCGTCGAGGTCGAAGCCGCCCTCGATATCGAGCACGGCCGCGATCTTTCCAGCCCGGTTGATGCGGGCGATATCCGAAGCGTTCTTCGCCAGCTCAATCTTGTCGCGATTGCGTTCGATCTGGTTCAACGCCACGTCGATGAGCCGCAGCGCCTGCTTTGCCTCCAGCCGTTGCGGATAATAGTCCTCCGTAACAAACACGGAGTAGAACATTGCATCCACGCCGCCTTCTTTTGCGCGTGGCAGGTCGAACTGCCCGTCCGCCATGCGCTCGCCCATATCGCCGCCGTGATAGAACTGCCGGTTCGCGACATGGACATGGGCGTCGAATACGAACATGTCCTGATGGAGCTTGCGCGCTCGCTCCGGCATGCCGGCCGCGATGAGTAAGGCTGCGATGAAGACGGCGGAAATGATCGGTTTCAAGAAAGTTCTCCCGGGCAGTCCTATAATCAGTCTCCATGCGGTCCGAAATCAAGATCTCACGCCGGGACCTCCTGGCAGCCGCGGGGGGCGTCCCGATTCTGCAGGGCTCTCAACGGCCGTCACGGCCGAAGATCGCGGCAATCGCGACGACTTACTTCAAGCACTCGCACGCGCAGCACATCGTGGACCGGTTCCTCGAAGGCTACGGCTGGAATGGCACGCACCATCGCCCGCCGATGGATCTGGTGTCGCTGTACGTCGACCAGATCAACGATCGTGACTTCAGCCGCGATCGCGCACGGCGCTTCCCATCCATGAAGATGTATCCCACGATCGCGGAAGCCCTGACACTCGGCGGCAGCAGCCTCGCCGTGGATGGCGTCGTTGTCATCGGCGAGCACGGCAAGTACCCGCGCAACGAAAAGGGGCAGACGCAATATCCGCGCTACGAGTTCTTTCAGGAAATCTTCAAGGTGCTGCGCTCCAGCGGGCGCGCGGTACCCGTCTTCAACGACAAGCACCTCTCCTGGAATTGGGAATGGGCGAAGGAGATGTACGATACCGCGCGTGAACTCGGCGTTCCACTCATGGCCGGATCAAGCCTGCCGGTCACCTGGCGCACGCCATCGCTCGAGATGCCGGACGGGGCGAGAGTCCGCGAGGCACTGTGCGTCTGCTACGGCGGCGTGGATAGCTACGACTTCCACGGACTGGAGACGATCCAGTGCATGGTGGAGCGGCGTCGCGGCGGCGAGACTGGAGTCAAGTGGCTGCAGGCATACCGGGGTGAGAAGTTCTGGGAGGCATTCAAGCAGGGAGTGTGGCCGCGCGATCTGGTTGAAGCGGCGCTGAGCCGCAGCCACACGCTGACGCCGGCTCGCGAGGGCTTCAACGATATCATGCCGACCCTCGAAGATATGCAGCGTCTCGTCAAGGACCCCGTCGCCTACGTCTACGAGCATGAGGATGGATTGAAGTGCACCATGCTGCTGATGTCGGGCTTGGTCCGGGACTTCAATTTCGCGGCACGGCTCGACAACGGCTTGTTCTCGACGCAGATGTACCTGCCCATGCCCGATGGGCGCACCACACTGGCGAACTTCTTCAGCCCGCTGGTGAACAACATGGAGCAGATGTTCCTGACCGGCAAGCCCAGCTACCCGGTGGAGCGAACGCTGCTGACCACCGGCCTCACTGCCGCGGGCGTCGAGAGCCTGTTTCGCGGGCAGACGCGATTCGAGACACCGCATCTGGCCATTCGATATCAACCCACTCGTGAATCCACGTTCTGGAGGACGTAATGAAGCGCATCGCCGTCGTTGGGACGATCTACACCTACCTGTCTCACGCCCAGCACATTGCAGACCGTTTCCTCGTCGGCTATCCCGTTCGCGGAGCGTGGCACCGGCCCGAGATGAAGATCGTGTCGCTCTACGTGGACCAGAAGCCGGAAGGCGATCAGTGCGAGGCGCGGGCGAAGGAGTTCGGATTCACAGTCTATCCGACCATCGCCGAAGCGCTGCGCTGCGGCGGCGGAAAACTCGCGGTCGACGCGGTGCTCATCATCGGCGAGCACGGGAACTACCCGCGCAATGCGAAAGGCCAGGTGCTCTATCCGCGCTACGAGTTCTTCAAGCAGTGCATCGATGTGTTCGAGAAGGACGGCCGCGCTGTTCCCGTCTACAACGACAAGCACCTGTCCTGGAGCTTCGAGAAGGCGAAGTGGATGGTGGAGGCTTCAAAGCGGCTGAGGTTTCCCATGCTTGCGGGCTCGTCGCTGCCGGTCACGTGGCGGCTGCCCGACCTCGAATTGCCGCTGGGGTGCGAGATCGAAGAAGCGCTCATGATCGGTGTCGGCGGATCTGATCCGATGGACTACCACGCGCTCGAAGCGATGCAGTGCATGATCGAGCGCCGCAAGGGCGGCGAGACCGGCGTGAAGGCGGTGCAGATGATCGAGGGTGAGGCCGTCTGGAAGGCGGGCTCTCAGGGGCGCTGGTCAAGGGATCTGCTTGTCGCCGCGCTGTCACGCAGCGATACTCCGCTCGGGCAGACGATGGACGACGGTCGGACACAGGATCTGGTGGGCAGCAATGAACTGCCGGCCCTCGTGAAGAACCCCGCTGCCTACTTCATCGAGCACAACGACGGGTTGCGGACCACGCTGCTGATGCTGAACGGAGCCGTGAAGGACTTCAACTTCGCGGCGCGGCTGCACGGCGCCGGCGTGAGATCGTGCCAGTTCCTGCTGACCCCGACGCCGAACGTAACCTACTCCGCGTGCCTGGTGGACAGAATCGAGCAGATGTTCGCCACGGGACGAGCTCCGTATCCCGTCGAGCGGACGCTTATCGTGAGCGGCATGCTCGAGAGTTGCCTCGAGTCGTCGAAGGTGCAGGCTGGTAAGCGGCTGGATACGGCGCATCTGAACGTCCGCTATCAAGCTCCGAGAGAAAGCCAACACGCTCGCACTTGAAGGCTCAATCCTCGACACGAATTCGGGCGATGCGGCCTTTGCCGCCGACGGCCCAACCTGAACCGGCGGAGGTGAGGGAGAGGGCATGGAAGGCGGCGCCGGGGAGGTTGTTCCAGGTCTGGCCGAGGTCGGTGGAGTAGCTTGCGCCGTGGGAGCCGAGGGTGACGATGGCCGTTCCGCCGGGGGTGAAGGCGGCTGCGGAGCGGAAGCCACCGGGTCCGGTGATGGGTTTCCAGGTTTGGCCGGAGTCGAGGGAAAGGGCCGCGGTGGCGGTGTTGTCGTTCGGGTTGTCGTAACTGCCGCCGACGGCGATCAGATGCCGGCCATGGATGGCGAGGCCGTAGATGCCGGCAGTCGGAATATCGTTGCGGACGGGGGTCGCCGCAACCTGCCAGGTGCGGCCCTGATCGGTGGAGCGGAAGACGCGGGCTGCGCCTTTGCCGCCGGTGGCGAACCAAGCGTCGTTGCGGCCGCTGACGATGAGGCAGGCGCCGCTGGCGGCGAATCCGCCTTCGCCGGGGAGGGCTGGCGGGGTTGGCCGGCGCTCCCAGGTCTTGCCGCCGTCGTCCGTGCGGAGGATGACGAATTGGCCGTCGACGGGATCGCCCATGATCAGGCCGTGATCGGCATCCCAGAAGGCGATGGCGTCGAGAAAGCCCTTTTCGTCGGGATTGGTGAGCAGGAGAGTCCAGGTCTTGCCGCCGTCGGTGGTCTTAAAGAGCTTTGACAGCGGTCCCGGACCGGCGCTGAGGACGTAAGCGAGCTGATCGCTTTCGGCGTGGACGTCACGGAAGTCGAGATCAGAGGAATCCGGGATCTGAAGGGATTCCCAACTGGTGCCGCCGTCGATAGTGCGGAGGACGGCGCCTTTGGAGCCGGCGACCCAAGCCACGCTGCCGCTGACCGCGGAGACGCCGCGGAAGGACGCGGTTGTTCCCGATGGCTGGTCTTGGAAGGCGGGGATGGCGGCAAGGAGAAAGAGGAGCCGGGTCATGGGAGCAGTGCGTCCTCGCCAAGCCCTCAGATCTTGTATTTGTCGTAGTCGAAGGGCTCATTCGCCAGGTGATATTGCGGTTCGCCGGGCATGATGAGATACGGACTCTTCAACGGAGTGCGCGGGAAATCGCTCAGCTTGCGCGGCTCCGCTCTCCCCTCCACCCATTCGTAGACTGGCACATCCCACGGGTTGAACGTGTCGGTCAGGCCGCGCTCCTTGGCGATTCGGTAGAGATGCACGTTGCCTGGCTCGTGCCCGCCGAGCCAGAGTCCGACCAGGTCCAAACGGAACTTGTGTTTAGAAAACATCACGAGGTTTGTGAGGTGGTCATCACCGACTCCGAAACCGTCGCCATCGCGGCCGTAGATGCCTTCGATCATTGCGAGCCCGGTCTTGAGAACGCTCTGGTTGTCGCAGGTCTTGTGGGCCCAGATTTCCTGGGCGATGGGCGAGACCGTTTGCTCATTCCTCGCTGCGTAGCGGTTGTAGCCAATGCGGCGGTGATTCTCGAAGTAGCCGTTGACGCGCTGTTCGACGTTCGCCGCGATGTTCTCCTTCATGTGCTGCGGCGCACCGGTCACCATCCGCCAGCCGGGGCAGAATCGGACGTAAGGCAAGGCGACCAGCCCCTGCTCGTTCTTCACCGACTGCGTCAGGCACATGCTGTGCCCCTTCCACTTCGCAATATTGAGCAGCCAGGAGTCCGAGTCGCCCACCGGAGCGAAGTGCGGGATGCGCTTGTAGACCACCGCATCGGGGACCGTGGACCAGGCGATCTCCGCATTGCGCCGTGTGGTGTCGAGCCGCTGCTCCGGTTCGCTCATCCGCACGCCATGACGCTCATGGATGTCCATGAAGCCGCGGTAGTGCCAGGCGTAGTAAAGGTTCGATTCGGCGAAATGAAAGCGTTTGAGACCGACCTCCTTCAATCCGATGAGCAGACCCTCATAGAAATCCGGATCGGTTCCAGTGCCCCAGTTCTCTTCGTCAGGCCGTTGATTGCGGACGCTGGTGATGTTGGGCTTGAGGATGATCTTGTGCGAGACGGGAATGCCCGCCTGCTGCATGGGCAGGAAAATCTCGCGGGCGAGCTGAACACCCTCACGCCGCTTGCTCGCCGCATCCATCTTGTGAGGAACCCGGGTGCGGCGAATGAAGACTGCTTTCGGGTTGGCTTCGATGAACGGATGGAGACCGAAGTACGGCGCAGGCTGCGGAGTTGCTACCGCCGCCGCGGTGGTGGCGAAAAATTCCCGGCGAGTCGTCAGCATCTGACTTACTCCTCCAGTAATACGATGGCAATTCTTGACATGCTCGTCAAGTTCATCTCGACCCGGCCTGACCTCATCATGAGCGGGACAACAACCGGCGCAGTACCGCCCACTTGGCGAAGACTCGCCTTCCGAAACTTGCCGCGAACGCCGACGAGGAAATCGCCGCGCCGCAGATTGCCATAGGCGGTCAGTACGAGGGCTATTGAGGTGGGCGACACTCGATGGAGAACGCCGAGCACCGAGTCCGCGGACCAGATGCGGAGGTCAAAGTTCTTCACGCCGAGTTCCGGCTGGCTGCGATGGCCGGCCAACTCCTTCAGGTCGAGAGCAAACTCGCCCGGGTCCGCGACTGCGGAGTGGTAGGCGTAGATGGCGCCCTTCCCGGTCGGGTAGACGTCGCGGTCGTCTTCGGTCCGCAGCTTCTTCAGTCCGTGCGTGGTCCACCAGTTGTCCTTCTCTTCGCCCGCAGGCGCGGCGAGGACGGCGCCGCCTGCCGCGGCGTAACCGATGAGGCTCTTCACGACTGGTGGCGGCGGGATCACATTGGCAGCGACGACGATGTCGAACCGCTCGGGCGACAACGGCCCAGGCGCGTCAACCGGGACGGCCACTGGACAAAGGTTCTTGCGGAAGGCGAGATTGAGGATCTCGCCGGTCTGCTCGATGGTGCCGCACAGGACCGCGGTCCGCCCGGCGAGAGGCTTACTGGAATAGTCGGAGGCTTCGCGAATGAACGCGCGCACCCGGGCGAGGGATGTCCAGGCCTCCAAGGCCCGGGTATCGCGGGCGAGAAGCGCTTTCCGGTAGTCGTCCGGGAGCGACAGGATCACGCTGCCTCCTGCCGAGAACGAGTCAGCCAGGGCGACCTCCGCCGAGCGGAAGGGAACGCCGCGCGTCTCCGGAACGCCGCCCTCCCTGTCAGGCCGGTAGCCGAGGATCGCCTGGCGCTTGGGGTATTGAGCCCGAAGCTGCGCGATGAGCGAGGTGTTGGCGTCGAGCCAGATACTCTCTGTTGCGCTGGCGACGCCTGGATCGGGCGTGGCAATCCCCGGCCAGGTGCCGTATCGCAGAACAGCATGGGCTGGCGTGACATCCCAGGCGACTTGCTCCGGCGATAGATAGACGAAGGCCAGGATGTCGCTGAACTCCTGCACTAGCTTGCGAAACGCCGGAGGCTCTCCTGTCCCGCGGATGGCGGCAGCTTGGAAGCCCGCCTTGGACGAGTCAGCCAAGGCGGTCCGCAAGGCGGCCAGGTCGGCGTTTTCGGAGATGTCGGCAACCAGCAGCAGTTTCGCCTGAGCACACGCCTCGATGAGACCCGGGGCGAGACCCGCAGGCTGAGTGAGCAGGGCTCTCGCGCCCGATTGCACGAGCAACGGGACAACCGCAGGCGTCGCCGATGGCCAGTGGATAGCGAGGTCGTTCGAGGGTTCGAAAGCAGGTGTCATTTCTTCGTGATGGGCAGAATTTTCTCGGCCGCCGTCGCCAGAACCGCATGGCGAGTCGATTGGTTCACAGGTTTTTCAAGTGCTGAAAACAGTGTACCCGTCCGGGACGACGGAGACTCACCTCAGCGCTGTCTTCAATGAGGCCGCTTGGCGCGCCGACCCAAAACACCACAATGCGGACTTCGAACGAATGAGGATCCGCCCTTTAGAGATGGCGGGCGTTGCATACACTTCGTCCTCCAATTCTGTCTTGGCGAGCACCGTCTGTTCCGGTCCAGCCGCCATAACCGTGACCGTGCCACTCAAGCTCACAAAGAAGATCTTGCCGTCGCTGCCGACCGGCGAAGCGTAGTATCTATCAGGCACGCCTCGAATCCTGGCTTGCTTGTGCACCTTGCCGGTTTCCGGATCCAGAGTTGTGAGCACGCCGCTGTCGTTCACCATGAAAAGCACGCCGCTGTACAGAAGTAACGACGGCAGTTGCGGAATCGCCCTTCGGTAACTCCACCGCAAGGCACGGCCGGTGACATCACCGCGCGCGTCACCAGGCCGCAAGGCCAGAAGCCCATTCTCTGCGGTGAGTGAGGCACTGAAGACGCGCCAGTCTCCGGAATCCAAAAGGCCGTCCCCGTTCAAATCGAAGAAGACCAAGTAGGATCGCAGCTTTTGATCGGGGAGTTCTTCACTCGACAGCCTACCGTCCCGGTTCGCGTCGTGGCGTGCAAGCATTTCATCGAAGGGTGGCAGTTTAACTTGGTTGCCAGGCTCGTTTTCCGGCATGCTGTACCCGTTGATGTAGACGGTGTCCCGGTCGACGATGGCCAGCGACTTCAACTCCGATGCCAAACCGCGCGTGAACCAAACCAACTCGCCCGTTCGGGCAGAGTAGGCGTCCATGCGGAAGGAACTGGAGGCGAGCACCTCAATCTCACCCGGCCGGCGCTCCCACAGCGTCGGGGTCGAGTGTCCGCTGAGCGCTTCAGGCCGATCGTGCCGCCAGCGCACGCGCCCGTCATCCTTCCCAACGGCGACGATGAAAGAACCCAGCGACTGATCGCACTGCAGCACCACGTTGTCGCCTGCCACCACCGGTGATGCGCCCATCCCGTAGGTGTTGTGGAAGGGACCCAGCGGCAACCGCCACCTCTCATGTCCATCATGGCCGTAAGACAACAGACCGTAGTCCGGGAAGAACACATAGAGGTTCTTGCCGTCGCTCGCCGGCGTTGCCGATGCCGGACTGTTCCTCGGATCCACCTTCTCTTTCCGAGACGCGGGGCGCCTCCCGTCGCCAAAGCACCTTACCGTCGGGCAAATCCAGTGCGATAGTAAGCAGCTTCTCGCCTTCGAAAGCGGTGAGGAAGACGCGGTCTCCACTGATGATCGGCGAGGAATGGCCCGCAGGCAGCGCAGTCTTCCAAACGAGATTCTGCGTCGCTGAGAACTCCGTGGGCAAAGGCCCGCTCTCCGCAACACCCGAACCGTTGGGTCCGCGGAAACGGTCCCAGTCTGCGCCCAGCAAGGTCAAAGCGAAAAGACCCGACGCTACCACTCTCAGCATCAACACATGCTATCAGCCGGTTGGCCGCGTCAGGCAGGGGCACCTGCGTGATCTTCACCGCATTCCAGACTGTGGCGCCCGCTCCGGTGGACAACCCAAGTTCGCTGTCTGTCGGACAGTCACTGTGGCCTGAGCCATCTGCCCAAATACGCGCGTCCCAGGTCACATTGCCCCCAACCGCTCAGTCTTGCTCGCTCCAAGGTGATCGCCCTCCGAGGTTGGTCCAGAAGGCGAACACCCCGATCACCACGACGACCAACGAAGCGCAGATCCCCTGCCACGCATACCAGCGCGAAAAGTCGATAGTCTGAACGGTCTTCGAGAGGATTTCGTTGGTGAAAATGAATACCGTCGCTGAGAGCAGTCCCTGACGCGCCTGCAGAGTGAACACCAATGCAAAATAACCGGCATATCCGGCCAGACGGCTGTCGATTGCGCCGCCCAGGTATCCCGCTGTGAGGAGGACCGTCAGTATACATGCGGCAAGCCAGGTGCGTTTCAACAGAAATCGGGCCATTGCCAGGAGAGCCAGAAAGCTCAAGCCACCGCCGATGGAGTAAGAGACAAACCAAAGCGTTCCAGCCAGCCATGCACCGCTAGAGACCGGCACCTCCGGCAGAGTCGGCATACTCTGTTGCGCTCCGGATACCGACAGCACAATTGATAGTGCAACCATGATCGCCACGAAGGCTGCATAGGTTGCCATCCCCGTGAGGATATCCCCACCGGCCCGAGGATCTCGCCATCTTCCCTCCAGAATCCTGGTCCACGAGATCAGCGCCTGCGGCATCCGGCGCCGCACATAAGGCTCTAAGGCCATGTAAAGCACACCCATGACCACCATTGAAAAACTCGCTTCGCTGAGGACTTTCCATATCACAGGTCCGGCAAGCGAAGCGGTGAAGTAGCTTGAGAGAAGTCCTCGAAGAACGTTTATCCCGAAACAGAATAACCCTAACCGAAAGGCTCCCTTCAGGTCGGCTCTTCCCTTCACCAGATTGCGCCAGGCCGCAACTGCAGCCAACAGAGGCACTATGACCATGAAGAACAGCACAAATGCAGGAGCCTTGCGTCCGGCCGGAGGAGCCGGACTTTCGTAGCCAAGCACGACAACGCGGAAGGAAGAAACCTTTCCCTCGTACGCGGCGGCCTCAACGTGAACTTGAGTGTTGGGAGACGCGGGGTACTCACCCTTCCAGGCTTGGCGGCTGTCATAGGCCCTTCGAGGAGCGAACTGCGGCTGTGTCGGCTGGAATCTTGACACGTCGAGTCCGGCTGCTTTGAACAAGCTACTCCAGTCCGGAGGCGGGCCCGGCTGATATGTTTTGTGTTCCTCGGGTGAGGCGTGAAACTCAACCAAACGCCCCAGCGGATCAAGAATCACCTCGAGCGACCCGGGATCGAACGAGGGATCAGTCCGAGTGATCCCCAACTGGCCAAGGGGGTACATCATTCGCGGGTGTTGGCGATACCAGAAAGTAACGGCGGGAGGTTGCAGAGTCTTAAGAACCGCCGCTCGATCTGTTCTGCTGGTTTCATCCCAAAGCCGCCCGATGAGCCTGGTGTTAAGGTCCCATCCCATTGCAGTGTGTGTCGGTGGACTGGTGTAGCCAAATGAACGAATGTAGTCCCGCGCTCTCCCGGCGAGCACTTCTGGGGATTCCGGAGTCGGGATCATATCCATCATGATTCGCCGCGGTGAAAGGAATAGCCCTGCCGACAGCAATAACAGCAGCAGCACCAAACACGCTGCCGCCCGGCCGACCCCGATCCCCTCTGCCGGTCCTGCGTTTGCGACCACCTCCGGCGAAGGTGTCTCGCCGGCTACCAACGCAGCAGCTAACGGATCCCCGCCAGGGAGGGCGGCCACAACCGCAAGCGCCGAAGCGGGACGCTTCCGCGGATCTTCGGCGAGACAACGTTCGATTGCTGTGGCAACCTCCGGGTCGAGTTCAGCTTTGGTCGAAATTCTTTCCGACGGCCTCTTCCCCGTGTAGATCTCATGCACCACGATGCCCAACGCGTAAATGTCGCTCTTCGTCGTGACTTCACGTCCAGCCTTCTGTTCAGGCGCCAGATACCCGGGCGTGCCGCTACGGATGTCCCGCGCTTGTTCGGCAAATGCCGCCAGGCCGAAGTCCATGACGCGCACCTGCCCCTGTCCATCCAACATGATGTTGGCCGGCTTCAGATCGCGATGGATGACTCCTTTGTCGTGTGCCGCTGCCAGTCCGGCACACAACATTCGCACGATCTCGAGCGCCTTGTCGTTGGGCAGATGACCAATCCTGCGCAGCAGGGACGCGAGGTCCTCCCCATCCACGAACTCCATCGAAAGAAACACGACTCCGTCGACCTCGCCGATGTCGTACACGCGGCAGACGTTGGGATGCGAAACTTGGCGCGCAATCCGCACTTCGTTTCGAAACCGTACCAGCATCGCTTCGTCATGGGCTGTGGACGCGGGTAAGAACTTCAGGGCGACTGCCTGCCCAAGCAGAAGGTCCGTGGCCCGATAAACTTCGCCCATGCCCCCACGCCCCAATAGATTGATGATCCGGTAACGCTGCGCGAGTACAGTGCCCGGCAGAAATCGACCTTCATCAACGTTTTGCGAAGAGGGATGATGTAGCGGCGTTGTCTTGGTGAGGCTTTCAATCCCCTGCGGAACAGGGTCCGGCATGAGAGAAGTATATGCCTTTACCTGAAAATGTGTGCGACCTTGCATGCCTCATCGGAACGGCGTCCGCGATGCGTGTTCCGAGGTATCGCCGCTGGCAAAAGGAGCGGCCGGCATTTCGTCATAACGGTTCAGAGCTGAACCAGGCTGGAGTTGATACAGTGAGGCGGATCATGATCCAGTCGACCCCTTCGCGCAGGCACTTTCTCAGAACTACCGCCCTGACCGGCGGCCTGGTGATGACGAAGGCCGAAACCCCGAAGGTCTCCATCTTCGTCCTTTCCGGCGCTTCCGACCCGATCGTGGCCGGCGCACCTGTCCAATGGGCCATCAGTCAGCTTCGCTCCCGCCTGACCGCCAAAGGTCTCCCATCGACTCTGCAATCCAATCTCGAGGGCCTCAACGAAGCCGCCACTCGCATCCTCATCACGCCCGGGAATTCAGAAATCGCGCGCCGCGCATTGAGCGAGGCTCGTGTCTCCTTGCCGGCGCGCTCGGAGTCGCTCGCCATCGTCAGCTCAATCCTGCGCGATCAGCCTGTCCTCATCCTGACCGGATCGGATACCCGCGGACTGGTTTATTCCATTCTCGAATTCGCCGACCGGATTCAATACGAAGACGCCCCGAAGGTCCTCGCGGGCTCATACCGATTTGTCGAGCAGCCTGCCAACGAAATCCGCAGCGTGCAACGGCTATTCGTCAGCGACGTGGAGGACAAAGGCTGGTACAACGACAAGTCCTTCTGGACCGAATACCTCTCCATGCTCGCGGCCCAGCGCTTCAACCGCTTCAGCCTGACGCTCGGCCTGGGCTATGACCTGCCTCATCACGTCCTGGACTCCTACTTCATCTTTTCCTACCCGTTCCTTCTCCGGGAGGTCCCGGGCTACAAGGTGACCGTTCCCGGAGTTTCCCCGGAAGAGGTGGAAAGCAACCTCGCCATGTTGAAGTGGATCAGCGCCGAAACAGCCGCGCGAGGTCTCCATTTTCAGTTGAGCCTCTGGTCGCAGACCTACAAATGGATCGACAGCCCCAAGGCAAACTACGTCATTCAAGGGCTGAACGATTCCAACCACGCCGCCTATTGCCGCGACGCTCTGATGATGTTGATTCGGGAGTGCCCCGCGATCGGCGGGATCACTCTCAGGGCGCACTCGGAGAGCGGCATCGGCGACGGCTCCTACGACTTCTGGAAGACCGTCTTCTCCGGCATCGGCAATTGTGGCCGCCGCATGGAATTGGATCTCCATTCCAAGGGCATCGAACACCGGCTGATTCAAATGGCGATCGACACCGGGCAACCGGTGCGCGTCTCCACGAAATACACTGCCGAGCACATGGGGCTTCCGGGCCACCAGATCGAAATCCGGGAACAGGAGAGAAATCGGCCCTCGAGCACTCCGCAGGAAAGGGCCTTCACGCGCTACGGCTACGGCGATTACCTGGCCGAGGACCGCGCATTCGGAACCTACTTCCGGCTTTGGCCCGGAAAGGACCGCGCTGTTCTCTGGGGCGATCCCGCGATCGTCGCCGGCTACGGCCGGTACAGCAGTTTCTGCGGCGCGCTTGGGTTGGAGATGTGCGAGCCGATGTCGTTCAAGGGCCGCCAGGGTTCCGGTCTTCACAAGGACCGGCGAATCTATGAAGACCAGTCTCTCGCCGCCGCCGGCGGGGACTGGAAGAAATACCTTTACGGCTACCGCTTGTGGGGCCGGCATCTCTACAATCCCGACCTCGACCCGGAATCGTATCGTCGCTATCTGCGATCGGAGTTTGGAGCCTCCGCCACCGGTGTCGAGCTTTCGCTGGCCAACGCGAGCAAAGTGATCCCGCTGGTCACGTCGTCGCATCTTCCCTCCGCGGCGGGTATGACCTTCTGGCCAGAGATCTATTGGAACATGCCCGTCGCCGACGAGAAGCAGCGCCACATTTATGGCGATACCCCTGCGCCAAAGGTGTTTGGCCGTGTGAGCCCGCTCGATCCCGGGCTTTTCATGAACGCCGCCGAGTATGTCGCGGAGTTGACCGGGCCATCCCGATCCGGCAGGTACACTCCGGCCGACGTCGCGCGGTGGCTTGACGCATTCGCGGCTGCCGCCGAGGAGCAGATGCGGAACGCGCGCGCCGCGGCTGGGAACGCGAACTCTCCCGCATTCCGCAGGCTGGAAATCGACGTCCGCGCGCAGCTTGGGCTCGGCAGGTTTTTCGCCGCGAAGATGCGCTCCGCCGTGGCATGGGCGCTCTACCAGGCGGACAGGAAGCCGGAGAACCTGCGTGACGCCTTGTTCTTTGCGCGCGCGGCCAGGGACGCCTGGAAGGGGATCGTCGCGGTGACAAAGGGCGCCTATCTGCAAGACATCACCTTCGGCGAACGTCCGCACCAACGCGGCAGTTGGGAGGATCGCTTGCCCTCCATCGAACAGGACGTCCTGTTCCTTGAAAAGTTGCTCGGCGAACCATCAGCCGGCGCCGTCAGGCCGGCCCCGGCGTGGCTCAATCCCCGGCGCGACCCACCCCCATGTCAGCACCTGCCGGCCGCCTCCTTCACTCCGGGAAAACCACTGACCGTGCAGCTGTCCGCGCCGGAAAAGAGTCTGACGATGGTGCGCATCCATTACCGGCACGTCACTCATGCTGAGCGCTTCATTGCACAGCCGATGTCAGGAACCGCGGGACGTTGGAAGTTCGAGATCGGCGGGGACTATACGAACTCGCGCTACGCGATTCAATACTACTTCCAGCTTGCCGCTCAGGACGGCACGAGTTGGCTCTATCCCGGATTGACTCCGGATCTGGCCAACCAGTCTTACTACGTCGTCCGAAGCTTCAGAGGTAGAGCTTGAGATCTGAGTGTGCCGGGACGTGCGCTGGAATAAGGTCTTCTCGCGGGCGCTGCCAACTCGCCCGGCTGGCGGGTGCGCCGTGTAGCTCGTCTAGCCCGCTTCAGCTTCTGACGTCGAGTCCGATTTGCGCTGGCCGGAGCGAATGCGGTCCGGGGATGTCCCGAAGCGGCGACGAACGTGCCGGCTCAGATGTCTTCGTCGCGAGGTTGAAGCGTTCGGGCCTGTTCCCAAGCGTGGAAACGTACTCAACCCGGGATGGGAGCGGAAGCTACATGGAGACGGCGCTGCGGCTCTCCGAAGACCTGCGGAACTCGACCGAGCGGGCTGTTGTGCCGAACACCCGTGTCAACTCCGGCGAGAAGAGCGGTGAAGGTTCGCCCTTCAACATGTACTATCCGAAGTTCCTAAGCGCCGACGGTAGTTCCCACTACGAGATCGACGAGTCGGAGACTGTTCTATATTCTTGCTACGAAACCGCAGGAGACGGTCTATCGGGAACTTTCAATCGAGGTGTCTTGAGATACAACCATGAAACACAAAAGAGCATTGCCATCCTTGATCATGCTGCTGGCGCTGGGCGCCTTGACTGATGGTCAGGCCCAGTCACAGCAACGCGCAGTCGTGAAGCCTGCTGATACGGGGGCGACGTTGGTGAACCCTGAAATGGGTTGGGCCTTTCACCACTACGACAACAACATCGTTCGATACGGCCTGGACCTGGAGCCATCCGACACTGTGGACGATTTCCCTGGCGCCAGCGTGATCTACCTACGCCTGGCATGGTCGTACCTGGAACCGGAGGAAGGCAAGTTCGACTGGTCGATCGTCGACACCCCGGCTCAACGTTGGATTGACAAGGGTTTCAAAGTGGCCTTTCGCTTCAGTTGCGTCGAGTCGGACTCGAAGCAGCCCTATGCGACCCCGAAGTGGGTTCGCGACGCGGGCGCCAAGGGCTATCAATTCACGCCGCGTAAAGGCATCGACCAGAACAGCCCGATGTGGGAGCCGAAGTATGACGATCCGGTCTTCCTGGCGAAGCTTGACCGCTTCCTGGCTGCGGCGGCAGCGCGCTACGATGGCAATCCCGACGTGGCATTCATCGACGTCGGATCCTTCGGCGTCTGGGGTGAGGGCCACACCCACGCCACCACGGCGCTGCCTTACGACGCGCGCACGGTCAAAATCCATCTGGATCTGCACAAGAAGCACTTCAAGAAAACGCTGCTCGCGGCCAACGATGACTACGCGAATCAAGGCCGGGGCCTCGAGACCCTGCACTACGCCCGGGAACTCGGGATGACCCTGCGGGACGACAGCATTCTCGTGGCATGCAAGGAACAGGCTTACCACAAAGCCTACGTTTCCGACATCTTCTGGCCGCACCTGCCTGTGGTTCTCGAGATGGAGCATTACGGAAACTCCGTCAAGCGGGGATGCTGGGAGGATGGCAGCCTGTTTCTGAAAGCCATCGAAGAGTACCGGGCCGCCTATGCGACCGTTCACTGGTATCCGCGCGAGTTCTACCAGAAGAACAAGAAACTCGTCGACGACATCAACATGCGGCTCGGCTACCGCCTCCAGTTGCTCGAAGCCTCGTGGCCCTCTGAAATCTCTCGTGATCAGCCTCTCACCGTGGGTTACATCTGGCGCAACGCCGGCGTCGCCCCCTGCTATCCCGGCGGGTCTCCCGCAATCACGCTAAAGGACGCCAAGGGGGGCATCGTGGGAGTGTTTGTAGACGAGAGCTTCGACATGCGCGTGCTGCCGGTGGGACCGCCTGGCAAGGCGCTGCCGGTAGGACGGCAGGAGAAGGCGTCGAGCCAGGCAGACAGGCCCTTCATCTCCTACACCATCCCGCCTGCGCCTGTCTTCAAACCCGGCGCCTACGATGTCTTCATCTCGGTTGGAGACAAGACCGGCTCGCCAAAGATCGCGTTGCCGCTTGCCGGCAATGACGGACACAAGCGATACCGGTTGGGCAAGATCGTTGTCCGATAGGCGGGCCGGCATGGCTCCTGCATTATCACCGAGGTTGTTTCAACCTCAACCGCCCGAAAGGACGGAATCGAGCATCATGAGGCGGACTGACTTTCTCGTCATCCTCTTTTCCGCGATAGCTGCGTGTCTCGTTCGCTCTCTCAAAGGACAGACCCAATCCCGCAGGAGGGGTGGGAGTATACTGCTCGGTTGAATTCCCATTAACGAAAGTGATCCGGAAAGAGCCCCGACGATGACCAAGCGCAATTTCTTCGCAATGGCGATCCTGCTGACGCTCAGCCTTGCCGCATCGGCGCAATCCCCAAAGCTATCAACGAAAACCGTTCTCACGCTGGACGCGGCAAAGTTCATGGCAAAGGCGGCGGAGGACTTTGCGAAGGCAGGCAACCTGAACATCGCTCTGGCGATACTGGACGATGGCGGCCACCTGCTCTATTTCGAACGCATGGACAACGTCCAGATTGCAGGAATCGACGTCGCGATGCGCAAGGCGGAAAGCGCGCTGAAGTACCGGCGGCCTGGAAAGGCGATGGCGGAGCGAGTGGTTAAAGAACCTCACATTATCGTCCTGCCTGGGGCGTTTCCCTTCGAAGGTGGAATGCCCGTTGTGTATGACGGAGCTGTCATCGGTTCCATCGGAGTCACCGGCGCGACGGCGCAGGAGGATGCACAGGTTGCTCAAGCGGCGATCGACTCATTGTTGAAGGCGCTTCGCAAATAGAGAGTGGTTTACGGCTGAGATGAACACACCAAACGACTACGATAAACGGCATCGACTATGATGAAGACCCTCGCCCTGACAGCTCTAGTTCTTGCATTGCCTGCTTTCGCGCAGCAAACAGTGGACCTTACCATGCTGCGCGGCGAACGCTGGTGGGCCGGCGTCATCAGCCAGTCTCATCTCATGCCCTTTACGGCGGAGTCCACCTTTCAATTCGATTTCAACGCCAATACCGACGGCAATCAGGGCCAGCCGCTCCTCATCAGCGACAAGGGGCGGTTCCTGTGGTGTGACGAACCCTTTGCGTTCCAGATCGCGAAAGGCCAGATACACGCGCAATCGACATCTGCACCCATCGTCACTGGCGCGCCGGGCGCCACGCTTCGCGAGGCCTTCCAGTATGTCAGCGGGCGCTTCTTCCGTTCCTCTGGCAAGACACCCCATCCGGACCTCTTCCTCCACCCCCAATACAACACGTGGATCGAGCTCACCTACAACCAGAACCAGGAAGACGTGCTCAAGTACGCCCGCGCGATCGGCGTCAACGGATTCCCTAAAGGCGTGCTCATGATCGACGAAGGCTGGTTCAGTCACTACGGCAATCTCGACTTCGATCGCTCGCGATTCCCCAACCCCAAGACGATGATCGACGAACTTCATCAACTCGGCATGCCCTTGATGCTCTGGGTCACCCCGTACATCACTCCCGACGGGCAGTTCTTCAAGGAGCTCTGGCTCGACCACACTCGGAACAGGAAGACCGTCTGGTTCGTGAATGCGGCCAATCCCAAGCAGCCCGCCATTATGGAGTGGTGGGACGGCTTCAGCGCCGTCGTCGACCTGACGAACCCACACGGACGGCAATGGTTCAAAGGCCAACTTGACCGCCTCATGAAGGAATACGGCGTTGACGGCTTCAAGTTCGACGGCGGCGACGCGGCGCACTACTCAGCGAAATCGATGCTGGGGCCGGCCAAGGCCTTCGATCCCAAAATATCTTCCAACGGGCACTCCGAAGCTTTCGCACGCCTCGGTCTCGACTATCCCCTCAATGAATACCGCGCGACCTGGAAGATGGGCGGTCAACCGTTGGCCCAGCGCCTGCGCGACAAGAACCACTCCTGGGCAGACCTGCGCATGCTGATCCCCGGAATACTCAACCAGGGCGTCATGGGCTACTCATTCACATGCCCCGACTTGATCGGCGGCGGCGAGTATCTGTCCTTCCGCGATGCCAAGACTCTCGACGAAGAACTGGTGGTGCGGGCCGCTCAAGTCCATGCGCTGATGCCGATGATGCAGTTCTCCGCCGCACCCTGGCGAGTCCTCAATCCACAGAACCGTGAGACCGCCCGCCAGGCCGCGGTGCTGCACGAAAAGATGGGGCCGGAGATTCTCACTCTCGCCCGCAAAGCCGCCGTCTCCGGCGAGCCGATCGTGCGATCACTCGAATACCAGTTTCCGAACCAGGGCTATGGGGCGATCACCGATCAGTTCCTGCTCGGGGAGGAGATCATGGTCGCTCCGGTTCTCGAGAAAGGGGCCACGCGAAGAATGGTCGTCTTTCCGCCCGGCCGTTGGCGTGGCGATGACGGCCAGCCCGTTACCGGCCCGGTCACACAAACGATTGAGGCTCAACTGACGCGACTTCCCTGGTGGCGCCGGATCCAGGACTAGGCACTTGCTGCTTTTACACCGGCCAAAGGACTCTCGAAGAACGTGAAAACAAGACACCTGCCTCTTCTCGCTCTGCTGTTTTGTGACGCTTTCCCCGCGCAGCGCGTCCTGGCTGACGACGTGCAGCATTCGAGATCAATCGGGACATCGGTTCGCGATGGCTGGGTCACGGTCGACCCCGCCCGAGTTCCACGGCGCGATCAACAATCCGCTCAAAGGCTTCCGCGAATACAAGAAGGACGGCTACGGGCTCCTGAAGCGCCAATACATCAAGTGGAACGACATCGAGGTCTGCGCGGACGACTCCGTGGAGCGCATCATCGCTCATACCAACGAGATCACCAACATCAAGGGCAAGCGCTTCGAGGATCTGAATGTCAAACTCGTGCCGCGCGTGTATCTCGACTGGAATGGGTCTTCCGGAAGGCAGTACTGGCCCGCCGACTTGCACACCTTCGACTACGACAGCCCGGCTTTTCAGGAAAGGCTGCTGCGGCTCGTGGAGAAGCTCGGCAAGGCCTGGGACGATGACCCGCGCATCTTTGCCGTGCAGATGGGCCTCATCGGATACTGGGGCGAGCATCACAATCCCGCGCCGACCGCCGAGCAGCGCCGCCTGCTCGCGGAGGCGTTTCAGAAGGCATTCAAGCACAAACCCGTGCTCGTCCGGCACACTGACCCGGAGTTCATGCAGGCCGGATTCGGCATCTACTACGACACCTTTGCCAACATCAGCCGCGAGCCACCCGACGGGCCCAAGGATCAGTTTCCCTGGCAGGCCACGTATGTGTATCGCGATATCTGGAAACGCGCCCCCATCGAAGGCGAGGTGGAATACAACTGGCAGCAGCAGCGCGAGAGCGCGAAGCCAGCGGAGACCTTCGGACGCACGCCCGATGAGACGATGACGGTGCCGGCCTACCGCCGCTACATGATCGACAAGATCCGCCGCTACCACGCGAGCTACCTCGGCTGGATCACCAACTATGACGACTCCAACCGCGAGGTGCTGGCCGGTGCCGCCGAGATTCAAAAAGCCTTCGGCTACCGTTTCGTGCTCGATTCCGCCAGCTATCCGCTCGCCGTGCCGCCCGGAAAAGAACTGACGGTGAAGCTCACCGTGCGAAACACCGGCAGCGCCCCCTTTTACCTCGACTGGCCCGTGGCCGTCGGGCTGCTCGATCCCTCGACGAAAAAGCCGGTCTGGTCGGCACCGCTGGCGGGCGTGGACATCCGCAAATGGCTGCCTGGCGAGGATTGGGACAGCGCGGCGTTCGCCTATCGCCGCCCCGCCGTGCCGCATCACGATGAAGGTCACGCCACTCTGCCGACAGGACATCAAACCGGGCCAATACCTCCTCGCCCTCGCCATTCTGGATCGTCAGGGCGGCATGATGCCGAGCGCGCGGTTTGCGATCGAGAACTACTTCCGCGGCGGCTGGCATCCGCTGGGCTTCATCGGCATCGGCAAGGCGCCGCGGGAAGCTTCTTTGAAGAATGTGGCCTTCGACAGCCCCGCCTTCGACGACAGCCTCCATTACAAAGTGCCCGAGAAGCTGCGGGCGGTGCAGGCGCCGCCCGTGCCTCAGGTGAAAGCCGTGACGCCGTGGACTCCTGATCCGAATACCGAACTCATCAATCCCTGGCGCTACTGGATCCTGAGACCGCCAGGCGGCCGCCCGGATAAGCAGATTCTGGCTGACGGCCCCGGCGCCAGCCGCGCCATCCGCGTGACAGGTGATTTCGGCGAAGGCTCCAGCCTGAGCCACACCTTCGCCCATGGCGCCAAGCTCGACCCCGGCCGCTACCACTTCGCCTTCAGCGTGCGTGGCACGCCCTGGCCAATCCGTCGAGTTTGAGCTGGCCGACGACTGGCGCCTGGTTTCCGGCGAAGCCCGGATTCCGCTCACCGAGCAATGGCAGGAGCACAGCATCGAGTTCGAGATCAAAACCGCTTTCAAGGACGGGACCTCCCTGCGCTTCCGCTTGCCACGCGATGCCAAAGGCACTTTCGACCTCGCCAATACCCGGCTCAAGATGGCGAAATAGGACAATTTCTCAACCGCCGCCACTAGAAACTGCCGACTCCCGCAATCCACTGCCCCGGGAAGGGAGACAGTTCAGCGCGCCGTGAGCTCCAGCAGTTCCTGGCTAAACGTCCCCAACTCCACAGGCAGCCCGGCGTCCTGCAGTTGGCCGCCCTTCAGCACACCGTACGACTTGCCGCTGAACAGTCCGGTCACGAGGTACGACTTCCTGCGGTCAACCCAGGGCACGTTCACCGAGCGCCGGGCCGCCCCGCTGCTGCCACGAATCACGACCACGACGCCCTCTCCGGCCCTGTTCAGTTTGCCCCACCAGTGCCAGTCCGTATCGGTGGGTTCCGGCACGCCGCTGAACTGAAAATGCTTGTAGATGCCGTACTGCTTCTCGAGTCTCCCCACTTCGTCCAGCCTCTTGCGGTAGTGCGCGATGTTTTCCTGCGCTCAGCGTCCGCGCGTCGCCCGAATAGCACGCCGGCATGCCCATCAGCCAGCTCGCCACCTGCCTGTCCTGCACTTCCGCCGTGAGGCTGCCCTCGTGGTTCATCGTCGCCGCGGCGTAGAATTCCAGCGGGTACAGCGGCAGCCCGCGATGCGAATAGAAGCGCTGCCGAGCCAGCCAGCAGCCTCTTCGCAGCGCCTCACGGTGCTCTTCCGCGCCGATCTTTCGCCCCGGAAATTCGCGCGCCAGGTCCGAGCCGACGCATTCGTTCGGCGGAATATGGAAGCGCGCCGTCTCCTTCAGTGCCGCAAGGTCCGCCGGAACGCCTGGCGTGCCCCAGTAGATCTCGTGTGTGATTTCGTTCACCACGTCTGGCGCCGCTTTCCGCAAGGCCGCCTGCGCTGCCAGCAGACCGCGCAACCCCCGCAGAAGCGACTCGCGCCGCGTACGGTTCTCGTGCCCCTCGGCCATGTCGCCGTACATGATGTTGGTGAAATCCTGCTTGAAGTAGGTCACGCCAAAGCGCCGCGCCGTCTCCGCCAAGTCTCTCACGTAGTAGTCGCGCCACGGTGAGGCGAAGCTCATGGCCAGGCCCGGCAGCTGCGGGCTGCGAATCAGCTCTGGCAGGATGCGCGCCTCCGGCATCGCCTGCATGTCACGCGAATCGAGATCGCGGAAACAGGACACCCACAGCCCCAGCGACATCCCTTTCCCTCGGATGTATTCCGCTGTCGCGGCGAAGTCCGGGAACTTCACGCGATCCACCTCCGTGCCCAGCCGGCCCTTCTGCCAGCCGTCGTCCAGCAGCATCTCCTTGAAACCCGCTTGCGAGACGACATCTGCCAGCCGCCGAATGAGCGGGTCGTCGATCCTGTCGTAGAAGTAGGCCCACGTCAGCCATTGAGGACCGTGCATCGGCGCCTTGTCCGCGGCCACGCCGATCACTCGCTGAACGAACTCCATGTACGGCCCCTCCACCGCGCGGTCGAGCGGTGTGGATGCCCCCGATATCGTTGGTCTCACCTCACCGCTGTAGCCGAAGTAAAACACCGGCTCGCTCGTGAACTCTTCGCCCGGTCCCAGTACCCACTCGAACAGTCCAGGCGTGTAGCCCATGGCACCCTGATCCGAAATCGCCCGCAGGGCCGAAGGGACCTCGCTGGCCGCAATCAGGCCCGCACCCGCCCCCTGCGCCTCGAACGCCACCACGCTCGGCTGCACGCCGAACATCGCCGCAGCCAGCGGCTTGCGCGTCAGAGCGCTCAGGTGCAGGTCGTCGATCACCATCCGCTGCAGCCGCAGCCAGTTGGTGCCGCCATTGCGGATGCTCACCCACTTCCGGATGGCCGGATAGGCGTCGTGGACTTCATAGGTCAGCTCCAGCCGCACCCCATCGAGCGTGGGGCTCCCGCTGAGCGGCGTCGTGATGGTCAACCGGCTGACGCCAGCAGAAGGCGTCGTGACCTCCGCCGACGGTTGGGTGGCAAACGTGCCGCGAGCCCCCGCCTCCACCGTCCGCGCGTCGATCCATTTGGGAGCGTCGGGCCGCGTGTCGTCGTAGCGCGAATCGTCATAGGCGTCGCCGCGCCAGCGCGCACGGTTGGCGACGGTGAACGCGTTCTTCTCCTGCGTTTCGCCCGGACGCAAGCCACGCGGCTTGCGGCTCGACTCTTCCCGCCCGACAACCATCGTGAACTCTCTCGCCGCCGCGGCGAGCATCTCGCGGCCGCCCACGGCGAAGCGCACCGTGCGCACACGGCCGCCATTGAGTTCGATCACCCGCTCCACACCCTGCGCTTTCAGCACGGCCCGCCCCGCTGTCACCGTGATCCCACCCTGCACCAGCCCGCTTCCGAGCACCGCCAGAATCGCCGCGCGCTTCATCAAGACAATTGCCTCCGAAACAGTCGAACTATATCATCGCGATGGGTTCACCAATCGTCCTTCCAAGGGTTCGATGGCCCATTGCGCGGCTTCAAGGGCCGGACGCTTGAGGGCGGCAGCATAGCTCTGCCGGAACAGGTTTGTGGTCGACGAACTCTAGCACGCTGTTAGCCGTTTGCAGAAAGGCATCGTAAAATCGTAAGCCCGAGGCAGGTTCGGACTGAGTGACGAAGATCGCCTTCTGTGTTTTCCACGTAAGCAAGCGGCCGTTACCCAAACATGCGCTGGCTCCCATGTCACCGCTGGCGTAACATCGGGAACAGTGACGTTCTCGCGAGTCATTGGAGGTTTCCACACATGCAGAGGGACGATCGCAGTTCAGTCAGCCGTCGCGGCTTCGTTCAGGCGGCGGCAGGGTCAATGGCAGGAACAGTGGTGGCCGGTTCAGTCCGCAAAGCCGTGCCCTTGGCCGACGTGAAGATCGGCCTTTACAGCATTACCTATGGCGGCGTCTGGTATCGCGGCGACGCACTGTCGGTCGAGCAGGTGATCGAGCGCGCCAAAAGGTTCGGCTATCAGGGCGTGGAAATCGACGGTAAGCGGCCCCACGGCAATCCCCTCGACATGCCCAAGACCCGCTGCCAGCAGCTCCGCAAGCTGGCCAGGGACCAGGGGATCGAGATCTACGCCGTTGCGGGCAACAACGACTTCAGCAGCCCCGTTCCGGAACACCGAGAATCGCAGCTCGTCTATACGCGGGAGTTGATGCGCATGACGTCCGATCTCGGCGCAAAGGTTATGCGCGTGTTCCTCGGCCTGGCCGGGCGTCACGCTGCGCCCGGAGGGCGGCGGCCGCTACGACCTCGCTCAGGCCGTCTGGAAGGCCGCGCACCAGGACTTCACTGAAGAGCAGACGTGGGAGTGGTGCCGCCAGGGCATGGTGGAGGCGGCCCGGCTGGCCGGTGAATTCGGCATCACGCTGGCGTTGCAGAACCACAAGCCGGTGATCGACGGCTACGCCGGTACGCTGCGCATGGTGAAGGAAGTGGCCTCCCCGCACCTGAAGATCTGCTTCGACGCGCGGCTGGAGCACAGCCTGGACGAGAAAGCGATTCGCAAGGCGGTCAACGAAATCGGCCCGCTGCAGACGCTGTGGCATTACGGCGGCGAATACGACCGTGGCCCGTCCGGCATCACCTGTAAAAGGCGACGAGAAGGCCCTAGCCGAGATGCTGGGCCTCCAGGACATCGGCTACAAGGGCTATGCGGGCTTCGAGCTATGCCATCCGCTGCCGATCGTCGACGGCAAGACAGTAGGTCTGGATTTTGTCGACAAGAACGCCCAACTCGCCGCCGAATACATGCGCGGGATCATGGCCGAGGCCAAGAAGCTCCACACCGCTCAAGCCTGACCGGCTGGCAGAGGGGCAGTTAGGTCCTGCTCACTTCACTCTCCCAGTAGGTCCTGCGGACCAGCTCGATCCAAGGAGGGCGCTTCTTCCAGGGGCGGTATCTGCGAACGTCGAGACAGTGATGCGCAAACCTGTAGCGGTCATGAACTGATCGATCTGCGCTGCCATGCGGCGCAGAAAAACCGCCCGTTGAGAGTTGCCCCCATGCCATGCTCGCGGATGCCGAAGTGCAGGTTCTTTCCTCCAGGGTTGTTCGCTTGAAAGTGACCGGCGCCTTCATAGGTAAGCAGGGTCTTTTTTGACGGGCCGAGGTTGACGCGGGTGGAGGGCGTTGGTTCGGTGCAGGTTTTCGGCGCAGGCGGCCTCGTTTGGGAGCCGTGCAGCGCTCCAGTTGGAGATTCTCGCGTTGCGCCACCAAATTGGAGTGTTGCAACGCTCTGTCAAGCGGGCGGAGGGCGTTCTGCCAGGCGTGTTGAGCGCGCCAGGTCCTGATGGCTCCGAGGCTTCCGGAGGAGGAATTGTACGATCTGCAAAACGACCCTTACGAGATCGTCAACCTGGCGGCATCGACGCGGCCCGAGCACCAACGTGCGAAGAAGGAGCTGCGAGCCGCGTTGTTCCGCTGGATTGAGGAAACCAACGATCAGGGCCGGATTCCGGAGTCGCCGGAAGTGGTGGAGTTCTGGGCGCGAGAACAGGATCGGCTCCATGGCACTCCGGCATGGTACCGCGAGGGCAAGCAAGATTGAGGGCTGCCTGCCGGGCGGCAGCGCGGCGGCGTCAGGGGAGTTGCAGGCGGTAGGGTGCGCAGGCGCCGGGTTCGAGGGTGGTGACTGCGGTACTGCCCAGAGGCATCAAGCCCGACGCGAGATACACGGTGAGCCGCAGGGAGATGTGGTGATCCTGAAGCCCTGCAGGCTCCAGGGTGAGCGGGCGCCTGGGTGGGCTTCGGGCTCGAAGGCACAGCGGCGCTCGGAAGACCACAGGCGGCTTGGCGGAACGCGGGCGGCAAGCGGCGGACGAGGCGGGGTGTTTCGAGGGCGGGAGACCGTGAAACGGACAGGCCATGCGCGAGGTCAAGCGGGGCTGGAGATGGTCGTATCGGTAAAGCAGGTCTGATAGTATTTTGGTGCCGACGCGATGGGCAAAGGGTTCATTGCGCGGGCGATGCAGCCGTTTCGCGGCATGGGTCTGTTTGGACATTTCGACAAAGAGGAAGCCATGCGGTATTTAGTGACGAATTCGCGGCGCGGATTATTCCTGGCTTTAGCGCTCGCAGCGCTGGCCGGGGACGGGCTGTGGGGACAGGAAACCAGAGGCACTTTCACCGGCAGGGTGAAGGACAGCAGCGGGGCGATGGTCCCGGGGGCCGAGGTCGAGGCGATTCACCTGGCGACCGCCACAAGGACCGCCACGGTGTCAAACGACAGCGGCAACTACCTGATCCCCTATCTGTCCAACGGAACATACCGGGTGACAATCGCCAAGCCGGGATTCAAGAAGTGGGTGCGCGAGAAGGTGGACCTGAGGCTGGGCGACACGTTCACGCTTGACGTATCGCTGGACGTCGGCGGATCGACCGAGTCGATCGTCGTCGAGGGACAGGCCCCGATCTTCGACAACACCTCGGCGTCGCTGGCAACCGTGATCGACACCAAAGCGCTGGCTGGAACTTCCGATCCGGGAGGGCACGGTCGCGGAGCTGGCGACGCTCGCTCCGGGGTGGTGTACAACACCCACATCCGGTTGGCGAAGCCGGGCATGACGGGCGGGATTTCGTCGCTTTCGACGGACGGCTCGACGCTGGGCGCAATGAATTCACGATCGACGGCGTGCCGAACGTGGCCGGCGACAACGCGATCGCCTACAGCCCCCCGGCGGCGGCGATCGCCGAATTCCGGGTGAGCACGACGGCCTATGACGCCAGTGTCGGACACGCCATCGGCGGAATGATGGACATGGTGACCAAGTCGGGCACGAACGAGTTTCACGGCACTGCTGCAGTGGGTCGAACGGAACTCGGCATTCGACGCCTGGAACTCGTTCGCCAAGGCGGCGGGAACGCCCAAGTACGTGTACCAGGATCATCACGGCGTGGGCGCGATCGGCGGGCCGGTGAAGCATACCGAAGCTGTACAACGGCAAGGACCGGACATTTTTCTTCGTCGACGTACGACTACAACAAGTTCGGCAACCCCTACCCGAACCAGGCCACGGTTCCGACGGCGGCCGAGCGGACCGGAGATCTTTCGGGACTGTATGCGCTGGGTGCAGCGCGGCGGACTACCAGATCTACGATCCGGCCAGTACTCAGGTCGTTGGCGGCAAGTATGTTCGCGACCCAATCCCGGGCAACATCATTCCATCTTCGCGGATCGACCCGGTGGCGAAGATCGCTGGTGAACTACTGGTCGCATGCCGAACCTCAATTCGGTGACCAACAACTACCAGGTGCAGGACGCCATGGAACACCACCTTTACAAGACGCTGATCTCGCGGGTGGACCACAATTTCAACGACAAGAACCGCACCTATCTCCGCTTCAGCTGGGACAACTGGAGCTGCGCGCAGATGAACCGCTTCGACAACGCGGCCAGCGGGTTCACGCTGTATTCCAAGAGCGTGCAGGCGGGACTGGACCACGTGTACACGACTGACGCCGAGCCATGTTTCTGAACCTGAAGTACGGTTATGCGCGCAAGCGCCGCTGGGAGGAGTACTCGCACGAGTGCGGCGCGTCGGACTGGAAATCAGCCGGTTTCTCGGACCGCCTGATCAACATGATTCCGGCGGACGTCAATTAACTTCCCAAGAGTGAACTTCTCGGACGGCATGACGGCGTTCGGCATGGCGGGCTGGTCGGGCAACGTGCCGGCGAACGGGGCGATGGACACGCACACGATGGCGGCGCACGTTTCCTGGATCAAAGGCAACCACAGCATCACGTACGGTGGCGATTTCCGAGTCTACCGGGAGACTTACGCGAGCCAGATCCTCGCGCAGCCTACTACAATTTCGGCAGCACGTACACGAGGAAAGACAACACCGCGGTCGCGCCGCGGCAGCGCTCTGCGTTCGCGGCGTTCATCATGGGGTACCAGGACAACGTCCGCGTAGGCATCACGGACAACTGGGCGGCGAGCCAGGGTTGGTCCGGTCTGTACTTCCAGGACAACTGGAAGTTGAACCGCCGGCTGACGCTGAACCTCGGGTTGCGTTACGAACTCGAGAATCCCGTCGTCGAACGGTACGACCGAATGCAGAACGGCTTCGACATGACCACGGTCGCTGCCCATCGAGGGGCAGGTTCGGGGCAACTACGCAACGCAGCCATTCGCGGACATCCCGGCGAGCCGGTGAACGTCCGGGGCGGGTACGTCTTCGCGTCGGATGACAACCGCGGGCTCTGGAATCGCGACTGGACGAACTTCATGCCGCGCATCGGCATGACGTTCATGGTCAACTCGAAGACCACGATGCAGGCGGGCTACGGCATCTTCTACGATAACCTCGGCCTGACAAACAGCGACTCGCCCCGCCAGCCCGGTTACTCGCGGGCGACGACCGAGAACATTTCGTACGACAACGGGCTGAGCTACCCGAACTCCTTCGCGGACCCGCTACGGATTCCGTTGCTGCAGCCAGTCGGCAACAGCCAGGGGCTGATGACGGACGTGGATGGCACGGCGCGCGGTTCGAGCGCTACATCACCAGGAACCCGTACTCGCAGCGGTGGTCGTTCGGCTTCCAGCGTGAGACTGCCTCTTGGCGCCATGATCCGTGCGAGCTACATCGGCAGCCGCGCGGTCCGCCTGATCGTCAGCCGGAACTCCAATACGATTCCGCTGGAGTACCTGTCCACCTCGCCCGTGCGCGACCAGGCGAAGATCGACTGGATGAACGCCACCGTGGCCAACCCGTTCCGCAACGTGAGTGGCGTGACCGGGAGCCTGTCCACCGGGCACGACGACTCGCGGCGCAAATGCTGCGGCCGAACCCGCAGTACAGCGACTACTCAATGGGCGAGCCTTCGGGCTACAGCACGTATCACGGTCTCCAGGTCGAGTTCAACCGGCGGTTCGCCAATGGCTTCAGCTTCGGCGGCGCTTACACGTTCTCCAAGACGATGGAGGCCGGTTCATTCCTGAATGCCGCCGACGCCGATGCCGTACTACCAGATCAGCGGCAACGATCGTCCGCACCTGTTCAACGTGCACAGCATCGTCCATCTGCCCTTCGGCAAGGGACGGAAGTATGGCAGCAACTGGGGCGGGTTCGCCAATGCGGTGCTGGGCGGCTGGCAGTCCGGCGCGATCATGCGCATTCAGGCCGGCGCTCCGATGGGCTTCGGGCAGTACGTGCTGAAGCCGGGCAAGAGCATCACCGACATCCTGCTGCTCAGAGGAAGACCGGGACATCCGGCACTACTTCAAGAACTACAACTACTACCTCGATCAGAACGGGGGGAATGCGGCGGCGGCTACGGCTGCGATGAACGCCGACTATCCCTTCGAACTCGCCTCGGCGATCAACGGCCTTTCCTACAACGTCAGGACGATTCCGGACCGTTTCTCCTACATTCGCGCGCCGGGGTACCTGCTGCTGGATGTCAACCTGAAGAAGGAATTCACGATCGTGGAAGGCAAGACCATCTCGTTTCGCGTCGACGCCAGCAACATCCTGAACAAGTGCAACTGGCTGAACGTGAATGCCGGCGTGACCAGCCCCGACGACGTTCGGGGTGGTCGGTTCGCAGAACGGCTATCCGCGGCAGCTCCAACTCTGGCTGACTTTCAACTACTGACACGCCGGGGAGGCCGTGCTTGCCGAGGGGCGGCTCCAGCGGGCGCAATCCAGGGGCGGCGACTCCCGTTCGGGACCGCCGCCCACTGTCTCGTGGGCCACTGTGCGCCGATTGTCCACGCCCCCGAATTGGGGCGAGCAGATGACGATGCAGATTTCACGGGTCGCTATCAAGAAAGCGATGACATCGGCATCGAATTTCGAGTCGCGGTCGATCAAGTAGAGATGCTCGTGCCCAAGTTGACAATACCCGGCGAGGAGTTTCTTCATCACTTGCCCGTCAAATAACCCGCTGTTAGCCTTGTAACGGTTGACGACGGAGATCGCTTGGAAGAAGGTCAGCACCACACGGCTACTGTCGCGGTAGGAGGATCACCAATCCGCCATGAAGCTCACTATCCGCTGGTTCGCCGCTGCGATCCTCAGCCTCTCGCCCCTGCCCGCCCAAAATCCGATTGAAGATCCTCTGCTCCGTTGGATGGACAAGCGTGCGCAGGACCATCTCCAGGCCCGTGAAAACGAGATCGCCGCTGTGCGTACGGTGGCCGATGCCGAACGCCGCAAAGCGATCGTCCGCCGGAAGTTCGTCGACGCGCTGGGCGGACTGCCCGACTACTCAGGTCCGCTCAATGCCAGGATCACCGGCCAGATTCAAGCCGACGGATACGTCATTGAGAAGGTTATCTATGAGAGCCTGCCTGGCTACTATGTGACCGCCAATCTCTACCGGCCGATCCAGCCGGGCCGCTATCCGGCCGTGCTTCTCCAGGCGGGCCACACGCAGGAAGGCAAAGCCGAGCCGCAGTTGCTCGCCGCCAATCTGGCGCTCAAGGGATTTGTCTCGCTGGCATTCGATCCAGTCGGGCAGGGCGAAAGGGTGCAGACCTACAGTGCGCAACTCAACGCGCCCGCGGCCGGATGGTCGTCCATCGAGCACATGCAGGCCGGCGCGCAGAGCACCCTGGTCGGTGAAGGCGTGGCCCGTTACTTCATCTGGGATGCCAAGCGATCCATCGACTACCTTGTCAGCCGGCCTGACGTGGACCCGGCGCGAATCGGGGCCGCCGGGTGTTCCGGCGGCGGCGCACTGACCACGTTTATCGGAGCCCTCGACTCCCGGCTGAAGGCGGTGATCCCCGCTTGCGCCCCCAACTCGTACCGCCTCCTGTTTTCCGGAGACAATCCCCATTCCGAAATGACTCTTCCCCAGCTTCTCGCTCGAGGACTCGATACAGCGGATTTCGTCGAGTTGTCCGCTCCCACGCCCTGGATGATCCAGGCCACCGAGCAGGACTTCTTCACGCCCGCAGGAACTAAGCTCGTCTTTGAGGAGGCCCTTCGCTGGTACCGCCTGTTCGGCGCGGAAGACAGGCTCGCCTATGTGGTCGGCCCCGGCCCTCACGGCACGCCGCTCGTCAGCCGGGAGGCGATGTACCAGTGGATGATCCGCTGGCTGAATGGCGGTCGTGGTGATTCTCGCGAACTGCCGGTGAAGATGTACACCAATCACGAGTTGCTGGTTACCAAGACCGGCCGTGTCGAGGATGAACCCGGAAGTCGAAAACTCCATCAACTCATCCTCGAAAGTTGGCGCGCCAGGAAAAAGCTGGGCACTGCGGCGGAGTTGATGGCCGAACTGCGAGATCTGAAGATCCCCGCCGGCGGATCCGCTCCTGCCATCAAGGTTCTCGAAGAAGCCGAGAGCGACGGCTTCCGCAACCAGCACATTCAGTTCGAAAGTGAGCCCGGAATCCAGATCGATGCGCGACTCTACGTCCCCTCATCGTCGGGCAGGAAACCGGCGATCTTATTGCTGGCCGGGCAGCTCTTCACTCCGTTGGCGGAGAAAATTGCGAAGACCGGCAGGGTCGTGCTGACCGTCGAGCCCCGGCGTTCTCTCGTGCAGGACAACCGCTATCCATTCGTGGGCGACTGGTTGGCAAACTCCCGGGCGGATCAGATCGGTGTGAGCCTCGCAGCGTTACGGGCGCACGACATCCTTCGAGGCGTCGACCTTCTATCGTCGAGGCCTGATGTCGAGGCGAGTTCGATCCGCGCCGCCGCCCAGGGCATCAAGGGCATCTGGCTGCTGCTGGCGGCTGCGGCCGACGGGCGAATTCGAAAGGTCTGGCTGGATAAGACACCCCACAGTCTGGCAGCTGCGCTTCACCATCCTCTCAACGCCGGATTGCCTGAGGTGGCGATACCCGGTTTTGCATCGCGCTGGGATCTGGACGATCTGGTCAGAGCCATGGGCGAGCGGTCAGTGCTGTGGACTGATCCGACCGATTGGATGGGCAGGGTAGCGCCGCTTGGGAAGCGCTTTCGCTACCGTTGGGTGCTCGGCGATCTCACGGATAGGAGCGACGCGCAGGACATGGAGTACGCCCTGGAGCTGATGAAGTGAATCCGGGACTCCGGTCCCGGGCTTCCCATCGGCCAATATCAACCAAGGAGACTGCCTGATGAATCGAAGAGACCTCATTGCCGGAATGGGCTCAGCGGCCCTCGCCGGCGCCGCAGTCAATGCGCCCGCTCAACCAGGTACGCACCGGGGCACGTCGAGCTTGCCGCCCCGTAAGGTAATCGTCGGAACGGCCATGCAGCAATTCTGGGTGAAGCACCCCGGGCTGGAGAAGCGCTTAGACGAACTCACCGCCATGGTCGATGGCATGCGCGCGGAATCGCAGCGCACGTACGGCCGCGGCCTCGATCTGGCCATACTGTCCGAAACGACGGTTTCCGGGGAGGCGGGCAACGACGCAATGGCATGCGCCGTGCCCTTCGACGGGTCGTTCGCAAACGCCTTCTCCCGTAAGGCGCGGGAACTCAACTGCTACGTCATCGCCCCCACCTATCTGCGTGAATCGGAGAAATCGTGCTCAAATGCCGCGGTGCTGTTCGGCCGAAAGGGCGAATTGGTTGGTATTTACAGAAAGGTGCATCTGGTGGTCTCCTCCGATGGCAAGAGTATGGAAGGCGGCTCAACGCCAGGTAGAGAGTTTCCCGTTTTCGACTGCGATTTTGGAAAGCTGGCGATACAGATCTGTTATGACATGGAGTTCGATCGGGGCTGGAAGGAACTGTCAAGCAAGGGTGCCGAACTCATCGCCTGGCCGACGCAGTCTCCGCAGACTGCCCATCCCGCTTCCCGTGCAATGCAGGAGGGCTGCTTCATCGTATCGAGCACCTGGCGGAACAATGCAACGGTGTTCGAGCCGACTGGCAAGATCGTCGCTCAGGTGAAGCCGCCGGGGCAGCTTCTCGTTCAGGAGATCGACCTCAGCTATGCCATCCTGCCGTGGACTTCCAAGCTGCGCAATGGAGAGGCGCTTAGAGCAAGGTACGGCGCGAACGTCGGGTTCCGCTACTACGAGGATGAGGACTGCGGCATCTTTTGGTCGAACGACCCGCGGACTCCGATCCGGCAAATGGTGCAGGCACTTGGATTGCTTGACGCTGAGGAGCAACTCGAGCAAGTGCGAGGCGCCTACCGCTCGGCGCGGGTTGCTGGCTACTGAATTCAGTCGACGCGCGAAGCCGGGCAAGAATACTCCCAGAAGCCACACGCTCTGCGGGAGGTACGGCGGTCTCGCATGGCCCGGAAACTCTTTGGCCGCGAGCGAAAGCAGAATCCGCGCCCTTCGTCTCGCAACGAATGATGAGCGACAACTCCCATCTATCAAAACGATCGAAGGTACGAGAACCACAATGCCGTACTTAGCGGCCCCAATGGCAGTCGGATGATGAGAGACAACTCTCGCATTATCAATCTGAGCGGCTTTTGCGAGAACCACAATGCCCGATAGGAAGGCGCAACAGAGATCAATTCAGCGAATCGGATCCTGACCCGCTTTATCAGGGCTGATGGTCTCGGCTGCGGATGATTCAGCGATTGTGGCCAGTTCCGACGAGTACCCCCGCAATGCCATGCACAACTCCTCCCGGAAAGTGGCGATGGGGGGCCGGCGATTGGGCTGTTCGTTCAGCGCGGCCTCCAGCAGTCGAGCCACCTCCGAGCCGGGGAGGGAAAGGCGCTCCCGTCGATCTCGCAACCAGTTCCGGGAGGCTCCCCGCTTTGGGGGCCGCAAACCGAACAACGTCTCGGCACATATCACGGCGGTGGAGAACACGTCGCTACGTGCATCCACCTGCCCGCCGCTACGCTGCTCAGGTGACATGTAGGCCCAAGTGCCCATCACGGCGCCGGCTACCGTCAGGCCCAGGTCCGCCTGTAATAGACCGGCGCGGAACTTCGCGAGCCCAAAGTCGAGGACGACGACACGGCCGACCCCAGCATCGTTCGCAATCATCACCTTTTCAGGTTTCAGATCGCGGTGGACTATTCCTGCCGCGTGAGCCGCCTCAACAGCGGCACACAGATCCAGCAGCCAAGCCGACGCGAACTGCAAGGGTACGGTTCGGGCCTGCTTGAGGTGCTCGCGCCAGGATTTGCCGTCTATCAGTTCCATGACCAGTTATGCCCCTCCGGTTGCCAGCCGGCTGAAATCGTAGACCGTGACTATATTGCGGTGATTCAGGAGCGCGGCGGCGCGGGCTTCGCGTTCGAATCGTGCAGTCGCCACGTTATTGCCGAACGATTCGCCGGTCATGATCTTGATCGCGACGGCGCGGCTAAGGCGCTCGTCGGTGCCTTCGTACACCACGCCCATTCCTCCGCTGCCGATCCGGCGGTCGAGACGGTACTTGCCATCAATCGTGCGTTCGACTGGCAAGGTAAGGGAGAGACTCGCACCATCATTCGTGCATCGTTGATCGGCCGTGGTGTAGCAGCGCCCGCATTCAGGGCACTCGCTCAGCATTTGAACGTGCTCACGATCGAGCCGGCTAAGGACATGCATCCGGACACGTCTCTCGTCGTCGTAGCGTTCCTTCAGGCGGAGTACATCGTGCACCACGGCCACTTGCCCGGCGACGCCTCTGAGCAGATCGCGGTCGCGGGTCGTGAACGGCTGTTCCGACCGTTTGGGGCCGAGTCCAATCGCTCCGATCCGCGCTCCGTCAGCGCTGGTAACGGGAACGACCAGGTGCTCAGCGGGTTCGCTTTCCGACTGGCGTGTCTCGTCCGGTTCACATTCGTAGAGCGTGAATGCTGTTCGGGTCCGCAGAAATTCTCCGCCTTCATCCTCGAGCCAGCGTCGCAGGCGTGCCGCCCGCTCCGTAAGGCGGGAATAAGCTACATGCAGCTTTCCGCTCTCGCTCACCAGGAAGATGTGAACGCCATCATCCGAGAACGGAGAGCCGTGACAGTAACCCTGCTGAATTACGGAAGAACGGCGGCTGACCGACGCCAGAATATCCCGCAAGTAAAGCTGGACCAGATCATCAGCCCGGAAGCGGGTCACGTTGGGGCTTCAGGCGCCATGCAACGCCGTCAACGTTTGGGCCGGCATGCTGAACTGCTACTACCGCGCCGCTGCCTGACCCGGCAGAGTCGTCACCGCACCCATGCCTGGCGTCAGCCATGAGGGAGGGTCGGACCCGATGTATGCCCCGCATCTAAGCTTTTGGCATCTCCTGTGTGACCGGTGGAATTTTCGGGGTACTCGCCGTCTCAAGCTCCGAAGCATCGAACGCAGATGTGAATGTTGGATGGCCTTGAGGTTGGGCGGATCGAGTTGTCCGACCAAACGCGGTGGTCGGGCAAGACAGGTGATCGTTCAGTGACTGCTTCAGCCAACGTGAGCGTTTCGGCTCTTATCTGTTGGCGGCGTGAACAGCCAGCGTCGAACGATCTGGATACCGGAGAGCAGCGGAAGCAGACAGGTAAGAGCGATGCGTGCCGCGAACGCATTCAGATATTCCCGCATGGTTATCCTTTATATCACGTGTGTGCGTAGCCAGAACTCCGTGATTCTGCGAAATCAGCAATTTGCGGTTTGGGGGTTGTCGGCCTGTTCGGGCCGTGGTACGCCATGGTGTCTGGCGTCAATTACTTTTCCCGGTCAGCGACAATTATTCTTCCCGATCGGCGACAACTACCCACTTGGTTTGAATCCGGTCCTGCGTCCTACACTGGTGCTGACCGGAGCAGAGGATAAGGCTCTGCAGGGATGCAACCTGAGCGCTGACTCCGGGGCCAGACCAGGGCGGGGGCGGCGTAGCCCGCCCCGCCGGTTCTGTCTGCAGCCTGGGATGGCAGGAACGCGGTAAATCCCGGAGGTCTGGAGGCGGAGCCTCCAGGTTCGAGAATGACATCTTTCCTTGTTGGTCGGGCCATCATTCTTCCTCCGCGCTTTTCGTTCTTCTTGGCCTGTTCCACCCGGTAGCTGGGGATGTTCAGCTCCAGGATCACGCTGTGATGCACCAGCCGGTCGATCGCCGCCGCCGTCGTCATCGGGTCCTTGAAGATCGCCTCCCACTTCGAGAACGGCAGGTTGCTGGTCATCATCACGCTGCCCCGCTCGTACCGCTCGGCCAGCAGCGTGAACAGCACCTCCATCTCCTCCCGGCTCTGCTGCACGTAGCCCAGGTCGTCGATCATCAGCACCTCGTAGTGCGCCAGCTTCTTGAGCACCCGGCTCAGCTTCAGGTCCCGCTTGGCACGCAGCAGTTCCTGCACCAGCCGGCCGCAGGTGGTGAAGGCAACCCTGCGGCCGCGCGCGAACCAGTTCCTGGCCCGAGCGCCGACAGCAGAGTGCGTCTTCCCGCTGCCGGGATTGCCGAAGGCCAGCACGTTCTCCGCCGATCCACGAACGAGCCTTCCAGCAGCGTCCGCACCTGGCGCGCCACCTTCGCCGGCAGCCGCTTCAGGTCGAAGCTCTCCAGCGTCTTCTCCAGCGGCAGCCGGGACTCCCGCAGCAGCCGCTCGATCCGGTTCTGCGCGCCGCTCCTGGCACTCCCGCTCGACCAGCTCCAGCAGGTACTGCTCGTAGCTCAGCGTCTCCCGCTCCGCCCGCCGCGCCAGCTCCTCGAAGCAGCGCCGGATCGTCGGCAGGTGCAGTTCCCGCAGGTAGTCGGTCAGCTCCGCCTTCACGTTCCGCGGCTGCGCTCATTGCCGCACCTCCAGGCTGGTCGTCGCCGAACAGCTCGTCGAAACTCAGCCAGCTCCACGTCGGCGACCGTCGACGTCGGTGACCGGCAGCGGACGATGCTTCCTGGTCCAGCACGGCAGCGCACCGCCTCCACGCTCAGCTTGCCTTCGCCGATCTCGCCCTGCTCCAGGAGACGCGCGCAACGCCTCGTCCACCCGCGCCTCGCCTTCCTTGCGCCGCCAGTCTGCAGAATCTCCAGGTACTCCTTGTTGGCCCGCTGCGGCGCAGTTCCTGCAGCGCGTCGTAGGCCATGCGGAAGCGGCTGGTGGGAAACAGGTCTTCGCGGTAGCGGTAGTTCTCGAACGCCCCCGGCTTGCGCACCAGCCAGTCGATGATGTGCCGGTAGTCGACGCGGTGCTTGCCCCGGCCACGCAGCCGCGGCATCCGCTCCACCTGCTTGGCCGGCGTACCAGACCTCGACGATGGTCGGCGCGACAGCCGCACCTCGACCCGCTCGCCGATCAGCCGGCTGGGCACCGAGTAGGCGTTGCGGTCCACGTGGATCAGGCTGCCGGAGTCCACCCGCACCGTCACCCGCTTGGCGCTCTCCAGCCGCCGCTCCGGCAGCGCCCGCAGGTACTGCATCTCGGTCCCGAGCCGCTCGCGCCGCCCGGCGTTGCGCTGCTGCCACCAGCTCTCGCAGGAACGTCTCGTACTCTCGCGTCGCTGCCGAAGTCCCGGCTGCCACGCAGCAGCAGCGCCTGGTCGACCGCCTGCTTGAACCGGTGGTGCCGCTGCTCGACGTCGCCGTTCTCGTTCGCCTTGCCGGCCTGGATCTTCTGGCCTTCCAGCCCGTAGTGCCGCAGCAGCGCCTCGTACCGCCGGGTGAACTCCTTCTCGTCGCTCATGTTGTTCACCGCCGTCGTCATCCGATCGGTGCGGTGCCGCCGCGGCACGCCGCCCAGTTCCCACACGGCGTTCTGCAGCCCTTCGCTCAGGCTCTCGAAGCTCTCCGAGAAGCAGATCGTGACCGCCTCCCAGTTCGAGTACGTCAGCACGAAGTGGTAGACCAGGTGCTCGAAGGTCTGACCGCCGATCGTGACCGCCAGCTCCGTTCATGTGCGTGAAGTCCGACTGGCACAGCCGTCCCGGCACGTGCTCCTGGGCGAAGAACACCTCCGCCCGGCCCCTCCGTCGCCCGCCACCGCTTGACCCGCCGCTGCAGCGTCCGCAACTGCCCGTCGGCGAACCGTCCCGGGTACTTCCGCTGCAGCCCCTCGAACAGCGTCTTGGCCTCCAGCCCCGGATTGGCCTCCAGCTGCTCCCGGATCCTCTTCCCAGACCTCGGCGAACGGGTCTTCCCGCGTCCGCCACGTCCGCTCCGGATCTGCCTCGCTCGGCAGCCGCCCGCCGCCAGTGTACTTCCGCGCCGTCTTCTCGTCCATGCCCGCCTTGGCGGCCGCGATCTCTTGATTCTTCTCGGTTTTCGACAACCTCTTCAGCCTCCTGACTTGCGCGTCTGTGACCATCCCGCTGCGCCCGGGGCGCAATCCTCGATGGTCGTTGATGGTTGTCGTCGAGCGGGAATTTTAATTGTCGTCAGCCGGGAGTTCTAATTGTCGCCCGTCCCATGGTAAAAGGGTGGGTTCGTGCTGGAATTCCTCCTCTCCATACTCGCCGCCATCAGCGTCTTCTTCCGTAGTCGCAGCGACCTCGCCCTCGAAGTCCTCGCCCTGCGACAACAGGTAGCCGTGCTCAAACGAAAGAGGCCCCGACCAACACTCAACTCCCGCGACCGGCTCTTCTGGACGATCCTCCGCCGCGCTTGGCCCGGCTGGGCCGAATCAGCGCATTTCCAGATGAGGAAGGCTGGCGTGGACGTCCAGACGAGGCGGGACATGATGGGACACGAAACCACATCGATGGACGACCGGTACACCATGATCGATGACGAGGCCCTGGATGAGGCGCGCCGGGAGATGGGTCGCTCCAAAAGAGCTGCGGTTTTGATAGGCGATGATTCGGAGTCGAGGATCGAATTGCTGAGAGCCGGACAGGCCGAAAAACGCCCCCCTCTGATCCCCTCATTGACCCTGATTTGCGCTACCATGCGCTACCATTTGCGCTGCCATGCCAAAAAGAAACCGCCCCGGGGGGCGGCCTATTGTCTGCAACTTACTGATTCTACTGGTGCGGATGAGAAGACTTGAACTTCCACACCCTTGCGGGTACTAGAACCTGAATCTGAAAAATCGAGTTTGGGAGAGTTTGGTCTCATTGTGATCTGTCCAGTAAGCTATTGATCCCTATGGTTCTTGCCGCCATTGCTACCTTGTCCAGTTTGATCTGCTTCAGCTACGTTCGGCGCATTTCGCACACAGCCCGCACACAAACGTTACGGCATCTGGCGCTGACGTCAATTCCGGAAGTCTACTGCGGGTATGCTGGACTGCAAAGGGAGTTTCTGTCTCAGCTCCGACTGCCCCGATCGCTGCGGATTCCCGGCTCGACGAACCAACACGGCGTAACGTGATGAGCTGTCGGATCAATCAAGTTTTGATGACCCATAGCCGCACGACCCCGAAACCAGGCGGCCAGTGAGGGGATGAGCGCCATTAATAGGTGCCCGAACGGCAATCGATTGATGCGCGGCAACTCCCAATTTATCAATCGGATCAGAGTTTGCGAGAAGCACAGACTCTTGAATGGCCTTGGGACTGGGCGGATCGAGTTTTCGGACCAAACGGGTTCGATGAATTGAGCAATGCGTTCGGCGCCGGAATGCCGGTGGAAGTTGTCACTCAGGAGGAACTTCGGGCCCGAGCCCGACGGGCGAAGGCGATCATCAGGACCGGCGGCTTCACGGCCCACTCCAACCTTCTGATAGTCTCTGGCGGAGGCGGGCGCTGGTTTGTCGAACGGCCGTAACGCCGGCCCCGGAGGAACCCAATCGTGAACTGGTCGATGAACGCGGTGGACACCGTCGTCCTGCTTGTCTATCTCTTCGGCATCACCGCGTTTGGTATCTGGGTAGGCTACCGCCGCAACGCTTCGACCGAGCAATACTTCCTGGCAAGCAAATCGCTGGGTTGGTTCACGGTGGGCGCCGCCGTTTTTACTTCGAACATTTCGACGATCCACCTGGTGGGTCTGGCTGCCGGGGGCGCGAAAGAGGGGATGGTCATCGGCAACTTCGAGTGGATGGCCTGTTTCACGCTCATGTCGCTAGCGCTGATCTTCGCGCCGTTCTACATCAGATCCAAGGTGTCTACTTTGCCTGAGTTCATGGAACGCAGGTATTGTCCAGAGGCGCGCACCTTTCTGGCTGTGATCGGCCTGCTTGGGGCGCTACTCATCCACATTGGCATCAGCCTGTTCGCCGCAGCCAAGCTGTTCGAGAGTTTCCTCGGTGTGCCCATGATGGCCACCATCGTGGTGCTATCCATTTTCACCGTGATCTACACGGCCCTCGGCGGACTGAAGGCCGTAGTGATGACGGAGAGTGTGCAGGTCTGTCTGCTGCTCGCCGGAGCCGCACTAGTTACCGTGTTGGGCATCCTCGCCCTGCCCTCGGCCGGCGTTCACGATCTCGCCCAATTCAGGGCTGCGGTCGCGCCCGGGCAACTGAGCATGCTGCAGCCGGTTCACAATGCCCAGGGCCACCTGAATGAGTTCTCGTGGCTCGCCGTGCTGCTGGGATACCCGATCCTCGGAATCTGGTATTGGTGCGCGGACCAGACCCACGTCCAGCGAGTCCTCGGGGCAAAGGACCTGACCTCGGCCCAGAATGGTGCTCTGTTCGCCGGCTTCCTCAAGATCACTCCGGTCTTCCTCATGGTCCTTCCAGGCGTGGTCGGTTCCGTACTTTGGAAGAAGGGGGCATTCACGCTGGCCACTCTGCCGGCTTCCAGGACCCCGGACTACAACACCATGCTGCCGGCGCTCATCAACTACCTGATCCCGAGGGGCCTCAAAGGTCTGCTGGCCGCTGCCATGGCGGCCGCCCTGATGAGTTGCATGGCCGCCGCCCTGAATAGCTGCGCAACGCTGATCTCGATGGACATCGTCAAGCGGCTGCATCCGGAGACGTCGGACAGTCGTGTCGTCGGGATCGGAAGAATTTCTACCGGCGTCATCATGCTGCTGGCGATGATCTGGTCAACGCAGGGCGATCAGTTTGGAACCATCTTCGAAGCGATTAACAAGATTCCGATGACGTTTGCTCCGGCTGTCACAACCGTGTTTGTCCTTGGCATCATGTGGAAGCGTGGAACCAGGCAGGCGGCGATGGCCACACTGTACGCTGGGTCCATCATTGGGATCATCTATTTCGTTCTGGATCTTCCGGGAATCGGCCGCTGGATTCTCCGGGAGACTCCGCCGTCTACCGGTTTTGCCGGGCTGATCACGGATCCTGCCTATGGCATTGGAATACCATTCATGCTGGCCGGACCGCTCCTGGCGGTCGCCTGCGTCACCATCTTCGTGGTAACCAGCCTGTTGACGCCAGCCATGGATCCGGAACGTCTGGCCGGCGTGTGTTGGGATCACCCGCTCGCCTTCCTTCGCGGGCGCGTTCTTGGAGCATCCGACCCGCGGATGGTCGCGCTGTTGCTGTTCGGCGTGGTCGGTGTGCTTTACTGGCTCCTGCATTAAGGCAGGGAGGAGGTCGAATGAGACAAGCGACTATGACGCAGCCCGGTGTGATCGAGCACCGCGAGGTTCCCGCGCCGGTGCTATCGAACTCGGCGCCGTCACGCTGATCACTAACGACGGGGTGGCCAAGACCTATTCGTGGGAGCATCAGATTCCGCCGAAGTAACTCAAGGAGCCGGTGGGGGCGAATTCGCATAACATCAACACCGGGTCGAAGTACAAACCGTTCGACATCGCCCGGCCTCAGGACAAGCCCGTGTCCGCGGGCGCGTCGACTTCGGCCGCATCACCGGCACGTTGGCTGGAACCATTGGCCGGCCCATCCAGTTCAGCCTCCGCCTGGAGTTCCGATAGGGCGCCCTCTCAACAATGAACTGAAGAGCATCCATCACCTCCACGCATTGGCGCCGCTGTCTCACTGGCGCACGGCGTTCAGCCTTCAGCCAGGCAGACGAACGTCGTCTACATCATCATCGATGACCGCGGGATGCACGACACTGGCTGCCACGGTTCGCGGCAGATACTGGCTTCCAACATCGACTGACTCGCGGCTGAGGGGGCCAGGTTCACCGAGGCGTACTCTGGCTGCACCGTCTGCGCTCCCGCACGTTGCACCCTGGCTCAGGCGGCAGTTCAGCGCGGAGGTGCGGGTGGGGGGCTTGAACTTCCCCTCCCTTGCGACTTGTCACGTTTCTGCGAGCCGCGATCAGTTTCCGCCGGCGCAGTGACTGTCATTCCTTCTCCTGCTCTAGTGTGATTCGCAGGGGCTTTGTGGAAGTACGCCGTATCCAGACAACCAGGTCCTCACCATCCAGCCTATGAGTTACACCCGTTCGCAGATCTTTGCCTGCCAGCAATAACCGGCCATCGATTCTGACTCTGACGTTCTCGCCATTCCAATTGCGAACCAACAACGCGGGATTCACGACTGGCGACTCCGCCGACGCCTCGAGAATCAAATCCAACGGCTTGCCGGAGGATTGCCGGCGCGAAAAGACAAAAGCGCGTTCGGTACGATCGAAGCCACAGTCTTCGAAGTCGTTAGACTGGACCAGTGCTTTTGGGGGTGTCAGCCAGGATCTCGCAATGGGTAAGAGCCCGGCAATACCCTGCTCTGTCAGTCCGTTCAACATTACCATCGTGAGACCGCTTTCGGTTTCGGCGTGCGGTTTCCATGATTGGATATGAGTTAGTGAGCTGTGCGATACACGATCCGGAGCCACCGCCCACCGGCCATTCGAGCGGATCTGCTGCGCAACGGGCCAATGATTCCACCAGGGAAACATTGAACGCTCGCGAATGATTTCACCGTCGTAACAGTCAATGGCCACGTGACGCGGATCGACAATCACAAAGGGACTGAACTTCGCCTTGAGGTTGACCAGGTGGATGTTGGCGCCCACGGGCTTGGTGAGCCATTTGTGGAGATGAGTATCGAGATCGGAGATACGATGCATGACACGCAAGGTCTCAGGATCAAAAGTGGTGCTCTCTCCCGGAGCCTGTTTCTCCCAATTGTAAGTATGAGATGCGCCGCTCATGTTTGCCAGGGTAATGGCGTCGGCACGAATGTTGTCTTCGGGCCTGGTGCCCGGTGGGTTGATCACGATGGACTCGTGGAACTGGCGGAAGCCGCCCGTCCCCGGGCCTTTTCCTGGCACGACATAAGGACTCGACGAAAAGGTCTGAATCTTACGGGCGCAGGTGCCGTCAGGATAGACGGTGTAAGTTTCCTCTACCCAATCGCCCCAGCCCGTCAAAGGATCGACGAAGACCAGCTCATAATTCACGCTGACCGGTGCATAACGCCACTGCACAACAACTCTGGCCGGAGTGCTTTCCAGGATCTTCGCGAACGAGTATCTCGCCTGCTTGTCGGCCATCGGCTCGGCGCTGGTGGGCATGCCTTCGCCCTGGTTCTCGTAGAACTCGTTGGTGTACCAGATTCCGTTTTCGGTCACCCAGGCCGGCACGAAGCTGGTGCCCCGCCAGAAGATAAGACGGGTGGGATTCTCTTCGAAACGCACCACTACATCGGACGATTCTCCTACGCGCCATGGCCGTTCCCATTCGTCCGCGTAGCGCAGCCGGGTGTAGTAGGCTCCGAATCGACCGGGCCCCTTTGGTCCCGAAGGAAGTGCCGGGGGCGCCAGCGGAGGCTGCCCCGGCAACCGGATAGCCGCGACCGTTTTGACTGCCCCACGTTCAATTCGCACTTCGTCGATCAGCCCGTCGAAGGAGTACGCGACGTCTGCCACGATCTTCACCTCTTCACTGAGCAGCCTCGGAGTCAGGTTGCGGCCGATCCACAAGTCCTGTGAGCCGGCCTGCTCCAGCGGTCCGGTGATCGATATGGACCCTGCCAGCGTGCCGTTCAGATAGAGCTTGACGCCCGATGCCGGATCGTAGGTGGCCGCGATCCGGCTCCACTGATAGAGCGGCAGAGGCGCGTCCGATCGACTCTCATGCCACTTGCCGCCGACGGCGAGGTGCAAACCAAAGTGCCCATTCGGATCGATCCCGAAGAAATAGCCCAACTTCAGGTCCTTCTCCTGATTGACGAGCGCGCACCAAGTCCACGGATAGGTCTGGATGGCAACCGTGGCCTGGATGGTAAATGGCCCATCGAGGCGCGGAGCGCTAGCGGCGGGTCGAACGACGTGCGTCGTCTGACCGTCGAAGCGCATAGCCTGGCCGGAAACGCCGGGCAGATAGCGGTACAACCCACGCAACGAATCACCGGCCTCGATGCTCTCGAAGGACCAGACGGCAGGTGTTTGAGCGCCGGCGGCGATGGTCAGACAGGCAACAGCTGAAGCCAACTTCACGATGACGGTTCTCATTGGGCCTCCTTTCGGTTCTCCTCGGGCGAGAACGCCGATCGCAGCATTAGCGCGGCCGCATAAAGGACCACGCAGATGACCAGGACGCGCAAAGTTGCGAGCGGCAGAGACTTCACTACGAAAGCAGCCAGTGGAACACCGAGGAGTCCGCCGATGGTTAATCCGGCTGCTACCGGCGCAGAGTATGCGTTGCGGCGCACGAACTGCGCGCTGGCCACAGGCATGAGGAAAGCTCCGGCGCCCATCATGATGGGGAACGCAGTCACAGGATTCATGCCGAGCAGGCTCACCAGCGTCATGCAGGGTGCGTAGAAGCCCACTCCGATCGTGCTGACCGCGGCGAAAACAAAGATCCCCAGGATTCCCACCGCGAGCTTCCAACCGCGCAATTCCAGCGACTCGCCGCCGATGGGGAAGAGATCGAACTGCCGCATCAGGAGCGCCAGGGCGGCCACCAGCAGCGTGCCGCCGAGGCAGATGCGCACGGTGCGGGGCGCCAATCCCGCGACCAAACCGGCGCCAAACCAGCCGCCGGCGGCGGCGCTCGCGATCAACACCATCAGGGTCATCACATCGACGGAGATCGCCGCGATATAGATAAAGGCCTGGAAGACAACGGGCAGCGTATGGCCGGCGTTCAGTGTGCCCGGAATCATCTGGTCAGGTACCATGCTTCTGAATTTGAAGATCGCCGTGGTGGTGGCAAACGAACCGATTCCAAGAGTGTCGAAGAAGTTTGTCACAAAGCCGGTGGCTACGGATGCGAAGGACATCCGTGCCCAAGCATGGGCCCGGCGCAGAGAAGCAACGAGAACGGCAAGGTAGGCCACCGTAAAGCCGGCGAGCGCGACGAAGATAGCAGTCTTGGCCTGCATATTATCGATTGAAGGCCTTTCTAGCCGCCTCCGTCCCGGAACCGGCCACACGAATGAAATCACACGGCGGCGTCATCCGGCCCGCGATGCAAGCCAACGGAGGTTCCACGGTCTAGACACTTTCAAACACTGGGAGCCCCAGAACATCCTGCCGCGGCACAATGCCTAACCCTGGGGCTGTGGAAGCGGCAAGGCGGCCGTGCTGCCTTTGTGGCGCACCTTCGGCGATGCTAACGGTTACGTAACTATTGAAGTCGGTCGAAGAAAACAGCATTGCGGGTGGAGTGCTGTGCGCCAAATGCGCGATAGCCGCCGTGATGATATCGCCACCCCAGGTGTCTTCGACCGTCATGGCGATACCCAGTGAGACGCACAGGTCGCGGATCTGACGAGCTTTGGTGATCCCGCCGACCTTTGAGATCTTCAGGTTGATGACATCCATCGCACGGTCGTGATAGCCGCGTAATACCTGGAGCACGTCGTCGATTACTTCGTCCAGAACCATGGGGCGATCGGTGTGTTGGCGAACAGCGAGACACTCCTCATAGTGAAAGCAGGGTTGCTCGAGGTAAACGTCCTCGTGACGGACCGCATCGGCGACTCGCATCGCCTGATGCTGCGTCCAGCCAGTGTTGGCGTCTGCCACCAAAACATCTCCGGGCTGCAACCCCGCCGCCGCCGCGTGGATGCGCTTGATGTCGGTATCGGGATTTCCGCCGACCTTCAGTTGAAACTTGGTGTAGCCCTGGTTGCGATAGACCTGGACCATCTTCGCCATCGCCTCCGGCGTATCTTGGGAGATCGCGCGATAGAGAGCAAAGTCCTCGCCAAAACGTCCGCCGAGAAGGACGGCGACGGACTGGCCACTCACTTTTCCCAGGATGTCCCAGCACGCCATGTCGAGTGCCGACTTCACGTAAGGATGTCCTCGCATGGCCCGATCCATGGTTTGGTTGATTACCGCGAGTTGAGTGGGATCACTGCCGATCAGGTGCGGCGCGAGCTCAGCAATGCCAGTGCGGGCACCAGACGCGTAAGCTGGCAGATAGGCAGGCCCTAGCGGACAGACCTCGCCGTATCCGCTGATCCCGTCGTCGGTTTGGATCTCCACGACGGTGGAGTCGAAGACCTCCACGGAGTTTCCGCCGGACCATTTGTAACTCCCCTCGTGCAGAGGAAGCGCTACCTGGTACACCTTGATCCTCGTAATCACCATTCAGCTATCATGCCGCATCCGGCAGCCGTATGGTCAAAACTGTCGGTCTCGGAAATCGAGTCAGCACCGATTCGGCGCGAATGTCAGCGGAAGCTGATGCAAGGCTGCGAGGGCCTTCGATGCTCATCGCCGAACCGGGATGGCAAAATCACACGCGGTCATGCGGGCTGGAGAGATGGGGTGGCACGGAGGACACGCTAGCCTCTGTCGATATGAGCAACAGCCACGAATGATTTTGGCGGAGGAGCAGTTCAGGCGGCGCGCCGCTCGTAACGATGATGGAGCCCACCCACCTCCGGAATCGCGATGATCCGTCCCGCACCTCGTCGTTGGATCGGTCGGGGTTCCGGGCTGTCCTTCTCCAATGCCAGATGCGTTCGGCTTCGATGATAATAGTTGACGAAGTCTTGAAGGTGTCGGGACAAACAGCGCTCGTTGAATACTATTATGTGATCCAGGCACTCGCGGCGAAGGGTGCCGATCACGCGTTCGACATAGGCACGCTGCCAGGGTGACCGCGGAGCCGAAAGCACTTGCTTGATGCCCATCGCCTTCACCTGGTCGACGAAGTCCTCCCCGAAAATGCGGTCGCGGTCGCGCAGCAAATATCGCGGTGCCGTATCCCAGGGAAAGGCCTCGCGCAATTGTAGAGCGGTGCACTCCGCCGTCGGATGCTGCGCCACCGCGAAATGCACGATCCGCCGGCGTTCGTGTGCCAGCACCAGAAACACGTGCAAGATCTGGAACCGGATCGTGGGCACGGTGAAGAAGTTCACGTGAAAAGTATGGTGTCCGAGGAACGTCCTCCAGGTCTGGGACGGCGGTTTCCTGCGGCGGACCATATATTTACTCACTGTGGTTCTCGTAAACTTCGATCGCGTTGATAGATTGGGAGTTGTCGCTCATCGTTCGATTGCCTCTCGGGCACATATTCACTGCCCTGATCGCCTCACTGGCGGCCTCGTTTCGGAGCCGTGCTGCGCTCCAGTTGGAGATTCTCGCGTTGCGCCACCAAATTGGAGTACTGCAACGCTCTGTCAAGCGGCTGAAACTGACACCAGCGGATCGACTCCTTTGGGCCTGGCTCTCTACCTCGTGGCAGGACTGGAAATCCGGGGCATTCATCATGAAGGCCTCCACAGTCGTTGGATGGCATCGCAAGGGATTCCGCTTGTTCTGGACCTGGAAAATCAGCCGTGGGAAGCCGGGTCGGCCGGTGGTTCCGAAGGAAGTGCGGGAACTGATTCGCACTATGAGCCGCGACAATCCCCTGTGGGGCGTGCGGGCACTTGGATTGCTTGACGCTGAGGAGCAACTCCAGCAAGTGCGAGGCGTCTACCGCTCGGCGCGGATTGCTGGCTACTGAATCCGGCCGGCGCGCGAAGCCGGGCAAGAATACTCCCAGAAGCCACACGTTGTGCGGGAGGTACGGCGGTCTCGCATGGCCGGAAACTCTTCGGCCGCGAGCGAAAGCAGATTCCGCCCCCTTCGTCTCGGCCGCTAACGCTCTGATCCACCGTATGTTCGCGCCGCATCACGGCAGGGGAAATGTGCCCGATAGGCAATCGAACGCTGAGCGACAACTCCCAATTTATCAATGCGATCGGAGTCACCCAGGCCCACTCTCGTATTGCCGTTCTTGAATCTGTCGAACCATAAGAGAACAAGAAGCGAAAAAGAAAGTGGGGCACAAATTGAAAAACAAACTTGATTAGATTATGAAGTCTCGTGTTATAGTCCCGTCGTGAAACCACGGCACGCAGGTTCACAACGGGACTATGACACGAGAACTTCATAATCTAATCAAGTTTGTTTTTCAATTTGTACCACTTTCTTTTTCGCTTCTTGTTCTCTTATGGTTCGACAGATTCAAGAACGGCAATACGAGAGTGGGCCTGGGTGACTCCGATCGCATTGATGAGATTACGAGGAGTCACTCAGCGTTCGATTGCCTATCGGGCACATTTCCCCTGCCGTGATGCGGCGCGAACATACGGTGGATCAGAGCGTTAGCGGCCGAGGCGGGTAGTCTGCTTTCGCTCGCGGCCGAAGAGCTTCCCGGCCATGCAAGAGCGCTGATGTTGCGCGGACCATATGGGATCGGGGAGTATTCTTGCCCGGCTTCGCGCGCCGGCCGGATTACAGTAGCCAGCAATACGCGTCAAGCGGTAGACGCCTCCGCACTTGCTGGAGTTGCTCCTCAGCGTCAAGCAATCCGAGTGCGGGGATTGTCGCGGCTCATAGTCGAAGTCGGTTCCCACACTTGTCGGAACCACCGGCCGACCCGGCTTCCCACGGCTGATTTTCCAGGTCCAGAACGAGCAAGTTTTGCAATGCCATCCAACGACTGTGGAGGCCTTCATGATGAATGCCCCGGATTTCCAGTCCTGCCACGAGGTGAGCAAGCCCAAGGAGTCGATCCGCTGGTGTCAGTTTCAGCCGCTTGACAGAGCGTTGCATACTCCAATTTGGTGGCGCAACGCGAGAATCTCCAACTGGAGCGCAGCACGGCTCCAAAACGAGGCCGCCAGTAGAGCGATCGGGCCATGAATGTCCCGAGAGGCAATCGAACGAATAGCGACAACTCCCAATCTATCAACGCGATCGAAGTTTACGAGAACCACAGTGAGTAAATATATGGTCCGCCGCAGGGGAACCCGCCGTCCCAGACCTGGAGGACGTTCCTCGGACACCATACTTTCACGTGAACTTCTTCACCGTGCCCACGATCCGGTTCCAGATCTTGCACGTGTTTGTGGTGCTGGCACACGAACGCCGGCGGATGGTGGCGCAGCGTCCGACGGCGGAGTGCACCGCTCTACAATTGCGCGAGGCCTTTCCCTGGGATACGGCACCACGATATTTGCTGCGCGACCGCGACCGCATTTTCGGGGAGGACTTCGTCGACCAGGTGAAGGCGATGGGCATCGAGCAAGTGTTTTCGGCTCCGACAGTGCCACCCTGGCACGTGCCTATGTCGAACGCGTGATCGGCACCCTTCGCCGCGAGTGCTGGATCACATAATAGTCTTCAACGAGTCCGACACCTTCAAGACTTCGTCAACTTGTATCATCGAAGCCGAACGCATCTGGGCATTGGAGAAGGACAGCCCGGAACCCCGACCGATCCAACGACGAGGTGCGGGACGGATCATCGCGACTCCGGAGGTGGGTGGGCTCCATCATCGTTACGAGCGGCGCGCCGCCTCAACTGCTCCTCCGCCAAAATCATTCGTGGCTGCTGCTCATATCGACGAGGCTAGCGTGTCCTCCCGTGCCACCCCATCTCTCCAGCCCGCATGACCGCGTGTATTTTGCCATCCCGGTTCGGCGATGGCGTCGAAGGCCCTCGCAGCCTTGCCGTCACTTCCGCTGACATTCGCGCCGAATCGGTGCTGACTCGATTTCCGAGACCGACAGTTTTGACCATACGGCTGCCGGATGCGGCATGATAGCTGAATGGTGATTACGAGGATCAAGGTGTACCAGGTAGCGCTTCCCCTGCACGAGGGGAGTTACAAATGGTCCGGCGAACCCATGGAGGTCTTCGACTCCACCATCATGAAGATGCAAAACCGACGACGGCGGATACGGCGAAGGTGCTCTGGCCGCTCGGGCCTTGCCTATCTTGCAGGCTCCGCGTCTGGTGCCCGCACTGGCATTGCTGAGCCTCAGGCGCCCCTCTGATCGGCCAGTGATCCCACTCAACTCGCGTGAAATCGACCGAACAATGGAGATCAGGGCCATCGAGGGACATCCTCTACGTGAAGTCGGCACTCGACATGGCGTGTTGGGACATCCTGGGAAAAGTGCGTGCCGCCAATCCATCTCCGTCCTACTCGGCGGACATTATGGCGAGGACTTTGCGCTCTATCGCGCGATTTCGCAGGATACGCCGGCGGGGATGGCGGCGAAGATGGTCCGAGTGTATCGCGACCAGGGCTACACGAAGTTTCAACTAAGGTCGCGGAAATGCCCAAGCCGACATCACCCGCATCCACGCGGCGGCCGCCGGGTTGCACACGGGCGACCGTTGGTGGCTGACGCCAACTCTGGATGGACGCAGCATCAGGCGATGCGCGTCGCCGTGCGGTCCGTCGCGAGGACGTTTAATCGAGCAGCCCTGCCTTCACTATGAGGAGTGTCTCGCTGTTCGCCGTCACACCGATCGCCCGATTATTCTCGACGAAGTGATCGACGATTTGGACAGTCGTGCGAGGCTATCACGACCATGCGATGGATGTAATAAACCTGAAGATCTCAAAGGTAGGCGGGCTCACCAAAGCTCGTCGGATTCGCGATCTGTGCGTTTCGTTGGGAATCGCCATGACGATCGAGGACACCTGGGTCGTGATATCATCACGGCGGCTATCGCACATCTGGCGAGCACTCCGCCGCAATTCTGTTTTCGACCGACTTCAATAGTTACGTCACCGTTAGCATCGCCACAGGTGCGCCACAGACGCGGCCGCCTTGCGGCGCTTCCACAGCCCCAGGTTTGGCGTTGTCCCAACAGCAGGATGTTCTGGGGCTCCCAGTGTTTGAAAGTGTCTAGACCGTGAAACCTTCGTTGGCTTCCATCGCGGGCCGGGTGACACCGCCGTGTGATTTCATTCGTGTGGCCGTCGGGACGGAGGCGGCTGGAAAGGCCTTCAATCGATAAGATGCCGGCCAAGACTGCTATCTTCGTCGCCCTCGCCGGCTTTTCCGGTGGCCTACCTTGCCGTTCTCGTTGCTTCTCTGCACCGGGCCCATGCGTGGGCCCGGATGTCCTTCGCGTCCGTAGCCACCGGCTTTGTGACAAACTTCTTCGACACTCTTGGAATCGGTTCGTTTGCCACCACCACGGCGATCTTCAAATTCAGAAGCATGGTTCCCGACCAGTTGATTCCGGGCACTCTGAACGCCGGCCACACGCTGCCCGTTGTTTTCCAGGCCTTCATCTATATCGCGGCGATCTCCGTCGATGTGATGACCCTGATGGTGTTGATCGCGAGCGCCGTCGCCGGCGGCTGGTTTGGCGCCGGTTTGGTCGCGGGATTGGCGCCCCGCACCGTGCGCATCTGCCTCGGCGGCACGCTGCTGGTGGCCGCCCTGGCGCTCCTGATGCGGCAGTTCGATCTCTTCCCCATCGGCGGCGAGTCGCTGGAATTGCGCGGTTGGAAGCTCGCGGTGGGAATCCTGGGGATCTTTGTTTTCGCCGCGGTCAGCACGATCGGGGTCGGCTTCTACGCGCCCTGCATGACGCTGGTGAGCCTGCTCGGCATGAATCCTGTGACTGCGTTCCCCATCATGATGGGCGCCGGAGCTTTCCTCATGCCTGTGGCCAGCGCGCAGTTCGTGCGCCGCAACGCATACTCTGCGCCGGTAGCAGCCGGATTAACCATCGGCGGACTCCTCGGTGTTCCGCTGGCTGCTTTCGTAGTGAAGTCTCTGCCGCTCGCAACTTTGCGCGTCCTGGTCATCTGCGTGGTCCTTTATGCGGCCGCGCTGATGCTGCGATCGGCGTTTTCGCCCGAGGAGAACCGAAAGGAGGCCCAATGAGAACCGTCATCGTGAAGTTGGCTTCAGCTGTTGCCTGTCTGACCATCGCCGCCGGCGCTCAAACACCTGCCGTCTGGTCCTTCGAGAGCATCGAGGCCGGTGATTCGCTGCGCGGGTTGTACCGCTATCTGCCCGGCGTTTCCGGCCAGGCTCTGCGCTTCGACGGTCAGACGACGCACGTCGTTCGAGCCGCCGCTAGCGCTCCGCGCCTCGATGGGCCATTTACCATCCAGGCCACGGTTGCCATCCAGACCTATCCGTGGACTTGGTGCGCGCTCGTCAATCAGGAGAAGGACCTGAAGTTGGGCTACTTCTTCGGGATCGATCCGAATGGGCACTTTGGTTTGCACCTCGCCGTCGGCGGCAAGTGGCATGAGAGTCGATCGGACGCGCCTCTGCCGCTCTATCAGTGGAGCCGGATCGCGGCCACCTACGATCCGGCATCGGGCGTCAAGCTCTATCTGAACGGCACGCTGGCAGGGTCCACATCAATCACCGGACCGCTGGAGCAGGCCGGCTCACAGGACTTGTGGATCGGCCGCAACCTCACTCCGAGGCTGCTCAGTGAAGAGGTGAAGGTCGTGGCAGACGTTGCGTACTCATTCGACGGGCTGATCGACGAAGTGCGAATTGAACGTAGGGCAGTAAGAACGTTCGCGGCTATCCGGTTGCCGGGGCAGCCTCCGCTGGCGCCCCCGGCACTTCCTTCGGGACCAAAGGGGCCCGGTCGATTCGGAGCCTACTACACCCGGCTGCGCTACGCGGACGAATGGGAACGGCCATGGCGCGTTGGCGAATCGCCCGATGTCGTCGTGCGTTTCGAAGAGAATCCCACCCGTCTGATCTTCTGGCGGGGCACCAGCTTCGTGCCGGCCTGGGTGACCGAGAACGGAATCTGGTACACAAACGAGTTCTACGAGAACCAGGGCGAAGGCATGCCTACTAGCGCCGAGCCGATGGCCGACAAGCAGGCGAGATACTCGTTCGCAAAGATCCTCGAAAGCACTCCGGCCAGAGTCGTGGTCCAGTGGCGCTATGCGCCGGTCAGTGTGAATTATGAGCTGGTTTTCGTCGATCCTTTAACAGGCTGGGGCGATTGGGTAGAGGAAACTTACACCGTCTATCCTGACGGCACCTGCGCCCGTAAGATTCAGACCTTCTCGTCGAGCCCTTATGTCGTGCCAGGGAAGGGCCCGGGGACAGGCGGCTTCCGCCAGTTCCACGAGTCCATCGTGATCAACCCACCGGGCACCAGGCCCGAAGACAACATTCGTGCCGACGCCATCACCCTGGGGAACATGAGCGGCGCATCCCATACTTACAATTGGGAGAAACAGGCTCCGGGAGAGAGCGCTACTTTCGACCCCGAGACCTTGCGTGTCATGCATCGGATCTCCGATCTCGATACTCATCTCCACAAATGGCTCACCCGGCCCGCCGGCGCCAACATCCACCTGGTCAACCTCAAGGCAAAGTTCAGTCCTTTTGTGATTGTCGATCCGCGTCACGTAGCCATTGATTGCTACGACGGTGAAATCATTCGCGAGCGTTCAATGTTTCCCTGGTGGAACCATTGGCCCGTTGCGCAGCAGATCCGCTCGAATGGCCGGTGGGCGGTGGCTCCGGATCGTGTATCGCACAGCTCGCTAACTCATATCCAATCCTGGAAACCGCACGCCGAAACCGAAAACGGTCTCACGATGGTCATGCTGAACGGACTGACAGAGCAGGGTATTGCAGGGCTTCTACCTATAGCAAAAGCCTGGCTGACCCCCCCGAAAGCACGCATCCAGGCTGACGACTTTGAAGACCGGGGTTTCGATCGTACCGAACGCGCCTTCGTCTTTTCGCGCCGGCAATCCACCGGCAAGCCGTTGGATTTGACTCTCGATGCCTCGGTGGAGTCGCCTGTTGTGAATCCCGCGTTGTTGGTTCGCAATTGGAACGGCGACAAGGTCAGAGTCCGAATCGATGGCCAGGTAGTGCCCGCCGGCAAAGATTTGCGGACCGGTGTAATTCATAAGCTCGATGGAGAGGACCTGGTCGTCTGGATGCGGCGTACTTCCACCAAGCCCTTGCGAATCACGCTGGAGCAGGAGCGGGAATGACAGTCACTGCGCCGGCGGAAACTGATCGAGGCTTGCAGAAACGTGGCAAGTCGCAAGGGAGGGGAGGTTCAAGCCCCCCACCCACACCTCCGCGCTGAACTGCCGCCTGAGCCAGGGTGCAACTTGCGGGAGCGCAGACGGTGCAGCCAGAGTACGCCTCGGTGAACCTGGCCCCCTCAGCCGCGAGTCAGTCGATGTTGGAAGCCAGTATCTGCCGCGAACCGTGGCAGCCAGTGTCGTGCATCCCGCGGTCATCGATGATGATGTAGACGACGTTCGTCTGCCTGGCTGAAGGCTGAACGCCGTGCGCCAGTGAGGCAGCGGGCCAAAGCGTGGAGGTGATGGATGCTCTTCAGTTCATTGTTGAGAGGGCGCCCTATCGGAACTCCAGGCGGAGGCTGAACTGGATGGGCCGGCCGATGGTTCCAGCCAACGTGCCGGTGATGCGGCCGAAGTCGGCGCGCCCGCGGACACGGGCTTGTCCTGAGGCCGGGCGATGTCGAACGGTTTGTACTTCGACCCGGTGTTGATGTTATGCGAATTCGCCCCCACCGGCTCCTTGAGGTACTTCGGCGGAATCTGATGCTCCCACGAATAGGTCTTGGCCACCCCGTCGTTAGTGATCAGCGTGACGGCGCCGAGTTCGATAGCACCGGCGCGGGAACCTCGCGGTGCTCGATCACACCGGGCTGCGTCATAGTCGCTTGTCTCATTCGACCTCCTCCCTGCCTTAATGCAGGAGCCAGTAAAGCACGCCGACCACGCCGAACAGCAACAGCGCGACCATCCGCGGGTCGGATGCTCCAAGAACGCGCCCGCGAAGGAAGGCGAGCGGGTGATCCCAACACACGCCGGCCAGACGTTCCGGATCCATGGCTGGCGTCAACAGGCTGGTTACCACGAAGATGGCGACGCAGGCGACCACCAGGAGCGGTCCGGCCAGCATGAAGGGTATTCCAATGCCATAGGCAGGATCCGTGATCAGCCCGGCAAAACCGGCAGACGGCGGAGGCTCCCGGAGAATCCAGCGGCCGATTCCCGGAAGATCCAGAACGAAATAGATGATCCCAATGATGGACCCAGCGTACAGTGTGGCCATCGCCGCCTGCCTGGTTCCACGCTTCCACATGATGCCAAGAACAAACACGGTTGTGACAGCCGGAGCAAACGTCATCGGAATCTTGTTGATCGCTTCGAAGATGGTTCCAAACTGATCGCCCTGCGTCGACCACATCATCGCCAGCAGCATGATGACGCTGGTAGCAATTCTTCCGATCCCGACGACACGGCTGTCCGGCGTCTCCGGATGCAGCCGCTTGACGATGTCCATCGAGATCAGCGTTGCGCAGCTATTCAGGGCGGCGGCCATGCAACTCATCAGGGCTGCCGCCATGGCAGCGGCCAACAGACCTTTGAGGCCCATCGGGATCAGGTAATTGATGAGCGCCGGCAGCATGGTGTTGTAGTCCGGAGTCCTGGAAGCCGGCAGAGTGGCCAGAGTGAATGCCCCCTTCTTCCAAAGTACAGAACCGACCACGCCCGGAAGGACCATGAGGAAGACCGGAGTGATCTTGAGGAAGCCGGCGAACAGAGCACCAATCTGGGCCGAGGTCAGGTCCTTTGCCCCGAGGACTCGCTGGACGTGGGTCTGGTCCGCGCACCAATACCAGATTCCGAGAATCGGGTAGCCCGGCAGCACGGCGAGCCACGAGAACTCATTCAAGTGGCCCTGGGCATTGTGAACCGGCTGCAGCATGCTCAGTTGCCCGGGCGCGACCGCAGCCCTGAATTGGGCGAGATCGTGAACGCCGGCCGAGGGCAGGGCGAGGATGCCCAACACGGTGACCAGTGCTGCTCCGGCGAGCAGCAGACAGACCTGCACACTCTCCGTCATCACCACGGCCTTCAGTCCGCCGAGGGCCGTGTAGGTCACGGTGAAGATGGATAGCACTACGATGGTGGCCATCATGGGCACGCCGAGGAAACTCTCGAACACCTTGGCTGCGGCGAACAGGCTGATGCCAATGTGGATGAGTAGCGCGCCAAGCAGGCCGATCACAGCCAGAAAGGTGCGCGCCTCTGAACAATACCTACGTTCCATGAACTCAGGCAAAGTAGACACCTTGGATCTGATGTAGAACGGCGCGAAGATCAGCGCTAGCAACATGAGCGTGAAACAGGCCATCCACTCGAAGTTGCCGATGACCATCCCCTCTTTCGCGCCCCCGGCAGCCAAACCCACCAGATGGATCGTCGAAATGTTCGAAGTAAAAACGGCGGCGCCCACCGTGAACCAACCCAGCGATTTGCTTGCCAGGAAGTATTGCTCGGTCGAAGCATTGCGGCGGTAGCCTACCCAGATGCCAAACGCGGTAATGCCGAAGAGATAGACAAGCAGGACGACGGTGTCCACCGCGTTCATCGACCAGTTCACGATTGGGTTCCTCCGGGGCCGGCGTTACAGCCGTTCGACAAACCAGCGCCCGCCTCCGCCAGAGACTATCAGAAGGTTGCAGTAGGCCGTGAAGCCGCCGGTCCTGATGATCGCCTTCACCCGTCGGGCTCGGGCCCGAAGTTCCTCCTGAGTGACAACTCCCACCGGCATTCCGGCGCCGAACGCATTGCTCAATTCATCGAACCGGGAAGGCACGTGGGCGAGGCGCGAGGCGCTAGGCCGATGCAATCCTTTCGCAGTCTCGGCGCAGCACGAGCGTTACATCTCTCTGCGGAGCGTAGTGAAGCGTTCTTGGAGAAGATATGGCCTAACTGCCCTGTTCCGAGTCTGCATTGGTTCGGGATGCACCCACGTGATTCAGCGCTGCGTGCATCATTGTTCTTTCTGGCACCCTTCTCTCCGGTTCCAGGGCTAGACCGGGCTTGCGGAACCACCTGCCACTTTCGAACTTCTTGTCCTGCAAAATGCTTAATCACCCATGCAGGATCAGGTCAATGAGGAACATAAGTGGTGTTGAACGGTACAGCGCCTACGCGTCATCCTCGAATCCCACCACGATCCGCTTGCCCAAGACCGAGAGGGCTGCCTGAATCTTCTCGGACCTGGTGACGTGCCTTGGGTTCAACATGCGCCGCACCAACCGAGACAGACCAATCACGGTTGTCCTCCGCAAAAACAAAATCTGTCGTTAAGCGGCCTCCTTCACCAGGCGATATTCGTGATGCAAGCCGCCGAGCACAGACGTCTTCACGACGCGGTAACCGGCTGGCAGCTTGTGCCTGTGGTCGCTGGCCGGAACACTCTCCTGGTTGGGTTCCGGAAATCCAGGACCTAATGACGAGTGAGGGTCGGCCTCGGTTGTAGTGGATGGCCCACTCCTTGACCGTCATCTTCAGATGGCGCTCGTTGAGCGGGATCAGGAAGTCCAGACACTCGCGACGGAGGCTGCCGCCGAGCCGCTCACATACCGCGTTGGCCCGGGGCGCCCGGATCGGAGTTCGAAGAACTCGCACTCCGAGGTTCGTCACCTGTTGGTCGAGTTGCCTGGGAGAAGATGCTATCCCGGTCGTGGATCACAAATCGATACGGATGGTCGCCGGGAGCGCCTCCCGGAATTGCTGCAACGTCCATTCCGCCGTCGGGTGGGCGGTGACGTTGTGATGGAGAATCCGCCGCGTTCCCAATTCCAGGATCACAAAGACATACAGGGTGCGGAACGTGGCCGTGACCACGACGAAGAAGTCGCACGCCACGATCACCTTGGCATGGTTGTGGACGAAGGTCAGCCAACGCTGCTTTGGATCGGGCGTGCGCACCGGGCCGCCGTTGCGCAGGTACTTCTCCACGGTGCGGGGCGAAACCCGGATCCCGAGCTTCAGCTTCAACTCGTTGGCGATGCGTTCCTCGCCCCAGGTGAGATTCTCGGCGGCCATCTCTCGGATCAGCTGCCGAAGGTTCTTGGGCAGCCGCGGTCGTCCCGTCGGTTTCGACTTCCAGCGCCAGAAGAGCCGGAATCCTTTGCGGTGCCAGCGGATGAGCGTGTTCGGCTTTACATTCACCAACGCGTCCAGGGCGGCCGATTTGACTTCCACGGGACTCTTCCCAAGCGAGGAGGTTCCCGAGCCGGCGACCCTGACTCTGATGGGTGTTGGGCTGGTTGTGCTGGCCGTTGCCTGGAGACGGAGGAAGCCGGCGCCGTCCCTGTCTCGACGGGCGGCTGGCACTCAGGATGTCGAAGTTACTTGTTGTCGATCTGGGTGATCGTGCAATAGCCGTATGGCTGGTTGACCGTACTCTTGTCCGGGAGTTCCATAACTAGCGGGAGCCAGAACCCCTGTTTGCCTTCATTGAAGAAGACGCCCTTGGCGTGGCTGATGGTAGGCAGGAAGGCGGTGGCCAGGGTTCCTTCGGCCGTGCAGTCATCGTGAACTTTGATGTTGCCGAACGCATCAAATGGAGTGTTGTCCGGCCCGACCTTACCGTACACCGATGCGGTGTAGTCGCCTCCTGCCGCGATGTTCATGCGGATGTGAATCGCTCCGCGAAGATGCCGGGAGCAGGCGGGCGGCACCGGAAGCGGAAAGAGGTTCTTGCACTCGAACAGGTAATTGCCGCGAACCTTGTTCTGGCTGCAGGAGCCGTTGATTCGATAGGCCCTGGTATGCCAGTTACCGGTGGGCATTGCGGTCTGCGTGGCGACCGCGTGGATCTCGCGGCCGTTGCCAATCACCACGAACTGTTCTTTCAGCACGGCCCCGTTGAACGACGATTGCATTGTACCGGTGCAATCGGAGTTGAGGGTTATGACGGCGTCCCATGGAACGGGATTGAGGCCGAGGTTTATCACCCCGGCAACCAACCAATACTTGCCAGTGGCCGTGCCGTTCGGCTTGATGGTGTAAATGCCGACGCCGGCGATCGGGGCGTACAAGGCATCCCAGTGAAACGCATCCGAAGCCGGACCCGTGATCATCGCGCTTGCACCTGTGAAGCTGAAGGCATAGGTTCCGACAATGTTGGTGAGTGTGCAGTTGCCCTGTCCGTAGAGAGCCGGAAGGCTGAGAACGAGGCAGAGAGGGAACGCGCTGAGACAAGAACTTCGCATCGCGATTCCCTCTATCCGCGGAGTTTAGGATGTGTGTATCTGATTGTCAATCGTTACCCGCCAGTCGGACCGAGAGTCCCGCTGATCTGCGGCACCAGGCGCACCGCCAGTACTAGAGACAAGAAGGATGCGAGCAGTGCAATCAGCAGCGTCACGCGGCGCGTACCCATTGAACTGTCAGATCTTGATTTCCGTATCGCGACAGACAACCTCGACGAAGGCCGGCGCAGCACGGTGCAGAACCTTCAGTTGCTCTTCGAGCGTCCTCCGGATATCAGCGGCTTGCTCTCGGAGCGTTTCGAGCACGAGGTCTGGATCAGCTCGGTACAAGCGCTTTAGGAAGGCGCTCGGCCCTACGGCGAAGACGCGCCACGGCTTGGTTGCCGCCAGTGGGAAGTCACGAAGATTGTACGTGACGATGCTCCCTCGCTTCGGCATGGACGGCGGCCGCGAGGACGTGACGATCCTTCGGATGATTCGCCATTTGCGGGATCAAAGCTTCAAAGCCTTCGACCCATGACTCCGGGAAGTGCTCGCGTAGTTTAGTTTCAAGGCGAGCCGTTCGAACCGGCGAGATCCCGAACTTGCCTTCGAGCGTCCGCATCGTTTCTGCGATGATTTCCGCGGACCAGCATACCCGGTAGAGCGTTGGGCCTTCGGCCAAGCGAAGCAGCGTGTCGCGGATAGGAGCTTGAGCCAAAACGTTGGCGTCGAGGATGACGGCCGGAAGCGTCTTCAATGCAATTCCCGTTATTCGTCGCGACCACCCTCAGGGAGGATCACAGTATCGTAGGTGCCCGCCTCGACGTCTTCCACAGCAAGCTGCCTGACGGCTTGGTGGCGAGCACGATCCCGTTTAGACTTGTACGCGAGAAGATCCGCCAGATACACGCGGCGATGCGAGCCGACCATATGGAACGGGACTTTGTTGTTTTCCAGCAGCCGGACCAGAAACGGGCGAGAGACTCCCAGAATGTTCGCGGCCCGCTGGGTGGTCAGCTCCAGATTTTCGGCAACAACGGAAACCGCTTTGCCGACTTCCATATTACGGGCGATCTCGGCGAGCAGCGTTCTCACAGTCGCCGGAACCTCCACCGACTCTCCGCCTTTTCCAACCAACCGGGCGGAACCGCGTTGGACGAGACGCCGCAGTGTGCGGAGTTGTACGGTATCGTTCCCGGCTCCGAAGCGGGGCGTTTTGAGAACAGGCATAGGACCTCTTGCCAGAGTATCGCATAGACGGAATAACCGAAACAACCGAAACGTCGTTGTAAGGTGTTCACGAACTGCGATTCCAGGCATTGCGTGGAGTCCCGCAGCCAATCTCGGATCAAGATGCGATCCCGGCCAGGGGTTTCTGGAATCGCGGAAAGTTTGGGTTGAGAGGTGGCCCTCGCTTCCCTTGCCAGCAAGGCGGGATTTGGGCGTCCCGTGCATCGGAAACGCAGCGCGGCGAGCGGCCCATTTCCGTGCATGCGTGTGGCAGTCTTCGGTCGCGCCAGGACCTCGCTTTGCAGTTCGACACGGTCGACTGAGACTCTGCCTACGAACCAATGGGCCGGGGTCCGACATCAGCAAACGCGGCCGGGGTTTTGTGTGCGGGCTGTGTGCGAAATGCGCCGAACGTGGCTGAAGCAGATTAAACTGGACAAGGTAGCAATGGCGGCAAGAACCATAGGGATCAATAGCTTACTGGTCAGATCACAATCAAGCCAAACTCCCCAAACTCGATTTTTCAGATTCAGGTTCTAGTTCTCGCAAGGGAGTGGAGGTTCAAGTCCTCTCATCCGCACCAGTAGAAATCAACAAGTTACGAGAGATGAGCCACCCGGAGCCGGTGGCTTTTTCGTTTCTTGTGTGCGGAGTGTGTGCGAGTTGCGCGGAGTTCGCACACTGGGCGCACACAGCGGCCGCCCGGAACTCTTCGCATGTAACGGCCCAAGTGATTGACAGATCATTTGTTGCGAGCCTCGGGTCGGCGGGCAGGAACTAGAAGTTCTGTCTGGTTCTTGGGCCTTTTGAGGGTCGCGTCATTCGCTGTCCATGGCGAATTCATAAATCATGCGGGCGATGGAGTCTGATACAAACCCTCGACAATGTCTGCGCCACCGGTAGGATTCGAAATCGATGGGGTGACGCCGATCCGTCAGCACCCGGTTCTGGCAGGCCTCCTTCCAACCTGTGGTTCGCCATAAATGAATCTGGGCCAAGGGCCAGCGTTTCTATGTGGACAGCATTGTTTGCTTGGGAGGGCACGTAACCTTGTTACATCGCTTGTTTGCGGCACCCTTATAACGTGCCCCTCAATGCGATTCGTGTCGTCCGCTAACGCTCTGAACCAGCACATGTTCTCGCCGAGCGCAATTTTGGCGAAGGACAGGCCGGCGGCATCTCAGAGGGGCGCG
>CAVQOO010000017.1:0-240646 GCA_963714395.1 Bryobacteraceae bacterium
GCCACAGTACTAATGGCCGAGGCCGACATGCGCAGGCTGCCGGAGTCGACTCCAGATTCCGTTCGAACGCTCTTGAAACGCTGTCTGCAGAAGGACAGGAGGATCCGGCTGCGGACATCGGGGACGGGCGCATCGAACTCGAGGAAGCATTGGGGATTCGCGAGTCCACGCGGCCGGCTACCATTGCCCCCACCGGTAAGAAGGTGATGGCGTTCGCGGGGGTATCGGGTTTGGTGGCGGTGGCCGCGGTGGGCTTCGCCGCGTGGGCGATGTGGGGACGCAGAACACCCGAGCCGCCCGTGACCCGCTTCTCCATCAATCTTCCTCCAGGGCAAGCCATCCGTGCTAGTTTTAACCCCTCGTTGGAGATCTCTCCAGATGGCCGGTCCCTGTTCTATTTAGCGATCCAGCCAGGCGCACCTGGCAGACCACACTTGAGAAGGCTCGACGAACTCGAGCCGAAGGCCCTGGATTTCGATTACGGAGGAGTCCCTGTTTTTTCTCCCATAGTCAGTGGGTGTCGTTCATAGACGAGCGGTCGCGAACGCTGCGGCGCGCAGCCCTCAGCGGAGGAGCTCCGTTGACAATCACGCCCTACGAGTGGATCAACCGTGGGTTCTGGGGGCCGACAACTACATGTATTGGACGCCGGGAACGCGAGCGGGAATCTCCCGCACGCCGATCAACGGGGGTGAGACCCTACCCGTCACAGAGCTTGACACCACAAAGAACGAGCAGAACCACCGGTACGCGTGGCCGCTTCCGGGTGGGAAGAACTTCGTATTCACGGCGGTAAGCACCTCGACGGCAAGCTTTGACGACGCTAACATCGAGGTCCAGTCACTGGAGACGGGGAAGCGAAAGACGCTGGTGGAGGGCGGCACTTGTCCGCGCTATTCCCCGAGCGGTCATCTGCTTTACATGCGGGCGGGGAATCTCTACGCCGTGCCGCTGGATGTGAACCGGCTGGAAGTCACCGCGCCGCCCGGTCGCCGTGGTGGAAGGAGTGTTGATGAGCCGCAACACCGGCGCAGCCTACTACACACTGTCCGAGACTGGAACCTTGGCCTACGTGCCCGGGGTGGCGGTGGATGGGGAACGTCAGCTTGTCTGGGTGGATCGAAAGGGAAAGGAGTCGCCGCTACCGCTGCCGCCGCGGTCATACCTCTACCCGCACCTTTCGCCGGACGGCAAGCAATTGGCGTTCGAGATCGAAGGCCCCAGCCACGATTTCTATGCCTACGATTTCGCGCGCGGTGTGATGACCAAATTGACGATGGACGGACTGAGCCATGCGCCGGTGTGGAGCCCCGACGGAAGCAGATCGGGTACAGGTCGTGGAAGCGGGGGGGCATGACCATGTGGATGATGCCGGCCGACCGCAGCGGGCCGGAGCATCAGTTGCTCGATCAGAAAGGCATGCAGAGCGTCGTCTCCTGGTCTCCGGATGGGAGCCAGATTGCCTATGTCGACAGCTTCCCGACACCGGGATGGACGTTCTTCTGCTGCCGGTGAACGGCGGAGGCAAGCCAACGCCCATCGCGAGATCGAAGTTTGTCGAAGGATCGCCGAAGTTCTCGCCAGACGGCAAGTGGTTGGCTTATTGCACGAACGAGTCGGGACGGCCCGAGGTCTTTGTCCAGCCTGTTCCGGGGCCGGGCCCAAAGATTCAGGTATCGGTCGACGGCGGCACCGATCCGCTGTGGCGGCGCGGCGGCCGCGAGCTGTACTACCGGAACGGCGACAAGATGATGATAGTGCAGGTGCGCAACTCAACCCACCTTCCAGGCGGGGCGGCCGGCGATGCTTTGGGAAGGCCACTATTCGCACGGGATGAGTTCGAGCTGCGGCGCTCCAGGAGTGACCTCATTCAATTATGACGTCACGCCCGACGGGCAGCGGTTTTTGATGGTAAAGGACTTGCACCAGGATGTCGCCTCGAACCGGATCAATGTGGTTTTGAACTGGACCCAGGCATTACGGCGGCTGGTGAAGTAGCAGACGAAATGGAGGATCGAGGATTATGAGAGCCTATCATCTGTCCTTTTTTTGCGCGGCCATGGCCTTCGCGCAAACCGACAACCGCGTCGTGCTGGTGGTGGACGTCGATAACGCCGTCACATATCGGTCCGATGTTGTCGAATACAACCGCCGTGGCGCGGATGGTGTTGTCACCACAGCCCAGGCGGCGCGGTCCTTCACCGATGGGATCAACGTGGGCGACATCGTGGCCGTGAACGGCAAGCCGGCGAAGGGACTGTGGACCAGCCGGACCTATGCAATGGGATTCAGCCCTACTCCGGCGCCCGGATTCGGAATCGCCGATGCGGCTCTGGGCGGGACCGCCGACTGTAAGTGGTCCTTCCATGATGTGGCTGGCCGATTCATCGGCGCGATTCTGGATGGCGGCTTTTCGCCCCATGGCGTCACCGGAGGCGTCGGCGCATTCTACGGGGTTCGTGGTCAGATGGGCGCGCCGCCCGCGGAGCCGCTCCCGGATGCCAGGCCCTTGCGAACGGCTTCTATCTCGGAAGATCCCGGAAGGCGGCGCGAATTCGGCGGCGGTAAACTCCGGATCGTGTTCCACCTGATACCAGCCGAGCGCCCTGAAGTACAGACCGTGTATCACGCGGACCTTTCTCCGGTCACGGCATCCAACCCGGCCCGTCCGGGCGAGGTATTGATCATCCGCGCAACGGGGCTGGGTCCCCTCGTGCCGGGCACCACTCCATCGGCTTCGACGCCATTCCCGAACCCTCCCGTGGAGGTGAATTCGCCTGTCGAGGTTACCTTCGGCGGCATGCTGGCTCAGTGGTCAGCAAGATCGGGTGGCCGGGAGAGACCAATGTCTACCGCGTGGATGTGCGGGTTCCCGATGGAGCCTTGACCGGAATGGCCGGGATCCAACTGACAGCGGCCTGGATCCCAGGCGGCGTGTACCTGATCCCGATCGTCAACTGACCGCTGAGCCCCCCGGCTCCCCGGAGAAATGGCAACCCAAAGGCCCGCCACCGTCGCGCCTCGGAGGTTCAGACCTCCCAGGCCATATTTCTCCTTCATTCCCTTACCGTTGCCGGGAAACCTGCCAAATAGCTTGGTGGAGTGTGTTCTTTAGAATCGGGCGGAGGAGTCCGCTACTTTCCATGACTCAGCAGCGAATCTTCCATCCCGGTGCCCCTCCCGAGACGAGCCGCGAGGGCTGTGCCGGGGCCCCAAATCGCCTCCAGGCGCGGAACGAATTCACAACTTGCTGTGCCGCAAAGGGTTAGCGCGCAAAACAGACTCAGAAGGAATCAGGAACCACCGCGGAACGAATTCGGAACGAAATCGAAACGGATTCGAACGATCTCGCTTTTACTAATTCAGCGGAGCGTACTTCTTCTCGGGGTCGTACCCGAGTTCGAAGATCGCCTGCCTCGCCCGCTCGGCGTCGAATTGGCCCCAACGCACAAGCTGCGAGAGCGTGCCGATCACGATCGACTCGGCGTCGACTTCGAAGAAGCGCCGCAGGTACGTGCGCGACTCTCGACTGCGGCCGAATCCGTCGGTGCCGAGCGACATCAGCCGCCCCTGCAGCCAGGGCGAGAGCTGGTCGGACAGGACCTTCATGTAGTCGCTGGCCGCGATGATCGGCCCCTGCGTCTCTTCCATCACCTGCTGGACGTAACGGCTTGCGCGGGCCGTCGGCCGGATGCAGCCGGTTCCAGCGTTCGCAGTCCAGCGCGTCGCGGCGCAATTCGTTGTAGCTGGTCACGCTCCACACGTCGGCCGGGACCTGGAACTTCTCGCCAGAGAAGTCTTCTGCGCGCGCAGCGCTTCGTTCAGCATCGAGGCGCTGCCCCAAAGCTGAGCCTGCGCCGGACCGTGCTCGCTGGCTGCTCACGCGGTAGATGCCCCTGAGAATTCCTTCGCGCGACGCCGGGTCTTCCGGCATCGGCGGCTGCGCGTAGTTCTCGTTGCAGACCGTAGAGGTAGTAGAAGACGTCCTCGTTCGTCGCGATACATGCGGCGCATGCCGTCCTGAATGATCACGGCGAGCTCGTAGGCATAGGCCGGATCGTAGCTGACGCAGTTCGGCACGGTCGCCGCCATCACGTGGCTGTGGCCGTCCTCGTGCTGCAGGCCCTCGCCGTTGAGGGTCGTGCGGCCCGCCGTGGCGCCCAGCAGGAAGCCGCGTCCGCGGGCAGTCGCCAAACGCCCAGATGGCGTCGCCCACGCGCTGGAAGCCGAACATCGAATAGTAGATGTAGAACGGAATCATCGGCACGCCGTAGTTGGCATACGCCGTGCCTGCCGCCGTGAAGCTGGCCAGCGCGCCCGCCTCGGTGATGCCCTCTTCCAGAATCTGACCGTCCTTGGCTTCCTTGTAGTACAGGAACTGCTCGCTGTCGACGGGCTTGTAGAGCTGGCCGTGCGGCGCGTAGATCGAGATCTGCCGGAACAGGCTCTCCATGCCGAAGGTGCGGCCTTCGTCCGGGATGATCGGCACGATGCAGCTTGCCCAGTTCCTTGTTCTTCAGCAGCTGCTTCAGCACGGCGACAAACGCCATCGTGGTGGAAACCGGCCGGCCGCCGCGAGCCCTTCGAGCGAATCCTCGAAGTACTCCAGCTCCGGGACTGTGGAGCTGAACGGCTTCACGATCGCGCGCCGGCAGCGGACCGCCCAAGCGCTTCGCGCCGCTTGCGGAGATACTCCATCTCCGGCGCGTCGTCGGGCGGACGGTAGAACGACACGGTGTGAACGGTCGTCTTCGGGGATCGGAATCTGGAACCGCTCGCGGAGCTTGTGCGAGTTCCTGCTCGTTCAGCTTCTTCTGCTGGTGCGTGGTGTTGCGGCCTTCGCCGGCCTCGCCCATGCCCGTAGCCCTTGACCGTCTTGGCCAGAATCACGGTGGGCGAGCCAGTGTGCTCGAAGGCGCGCTTGTAGGCGTTATAAGACCTTCACCGGGTCGTGCCCGCCGCGCCGCAGGTTGCCGAGCTGTTCGTCGGTCATGTCGGAGACCAGTTCCAGCAGCTCCGGATACTTGCCGAAGAACTCGCTGCGGACGTAGGCGCCGCCGCGCGCCTTGTAGTTCTGGAATTCGCCGTCGACGCACTCGTGCATGCGGCGAACCAGCAAGCCGGTCTTGTCCTTCGCGAGCAGCCGGTCCCAGTCGCGAGCCCCAGACCACCTTGATCACGTTCCAGCCGGCGCCGCGGAAGACGCCTTCCAGTTCCTGGATGATGTTGCCGTTGCCGCGAACCGGTCCGTCCAGGCGCTGCAGGTTGCAGTTGACGACGAAGATCAGGTTGTCGAGCTTCTCATTGGCCGCGATGCGCAGCGCGCCGCGTCGATTCCGGCTCGTCCATCTCGCCGTCGCCCAGGAAGGCCCACACCTTGCGGTCGGTCTTGGGCAGGAATCCGCGGTTCTCCAGGTAGCGCATGAACCGCGCCTGGTAGATCGCGTTGATCGGCCCGAGCCCCATGCTGACACCGTCGGGAACTGCCAGAAGTCCGGCATCAGCCACGGGTGCGGATACGAGGAGAGCCCGCCGCCGGTGCTCGCGCAGTTCGTGGCGGAAATTCTTGAGGTGATCCTCGCTCAGCCGGCCTTCGAGAAAGGCGCGGGAGTACATGCCCGGGACTGGCGTGGCCCTGGAAGTAGATGAGATCTCCCGGCTGGTCCTCGCCGATTCGTGGCGCGGAAGAAGTGGTTCATGCCGACTTCGACCAGCGTCGCCGACGAGGCGAAGGTCGAGATGTGCCCGCCGATGCCGTCGTCGTACTTGTTGGCGCGGACCACCATGGCCACCGCGTTCCAGCGGATCAGGGACTCTTGATGCCGGCGCTCCAGCGCGCGGTCGCCGGGATAGGGAAGTTCCTCCTCAACCGGGATCGTGTTGAGATACGGGGTCGTGACGTCCGAGCGCAGCCGGGACGCCTTTCAGCGCAGCGCTGATTGCGAGCCGCTCCAGCAGGTATCGGGCCCGCTCCGGACCGCCATCCTCGATCACCTGATCGAGGGATTCCAGCCACTCCTGCGTTTCGACAGGATTCAGGTCTTCCGGCTTTTCTACTTTCGATTTGAGCATGGGGGTCCAGAGAATACGATGCTACTTCCGATTTTACTCCGTTTACATGGGGTTAGATGCGGTAGGGTCGGGCTCGGACGCCGCGGATTGATCAAACGGCCTGGGTTGGCGAAGTGCCTTGATGCGATCGCGCAATTGCGCAGCCTTCTCGAACTCGAAAGCCTTGGCGGAATCTCTCATCTTCTGTTCGAGTTCTGCCACCAGCGATTCCCGCTCACGGGGGCTCAACAGGGTGATGTCGCCGGGATCGGTGTCGGGCGGGGTAACGTAGTCGGCCTCGGTGATGCGGATCAGGTTGGAGTCGATGGCTTTGACGATGGTGGTCGGCGTGATGCCGTTGTCTTCGTTGTATTGGACCTGGATGCGGCGCCTTCGGTCTGTCTCCTCCACCGCTCTCCGCATGGAGACCGTGAACACGTCGGCGTAGAGAATCGCGATGCCGTTGACGTTCCGGGCTGCCCTGCCGATTGTCTGGATCAGGGAACCTGTGGACCGGAGGAAGCCTTCCTTGTCGGCGTCAAGGATGGCGACCAGGCTGACCTCGGGCAGGTCCAGGCCCTCTCGGAGCAGGTTGACTCCGATCAGGACATCGATTTCGCCCCGGCGGAGATCCCGCAGTATTTTCACGCGGTCCAGGGTGGAAACTTCAGAGTGCATGTAGGCGCACTTGACCCCGAGTTCGCTGTAGTAGTCGTTCAGGTCTTCCGACATCCGCTTGGTGAGCGTCGTGATCAGGACCCGCTCGGATCGCTCGACGCGCTTGCGGATCTCGCCCAGCAGGTCATCCACCTGGCCCCGGATGGAGCGGATTTCGACTGGAGGATCGACAAGGCCTGTCGGGCGAATGATCTGTTCGACCACCTCGCCGGCGCTCCTGGTGAGTTCGTAGGGGCCCGGGGTTGCCGAAACGTAGATAGTCTGATGGATCCGGTTTTCGAACTCCTCGAAAGTGAGCGGCCGGTTGTCGAGCGCGCGAGGGGAGGCGAAAACCGAAGTTGACGAGGTTCTCCTTCCGGGAACGGTCGCCGTGATACATTCCTCCCACTTGCGGGACGGTCTGGTGGCTTTCGTCGACGAAGAGCAGCGCGTCGGAAGGCAGGTAGTCGAGCAGGGTGGGCGGCGGCTCTCCGGGGAGCCTTCCGGAGAAATGCCGCGAGTAGTTTTCGATGCCGTGGCAGTAGCCCACCTGGCGGATCATCTCCAGGTCGAACATGGTCCGCTGCCAGACCCGCTGTGCTTCGATCAACTTGCCCTGTTTTCCGAGCTCGGCATGCCACCATGCGAGTTCCATCTCGATGGACTTGGCCGCCGTCTCTTTGGTGTCGGGGCTCATCACGTAGTGTGTCTTCGGATAGATCGGCAGCCGCAGGAAGGTCTGCTTGACCGACCCGAAGAGTGGATCGATCTCGGAAAGCGACTCGACTTCGTCGCCCCACAATTCGATACGGTAGGCGTCGTCGGAGTATGTGGGCCAGACTTCAATCACATCTCCGCGGACCCGGAACGTGCCGCGTTTGAAGTCCGTGTCGTTGCGCTCGTAGAGGATCTCCACCAGTTTCTGGAGGATCTGCTTCCGCTCGATTCGCTGGCCCTTTTCGAGCATCAGCAGCATCCCGTAGTAGGCTTCCGGCGAGCCGAGGCCGTAGATGCAACTGACACTGGAGACGATCACGCAGTCGCGCCGCTCGAACAGGCTGCGTGTCGCGGCCAGGCGCAGCTTGTCGAGCTCGTCATTGATGGTGGACTCCTTCTCGATGTAGGTGTCCGAGGCCGGAATATACGCCTCCGGCTGGTAGTAATCGTAATAACTGACGAAGTACTCTACGGCGTTGTTGGGAAAGAAGTTCTTGAACTCCTGGTAGAGTTGAGCGGCGAGAATTTTGTTGTGGGCCAGAATCAGGGCGGGCCGCTCGGTGAGCTCGATCACCTTGGCCATCGTAAAGGTCTTGCCCGAACCGGTGACGCCGAGCAGCACCTGATGCTGTTCACCTTGGTGGATTCCTCTGACGAGTTGCTCAATGGCCTGCGCCTGGTCGCCGCGAGGTTGGTAGTCAATTCCAAGCTTGTAGCTCACCAGGGACAGTGTAGCGGGTGGGAGCACTCGAAGTAAGGTCGCTTCATTCCGCGGCATCTGTTCGGTTATGCTCAATAGGAAGTATGGTCCGGAGGGCCCTTCGTTATTGGGGGGAAGGTACTGCTATGAAATTAAGACTTGTGCCGGTCGTCCTGGTGCTGATCGCGCTGGCCGGCTGCAGTTTCAATCCCGAGGCGGCCAAGCGCCGCTATTTCGAGAACGGCGAACGGTACGCCGCTCAGGGGAAGTATCGGGAAGCAATCATTCTGTACAGGAACGCCATCAAGAAGGACCCGAAGTTCGGCGAAGCCTACTTCAAGCTCGGCGAAGCAGAACTCCGGCGCGGAGATCCGCGTGGTGCTGTGGCGGCCTACCGCCGGGCGGTGGAGCTGCTGAAGGATAACGAGTTAGCGGGTTCCAAGTTGGCCGACTTGTATCTGGCCGCCTATGCAGTGCAGCGCGAAAAGAAGGATCCGGCATTGCTGCGCGAGGTGGAAGACCTGGCAAAGGCGATGTTCCAGAAGAACCCGAACTCATACCAGGGCACTCGACTGATGGCCTTCCTTGCCGTTACCAAGGGCGACCTTCCCAAGTCCATCGAGCTGTTCAGGAAGGCCGACTCTCTCAGACCCAAGCAGCCGGAATTGCGCTTTGCGCTCGTGCAGGTCCTGGCCAGGGAAAACCAATGGGATGAAGCGGAGAAGCTGTCCCTCGAGATCCTCCAGGACTCTCCGAAATATGCGCCGGCCTACGACTACCTCCTGGTGGAGTATTTGAGACGCAATCGGCAAGCCGACGGGGAAAAGATACTGCAGTTGAAAGTGAACAACAACCCAGCGATTGCCGATTTCAGATTGCAGTTGGCTGGCTTCTACAAGGCTACGCAGCGGAAGGAACTGAGCGACAAGGTGGTAGCCGAAACGCTCGCCACGGAAAGCAAGGACCCAACCGCGCGGCTGAAGGTGGGAGACTTCTTCCTGCGAACACGGGAATTAAGCCGGGCGGTCGAAGTCTACCGCGCCGGGGCGGCGAAGCAGGACGACCGCTACGAGGTCTATCTTCTTCGAATCGCACAAGTGGATGTGGCCGAGAAGAAGTTCGACGAGGCGAGGAAAGAGCTTGAGACGATCCTGAAGCGGGACGAGAAAAATTCGGCTGCATTGTCCATGCGCGCCTCGTTGGATCTTCAGCACGGTGGACCTGAGCGGAGGGAAGCGGCAATCAAGGACCTCCAGAAGTTGGTGAGCTCGACGCCTAACGATGTGGTCGTGCGCTACAACCTCGGCAGGGCCTATCAGCAGAAAGGCGAATTAGAGGCGGCGCGCGTCCAGCTCGCCGAGGCGGTGAAGCGCCGGCCGGATTTTGTAGCCGGGCACATTGCGCTGTCGCAAATCTACATGCAGCAGCGCGATTTCGGGAAGGCTCTCACGTCGGCTGAAGATGGCTTGAAATATGCTCCAAGGAACCTTGCGGCGCGCAGCTTGAAGGTTCAGGCGCTGGTGAACACAGGGAATCTGCGACAGGCAAAGACGGACCTTGGGGACTACATGAAGGAGACCCCAGACGCACCTGAGTTGATCTTCCAAACCTCCGTCATCGACTTCCAGGAAGGTCGTTACAAGGAGGCCGAAGCGAGCTTGTTGAAGCTCAGGGGTCGGTTCCCGGACGACATTCGGCTGGTGCTTGGCCTGTCGGATGTGTACTTCCGTCTGGGCAAGGCGGGAGGACGCGTTCAAGGTAGTGCAGGCCGAGGCGGTCAGAAAGCCGGACAACGCCATCCTGCAGAACGCGGCGACTGTCGTCGCTCTCAGGACAGATAATCTTGCCTTCGCCGAGAAATCGCTCACGCGCCAATTGGAGAAGGATCCCAAGAACGTCGATGCCATGGTGAGAATGGCGGAGGTGCAGCGGCGGACCGGTCGCGTGGATCAAGCCGTTTCGACCTTGAGGAACGCCAAGCAGATCGCCCCAACCAACGCCTTGGTGAACCTGCAATTGGCCATGGGGCTGGATCTCCTGGGGCGGCAGGATCAATCCAAACCCATCTACCAGGACGTGGTTAAGGCCGACCCCAACAATGTGATTGCCTTGAACAATCTGGCATACATCCTTGCGGAAGACGGCAGTGATCTCGACCAGGCCATGACGCTCGTGCAGCGGGCCAAGCAGCAGGCGCCCAACAACGACGACATCACCGACACCATGGGGCTGATCTACGTCAAGAAGAAGCTGACCGACAACGCGGTTACGGTGTTCACTGATCTGGTCAAGAAGCAGCCGAAAAACGCGCTCTATCACTACCACTTGGGGATGGCCCAATTGCAGAAGGGTAATCGCGCTGCCGCCCGGCAGAGCCTTCAGACAGCGCTTCAATTGAAACCTGCCAAGCAGGATGAAGCCCGGATCCGGGAATTGATGCAGAGCGTGAGTTAACATACCGCGGCACAGAGAATCCAACATGGACGCATCTTTGGGGGCGCCGGTGGCTATTTCGCCGGCATGGAGGTGGTGGGCGCCATTCGCCGCATTCATGCTGATGGTTGGGCTGACACCCTACTTGGGACTGCCGCCGGCTGTCGACCTGTTGCTCCGTCTCGCCGTGCCAGGTCTGGTGTTTCTGGCGGTTGCGCGTGACATTATCACGTGGCGGTTGGAGTCGCCGTGGCTGAGCCTGGTCGTCGGGATCGGGGTGTTTGGCCTCTGGGTCGCGCCGGACCTGCTCGTCCCGGCATGGCGCGAGCATTGGCTGTTTCAGAACCCGATCATGGGTAGGCTCGAATCGAGTTTGCATGAGTCGGCGCTGCGTGATCCCTGGATGATTGCGCTGCGGGTGGCACGCGCGGTGGTGGTGGTCCCGCTGGTGGAAGAAGTGTTTTGGCGGGGCTGGATAATGCGATGGTTGATACAGCACGATTTCGAAGCTGTGCCGCTCGGATCCTATACAAGGCAAAGCTTTTGGATAACGGCCGCGTTGTTCGCCGCAGTCCATGGGCCGTACTGGGATGTCGGATTACTCACCGGGGCGATTTACAATGGATGGATGGTCAGAACCAAGTCGCTGGCGGACATGGTTTTGGTCCACGCTGTAACCAATGCCTGCCTGGCCGCATTCGTATTGACGACGAACCGCTGGGAATACTGGCTCTAGCGGCTCCGGCCGGAGGCAAATACAACCACAAATGCACAATTCCATCGAAGTGATACGCCCTGGCGCGGATGCGAAAGCCGCGCGCGTGGCGCTGTTCGATTTTGACGGCACGCTCTCGCTCATCCGCTCGGGATGGGTGGAGGTCATGGTGCCGATGATGGTGGAGATTCTCGCCGCGCAGAAGAGCGGCGAGAGCGAGGCGCAACTCACGGGAGTTGTGCAGGAGTTCGTCGGCAGGCTCACGGGCAAGCAGACGATGTACCAGATGATCGCGCTCTGCGAGGAGATCGAGAAGCGGGGCGGCCGGCCGAAGGATCCGCTGGAATACAAGCACCAGTATCTTGAACTGCTGATGCTGAAGATCCGGCACCGGCTTGACGCGCTGCGGCAGGGCAAGGTGTCTCCCGAGGAGTACCTGATTCCGGGATCCCGAGCCCTGCTGGAGAGCCTGAAAGAGCGAGGCCTGAAAATGTATCTCGCCTCCGGCACCGATCACCCGTATGTGCAGGACGAGGCGAACCTGCTCGACGTGACGAAGTATTTCGACGGCGGCGTGTATGGCGCGCTGGACGACTACAAGAGTTTTTCGAAGGCGATTCTGATTCAGAAGCTGATTCAGGAAGCGGGCGTGGCGGGGAATGAGTTCCTCGGCTTCGGCGACGGCTACGTCGAGATCGAAAACGTCAAGCAGGTGGGCGGCGTGGCGGTAGGCGTGGCGAGCGACGAGCCGGAGTGCCGTGTGGTGGACGAGTGGAAGCGAAAGCGCCTGATCGGCGTCGGGGCTGACTACATCGTGGCGAACTTCGAGTCGCACAAGACGCTGCTGGCCATGCTATTCCCAAACTAGATGCCTTCGAAGTACCGATGTTTGACCGGGGCCGGCTGCAGGTTCTCCCGCTCGCCGAGCGCACCCACGATCTGCAGATTTCCGGCTGGCTCGAAGTGGACGACGAGTCGCCGGCCTTCGACCATCCGGACCTGGCTGCGGTCGGTTCGCGCTGGGCCGCCGCGGGACGGCGCGGCGCGTCGCGCATCCTGATGATGGGAGCGCACGTGCTGCGCGCCGGCAACAACCGCCTCATCATCGACCTGATCGAGCGCGGCGCGATCAGCGTCGTCGCGACTAACGGAGCGGGCTCGATCCACGACTACGAATTGGCGCGGATCGGCGCGACGACCGAGAGCGTCGCGCGCTATATCCGCGACGGGCAATTCGGCCTGTGGCGCGAAACCGGCGAGCTGAACGACTGGATGGTGGAGGCTGCGCGCGAAGGCATGGGGTGGGGAGAATACGCCGGACGGCGAATCGCCGAGTCCGGATATCCGCACGCGGCCCTGAGCGTGGCGGCTGCAGCCTGGCGTTGCGGCGTGCCTTTCACGGTCCATGCGGCATCGGCTACGACATCCTGCACGAGCACCCGAACTGCGACGGCGCGGCATTGGGCGCCACATGCTACACGGACTTTCTGATTTTCTGCGGAGTAGTAGAAGGCCTGGAAGGCGGCCTGCTGCTGAATTTCGGGTCAGCGATCATGGGGCCGGAGGTCTATCTGAAGGCGCTCGCCATGGCCCGCAACGTCGCCCAGCAGGAAGCGCGCTCCATTCGTCGATTCACCACGGCGGTATTCGACATGGTGCCGATCGCAGGCGATCACCACAAGGAACTGCCCAAGAGGGACCCGGGCTATTATTTCCGGCCGCACAAGACCATGCTGGTGCGGACCGTGGCCGACGGCGGCGAGAGCTTCTACTTCTGCGGCGATCACCGCGCGACCTTTCCGGCACTTCGCAAGGCCTATCTGGCGGCGATGGAGGAGCAGGCGTGACAACGCGGGAAGTTCTCGATTATGCGCCGCGGGCCAGGATGCTGGTTGTGGGAGACATCTGCCTGGATCGCTGGTGCACGTATGCGCCGGACCTGAGCGAGCCGTCGCGGGAGACGGGGCTGGAACGGACCGCGGTGGTTGCAACGCAGGTGACGCCCGGCGCCACGGGAACGGTGGCAAGCAACCTGAAGGCATTGGGTGTTGGCGTGGTCAGCGTGCTGGGGATCATCGGCGACGATGGGCACGGAATGGAGCTGAAGAAGGCACTCACCCGCGGCGGGATCGACGGCTCTCTTCTGGTGGAGTGCGAAGGCGCGACGTTTACTTACACCAAGCTGATCAATCAGAAGACGCTTGTGGAGGATCTTGGACGGCTGGACTTTCTCAGCCTGCCGCCCGGACCGGAGGCCGAGGACGAATTGGTGAAGCGGCTGGAGCAGAGCTTCCGCGCCTACGATGCGATTCTCGTGGTTGATCAGATGGAGACGGCGTTGGGTGGCGCCGTGACAGCACGCGTCCGTGAGAGCCTGGTCCGTGCGGGCAGGGATGGAGCAGCGAAACTCATTTGGGTGGATTCGCGGCTGCGGCTGGAGAAGTTCACGGGATTGACTCTCAAGCCGAACGAGCGGGAGCTGAACGAAGCCTGTGCAAGGCTAGGCTTGGAGGCCGCCGACCATGCTGGTCTGCGAGCGGCGACGATTGAGCCCGCTTGTGGTGGTGACGCACGGCGGGGCGGGAGTGACCCTGGCGCAGGCTGAAGGAGTCGAGCGCCTGGAAACAACAGCCCACGCAAACCCGGTGGACATCACGGGCGCGGGCGACAGTTTCTCGGCGGGCATGGTGCTGGCGCTGGCCGCCGGAGCAAAGCCGGCGGAGGCTGCGAGGTTCGGGCATCTGGTGGGATCCGTCACGGTGATGAAGCCCGGGACTGGGACGGCCAGCCCTGCGGAGGTGATTGCGGCTGAGCGGGCGGGGAGCGATGCGGAATGAGCATCCTGGCGATCGATATCGGCGGAACGAAGTTCAGCATGGCGCTTTTTCAGGGCGAAGGCGGCGGTTCCTTTGCGATGAAACGGCGAGAGTCAAGGACGACCGAGCGACAGGGCGGCCGGGAGTGGATGCTGGGCCAGATCGAGGAGATCGGGCGCGAGTGGAGCCGGGAGGGACGGTTTGAAGCCATCGGAGTCGGCTTTGGCGGGCCGGTGAACTTCGAGACTCAACAGGTCGTGCTTTCGACGCACGTCGGCGGGTGGAGCGATTTCGACTTGCCTGCCTGGCTGAAGGATTCCTTCGCGGCGCCGGTTGTGATGGACAACGACGCCAACGTGGGCGCGCTGGGCGAGGGCGTGCACGGCGCAGGACGCGGAACCCGGCCGCTGTTCTACATGACGCTCTCGACAGGGATCGGCGGCGGGATCCTCACCTCAGAGGGCATCTATCGAGGGGCAGATTCGTATGCGGGCGAGATCGGCCATTTGAACATCCGGCCTGACGGGCCCGCGTGCCTGTGCGGATCGAACGGCTGCTTTGAGCGGATGTGTTGCGGGCTGTGGCTGGAGAAAGACCATGGCCGTCCAGCGAAAGAACTGCTGCTTGATGAAACATTCGTGCGGGAATACGTGGTGGATCTGGCACGCGGGTTGAAAGCGGCGGTCATGCTGCTCAATCCGGCGAGGATCGTGATCGGCGGCGGCATCAGCAAAGCCGGAGAGAAGCTGTTCGGGCCGCTGCGCGCGGAATTGAGAAGACAGGTGACGGGGTGGTCGAAGGCGCGGCTGGACGTCGTTCCGGCGGAGCTTGGCGACGACAGCGTCCTGTGGGGCGCGCTGGAGCTGACCAAAGAGATGCAAGGAGAAGCACGATGATTGAGTTCACCAGAAAATATCAAGAGTCGCTGAACGCGGCCATGTCGACGGTTTCGCACGAGCAGGTGGCGAAGGCGATCGAGTGCCTGGAGGATGCGCGCAACCACGGGCGCACGATCTTCGTGGCAGGCAACGGCGGGTCAATGGCGACGGCGTCGCACCTGGTCTGCGACATGGTGAAGGGAGCGAGCTATGGCCGGGAGAGCCGGTTCCGCATGATGGCGCTCCATGACAACCTGCCGACTCTCACCGCGTACTCCAACGACGTCGACTATACGGTGGCGGTGGTTGAGCAGTTGAAGAACTTCGCCGAGCCCGGCGATGTGCTGTTGACGATCAGCGGGTCGGGCAATTCCCCGAACGTCGTGAAGGCGACGGAGTGGGCGCGCGCAGCGGGGCTGAAGACGATCGCATTGACTGGCCGAGACGGCGGCAAGCTGGGCCCGGCGTCGGAACTCGAGATTCGCGTGGCAGAGCAGCACATGGGACGCATCGAGGACGCGCACATGATTATCTGTCACATGATTTGCTACTACTTCATGGATTGCGGCCAGGGATCAGGCTGCGGCGGCTGAGCACCTCTCTTCATGAAGGGCCGCCCGCTCTTCGTTGTCTTCCTGATCGTCTTCCTTGACCTGGTTGGCGCGGGGATTCTGGGCCCGGTCATTCCGTATGTCGTGGCGCCGTGGAGCAGGCAGGGGCTCACCGTTGGACTGCTGGCATTGGGCTTTTCGGCGGCACAGTTTCTGGCGGCTCCGGTGCTGGGAATGCTGTCGGACCGGTTCGGACGCCGGCCGGTGCTGCTGATTTCGCTGGCAGGGACCGCGGCGGGGTACTTTCTCTTCGCCTGGGGACCTTCGCTGGAAGTCCTGTTCCTGGCGCGGATTCTGGACGGAATCACGGGGGGCAACATCTCGACGGCGCAAGCAGCGATAGCCGACGTGAGTTCGCCCAAAGACAGGGCGAAGAACTTCGGGTTGATCGGCGCGGCATTCGGATTGGGCTTCATCATTGGCCCCGCACTGGGCGGGATGCTGAGCAAGATCAGTCTGCACGCGCCGGCTTTTGGCGCGGGGGTCTTTTCGCTGTTCACGCTGGCCATCACGGCAGTGATGTTCAAGGAGACACTGCCGAAGGAGAAGCGCTCGGCACGGATGCGCGCAGCGTCGATGAACCCACTGGCACAGGTAGTGCAAGGGTTCCGGCGGCCGGAGTTCAGCAGGCTGCTGAGCGCGGTTTTCATGCTGAACTTTGGGCTAGCCGCACTGCAAACCAACTTCAGCGTCTTCACGCGGGACAGGTTCAACTACACGGCTTCGGACAATGCGTGGATCCTTTCCTTTCTGGGATTGACTGCCGCGTTTACGCAAGGGTTGCTCCTGCGAAAATTGGCGCCGGCGGTTGGTGAGAACCGATTGGCGTGGAGCGGCTCGATCCTGGGCGCGGTGGGATTTGTATTCATCGCAATGGCGACAGGTTCGTCCATGCTGTATATCTCGATTCTGCTGACGGCGATGGGGTTCGGTTTGACCGGGCCGTCGCTGACCGGACTGATCTCGAAGCGAGCGAGCGGGGAGGAGCAGGGTCTTTGGCTGGGGACCGCGCAGGCGTGGGCGTCGATGACGCGCGTGATCGGCCCGGTGTGCGCGGGCCTGTTGTACGACCACCTGAGCCAACCCTCTCCCTATTGGGCTGGAGCCCTGTGCAGCCTGATTGCGGCATGGCTGGCGTGGTCGGCTGTCAGGCCGGCTGCGCGTTCATGAGCCGTCCGACTCTCTTGGGCGTGGGGTCTTGCCGGGAAGGCCGACAGGGTTTTCATGGACGCGTTCGATGTCGTCGCCGGAGAGGCCGCTGGCGAGTTTGACGATTTTCTCGCCGAAACGATCGCGCATGCGGTCGGCCGCGGCGAGAGCGCGTCGAGTTCGTCGCTGGCGTTCGCCCTCGAGCAGGTTCATCTGCCCCTCGGAGCGGGAGAAAGCGCTGGCCCCAATGCCGATAAGGCGCACGGCACGCCCTCGTTCCCATGCCTGATGGAAGAGATCCCGCGACGAGTGGATGAACTCCTGGTCAATGTTGGTGGCTTGGGCAAGAGTGAGCGCACGCGTGAGTGTGGTGAAGTCCGAGTAGCGGAGCTTGATCTGGATGGTGAGGGCGAAGAACCCGTGCTCGCGGACGCGGCGGGCGACTTTTTCGGCAAGCCGCGCCAGAGTCGATTCGATGTGGGCCGGGTCGGCGACGTCCTCAGAGAAAGTGTGTTCGTGGCTGATGGACTTGGGGTCCTCATGTGCGCCGATTTCGGCGTCGAACCAGCCGCCGGCGTCGGAACCCTGGGCCTTGCCAGCGAGGGCGAGACCCCACTTGCCGAAGCGCTTTTCGAGGAAGGCGGCATCGAGCCGGGCGAGGTCGCCGACACGGCGGATGCCCATCTCCCGGAGGCGTTCCTGGGTCACTTTGCCAACGCCGGGGATTCGGCCGACGTCGAGCGGGGCGAGAACACGGGCCTCCATTCCTGGCTGTACCCAGAGGATGCCGTTGGGCTTGGCCTGGTCGGAACAGACCTTGGCGACGAGGCGTGAAGCCGCGATGCCGATCGAGCAGTTAAGACCGGTGACCTGCTTCATGCGTTCGTGGAGGCGATGGGCGGCTTCGAGAGGAGGGCCGAGGAGGCGCGCGGTGCCGGTGAGGTCCATATAGGCTTCGTCGACGCTGGCCATCTCGACGACCGGAGAGAACTGCTGGAGAACGTCGTGGACCTTGTGGGAGTAGTCTCGGTATCGGTCGGGGTGGCCTTCCAGAAATATGCCGTTTGGGCAGAGTTGAGCGGCGGTGCGCAGCGGCATGGCGGAGTGAACGCCGAACTTGCGGGCGGCATAGCTGGCTGCGGAGACGACGCCGCGCTCATTCTTGCGGCCGCCGACGATGACCGGTTTGCCCTTGAGAGACGGGTCGAACTGCTCCTCGACGGAGACGAAGAAGGCGTCCATGTCGACGTGAAAGATGGTGCGCATGGCGATGCGGGTACGGACTCAGTATAGGGGTTGTGGAGAGGCCGCCGATTAGCGCTGGTTGTCAATCCGTGCAGCGTCTCGAACGCACGGTTCGTCCTGCCATCACCTAGTAACCCAGCCGAGTTCTTCCCATAGACGCCGTTCGAGCGGCCAGGGATCGTTGATGACTTTGCACTCCGCATCCAGCATCATCGTGGCTCGTTCTTTTGTTGTCCAGGCCGGCCATTCCGGCTGACCTTTCGCCGCCGGACGTCCGGTTCTGGCAAACGTGCTCCACATCTGGCTCATGTTGTGGGCCGTCTTCTCCGCATCCGGACCTATCACGGACTGGAAGCCGGCGATCCCCGTATTGTTGAATTTGTAGGGGATTTCGATCGCATGTCCTGCGCGAAATGTATGCTGCGTTCCTGGAATTACCCAGGGTGATTCGTGCGTGAAGATGTACATGTACACCGGCGCACCGTGCTGGGCCGCCTTGCGCTCCGCGATGATCGTGGTCCCGACACCCATCATCCGTGCTGTTGCGATCGCGATGTACAGGTCGGCAGGCGCCGCATCCGGGCGGCTTTTACGATACGCTTCGAACACCTTGTTGGCGTCCGAGCCGAACTCTTTCGCGAGCCGCTGCATCAGGCTCGTTTCGGTCAGAGTAAACGCCTCAGTATCGCGACCATGCCATAGAAAGAAAGTCGCCTCGTCCCGATTCGTTCCAACGATTAGCGGTTTGTTCTTCGAACTCGCCGGCGCTTCCGGATCGAACGGATGCCGGGGCAGGATGGTACCGTCCACCACAGGGCCGAATCCACCCGGGCGGGCGTTGCCGCCAATGCCACCGCGGCCGCCGCTGCGTTGCGGTGCGATGCGCGCCGGTGAACGCCCCAAGGCGACCTGTGCAGCCAGCAGTTTATCCACCGGGACGTCAAGCAGCTTGCGCCACTCGTTCTTCTCGAGTCCGAGTTCTTTGAGCGTCAGTAAGGTGGTTTCCGCGGCCACATCGCGCGGTGTCATACGGATCCCGGGGCCGCTTTCAATTGAAGCCTTGTTGAAGTACGGCGCTGCCGAGGGAAGTGCGTATAGGCAGGAAGTCTTCGCCCCCCCGCCGCTTTCCCCGAAGATCATCACATTGCCCGGATCGCCGCCAAACCGTTCGATATTGTCGTGGACCCACTTAAGCCCGTCTCGAATGTCGAGCAGGCCCTGATTGCCGGAGGTCGCGTACTCTTCGCCGCCCAGTTCGCCGAGGTAGAGGTATCCCAATAACCCGAGGCGGTGATTCGTAGCAACGACAACGACGTCCCACGTACGGGCCATGTTCGTCCCGTCCTGGCCGACGCTTCCGCCCGAACCCGACATGAAACCGCCGCCATGGTTATAGAGCATTACGGGTCGCCGCCGGCCGTCCGCCGCCGGTGTCCATACGTTAAGAAACAAGCAATTCTCATCAGGCGAAGGTTCGTTCAACCCGTAATACGTCTTTCCCGGTTGAGGGGAAGGAGCGGCGAGTTGGAGCGCGTCGCGCACGCCCGTCCAGGATTGGAGGGGAGGCGCCGATTTAAACCGGTTTGCGCCGGAGACGATGCCAGCATAGGGAATGCCCTTGAAAGTGCAGACGCCTTTGTTGCGCACTCCGCGGATGCGGCCGTGAGATGTAGGGACCTCCACGTATTCCGGGTTATCCGATTGAGCGACAGCCATGCTGCCAGCCCAAAGCGTGGAGCTGCATTCCAGGAACGCACGACGATTGCACAATGAACTACTCATGCTTCTCCTCTCTTTGGAGGAACTCGCGCAAAACGGACTCGCTGCCGGCGGCCAACCCTTCGAGTTCCTGCATCGCATGGTCCCGCCGGCAGCGGCCTTGCGTCACAAAGACCACTGAAGGGATCTGGTCTCAGTGGCAGGCACGCCGTGAGCGAGCACACGAACCAGAATTACCAGAATCTCAACACGCGTAGCTGCGGCCATCACGCGGAGCGGTCATTGTGGCCGGTCAAGTGGGCGGTGCGCCGGCGCCGCCGAAAACTGTCCAGACGGCCGCAGATTACGAAAGTCGGGTGCAGTGGTGCAGGAGGCTGCCCTTTTGGCGAGCCGGGAGTAGCGCGCTCAGACCAACTGGTCTCCACACCCGCCGTCAAGGGCCCCGGCTGGAGGGACAGAGTGGTCTGCGCCGCGGGAGCCGACTTGAGCGGCGACTGCCCGGGGCAGGGAAGCCAGGTCGTGGAGGATGCGAGGCGGGAGCCACGGGGGAGAAAAGAGGGTGAGAACGGCGTCCGCCTGCGTGGCTCCGAACTCGCCGAGGAGCCAGCCGCCGGGGGTGAGCAGGCGAGCGGCTTCAGGGATGATGCGGCGCCAGAGGTCGAGGCCGCCGGGACCGCCGTCGAGGGCGAGGCGCGGCTCATGGTCGCGGACTTCGCGCATCAGCGACTCGATCTCGGTGGAGTCGATGTAGGGCGGGTTGGCAGTGATCAGGTCGAAGGGGCCTTCGATGCCCTCCGCGAGGTTGGCATGGACGAATGAAACGCTTGCGCCGAGGGTTTCGGCATTGGCTCGGGCAACGGCGAGGGCCTCATCACTGATGTCGGTGGCGACGACTTCGGCCTGGAGTTCGAGCGCGAGCGTGATGGCCACGCAGCCCGAACCGGTGCAGAGGTCGAGGATGCGGCGCGGGGCGGGCCGCAACAGCAGTGCGTGTTCGATGAGGAGTTCGGTTTCGGGGCGCGGGATGAGGACGGCGGGAGTGACGCGGAAGGGCCTGCCCCAGAACTCCTGGCGCTTCAGGATGTACTGCGTTGGCTTGCCCTGGCCGCGCTCGTGCAGGTAACGGCCATAGTGAATCCACTCGACGGTGGTGAGCTCGTGTTCGGGGTGCGAGAAGAGGTAGACGCGCTCGCGGCCGAGGGCGTGGCAAAGAAGGGTTTCGGCTGAAGCGCGGGCGTCCGGGACGCCAGCCCGCTCAAGAATGTCAGCCCCTTGCTGGAGTGCCGTTCTCAGCGTCACCGTTCTGAGCCTGCTGATTGAGTTTCCGTGCGTTGTAGTAGGTGGTGCAGGCCGAGACGAGGTCGTTGAGGTCGCCCTCCAGGATGCGGTCGAGCTGGTGCATCGTCAGCCCGATGCGGTGATCGGTGACGCGGTTTTCCTTGAAGTTGTATGTGCGGATCTTCTCGCTGCGGTCGCCGGTGCCGACCTGCGAACGGCGGTCGGCGCCCATGGCGGCATGCTGCTTCTGCATCTCGAGTTCGTACAGGCGGGCGCGCATGACGCGCTCGGCCTTGGCGCGATTCTTGATCTGGGACTTTTCGTCCTGGCACGAGACGACGAGGCCTGTGGGCAGGTGGGTCATGCGGACGGCGGAGTAGGTGGTGTTGACACTCTGTCCACCGGGGCCTGAAGAGCAGAAGGTGTCAATGCGAATGTCTTTGGCGTCGATCTTGATGTCGATGTCGTCGGCTTCCGGCAGAACGGCGACGGTAATGGTCGACGTGTGGATGCGGCCCTGCTGCTCGGTGACCGGGACGCGCTGGACCCGGTGCACACCGCTCTCGTACTTGAGTTTTGAGTAGACCTTGTCGCCGTTGATGAGGGCGATGATTTCCTTGGCTCCGCCGGCGCCGCTCTCGCTGGTGGAGGTGACTTCCACCTTCCAGCGCATTACCTCGGCGTAGCGGGAGTACATGCGAAAGATTTCGGCGGCGAAGAGGGAAGCCTCGTCGCCCCCGGCTCCGGCGCGGATTTCGAGCAGGACGTCGCGGTCGTCGTTGGGATCCTTGGGCAGCAACAGGAGTTTCAGTTGCTCGAGGATTTGGGCGGCACGAGGTTCGAGGCCGGCGATCTCCTCTTCGGCCATGGCCCTGAGGTCGGCGTCCTTCTCGGCAAGCATCGGGCGGGCCTGCCTGAGGTTCTCGTCGACGCGCTTGTAATCGCGGTAGACGGTGACGATCTCCTCGAGATCGCGCTGGGCCTTGGCGGTCTTCCGGTAGGCTTCGGGATCGTTGATGACGTCCGGGTCGGCCATGCGGGCCGTGAGGTCTTCAAAGCGACGTTCGACGTCGTCTAGCTGTCGGGTAATGTCCATGAACGTTAAGCGATGACCAGCTCGCCGCCCTGCTTGTGTTCAAGCTCCATGGCGGTTTGCAAGGCGTGGATGGCGACGGCGGTCTGTTGATCGGAAGGAGGTTGTGTGGTGATCCGCTGGAGCCAGAGTCCAGGCGCGGTCATGACGGCGAGCAGGCTGGCCCGGCGCTTGGCGGCGAAGCGGATTGTTTCATAGCTGAGCCCGGTGATGAGCGGCAGCGCGAGGACGCGCACCAGCATCTTGGCCCAAAATGTATCGGCAGGAATGATGGCGTACACGATGATGGAGACCAACATCACCACCAGCAGGAAGCTGGTTCCGCAACGCGGATGCCAGGTGACAAACTGCTGGGCGTTGGCGACGCTGAGTTCCTTGCCCGACTCGAAGTTGAAGACAGTGCGATGCTCGGCGCCATGGTACTCGAACACCCGATGAATGTCCTGCCAGCGCGAGATGAGGTAGAGGAAGCCGAGGAAGATGACCAGCCGTATGATGCCGTCCACCAGGTTGAAGGCGATGCGGCCGTGGATCTGCGGCAGGACTTTCTCGAGCTGGGTGGTCAGCCAGAGCGGCACAAACTTGTAGAGGGCGATAAAGAAGAGGAAGGAGAAGACAAGGTTGGCGGTCATGGCCCAGCCGGGGACCTCGCCGGCTCTGCGGCCGTCTTCCTTGACCGGCTTGCCTTCCTTTTCGGCTTCGGCAGCCATGGCGACGTCGGCGGAGAAGCGCAGGGCCTTCACGCCGAGATACATGGCTTGGCCGAGCGTGCCGATGCCGCGCAGGATCGGATAGCGGAATAGTGGGGTACTTTTCGCTCACGCGATGGACGGGAAAAGCGTCCGAGACCAGCGAGCCGTCAGGCTTGCGGATGGAGACGGCATAGCTGTGCGGGGCGCGCATCATGACGCCCTCCATCACGGCCTGGCCGCCGACAAGGGTTTCCTCACCGCTTTCGAGCACGGGGAGCAGTTGCGTGTGCGCCGTCAGGCGGACAAACCATTTCCAGGGAATCCCAAAGAAGTTCAAACGGTGGTAAGCCTCTCACCTACCACTTTACTTCAATGTGGAGACTCCCTCCAGGTGCTGGCGGACACGGGCGAGGATTTCGCCCGCCTTGGGGAAGGCTGGAGCAGCTCTCAACAGATGGGGCACGGCGCGAGCCGGAGGGTGTCCCAACTGAAGCAGGGCGAGAGCGAGGAGGTAGTGGGACTTGGGGCTGGACGGGTCGAGCCGGATGGCCGCGGAGGCGAACCGTTCACACTCCGGATAGGAGGCGGCGGCGTATTCGGCCATGGCGGCGTCGGCCTGAATAACGGGTGAAGCGGAGTCGAGCCTGGCAGCCCTGGAGAGGAACCGGCGGGCGGCTTCGAAGTCGCGCTGATTGAACGCATAGAGCCCGCGGCTGTGGAGGGCGTCGATGAAGTCAGGATCGAGTTCGAGAGCGCGGTCGAGAAGCTGGATGCTGGCTGCATCGCCTTTCTCGCGCGAGACCTCGGCGGCCTTGCGAAATGCCTTCATCGCGGCCTTCGGAACCTCGTGGGTCAATCGATGGATGCTGACCGGGCTTTGCGGCGCTGCCGATTCCGGCAGAGCCACCGTCAGTAACAGGCTGGCGGGGATTGTGACCAACTCACTCACGACCACGTCGCCGTTCTGGGCTAGAACCGCCAACTCGTAGACTCCATCTTCCACGTTTGCAAAGGAGAATCCGCCGTCCGTATGGACCCAAGCGCGGTGAGATTCGCGGCTGGCGGGTGACCGGAGCACGACCTGTAGCCGGTCAAAACGCACCCCTACACGTCCGGTCACCCGGCCTTCGGTGGTGCTCTTGCCCCCTGAAGCGACAACCGGAACCAACAGAGACAGAGCAAGCATGAACAGTGTACGCATTGAATCCCCCAGTAGAATTTGAGCGGGGATCAGAGGGACGGGGATCCCGAAGCCGCCGGTGAGGCGGTAAAAGCGGAGGCGGGGCTTTTATTCAGATTGGCGGCAGATCAGGCTGCCATGCGAGATTTACCGGCGTGGGTTTCCAGGAGCCAACGGAGCTGGGAGGCTTCGAATGGAGCGGCGCAGTAATCCGCAGCACCCGCTTCCAGGGCGTCCAACCAGCCTTCGATTTCGGGCAGGCGGCTGACAACAACGACGGGGAGTTTCGCGAAGGAGCGGAACGCTCGGGCGAGGACTTCACGGTCGGGCGAGCAGAAGACGATCCGCGCGGGCGGGCATTTGGAATCAGCAGGAGCAGGAACGGCCTGCCACTGACACTCCGCCAGAGCCGACGAAAGCGGCGATGCCAGGGAATCGTCGAGCTCGAAAAGCAGCGCCTGACGGGGTGCGGGAGCTGTAAGTGCGATCTTTGATGCGGCCATTGTCACCCTCTTGTTTCTTTCGAGCAAGGTTCGAACCCAGAGCAATCGTGACCGGCGACGCTTCGGCGGGGAAGAGCAGGGGGGACGTCAACAAGAGCGCCCCGCCATGGCTTAAAGATAAACCTGTGGCGAGATGAAGTCCAATCAATTTTTCAAATCAGGCGGATGAATTGACGGTCACACATGGAAGCGCTTTGGATTCAATCCACGCCGAGCTTGTGCTGCATTTGCTCCAGGGTGACTCCTTTAGTTTCAGGATAGGAGAACAAAACGACAAAGAACTGCAAAGCCATCATTGCGGAGAAAAACAAGAAGGGATAACCGCCAGACTTTTGAGCCATCAGCGGGAACGTTCCGGCGACGATCGCATTCATGAACCAATGGGTGAAACTGCCCAGGCTCTGTCCTTTGGCGCGAACCCGGTTGGGGAAAACTTCACTGATGAACACCCAAATGACGGCGCCCTGGGAGAATGCGAAGAACCCGGTGAATCCGGCCAGGAGCCAGACCAGCTTGTCCTGGTGCTGGCCGCTGAGGAAGATGGCGGCGATTCCGCCAAGGCAGAGGGAGGTGCCCACGCTGCCTATCAGCAGGAGTGTCTTGCGGCCGACCTTGTCGATCATGCTCATGGCGAGCATGGTGAAGACGAGATTCGTGGCGCCGACAATAACGGCCTGCAAGTCGCCGCTGACTTTATCGAAACCAGCCTTGGCGAAAATGTCATTCAGGTAATAAAGGACAGCGTTGATTCCGGAAAGCTGATTGAAGATGGCAATGGAAATTGCGAGGAAGAGCGGGATGCGATAACGCCGCTGGAAAAGCGCTTCACCGGAAGCGTCATTTGAGTGGAGGCTGGCTTTGATTTCGGAGAGGGCCTGGGCGGGTGAGTCCTCGCCAACGGACGTCAGGGTGGCCAGGGCCTCAGTGTCGCGGCCCTTGCTGGCAAGCCAACGGGGGCTGCGGGGGATGGTATTCAACATCACCCAGAACAGCAAGGCAGGGACAGCCTGCACGCCGAGTTTCCAGCGCCATTCGGATTCGCCGAGCCCAAACGTGCCGATGACGTAATTGGAGAGAAATGCCATCAGAATGCCGAAGACGATGTTGAACTGAAAGAAGCCGACGAGGCGGCCGCGCGAGCGGGCCGGGGCGATTTCGCTGATGTACATGGGACCGAGGACGGAACTGCCACCAACGGCGAGACCGCCGATGAAGCGGAAGAAGACGAGCGAGTTCCAGTCCCAGGCCAGACCGCAGCCGACGGCGCAGATGAAGTAGAGCATCGCCATCCATTTGAGGCTGTCGCGGCGGCCGTAGCGTTCGCCCGGCCATCCGGCGAGCATGGAGCCGAGAATGGTGCCAAAAAGCGCGCTGGCGACAGTGACGCCGAGCGATTCGGGGGTCAGCGCGAAAATGCGGCTCAAGGCTCCCGTCGCCCCGGAAATGACGGCGGTGTCGAAACCGAACAGGAGGCCGCCGAGGGCGGCGACAACGGTGCTTCTAGCGAGTGTGCCTTGTACTTTCATCACGCAAGACTCTATATCGAAGGAGGAGGGGTTGTCCATCGGGGGAGCGGCAGCTTACCTGGAAATCGCTTCAGGTGCTAAAATAGCCGTGCCGGACCTCATTCTCCAGGATGGGGCGGTAGAGATTCGAGGAGGTTCGATGAAGGTTTTGCGTCTCCTGCTGCCGGTGGCTACACTCCTGGCGGCGTTCATTGCGACAAGCGGGATCTCCTTCGCGACGAAGGAAATCCAGAAGAAAGAGAAGAAGCCCTGCACAACCTGCCACACCAAGGGCAAGGAATTGAATGATGTAGGCAAGTACTACAAGGAAAAGAAGACGCTGGAAGGCGCTCCTGTCCCCAAGTAGTGCTCGAGTTTTTGAGTGAATTCGGCCCCGCGGATGTAAGTTCGCGGGGCCGATGATCGTTTGAAGGCGCTTGGCTGAGAGTTTTCGCCGTGCGCCGGCACTAGCTGACAAGGGTGCCGGATCTGTTGCTCGCCTGGCTCTGCCTGCCGCTCGCGGTGTACTTGCTTTTGAGCGGGCTGGACGATCTTATGGCTTGATCTGCTGTGGTTGGTAAGACGGATTGGCAGGCGGAAACCGCTGTCGGCCGAACCCCTTTCCGGTCCGATCGCCGTGTGGGTGGCGTGCTGGCGCGAATCGGCCGTGATCGAGCAGATGCTGGCTCACAACCTGGCGGCGATCGCGGACCGCGACTTTGACTTCTTCGTCGGCGTGTACCCGAATGATCCGGCAACGGTGAGGGCAGCCAAGCGGGCGGCGCGGACCGATGCACGGGTGCATGTGGCCGAGTCGCCGCACGAGGGGCCGACCTCGAAGGGCGATTGCCTGAATTGGATCTACCAGCGGATGCTTCTCTTCGAGGAGGAATCGGGCAGGCGGTACCAGATCGTCGTGATCCACGATGCGGAGGACCTGATCCATCCGAGAAGCTTCGAGCGAATCCGCATGGCGGCGGGCGCCGGCTACGAGATGATCCAGGTGCCGGTGCTGGCGCTGCCGACACCCCTTCACGAACTGACGCACGGGCTGTACTGCGACGATTTCGCCGAGAGCCAGTTGAAAGACCTGATCAGCCGTGTGGAGATGGGCGGCTTCCTGCCAGGCTGTGGGGTGGGGACCGGTTTCCGACGCGAGGCGTTGGATCGTCTGGCGATGGCCGAGGCGAACCGGCTGTTCGATCCGTCATCGCTGACCGAGGATTACGATAACGGTCTGCGATTGTATCGGGCCGGGGCCCGGCAGATATTTCTGCCGGTGGAATGGGAATCCGGGGCGGCGGTTGCAACACGGGAGTACTTTCCGCGCGGGGTGGTGGCGGCCGTGCGACAGCGCTCGCGTTGGATCACCGGGAATGCGCTGCAGGCATGGGAGCGGTTCGGATGGGGCGCCGGGTTGCCGCGGGGTGTGGATTCAAAAGTATTTCCTGTGGAGAGACAGAAAGGGTCTCTGGGGGGCTCCGCTGGGGTTGCTGGCGAACCTGATGCTTTGCTGCACCGGATGGGCGAAGGTGGCTGATGGAGAATGGGGATTCGGCGTGGCAATATCGTCACTGCCCGTGCTGGAGCCGCTGCTCTGGCTGAACGGCGCGTTATTGGCTGAACGGCTGGCTGTCCGGGTTTTTGTGGTGGCAGAGGTCTATGGTTTGGGGTTCGCGCTGCTGTCCCCCCTACGGACTCTGTGGGGCAACGGGCTGAACTCAGCGGCCTGCGCACTGGCATTGCACGGATGGCTGCGCTGGCGCTTGTCCGGTGTGCCGTTGCGGTGGGTGAAGACCAGGCATGCCTACCCCAACCGCGAGGCACTGGCCGTGCACCGGCGCAAACTCAGTGAGATTCTCGTTGGCAACGGCTATTGCGAGCAGGAAATCGTGGATCACGCGTTGGCCTGCACCTGCGAAGCTCAACTTGGTGAGTACCTTGTGGCATGCGGGCTGCTGGCCGAGCAGGAACTCTATGAGGCGATGGGGTTGCAGCAGGGTTTGCCCATGATGCGACTGGAAGGGGTGGAGATCCGTACGAACATTGTCCGCAGCCTGCCGGAAAGGCTGCAGCGGGATCACGGGCTGCTGCCTATGGATGTTCGCGACGGTGAGTTGCATGTGGCCCTGGCGCAGGCGCCTTCTGAGGTTCTGACGGATGAGCTGCGGCGTTACACGCGGCTGAGTCTCCGTTTCTGGCTGGTTCCTCCGGGTGACATCAGCAAGGCGCGAGCCACGCTACAATCCCGTTCATGAGTTCGAGAACGGAACTGGGGCTGAGTCTCCTGTGTCTGGCGTTGCTTGTCGAGGGTGCGCGTGCGCAGACGGGGGCCGCGGCGTGGCATGGAAAGCGCCCAGGGAGAACGGCAATTCGCGGCGCCATGGTGATCGAGGGCAACGGGACGCCGGCTTCGGGGCCGAAGGACATTCTCATCGAGGGCAACCGGATCAGGGCGATGGCTTCAGTTTCGCCGGAAGCGGCGGCAAGTGGAGACATGCGGAACCGCCCACAAGCGGATGTGGAGATTGACGGCCGCGGCAAGTACGTATTGCCTGGCCTCATCAATATGCATGGTCACGTGCAGGACGAGCGGGCGAACCGCACAATGCCGGTGGAGTATTGCACCAAACTTTGGTTGGCCTCCGGCATCACGACGGTCCGCGACGTGGGGTCGAATTGGGATAAGGCGAAGGTCTGGCGAGAAAAGAGCGCTTCAGGCGAGCTGGCGGCGCCACGGCTTCTGCTTTACCGCGGACTGAGCGCAACCGATCCGGCCGCTGCATCGGCGCTGGTGCGCCGGTACAAGGCTGAAGGCGCCGACGGGTTGAAGCTGTTCGGACTGTACCGGGACGTCTTCCGGGCGATTGCCGAAACGGCCAACGCCGAGGGGTTGCGAAGAGCGCATCACACAGGAGTGGAAGAGACCAACGCCTGGGACGACATCGGCCTGAAGACGACGACAATTGAGCATTGGTACGGTATTCCGGATGCGGCGCTGAAGGACGGGGTGCAGGGTTTCCCGCCAGGATACAGTTACTCCAACGAGGCCGATCGATTCCGTTGGGCCGGAAGGCTTTGGAGAGAGGCCGACGGCGCGAAACTGGAAAAGGTGCTGGAAGAGATGGTGAAGGCGGGCGTCGCCTGGGACCCGACGCTTTCGATTTACGAGGCGAGCCGCGACGCGGAGAAGGCGCAGAACCAGCCCTATTTCCGCGATTACCTGCACCCGTCGCTGGCGGCGTTCTTCGAGCCGAACCTGGCCAACCACGGATCCTATTTTACGAACTGGACAACCGAAGACGAGGTGTATTGGAAGGAGAACTTCCGCATCTGGATGGGTGCGCTGAAGCGGTTCGGCGAATTGGGCGGACTGATCACGACGGGCGAGGATGCCGGGTTCATCTACCGCGTGTACGGCTTCGGTTATTCGCGTGAACTGGAGTTGCAGCAGGAAGCCGGGTTTTCTCCGCTGAAGGTGCTGCAGCACGCTACTCTGAACGGCGCGGTGGCCTTGGGCAAGGAAAAGGAACTGGGCAGGGTGCGCGAAGGATGGCTCGCTGATTTGATTGTGGTCAACGGCAATCCGCTGGAGAACCTGAAGCGGCTCGCGATTCATCATAAGGGCATTGAATGGGTCATCAAAGACGGCATTATGTACCACGCGCCAAGGCTGGCGAGCGATGTGAGGGAGATGGTGAAGCAGGCGCGAGGGCAACAATGAGAATCGCGCTGCTGTTGCTTGCTTTGCCGCTGGCGGGGTGGGCGCAGGAGTGGCCACAGTTCCGCGGCAACGCGCCGATGACCGGAGTGGCTTCCGCTGCGTTGAACCCTCCTTTGAAGCAGGTTTGGAGTTGGGAAGGCGCAGAGGGAATCGATTCCAGCCCTTCTATCGCGGGCGGCGCGGTGTATTTCGGCACTCAGGAAGGCGATCTGGTGTCGCTCGATTTTGCCACGGGCAAGCTGAGATGGAAGTACAAGGCGAATGAGGGAATCGGGGAGAGTTCACCAGCGGTGGCGGACGGGACTGTGTACGTGGGCGACCTGACAGGGGTGGTTCATGCAGTGAAGGCGGCCGACGGCAAAGGCATCTGGACCTTCAAGACGGGGGCAGAGGTCAAAGCATCCCCGGTTGTCGCGGAGGGAAAGGTGCTTGTCGGATCTTATGACGGTGTGCTGTACGCGCTGGACGCTGCGAACGGGCAAGTTGGCCTGGGCGGTGAAGACGGCCGGCCAGGTTCATTCAAGCGCGTCGGTCGAGAACGGCGTTGCCTACATCGCGGGATGCGACGGGCACTTGAGAGGAGTGCAGGATCGCGGATGGCAAAGAGGTGCTGACGGTGCAGATGGGATCCTACACGGCGTCGTCCCCCGCATTGGCAGGGGGACGGGCATACTTCGGCACACAGGACAACGAGGTGCTCGCTGTCGACTTGAAGACGAAGAAGATCATCTGGCGGTACGAGCACCCGCAGACGCAAGTTCCCGTATATCAGCTCGCCGGCGATTTCGGCGGGGCTGGTGTTGATTGGCGGCAGGGACAAGATCATGCACGCGCTCGACGCGAGGACGGGCAAAGAGAAGTGGAGTTACATGACTCGCGCCCGGATCGAGTCGTCGCCGCTGGTGGCGGGAACAACGGTCTTCGTGACCGGAGCCGACAACAAGATCTACGCTTTCGACACGGCGACAGGGGCCAAGAGGTGGGAGCACGATGCCGGTGCCGCAATGAACGCTTCGCCCGCAGTCGCTCAGGGGCGTCTGGTGGCGGCAACTGTGGACGGCCGGGTCCTGTGCTTTTCGGGCCAGTGACAAAAGCGCTCAGGAAGGCGCTCCGGGGAATCTGAGCGCAATTGAGCAACTTGCGCACCAGCGAAGCCTGGGTTCTGACGCCGGTCTTCAGGTAGAGGCGTTTCAGGTAGGTCCGGACGGTATGGATGGTGACCCCCATGGCCAGCGCGGATTCGGCGGGAGTGTGGCCCGCCAGAATCTGCTCTGCCAGCCGAACCTCGGCCTTTGTCAGCCGGAACAGAGTGACCAGGACAGCGGGGTCCACTTCAAAGTTGGCCTTGCTGTTGTAGATCGTCACGGCATAGTAGGATGGCGTGGCTGCGCCGTCGGCCATCTGGGTAACCCAAACCAGCCATGGGGTTTGGCCTGGAGGACGCTCCCATCGGATCAGACGGCCCTGCTTCCATCGGGGCAAGCCCGGCAGCGACGATCTCGGAGAGTTGGCGAATCTCTTCAGGGGACAAGATCTGCTGTGCAACCGAGTTCGTGGCGAGAAGTTCCCCGCTCTTTCGCATTAATACTAGTGCAGCGAGTTCCACGATCTTAACTGCGTGGAAACAGCAAAAAGAGGGACACTCATTTGGATTAAGTTTCGTTAGCGGGAATGGTCTGCGATGAAACGCCTGATTCGCTCGACGGCATCCAGGAGATTCTCCAGCGAATTGGCGTAACTAAAGCGAAGGTAGCCTTCGCCAAAGGCGCCAAATGCTGTGCCGCTCAAGGCGGCGACTCCGGCTTCATCCAGCAGCGCGTCAGCTAAATGCTTTGATTTGAAGCCTGTCCCGGCAATGTTCGGGAAAGCGTAGAAAGCTCCTTCCGGAAGGGCGCAGCGAAAGCCGGGAAGGGTGTTGAGAGCCGCAACGAAGGCGTCGCGCCGGCGGCGGAATTCGGCGATCATTTTCTCGCTGGGCGCTTGTGTTCCTGTAATGGCGGCGAGCGCCGCGCGCTGGGTAAAGCTGGCCGTGCAGGAGTTGGAATTGACCATGAGCTTGTTGACGGCTTCGACCATCCACGGGGGCATGACCCCGTAGCCGATGCGCCAGCCGGTCATCGCATACGTCTTGGAGAAACCGTCCAAAATGATGGTCTTATCGAGCATCCCAGGCATGGAAGCGATGGAAACCACCTTTCTGTCCGTAACTCATCTTCGAGTAGATTTCGTCGGAAAGAACCATGACATCAAGAGGGGCGAGCATTTCTGCGATGGCCCGGATGTCATCCTCCGGGATGACGCCGCCGGTGGGGTTGGCTGGGGAATTCAGGATGACGAGCTTGGTGCGGGGGGAGAGCTTTGACGCGGAAGAGATCAAGGTCGAAGCTGAAACCGCGGTCTTCGACCAGCGGGATGGGGACCGGGGTGGCCCCGGTGAAGTTGATCATCGACTCGTAGATTGGGAAGGAAGGATTGGGGTAGATGACCTCGTCGCCGGGTTCGAGCAAAGCGAGCAAAGGGAAGAAAATAATTGGCTTACCCCCTGGCACGACGACCACTCGTGGCACCCTCGACCTGTATGCCGCGGGACGCGGAGACTGAGGCGGCGATAGCGTCGCGCAGGTCTGGTTGGCCCTGCGTGGCGCCGTAGTGGGTCCAGCCGTCGTCGAGCGCGGTCTTTGCGGCGTCGACGATATGCTGGGGGGTCGGGAAGTCGGGCTCGCCGATTTCGAGGTGAATGACGCTGCGGCCCTGGGCCTCGAGCGCGCGAGCCCTGACCAGGACTTCGAAGGCGGTCTCGATGCCGATGCGGGCCATGGAAGCGGCTAACTGCATGGTTATGCCTCAGTAAAGATGAAAAAAGGCCGATGCTTCCGGCACTGGTTGGCGCCAGGACGCATACAATCACAGCATAGCCTGTGGTTTCGGCCGCGGGCGGGTTTGGGCGGGTAGAATCGGCCTGCACGGATCGGGCGAGGGCGTCGTCATCTGTTTGAGAGCAAGCAGATGGCGACCTTGGCGCGCGGCCTGGACCGATTGGTGGTAACGACAGCGATGGAAGATCGCCGCGATATCGACATGCCGGCGGGCACCTCCGGTTGGGAGGCGCGCGAGGAGCAGTTCGTCCAACTGCACATGCGGCGCGTGTTTACCGTAATTTACAGGATTGTCGGGAACGTGCCTGATGCGCAGGATCTGACGCAGGAGACCTTCATCAAGGCGCTGCAGCGGCGGGAGCAATTGAAGGATCTGGAGAAGGCAGGGCATTGGCTTTCGCGCATCGCCTCGAACACGGCGATTGACTTTCTGCGGAAGCGAGGCCGGCAGAACTGGACGTCTCTGGAGGATGTCGAGGGTTCGCTATCGTCGGCGAAGGAATCGGGACCAGAAGCACAGTTACTGGCCGGCGAGCGGAAGACAATGCTCGACGAAGGGCTATCGATCCTGACCGAACGGGAGAGGACGGCCTTGGTCCTGCGGGACATTGAGGGATTGCCGGCCGAGGAAGTGGCTCTCAGGCTGGATTGCGGCAAGGCGACAGTGAGGTCGCATATTGCCAACGCTCGAGTGAAATTCAGGAAGTATCTGGAAAGGAGGCAGTCATGAACAGGCATGAAGTCCATCCGGGCGAGGACCGGTTGGCTTTGATGGCCGGCGGCGAACTTGCCTCTGTTGGAGCGTTGGAGCGTCGGGCGGCATGTAAGCGGCTGTGCGGATTGCGCGGCGGTGGTGGAAGAGTACCGGCGACTGAGGTCTGAGACGGGCAGGGAAGCCCTGGAGATGGACGAAGGCGCGTGGTCGCGGCTGGAAGCCGAGATGCGTGCCAACATCCGGTTGGGGTTGGCGGCGGGTGCGGCGGTGGAGGCCTGAGGCACAGCGCGGCATGGGGAAGGTGAGCAGTTGGTTGGACCTCCTGGCGACTGGCAGCGGTTTCGGCGTCGATGGTGTTTGTTTTGGGCGCAGGGCTGTGGCTGGGCAGGGCGCCCGGTGCGGCAGGCGCGCGCGGTGGATACTGCGGCCATGCAGCCTCAAGTGGAAGCCGGAGCACAAGGTATGACCCTGCGCCGGACGGGCGGCACCATGGAGTTGAAGAGCCCGGAGGGGAGTGCCGCTGTGCGGACGGTGAGTTGGGATGGCACGGCGCGCGCGCGGTATTTCGATGGAGAGACGGGGCAAGTGACGATTCATCAGGTGGCGTGGGAGGGTAGCGATGCTCAGTAGGGTTGCGCTGGTCCTCAGTGCGGCACTGGCGCTGAGTGGGCAGAGTCCCGACGCGGCGAGGTCATTCAAGGTGAACCTGCCGCAGGATTCTCCGCTGGCGCTGGTGTCGGCCGATTGGGGCTCGTCGCGGGCGACGGCACGCGGCGGCGCGATGGAAGTGGAGATTCATTCGACGCTGCAGTTTCGCAACGCGAGCCCGAGGCGGCTGCGCGGGGTGTCGCTGCTGGTCATGGCGCAGCAGGTGGCCCCGGGAGGCAAAGCGTCGGTCACAGTTCCGGCGCTGGACGTCGCGCCGGGCGAGCAGTTCCCGGTGCGTGTGGATTTGGCCTTGATGCGTCCGTTGGCCGCGCCGACTGACGAAGCGTTGGTGGAGATCGGCCTGGATGGAGTGCTGTTCGAGGATCTGAGTTTCTACGGGCCGGACCGGTTGAAGACGCGGCGCATGCTGATTGCCTGGGATCTTGAGGCGCGGCGTGACCGGAAGGTGCTGCAGGCGGCCCTGAAATCGGGGGGGCCGGAGGCGCTGCGAGCGCAGTTGATCACCATTCTGGCGAAGGCAGGACAGCCGCAAGGCGAGTTGCGCGCGGCGCGTTCACTTCCGGCCACCAACGCGCCGGAGTCGCCAGTGGAGCTGGCCTTCGTGGCTCAGCCGGGAGCGCCGGTGGAGTTGCTGAATGGCGTGGCGCGGCTGGCGGGAAGCGAGGCGCGATCACCTAAGTTCGACGTCGTCAACCGCAGCGGCAGGACGATCAAGTTCGTCGAAGTGTATTGGCTGCTGCGCGGCCAGGGTGGGAAGACGGTCCCGGCAGGATCGCTGCCCGCGGAAGTGGCCTTGCGGCCTGGCGAGCGATCGACTGTCGCGCGCAGCGGCACGCTGCGACTGGGGCAGCCGATTGAGGGACTGACGGGTTTCCTGAACGCCGTCGAGTTCGAGAACGGCGAGATGTGGATTCCGCCGCGTGCCGGCGATGGGCCAATGGCTTCCGTCGTGTCGGGCGAAGAGCGGCGCTTGGCGGAGTTGTACCGCCGCAAGGGTCTGGACGCGGTGTTGCAGCAGTTGAATCCGGCGAGATAGCGGCCGAATCAGTGTAGGATGACCGATTCCGCGCGTTTCCTCGGGCGATCGCCCGACCAACTGAGCTTGCCGGAGCGCGCCGTCCTGCGTGGGCGCTGGATCGCTCTTGAAGTCTACTCACCCAAGACTCTGCCGCTGAAGCGGATCGAAGCTGTCGGCGCGGATGCGGCCGATTGCGCTGTGGAGCTACGCCGGCGCGGATTGAACCCGATGGAATTCGAGTTCATGCTCTATCGCGGCGTGAGCCTGTAGACAGCCGTCAGTCGTTCGGCATACGAATGGCCCTGGGGGCTCGCAGGCGTCTGTCGTCATGAGCGTGCTGGGGCAAACGCGTACTCAATCCTTGGGAAGCGGCACGGTGGAGCCGCCTAAGCCGGCGTAGGAGTCCTTGACCTTGATGACCTTGGAATTGGCGAAAGTGACGAAGGTAATCTTGCCGGGCGGCAGGCCGTAGATCCAGTCTTCGGTTTCGAGGCCGTCCTTGGATTCGCGGAGCCGGTCGCGCGGATCGCCCAGGGCCATCTTCACCTGTTCGCGATTCATGCCAATTTCAGCGCGCTTGGCTTTGATGGCCTCCTGGATCTCGGGCGGCAGCGACTCAAAGTAGTTGGCGGTGGCGCTGCGCTTGTCGAAGTCGAGGATCGGCGCGAAGAGCTTCTTCACCTCTGCCGGCGGGATGAACTTCATCTTCGAAGGGAAGATGAGGGAGAGCGTGGTGCCGGCGGAAATGGTGAGATTGCGGGAAAGTGGGGCAGTCTGGCCGCCGCCGCCGACACCGCCTTCGATTCGCTCGTACCACTTTCCGCGCGTATTGAAGCCGCCGTTGATCTGGAGGGTGATGCGATCGTCTTCGAGGTCGACTTTGGTGATCTGGACCTGATCGCCGACTCGGGCGACCGGGCCGAAGTCGCGGCCGGTTTCCGACCAGTCGGCCTTGTCGTAGGTGCCGTCGGCGTTGAACTTGAGGGGCTTCTTGGAGCGGGGAAGGAAGACTTTGACCTTGGCAAATTCAGCATTCAGGCCGCGAATGAGCTCGATGCGCTCTTCGTCGGTAAGGTCAGGCTGCTTGTCAGCCTTGCCGGTTTGAGCCGTTGTTGCCAGGTTGAGAAGCATCAGTAGCAGGAGCGCCGTGATTGTCTTCATTCCGGTCCTCCACAAGCGGGGCGAGCTGCGGGGTGAATCGGGCCCGCCACAGCCAGACGCCAAGCAGAACTGCCGCCACACTGGTTAAGATGCTTCCTTCGGGCCCATAGGCTCCGCCGCTCCACAATTCCGAGGAGCGCCAGACGAGGTGGTAGCCCGACAGAGTCATCTCGAAGCCGCTGAGGTTGACACCCACCAACGGCAAAACCCAGTTCCATCCAAAGTGTAGCCCTATGGGGAGCCAAAGGTCACGCGAGCGAAAGAAGGCATATCCGAGCAGGGCACCCCAAAGGCCGGTATTGACGAGTCCGAGGCGATTGGCGTTGGGGTTGTCGGCGTGTGCCAGGGCAAAAAGGACGGCAAAGACGCCGATGACGGCGGCCGGCTGGTAGGCGCGAAGCAGGATCTGGAAGGCATAGCCGCGGAACATCATCTCCTCGCCGACGACGCCAAACAGCAGCAGAACGCTAACGAACAGGAGACGGCCGGGTTTGTAAGCCCAATCCGGGGCAGGCTCCAGCGATGCCAGACCCAAGGTCAGCGGCACCGAGCGTCACAAAGAGAGCTCCGGCGATTCCAAGAGTCGTTCCAAAGAGCAGGTGGCGCTTGGAGTCCCTGGTCCACCCCATTCCGATGTCCTCTAGTCGGCCGCGCTCAAAAGTGCGGACCATGAAGGCGCTGGCGATTGCGGCGGCGAGGAAGAAGCTGAGGGCGGCGGCCGGGAAGTAGCCGATTGTTTCCACCAGAACAGACGCGATGAGGGAGCCGAAGAAACGGATAAAGAGCAGGAACAACCCGGCGCGAAGGAAGAGGCCGAAATGGCGCCGGCCGGGGACGGGCGGGGCGAGGTTGTCGCCTGCTCCTGTAGGTTCGCTCATCATGCCCCCAGCTTGAGGCGGACACCTTTGGGCGCCACGCTCACGGGCAGGACAGATGCCCCGCCGGCGCGAATAGCGGCCTCGACGCGAGTCCGGGCGTCCGGTTCGCACAGGAAGACGACACATCCACCCCCGCCGGCCCCGCACACCTTACCGGCGCGCGCGCCGGCTTTGCCGGTGGCTTCCATGAGGTGTTCGATGAGAGGCGTGGAGATACCCGGAGCGTTCTTGCGCCGGTGGCTCCACTCCTGGCGGAGCAGCCGGGCTGTCTCGGTCCAATCGGCGCGCTCCAGGGCTTTGCGCATCTCGGCGGCGATGGAGGCGATCCGCGTGAAGTTCTTGTGCACCTGCCGGTTGCCGTCGATGTGGGCTTTGGTGACCTCCCAGTTGTTGATCCCGGAGTTCCGAGGCTTGCCGGTGTAGGCCAGGACGAAGCGGCTGTTGAGCTCGGCGGCGTCGACGCGCATGGCTACCCGGTGGATGCCGGCGGGCGTGAGTTCGATGGCGCTGATTCCGCCGTACATCGCGGGGTAATAGTCCTGGCAGCCGGTAGGGACCCGGATGACCTGCGCCTCAATATTCTGGGCGATTTCGCGAACGCTCTCTATAGGATGGCGCGTGCCCATGAGCTTGTTGAAGGCGCTCACGGTGGCGATGAGCATGGCGGAGCTGCCGCTGATGCCTGCTCCCGAGGGAGATTCAGAATCGGTTTCAACGAGCAAGCCGGTTTGCGGGCGGAAGTACTTAACAACATGAGCGGCCAGTGGATGGCGGAATTTTCGCGCGGCGGTGAGGGTCTCAATGTTGTCGAAAGTCTCCTCCATCGCCTGGTCCCGGGACCGGAGGGTGATGGCGCGCCCTTCTCTTGGCTGAAGGCGGCAGCTTGTCTGCACCGAAACGGCGAAGTTCAAGGTCACCGCGCCCGGGTGGTACAAGTAGAGCGGCCAAATATCCAGGGTTCCGCCTGCCAGGTCGACCCGGCAAGGGGCTTTGGCGTGAATTTGCATCACGATCAGCTTACCGCGCCGGATCGAGCCGTTACCATTGCCATATATGCCAGCGCGCCGCATCCTCCAATTGGGCGATCCGATCCTGAGGGAGATTTCCCGTCCCGTAGCGCCCGAACTCTCCGGCGGGGTGATTCAGGATCTGGACGACACGCTGGCTGAGTTCAGGCGAACCCACGGCTTCGGGAGGGGGATCAGCGGGATTCAGATCGGCGAGGCACTGCGGGTGATCTTTCTCGAGGTGGAAGGCAGGAAATACCAGCTGATCAACCCCGAGTACATTTTCCGGAGTGAAGAAAAGTTCAGCTTGTTCGACGATTGCTTTTCGTTTCCGAACCTGATGGTCCGGCTCGAGCGGCATTTGAAGGTGAAGCTTCGGCATCAGGATCTGTATGGCGCCTGGCACGAACTGGAAGCCACCGCGGCTATGTCGGAACTGGTGCAGCATGAAATGGACCATCTGGACGGCATCCTGGCCGTGGATCATGCCAAATCGCCTCTGGATCTGATGACACGAGAGGAGTTCCTGCGGCAAGGGCGGCCCTCGCCGATCAGATCTCTTGTTTAATGAACATTAATTCATATACAGTACGTGGAGTGTAGTAGTACCATGGGAAACACTTCCCCGCTGGGCTTTGCCCGGATCGGGCTTATTTCTTAGGAGGGACTAGGGCTAATTTCTCCAGTCACCAGATGTGGACATGGTGGAGGAGTTTGCCGATAGTGATAGCGTATGTTCGAAAGGCGAACCGAAACCCGGATGATGTGTGCGGACCTTGTTGAGGTCCGATGGAAAGACCCGGGCGGCAAAGCGCGCCGTGCCGTGGCTAACCTGGAGGACATCTCGCTGTCAGGTGCTTGTCTTCAGGTGGACTTGCAGATCCCGTTGGGGGTCGAAGTCACCATCAACTATCCCAAGGGCGAATTTGCGGGTACCGTGAGGTACTGCCATTTTCGAGAGATCGGCTATTTCGTTGGGTTGCAGTTTGAAGATGGCTGCAAATGGTCCACGAAGTCATTCAAGCCGATGCATCTGCTTGATCCGAGGACGCTGGTGAAGAAGCATCCGGATCGGGCGAAGGACGTGCGGTTGAGTACACCGTCGAGCCTGCAGCCCTAAGCGGGAGGGCGTAAGTCAGGAACAAATCGCGCGGTAGTGCCGTCAGTGTAGGAGACACGCTGACGGAGTAACCGATGCGATTCTCTTTAACGCTTGCCGCCCTGATTTGCGCAGCCCTACAAGGGCAGGAGTCCACGCCGCGCCCGCCGGCGACGGAAACAGACCCAACCCAGAAGGCCCGTGAGTACCTCGACGCCGCCGCAGGCATGGTGGCAGCGATACCGGCCGAGTCTCAGGCCGTGGCGCTGCTGCAACTGGCGCTGGTGGAAGCGCCGGTTGACAAAACGAAGTCGCTGGAGCATTTTGAGCAGGCGTTCACGGCGGCGATTGCACTGCCCAACAGGACTGCGGGGCGGGTGAGGGACCAGGTGCAGGCGCGAGCTGTGGCCGGAGTTGCGCCATTGAACATCGACCGGGCGATCGAGCTGGCGGCTTCATTAAGCGCGCCCCGTCCGCTCGAGCAGGACGTACGCGCCGACGCCATTTACAGCATCGTTCAGCGTCTTTCCCAGGAGAAGAAATTCGATAAGGCTATCGAGGCGATGGACCGGTTCAATGCGGCGGGCGCGTACCCCCTGCGGGCGGCGGGCTTCCTCCTGAGCCAGTTGCCCAAAGAGGACACGCGGCGAGGCGCACTGTTCTCGATGGCCGTAGCCGGATTCGGCCAGAACCCTGACTGCAACGGCATGATCCGCTTCCTGCGGGACTTCCCGGAAATGCCGATGGCGCTGCGGGACACCGCGATCCACGCTTTGATGCGAGCGATTGAAGAGAACAAGGGCATGCCCTTCTTCGACCGGCAGACTCTGTCCTGCAATGGCGGGAGCGTCTCGCTGGAGACGGCACAGGACATCATGATCTTCAACGCGGTGGACATGATCCGCCCGGTGGATCCTGACTGGCTGCGAAAGAACATCGCCGAGCGGCAAAGTCTGAAAGCGGGGCTGGAGCGATTCCCGGGCGGGATGCCGGAGATGCGCGCAACAGGCAACCTGGTGGTTTCGCTGGCGACGGGCGCCGCACCCAGCCTGGTCGTCGATTCATCTGTGTTCCAGAAGGCGATGGAGTACGCGGAAAAGGATCCGTCGAAGGCACTCGCCATGTCCAAGGAGATACCGAGCACGCGCATGCAGGCGATCCTGGTCACCGAGGTAGCGCGGGCAGCAAAGTCCCGAACGCCGGAACAGGCGTCAACCGTGTTGGCTTCCTGCATCTCGCGGCTGGATGAAATCAAGCCTCTCAATGTTCGAAACGACGCGTGGGACGCGGTGGCCGAAGCCGGCGGGAGCATCAAGAACGTCGACATTGTGTTGAAAGCGGTCGAGCGAGGGATGTCCGACGCGGCGGCCTGGTATAAATTCGAGTCGCGGGCGGAGGATGGAAACCTTGCGCCGCGTTCGTCGTGGCCTTCCTCGCAGAGCTACAAGCGACTGTTCTACAGGGCGGCCAAGGGGCTCGGTCCATCCGCGGACAGCTTGCTGGAAAAGATTCCCGACACGGAACTGCAAACGCTGGCGCGCATCGAAATGGCGGCCGCCTGGCTTGGGCAGGGCCCGACGCCGAACATCGTCTGGGTGGTGCGCAAGGAAAAGAAATAGGGGCTCATTCGCCCGGCATCAGGGACAGGACGCGTTCGCGAAGGTGCTCCAGCAGCGGGCCCGATTCCATTGGCGGCAGAGGCAGCCGAAGAATACCGGCAGGCGTGAACTGGGCGCCCTCGGTAGCGCTGACCAGATGCATGAGCTTGTGGGGGTCTACCTGTGCGCCAGGGTGGAATTTGATGTTGACTCCTCCCGAGCGGCGCTCCATACTTTCGACTCCCGCGCGTGCGGCGAGGGTTTTCAATCGGGAGAATCCGACGAGGTGGAGCAGGGCGTCAGGCGGCGGACCGTAGCGATCGGCCAGCTCGGCAACGAGCGCATCGGCTTTTGCAGCGTCGCCGGAATCGGCGATGCGTTTGTAGGCTTTGAGCCGCTGCTGCTCGTCGGCGATGTATTCGCGCGGAATGCGGATATCGAGGCCCAGGTTCAGTGAGGAGTGGACTTCGGGGCCGACGGGCTCACCGCGCAGCTCGCGGGCGGTTTCGTCCAGCAGCTTGAGGTAGGTCTCGTAGCCGACGCTGGCGATGTGTCCGTGCTGCTCGCCGCCGAGAAGGTTGCCAGCTCCGCGCAGTTCGAGGTCGAGCGCGGCGATCTTGAAGCCGGCGCCGAGGTCGCTGAACTCCTTGAGCGCGGCGAGGCGCTTGCGGGCGATTTCGGTGAGTTCGGTGTCCTGCGGAACCAGCAGGTAAGCATACGCGCGGCGGTTGGATCGGCCGACGCGGCCGCGCAGCTGATATAGCTCGCTCAGGCCGTAGCGTTCAGCGTTCTCGATGATAATCGTGTTGGCCAGCGGGATGTCGAGGCCGTTTTCGACGATGGTGGTACAGACGAAGACATCAGCTTCGCGGTGCATGAAACCGAGGAGCACCTTCTCCAGAGCTTCTTCTCCCATCTGTCCGTGTCCGACGGTGACTCGCGCTTGCGGCGCCAGTTCCTGCAGCATCGCGGCGCGGCTCCAGATACTCTCCACGCGGTTGTGCACGAAGTAGACCTGGCCGCCGCGCGACAGTTCCATGTTCGATAGCGCTGCGAATCAGGTCGGGGTTGAACTTGGCGACGACGGTCTGTACAGCCAGACGATCCTTGGGAGGCGTTTCGATCACGCTCATGTCGCGCAGGCCCAACAGCGACATGTGGAGGGTTCGCGGGATGGGGGTGGCGCTCATCGTGAGGACGTCGACGCTCTGCGCGCATCTGCTTGAGCCGCTCTTTGTGCCGCACGCCGAAGCGTTGCTCCTCGTCGACGATGAGCAGGCCGAGGTCGGGGAACTCGACGTCCTTGGAGAGCAAGCGGTGTGTGCCGATGACGATGTCGACCTTGCCCGCCTTCAAGTCTTCGAGAGTCACCTTGATCTCCTTGGGGGAGCGGAACCGGCTCAGCATCTCGATGCGGACGGGGAATGCCTGAAATCGCTTTCGAAAGGTCTCCAAGTGCTGCAGGGCGAGCACTGTCGTCGGGGCGAGGAGAGCCACCTGCTTGCCGTCGCCCAGCGCTTTGAAGGCGGCGCGCATGGCCACCTCGGTTTTGCCGAAGCCAACGTCGCCGCAGAGCAGGCGGTCCATCGGGTGAGGAGCTCTCCATGTCGCGCTTGATCTCGGCAACGGCCTGAAACTGGTCGCGCGTTGCGGTGTACTCGAAGGCATCCTCGAACTCGCGCTGCCAGTTGGAGTCGGATGAGAAACCGAAGCCCTCGGCCATTTTGCGGGCGGCGTAGAGCTTGAGCAGCTCCTCGGCCATGTCGCGCATCTTGGCTTTGACGCTCGATTTGGTCTTGGCCCAGGTGACGCCGCCGAGCTTGTCGAGCGCCGGAGGCGCTTCGCCGGCGCCGCGGTATTTCTGAATCAGGTCCAGGCGGGTGAGCGGCACGTAGAGTTTGGATTCGCTGGCGTACTCCACGAGCATGAAGTCTTCGGTGGTCTCGCCGGTGGTCATTTGGCGGAGGCCGATGAACTTCCCGACGCCGTGCTGGGCGTGCACGACGTAGTCGCCTGGCTTGAGTTCGAGGGTCTCGGGAGTGAACGCGGCTATGTGCGAGCGCTGGCGACCGGGCGCGGCGACGAGATCGCTGGTCTCGAAGAGGTCCTCGTGGCCGATGATGGCAAGCCGGGAGGCCGGCAGAATGGCGCCGCGGCGCACACGTCCCTGGACAAGGTAGACGCTGGCCAGCTCCATGGCGAGGTAGGCGCGGTCAGCCAGGTAGTCCGGCGTCGCGCCTTTCTGAATGTCGATACCGAGCTGATAGGGCAACGAGTACTCGGCGAAGATGTCGGCCATCCGCTCGACTTCGCCGGCGCTGGCGGCAAAGAACGCGACACGATAGCCTTGGCCCGCGAGTTGACGCGCGTCCTCCACGGCCTTCTTCATGTCGTTGCGGAACGGAACAGGAGGGCGGGAGGGGATCTCCAGAAGCGCCTCGGCCGAATGCAATTCGCCCTCGAGGCCCAACTCGCGCAGTTCGATCTCGCGCCGCTCGGGTGCCGAGGCCATGAGTTCGCCCAGGTGGAAGAAGATCTGCTCAGGGGGCGCGGCGGCGTTCTCGCGCAGCGGCTCGAGCTTATTCCAGAGTTGGTCGTTGGCAGACTTGAGGGCTTCAGGTTCGTCCCAGATGACTACGGGATGATCGAGAAGGTTCTCGAGCGAGTGTTCGCGGGGCTTGAGCAGGGGAACCGCGAACTCCCAACCAGGGAAATGCTCGCCATCGACAACGTCGGACTTGCCGGCGCGCTCAGCGAGTGCGCGCAGGAAACTTGGAGTCCTGGGGGTTTCCTCAAGCGGCAGTACGGTGCATTCGTCCACTTTCAGAACGGAGCGCTGAGTTTCGGGGTCGAAGCGGCGAAGGCTCTCGATGGAGTCACCGAAGAACTCGAGCCGCACGGGCTTATGCGCTTGCGCGGGGAAGATGTCGAAGATGCCTCCGCGGATGGAATACTCGCCTTCCATTTCGACCGGTTCGCGGCGCTCATACCCGATGCTCTCCAGATGTGCGGCAAGATCCTCCATGGGGATTTCTTCGTCCTGCTTGAGCCTCAAGGCGAGTTGTCTGTAGGAGGAGGCGCTTTCATTGCGGAGCAGCGCCCCGGCCAGGGGAGTCACGACGAGACTGACAGCTCGCGAAGCGATCCGGAACAATCCGACAGCGCGCTGCTCTTTGAGTTCGACGTGCGGGGAAAGGTCCTGGCCAGGCAGAGTGTCGAGCGCAGGGATGAAGAGGGGACGCGGCGCGCCGAGGGCGGGGGCCAGAATGTCGAAGAAAGCTTCGATGAGATCGAACAGGTTTTCGGCAGAACTATTGGAGCCGGTGACGACCAGAACAGGCCGTTCCAAGGCATGCCAAAGCAGGGTCAGGTAGAGGGCCTTGGCCGCGGGGACGAGGCCGCTGAGTTGAGCGCGCGGGTGCGTCTCCACGCTGAAGCGGTGGATGATTTCCTGGAACGCCGCATGTCGCGCGGCATGCTCCATGAGCTCGCGAACGGCAGGGTTGATCACGGCTGGCGGCCGGCGCCGCGCCGCGAGACAATCTCTTCGACGGTGGCCGATGTGGAGTAGCCGGGCTCCAGGGGCAGCAGCACCACCTTGCCTCCGGCGGCTTCCACCTCCTCGCGGCCCGCCACGAAGTGGCTCCAATCCGATCCTTTCACCAGGATATCGGGCAGGACTTCGGCGATCAGCTCCCGGGGGGTGTCCTCATCGAACAGCGTGACTGCATCGACGGCTTCCAGCGCCAGGGCCATTGCGGCGCGTTCGGATTCGGAAAGCAGCGGACGCTTCGGGCCCTTGAGGCGCTGCACGCTGCTGTCGGTGTTGAGGGCCAGGATGAGCGCGCCGCCCATCGAGCGGCAGCTCTCCAGAAGGCGGATGTGGCCGGGGTGAAGGATGTCGTAGCACCCATTGGTGAACACGACGGTCTTGCCTTCGAGGCGCCAACGACGGCGTTCGGCCACGAGAGCGGCCCGTTCATAAAATTTGCCCATGCTTCCAATTCGATTGTACCGGGCGCGTGTCAGGAGTTTGCCGGGCGCGGCGGCATGAATCCGCTCAGGCCGGGAGTGGCCGAGGAGAGCTCGTCGTTGAGAGGGTCGTCCAGTGCCAGCAATTCGCGCATGAGCGGGCTGAGCCGGGCCTGGGTTTCGGCGCGCAGCATTTTCTTCTGCCACTGCTGCTGGGCCACGTCGCGGCGAACGAAGAAAGAGTGCAGCGCGCGCCGATGGGCGGCCGTGCTGTTGGCGGTGCCGCCGTGCCAGATATGGGCGTTGTACACCGCCACGGTGCCGGCGGGAGCGACGAGGAGGATCTCTCCGGGGTGCGGCGCGAGCGGGTCAGCCAGAGTTTCACGCGGATTGCGGCCCCACAGGTGCGAGCCGGGAATCAGGCGGGTCGCCCCGTTGTCTGGAGTGAAGTCGTCCAGCAGCCAGACCGAGTTGCACACCGTGGGCCCCTTTGCGTCTGGAAGCAGGCCCATATCCACGTGCAGGGGTTGCGGCTCCGCCGCGAAGGGGTTAGTGGACCGGGCATTGAGGCTGCTGAGCTTGAAACTGCCGTTCAGGACGTGGCTGACGAGCTCGAGCACGCGCGGTTCGGCGACGACGCGTTCGAAGACCTCGCCCTTGTCCACGAGGTTTGCCAGGCGCCTGGCGAAGGGCTCTGTGCGGAATTCGTGGCCCGCGTTCTCGCCTTCCTCCTCGAACAGCTCCTCGACGCGGCGGCGCAGCGCCTTGAGCCAATCGACGTCGATGAGGTTGTGGAGCACGACGTAGCCTTGCTCGTCCAACGCGCGCAGATCTTCCGGCCGGGCCATGGCCGTAGTCTACTCTGAAAACGAGTGGATTCCCCCCGACGCATCCTGGTCCGCGCCACCAACTGGGTGGGCGACGCCGTCATGAGCCTGCCGGCGCTGACGGCGGTACGGCAGCGCTATCCGGATGCGCACATCTCGATCCTGGCGAGACCCTGGGTGGCCGGCCTGTATCGCTCAGAGCCGTTTGCCGATGAGATCATCGCCTACGATCCAGGCTCAGGATGGGCGGGAGCGCGAAGACGATGGGAGGCCGCCAGGAGATTGAGCAGGCAGGATTTCGATTGCGCGCTGCTGCTGCAGAACGCCTTCGACGCGGCCCTTGTGACGTGGCTGGCGCGAATACCGAGGCGAATCGGCTACGCCCGCGACGGACGCTCCTGGCTGCTCACTGACGCAGTCGCGGTGCCGGCCAAGGGTACGATCCCGCAGCATGAAAGCTTCTATTATCTGGAGCTGCTGCGGCGCATCGGATGGGTGGAGGCGCTGCCGGCAGAGGCACTGATCAAGCTGGAAGGAACAGGCCGCGCGCGGAAGGCAGGGCGCGCGCGATTTGACGCGGAGCGATGGGTGGGGCCGGTAATCGGGCTGAGCCCCGGTGCGGCGTTCGGAACTGCCAAACGATGGCTGCCGGAGCGATTCGCCGAATCGGCGCTGACCCTGGCGCGCGAGTCGGGAGGCAGGGTGGCCTTGTTCGGATCGGGCGGCGAGCGCGAACTATGCGAGCAGGTGCTGGCGCAGATCGAGGCGGAAGGCATTGAAGCCCACAACTTTGCGGGCGAAACAACCCTGGAGGAGTTCATCGACAGGGCGGCGGCATGTTCACTGATGCTTACCAATGACTCCGGGGCCATGCATATTTCATCGGCGTTGGGGGTGCCCACGGTGGCCGTGTTTGGCGCGACCAATCACGTCACTACCGGTCCCACCGGCCCGCTGGCTCGCGTCGTCCGGGTTCCGGTTGAATGCGCGCCGTGCCAGTTGCGCCACTGCCCAATCGATCACCGCTGCATGACCGGCGTGTCGAGCGAAATGGTGGCCAGTGCCGCACGCGAGTTGATACAACTGAAATAGTGGATACCCGCACGAAAATCGCGACTGGCCCCGAGTGCGCTCCCCGGCTTGCTGAATTGCGGCGGAATCGCGGCGAAGTTCGGGTGATATCGGGGTACTTCGATCCTATGCTGGCAGAACACGCGGCCCGGCTTGAAGGGGCTGCCGAGGGCGCGACTGCCGTCGCCGTGGTTGTGCTCGATCCGCCCAACCCGATTCTCCCGGCAAGAGCGCGAACCGAATTAGTGGCCGCACTGGCTTGTGTTTCCCTCGTTCTGGCGCCGGAGAACTGCGATGCACCGGAGGTTGACGTTCCACTGGAACGGGAGGACCTTCAGGCACGCGCAGTGTTTGAGGCTCATGTGAGAGAGCGCCAAAGCTGAGAATTCAATGAGCGGCCGTCGCATTCTCGTCGTCCGGTTGGGAGCCATGGGCGACATAATTCATGCGCTACCGGGGGTTGCAAGCCTGCGAGCGTCGCTGCCGGATGCGCGCATTGTCTGGGTGACCCACCCCAAGTGGCGTGACCTGCTCGAGTCCAACCCGGCAGTGGATGAGGTGATCGAGCTGAACCGGCGTTCGCTTGCTTCGATTGCCGTTGCGTGGAAGCGTCTCCGGGCGGAGCCGTTCGATGACGTCATCGACTTCCAGGGGCTCACGCAGTCGGCGCTGGTGGCCTTTCTGGCCAAGGGAGGGCGGCGCTTCGGGTTCGACTATCAATTGGTGAGAGAAGCGCCGGCGGCCCTCTTCTATCACCAGCACTGCCGTTCGGCGTCGGAGCATGTCGTCGACAAGAATCTCGATCTGGCGGCGTTGGCAGGGGCCAAAGTGAGAGTGAAAGAAACCCCACTGCCACAGGGTCATCCGGAGGGGCGATTGCCTCGCGGCAGGTTTGTGCTGGCTTCGCCGCTGGCTGGCTGGACGTCCAAGCAATGGCCACTGGAGTTCTACTCGCTGCTGGCGCGCAGGCTGCGGCATGAGGCGGACGCGATTCTGGTGCTCAATGGCGCGCCTTCGCAGGAGGAGGCGCTGAGCCAAGTGGAAGGAGTGGAAATCCACTTGTCTTCGATTGCAGGCCTGATCGATGCAACCCGGCGCGCAACAGCCGTGCTGGGCCTGGATAGCGGGCCGCTCCACCTGGCGGCCGCGCTGGGGCTTCCGGGCGTGGCGCTGTTCGGGCCTACGGATCCAAAGCGCAACGGGCCTTGGGCGTCGAGGATCACGACATTGCGCTCACCGGCGGCCGAAACCTCCTACGCGCGGGGAGCGGAGATTCATCCGAGCATGAAGGAACTTCACCCCGACGTTGTGTTCCAGGCCCTGCGCCAACGGCTGGCGGAAGGCCAATCGAAATGAGCCTCCCTCTTTTCCCCAAGGCATACGCCGATATCGTGCAGAGGCTGCGAGTGCCTTCGGGTGTGTTTCTTCTTCTCGGATTCGTCTTTCTCTCCCGCCCCGGGCCCGGATACCTACTGGCCGGTCTGCCGGTTTGCGCCGCCGGACTGGCCTGGCGCTCCTGGGCTGCCGGCCATCTGAGGAAGAACCGGCAACTGACTACTTCCGGCCCCTATGCCTGGCACCGGAACCCGCTTTACGCGGGCACGTTGGTGGCGTCCCTGGGTTGCGCGATTGCCGGCGGAGGAGGATGGCTGCTGGCGCTGGCAGGCGCGGTTTTCGTGCTGGTCTATCTGCCTGTCATGCAGTTGGAGGAGCAGCATCTGGCGTCTTTGTTCCCGGAGTTCGAGGCGTATGCGGCAAGAGTGCCTCAGCTGATGCTCAAAAGGCCTGATTACCGGGGGAGGGAGCATTTCGACTGGGGTGTTTGGCGGGTGAACAAAGAGTGGAAAGGTATCACCGCGTTCAGTCTGCTGTACGTTTTCCTTTTGGCGAAACTGCTGCTCGCACCCCGGCTGTGACATCCTCAAGGGCATGAAGCTCACGTTTTGGGGCGCTGCCAGGACCGTGACCGGATCCATGCACGAGGTCAGCGTGGCGGAACCATCGCTACCTGCTGGACTGCGGACTCTACCAGGGGCGGCGCAAGGAAGCGCGTGAAATCAACGGAAATATTCCGTTTCCCGCATCGAGCGTGGAGGCGATTCTCCTGTCGCACGCCCACACCGACCACACAGGGAACATCCCCACCCTGGTCAAGCACGGCTACACGGGCCCGATTTATGCCACGCCGGCGACGACGGATCTGTGCCACTCGATGCTGCGGGATTCGGCGTTCCTGCAGGAGAAAGACGCCGAGTTCATGCGGAAGCGCAAGAACCGGCGCCGTTCAATCGGTTTTGAGGACGAGGTCGAGATCGTTGAACCGCTGTATGGCATCGCCGATGCCGAGGCCGCCCTGCAGCTGTTCTCCTCGAGGACGATTTCACTTCCATACCAGGCCGGACCCGGCGTTCACGCCACGCACTATGAAGCCGGCCACATGTTGGGTTCGACATCGCTGCTGCTTGAGCTTGCCGAAGGGGAAAAGCGCGTCCGGTTGGCGTTCTCGGGCGACGTCGGGAGGGTGAATCTCCCGATTATCAGGGACCCTGAACGGTTGCCTCCCGTCGACTACGTGATCATGGAGAGCACATACGGTGACAGGCTCCACAAAGCTCCCGGCGCCGTGAAGGACAAGCTGGCGGATGCTGTGGTCAGGACAGCCGCCCGTGGCGGCAAACTCATCGCTCCCGCCTTCGCCGTGGGCAGGACCCAGCAGATTGTTCTGCTGCTGCATGAACTCTTCAATGAAGGCCGTTGCCCGAGCATTCCGATTTTCGTGGACAGCCCATTGGCGGTGAACGTCACCGAGGTCTTCCGAAGGCACGCCTACCTCTTCGATGAGGAAACAAACCTCTTTCTGCGAAACGGGGAAGACCCATTCGGCTTCAGCCAACTCCGCTACGTCCGGGAAGTATCTGAATCTAAGGCGCTCAACGACTTGAAGGGGCCGGTAATGATCATTTCGGCCTCAGGGATGTGCGAAGCGGGGCGGATTCTTCATCACCTTGCAAACAACATCTCCGACGGGCGGAATACGATTCTGATCACCGGTTTCATGGGGGAAAACACCCTGGGCCGGAAGATCGTGGATAAACTGCCTGAAGTCAATATCTTCGGGGAGCCTCACCGGCTACGGGCGGAGGTAGTGAAATTGAACGAGTTAAGCGGCCATGCGGATCAGCAGGAACTGCTTCACTGGCTGGAGCCGATGACTTCGACGCTCAAGCGCGTCTTCCTGGTGCACGGCGAACCTGCTCAATCGGCGGCACTGGCTCGCGCTATCGAAGAAAAGTACCGGATTCCGGTGTCGGTGCCTGCTCGTGGCGAGTCATTCGAGATGTCCTGAAGCACAATTGCTCCACTGAGGGCATGGCTTGTACCAGGACTGGTGTGGGACCAAGAATGGGTGATTTGGTTCTATCGCGGACAGAGGGCGACGTGTGTAATTGGGTTGGATTGCTATGGCTTCGACGACACACAATCTTCTGGATCACTCCAACTCCATGCAGCGGGTGGCGCCGTCCAACCTGCGCGGGCTCCTGTTCTTCGCATATATGCAGGCGCTGGACCTGCTCTCGACGCTGGCCTTCCTGCTGGGAGGAGTCGAGGAGGCCAACCCGATCGTCCGGATCGCGATGGGGGCTACAAGCAGCCCCGTCTTTGGTTTGTTGGCGATCAAAGCGGCTGGGGTCTTGTTGGGGGTTTACTGCTGGCGGAGCGGGCGAACGAGTCTATTGGAGAAGGTGAACGTTTTCTATGCCGCATTGGTTGCTTACAACCTCTGCTGCCTCATCCTGGGGTTAGCGGGGCGTTGACCAACGTCGGTTCCGCGCGGTTAACCACGGAATCAGCGGGCGCGACGACGTTCCGAGGCCGGTCGTCGTCGCGCCCCCTCCTCCAGGTCAGCCGTTTCCGTGGGCTACAAGAAAGTTCTCGATCTTTGTGAAGATAGTCGAGATTGGTCCCGAAACTGTGTAGGGGATAAAAGCCGCGACGGCCACCGCAACGAAACCTGCCATCAGGGCATACTCGATGAGGTCCTGCCCTTGAGTGCCGAGCGGACACCGGGGCAAGAGAAGTTGTGCGAGCCTGCTCGTAATCCCCTCAATAGTCTTGCCGAATTCTGAATACCGCGGCATCATGGTCCTCCATGGTCCTCTGTACTAGTCCTATAGTCCCTGTACCGGACGTCCCAAACAACCCACCGAATTCCGTAGGAGGCACGGAAAAAGTCCCTAGAACCAAAACCGGGGGCGAGAAACTGCCGGGGTTGACGGTGAGCAGGCGATGGACAAGTGCTGCAATCGGTTAGACTAATAAGGCAGCAAGAACCCCATGGGCACTAGATTTCGACATTCCATCTGTAATGAGGTTTATCAGGGATGGGAATTTGACCGGGCCTGTCGCCATATCAGCGACACCGGCTACCAGGGCATCGAAATCGCCCCCTTCACCCTGGCGGAAGATCCGGCAACCGTAAGCGCACCAGCGAGACGCAATTACCGGGACATCATTGTCAGCGAAGGGCTCCAATTCGTCGGATTGCACTGGCTGATGGTGGCCCCCAAGGGCCTGCATGTGACAACACCGGAGCCCGACCTGCGCGAACGCTCCTGGACGCATATCCGCAACTTGATTGACCTGTGCGCCGACCTCGGCGAGGGTGGCGTGATGGTTTTCGGCAGTCCACTGCAGAGAGGCACGACAGGTGGTTCGACTCGGGCCGAGGCGACAGCGCGGTTCGTCGACGGTTTACGTGGCGTGGCCCCGCAGGCGGTGTCCCGAGGCGTCTGCCTGTTAATCGAAGCGTTGCCGGCCAACCAGACCGATGTGATCGGTTCGCTGGACGAGGCAGTGGAGATCATGCACCAGGTGAACAGCCCGGCTGTCCGCACCATGTTCGACACGCACAACGCCGTTGACGAGACGCAGCCGCACGCTTCGCTCATAGAGAAGCACTTCGAGTCCATCCGGCACGTCCATGTCAACGAGACGGACGGCAGGCACTGCGGCACGGGGGATTACGATTTCGCCCCGGTGCTGGCGGCGCTGAAGCGGCTCGACTACAAGGGTTGGATTTCTCTGGAAGCATTCGACTTTTCCCCCGGCGCCGAGCGTATCGCCGCTGAGTCGCTGCGATACCTCACTTCCATTGCGGACAAGCTATGAGCCAACCCGTCGTCACCGGCGGCGCCGGTTTCATCGGCAGCGCACTTGTGCGCGCATTGCTCGATGATGGAGCATCCCGTGTCACAGTCATCGACAACCTGAGCTCGGGCAAGCGGGCCAACCTATCCGGGGTGTCGTCCCAGGTCGACTTCCTGGAGGCCGACATCTGCGATTACGATTCGATTGCCGGCGCGATTGCGGGGGCGCCGGTGGTCTTTCACCTGGCGGCGATTCCTTCAGTCCCGCGCTCCATCGTGGACCCGGTTCCGTCGCATCAATCCAACATCGACGGTACGTTCAACGTCTTGCTCGCCGCCCAACGCGGCGGAGTCGGCCGCGTGGTGTATGCGGCATCTTCGTCTGCTTACGGGGACACGGAAGTGTTGCCCAAGAGCGAAGCGATGGCACCGAGGCCCAAGTCGCCGTACGCAGCTCAGAAGCTGATGGGCGAGATGTACTCCTCAGTCTTCGCCGATTGCTACGGCATGGAGACAGTCTCCCTGCGGTTTTTCAACGTGTACGGACCGAGGCAGGATCCATCGAGCCCCTACTCCGGAGTTCTTTCCATTTTCATGACCTGCCTGCTGGAGCGCCGGCCGCCGACAATCTTTGGTGACGGCGGGCAATCGCGCGACTTCACGTACGTTGAAGACGTTGCGGAGCTTTGCGTCAAAGCGTCGAAGGCGCCGGGAGTTTCCGGGCGGGTCTTCAACGCCGGCAACGGCGGGCGCTATACGCTCAATGAAACCTGGCGGCTGCTGTGTGCGATTGAGGGCGTCTCCATCGAGCCGGAATACGGCCCCGCGCGCGCGGGCGATGTTCGCGATTCTCAAGCCGACACAACCGCCGCTGCGGCATGTCTGGGCCATGCCCCGCGGTTCAGTTTCGAACAGGGTTTGCGGAACACTCTGGAGTGGTACCGCTCGGAATTCGGGACAGAGAAGTCCTGATACAATCGGAGGCGACGGCCAACGCCATGTATCTTGAGAATCCCAATGAACGCAACGTCCTGGTGACGTCGGTGGACTATGTTTTCAACTGGGCGAGGAAATCCTCTCTCTGGCCGCTCACCTTCGGGCTTGCCTGCTGCGCCATTGAGATGATTGCGAGCTCAGCATCGCGATTCGATATTGCGCGCTATGGCGCGGAGGTCTTCCGTCCGAGCCCGAGGCAGTCAGACCTGATGATCGTTGCCGGGACCGTGACGCTGAAAATGGCGCCGGTGCTGAAGCGCATCTATGACCAGATGCCGGATCCGAAATTTGTGATCTCGATGGGCGCCTGCTCGAGCGTCGGCGGACCATTCAACACCTACGCGGTGCTGCAGGGTGTAGACCGGATCGTGCCGGTCGACGTCTACGTGACAGGCTGTCCGCCGCAGGCCGGAAAATCTGTTTTACGGTCTGCTCAAGCTGCAGGACAAGATCGACCAGATGAGCCTGCTGAACCGGCCCACCGAGGTGCGGCTGGAAGAGTCGATGCTGGAAGAATTCAAGCGTCAAGTCATGATCGCCCAGACGCAATCCCCAGCCGCGTGATCTACCGGACAGACCAAGGCCATTGGCGCTCCACCTTGTTGGATGGCGAGCCGTGGCTCGATCATTCGTTCGGCACAGCCCTTACCTCGCCGCCTGAAGGCGTGCTCATGCTCAAGCAGATCCACTCCAAGTGTGTGGTGGAATCGTCGGCGTGGCGCGAGGGCCTGCAGGGAGACGCGCTGGTGGCTTCGGCCGCCGGGCAAGGCGTGGCGGTAAAGACGGCCGACTGTGTGCCGGTTTTGATTGCCGATCCGGTGCGTCGTGTCGTGGCTGCGGTCCATGCCGGATGGCGGGGCACGGTGGACGGAATCCCGGGCGAGGCTGTGGGGCATCTCGTGTCGCGGCATGGGACGGATCCCGCTGATCTGCTGGTGGCCTTGGGGCCATCGATCGGGGAATGCTGCTTCGAAGTGGGTCCCGATGTCGCGCCGTCGTTTCGGGCACTGTTCCCGGAGCGAGGTGACCTCGATGGGCGGACTCGGGTGGATCTGCGGGAAGCGAACGTTCGTCAACTCAGGCAGGCGGGCGTGCTCGCGTCGAAGATCGACTCTTCGGGGGCGCCCTGCACATGTTGCGGGGGGGCGGAGTTCCATAGCTGGCGCAGGGACCGTGTTCTGGGGTTGCGGATGTACTCCGCAATTATTCTGCGCCGGTAAACAGGGCCTGCCTGATCAGACGTTTTCCCAATCGCGCAGCCACTCGTAGCCGGGGCGCAGCCGGGCCCACATGCCGCGGGTAGCCATTTCCAATTCGGATTTCTGCTGTTTGCTCAGTCGCCCCTCGCGCTTTCGTTCTGCAATGGCTTGGGCGACATTCTCGACTTGCTGCACGCTGATCAACCCCGGGATGGGCGCGGTGATGGCCTGGTTCTCAAGCACGTAGCGGATAGCCAGGCGAGCGCGCTTGTTGTCTTCTTCGAATTGCGGACTGGCGGGCGCGCTGTTGCCGGCGAACAGCGAGTTGTCCGCGAAAGGCTTGATACCGAAAGCGCCGGTATCGGCCTTTTTGAGTGCGTCGAAGAGGCTGTCGTCCGGCAGGACCTTCGAGTCGGCCGTATAGGGGAACAGGACGACTTCGATCTCGCTGGGGTAGCGCCCCACGAGGTATTTGAGCCACTGCCGGTTGTGGCTGGAAACGCCAGTGTGGCGCGCCAGGCCGCGCTGGCGGGCTTTGCGCAGGGCCTCCACGGTGGACTCTTCGATCTGGTTCAGGATGCCCATGTCGGTGATTCCGGCCATGGGCAGCGAGATGCGCCAAAGATCCACGTACTCGAGCTTGGCCTCTTTGAGGCTCATCTGGAAGCCTTCCAGGAGCCGGTCGGCGGTGCGCCACTCGTCGTAGCGAGGCTCTCTGGTGTGCCAGGAGAAGCCGAAGTACATCTTGTCGCGCCGGCCTTGGAGGACTGTGGAATAGGCGAGAATCTCCTGGGGTGAGCAGGCATCGACATAGTTGATGCCGAGCTGGATGCATCGGGAGACTACGTCTGAGCGGTTCTTCAGGAACACCGGGTCTTTGACGTTCCGGTCGTCCTGTGTGGTGTAGCCTTCACCCTTGAAACCCTCAGGCATGACGGTGCCGAGGCGCTTCCAATGCCCCCCGAGACAGACTGAGGAAACCATCATCCCGGTCTTGCCCAGGCGACGATAGTCCATGTTCGGGTTGTAGTTCAGAATCTTAGGAGTCTGAGGCGTGAGCCTGGCCGGCGGCTGCGCCGATTTCGGCGCCGAGACCGCGGCAGCGCTCATCCCGACAAAATCACGGCGGCGGATCGACAGCTTCATAGTGTTTACGACCTGAATATACTTTACACCCGAGCAAATCCAAGCTTCGGATGGATCCGGTTTACAATCGCCTGCATGGGCCGGCGTAGCTTGGGGACTGTCATCATCGCCGGGCTTACGCTGGGCGCCGTCTGGGGATTCGCCCAGACGCGACGCGGTGGCGGCGGCAACCGGTGGGCGCAATTCGAAATCGAGATGCAGAACCCGGCCGACGATCCGCCGGACGCCTGGGAAGAGCGCGAGTGGGCTTTCGGGAGGCTGCGCTACCGGAGTTTTCGCGGCGGCTGGGGCCGAAGCCGCTGGGGTATTGACGCCAACAAGAGCGACAGGGTCTTTGTCCAGGGCCTGCAGAGGCTGACGCGGGTTCAAGCGCGGTCAGTGGAGGAGATTCTCGACGTCGACAGCGACGAGATGTTCAACTGGCCATGGATGTACGCGGTGGGGCCGGGCGATTGGGTGATCAGTCCCGAGCAGGGTGCGCGGCTGCGGCAGTACTTTGAGCGGGGGGGATTCCTGATGGTCGACGACTTCCACAACGACCGGGAGTTCGCTTCGTTCATGGCGGGAATCGACCGGATGATTCCCGGGGCGGCGGCGGTGGAACTGGAGGACGACGATCCGATTTTCCACATCGTCTACGACATCAAGGAACGGGTTCAGATCCCGGGGTTGAACGTGGTGCACGGCCGGGGATACGAGCGCGGGGGTATTGTGCCGCACTGGCGTGGGATCAGGGACAACAAGGGGAGAGTGGTGGTGGCGATCTGCCACAACATGGACTTGGGCGACGCCTGGGAGTGGGCGGACCTTCCGGAGTACCCGGAGAAATACGCTACGCAGGCGTTTCAGTTGGGAATCAACTACGTGATCTACTCGATGACGCACTGAGGCTGTCGCCCTTCCGGGGAACTGTTCCATTGCAGCGGTGTCTGCACAAGACGAGGGAGGATGCAGTGCTCGAAGTCCGAGGCATCACCAAGCTCTTTGCGGGGATTCCCGCGGTGGACAACGTCAGCTTCCTCGCGCCCGCGGGCGAGGTGACCGGGTATCTGGGTCCTAACGGCAGCGGTAAGTCGACTACGGTGAAGATGATCACCGGACTCATCGAGCCGACAGATGGCGCAATCCTGTGGCGCGGCGTCGACATCCGGCGGGACCGGGAAGGGTTCAAGTCGATTCTCGGGTACGTGCCGGAAGAGCCATATCTGTACACGCACCTGTCTGGTGCGGAATACCTGGAATTTGCCGGGGAGATGAGATTGATTCCGCGCGAGCGGCTGCATGCGCGGATTGCCGCATTCCTGGAGCAATTAGGGCTTTGGGAGGACCGCTACACGGCAATCGGGTCGTATTCGAAAGGGATGCGGCAAAAGATCCTTCTGGCGGCGGCGCTGCTGCACGATCCGGAACTGGTGATTCTCGACGAGCCATTTTCAGGATTGGACGTCAACTCCGGGCTGGCGTTGCGGCAACTCATCCAGTCGCTCGCCAAGGCGGGCAAGGTGGTGCTGTTCAGCTCACACGAGATGGAGATCGTCGAGCGGGTGTGCTCGAAGGTGATCATTCTCTACAAGGGCAAGGTAGTGGCCAACGACGAGGTCGCCAGTTTGCGGGGGCTGATGGAACTGCCGAGCCTGGAAGCGATCTTCACACAACTCGCCGTGCGGCAGGATCCGGAGGAAGCTGCACGGGGGTTGATGGAGGCGATGAGGAAATGACTCGCGCCGAGCAATTGCGGTTTCAACGGTTGACGCGCCATTTCGTGCACAACTTCTTCGACAACGAGTTGCTGGCGCCGGAGGGAGAAGCTTCAAAGGTGTTCGTGACGGCGTTCGCGCTGCTCGGAGCATTGGGATTCACGCTGACGGTCATGTTCGCGCTGAAGTACACCTATGTGTTGTTCAGTGCGAAGCCTGAGGTGCGCGCATGGGCAGGCGCAGCCGACAACCTGCTGGTCGTCCTGATGACGATGTCGTTGATGGGGCTCCTGGTTGTGCTGGCCTGGGACGGACTGCTGCCGTCGCGCCGGGACAGCCACATTCTCGGGGCCTTACCTGTTGGCGGAGGCGATATCTTCAGGGCGCGGTTGTACGCGACTGTGCTGCTTTTCTGCCTGGTGCTGGGGGCTTTTGCGATATTCCCGGGATTGATGTTGCCGGCGGGACAGAGCAGGCCGGGGGATTGGCTTGGGCTGGGGAGGAGATTCGTAGCGCAGTGGGTGGCCGTTGCGGCTGCCGGGGGATTCGTGTTTTTCGGCGCGGCAACGCTGCAGAGCCTGTTGCTGGCAGTGCTGCCGCACGGGCGATTTGTGCAGGTGTCGAGCGTGGTCCAGATGACTATTCTGGTGGGCAGCTTCGCACTGTTCTTTTTGACTCCGAACATGGAGACTGCGTCGAAGCTGGGATGGGACTGGGTGCGATATCTTCCCCCGTACTGGTTTTTCGGGCTGTGGCAGACGATGGCGGGCGGGCTGTGGCTGTATGGCGGGGGACCGCCGATGGCGGCCGTGATCGCGTTTGTAGCGGCAATGGTTTCCTCACTGACCTTGTCGGCACTGCTCTACCGGAGCGCGATGCGGAAGGCAGTAGAGGGTATGCCGCTTTCGCCCAAGGGTCCAGGACTGCTGCACCGCGCGGGAGTCCGAATGCTGAATGCACTGTTGTTGCGAGAGCCGAGAGAGAGGGCGGTATTCTGGTTCGCCGGACGGACACTGGCGCGCCAGCGAAGCCACCGGCTGCTATTGGCCATCTACTTTGGCTTGGGCCTGGCGTGGGTGCTGGCAGGGCTGTCCAGCATTCTCACTTCTGACCTGACCCGGGGCGCGATCAGGCCCGGCGCTGTGGTCTGCACGATTCCGGTCGATCTCGCGGCGATGCTGCTTATCGGGATGCGAGTTCTTTTCGGATTGCCGGTGGAGGTGCAGGCCAACTGGCTAGCGCGGATTTCAGTGCCTGAAAGCGGCGGATTCGCCGCGAGCGCTGCTCGCAAGCTGATGGCAGTGGCGGCGATTCTGCCGATGGCGGCACTGCCGCTGCCGCTGATGGCGGCCGCCTGGGGTTGGCGCGCGGCAGTGGTTCATCTGTGGTTCTACCTGCTGGAGACGTTCCTGCTGCTCGAACTGCTGATGGGGAGATTTCACAAATTCCCGTTTGCCTGTTCGTGGCTGCCCGGGCAATCCAATCTGAAGGTGAGGCTGGGCATGTATTTCATTCTGTTCGCGGGCGTGAGCTCTTTCCTGGGAGCGATGGAATCGCATGTGCTGTTGCACAACGCGAGGCAAACGCTGGTCAACACCAGCGTGTTCCTGGGAGGTTGGCTGGGGTGGCTGATTTGGCGGCGGCACCGCGATGCGTCCGATCGCGTGACGCTGAGTTTCGAAGAGCGGCCGGAATTCAGCGTGAATGCGCTGCAATTGCAGTGAACGGTACGGTTGAAGAGGACTGAAGGGTCTTGAATCGGCTAGACTGGAGTTCATGCGCACTCCTCTGATGGCCGGCAACTGGAAGATGTACAAGACGCCGGCAGATACCTCAGCATTCTTCGAAAAATTCCTGCCGCTGGTCGCGCAGTCGACCCACGCGGATGTCGCCATCTGCCCGCCGTACGTGAACATCGCCGCCGCCGTGGAAGCGGTGAAGGGTTCACGCGTGACCATCGGGGCTCAGAACTGCTACTGGCAGAACAAGGAAGGCGCCTTCACTGGTGAAGTGACGCCGGCAATGCTGAAGGCCGCAGGCTGCACGTGGACGATCATCGGCCACTCCGAGCGCCGCCAGTATTTCGGCGAGACCGACGAGACGGTGTGCAAGCGGACCAAGGCGGCGATCGAGGCGGGCGTGAAGCCGATCGTCTGCGTCGGCGAGTTGTTGGCCGAGCGCGAGTCGGGCAACACCGAGAAGGTTCTGAAGACACAGTTCGACGGCGGCATCGCTCCCTTATCGGCTGAAGAATTCGCGCAGGTGGTGATCGCTTACGAGCCGGTGTGGGCCATCGGCACGGGTAAGGTGGCCACGCCGGAGATGGCCGAGGAGGCCCACAAGTACATTCGCTCGCTGGTCGAAGCCAAGTTCGGAAAGGGCCCCGCCGCCGCAGTGAGGATCCTCTATGGCGGCAGTGTAAAACCTGATAATGTGAAGGGCTTGATGGCTCAACCGGACCTCGATGGCGCGCTGGTTGGCGGCGCGGCGTTGGAGGCGGTCAGTTTCGCCGGCGTCGTGAATTTCTAACGCCGGATTGCAGGTTCCGCTGTCCTCACGCGGGTGGTTATGGCTCCCGCGCCAGCTCGCGTGAGGGCAGCGTGAAGGTATAATACTTCCCGCCCGACGCGTTGCCCCATTTTCCCCCGCCCGCGCCCATCACCACATACTGCTTTCCGCTGCATTCGTACGTTGCCGGAGTCGAGTTGCCGGCTGCGTCCATGGTGTACTCCCAAAGCAGTTTGCCGGTGAGTTTGTCGTAGGCGTGGAACTTCCTGTCGGCGTTTGTTGCGCCGATGAAGAGCAATCCACCGGAGGTGACCACCGCGCCGCCGTAGTTTTCGCTTCCCGTGTTTCTCAGGCCCTTCTCGACAAGCGCTGGGAACTCGCCGAAGGGAATGCGCCACTTGTACTCGCCGGTGTTGAGGTTTAGCGCGTTCAGCGTACCCCAAGGGGGAGCGATAGCGGGGTAGCCGTCGGGATCGTTGAAGCGGATGTAGCCGTCGAGGGCGTACTTGAGGTCGATCCTGGAGTTTGTGGGGACGACGGCGTCGGTGGCCTCTTCCTTGCCGGTCATGAGGAAGTTCGTCATGGCCTGAATGGCGGGTTCCTTGAGATGGGCGAAGCCCGACATTCGGCCGGCGCCATCGCGGATGACCTTGGCGACCTGTTCGGGCGTCCGGTTGACACTCAGGTTGCGAAGGGAAGGGAACTCCGGCGGGCTGCCGCCGAGGTCTTCCCGGTGGCAGGCGACGCAGTTACGGGTGTAGAGGGACTTGCCGGTAACGCGGCCCTTGGGCGGGGGCCTCGGGATCAGACGAATGATCCAGGCGAATTCGTTGGCATTGATGTAGAAGAGTCCTGTTTCAGGGTCATAGGCGCCGCCTCCCCATTCACCGCCGCCGTCGAAACCAGGCAGAATGAGTGTCCCTTCGCGGGAGGGCGGGGTGAACTGCGGGCCGTTGCGCAATTGCTTGAAGCGTTCGAGGACGATCTTGCGCGCCTCCGGCGTGCGGCTGGTGAGTTGGTCTTCGGTTAACATCTGACGCGCGAACGGTTCAGGCTGGAGAGGCAGCACCTGTTTCGCTGCCAGCACTTCGCCATCCACGTCAGACTGCGGAACTTCGATCTCCTTGAACGGGAAGAGACTCTTGCCGGTGACCCGGTCGAAGGCCCAGACGTGGCCGGACTTGGTGATCTGCACGACCGCGTCGATGGACTTGCCGTCACGTTTGATCGTGGCAAGCGTGGGAGCAGTGGGCAGGTCACGGTCCCAAACGTCGTGCCTGACGAACTGAAAGTGCCAGAGGCGCTTGCCGGTGGCGGCGTCCAGCGCGATGAGACAGTTGGCGAAGAGGTTGTCGCCGAGCCGGTTTGATCCGTAGAAATCGAATGCGGCCGAACCGGTGGGCGCGAAGACGATGCCGCGCTTTTCGTCGAGCGTGAGGCCGCCCCAACTGTTGGCGCCGCCAGTGTATTCGTGAGCGTCCTTGGGCCAGGTGTCGTAGCCATACTCGCCGGGTGCGGGGATGGTCCTGAAGACCCAGTTCAGCTTGCCAGTTCTGGGATCGATGGAGCGGATGAAGCCGGGAGCCGCAGGCAGGCCTTCGCTGACGATGGAGCCGATGATGAGGTGATTCCTGTAAATCACGCCGGGGGTGGACACGCTCACAGACATGCCCTCCACGGGTCTGCCGAGACCTTCACGGAGGTCGATCCTGCCTGCGACTCCGAAGGCGGGGTCGGGCTTGCCGGTGGCGGCGTCGATTGACCAGAACCACTGCCGCGACGCCAGGTAGAGCCGGTGCTGCTTTCCGTCGGTCCAATAGGTGAGGCCGCGGTTCCGCATTTTGCCGGTGACGGGATTGAGGTTGGGATCAAATACCCATTTCTGCTTGCCGTTCGCGGCATCGACCGCGAAGAGGCGCAACTTGGGGCTGACCAGGTACATCGTGCCGCCGATGACCAGCGGATTGGATTGCATTTCACTGTCGGCATAGGCGTCGCCGGTGTCGAACACCCAGGCGGGCTTTAACTGCGATACGTTGGCCGTGTTGATTTGCTTGAGCGGAGAGTACTTGGTGTTGGCCGGAGAGCCGTGATAGTGGCTCCAGTCTTTGCTCTGCGCACAAACGAGGAAGGGGAAAAGCAGCGATGTTCTCCAAAGGCGTCCCAGCATGGTGTGCCTGCCATCTTACCCGAGTGGCGACGGTCGCCGTTATGGCCGCGATTGCGGGCCAGGGTGCGGAGCGGTTTCCGAAGCAGAATCCGGAGAAGGCGCTGGGCGAGTACAAGCTGTACGGAAAGGACGGCTCGCCGCTGGGGGCGGCCGCCGAGGATTGGGCCGGGGCGAGGCAACGCGCGGCCGCCGATGCCGATTGGCAGAAGTGGGTGGCTGCGCGGCGGGCCGATGTCGACGAGTGGATGGCGAAGCGGCGAGACCGGGTGGAGTGGGTGGCAGGATGGTGGCACGACTATGTGAGTCCGAAGGATGGCGCGTTCCTGCCGAGGACAATGGATGCTCCGGGGCAGTCCATGACCGGCGCGTCGGGCGAGCGGGTTGAAGTGACGCCGGCGATCTTCGGCGGCTGGGTATTCACGTTCCGCAGCGCGCATCAGGGCATGATTGTCGAGGCGGCGCGGTTGTACCGGCTGACCGGTGACGAGAAATACAAGCAGTGGGCAGTGGGGCAGCTCGATTTCTACTCGGAGAATTACCTGAAGTGGCCGCTGCAGACGCTGCGGAACAAGTCGAGGCTGATGCATCAGAGCCTGGACGATGCCAATGCGTTGATCCGGTTGGTTCAGGCTGCGCGGACGCTGGGCGACGCGGTGCCGGAGGCAAAGCGGCGGGCGTGGTACGAGCAGTTGTTCAAGCCGATGGCGCTGCTGCTGGAAGAGTCGCTGCAGCGTGTCCACAATATCGCCTGCTGGCAAAGGGCGGCCGAGGCACAGGCGGCGCTTTACGGCGGCGACGAGGAGTTGTGGAAGAAGGCGATCGACGGGGAGTTCGGCATCCGACGGCAGATTCGGGACGGTGTAACGAGCGATTACTTCTGGCTGGAGCAGTCGCTGCTGTACAACAACTACGTCGTGAGCGCGCTGCTGCCGCTGTTCGAGCACGCCTCGCTGGCTGGGCGCGCCGTGGATCTTCGGGCGGAGATGGCCTCGGCGGAGAATCTGATGCTCGCGCCGATGGCAATCAGGTTCGCGGATGGAAAGTTACCGACACCGGCCGATTCGACAGGAGGGTTTGCGCATGCCCCGAACCGCCCGATGATGGCTTCCGCCTATCGGTTGTTCCCGACGCCGATCGGGCTGGAGGAGGCAGCGCGTCGGAAATCGTGGTCGACACTGCTGCAACCTCCAGTGGCTGCCAAGGCGCCGCCTCTGCCCGAAGTGAAGACCGCCCTGTACGGATCGTCCCAATTCGCAGTTCTGAGAAATGGCGACTGGCAAGTGTTCGTCCACTATGGCCAACTGGATGCGTCGCACGCGCAGGCCGAGGCTCTGAGCTTCGAGGCTTATTGGCGAAATCAGGACATTACGCACGACGCGGGGACGGTGGGCTATGGCAGCCCGCTTCACCGCGGCTTCTATCAGACGGGGCTTGCGCACAACGTGCCGCTGATCAACGGGCAGGGGCAGGCGAAGTGGGCCGAGGGGGAAGTGGTCAACTTCAATTCGTCGAAGCCTTCTATCCATGCGCGGCAGAAAGACTACCGGCCGGGTTGGCAGGCTGACCGGACGCTTTCGATCGAGGATGGCGCGCTGAAGGATGTCGTCGAGGTTCGAGGGCAGGAAAAGGCGCGGCTCGGGCTGGTTCTGCACCTCCAGGGTGAGGTGGTCGTGCCGATGACGATGGCGTCAGCGGAGTCGCCGTTTCCTTACTTCGAAGGGACCCGGAAAGCGCTGCTGAGCGGCGGGGTTTTCGAAGCGAAGATTGGGCGACCGCCGAGTGCGAGTGAGCGCCGGGGCGCCGATGACGGTGTGGCTCGGGACGACGCCCGATGCGCCGCCGGGGAAGCGCACGACTCTGTATTTCGAACTGGAGGCGCAGGCGGCGCGGTTTGAGACCGTGCTGCAATAGGAGTCGATGAAAGCCTGGTTGCTGGAAGAATACGAAGGCGTCGGCTCGATGCGTCTGACTGAAACCGAGACGCCGGTTGCGGGGCCGGGACAAGTGGTTGTGCGAGTGGCCTACGCGGCGCTGAATCCGGCCGATGCGTGGCTGGCGAAGAAGCTGTATCCGGCACGACCGAAGATGCCGCATATTCTCGGCCGTGACGGGGCAGGCGAAGTCGCTTCCGTGGGAGCCGGAGTGACGTCCGGTGAAGCAGGGCGACGTTGTGACGATTCTGCGCTGCGAAGCCGGCGTGAATGAACGGGGGACGCTGGCCGAGTATGTCGCCGTGCCGGCGGGCGTCGTGGCGCCGGTTCCGGCCGGATGGCCACTGGAGGAGGCCGCGGCGGCGCCGCTGGTTTTCCTGACGGCATGGCAGGCGCTCACGCAGTGGGGATCGCTCGGTGACGGTGCGGTGCTGATGGTGACAGGCGCCTCGGGTGGGGTAGGCGTGGCGTCGGTGTTGCTGGGCAAGAGCCTGAAGATGACGGTGGTGGCGCTGTCGCGTAGCGCCGCAAAGGGAGAGCGGTTGAAGGAACTCGGGGCCGACTATGTGTTCGATCCCACCGATCCTGCTTTCGCGAAAAAGGCGCTGGGCGCTTTGGAGCCTCGCAAAGTGGACTTGGTGGTGGACAGCGTTGGAGGCGCACAGTTCAATTCGGTGCTGGCGACGCTCGGCTATGGCGGGCGGGTGAGCGTCGTGGGGGCGAGTGGCGGCCCTGTGCCGGACTTCCGCACGCCGCTGCTCTTTTTCAAGCGGAACAAGATTGGTGGGGTCGCAGTGGGCGACTACACGCCGGAGATGGCACAGGAGGCGTGGGCAGGGATTGTGGGGCGGCTTGCAGCGATGGGCCGGAGGCCGGTGGTTGACCGGGTCTTCGAGTTCGAAGACGTGAAGAAGGCCTTTGGACGGCTGGATGAAGGGCCGATGGGGAAGGTGGTCGTCCGGGTCAGGCGGTGAACTCGATGTCCTCGTAGATCTCGGCGAGGGACAGAGTGCAGTCGAGCGAGGGCAAGGTGAAGCGTGGCGGTGAGGTCGGCGTAGTCAGTGAGGACCCACGTGTTGTCGGGTTGGCGAACATGGTGTTCGACGTGCGGAGTGTCCTGATCGACAGTGAGGTACTCGCGAAGGGATTCGATGGTTCGGTAGTGGTGGAACTTTCGGCCCAGATCGTAGTCGCGGGTGGAGTCTGACAGGACTTCGATGACGACCGTGGGGTTGGTCAGGGTGTCCGGCTTGGGGTCGGCGAACTGACGTTCGCCGCACGTCACCATGATATCGGGGTAGGTAAAGAGGCCGGTCGGAGCGACTCGCAGTCGCAGATCACTGGCGGTTGCCTTGCAGTGCCGCCCTTTAAGCCTTTGACCCAGCGTCGATCAAGCAGGTTCGCGACGATCACCGCAGTGCCGTGCGGACGCGCCCGACATGGCGAACATCTCGCCTTTGTAGTACTCGCTCTTGACTTCGGCCTTGCGCTCGATCGCAAGGTACTCCTCTGGAGTCAGTTTGTGGACAGGCAGAGTCGACATCTCAACCTTGAGGTTAGCAGCCCTTTCTTTAGGGGTGGGAGGGGACGATCTCTACGAGCCCACCTTCATTCGTTCCGCCGATGAGCCTCGAGCCATCTGGCGTGAAAACGATGTTGCTTGACGGCAGGAATGTCCCCACGGATCGGATCGAGCCATCCCAAATGTGGATGCCGCGGTCGCGGACGGTGAATGCAACTATTGAACCAACTGGCGAGACCGCAATGCTCTCGATCCAGCCTGGTTGGGCTGGCAGAGTTCTGAGCAGGCCGCGGGTCTCGATATCCCACTGCCGCAGGACGCCGTCCTGACAGCCGATCCAAACGGACTTGCCGTCCGGCTGAAACGCGACCGGGCCGAAGGCGGGTTCGGAGCGCCGTTCGACGAACGAGCCGAGCAGTCGACCCGTCTCGGAATCCCACAAGCGGGGCAGGTGGCCTGCCGTGACGATTCGATCTCCTCGCGGGCTGACCGCCGCGTCGCCGTAGATCGACGAGCAACACTGGCTCCAGACAGTCCGTCCTGAGGAGATCTCGATGCTCTCGATGGCTCCGCCGCCAGTGACCGTCAGCAGCGCGCTGCCCGAAGCAAGGAAGCGAGCCGTTCCGTAGTTGAGACTGCCGTTCGTCAGCTTCCGGGCCGGCGAGGCTGATTGGTGGTTCCAGAGAAAGAGTTCGCTGCCGGCGACGGCGAGCGTCCGTTCGTCCGGACTAAAGCGCAGATCGTTCACCGGCCCATCTATTGTGATTTCCCGAATACGCCCACCATCAACCTGGTCGATTGTCCAGACTCGGCCGTTGCTGTCTCCAGCGGCGAGGTATCGGCCCGTGAGACTGGAATCGACACGAACTACCGCAGCTGGATGCCGGCGGGGAGTTGGCGAACACGACCAAACGGCCGCGGCTGCCAGGACCAACCAGCCATGCCGCCACGGCATGGCTCAGCAACCGTTGGACTTAGGCTGCGAACCGAAGGAGAAGTAGTTGGAGACATTTTCCTTCAGCAGTGTGGGGAAGTTCTTGTCGAGGTTCGACCGGATGGCTACGTAGCACTCGTTGCAGTGGTTGTTCTTCGTGAACTCGGCGACCATTTTCGGCTGCTGATCGAGTTCGTAGCGCTTGAACTGCATTGAACATGGCTGCAGTTTGCCGTCGGCAGTGACTACCAGAAACCGCAAGCCAGCCTTGCAGCCCGCCACGCCGCCGCTTTCAAAGTACTCGCGAGTGGCGCGCAGGGTTGTCGGTGCGGACACGATCCAGTTCGACGAATTGCGACGTTCCTCGACCCGAGAGAGCTCAGTCCGCAGTTTGTCGAGTTGTTCCGGCGCGCCCGGAAAGAGCTCACGGCAGCCCGTGCGGCGCGCCGAATAGGCCGAGTAACAGATGTTGACGCCCCAGGCGTGGGCCTGATCGGCTAAAAGGTTGATTTCAGTCAGGTTGGCCGACGTGATGCAGCAATTGAGGACGATGTCGTCGTGACCGTAGCTGGCGCATGCCGGGATCACATCGGCCAAGTGCTGGTAGAGTCCCGGATACCCGCGGAACTCATCGTGGCGCGAGTCGGCAAAGTCGAGCGAGACGGAAAACTGATCGACACCCGCCTGGCGTAGTTCGAGGTAGCGCTCCGGCGTCATCAGCGTCCAGGACGAGACCAGGATGATGTAGGGCAGCGAGTTGGCCTGTTTGACGTTTCGAACGATCTCGCAGAGGTCGTCGCGCATCAGCGGCTCGCCGCCGGAGATCTGCACGACCACCGGTTGCAGCGTCTCCATGTACCGGCGGTATTCCGCCGGACGAAGGTTGCGGTGGTCTTCCTTGGGTCCGCCGTGGTCGCAATGGCGGCAGTAGCAGGTGCAGGAGTCGGTGACCTCAAAGCTGACCACGATGGGGCGCTCAGCCATCCAGTTCAGGGAACCCTGACCGATGATCCTGAGCGACTGGCTCAACGGCACTTTGCGCATGAACTTATAGGATACCAAAGAGTCTGAATATCAGTAAACCGGGCGGCCGCATCAAATCGTTTCAATGACCCGGCCGTCCCGCATGTGGACAGTGCGGTGACCGTAAGCGGCGGCTTCCGGGTTGTGGGTGATCATGAGAATCGTCTGGCCGAGCCGGCGGTTGAGGTCCCGCAGCACGCCGAGGACGATGCTGGAGTTCTCGGTGTCGAGGTTGCCGGTAGGCTCGTCAGCCAGCAGGATGGCGGGTTTGTTGACGAGCGACCGTGCGATGGCCACACGCTGCTGCTCGCCCCCGGAGAGGGCGCGGGGCTTGTGGTGCAGGCGGCTGTTGATGCCCAGAAGCCTGAGCAGTTCCACGAACCCATTGTCGAGCGGGCCTTCCTGTCCGCCGAAGTGGCGGGCCATCTCGATGTTGCCCATGGCAGTCAGCGTCGGCAGCAGGTTGTATTTCTGGAAGACGAAGCCGACCTTCTTCCGCCGGAGGCGAGTGCGGTCGACGTCGCTCATCGCGAGCAGGTCTTCCCCGTCCACCATGACTGAGCCGGAGGTGGGTGAAGCCAGCCCCCCGAGGATGTGGAAGAGAGTCGATTTGCCGGAGCCCGAAGGACCGACGATGGAGAGAAACTCGCCGCGCTCCACGTCGAGATTGACGCCTCTGAGAGCGGACACGTCGATGTCGCCGACCTTGTAGATCTTCTTCAGATCACGAATCTGGATGATGAGATCGGCCATGGATTACTCGTAGGCGAGCGCTTCGATCGCGTCCTGGCGGGCCGCGCGAAGACCCGGATAGATTGCGCCGAGCAGCGCTGCGATGACCGAGATGCCCATCACGATGGGCCACCAGTCGTAGGTGATGACACTCTGCAGGGAAGCCCTCACGAAGCTGTTGATCGCCCAGTTGGACAGGAAGGTCAGCAGGATTCCGGCGATCCAGCCTGCCAGCGCCAGCATGATAGTTTCGCGGGCCAGGAGGTTCATGATGTCGACGGGAGCCGCGCCGAGCGCTTTCAGGATGCCGATCTCCCGGGTTCGCTCCAGGACCGTCGTGTACATGGTGAGTCCTACGACGAGGAATCCCACGACAACGGCCAGTCCGATGATGACCCAGATGAACGTGTTCAGCGCCGGGACATTGTTGGGGTTGAAGTAGCTGATGAACTCTTCGATCGACAGGATAGTGTAATCGGGGAGGTCCTTCTTCAGGGCGCTGATGATGGCTGTGGTGTTGCGGCGGTCGTCGACTTTGACGAAGATCTGGCTGACGCGGTCAGAGTTGTTCGTGAAGAATTGCAGACGATCGCGCCGGACCATCATGCGGGCCAGCACGCCGGCCTCGACAATTCCGCAGACTCGCCAGTCCCTGTTCAGAAAGGTAATTGTGTCGCCGACTTTTTTCTTAGTCTGCTCGGCGTACCAGCTATCGACCATCAGGTCGTCCGGGCCCTGGAACGGGCCGCCCGAGGTGAAATGGAAGGGACCGCTCAGGGCTGTGAACTCGGCGAACTCGAGACCGGTGACCGTTGTGATGCCTGTGAGGGGCACGACCAGAGTGCCAGAGACTGCCGACACACCGGGCTGCTCGCGGAACCAAGCCATCATCTTATCCGGCATGGTGGGACCGCTGAGACTGATCGCAGAGGCGCCCGGGGGCTTGATCCAGATGTCGGCGTTGACGTTGCGGGCGCGACGCGCGGAGTCCTCCAGCATGCCGCGGCTCAGTCCGACCACGGTGAGAATCATCGTGACCTGGAATCCGATGGAGAGTGCGCTCAGTGCGGTGCGCACCTTGCGGTGTTTCAGGTTTTCGAGAACGAGGCGGTTAATCAAGCAGAAACCTGGGAAGTCAGAACTACCATTCTATCGCTTTCCATCGGTGCGGGCGGCTCGAAGCCCTAAGAACCGCAAGCCATGACCCATCATAGCCAGAGGCTCTTTCGCCGGCTGCGGAGCAGGGCGATGAAGAAAGGTCCCCCGGCCATCGCTGTGATGACGCTGACGGGCAGTTCGACGGACATGAGAGTTCGAGCGACGGTGTCACAGAGCATCAGGAATGCCGCGCCGATGAAGAAACTGGCGGGCATGAGCAGCCGATGGTCCCCTCCAAGTTTGAGCCTGAGCGCATGCGGCACAACGAGGCCGACGAAGCCGATGGGGCCGGTGATGGCGGTCAGGGCTGCGGTCAAAATGCTTCCTGCGATATAGCCTTCCAATAGCAACCGCCTGGGCGAAGCCCCCCGGGCCGCCGCCCACTCCTCACCTACGGCGATCAGGTTCCATTGCCGCGCCCGGAGGCACAACCAGAACGAGACAGGCAGGACAATGGCCGCCAATGCAAGCAGGGTCTGCCTGCTGACGGGGTCAATGTTGCCCATCAGCCAGTGGACAATCGCGAAGCTCTGCTGGACGCTGGACAGATTGTGGAGCAGCATGATGACCGACATCACGATGCCGTTGATCGTCACGCCCGATAGGAGCAGGGTGAAGCTGGACACCCGCTTCCCTTCGGCTGCAACGCCAAGAACCAAAGCGAGCGTTGCGGCTGAACCGAGAAAGGCGGAGACCCACAACATGGGCAGGCCGCCCACTGTGTGCAACCCGGAGACGATTGCAATGACTGCCCCAAGCGACGCCCCGCTCGAGATGCCAAGCGTGTAAGGGGTAGCCAGAGGGTCCCTGAGAACCGCCTGAAAGAGCACTCCGGAAATTGCCAATCCCCCGCCGGTCAGGAGAGCGAGCAACGTCCGCGGCCAGCGTACCTCAAAGTAAACTTGTGCGTCGGGCCAGACTCCGGCGAATGCCTTGGAGAGATTCACGTTCGCGGGCCCGAGCAGCGGCGTCAGGATGGCTACTGCCCCCATGACCGCGGCTGAAAGGAGCAGGACGCGGAGGGCGCGGCCACGCGTGACGACGTTACTGGCCATAGGCTATCCAGGAGGCGCCGCCGGGCGAGCGAAGCCATGTGGTTTCCACTTCGAAGACGGCGCGGATACGCTCGACGGTCAGGGCGTCGCAAGGATTGCCATCGGCCACAATGCGGCCGCGTTCGAGAACGATGACGCGGTCGGAGAAGGTCGCGGCGAGGTTCAGGTCGTGGGTGACGGCGATCACCAGCAAGCCTCCGCGTGAGAGCTCGCGCAAAAGACTGTAGATGGAGAGTTGGTGCTTGAGGTCGAGGAACGTGGTTGGCTCGTCCAGCAGCAGGGCGCGAGGCTCCTGAGCCAGGGCTGAGGCCAGCACGACGCGCTGACGCTCTCCGCCGGAAAGGGAACGAAAATCGCGATGTGCAAATTCGACCGTGTCGGTCACTTCCATCGCACGGCGAACCGCGATCCAGTCCTCGTCGCTCTCGAACAAGCCCCCCGCGTAGGGAGTCCGGCCCATCAGGACCACCTGTTCAGCCGTGAAGGGGAAGTCGACTTTCAGGCTCTGAGGGACGAGCGAGACCAAGCGAGCAAAGTCGCGGCGATTCCACTTCTCCAGGGGGGTGCCATTGAGTCCGCATTGGCCCGACGTCGCGTGACGCAGGCCTGCCATGATGCTGAGCAAGGTGGACTTGCCGGCGCCGTTTGGGCCCGTGAGCGCCACCATTTCAGGATGTTCGAAGCGCAGGGATACGTCGCTCAATACCTCGGCGGCGCCGTAGCGCATCCCAATGGCGGTGAGGTCAAACCGGAGGTCCATCACTCGATGCCCTGGATGAGTCGAAGATAGGCCCTCGCCGCCTGACCCATTCGCGGGCCGGGGCGAATGTAGAGATCCCCCGCAACAACGTAGACCTGTTTGCCCCTCACTGCGCGAAGTTGAGGGTACTGTGCCCACAGGGCGAGCACCTCGGGCGCCGGCTGCAGAGGTTTGCCGGCCGCGTGGTCGAGATTGCCCATATCCAGGATGACATCCGGATCCGTCGAGAGAATCTGCTCCAGGCTCACCTTGGGATAGCGCGGGCCGGAGGATGCAAGCACATTGACTCCCCCAGCCATTGCCATGATCTCGTCGATGAACGTCTGGGGTCCTGCGCCATACATCCCTTGAAAGGACCCAGGAGATCGTCCGACGAGGAACAGGACGCGCCGGCGGGGCAGGGACGCCGCGCGGCCTCGGACAGCCTCGAAATCCTTGAGAATCGACGATGCAATACGAGCGGCCTCGGCTTGGCGCGAGGTCAATCGACCGAGCCGGTCCAGCGCCGCGAAGACGTCAGCGGTGGTATCGTCAGCGAACTCCTCCACCTTGAGGCCAACGCGGCGGAACTTTTCGGTGAGCTCCACAGGATTTCGAATGGTCAGCACGAGATCGGGCTTGAGAGCGAGGATCCGTTCGAGGCTCGGCTGAAGAAACGTGCCGATCCTGGGTTTCGAGGCGGCTTCAGGGGGATACAGGCAGTAATCGGTCACGCCCACAACCTGAGGTCCGAGTCCCAAGGCGAAGAGTGCCTCCGTCAGGCTGGGTGCGGTTGAAACGATGCGCAGTGGAGCGGCAGCCACGAGCGTCGCGACTGGAGCGGCGCAGAACGCGCGCCGCGTCAGGGCTCGCAAAAGAACTCCTTGGCGGCGTCGACAAACCGCTCGTTCTCCGGCCGAAGCCGCACAGCGAAGCGGATAGCTTCGCCTTGCACACCAGGCAGTCGAGTGCAGTTTCGGAGTATGATCTTGCGTTCGAGGAACCAGTCGCAGATCTCGTTTGCCGGACGGTCTGTGGCGGCGAGCAGGAAGTTAGCGGAACTGGAAGCAAACCGCAGGCCCGGCAAGTCCGATAGTTGCTCCAACAGCCACTCGCGCTCAATGGCGACGACTTCGCGCGTTCGCCGGGCGTGATCCTCGTCCTCGATTGCCGCCAACGCCGCGGCTTCAGCCAGCGATGACACCTGCCAAGGCCCCCGCCGGCGTGCCAGGCGGTTCATCCATTCGGGCGAGCCTGCGAGCGCCCCCACGCGCAGCCCGGGCAGCGCGTAGAACTTGGAAAGCGAGCGCAAGACGAGCAAATTTGGATGGTTCGCGCACCAACCAACCGCGGATTCCAACTCAGTGAAATCGATGAAACTCTCGTCGATCAACACCGGGCCCTCGCGGCCGGCGATTGCACGGCGCAGAACCTGAACCGGAACAACCTCGCCAGTCGGATTGACGGGCTGGCTGATCACCAACAGCCCGCGCTGGGGCCAGCGGTCAGGTTCGTCCAACGGCAGGCGCAGGGCATGAGGGAAGGCGCGGTAAAACTCGCTCCAGACTGGAGTCACCAAGGCAGTCGGGCCGCTCCATCCCGCCCGCGCGACAAAGTGGAGGAGTTCTGTTGCACCGCCTCCGGCCATCACCATGCCCGGATCGATCCGCCAGAGGCGTGCCAGGTTATGCTCCAACTCGCTTGGCATTTGTCCTGGATAGTGCATGATGCGATCAAGCGCGCTCTCAACGGCGGGCCTGACGCCCGGGGGCGGGCCTAACGGGTTGATGCTTGCGCTCAGGTCAAGCACATCCCGCCAGTCCCACCCACGTTCTTTGCAGATGGCAAAGAGGTTTCCACCATGATTGATTGTCAACAAGGCCTCCGAGCGCCGCAGGCCGCCATCAGGGGGGACCTGCCTGTTCAGTTTGGGATGGTTGCCAGATTGGCAACCGGATGCCAGCCTCCGTCCTTCACGGCCGGGGCGCGTCCCAACTGCCCAACCTTTACTTTACTACTCCCACCCGCAGACGCTCGAAAAGCGAATTCCAGCGGGACCAGGAAGACAGCCAAATCGCCAATTGGTCCATCGTCTCCTCGGCTGGAAGAGGAGGGTCAAGACGCCTGCCGATGATCCGCGACGCCACCACGGGGTTCGAAAGATCGCCTGGCTCGATGACGGTGGCGCCTGCATGGGACCAACCGACAGAGACAAGGCTGCAGCCCTCTTCACGCTGCGTTCCGAGCCAGTCTGTGAGGCCTTGAGCGTCCATCCATGCCTTGTCGGCGAGAGGATCCGCGGTCGCGGGCAGAAACAGCACTGCGAATCTGCCTACGGCCGGGGAGGTGATCCATTCAGGCCCCGAATAATCTGAAAATCGCTGAAATTGGAGAGGTGGGGCAGCGTTATCACGCCTACCCTCGGCCATCCGCCAACCCTCCATGGCTCCATGCCGGCCACATCGGAGGGCACTTCAGGGACAATCGGCGGACCTTTCCAGGCCGGCAGCTTCCCGTATCCTTCAAGCTTGAAAACACCTTCGCCGCCGCTGAGGCGCAACTGGTGAGCCGCAGGATCATACGAGTCGGTTCCGGACGACTCGATGATGACGAATTCGGCGGAGGCGGAGAGGCGCGCGAGGGCGGAGCGGTCTTCGTGCCGTGCCCCCGATTCCACCAGGGCAGCCTCCGCCAACAAAGCCGCGGGTCGCGAGAGAATCGCCCCGTCCGATGCGACGACCCGGGCGAGCCCCGGGTCGCCAAGATGCAGAATCTCCACACTATGGCCCTGCCTGGCCATCCAGCGTGTCATGGAAGCGGCGAGATGAGTCTTGCCACAGCGCGGAGATGCGCTGGTGATCGAAATGAGACGTGCAGACATGAATGCTCTTCAGAGCTCGCGATGGCGAGCCTCCTTGAGCGTAGCGGAATCCTGGCCGGAACTGCCCGGCAGGATCCGGCCGGGATGCTAACTGCCGTTCACCCTCGGTTGGGCGACGGGGGCGGCCGCAATTGCCTGTGCGGAGCGTTCTCTCAAAAAGGCGGACATCTCCTGCTCACTGCGGAGCAAATCGTGGAGAGTGGTTCGTGTAAGCAGTTGGTCGAGCGTCTTCTGCACTGTTCCCCACAGCAGCCGCAATGAGCAGTCTGTGGAATGAGAGCAGTTGCGCTCGAGACCTGAATGGCGGTCGCAGAAATGGGGATTGAAGAAACTGCCCCCAAGCAGTGCAAGGATTTCAGATACCGTCACTTGGTCGGCCGGACGGGAAAGAGTGTACCCGCCTGCCTGGCCGCGAACACTAGCCACAAGTCCGCCCAAGCCGGAGAATTCGCATCAGCTTGGCGACGTTTGGAACCGAAAGTCCTTCAGCCCGGCTGATTTCCGGGATGCTGTGACTTTTGGTCTCTCCGTGCCGAGCCATGAACAACAGGCAACGTAGCCCGTACTCCTCTTGGGCGCTGAGCTTCATGTTTGTATTGTATTTCACAATCAAGGAAACAAGATAAAAAGATTACGTTAGGTATGAATATAAATTGGCTCTTTCCGGCGGAGCTGTGCCCCTGAACGGGTGTAGATTCAATCACTTATAGACAGAATCAGTACTGCATTCGTCTGTTGTTCGCTATCGTTGGATAGTTACAAGCACTTCAAACGTTGGTGTGGAACAATTGGGCTGCATACCCTTTATGCCTTTTGAGGTTCAACCGATCCACGAGTTTCTGGTCAGTCCCGCGCTTCCTCCCGCACTATCACGCCTAGGGGAGCTGGCCCACAATCTACTTTGGAGTTGGGACCACACAATCCGTCCCCTGTTCCGCCGCCTCGACCCCGTGCTGTGGAGAGCCTGCAATCGAAATCCCGTCCTGATGCTGGGCGAGTTCCCCAGGAGACGATCGAAAAAGCCGCGGGCGATCCGCGCTACATCGCGCTGTACGAGAGCGCCTGCCGCCGCTACGACGACTATGCGAAGATCCGGGCGAGCTCAGCGGCGCGAAGAAGGACTCGATGCTGGTGGCGTACTTCTCGATGGAGTACGGCCTGGTGGAGTCGCTCAACATCTACTCCGGCGGCCTCGGCATCCTGTCCGGCGATCACCTGAAGGGCGCCAGCGACATGGCGCTGAATCTGGTCGGCATCGGGCTGCTGTACCAGAAGGGCTACTTCCAGCAGCATCTCAGTCCCGATGGCTGGCAGACGGAGAAGTCACCGACGAACGACTTCTACAGCTGGCCGATCCAGCCGGTCGTCGATGCCCAAGGCAACGAGATCGTCGTCCAGGTGCAATTCCCCGCAGGGCCCCTGCCACGTCAAGGTCTGGCGGCTCAAGGTGGGTCGCGTGGACCTGCTGCTGCTGGACACGAACATCCCGGAAAACACCATTCCCGACTATCGCGACGTCACCGACCAGCTCTATGGTGGCGACACCGTGGTGCGCATCCGCCAGGAGACTCGTGCTGGGCGTGGGCGGCCTTCGCGCGCTGAAGGCGATGGGCCTCGAGCCTACCGTTTTCCACATGAACGAAGGCCATTCCGCCTTCCTGGCGCTGGAGCGGATCCGGCTGCTGATGCAGCGATCAGAAGCTGAGCTTCGACGAGGCCCTGGAAGCGTCGCGCATGAACAACGTGTTCACGACGCACACGCCGGTTCCCGCCGGCATCGACATGTTCGATCCGGGCCTGGTGTATGAGTACGTCCACAGTGCGTGCGAGCAGAGCGGCATTCCTTTCGAGCGATTCCTGCAATTGGGGCAGGGCGGAACCGATGAGCAGGGGGACCGCTTCTCGATGGCCGTCCTGGCGTTGAAGACCTCGGCCTACCGGAACGCCGTGAGCCGCCTGCACGCCGAAGTGTCGCAGGTGATGTTCCACAAGCTCTGGCCCGACTTCCCCGAGCACGAGGCGCCAATCACGCCGATTACCAATGGCGTCCACCTGCCGACATGGATCAGCGGCGATCTGGCTACGTTGTACGACTCCTACCTCTCGCCCGACTGGCGCGAGCGCTACCCGGAGCCTGGCGTGTGGGAACAGGTACCCGACATCCCCAACGACGAACTTTGGGAGATTCGCCGGAGGCGGAAACGCCGCCTCGTCAATTTTGTTCGCGAGCGGCTCGTACAGCGCGCTCAGGAGCGGCGGGCCACCACGAGCGAAGTGCGCAGGCTCGGCGAGATTTTCGACCCCGAGGCATTCACTATCGGCTTTTCGCGGCGCTTTGCAACCTACAAACGTGCCACGCTGATCTTCCGGGATCGTGAACGGCTGAAGAAGATTCTGACCAACCCGCAGATGCCGGTTCAGATCATCATCGCCGGCAAAGCCCATCCCAAGGATGACCCAGGCAAGCGTTTCATTCGCGACATCGTGCAAATCACCCGCGATCCGGACTTCGCGCGAAACGTCGTCTTCATTGAGGACTACGACATCGAAGTCGGCAGGGAACTCTACCAGGGTGTCGACATCTGGCTCAACAATCCTCGCCGCGGCGAGGAAGCGTGCGGGACCAGCGGCATGAAGGCAGCCCTCAACGGCACGCTGAATCTTTCCATCCTCGACGGTTGGTTTGACGAGGCCTACGAAGTCAGCGGCGGCTGGGCGATCGGCGACCGCGAAGAGTATGCCGCTGAACTTGACGACCTCCATGCGAGCTCCATCTACTCGCTGCTGGAGAACGAGATCCTGCCGCTGTATTACCGCGGCCGTGAAGAAGGCGTGCCGCATCAATGGATGCTGCGCGTCAAGCAGTCGCTGATGAACCTCAGTCCGATGTTCAACTGCCAGCGAATGCTGCGCGACTACACAACGCTGCTGTATGAACCTTCGCACCAGGCTTTCGCCAAGATGCGGAAGGACCATTTCCAGCCGGCCCGCGAGAAGAGTGAGTGGCTCGCCTCGGTGAATCGCAACTGGCACCATGTTCAGATTGAGGACGGCGGCCCGGGAGTCGGGGCCTGCGTGCTCACCGGAACTCCCATCCAGTTACGGGCTTCGGTGAGCCTTGGCGAGCTCGAAGCCGAAGATGTCCGCGTGGAGGCCGTCGTGGGACGCGTGAATCCCGACGGACGCCTGGTGGACACCTCGATCATCACGCTGCCGTACGTCTCAGAACAAAATGGCCGATTCTTGTTTGGGCGCGATTTTGTGCCTCATCAAACCGGAAGGTTGGGCTATACACTCCGCGTGAGCCCGAACCACTGTGACGATCCGCTCACCCGGCCGTGCCACACGCCGGTGAGGTGGACGAGGGCATAATCGAGCCGGGAGCTAATTTCCGTGCTGGCAATGTTGGCCGAGTCGTGGTAAGAAAGAAGTGAGCCCGGCCCCTAGGCCCGTGGCGAGCGGTCGCTGGAAGCCGCGCGCCGGGTAGGAGCGGGGCGCCAGCCTCCCGACCTTCCCGGTTTACTCAAGAAACAGGCGGGTTTCCTCCAAACTGAGAAAAACGGCGTCGCTGGAACGTAAGAGAGCTTTATCTCTCCCCCAAAAGGAGCACGCTTCCAGATGGAAAGCGATCGCAAATACAAGCAACGGGGCTACATGGACACGGGCGCCGCGCCGAGCGGGCCGAGTGGACCGCGGGATGACAGGGACCGGCCACGCGGGCCGCGTCCGCCCCTCGACTTGACGGGGCCCCGGCTGCCCCGCATGGTAGAGGCCACCAGCGCTTCGCGCTGTTACAATTGCACGGCTCCTTTGCCCGGCGATTTTGACTTCTCCGGCAATTGCCCGAAATGCAATCTGGCCTTGCACTGCTGTAAACAGTGCAGCTATTTTGAGCCTTCCACCCGGTTTCAGTGCACTAAACCGATCCTCGTGCGTGTCGATTCAAAAGGCGCTGCAAACGAGTGCACGTTCTACAAAGCAAAGGTGACTGTGGCCCGGGATTCTGTGCCACCGCCTTCGGCGGGATTCCGGCAGCCCCCTCCGGGCGTGCGGATGGACGACTCCGGGCCAAAGACCCCAAACGACGCACGCATCGCGTTTGATAACCTCTTCAAGAAATAGCGGCGTCGCCGGGCAGCATGCCCCGGCGCTCCGCCGAGGAGGATTTGGTCGTTCGCTATGCGCTATCGTTTGCCTTTTTGGGCGCTGGTGGCGGCCAGCGGAGGAGTAGTGTCGCTCTCCGCCGGTGAGCCGCTGGAGGTTTCGACGGGCTTCCTGATCGGCCCCCGCTACGATTCCCGGCTTTTCTACGTCAAGCCGGCGAAAAACTCCATCTGGCAGAAGTCCTACACCGAGGGCCCGTATCGTAAACAGGCCCAAGGCCGGTTGTTGGGCGTCACGCTCGGCGGCTTTGAAGAGCCCATCCCGCCATTGAAGGCACAGGGCTTCAACTTTGCGAGGATCGAACTGCAGAACCGCCAATGGTCGTTGTTCCGTCCCGATGGCCATTTGGACGCCGCGGTTCTGCCGCGTTTCGCCAGGTTGTTGCGGGAAACCGCCGAAGCAGGCTTCGCCGTCGAACTGGTCCTCTTTCACCCGGAGTGCGACCAGAAGTTTGACAGCCCGGACACAATTCTGGAATCGGTCCGGCGACTCACCGACTGGTTGATCGACGGCGATTACCGCCACGTTCTTCTCAATCCGGCCAGCGATTGGTCCGCCCCGGGATGGGACTTCGACCACTTTGTGCCGCAGAATCTGGAGCGGATCGCTCTCGCCATCCGCGAGCGGTATCAGGTTCGCCGCACGGATTACGCCCTACCGATTGTGTTGTCCGCGCCGCTGAGCGCCGAGGTCAGCCCGCGATTTGTAGAACAGGCCGATGTTCTCGTGGCCTCCGGTGAAGCGTTGCGGATGAACCCCTTGCGGGTTGAGCGGCCGGTGCTCATCGAGCAGAAAGATCCCGGCAATTGCGCCGCATTGTTTGAGCGATTTGCGGGCTGCATCGTCTCCGCGCCCACCCGAGGCGGCTCTTTGTCACCTCTCTCGCCGCTAGTGCTGAAATCGGTTAAACCGCAACCCCAAGGAGCTCCCTGAGAACCATGACTGTCGCCGAACTGATCGCGTTCAGGACCTTTTCCCTCTCCGACAAGCCGATCGAGCCGCCTCCGCCGGGCCACGTGCAGGTTCATGTGGATGCGATAGGGCTGTGCGGAAGCGATCTGCACTATTTTTCCGAAGGAAAGGTGGGTGGCACCGACGCGAAGTACCCGCAAGTGCTCGGGCACGAGCCTGCCGGCACAATCGTCGGTCTCGGCGCGGGAGTGACCGGTTGGTCTGCCGGCGACCGCGTGGCAATGGATCCGCCAATTTACTGCTATCACTGCCGGCACTGCATGAGTGGCCGCCACAATTTGTGCGATCACGTCCGCTTCATGAGCAGCCCGGAGGAACCGGGGTTCTTCCGCGACACTGCAAATGTCCCCGTGGAAAACGTGCTGCCGCTGCCGCGTAATCTCGGCTTTGCCGAAGCCACACTCTTCGAGCCGATCTCCATCATTCTCCACTCCTTCCGTTTCGGTGATCCCAAGTTGGGCGAAACCGCTGCGGTTTTCGGGGCGGGGCCGATCGGGCTCTCGACGATCGCTGCCTTGCGGTTGGCCGGCGTACGGCGCATCTGGTGCGTCGAACCGGTCGCGCATCGCCGCGAGATGGCCATGCGACTTGGCGCCAGCGCCGTAATGGATCCGCGCCAGGTGGATCCTGTTCACGAGATCTGGCGCGAATCCGGCAACATCGGCGTCGATATGACCTTCGACTGCGCGACCAAGGACGACACGATCAACCAGTCACTGTCCGTGACTCGCGCCGGCGGCCGTATCGTGATTACCGGACTACCCTCGGAGCCTCGCGTTCCGCTCGACTTCCATCTCCTGAGGGTGCGCGAGCAGGCGTTCTTTCCTGTCCGCCGGGCCAATCACACGTCCGATCGGGCGCTCAAACTGCTCGAGGAGCACAGCGCGCGATTTACACCAATGCTGACCCACCGCATGAGACTGAGCGAGATACAGAAGGCCTTCGAGATGTTGGAGCGCTACGAGGACAGCATTTGTAAAGCCGTTCTTTACCCTTAGAGTAAAGGATCGTTTTCGACATTGCGGTGTCCAAGCTCAGTGTGAAGGGACAGCGCGCCATGCCGAGAGAATTGCGAAGGCTCAACCGGATGCTGGTTTGCGGCCTGCTCATGATGGCGGCGGGCCTTGGGCTATCGATGAGCCACTCAGGCCTCCAGCCGGACATGATGTACGATCCTGTCCTTGAGAAACATCTTTTCGCCTTCACTCGGCCGGCCTTCATCGTCGATGAAGGACATTGGAACCGCTACACGGCTTCCGAACTCCTGGCGCCCCTCGCCAAGCTGGCTTCTCGCGACGGATTCCGCGTCGAGCGGCACCGTTCCAAATTCAGCCTCGGTTCGCTGGAAGGGATTCGAATCCTGGTAGTGGCCGGGGCGCGCTCGATGCCGGCTGGACTTGATACGACAGTGCGGTTCGCCGGCGCGCGGGCCGACCAGCCTGCGTTCAGCCAGGCTGAGGTTGATGCCGTGAGCGATTGGGTAAGACAGCGGAGGCGGACTTCTGTTCGCGGTTGGCGACGAGATGTCCGCCAGGCAAAGCGCTCCGCTCCTGGAGGGCCTCGGCATGCGCCTGACTTCAGCCGCCGGGCCCGGCCCGCACGTGTATGAGAGGCGCAACGACGGCCTGTTGCCCCACCCGGTAACCGACGGGCGGAGTATCGACGAAACAGCGTTGCGCATCCTCACTTACGGCGGGCCGGTTCGCGCCTCCTGCCGGGTCCGGCCCTTCCTCGAACTGGGCCCCGGCGTGCCCAGGGGGTTGCATTTGACTTCGGGCGTGGGCGAGTCGCCGTGTTTGGCGATCCGGTTTGCCTCACCGCGCTGGCCCGGAGTGCTGAATACAAAAGCGAGCGATTCGGCATGTCCGCGCCCAACGCTCACAACACGGACATGGTCATCAACACCCTTCGCTGGCTGGCGCGCGCCATACTGACGAACCCGCAATCGATCTGGAGGATTGACCCGATGCTTGAAGTGCGAGACCTAACCAAACTGTTTCGAGGACTGCCGGGCGTGATGGGCGTCTCTTTCACGGCGCAGCCAGGCGAATTGCTCGGCTACCTTGGGTCCCAATGGCGCCGGCAAGAGCACCATGGTGAAAATGCTCACCGGCCTGCTGGAGCCTACCCGGGGCAAGATTTTCTTTCGAGGCGAGGACACGTCCAAGGACTTTCCCGCATTCCAGCGGCGCTGCGGGTACGTTCCCGAGGAGCTTTTCCTTTATCCGCAGTTGAGCGGCATGGAATACCTGCAATTGGCCGGCCGGTTGCGTGGACTGCAGCGGGAGCGCATCGACAGCAGAGCCTTCGAATTGTTGAGACTGTTTGGCCTCGAATCGGACCGGCACTCTCTCTTGTCCGCCTATTCGAAGGGAATGAGGCAGAAGATTCTGTTGTCTGCCGCGCTCCTGCACGACCCTGAGATTCTGATCCTCGACGAGCCTTTTTCGGGCCTCGATGTTTCCGCCTCGCTCGTGATGCGGAGCCTGCTGAAACGGCTGGCCGCCGACGGAAGAATCGTGCTGCTCAGTTCGCATGTGGTGAGCACAGTTGAAGAGGTGTGCTCCCGGGTGCTGATTCTGCGCAAGGGACACATGGTTGCGCTGGACAGTGTCAAAAACCTCCGGCATGTGCTGGCTTCTCCGTCTCTGGAAGACGTATTCACTCATCTGGCCCTGGACGACGATCACGAGGCACGCGCAGAGGCGCTGATGGAGGTGATCCGGTCATGAGAGCACGATTCGCCCAATGGTGGAGCAGGACCCACACTGCCGACTTCGAACTGTTCCGGCACTTCTTCTCGACGCTGTTCGAGAGCGACTGGGTGGATGATCGCGACCGGCTGCGCAGATTGCTGGTCGGCATTATGGCAGCCTTCGCCGCATTCGGACTGGTGTTCCCGATCATCTTCTGGCTGAAGTACGCGGGCATTCACGAGCACGGGACGCGGGCGGGTTACCTTGCAGCCCTGCGGTCGGACCGCATGATGTTCGTCACCCTGAGCATGATCACGGCGGGAGCGGCGACGATGCTGGTCTGGCGGTCGCTGCTGCCCACTATTCAGGACCTGCAGAACCTGGTTCCGCTCGGCGTCCGCCGCTGGCAATTGGTGCGCGCCAAGATTTCCGCGGGCCTCGCCTTCTGTGCCCTGTTTGTTATCGGCTCAAACGTCTTTGTCGGGTTCCTCGTGCCGGTCGTGATTGCCGGCAGGCTGGACCCCAAGCCGCCCATATTGCCATTCGTAGGGACGCTTTGGCTCGCGGGGTTGTTTACATCAGCCACCTTGGCGTCGATACCGGCGATCCTACGGCTGTTGGTCCCGGCCCGCTGGTACCAGCGCGTGCAGGTCCTGGTGCAAAGCGCAGTCATCCTCGGATTGCTTTGCGCCATCTCCGTGGCCTTCAGTTGGCCCGCCTTCGCTCGGGAACTCACGCCCTGGAGGGACTGGGCCTGGCAAGTTCCCGTCGCATGGTTTGTCGCACTTCTTGAGGCGTGGACCGGCGTTGGAGCGTGGAATACCGGCGCGTGGCTCGCACTCGCATCCGTTTCTTCCGCAGCTGTTTTCCTGCTGACTGTCGCCCTGTTGGCCTCCCGCCGGGCGATCACACAGGCGATGGAATCAGAGAGAAGCCGCGAAGCGGCCGGAGCGGGCTCAAGGCGACTGCGCTGGCTCGCTCGTTCAGAACCGGAATGGGCGGTCATGGATTTCACCTTCAAGACACTGCTTCGCAGCCCAAACCACAAAGTGCTCTTCGCTCTGTTCGGCGGCCTGGCGCTGGCGCTCGTTCTTGAGAGTTTCACTACGCTTTTCCTGCAGGGTGGCATGAGCAACTTCCTGGGGAGGAGCACTGCGGCGATGCTGGCCGGCATCAGCGTCAAACTCGTGCTGGTCTTTTTCATGCTGAACGGCATCCACTCCCTGCTGCGAATCCCCGTGGAGTTGCAGGCGAACTGGATCTTCCGCGTCGCCGGATTGGAGGAACCGCGGGAACTGCTTCGCCCGGCCGAGCGCATTCTGCAGTTCTTTGGCGTCGCCGTCCCTGTGGTGGTTTCGATCCCGCTCGACGTGCTCTGGCTGGGCTGGATCGCGGCCATTCCTCATGCCATCGTCGTCACACTGTTGGGGCTCATGCTTGTCGAGTGGATGCTCCGCGACTGGCGCACCGTGCCGTTCACCATGCCCTTTGCCCCGTCCACGAGAAGCCCTGCGCTGACCTTCGTCATGTTCTGGGGCAGCTACACCATACTGCTCGGAGGCTTCGCGACCATCGAGATGTTCTGCCTCGAATCAGTAGGCCGCAGCCTGTTCCTGATCGGGGCGCTGCTCACCGTCTTCGCCGCTTTCCGGCGCTGGCGGCTGTTTCTGGACGAACCGGTTCTGCCGGAATTTGAGCCGCGCGACCCGGACGAATTGCTCGAACTCGATCTGCGGACAGCGTTCCTCAATGACGCAGGTTTGACTCGAACAGTTTAAGGATTCGCCGGTACTCGTCCGCCCAGCTCGAAGGCTCGACGAATGCGTGATCCTCCACCGGGTAGATGGCCGCTTCCCAGTTCTCTTTTCGCAGTTCGATCAACTTCTGCACGAGCCGCACTGTGTCCTGGAAATGCACGTTGACGTCGACCATGCCGTGGCAGATGAGCAGTGCGCCTTTCAGTCCGGCCGCGTGGTAGATGGGAGACGATTTCTTGTAGGCATCCAGGTCGCCCTGCGGCATATTGAGGATGCTGCCGGTGTAGCCGTGGTTGTAGTGCGCCCAATCGGTGACGGGGCGTAGCGCGGCGCCCGCCGCAAAGACGTCAGGTTGCGTGAACAGAGCCATCAATGTGATGAAACCGCCATAGCTGCCGCCATAGATGCCAATCCGCTTCGGGTCAACTCCCTGTTCGGAGACGAGCCATCGTGCGGCGTCGATCTGATCGTCGAGGTCCTTGCCGCCCATGTGGCGATAGATGGCGGTCCGCCAATCACGGCCATAGCCGGCCGATGCGCGGTAATCGATGTCGATCACGAAATACCCGCGCTCCATCAGCAGATGGTGGAACATGTACTCGCGCGAGTAACTTGACCACCAGGAGTGCACGTTTTGCAGGTAGCCCGCCCCGTGTACGAAGACGACTGCCGGTCCGCCTCTCTTCCACGACTTTGGCTTGTAGATGCGCGCGGGCACGCGCGTTCCGTCGCGCGCCGGAATATGTTCAATTGGCGGAACGATCCAGGAGTACGAGGAGAATTCCGGTGCGGGCGAAGTCGTCACCTGCTTCATGGGCGCCCGCGGCTGAGCCTCCATGAGATAGAGTTCAGGAGGCCTATTCGCGGAAGAATGGACAACGGCGACCATCGACTCGTCCCGGCTGAAGACGGGCTCGTGTCTGCCGGGCTGAGTGGTTATCCTTGTGCGCTCCCCGCCTTCCACCGGCAGCGAGTACAGATGCCGTTCGAAGAGGCTGTGCTCGCTCGTAACCAGCCGGAAGCTACGCTTATCGCGGGACAGTTCCGCCGATTCCACCTCCCACTTGCCCGAGGTGAGCTGCTTGATCTCCGCTTTGCTCCATGTGGTTGTGTGCAGGTGAGCCCATCCGTCCGTCTCCGCCACGAAGAAGACCCTTTCGTTATCCGGCAGCCAGCCCAGGACGGATCCGCCCGGTCCACCGATCCAGGCGTCATCGTGGAGATGGAACAATGGCCGGAGCGCGCCGGTTTGTGGATCGGCGGCGAAAATCCAGCGGTCCTTGAAGTCCTCCGACCTCGCGCCGAACACGAGTTTCGAGCCGTCCCCGGACCACTGCGGAGCTGACAATGAGATGCCCCGTGGGACTTCCTTCTCGCCCTGTTTCACTTTGAGCCCCGTGTCGGCCCATTTCAGCTCTCCCGTTTCGACAGACAGGAAACCCACCCGATTCCGGGCCTGTTGATCGCCTACCTTGGTTCTCGAGGGCAGCGATTCCGTATAGGCGCTCTCAGTGACGAAGGCGGGCACCGACGCGGTTTTGGTTTGGGGCGACGTCTCGTTCACAACCGCCACAACATACTTCTCATCCGGCGAAAGGCGCAGCGAGACGACACTCTGGCGCGCGGCGAGAATCCATGGTTTGCGAGGGTTCTCCTTCTTTCGGCGGGCTTGCTCCTCTTCGCGGCGGCGCATCCGCCGGTCAACGGATTCCAGCAGGCCTCGCTCCTCTTTTTTTAAAGTCTCCTGGCTGTCAGTACCCTTGGGCGGGGAATCGGGGTCCTGGGCTCCGTGAGGACGAATATCTGTCAACTGATCCAGCGAACCGTCCTCCAGCGATAACGCGTACAGGTTTCCGCTTCGCTGAAAGTTGACCCTCTTGCCGTCCTTGCTGAATCTCGGATTCGCCTCCTGGTCCACGGTCCGTATTAAACGGCGCTGATTTGTCCGTTCGAAGGCTGTAAAGGTAGAGATCGCCCCGGTCGGCATAGACGAGCCCGGTCTTTTCCTCGTTCTCCGAGCCAACCGCCGGCGGGGCCAGTTTCGCTTCTTCCTCGGTGAGCATTCTCAATCCGGATCCGTCGCGAGAGGCCACCCAGGTGTCGAGCGGGCGATCCTGGGCATCCGAATGCTGCTTCCACTGAAAGTAAACCCGTTGGCCGTCGCCGGACCAGCGGACAGCTCGCGGCTCGTATCCGTAGAGCGCCGGTCCGCGCATGATGGAGTCAACTGTGAGCTCTAACCGGGCAGTGGGTTGCGAGGCCGGAAATAGCGACAGTGAGAGGAAAAGGCCGAGTGATTGTTTCATCGCCAACAAACAGGGTGGCATAACCTCGCCCCTGACTCACTTCCCCGGTTGTGTCATGATCGTGAAACGAATGACCGGCCGGTTTCTCTCCCTTGTGTCCGCCCTTTGTTTGACGGCTGCCGCTCAGGGGCCTGTAGAGATCGACCGCGCCCTCCTGTCCCGCGCGTTGAGATCCGAGATTGTTACCAGCACTTCGGCGGCGCAGAAACGGACCGACCTCGTCAAGAAAGCCTACGCCGCTTTTGCGCTTACGGATCCCGACCTCAGCCGGCAGGCGCTCATGCAGGTACTCGCGGAGTTTCGCGGAGTTGCCTGGACGAGCGCGCATGAAGTCGCGTCAGCCTATCGATGGGTCGTTGACGAGACTGTTGTGGAGCCGGGCGTATCCCTGCATGCAACCCTGGAACGATGGCAGCCCGGCACGTCCGAGCGGATTGAGGTGATTGCCGCGGCTATCGCAATCAGGAATGACAAAGGTGTCGTAGTCTCCGAGCCCAGAAGCCGTAGTATGGAGGATCTCGCCAACAAGGAGTTCTCCCTGAAGGCTCCCATGGACGAAGGCCAATACGCGCTGGTTGTCGAGTTGAAGGATGCCAAGAGCGGGGCCCTGGTGGCGCGATCTCAAGCAGTCTTCTGGGTGGTCGCTCAGGTCCGCGCGCGACTGGCTGCGCTCCGGGACAGGACTGAAAAGCTGGCTATGAAGAGCCAATCCGACGGCCAGGCCGTTTGGGCAAATACTGTGCTGGCAATCGCGGAGCGCTACTCGGCAGCCGTCAGCGCTTCGCTTCGTTCCGCCCCACACCTGGCATCCATCATGGTGCAGACGCTGGCTCCAATCGCCGACATCGAGCCCCTCGACCCCGCGTCCGATCTCGCTTGGGCCCAGCGGACTCTGACTGCGTTGGAGTCGGGGCAGGACGCAGCCAAAGGGCTTCATTCATGGGTCCCTTTCGCAATTCGGTCCCACAAGGATCAAACCCTCCGGCTTGCGCGACTCTGGTGGCCGGAGGAGAAACCGATTGGCATGATTGTCCTGCTCGGCGACGCCCTTTGCCACGACCGGTCGTGGTCTACTGCCCGGATGGGCAGCTTCTTTGCGCTTGCGCCGTCGCCGCGCCCCGCTGCTGGCTGGACCGTGGAGATGTGGGCGGATATCGATGATTGGATTGCCGGCATTGCTACAGTGTCGGGCAGCGAACCGAAGCCCCAATTCTTGCTTGCTCATGGGCTTAGCGCCGGGGATGCCATGCAGGAACTGGCTGGGACTCCAACTCGATTCGCGGCTGCGGCTTTGATCGCCGGCTCCTCTAATCGACCTTTGACCAGCCTCCCGAAGGGCTTCCCGCCTCTCATGCTGGTCGAGGGGAGTAAGGATACTCTCGTTGCGCCGGACGAACTTCGACGCGCCGGGCTGATTTTTCAGCGCCGCCTGCCCGCGGCATTCGAGTATGTCGTCGCTGCTGGCGAAACTCACGAAAGCGTTCGAGACGCCAGCCTGCCGCGCGTCCTCGAATTCTTTTCAGGCGTCTCAGCGGGCACATGGAAGCCATCAGGCACGCCTGTCCCGTCGCCGCGGCGCGCTCCTCAGTAGCCTTCTGCCGGCTTTTCGGGGCTTGCCTCCATCACCGCAATCAGGTGCTTCATGGTGCGAATGACGATGAGCCCTCGAGCGATCGCAGGCGTCCCCATCATCACCTCGCCCACTGCATTGGAGGCGAGGGTCTCATACGTTGGGCCGGCCTTAACCACATGCACTTCTCCGTCTTCGCTGGCCAGATAGATGCGCCCGTCCGCCGCTATCGGTGAGGCAGAGAATGAGCCGCCCTTTCCAGCGATCCGCTGCTGATAGGCTCGCTCTCCCGTCTTGGCGTTGTATGCCGCGAGCACCCCGGAGTTCGAGCAGACGTACAGCATGTTTCCGTAGACCAAGGGTGTGGGCTGGTAGGAGCCGCCGCGCTTCAAGCTCCAGGCGATATGTTCGTTCGAGGTTGTCTCTCCCTGCAGCGTGATGTCGCCCTGTGCGCCCCATTTCACGGCATAGATTGGCTGAATTGGCGAATATCCCGATACCACATAGATCAGGCCGCCGGCGGTGATTGGTGTCGGGCAAGTGATCTCCGAATTGCCCTTCAAACTCCATATCAGCTTGCCAGTCAGCGGGTCGTAGGATCGCACTGCCTTGGTGCCGTTGGTGACAAGTTGAGCTTTCCCTTCGTGCTCCAGGACTGCCGGCGTGCCCCAAGTAGGAATCTCGTCGCGCTCGGTCTTCCACAGTTCCTTGCCCGATGCCGCGTCGTAGCTGGCGATGTAGGAGTTCTTCTGCTGATCGACCTGAAGATAGATTTTGTCCTTCCAGAGGATGGGCGAGCTGGCCACGCCCCATTGATAGTCGGGATCGAAGAACCATCCTGAATCGATGACGCCGAGGTCTTTCTTCCACAGTTCCTTGCCCGAGTGATCGTAGGCGTAGAGGCCCTCGCTGCCGAACCAACAGACTATCCGTTTGGCGTCGACCGCCGGACTCGGACTCGAGTGGCTGGCCTTTGGATGCCGCTTTGTTTTGGGCACGCCCTGGTGAAGCGTTCGCTCCCACTTGATCTTGCCGCTCTTCAGATCGACGGCGTAAAGCTTCCAGGCGTGCGGGCTATTGTCCTTGGCAGGCTCGGTGTCGCCGTAGAGCCCGGCGCGAAACTCGCTCTTTGGATCCGATGAGACCGACGTGACCGTGTAGACGGTCCCCTCCCAAATGACGGGGCTCGATACTGAAATTCCTGGGATCGGCGTCTTCCAAAGTACATTCGTGCCTTTCTCGACATTCCACGAGGACGGAGGATTCGTGCCGTCGGCCGTGCCGGCGGCCATCGGCCCGCGAAAGTGCGGCCAGTTCTGCGCCTGAAGCGCGAAGCACATGAGCAGAATCATCACGGCGGTCTTCATTTCCCCTCCACGCGGGCCAGAGACATCTGAGTGCCCCGTTGATCGATCGTGAGCTTGGTGGCCTTGCCATTCTCGACAGTGAAGTTGAGCTTTACCTGCGGGGACACCACCAGAGCCGAAACTCGTTTCGCTAAACGCACCAAGTTCGAGGTTCTGGCCCTGTACGAGCGCGAACAGCTTACCGTCCTTCAACTGAACCACGAACTCGCCAATCGGCTCGCCTTTGTAAGTTCCGGCCAGCACCGCCAGTTTCTCCGGCGCTACAGCCGCCGTTGGTTTTGGCGGTGGAACGGCGCCCGCTTTCTTGAGCATCTCCGCGACTTCCACCTGTTTGGCCTGCTCGGCTGACTGCAATGCGGAAGTGAGATCCTGCGGTGTCGGCTTGGATTTTTCCAGGACCAGGGCGACCATCTCCTTGTTGCCCCGATACGCCGCCGCTCCGAGTACTTCCGACGGGCTTGCTCCTGCTTCCAGCAGGTCGCGCACAACCGCGACGCCGCCTTTGTCAGCCGCCGCGCTCACGAGCGACATCTTGTAGAAGGAGTCCTTGACATCGACCTTTGCACCCTTGCTGAGGAGGAATTTAACTACCGGCTCGTGGCCGTTTCGGGCCGCGAAGAAGAGCGGCGTCTGGCCATAGGCGCTCTTGGCTTCGACGTTCGCGCCTTTTTCCACCAGCGCTTGGACAGCGGCCAAGTCGCCCTTACGGGCCGCTTCCAGAAGTTGATCGTCCATCGGCGTTCCCTGCAGGAAGATCGCCGCCATGGCGGTGACAAAAGCCAGCATCCCGAATTCTCCTGTTCGACCAGCGTACAATGAACTTCATGGTAGGGGCACGCACGAGCCTGGCGCTCACACTGGTTGTAACATTCGCGATTCCGGCAATGGCGGACGATTGGCCCGAATGGCGAGGGCCTCGCCGCGACGGATCGTCGCGCGAGAAGGGCCTTCCTGAGAAGTGGTCGACGGCTGGAGAGAATTTGCTCTGGCGCGTGCCGATCGGCGGGCGGTCTACCCCGGTTGTCTTCGGCGACAGGGTCTATCTTTTCACCGCCGCGGGAAAGGGAGAGTTGCTCCAGGAGCAGCTAACCTGCCTCGATGCCATCACAGGCAAGACGATTTGGCAGCACAGGATGAACGTTTTCCTCAGTGACGTGCCGCCGCATCGCGTCGCCTGGTCGAGCCCGGGCGTCGATCCGGAGACGGGCAATATCTATGCGTTCGGCGTCGGCGGAATGCTCTACGCATTTACGCGCGATGGTAAGCCGGTGTGGGAAAAGTCTCTGGTGGAAGAGTACGGACTTGTCACCACGCACGGCGGGCGAACCACGAGCCCGGTCATCGACGGGGAGATGGTGATCGTCAGCGGGATCAGCACCGGATGGGGAACTCAGGCCAAGCCGGCCCACCGGTTCTTCGCTTTTAACAAGAAGACAGGAATCCCCATCTGGGTGGGTGAAACAACCGGTAGGCCTTACGACACAACTTATGCGCCGCCCATAATCGGCGAAGTCGACGGCATGCGGCTGCTCATCTCCGGCGCGGGCGACGGCGCCACCTATGCGCTCAAGCTGGGGACCGGGGAGGTGGTTTGGAAGTACGAGATGTCCAAGCGCGGTCTCAACGCCGGAGTCGTCATCAATAACAACACCGTGATCGTCTCGCAGAGCGAGGAGAATCTCGATACCAATGACATGGGCCTGCTCGCCGGCATCGACATCAAGTCGCGAGGCATCGTGGCAAAAGAGCAATTGCGCTTCCGCATCACTGGCTGGCAGGGCGGCATATCCAGCCCCGTGCTGGACGGCGACCGGGTTTACCAGGTCGACAACGGCTCGAATCTGTATGCCTTCGATGCCTACACCGGCAAGACGCTGTGGCAGCTCAACCTCGGCACCATTCAGAAGGGTTCCATTCTCACCGCCGACGGCAAGCTCTATGTGGGGACTGAGAACGGCAAGTTCTTCATCCTCCGGCCGCGTCCTGAGAAGTGCGACGTGCTCAGCGAAGTAGCGCTGGGTACGGCACAGACTCCCGAGGCCATTGTCGCCAGCCCGGCCATTTCAAACGGCAGGCTGTTTGTGACGTCGATGGATGCCACTTACGCAATCGGCCCCAAGACTCCGGGCAAACCCTCTCCCGCGCCGGCACGCGCCGCGGCAGTCCCTGGCAAACCCGCTTGGTTGCAGGTTGTGCCTGCTGAGGTTCAGTTGAAGCCCGGCGAAACAGCCGCCTTCAAGGCAAGGTTGTTCGATGACAAGGGCGTTTTCGTAAAGGAAACTGCCGCCGACTGGACAGCCGGCAACGCCGATGTGACGATTTCACAGGGCGCGCTAAAGGCAGGCGCCAAGGCGAGCGCTGGCGTTATCAAGGTCACTGCCGAGGGCATCAGTGGCGAAGCGCGGTTTCGAGTCATCCCGCCGCCGCCGGTCGAGGAAAACTTCGATTCGCTGGCCGCGGCCCCGGCCTATTGGATCAACGCCTCCGGGAAGACGGCGGTGAGAGAGCTGGAAGGGTCGAAGGTTCTGGTCAAACTCGCCGACAATGCGTTCACAAAGCGGGCGCGCATCTACACCGGCCCGGCTACGCTCTCTGCCTACACTGTCGAGGCGGATGTGCGGATGGTCGACAAACGCCGCCAAATGGGCGACGCCGGCATTGTCGCGCAACGCTATCAGCTCACGCTGTTCGGCAACAACCAGAAGCTGGAATTGCAGACCTGGCAGCCGGACGTTTCGCGGACCGTGATCCAAAACTACGCGATCAAAGGGGACGTCTGGTACCGGCTGAAGCTGCGCGTGGAGCCTACCGCCGATGGCAAGGTCCGCGCTCGAGGCAAGGCCTGGAAGAAAGATGAACCGGAACCCGCGGAGTGGACCATCGAACGAGTGGACCCCACTCCCAATCTGCACGGTGCGCCCGGGATCTATGCCGACGCGCCCAACGAAGTCTACTTTGACAATTTGAAGGTGACGCCGAACTGATGACGACCAAGATTGCTTTGATGCTCTGTGCGGCTGCTGCCGTGGTTACCGCCGGCGATCCCGGCTCGAAGGAATGGCCCATGTGGGGCGGCACTCCCGACCGGAACATGGTTTCCGCGATGAAGGGAATCCCTGCGAAGTGGGATGTGGCGAAGAAGGAGAACATCAAGTGGATGGCGACGCTCGGATCGCAGAGCTACGGCAATCCGACCGTTGGGGGCGGTGTAGTCCTCGTCGGCACCAACAATGAGAGCCTGAAGGACCCCAAGATCAAGGGGGACAAGGGCGTTCTCATGGCCTTCAAAGAGAGCGACGGGACGTTCATGTATCAGATTGTGAGCGACAAGCTGCCCGCGGGGCGGGTCAACGATTGGCCCTATCAAGGCGTCGCGTCGAGCCCGCTCATTGAGAGCGACCGGGCGTACTACGTGGACAATCGCGCGGTGGTTGTCTGCTTCGAGCTGCAGACGGGGAAGCCGATCTGGAAGTTCGACATGATGGAGGAAGTTGGCTCCCATCCGCACAACCTGGCCAATTCCTCACCGGTCGCTCTACGGCGATTTCCTATATGTCTCAACTTCTAATGGGCAGGACGAGAGCCACGTCCACATCCCAAGCCCGCGGGCACCTTCGATCATCGCGCTGAACAAGAAGACCGGCAAACTCGCATGGGAGGACAACTCCGTCGGCGAGAAGATTCTCCACGGGCAGTGGTCTTCGCCATCGGTCGGCAAAATCGGAGATGTCCTTCAAGTCGTCAGCGCGCAGGGCGACGGCTGGGTTCGCGGCTACGAAGCCGAGTCGGGCAAGAAGCTCTGGGAGTTCGACACCAACCCCAAAGACTCCACTTGGCCCAAGACCAGAAATGAGCTCATCTCAACTCCTGTCATTCAGGGCAACCGCGTTTACATCTCCAATGGACAAGACCCGGAACACGGAGAGGGTGACGCACACCTCTACGCTATCGATGCAACCAAGCGCGGCGACATCACCAAAACAGGGCAATTGTGGCACTATGCCATTCGCCGTTCCATTTCCACCGGTGCGCTGTACAACGGCGTTCTTTACTATGCAGATTTCAGCGGCTTCCTCCACGCAATTGATGCCGAAACCGGCAAGCAACTCTGGAAGCACGACATGCTCGCCGCCGTCTGGGGCAGCCCGATGGTGATTGACGGCAAGGTCTATCTCGGCGACGAAGACGGTGACATCGTGGTGATGGAGGCCGGCAGGCAGATGAAGCTCCTGTTCGAAACCAACATGGGGAGTTCTGTCTACTGCACGGTCGTGCCGGCCAATGGAACGATGTTCGTTGTGAATCGGAACCAGCTTTTCGCCATCGCGCAGAAAAACTGACGTTGGGGTCCGATATATAGTGTCTCTATGACACTCAATCGCCGGGCGTTCCTGGCGGGGCTTGGCGCCACAGCGGGAACGTCTATCCTGACGGCGCAGTCGAAGAAGCCGAACTTCATCGTGATACTGGCCGATGACCTGGGCTTTTCCGATATCGGTCCGTATGGTGGCGAGATTGCGACTCCCCATCTCGACCGGCTTGCCGCTCGAGGTGTCCGGTTCACTCAGTTTTACAATTGCGCGCGCTGCTGCCCGACGCGCGCTTCACTTCTGACGGGCATGGACAATCATCAGGCCGGTGTTGGGCACATGATTCAGGATCGCGGCGTGCCCAGCTACCAGGGCTACTTGAACGACAAGTGCCGCACCATCGCCGAGGTGCTCAAGCCGGCTGGTTATTCAACGATGATGAGCGGCAAATGGCACGTCGGCGAAAACAAGCCGCACTGGCCGCTGGACCGAGGGTTTGACCGCTACTTCGGCCTCATCAGCGGCGCGTCGAACTACTTCCGGCTTGATCCCGGTCGCAAGATGGCGCTTGACTCCGAACCGTATCGAGCCCAAAGGCGACGGATTCTACATGACCAACGCCATCACCGATCACGCCGTGAAGATGATAGGCGAAGCGTCGGCGAAGCAGAACCCGTTCTTCCTCTACCTGGCCTACACTTCGCCGCACTGGCCGCTGCACGCTCTGCCGGAGGATATCGAGAAGTACCGTGGCAAGTACATGCAGGGGTGGGACTCGCTGAGAGGCGAGAGGCATGAGCGGCAACTTGCTGCCGGAATTGTAGACAAGCGATGGAAGCTCTCTCCTCGCGACCAGGGCGTGCCGGGGTGGGCAGACGTGTCGGCGAAGGAACGGGAAGAGTGGGACTTGCGCATGGCAGTCTACGCAGCGCAGGTCGATCGGATGGATCGCGGCATTGGCCGCGTTCTCGACGCCGCCGAAAAGGCGGGCCGGCTGGAGGATACCATCGTCTGGTTCGTCGCCGACAACGGTGGATGCGCGGAGGAGAACATCGGCGGCGAGAAGGCCGCGAAGAACCCAGTCCCGGGCGGGCCGGACTCATTTACCAGCTACCGGCGGCCGTGGGCGAATGCGTCCAATACGCCGTTCCGCTATTGGAAGCAACTCACACACGAAGGCGGCATCTCATCGCCCTCCATCGTCTCCTGGGGCAACAAGCTGAAGGGCAAGTCTTTGAATCCGACGCAGGGTCATGTGATGGACATCCTGCCGACGCTGGCCGATGCGGCCGGGGCGAAGCCCGCCCACGCAGTTGAGGGCAGGAGCCTGCTGGCGGCCCTCCAGGGCGGCAAGGCGCCGGACCGGGAACTGACCGGATGGGAGCATCAGGGACACCGTGCGTTGAGGATGGGCGACTGGAAGTTGGTCTCACGTTTCGGCAGCCCCTGGGAGCTGTATCGAATGGATGAAGACCGGACGGAGTTAAGCGACCTGTCGCCTAAAGACGCCGGGAGGGTTCAGACGATGGAGAAGGAGTACACGCAGTGGGCCGACCGCTGCGGCGTCGTCGATTGGGCGAAGCTGCCCAAAGCACGCGTCTGAAAGCTGGCAATGGCGGAAGGCAGTAAATCGACACTGAATGGATGGAAGGAGATCGCCGCTTACCTCGGTGTCTCCATTCGAGCAGTTCAGCAATGGGAGAAAGACCGGGCGCTGCCGGTGCGTCGAGCATCGGGGACGAAGGGCCGCGTTTGGGCAGAGCCGGAAGACATCGACCGATGGCGGCATGAGCTCTCGTCGCCACCGACGGTGGAGCCGTCGCCCCGGCGCGCCGGATGGTTGGTGGCGGCCTCGGTCAGTGCATTCGTCGCGCTGGCGGCGATTGGCATATCGGCGTTGAGAAACCAGGCGGAAGTCGCCCGGGTTGTGCACGACGGGCGTCAGCTTGTCGCCACCGACACAAGCGGCCGGGTGCTTTGGTCGCACCGGTTCAAGAGCGTAAGGGAGGCTGCCGCCGGCTACAAGCGCCCCGAAGGGATCTTCGTCGACCTCGACGACGATGGTCGAGCCGAGGTGTTGGCCCAGAACCTGCCAAAGCCTGACCGCCTTGAGGATGACGGGTTGTTCTGTTTTGCCGCTTCTGGCCGTCTGATGTGGCAGTTCAAACCCGGCCGGAGTGTCCGCACGGCTCAAGGAGTCTTCGACCCTCCCTATCAGATCACCAAGGTTGTCGCGTTTCGAAGCCGCGTGGGCGGACCTTGGCGGATCGCGGTGGTATCGGTCCACTCAACCTACTTCCCCTCCCAAGTAGCGGTGCTTGACGAACACGGAAAGCTGCTCCGCGAATACTGGCACGCCGGCCACCTCCATGACGCCGTTGCTGCGGATCACGACCGTGACGGCAAGCCAGAGCTTTACATAGTGGGCCTGTCCAACGGGTACAACAACGCCGTCGCCATCGCGCTGGATCCGGAGAGGATGGAGGGCGCCGGTTGGGAAGAGAGCGACGACTACCGGTTTGATGGGATGAAACCGGGGGTCGAGATTGCCCGCTGGCTGACTCCGCGGACACCTTTCTCCAGAAAGGCGAGCCGCTACAACGGCGCGCTTGCGATCACGTCGAACGGAAACCAACTGATGACCTCAACGCACGAGTACTTTCCGGTGAATGACCTTCTTCTGTGTTTGTCTTTTGGTCCGAGACTCAGCAATCCCGCGTGGTCGCTGTGCGACGTCTACAGTACGGGATTCGCGAAATGCAAGGCGCAAGGACTGATGACGACGGAGACGCCTGAGTCCGAAGTGCGCGGCACGATCGGGTTCCGAGACGTGACAGCACAACGTCAGGAAGCGGTCCGGAGAAGTACAACGGAGCGGGCTTCGACCAGGTAGGCGTCTGGCGAGTCGAGGGCGACCTCCTCGCCGGGAAGGGCGATGTCGAGGGGCGAGGGTAGGGAGGTGTCGATGACGCGTCTCCAATCGCCGATGGGCAGGTCGAATCGCAAAGGCTCCCACCAGGAGTTGGCGGCCAGATAATAGCGCTCGCCATTGTTGGAGAGTTCCGCGGCCAACGATCGCGAGCTTGCGGAGAAGTCAGGCCTGTTCGGCTCGATGCCATGGAAGCGAATGGCCGTCAAGAAACCGTCCTGATGCCAGCCGATGTGGCGGAAGCACTTGCTATCGCGGCGCAGACGGATCAGCGCGCGGACGAAGCGCAGCAAGTCCGCATTGGTGTTCTCCAGAGACCAGTCAACCCAGCTCATCTCATTGTCCTGGCAGTAGGCGTTGTTGTTGCCCTGCTGGGTGCGGCCGAATTCGTCGCCGCCGAGAACCATGGGCACACCGCCTGAGGTGAACAGCAGGGCCAGGAGGTTGCGTGCCTGGCGGTTGCGGAGGTTGAGGACGGTGGGGTCATCGGTTGGACCCTCGGCACCACAGTTCCAGGAGTGGTTGTCATTTGCGCCGTCACGGTTTCGCTCGCCGTTGAGTTCGTTGTGCTTGCGGTCGTAGGAGACCAGGTCCCGCAGCGTGAAGCCGTCGTGGCAGGTGATGAAGTTGATGGAGTGTTTGGCGTGGCGATTGTCGTCTGCGTAGAGGTCGGGGGAGCCGGTGAGGCGCTGGGCGAGTGCACCGGCAAGGCCCGAGTCTGACTTGACGAACCGGCGCAGGTCGTCGCGGTAGCGGCCGTTCCACTCGGCCCAGCGGCCCCAGGACGGGAAGGAGCCGACCTGGTAGAGGCCGGCGGCGTCCCAGGCTTCGGCGATCAGCTTGGTGTCCGCGAGGACAGGGTCATGGGCGAGGCTCTCGACCAGAGGCGGATCGGCCAGGGGCTGACCGTCCTTGCCGCGGGCGAGGATGGATGCCAGGTCGAAGCGGAATCCGTCGACGTGCATCTCCATGACCCAATAGCGCAGGCAGGTGATGATCAGATTGCGGGAAACGGGGTGGTTGCAGTTGAAGGTATTGCCGCAGCCCGAGAAGTTGCGGTACTTGCCTTGTTCATCGAGCAGGTAATAAGTGGGGTTGTCGATGCCGCGGAAACTCCAGGTGGGACCACGCTCATCGCCTTCGGCAGTGTGGTTGAAGACGACATCGAGGATCACTTCGATGCCGGCCGCATGGAACTTCCGGACCATCTCCTTAAACTCGGTGACGGCCGCGCCAGCCTCGGGCTTCGAGGCGTAGGCGGTGTTGGGCGCGAAGAAGGCGATGGGCTGGTAGCCCCAAAGGTTGAAGAGGCTCGTGCCGAGCAACGGGTTATTGCGATCCGTATCGGCTTCTTCGAATTCGTAAACGGGCAGCAGTTCGACGGCGGTGACGCCGAGATCCTTGAGGTAGGGGATCTTTTCGGTCAGGCCCAGATAAGTGCCTGGGGAGGAGACGCCGGAAGAGGCGTGCCTGGTGTAGCCGCGGACGTGCATCTCGTAGATGACAGAGTCCTCGAGCGGGCGGTTCAAGGGCCGGTCGTCCCCCCATTGAAAGCCGAACGGATCGAGGGCACAGCGCCGTTGCGCCGAGTGGACTCCCCACTTCTCGCCGCCTGTGATGACACGCGCGTACGGGTCGAGCAGATATCGGGAGGGGTCGTAGCGGTAGATGTGAGGCGCCGGGTTGGGCCTCATGTCCATTCGCCAGGCGTACTCGAAGTCGTCGCCAAGGCCGCTCAGCCAGACATGCCAGAGATGGCCGGTCCTGTAATGGGCTGGGTCGAGAGCGAACTCCTCGAACGGTTCCTCTTCGCCGCGTTTGAACAGCGCAAGCGAAACGTCGGTGGCATGACGCGAGTAGATAGAGAAGTTGACGCCGCCGGCGAGCCGCGTCGCGCCCATTGGCAGACCTACACCGCGATCGACACAGAATATCCCGGCCATATCAATTCTCCCTATTCTCTCTTCGATCGCTCCGCGAAGATGTTGGAGTGGATTTCGCGTGCGGCCTGGATCATTTCAGGATAGGGGGTGTCGGTAATGGTCACGAAGCCGATGTTGTAGTTCTCGCCGTCGCGGGTGCGGCCGGTAAGTGGCTGGTCGGCGGCGCGGAACCAGTGGCAGCCGACGAAGTTGGGGTGGGCCGCCACGCTGCCGACGTACTCCTGGTAGAAGCGGCCGCGTTCCTCCTGGGAGGCGGCGGCCTGGAGGCCGGTGTGGAACATACCGCGGTCGAGGGCGCCGAAGTGGAACTCGCCGATGATGGCGGGCTTGTCGAGCCGCTCGAGGAAGGTCCAGGAGGCGGGCGCGAGGCGGCGCTGGTAGACGTTGAAGCTGATGACATCGCAGAACTCGGCGCAGGCTTCGGCGGCTTCGGGGGTGTACCAGGCGAAGCGGCTTCCGAGGAACAGGTGGTCGGGGTCGAGGGCTTTCAACTCGGCGCGCACCGTGCCGAAGTAGGCTCGGGCGTGCTCCTTGACGAAGGCGGAGTAGTCAGCACGGACCGCGTCGTTCAAGGTGGTTGGCGCGGCGAGCGTTTCCCATGAAGGAGCGTTTGTGTTCCAGGCCCTATTCAGCGCGGCGAGATCGGCGTATTTGCCCCGCAGCATTCCGACGAGGGCCTGCTTCGCTGGAGAGTCGGCATAAGCCTGCGCGAGAGCCGCTGCGGCAGTATTGCCCCAGGCGATTTCGTTGTCGACAAACCAGCCGAGGCAGAACGGGTCGCCGGCGGCGGCCTGAGCCTGCGCGCGCAGGCTGTTTCGGACGTTGACGGCGAAGCGCGGGTCGAAGGGATCGTGAATGGTCGCGCCGGCCGAGGGCACGTTGGTGGTGAGACGGTTGTGGGTGCCGCCGATAGAGCCGGGGATGACGTACGGCATATCGCGGCGGAACAGGCGCGCATCGCTCCAGTTGCCGATGGTGTTGAAGCCCCAGGCGCGGAGCCGCTTGAACCAGGTTTCGGCCCAGGCCTCAAAGGGTTGGGGGCCGTACTTGCGTTCGGCATTCAGGCCGAGGAAGTTGACCGCCATGCCCTCCTTGATGGGGCCTTCGACGGCGCCGGTGACGCGCTGGATGTAGGCGCGCAGTGGATCGACTTCGCCGGGCAGCCATGAGAACATCGACTCGCGGCCAGTGATGAAGGTGTGCTCGTTGAGAGTGATGCCGTCAGGGCCGACGGAGAAGAAGAGGGAACCGTCCGGGGTGACGAGCCACCATTTGCCATCGAGCTTTTCGGCGCGGAAGAAGCCAGTGGCTTCCAGACGCGGGCCGTCGAGCCAGCCGCCGTAACGGTCAAGGTGGGGCGGCTGCGGCGAAGTCGTCGAGTTCCTGGCGCTCAGAGGCGCGGCGTTCGGCGAAGTCTTCGAAGGAATGGAGCTTGCCTGGCCAATCGGCGTGAGCGTATTGGCCGAACTCGTCGACGATGCCGTCCAGAGGCGGCGCGGGGCGAAAGCGAACGTTGTCGATGATGAGGGTCTTCACGCCCGGCGGGGAACTCATGAAGAGCTGAAAGGCGACGATGTGGCTGAGGTCGAGCGTCCACCATCCGGAGGAACCGAGGCTGACGCCGCCGGGCCATGCGGGGAGGCCTTTCATGCCGAGTTGGGCGCTGTTGGCCGACTGCAGCGGGAAGGAGTATGTGCGTGTTTCGCCGGGCTGGATGGTGGCGCCTCCGGTGCGGCAGTAGTTCGAGCCGTCGGCGCGGGGGTCGTCGTCGACGCGGAGGCGGAAGACAAGGGGCTCGTCCATCGGGTTGGTGACGTCGAGGGCGATTTCGCCGTGCTCGCGAAGGTCGTAGGGAACGGGCGGGCTGAACCAGAGCGAGGGCCATGCGACCGGGTCGAATTCGATGCGGAGGGCCTTGGCGCCATCAGTGACTCCGGTCTCGACGACCTGGGTGCGGGTATTGCGGGGGCGCAGAATGGAGAGTTGGGAGTCGTCCTCGAAGCTGGTGACAGGGACAGTTTGGGCGAGTGTGGTGGCGGACAGGAGTACTGCGAGGAAGAATAGGAGGCGGGACACCGATATCAGTCTATGATGTTCGCCCTGCTGCTGGCTCTCTCCGCTCAGTTCGATGTGCAAGGGCAACTGGTGCCGGCGGCGCAGGCGTCGGTGTCGCTGCACGGGGTATCGAGCCCGTTTCACGCGGCCACGCTGGCGGGGCTCGATGGCAGATTCCGCTTCAGGAAGATCGCCGAGGGCAGCTACACGCTGGCCGTGTTCCTGCCCGGCCGGGGGGAGGTGAGGAAGACCATCGTGGTCTCGCCTTCTCATGCCGGCAAGGACGGGCGGATGATGCTGGCCGTCCGGCTGGACGAGATGAAGATCAGTCCGGAGGGCGGGGCGACCATCCGCATGAAGGAGCTCAAGGTGCCTCAGAAGGCGTGGGCCGAGTACCGGAAGGCCGATGAACGGCTTGGCGTAAGGGACGTGGAGGGGGCCGAAGCGCACTTGAAGAGGGCCATTGAGATCGAGCCGGCGTTTTCGGCGGCATGGAATCACTTGGGGACAATCTCCTACCAGACGAAGCGCTACGAGCAGGCCGAGGCTCACTTCAGGAAGGCGCTGGAGGTCGACAACGACGCCTACGAGCCGCTGGTGAACCTGGGCGGAGTGCTGGTGACGCTGCACAAAGACGCCGACGCCTGGCCTTACAACGTGCATGCCGTGTTGAAGAGGCCGCAGGACCCGCTGGCGCACTCGCAGTTGGGGATGACCTACTTCGGGCTGGGCAAGCTGGACCTGGCGGAGAAGCACCTGCTGGAGGCGGTGCGGTTGGACGGGTCGCACTTCTCGCATCCCCAATTGCTGCTGGCCGAGATCTACCTCAGGCGAGGCGAGCCGGGCAAGGCGGCGGACCAGTTGACACACTTCCTGCGCCTGCATCCCGACTGGCCAGAGGCGGCGGGCATGCGAGAGGGAATCAAGAAACTGCAATCAGCTCCTCAGTGACTCCAGGACAGGTTGATAGACCGGTTTCAGCCAGGGGTGATAGTCGATGATGCGGCCGTGCGAGGCCTGAGTATAGAGTTCGCGCAGGTGGTTGGTGATGAAGCCGATGTTGCCGGTGCCCACAGGGCGGTAGTCGACCTTGGTGATAGGCGCGATCTCAACGGCCGTGCCGGTGAAGAAGGCTTCTTCGCAGACATAGAGTTCGCTGCGGTCGATGGAGCGCTCGACGACTTCGAGATGCATCTCGCGGCGGGCGAGTTCGATGATCGAATCGCGGGTGATGCCTTCCAGGATGTTGTCCGAGGGGGGCGGCGTGATGAGCTTGCCGTGGCGGACGATGAAGATGTTGCAGGAACTGCCTTCGGCGACATGACCGTCTTCGTTGAGGAAGATGGCCTCGTCGTAGCCGTGGCGATGAGCCTCAGTGGTGGCGAGGACGCTGTTGACGTAGGCGCCGCAGATCTTGCCGCGGGCGGGTATGGAGCTGTCCTGGACACGGCGCCAGGAGACGACTCCGGCGTGGATGCCGTTTTCGCTGGGGAGGTAGACGCCGTAGGGGACGACCATGATGGCGAAGGTGTGGCGGCCATCGGGGCGGACACCGATGCGGGCGGAGTTCATATATGCCAGCGGCCGGGCGTAGGCATCGGCGCGGTAGTGATTGAGGCGGATGAGCTCGGCGGTGAGTTCGGCGAGTTCGTGGGCGGACAGTTCGGGCTCGATTTCGAGGATGCGGCAGTTGGCCTTCCAGCGCAGGTAGTGGTCCTCGGCGCGGAAGAGAAACATCTCCTCGTCCTCTTCGCGCCAGTAGGCGCGGATGCCCTCAAAGACTCCGGTGCCGTAATGCAGGGCGTGAGTGAGGATGCTCACTTTGGCCTCGCTCAGCGGGACGATCTTGCCGTTGAAGTAGACGACGATCTCTTGCTCAGGCATGGCAGGACTCCATTTCGGGCACGGCGGACTTGCCGCGGGCGAAAGCGGCGCGATCGATCTCGAGCCAGCGTTCGGTCTTGACGAGGCGCTGGAGGGCACCGTCGATTCTGGCATCAGGCAGGACGGGATGCAGGGCCATGAGCGCGCCGAGCATGACGATGTTGGCGGCCTTGGCGGTGCCGAGCGCGTCGGCCATTTCGGCGAAGGGCATGGCGAGGATGCGAATGCCGGGACGGTGGCAGTCTTCGGGGACGGAGGCTCCGTTGAACAGGACGAGACCGCCGGGCACGACCTCGGGGAGGAACTTGCGCAGGGAGGGCTCGTTCATGGCGAGCAGGACATCGGGGCGGGTGACGAGCGGGGAGTCGACCGGTTGAGAAGCCAGGCGCACATGGCAATTGGAGGTGCCAGAGCGCATCTCGGGGCCATAGCTGGGCAGCCAGGAGACCTCGAGGCCGTCGTCCATGCCGGCTTCGGCGAGGAGTTGGCCGAGCAGGAGGACTCCCTGGCCTCCGAAGCCGGCGATCTTGATGCGGTCCTCAAGGCCCTCAGCGTGGCGGGAGGAAGGCGGAGTGGGGCGCGTATCGATGTTGAGCAGTCGCGGGATGTCGTCGAGCGCCGGCGGCGCGGGGCGCGGAGGCCGCGGCGTGGCCTCGGCGAGGCGGTCACACTTGGCGCCGAGCGGATAGACCTTGGTCATCTCCTCGCGCACGTGGCGCTGGGCTTCCACGGGATCCAGTTTCCAGATGGTGGGGCAGGGAGAGAGGACTTCCACCAACGAGAAGCCGAGGCCGTTGACCTGGGTCTCGAGCGCCTTGCGAATGGCCTTCTTCGCCTGGAGGATCTGTTTGGAGTTGCCCAGCGCCACTCGCTCGATATAGGAGGGACCCTGGAGAGCGGAAAGGAGCTCGGAGACGTGCAGCGGGTAGCCGTCGTTCCAGACGTCGCGGCCGCGCGGCGTGGTGGTGGTCTTCCTGCCGATGAGGGTGGTGGGCGCCATCTGGCCGCCGGTCATGCCGTAGATGGCGTTGTTGACGAAGACGACGGTGATGTTCTCGCCGCGGTTGGCGGCGTGGAGGATTTCGGCGCTGCCGATGGCGGCCAGGTCGCCGTCGCCCTGGTAGCTGATGACGATGGCTTCGGGGCGGGAGCGCTTGATGGCCGTGGCGACGGCGGACGCGCGGCCGTGGGCGACCTGAACGTTGCCGACGTCGAAGTAGTAGTAGAGCGAAGACGGAGCAGCCGACCGGGCGAGACGAGCACGACGCGGTCCTGGATGCCGAGTTCGTCGATGGCCTCGGCCATCAGTTTGTGGGCGATGCCGTGGCCGCAGCCGGGGCAGTAGTGGGTCTGGTCCTTGTTGTCGGCCTTGCGCTCGAATTCGGGGTAGAGGCAGCCGGCTTTGCCGCACTTGAGGGTGTAGAGGGGTTCAGACATGGGCCATGACCTCCAGCGCTTTCTCGACAATCTCTTCGGCCGACGGAGACGTTGCCGCCGTAGCGGCCGTAGAACTCGACGGGGCGGGCTCCGGCGAGAGCCAGCCGCACGTCTTCGACCATCTGGCCGGTGCTCATTTCGACGACGAAGAAGCACTTGGCCAGTCCTGGCGGCCGCGCGAATGTGGTCATCCGGGAAGGGGAAGAGCGTGATGGGGCGGACGAGGCCGGCGCGGATGCCTTTGGCGCGCAGGCGCGCAACCGCGGACTTGAGGATGCGCGAGACGATGCCGTAGCCGACGAAGACGAGTTCGGCGTCTTCCGTCATGTAGTTCTCGCAGCGGACGCTTTCGCGCTGCATGCGTTCTGTACTTGGCATCGAGCCGGTTGATATGCGCCTCGAGTTCGTCGGGCTCGAGGTAGATGGAGGTGATGAGGTTGGGGCGGGTTTCGGCGTCGCCGCGGACGGCCCAATCGGGCGGCGGTGGCAGTTGGGCCTGGCGGGGGAATTCGACGGGCTCCATCATCTGGCCGATGAAGCCGTCGGCCAGGACGATGACGGGGTTGCGGTAGCGGTCGGCGAGGGCGAAGGCGTCGAAGGTGAGGTCGCACATCTCCTGCGCGGAGGCGGGGGCGAGGACGAGGGTGCGGTAGCAGCCGTGGCCGCCGCCCTTGACGACCTGGAAGTAGTCGCTCTGCTCGGGGGCGATGTTGCCGAGGCCCGGGCCGCCGCGCGTGATGTCGGCGATGACGCACGGCAGTTCGGCGCCCGCGAGGTAGGAGATGCCCTCCTCATGAGGCGAGACGCCGGGTCCGGAACGGCGGTCATGGCGCGGACGCCGGCCGAGGCCGCGCCGTAGACCATGTTGATGGCCGCGACTTCGCTCTCGGCCTGGAGGAAGACGCCGCCGGCGGGAGGGAGGTAGAGCGGCGGCGGCTTCCGCGATCTCGTTGGCCGGCGTGATCGGGTAGCCGTAGAAGGCGCGGCATCCGGCGAGGATCGCGCCTTTCAGCAGCGCCTCGTTGCCTTTGATGAGTTGTTTCGCCATGGATCAGGCCTCCAGCTTGAAGACTTCGAGCGCGGCAGGCTCGGGGCAGGCGTAGAAGCAGAGGGCGCAGCCGTTGCAGCCGTGGCCTTTGTAGAAGGCGGGGTGGTAGCCGAAGCGATTCAGCTCCGGCGACAGGGCGAGCACGCGCAGGGCACAGGCTTCAACGCACAGACCACAGCCTTTGCACATGTCGCGGTCGATGTCGACGTGGCCCTTGTCGATTTTCTCCGGCAGGGGCGTGGCGGGCGCCGCTTCCATGGTCATCATCGGTGTCCTCCCGCCGGCACGAGCGCCGGCTTGATGTACTTGGCCTGATAGGCAAACTCTACCAAATCGTTACGGAATTGTGGATCTGCAATTCCGATTAGGGCTTCAGCGCGTTCGCGGATGGTTTTGCCGTGCAGATAGGCGATGCCGTGCTCGGTGACCACGTAGTGCACGTCGGCGCGCGAGGTGACGACGCCGGCGCCCGGGTCGAGGATCGGGCAGATGCGGCTGACGGTGCCGTGCTTGGCGGTGGAGGGGAGGGCGATGATGGGCATGCCGCCCTTGGAGTGGGCGGCGCCGCGGATGAAGTCGACCTGGCCGCCGAAGCCGCTGTAGGGGTGGGTTCCGATGGAGTCCGCGCAGACCTGGCCGGTGAGGTCGACCTGGATGGCGGAGTTGATGGCGACCATACGGTCGTTGCGGGCGATGACGAAGGGGTCGTTGATGTACTTGATGGGGTGGAACTCGAAGAGCGGGTTGTCGTCGATGAAGTCGAAGACGCGGCGTGTGCCGAGCACGAAGCCGGCTACCAGCTTGCGGGGGTGAAGGGTATTGGCGGCGCCGTTCATGACGCCGGCTTCGATCAACGGGATGACGCCGTCGGAGAACATCTCGGTATGGAGGCCGAGGTCGCGGTGGTGCTGGAGGCAGGACAGGACGGTGTCGGGGACGGCGCCGATGCCAAGTTGCAGGGTCGCGCAGTCGGGGATGAGAGAGGCGACATTGGCGGCAATGCGCTTCTGAATGTCGGAGGCCACTTCCTGGTGGAGTTCGGGCAGAGGCTGATTGACTTCAACGAAGGCGTCGATTTGGGAGACGTGGAGGAAGGTCAGGCCGTGGGTCCGCGGCATGTGCGGATTCACTTCGGCGACGACGCGGCGGGCATGTTGCGCGGCGGTGAGAGTGCAGTCGACGCCGACGCCGAGGGAGAGGAAGCCGTTGCGGTCGGGCGGGGAGGTCTGGAGCAGGACGGTGTCGAGCGGCTTGCAGCCGGACTCGAAGAGGCTCTCAATTTCGTGTAGGAAGATCGGCATGTAGTCGGCGCGGCCGTCGTGGACGGCTTGGCGGACGTTGTCGCCGACAAAGAGAGAGGTTGTTCGGAAGCTGCCTTCAAATTGGGGCAGGGAGTAGTCAGCGCAGCCGAGGGTCTTCATGTGGATGACCTCGACGTTTTCGAGTTCGCGCCCGCGGGCGCACATGGCGCGGACAAGGGTTTGGGGGGTTGCGCAGCCTGGCTGGATGTAGACGGTCTCTCCAGACCGTATGAGGGCTACGGCTTCCCCGGCTGTTCTGAGTTTCGCCCTATACTCTTCGGTCCATCGCATATGCGTTTGCCGACGTCCTATTTAGGAAATTTATACCTTAATAACCGTATCAGTTGCAGCTCCAGTATGGCGCGAGAGCACATTGCTGTCAAGAGGCTCAAATTGAATGACTTGCCGGTTCTGGTACGATACCACCACTTGATTGTGGTGGGTACTAAAACAAAGGTCATGTTCTGAGCGATTTGGAGCCACCGGTTGCAGGTGGCGGGAAGGAGAAATGGCTTTGTTTTATCACGGGGATTGAGTGGGGATCCGCCGCATGGTTGGCTTCGCTTGCTCTGGCCGGAAATGGCTTTGTTTTGCATTTGCGCTCTCCGGGCTTGTGGCCGGCGGATGGCCGGCGCAGTGCCCATTCTGAAGTAGCACGAGGATTAGCCGGGGAACCGAGATTGAGCGGGCCATGGGGGATGCAAGGGATTGAGAGTGCTCAGTTTGTTTTGGTTGGTGACTGAGAATGGGCGTGTGACCGCCCGGACGCGCTCCGCTGCGTGGTGTCAGCCCTGTTTGAAATGGGTTGTTCTTGCGGGCCGGGATAGGTTGGTTCCAAAATGGTTCCATGGATATCACAGTAAAGCGGGTGCCGGAAGAGGTGTATCTGGTCATCAAGCAGGAGGCGAAGCGGCAAGGCCGCAGTCTGAACGCAGAGATCATCAGAGCGTTGGAATCCGAGGCAGCCGAAGTCAAGCGGCGGCGAAGCCTTGGGGCGTTGCGCAAAGAACTGAGCCTCTTCGCAAGTTCAATTCCAGAACTGGACGATAGCGCCGTGCTGATCCGGCGCGATCGAGAACGATAGTCCATGCCGGAAACGGTTGTTGTGGACTGCAGCGTTGCCGCCAAGTGGATCTTGCCCGAGCCGGATAGTGAACACGCACTGCAGTGGCTGGAGAAGTGGGAGGCCGGAGAGGTTGCTCTGATAGCACCGGATCTGCTGCTGGCAGAATTTGCGAGGCTGGCTCGCCACGCGTGAACGCCGGCAAGCAGCTGCACCTCCAGACGAGGAACTCGCAAGCGCAGGCCTTAGACCTGATGAGGCATGTCCGTCCGCGCTCTATGACCATCGCCTGCAGCTGGATCGGGCGCTGGAACTGCTCGCTACGCCACCAACTTTCGTTGTGGTGATTGCGTTTACGCCGCACTTGCGGTTGAGAATGATTGCCTGTTTCTCACGGCCGACACGCGGCTCTTCGCTCGGGACCGGCCGGCAGTCCACTCCGCCATGCTGCTCAGGCAAGCTGGGGTTCGGTGAATGATCACGCGGCGGAGTCGAAGGCGAGCTTGATCCAGGCGATCAACTCGGCGTCGACCTGGGCGGGGTCGGTCACTTTGACCTTGTACTGGCACATGCCTTTGGGCGGCAACTCTTCGAGTCGGCCGGTGGCGGGGACGCCCTTCATGTTGAGGCCGACTTCGACACGCGAGTTGGTGGCCGGGCCGATCATGGCGAACTGCTTCGAGCGGCGCAGGCTGACGTAACCCTTCTTGGGGGCGATTTCGAATTCGCCGAACTTGGTGATGGCAGTCATCAGCTTGTCGTGGATGGGACGTAGAGCAGCCTTGGGGCCGGAGTAGATCTCGTCGAGAACTGCGTCGGGGGAGGCGCCGCTGGCCTGGGCGGCCGAGGCGCCGTCGGACTTCAGGGCGAAATGGACCAGAGTGTTGGCGTCGCCGTGGCCCATGCCGAGTTCGTTCTTGAGCATGTCGCGGAGTTCGCCGTGCCTGGAAAGGCCGCTGGACTTCACCATCGCGGTCAGCTCGGCCAGGGATTTGCCGGTGCGCTTTTCGATGTTCTTGAGTTGATTCTCGAATGCCTTGTCGATGTCCATCGTTTTGTCCTGCTCAGGCGTTTGCGGTGCGGGTGCCGAGGCGCTGGGTGAGGTAGCCGGTAAGGCCGCCAAAGACGAAACCAGGGAGCATGATCTGCACCCAGTAGTGTTCGCCGGTGTTGGGATCGGGCATCGCGGCGACGATGCCGGCGAGTATCAGTCCGATGATCGCTCCAAAGAGGATGCCCTTGGGCTCGGATTGGACCTTGCGGGCGAAGAAGCCGGCGGCCAGGCCGACGACGAGTCCCTTCATCGAAGAGCCGGCCATGATGCCGGACATCTGGTCGTGGACTGCCGGGGTGAACCAGGCAGTCGCGCCGTCAAGCGCGCCCAGGAGCGTGCCGGCGATGACGCCGACGAGCGGTTTGTTCATGTGTTGATTCCCTCTTGCTGTGTATTCAGCGCCGGCTGTCAATCCTTTAGGCGCCCCAACAGATTTCAGCGGCCGGAAAAGAAGTATACAGCCATTCGGGTGAGGAAGTAAGCACCAATCAAGAGCAGAAGGATGCGTTCACGCCGGATGAAGCGGTAGAGGAGTTCGAGCGTGTTCTCGCGATAGGCCTCGACGGGGAATCCATCAAGAAAGCGGCCGAGTTCGGCGGAGAGCCCTGTTGCGGAGGGGTAGCGGTGTGCCGGGTCGGCGCTGTCGGCTTTAGCGGCGATGGCGTGCAGAGTCCTTGCCGCATCTTTTGGGATCAGCAGGCGGAGGATGGCACCCAGGGAGAAGATGTCGGCCTGGGGGTCGGGCGGCGCGCCGGCAGCTTGCTCGGGGGCCATGAAGTCAGGCGTGCCGGCGGGGAGACTGGATAGGGAGGCGGCGGGCCGGGCGACTCCCCAGTCGAGGACAGAGACTTCGCCGAAGTCGCCGATGATGATGTTTGCGGGTTTGAGATCACGATGAACGATGCCCTTGCTATGGGCGAAGGCGACGGCGTCGCAGATTTTCTGAAAGATGGCGATGCGGGTGGACAGGGGCGTGGCGGGTTGGACGAAGCGGTCGAGAGGAAGTCCGGGGACAAGCCGCATGACGTAGAAGGCGCGGCCGTCTGGCAGCGTGCCGATGTCGTGGATGGGGACAATGCCGGGGTGCTCGAGTGAGGCGGCTGTGCGGGCTTCAGCGCTGCCGGGGTCGTCGACGACCTTGATGGCGACTTCCCGATCGAGGCGGGAGTCGTAGGCGCGATAGACGACTCCCATGCCGCCGCGGCCGATTTCGGCGCGGAGCTGGTAAGGGGTTTGCGAGAGGTCGGGGCGATCGACGGCGGAGATGAGGTGAGCGAGTTGGGCGTCGTCGAGGTTCATGGGTGCTGACCGCGGAGGAGGTCGCGGGCTTCGCGACGGATCTCGGCGCCGCCGGCAGCGGTCAGGGCCAGACGATCGAGGAGAATCCGCCTCAATTCGCGGCGGGCCCAGGCGAGGTAGTTGGTGATGGTGGTGACCGGCAGGCCGTGTTCTGCGGCGAGTTCGTCGTAGCTCGGCCTTGCGGCAGGGGGGAGATCGTACGCGAGGAAGACGCGCCATTGGGTCTGCCGGCCAGTGGTCTCGCAATGGCGCGAGAGGTCGGCGAGGGCGAGTTCAAACATACGCCGCTGCCATTCGCGATGGAAGAGGTCTTCGGGGGAGGCTTGAGCGGCGGCGAGAGGGAGTTCGCGCTCGGCGGCTTCGAAGTCGAGGCTGACGGTTTGAGCGGCGCCTCCGCGTTTGAGACGGTTAGCGGCGGTGAGCTCGTTTTTGACGTAGCCGTCGAAGCACAGGCGGAGATAGGCGCGGAAGGAGGCGCGGACAGGATCCCAGCGGGCGAGGAGATCGCGTTCGAGAAGGCTGGCGAAGAAACCCTGGGTGAGGTCCTGAGCGTCTTCGGGCGAGCGGTTCCATTTGAGGCGGCCGTACTTGTAGATGGGCTTCCAGTAGGTCTCGAGGATCGCTTCGAGGGCCTCGGCGCGGAACTCGGGCTGGCGGACGGCGAGGATCAACGAGGCTCGGGTGGTGGGGAAGCGAGCCGGCGCATGGTCGGGATCGCGGAGCATCGAGATAGCGACGATTTTAGCTCAGTGCGCTCGACCCTGAGGTTGGGAGGGAGTAGGCTAGGTGCCGATGGAACGGATCGCCCAGTACCGGTTGGAACGCAAGCTGGGCGAAGGCGGTATGGGGGTTGTCTGGGCGGCGGTGGACGAACGGCTGGGGCGCACGGTGGCGCTGAAGCAGATCCGAAGCGAGCATTTGAGCGAGGCGGCGAGACAGCGCATGTGGCGGGAGGCGCGGACGGCGGCCGCTGTGACCCATCCTCGGGTATGCCGGTTGTACGAGATCGGCGAAGAGAACGGCGGGCTGTTCCTGGTGATGGAGCGAGTGGACGGGGAGGCCCTCTCGAATCGATTGAAACATGGGGCGATGGCGCTCGATCAAGCGGTGCGGCACACGCAGGAGCTGCTCGAGGCAGTAGGAGCGCTGCACGAGGCGGGCATCGTGCACAGGGATCTGAAGCCGGCCAACGTGATGGTGACCGGGCAGGGCTTGAAACTGCTCGACTTTGGGCTGGCACGATGGCGCTGCGGAGCAAGCGAGCAGACGGCGACGATGATCTCTGAGGTGGGGGCGCTGGTGGGGACGCCGAACTACATGGCGCCGGAAGTGATCGAGGGGCTTGAAGCGGGGCCGCCGGCGGACGTGTTCGCCTGCGGGGCGATTCTGTTCGAGATGATCGCAGGCCGGTTGGCGTTTCAGGGGGCAACCGCGATGGCGGCGCTGCACGCAGTGCTGCACGAACAGCCACCGGCGCTGGCGGGTTCGGCGGCCGCGGCGGCGGTGGATCGCGTGATCCGCAAGGCTCTGGCGAAGAAGCCGGAGGCGCGCTATGGAAGCGCGGCGGAAATGGCTGCGGCCCTGGCTGGATTGCCTTCCGGCTTCGAGGCGGGAGTGGCGGAGGCCCGGCCGGTGCGGCGGCTGATCGTGCTGCCATTCAGGGCTCTTCGAATGGATGAGGAGACCGATTTTCTGAGTTTCAGCTTGCCCGAGGCGCTGACATCGACACTGTCGGCGATGCCGGGGCTGGTAGTGCGATCGCACCTGGTGGCGCAGCGGTTTGGCGGGGCCGGGCCGGATTTGGAACTGCTGACCAGGCAAGCCGATGTGGACGTGGCCATAGCGGGGACGATGTTACGCGTGGGCGATCAGATCAGGGTGACTGCGCAGATGATCGAAGTGCCCGGCGGCACGGTGAAGGCAGCACTGCAGGCGTCGGGGTCAATGCGGGACTTGTTCGGGCTGCAGGACGAGATGGTCAGACGGATCGCGAGTTCGCTCGAAGTGCAATTGACGCCGTGCGATGACGCGAGGTTGAAGGCCGATGTGCCGGCGACGCCGACGGCCTACGAGTTGTACCTGCGGGCAAATCAGTTCAGCTACGACCGCCAGCGGATTCAGGATGCGAGGGACCTGTACGTGAGGGCGCTGGCATCGGATGCGAATTATGCGCCGGCGTGGGCGAGGCTGGGGCGGGTATACCGGCTGATGGCGAAGTACAACGAGGCGCCTCAGGAGAATCTCGCAAGAGCGCAGGAGGCGTTCGAGCGAGCGCTCATGTTGAACCCCGACCTGGACCTGGCGCACTCGCTGTATGCGCAACTGGAGACGGATCTGGGGCGCCCACGGGCGGCGATGGAGAGGCTGCTCCGGCGAGCCGCGAGGGATGGCGAGTCGCCGGATCTGTTTGTAGGACTGGTGTACGCCTGCCGATTCTGCGGGCTGACGCGGGAGAGCGTGTTCTTCCACGAGGAGGCGCGGCGGCTGGACCCTCACATTCCGACTTCGGTGACACACACACACTTTCAGGCAGGCGATTACTTGCGCTGCCTGGAGACTTACTCGGGTGATATCGGCTACATCGACGCCTCGGCGTTGGACGCGCTGGGGCACCGCGAGGAAGCGATGGAGCGGATCAGAAAACGGATTGAGGAAGGACGACTGATTCCGGTGTCGAGGAAGTCTGTCACGTCGCTGTTAGCGCTATTTGAAGGGCGGTGTGAGGAGAGCGTGCAGATTATGCTGCAGACACAGGGCGAGTTCTTGCTTGGTGCGGACGAGTTGATGTACAACGCGCGGCAGGCGTGCGGGTGCGGCGACGTGGAGACTTGCTTGAGCTTGCTTTGGCAGGCGATCGATCTCGGTTTCTCCAATCCGGCGTGGCTGGTGAGCGATCCATGGTTTGCGAAGGCGCGGGTGGACGCTCGTTTCGACGTCCTGCTGGGGCGCGCCGAGGAGGGACATGCGAAGGCCCTGGCCAAGTTCAGCGAGGCGGGTGGGAACGCGCTCCTGGGCCGGGCGCTGGAGCCGGCTATGCGCTGAGGTGCCTGCCTGGTCGGGGGACTACGAGCGGGCGTTGCCGTCGGCTCGACGAACCGGCCCCGGCGATAGAATGCCTCTGGAGGAAGGCATGTCCGAGGATAGAGATCCGCACAAGCAGTATGAGCGAAAGCAGTTGATTTGGCTGTTCTTCAGCTTCTTCGTCATCGGGCTGATGGCCGCGGGGGTGATGGTGTACGGAGCGGTGATGTCGGGGATGCGGAGGGGTCGCCGGTAGTGACGCTTCTGTGTGGATCAGCGCGCTGTCACTCAACCCAGGGGTTGATAAGTCGCACACCGCAGCCTTCGAAGTCGCGGGTGTTGCGGGTGGCGATGGGGGCGTTGTGGCTGAGTGCGATGGCGGCGATCATGGCATCGAGTTCGGAGATCGGGCGGCCATCGGACTGCGAAGAGCGACGACGACAGCGTATGCCTGTGCTGCGGGTTCATCGAAGGGCAGCACTCGGGCCTCGAAGTACTCGCGGAAGATCCGTTCAACCCCCACGGCGAGATCGGAACGCCGCTTGCCGACCGGCAGAATCTCGATTCCGCCAAGTATTTCAGCCTTCGAGATGGCGGTGGTAAACGTGGCGGAAAGATACTGAGAGGCGAGCCAACGCGTGACCCTGGGTGAGGGCGCTGGCCGGAGGACCTCCGACAAGACATTCGTGTCGAGGATGATCATTAGCGGAACAGTGGACGGCGACGAATGATCCGACGGGGAGGGATCTCAAGTTCGACGCCGCCGAGAGGTTCAATAATGCGGCGGATACCCTCAACGAGATTCGGTTTCGCGAACCGCTTGAGTAGCGAGTCCGACCTTCAGAATCTCACGGGCCTCCTCTTCCATAGACCGTCCGTGTTTGGCGGCCTGGACGCGCAGTCTGGCCTTGACGTTGTCGTCGAGCCGCCGGATGGTGATGCTGGCCATACATCAATGATAGCAATGCAATCACTTTACGATCAGCGGCTACGGGCGGAGGCGGAGGATACGGTGATTGTCGCTGTCAGAGATGAAGAGTTCGCCGGCAGTGTTGAAGACGACGCCGTGGGGGCGGTTCATTTCTGACTTGAGCGGGTCGGCGGGAGCGAGGTTAGCGCCCTTGGCTCCGGAGCCGGCGATGGTGACGGTGGAGCGGTCGCGCGGATTGTAGCGCCGGATGATGTGGTTCTCGGTGTCGGCGATGATGACGTTGTCTTTCGAGTCGATGCAGAGGTGCTTGGGGCCTTTGAGGTCGGGCTGGATCTGGCCGGGGGCGATGAGGGTGCGGATGGTGCCTGCGCGGTCGACGACGCGGAGTGCGTTGCCATTGCGCTCGACGATGTAGATGAGTCCTTTGGAGTCGACCGCGACGGCGCGGGGGTCTTCGAGCGGGCTTGCCGCGGCGGGCGAACCGTCGGCGGGGATGCCGCGGGTTCCGTTGCCGGCGACCGTAGTCACGATGCCGCTCTTGAGGTCGATTCGGCGGATGCGGCGGTTACCGAGGTCGGCGACGTAGAGTGACTTTTCGTCGGGACTGAGAGCGATGGCGAAGGCGCCATTGAAGGCGGCCCGCAGGGCAGGGCCATTATCGCCGGAGAAGGACTTCTCGCCGGTGCCGGCCAGGGTCGCGATGGTCCCTGAGCGGAGATCGATTCTGCGGATCTGGTTGTTGAGGGTGTCGGCGACGAACATAGTGCGGCCGTCGCGGGTGACGAGAAGGCCGTGGGGGTCGTGGAACTGCGCCTGGATGGCGGCGGCGGCTCCCGCGAAGGGGGTGAACTTGCCGTCCTTGCCGGCGCGGACGATGCGCTGTCCTTTGTGTTCGAGGATGTACCAATTGCCGGCGCGATCGAAGGCGACGGCGAAGGGTTCGTTGAGTTGGATGTTGTCAGGTCCGGCAACGACGGAGATGGAGGCGGCCTGCAGCGCCAAGTGAAGAAGAGCCCAGATCATTGAATGTCATTCTATCCGGGTTCGGGACCGTCTCAAGCGGGCGGCGAGGACTGCCAGCGCTCCTATGGAGGTGAGAGCTGACGGCAGATGGCTCAGGAATCTCGGAACCAGGATCGGGCGTTACGTCGAGCACTAATTGCCGAGTGTGATCGGCCACGAAAGCGGCAGTGCTGAAGCCGAACACGTGCTGGTCCTCAGTACCTGAAACGGTGCTGAGCGCGCCTCCAAGGACGAACAAGCCCGAACCGCCGTCCAGTGCTGACACGGCTGAGGCGTTCAGAGCGATTTCGACCACGAAGCCGTTGTCGGCGACGCTGACGGTGGTTGTTCCGAAGAGGGTTCCCGAGCCGAGGTCGGCGAAACCCGCGAGGCCGGCGGTGTTTCCGGTGATGGAGGCCGCAGACGTCGTAACGTCGTAGATGTTCAGCGTCTCGGTCGGATCGGGAGAGACGTAACCGTGGAGGAACTCCGAAACCTCCGGGTTGAACAGGCGCAGCGTCGCGGAGTTGACTGTGCCCGCAATCGACGACAAATCGAAGACGAAGAAACTCCTGTATTCCACCTGATTGAATAGCCCGGTCAAGTGGTTCTCAATGGCCTGTGCATGGATTCCGTTGGCGCGATAGTTTCCTGAATCCACGGCGTCGAGAGTCAGCGTTGCCCCGGCACACGGGATTATAAGCCCAAAAAGCGTGGCCGATGAGGCCAAGCGAAGATGTCGAATGGACATCGAAAGCCCTCCGAAAATGGGAAAAGTTCTCATGATTTTCGGAGGCGGACCGAGGCCGGTCGATCCAACTTTAGTCCCAAATTTCGAGCAAGACTCAGCGGGCTCGTTCCAGTACTAGCTACTCAGGAGTCCTGCAGTAGCTATCGAGCGAGCTTGGAGGCGAAGGAGTAAGTGCCGGGGCCGAGTTCGTAGAGGGCTTTGCCCTTCTCGATTCGTGAGAACTTCGCCCCGGGGGGCGGTGTGGCGACTGGGGCCGCGGGGAGGTGGAGTGTGGCGGTAGTGCCGGGCGGGACGGCGGCGTCGTAATGGAGAACGCCGTTTTCGATGCGCCAGTTGCTGACGATGTCGCCGTGGAGGGAGCGGTAGCTGGTGCGGGCGAAGGTGAGGTCGCCGACTGGGGCGGGCTTGAGGAAGAAGTGGGAGAACCCAGGGGCATCTTCGTCAATGCGGATGCCGCCGATGCCTTCAGTGAACCACGCGCCGATGGAGATGAGGGTGTCATGGATGCGCGACTGGCCGGAAAAACTCTCCCAGAAGGTGGTGGCGCCCTGTTCGAGCATGTTGCCCCAACCGGGGAATGTGGTCTTGCTGGTCATCTCATAGATGAGGTCGTTGCGGTCCTGCTCCATGAGAAGTTTCAGAAGGAAGTAGACGCCGTGCATGCCTGCGTTGATATGGCCGGCGTCTTTGACGCGGATAGTCTGCTCGAGGTTCTTGAGCAGGGCAGGGCGGATATCGGGGGGCGCGATGCCAATGAGCAGGGGGAAGGCGAGGTAGGGCTGCTCGCCGGTGGCGTAGGTGGTGTCGGCGGCATTGAAAAAGGTCTGGTGGAGCTTGGCTCGAAGGGCTTCGGCGCGGGCGGTGTAGGTTTTGGAGTCCTCGGGCTTGCCGAGCAGCGCGGCGATGCGGGAGGCGATCTGGAGCGTGTAGAGGTAGTGGCAGTTGTTGATGAAACGGGCACTGATAGGGTTGCGCGCGACGTCGGGCTGGTCCCGGCTCCGGCGCGGCGCGACCCAATCGCCGAGGTAGTTCCACTGGGGCATGCTGATGCCGACGCTGACGTAGTGCTCGATGAGAAGGTCCTTGGTTTTCGTGTCGGCGAAAGCGAGCCAGTTGCGAATGAGGTTGTAGTTGGATTCCAGGACACGCTTGTCGCCGTATTGGAGATAGATATGCCAGGGGAGGGTGACGACGAAGCCACTCCACATGGGACCGCCGCCGCCCTGGTCAGGGTAGTTGGGAGCGGTGTAGGGGACGTCGCCATTGGGGGCCTGGGCGTCGCGCCAATTGGCGGCCCAACTGTTGTAGAGGCCGCCGGTGTCGAAGTTGAAGAGGCCGGTTTCGATGGAGGTGCCTGCGTCGCCACCGTAGCCGAGACGTTCGCGGGTGGGGCAATCGACGACGTAGCCGCCGAGGGTCAGGTTCTCGTAGGTCCAGTTGGCGGTGCGATAGATGCGGTTGAGGAGATCGTTGGAGGATTCGAAGGACGAGGCGCGGGCATAGTCGGTGCGAATGAGGCGGCCGGTGATGTCAGCGGCGGCGGGGGCGACGTCGAGTCCGGTGATGCGGGCCCAGCGGAAGCCGTGGTAGTTAAAGCGGGAGCGGATGGTCTGGCCGGCACCGGCGCGGGTGACATATTCATCGCGTTGGTTCTGGGTCATGAAGCGGGCGGCTGAGGGGGGCGTGTCGGCGAACTCGATGCGGATCTGTTTGCCGGCGGCCGTGGATGGCGGGAGTTTGACCTCGAACCAGCCGACGTAGTTGCGGCCCATGTCGATGGTGAAGGCGCCAGGCGCGGACTCCTCGATTTTGGCGGGCTGGAGCGTTTCGATGGCGCGGTTGGGCTGGACCATCTGGGCGGTGGCTGATGGGGTGGGAGGAGTGAAGACGGCTGCGGCATCCCAGGAGGAGTCGTCGAAGGCGGGGGCGGACCAATTGGGGAGTTCGAGGGCGGCGTCGTAGCGTTCGCCGCCATAGTCGCCGAAGGCAGTTCCACGGCCGAGTGGGGTGATGGGGCTGAAGTGGATCTTCCAGGAGGTGTCTGTGTCTACGCGGAGTGGGGCGGCGCCGGGCTGTTCGATATCGAAGCGGGCACGGACGAGCGGGCCGTCATGGATGACGCCGGGATGTCCGCGAACATACCAGCCGCGGCCGAGCCAGAGGGCGATGACATTGGGGCCGGTGCGGAGGTGGGGGGTGATGTCGTGGGAGACGTAGAGGCTGCGTTTGGAGTAATCGGTGACGGCGGGAGAGAGGAGGTGGTCGTCGATTTTCGCCCCGTTGACGTAAAGCTCGTAGTAGCCGAGGGGGTTGATGTAGGCAGTGGCGCGGGTAGGTTTGCGGTCGAGCTTGAGGGTCTTGCGGAGCCAAGGGAAGGGTTGGGGGGTGCCTGGTTTGACGTTTGATTGAGGGGCGGCGCCGATGAAGCTGCCGGTCCATTCGGAGGGGTTGAGGAGGCCCATGGACCAGGAGGCATGGACGGACCACGGGGAGGGCTTTCCCGCGGCGTCCCAGACGCGGACGCGCCAGGTGAGGCGCTGGCCGGAAATGAGAGCGGGGCCCGCATAGGGAATGAAGGCGGCTTGAGAGGATGCGACTCGTCCGGAGTCCCATATATCGGCCTTGCCCTGATTGAGAGGGCCGCTGGAGGAGGCGACCTGGATCTGGTAGGCGCTTTGGTTCAGGCCGGGGGAGAGGGGGGCAATGCGCCAACTGAGGCGCGGCTGGGCGACATCGATGCCAAAGGGATTGGTGAGGTACTCACAGCGGAGGGCTTCAGGACGGAAGCCGGTGGTCGGCTGAGCGGCAAAAGAGAGAGTGGCCAAAAGCAGGAGGAATTGCAGCTTCATGTACAGACTCCAAGGCTGGTGGGAATTGGGATCGGTGTCCACGAGCCGACATCATTGTATTTCGGTTGACAGGCGGAGCGGAGTCCTGGCTGCAATAATGGGATTCGCATCTCGGGCCTGGAGGAAGATTTGAGTCACGTTGAAGTCCGTCTTTTAGGGCCGGAATGAAGAGCTTTCAAGCAGCGAAGGAACTTGCTCTGCAGGCCGGCCTGCTGCTGCGGTTCGAGGCGCAACTGCCCGGGTTCCTGCGGCGGCGGATCTCGGTGGAGGAGTCGAAGCGCGAGATTCAGGCGCAGGTGGAGCGGCGGCCGGAGACATTCCTCAACACGGTGAGGGAGGCGATCTATGCGCGTCCGGAGTGCGTGTATTCGCGGATGCTGAAATGGGCGGGAGTCGAGTATGGGGATCTCGAGTCCCTGGTATCAAAGGACGGGATCGAGGGAGCGTTGGACAGGCTGCGGGAGGCTGGGGTTTTCGTATCGACGGACGAAATCAAGGGATTGCGACCACTGGCGCGAGGGGGGTTGAAGATCGAAGTGAGGTCGGAGGATTTCGACAACCCTTTGGTGGAGCGGGCATACCGGGGGTCGTCGAGCGGCTCGAGCGGGCATGGGCGCGCGTCGCATGTGAGCTTGGCGGCGCTCGAACAGAACGCGATGCTGAAGCGCCTTTACCAGCACGCGACGGGGATGGATCGCATGCCAGGGCTGCTGTGGAGGGCGGTGCCTCCGGGGGTATCGGGAATGGCGAATTTCCTCGAGTATCACCTGATGGGGAATCCATTCCAGGCCTGGTACACGCCGACGCACTCAGGTAACTGGCGTTCGTGGCTGGTGACGCAATTGAGCTTGAGCATGTGTGTGATTTCGGGCCAGGAGACGGCGTGGCCTCAGTATTTACCATTGACTGACGCCTGGAAGATTTCGAATCTGCTGGCGGAACGGAAGCGGCGGGGCGAGCCGGCGATGCGCGTGGATACGGTGGCCAGCGGCGCGGCGCGGATTTGCGCGGCGGCGCTGGAGCGGAACCTGGACATCAGCGGAACGTGTTTCCGGGTGAGCGGCGAGCCGTTCAGCGCGTCGAAGGAGGAGCTTTTCAAACGGGCAGGCTGCCTTGCCTGGTGCACGTGGGCGATGAGCGAGGCCGGCACTCTGGGAGGGGGTTGCGCGAACCGGCAGCATCGGGATGAGGTGCACATCGCGCTGAACAAAGTGGCATTGACGACGGGCGAAGCGGAGAACGGGGGAGCCAGAGCCGCTCTACCTGACGACGATTCACCCGTGCACTCCAAAGCTCATGCTGAACTTCGATACCGGCGATCACGCGCATACGACGCGGGGGGAATGCGGATGCGAGTTGGAGCGAGCCGGACTGCGGACGCGCATCCACAGCATTCGAAACGGCAAGAAGTTCACCGCCGGAGGGATGACTTTCCCGGCCGCGGACTTGATCAGGGTGGTTGAGGAGTTTCTGCCGGCGAGGTTCGGCGGGCTGGTGGGGGACTATCAACTGGTCGAGACCGAGGAGAACGGCATGCCGAGGGTGCTTTTGCTGGCGAGTCCTGAAGTGGGGCCGATGAATGAAACAGCGTTGGAGGAGGCGGTAATCGGTGAGTTGGCGAGTCGAGACGTGGGGACCGCGATGATGGCCGGGCAGTGGAGGACGGGCGGAGTGGTGAAGGTTGTACGGGAGCGGCCTTGGCGGACGCAGACGGCGAAGACGCCAGCCTTCAGGATGTTGAGGCCTCCCGCATGAACGTGGAAGAGCCCATCACCGTGGAAGCGGCATCGCGGCGGCAGCGGTGGTGGGCGGTTTTCGGGCCCGGCCTGGTGTTTGCATTGTCCGCAATCGGGCCAAACGACGTATTGTCGAATTCGGCGGCGGGATCGAACTACGGATACAAGCTGCTGTGGGCGCTGTTTCCGATCTACATCGCGAGTTTCTTCATCCTCGAGGCGGGTTCGCGCTACGTCGTGGTGACGGGAGAGAGCCTGCTGATGGGGTATCGCCGGTGCGGGCGAGGCCTGGTAGTGCTGCTGGGGGTGGCAATCTTTCTCAAGCGACACCTGAGCAACCTGTATCTGATCCTGCTGTTGGGAATCTCGATGCAGATGGTGTTTCCACTGCCGGGTGCGAAGGGAGCGGTCATCTGGTCGCTGGTGTTCACCGGGGTTGGCACATGGGTGGTGTTCCACGGAGGGTACCGGCAGGTAGAGAGCTGGAGCCGTCCGCTGCTGGTTGTGCTGGGAGGATCGCTGGTGGCGATTGCGGTGCTGGCGCGGCCCGATCCGGTGGCGGTGGTTTCCGGAATGTTGGTGCCAAGCATTCCACCGAACGAGGGATTCTATCGATACTTCCTGGTGCTCATGGCATTGGCCGGCACCGGGGCGAGTTCAGTGAACAACCTGAAGTACCCGAGTTTCCTTTACGAGAAGGGGTGGCGCACGTCGGATCAGCTCCGCAAGCAGCGACTGGACCTGTTGTTGAGCGTTGTCACTGTGCTGCTGATGTCGCTGCTGATCCAGGTGGCGGCGGCTGCCGCATTGCAGCCGATGGGAGTGAAATTCAAGACGGCGCAGGATTTGGAATTGCTCTACATGAAGGCGCTGGGTGAGCCGGGGCGCATCATGCTGGGGCTGTGCCTGTGGGCGGCGGTTTTCACGACGTTTCTCGGCAGCAATACGGGCTACAGCCTGGTGATGACCGAGATCTGGCGCAGCCTGCGGAGTCCGGCGGAGCGGCAGACACCGCCAGAGCCTGGCTCGACCAAGAAACATCCGGTGTACCGGATTTGCGTCGCATGGTTTTGCCTTTCGCCGCTGTATGTCCTGGCGACCGATTTCGAGCCTGTGGTGCTGGTGCTGGCGACATCGGCGCTATTCGTGGTTCTGCTGCCTGTGTCGTCGCTGGTGCTGCTGCGCCTGGGCAACGACAAGGGGCTGCTGGGCGAGTACAGGAACAAGTGGTTTAACAATGTCGCGCTGGGGCTGATCGGGCTGGCGGCGATTTACCTGACCTGGCAGAACGGCAAGGAACTGCTGTCAGGAGCGGGCCGCTGACAGGTCGTCGTTCAACGGAAGAGCAGCGGAGCGAACTCGTTGAGGTGGCGGCGCCACGTCTGCCATTCGTGGGAGGTGCCCTGGGCGGCGTAGGTGGAGTGGCGGATGCCGGCCTTGTCGAGGGTATCGTGGGCGGTCAGGAGAGCCTTATGGGCCCGTTCCTCGGCGGTTCCGGCGCCGAGCCACAGCAGACGGACCTTCTTGTTGAAAGCGGCTGGGTCGGCGAAGACGCCGTTGTAGGCGGCTTTGATGTCGTCGCCGAGGCGAAGGCCGGCGCTGAAGGCGCCGATCCAGGCGAAGCGGTCGAGGTGGTTGAGGGTGATCTGAAGAGTCTGGCCGCCGCCCATGGAGAGGCCGGCCATGGCGCGGTGGTCGCGGGTGGTGAGGGTGCGGTAGGTGGAATCGATGGCGGGGATGAGGTCGTTCAGGACAAGATCTTCGAAGAGGTTGGGCTTGATGGTGCCGGGTGCAAAGGCGTAGCCCTGTTCCATGACAACCAGCATCGGCTTGGCCTTGCCGGCGGCGAGGAGGTTGTCGAGGATGAAGTTGGCGCGGCCCTGGGTGGACCAGCCGCGCTCGTCTTCGCCGGAACCGTGCTGCAGATAGAGGACGGGGTAGCGAGTGCGGGTGTCCTTGTCGTAGCCGGGCGGGGTGTAGACGTAGGCGCGCCGCCAGGCTTGGGTGGTTTTGGCGAAATACCAGTGGATGCGGACGTCGCCGTGGGGGACGTCGTGAGGGGAGTAGAAGTCGGCGCCTTTTTCGGGGATGTCGATGCCGCTGGATTGGCGGGCCCAGCCGAAGAATGTTTCGCTGGCGGGGTCGTTGACGATGGCGCCGTCGACGAGGAACCAGTAGTAGTGGAAGCCGGGGACGGCGGGCGGGATGGTGACGGTCCAGAAGCCGTCAGCGGTGCGGGTCATGTCGAGGGGGCCTTTGCCGAGGCCGTTGTCGGCGCCGCCGGGGTTGAGTTGGACCTTCTTGGCGTCGGGGGCTTTATAGCGGAAGGTGACGCTGAGGTCGGCGTGGATGCGAGGGTATTCGGCGCCGCGGACGTTGGAGGGGGCGGGTTGGCCGTCGGGGGCCTGGGCGAAGAGGAAGGCGAGGAGGAGTAGGTGCATGGGATTTCCGGCAGTCGAGATCATTCTATGACCACGGGGGAGGGTGGTGGAATAGTAGGGTGCCGGAATCGTGTCAGGCAATCCAGCAGGGTGGACTAATGAGGTGTGTAGGGTGTGCACCGCTCCACCGACGGTCGCGGCTCCCAAACGGCCGGTCTTTACTCGTAGCGCAAGGCGAGGACGGGGTCGATGCGGCTGGCGCGGCGGGCAGGGATGATGCCGGCTGCGCCAGAGACGGCGATCAGCAGAACCATTGTGGCAGTGGCGATCCAGGGATCGTTCGCATTGATGCCGTATAGCTGAGAAGCGACGAAGCGGCCAAGGCCGAGGGCGGCGGGGAGGCCGAGTGCGAGGCCGAGAGCGACGAGGATGACGACTTCGCGCATTACGAGCCAGAGGACGAATCTGGGCTCGGCACCGAGGGCCATGCGGATACCCATCTCCTTACGCCGGCGGGCAACGACGAAGGCCATGACGCCGTAGAGGCCGATGGCGGCAAGCAGCGTCGCGAGAGAGCCGAAGCCGGCAGAGAGCAGGGCGACAAGGCGCTCGGTGAGCAGTGTCTCGTCTAATTGGGCGCCCAGGGTCTTCATTTCATAGACCGGCATTGCGGGGTCGAGTTTCTTCACCTCGTTGCGCAGCAGACCGTAGGCCGATGAGGAGCCGATGGCCGCTCGGACATAGAAGCAGACGCCGCCGTTGCCGAAGTTAGGGACGAAGACCTGGCGGCGAACGCCTTCGCGCGGACCTTCATAGAGAGTGTCGGCAACGACACCAATGATTTCGCGGTCGAGTTTGGTGTCGGGGCCGCTGCCGTTGCCGAGACGCCTGCCGATGGCGCTCTTATTGCCGAAGAAGTGCTGGGCGAAAGTGCGATTGACGATGACGACCTTAGGGTCCTTCTTGACATCGCGGAGATCAAAGTCGCGGCCTTCCAGGATGGGAATGCCCATGGTTTCGAAGTACCCGGGCGAGAGCGCGTTCATGAAGGCCTGGATGTCTTCGCCATCGCGGGCCTTATGGCCTTCGACGGACATCGTGTTATCCCACTCCCAGCCGTGCAGCAGAGGGACCGCGGCGAGGCCAGCGGATTTGACGCCGGGCACGGCGCGGAGATGATCGAGGAGTTCGCGATAGAAATTCACGGTACGCGCCTCGTCATAGCCGTTGAGGGCAGGCGAGACCTGGAAAGTGACCAGATTGTTTATCTCGCGGATGCCGGTGTCCTTCGTTTTGAGGTTCTGCATGCTACGGACGAAGAGGCCGGCGCCGAAGACGAGCAGGAAACTGAGTGCGACCTGGGCTGTGACGAGGCCTTTGCGAAGGAACAGAGAGCCGCCGGCGCCGGCGACGGAGCCGACGGTGTCCTTGAGAGTGTTCCAGGGGTCGGGGCGGCTGGCGCGGAGGGCTGGCAGGAGTCCGAAGACGATTCCGGTGAGGGTCGTGACGGCGAGGGTGAAGCCGAGGATGCGGAGGTCAGGCGATGGGTCGATAAGGAGAGGGTTCCCCTCAGTGGGCACGAGCGACAGCAGGACGCGCGTCATGGAGATGGAGAGCAGGACGCCAAGGGTTCCGCCGGCGAAGGAGAGGACGAGACTCTCGACAAGCATCTGGCGGATCAGGTGGCCTCTGGAAGCGCCGATGGCGAGCCGGACTGCGATTTCCTTCTGTCTTGCGAAGGCACGCGCGATGAGGAGATTGGCGACGTTGGCGCAGGAGATCAAGAGAACCAAGCCGACCATGCACATCAGCACGATGAGGGCTGTGGAGAAATCATTGCGCAGGCCGGAGTAGCCGGTAGCAGCCTTTTCGACGTGAAGCGTGCCCTTCATGAATTGATCGCGGATGTACGGGGACCATTTGGCTGCCTTTGGCAGCGTCATCTCGTATTGGCGGATCTGGGTGAACAAGCCTTGCATGGGGGCTTTGGCGGATTCGACGGTGTAGCCGGGCTTGAGGCGGGCGAAGACCTGGACGAAGCGGCAGCGCCGGTCATCCATGTAGACCCAGGACCACTCGGGGACCATGGCGGGCTTCATCTGGATGGGAACGCGGATCTGGATGGAGCGCGCCGGGTCGAGGCCGGCGAATCCGCGGGCGGACACGCCAACGATGGTCATGGGGTAGTTGTTGACGCTGATCTTTTTTCCGACGACGTTGGGGTCGGCGGCGAAGCGTGTCACCCAGTAGTCATAGCCGAGGACGGCGACGGGATGGCCATTGTAAAGACGGTCGTCCTCCTGCGAGTTGAAGACCCGGCCGACGGCGGGCTTGACGCCCAGCATGGAGAAGTAATTGCCGGAGACCATTTCGGCGTCGACGCGTTCGGTATGGTTGTCGACGCTGACCGAGGTGTTGACCAGGCGACGGCAGATGACCTCGCTGAAAGGGGCGGCGCGCTGCTGAAAGTCCTGATACATGGGGTAAGAATGCATACGGTCGCCCATGTTGCTGCCGTTGTGGGCACCGCGCTGGAAGAGCATGACAAGCTCGTCGGGGTTCTTGACGGGGAGTTCGCGGAGGAGGATTTGGTCGAGGAGGGTGAAGATGGCGGTGTTGGCGCCGATGCCAAGGGCAAGGGATAGAATGGCGACCGCGGCGAAAAGCGGGCTCCTACGAAGCGCGCGAAGGGCAAACCGGAGGTCGGCGAGGAGATTGGCCATGAAGTCTAATACTGATGGAAATCAAAAATGGTCCATAAAACTGAGGAAGTGAACAAAGTTTACTTGACTGAGAGATCAAGGGCCGGATAATAACTAAGTGCTTGCTTATTTATTGGCTGGATATGACTTTGGGTACACATGGCCGTGGACTCACGGGCATCTGGTTGTGGCATGTGTGCTGGGACTGCTGGCGTGGTTGCTGAGACGCCGGCTTCGAGGCGTAGTGTCGGCACTGCTGGGGATATGCGCGGTGTGGGCGCTGGCGGGGTTTCTGATCGTGCAGTTCGTGTTCGGATACAACCGTCCGATCGAGATGCTGACACCGCGATTCATGTCGTCGGGGCAGGGCAGGGTGCTGGACGTCGGATGCGGCGGGGGCCGGACGACGGTGATGATGGGTTTGGCCCGGCCAGGTGTACGGATCACGGCGCTGGACAATTTCAGCGCGGAATACATCAAAGGGAACGGCGAGGCGCTGCTGCGAAGTAACGCGCGCGTGGCGGGGGTCAACGAGCGTGTAGAGGTGGTGAACGCGGACATGCGGAAGATGCCGTTCGGTGCGGGGGAGTTTGATGGCGTGGTGAGCACGTATGCGATCGATCATTTGAGCCGTGAGGGGATTCAAGAGGCTTTGCGGGAGGTGTCGCGGGTTCTAAAACCGGGCGGCGAATTTCTACTGGCCGTAATTCAGAAGGATCCATGGTTGAATGTGGCGTACGGCCCAATGCTCATGCACCAGCGTCGGGCATCCAAGACGTTCTGGCCGGATAGTCTGGCAAAGGCGGGATTGACGGTGGATGAACAGGGCACTTCCCCCGGTTCGGTGTATTTCCTCTGCCGCAAGTAAACACGAATGGGCCGCAAGAAGTTAATCAGCGACGAGCGGTTGTTGGAGTTCGCGCGAGCGGCATTCGTTGAGAAAGGGCTGAAGGCTTCGACGCGTGAGATAGCGCGCCAGGCAGGAGTGAGCGAAGCGGTCCTGTTTCAGCGGTACGAAACGAAGGCTGATCTCTTCCTGGCAGCGATGGTGCCGCCAGCTTTCGATTTCAAGAGTTGCCTCCCGAATGCGGATTCGCAGAAGGGCGGCGAGCAGATTCTGCGCGACCTGATGTTTGGGTTGTTGAACTACTTTCGTGCCGCGGCGCCGGTTGTTGTGCAATTGCTCGCCAGCCAGGATTTCGAGTTCGAGAAGTTCGCGCAAACGCATCCGGACAACCCGCTGGTGACGATGCGCTGGTCGCTGATAGAATTCCTGGCACGTTTGAAGGCGGAAGGAAAACTGGGGGCGGAGCCGGCGCCAGTGGCGCTGATTCTGTTCATGACGTCGCACAGCCTGGCGCTCTTCGAGCGATTTGGGGCGCATGGAGGACGGTTTTCGGACGAGATAGTGGAATCGGCGGTGGCGGCGGTGTGGAAGGGGTTCGATGGCGGGGAGGTTGAAAGAGTTTGAAGGAGTTTGAATAATTCATTCAAACGGGGTATGATGCAGGTGGCCAGGTCCCAAGTCGCCCATGAAGATCCTCGTCGCCAATATCGGGAGCACTACGTTCAAGTACAGGCTGTACGAGATGCCGGAGAGCAGGGTTCTGGCGCAGGGCAGGCAAGAGCGAATCGGGCAGCCGGGCGGGGCATGCCAGGACCATGCGGCGGCGATCAGGAAGTGCCTGGAAGAGCTGGGGGGAGCAGACATTGGCGCTGTTGGGTTCAAGGCAGTCCATGCCGGACCGTTGACCGGCGCGCGCATCGTGAACGACGAAGTGCTGCGCGCGATGGAGGAGTTCACATTTCTGGCTCCTGCCCACAATCCGCCATACATCGCTGCGATGCGCGCGTTTCAGGCTGAAATGCCGGGGTTGCCGCTGGTCGCGCTGTTCGAGACTGCGTTCTTCGACCAGTTGACTGAGGCGGCGGTGACCTACGCAGTGCCGTACGAGTGGAAGCAGGAGCACGGCATCCGGCGGTATGGGTTTCACGGGGCGAGCCATCGCGCTGCGAGCGAGAAGGCGCAGGAGTTGATGGGCCGGACAGACGTACGGCACATCTCCTGTCATCTTGGCGGCAGTTCGAGCATGGCGGCGATTCGTGATGGCGTGGCCGTGGACACCAGTTTCGGCATTTCGGCGCAGAGCGGGCTGCCGCACAACAACCGGACGGGCGATCTGGATGTCTTCGCGGTGCTGTTCATGATGCACAAGCATGTCGCTGGGTGTGGATGAGGTGGTGGAGATCCTGTCGAGCCGATCCGGACTGGCTGGCATCAGCGGCGGCAGCGGCGACATGCGCGACTTGCAGGAAGCCGCGGCAGGCGGAGACAGCAGGGCGCGGCTGGCGCTCGATGTGCTTGTGCGCTCGATACGGCACTACCTGGGGGCGTTTTTCGTCGAGTTGGGCGGGCTGGACGTACTGACGTTTTCGGGCGGCATCGGGGAGAACAGTCCGGAGATTCGCGCGGCCGTCTGCGCGGACTGGGAGGCTTGGGATTGAGCTGGATGAGGAGTTGAACGCGCAGGTGCGCGGCGAAGCGCGGATTTCGGCGGCGGGTTCGCGGGCGGCGATTTACGTCGTACCGGCCGATGAGGAGCGGGTGGTCGCACGCGCGACCCTGCTGGCGTTGCAGAATTGAGTTTGAGATGGCGACAGAAAACACATTGACGCGATCCGCCGTTGAGCAACTGGTCCGGCAGGTGGTGTCGAAGAATCTGGGGCGGCCCTTGCCGCCGCCGGCTCCGAAGCTGGTGGTGGACGCCTCGGCGCGGCACATGCACGTCAGCCGGAAAGACCTGGACGTGCTGTTCGGCCAAGGGTACGAACTGACGGTGCGCCGGCCGCTGTACCAGGAAGGACATTACGCGGCCAATGAGACGGTGACACTGATCGGACCGCGCAGCAGGGTGATTTCCAACCTGAGGATTCTGGGACCGATACGCAGCCGCTCGCAGGTGGAACTGGCTTTCACGGACGCGATCAGCCTGGGCTTCGACGATGTGCCGATCCGGCTGTCGGGGGACATCGACGGAACGCCGGGCGGGTTCATCATGGGCCCGAAGGGACTGGTGGAGTTGAAGGAAGGCGTGATTCGCGCGGCGATTCACGTTCACATGAATCCGGCCGAAGCCGAGTGGTATGGGGTAAAGCACAAGGACGTGATGAAGCTGCGCGTCGGCGGCGATGCCGGCGTGACGTTCAACCGGGTTCACGTGCGTGTGGACCCGAAGGTTCGCCTGAACGTGCACATGGACACGGACGAGGCGAACGCCTGCGGGCTGCATCTGGCGAAAGAGATTGAGCTGATCAAGTAGGAGAAACCGAGAGATGAAACAAGCGCTAGGAATGATCGAAACCAAAGGCCTGGTCGCCCTCATTGAGGCTTCCGACGCCATGTTGAAGGCGGCGACAGTGTCGTTCCTGGGCTGGCAGCCCGTGGGAAGCGGCCTGGTGACTGCCTTTGTCGAAGGAGACGTGGCGGCAGTGAAGGCCGCAACGGACGCCGGAGCGGCGTCGGCGCGCCGCATCGGCGAGCTGTCATGCGTGCAGGTGATTCCGCGTCCGCACGATGAGCTGGATCTTTTTCTGGCGACGGCTGCCAAGAAGACGGGGGCGCCGGCCGGGAAGGACAACGCCGACAGCAATGGCGACGCAGTGGGCCTGATCGAGACGCGCGGCCTCGTTGGGCTGGTGGAAGCCAGCGACGCGATGTGCAAAGCGGCTTCGGTGACCCTGGTGCGCAGCATCGAAATCGGCGGCGCCTATGTGACGACGATCGTACGCGGCGATGTCGGCAGCGTGAAGGCTGCCGTGGACGCGGGCGCGGCGGCGGCGCGGCGGGTGGGCGAGCTGATTTCGGCGCACGTCATCGCGCGTCCGCATGAAGGTTTGAGCGACGGGTTCCTGCGGTAGGGCGGCTGAAAAGGAGATAAATCATGGAAAACGGCAGCATCGGAATGATCGAAACCAGGGGCCTGGTCGCGCTCGTATTCGCGACAGACGCCATGCTGAAGGCGGCGAAGGTTGAGTTCAGGGGCTGGAAGAAAGTCGGCAGCGGCCTGTGCACGGCGATCGTGACGGGCGACGTGGCGTCGGTGAAGGCGGCTGTTGACGCAGGCGCGGCGGCGGCCCGGCCAATCGGCGAAGTGGTGAGCGTGCATGTGATCGCGCGGCCGCACGAAGGGCTGAAGAACGTCCTGCCGAAGTAGGCTGCGAGAAGCCAAGATGATCAACCGGGAACAGATCGTTGCTGAGGTGGTCGAGGAGATCCTGAAGCGGCTCAACTCGCCGGGATTGGCGGGGGCGGAGCCGCCCGCGCCGATGGTGGGCGACGGGGTCTTCGCCACCGTGGACGAGGCGGTGAAGGCCGCTGCCGCGGCGCAGGAGAAGATTGCCGCGCTGAGTCTTGAGGATCGAGGGCGCATCGTCGCGATCATCAAGCGGATGTGCGCGGAGAACGCCGTGGAATGGGCGAGGTTGGAACTGGCCGAGACCAAGCTGGGGCGGCTCGATCACAAGATCGAGAAGCTGAAGATCGTGAAGAACGTGCTGGGCGTGGAGGCGATGAGCATTCAGGCCCGCGGCGACACGTCGGGGCTGTGCGTCATCGAGCGCGCGCCGTGGGGCGTGATCGGCATGGTCCTTCCGGCGACGCACTCGGTGCCGACGATGGCGAGCAACGCGATCAATGTGGTCGCAGCAGGCAATACGGCGGTGTTCAGCCCACATCCCGCGGGCGCGAAAGTGGCGGCGCTGGCCTTGCAGGCGTTCAACCGGGAAATCAAGCGGGAACTGGGCATTGCCAACACATTCACCACGATGGCGGAAGCGAGCATCAAGGCGGCCGAAGCAGTATTCCAGCATCCCGGCGTGGCGCTGCTGTGCGTCACTGGAGGGCCTGGCGTGGTGCGGGTGGCGGCCAAGACGGGCAAGCGAGTGATCGCGGCTGGTCCGGGCAATCCGCCCGTGGTTGTGGACGAAACGGCCGATCTGGATAACGCGGCGAAGTCGATCGTGGCCGGCGCTGCGTTTGACAACAACCTGCTGTGCATCGGCGAGAAGGAAGTCTTCGTTGTCGCCTCCGTTTTCGACGCATTCGTGGCGGCCATGAAGCGCGCCGGGGCTTTCGAGCTGAGACCTGACGCGATTGAGCGGCTCACTGAGGCCGCGTTCCGATTCGACGGTGAAGGCAAGGGCTGCGGCCACGCGCATCTGAAGAAGGAGCTGATCGGCAAAGACGTTTCGGTGCTGGCCGCGGCTGCCGGCGTCAGCGTGCCGGCGGGCGTGGATCTGCTTTTTGGCGAGACGAGCGAGGACCACGCATTCGTGCAGGAGGAGCAGATGATGCCGTTCCTGCCGATCGTGCGCGTGCCGAATGTGAACGCGGCGATTGCGGCGGCAGTGAAGGCCGAGCACGGCTACCGGCACACGGCGCTGATCCATTCGCGCAATATCGAAAACGTGACGAAGATGGCGAAGGTGATGAACACCACGCTCTTCGTTCATAACGCTCCCTGCTCGGCAGCACTGGGCAGCGGCGCTCCGGGCTACCTGAGTTTCAGCATCGCGACGCCGACGGGAGAGGGCGTGACGACGCCGCTGACGTTCACTCGCGAACGGCAATTGGCCATCGGCGGCGCGTTGAGGATTATCTGAGGCACTGCTATGAAGAGCTACGATCTCACCAAATACAAGGTAGTGACGGGCGAGGACGTCGACGCGGCAATCAAGGCGGGCGCGAAGGAACTGCAACTGAAGGAGCGGGCGGTGATCACCGGGGTCGCGCAGGACCTGATCGCGTCGCATGGGCTGCAGACGATCACACAGGGCGGCGGAAGCTGCAGCGGCGACGGGGCGGCGAGCGCCGAGCATGAGAAGCTGTTCAACTCGCCAGAGGCTCAGGCAATCAAGGAAGAGATCTGCGCGGTCGGGAAGAAACTCTGGATACGGCAGTATGTGGACGGCAACGGCGGCAACATCTCCTTTCGCATTGCTGAAAACGCGGTGATCTGCACGCCGACGCTGCTGAGCAAGGGCGACCTGACGCCGGCAGACCTGTGCATGGTGGACCTGAAGGGCAATCAGTTGGCGGGCAAGCGGGCTCGAACGAGCGAGATCCTGCTGCACCTGGAGATCTACAAGGAGGTGCCCGAAGCCAAGGCCTGTGTGCACTGCCATCCGGCTCACGCGACCGCCTACGCGATCACCGGCCGCGTGCCGCCGACATGCGTGATCCCCGAGTACGAAGTGTTTATCGGCAAAGTCGCGGTTTCGCCCTACGAGACACCGGGCACGCAGAAGTTTGCCGAGACGGTGATTCCGTATGTCAAGAGCCACAACACGGTTCTGCTGGCCAATCACGGCATTATCTGTTGGGCCGACACAGTGACGCACGCCGAGTGGTTCGCCGAGGTGGTGGACACGTATTGCTGGACGATCATGCTGGCCAGCCAGTTGGGCGCGCCGCTGTCGCACATTCCGGCGGATAAGGCGTCGGACCTGGTGGCCATCAAACAGAAGCTCGGACTGCCCGATCCGCGGCTGGACATGAAAGAGTGCCAGCTCTGCGATCTGCCGGAGCATCCGGGCAGCATCGCGCTGATGCCGCCGAACTACACGAGCAAGGCTATCAGGCGATGAGGACGTCGAGTCGCTTGTTCGTACGATCACCGACGCAGTCCTGAAAGCTCTGGGGGACAGAGTGAAGGGATGAACGCGGCCGGCCGGCAGATGAAGATCCGTCAGATCATCGAGGCGCAGGAGTTCGCCGATCTGGACACACTCTGCCAGGAGTTGGAAGCGTCGGAATCTTCGGTCCGGCGGGATCTGATCGCGCTGGAATCCGACGGCGTGCTGCGCAGGGTGTATGGCGGGGCGATCGCGATGCAGGCTCGCGATCATGTGCTCGACTTCGATTGGCAGAGTACGCGGATGGCGGAAGAGAAGAAGCGTATCGCCGCAGCGGCTGCCGTGCTGATCGAAGATGGCCAGACTGTGATACTCGATGGCGGATCGACGCCGGCGGCGGTGGCAAGCGAACTGGCCAATCGCGACCTGCACGTCATCACGAACTCGCTGGCAATCGCCGAGATCCTGCACGACGCGCGACGAATCGAGGTTACGCTCACAGGCGGCTATCTGTACCCGAGGCTGCGCGCGATGCTGGGCCCGATCTGCGAACAGATGCTGGCGGGGGTATCAGCGGACGTTGTCGTCATGGGGATCGGCGGCGTGACCGAAGCAGGATTCAGCAACAACAACACTCTGGTGGTGGGGCCGGAACGGAAGATGCTCGAGGTTTCGCGCAAGGTGATCATCGTGGCGGACCATACGAAGTTCGGCCGCAAGGCTGTCATACCGCTGGCGCCGCTGAGTGCAGCCAGCGTTGTTGTCTCCGACAGCGGCATGGACGCTAACCACCAGCGGATGCTTCGCGAGCACGGCACGCAGGTGTTGCTGGCGTAAGACTACACGGTATCGGCGGGGCCGCCGAAGACCTGCGCCTGGAAGACGGACAAGCGGGCTTTGGGGTCGCGGTACGCGTCCGGACTAAGACCGGCCTTTCGCGAGAGGGCTTCCAGGAAGCGTGTTGCGGTATATGCGCCGTGATGGGCGACTTGCGGCAACAGCATGGAGCGTGCGCCGTCCATCTCCAGACACGCGCCGTCCCTGCCTATGCAGAAGGAGCGCCAGTCGAGAATCCGCTTCATGGGAGTGAGTATCGAGATCTCGATGTCCAGTCCTTCCGGCAAGCTGTCGCGAGCCGGGAATCGCGGATCGTCGAGCGCGGCGGCCAGTGTCATCTCCGGAATCACTTCCGCCAGCGGCAGATCCGGTGTTCTTCGCCCCACGCAGCCGAACAGTTCCTCGCCCAGGTGAAGACTGACAAAGGCGGACGCTCGCCGTAGCAGCGATGGGCCGGCGTTCCCGGGCAGGACCACATCTCGCCTGCCGGTTGCCGACAGATGCCGGAGTGTCGCCCTGGCGCTGGCGAGCAGGGCCTCGCGGTCGGCCGTCTCAAGGAAAAAGGAACCAGCGCGGAAGTAGCCGAGGGACGCGTAGCTGACGCTGTGTTCGATATCGCCGGTGATCTCGGCGGAAGTCTGGTAGTCCAGCGTCAACTGGAATATATCCTCGCGACCCAGTTGGCTGAGAGTTTCGAGCAGGAGGGCGATTGGTTCGCGGCCGCAGACGGTAGAGTCGAGTTCGCGCAGAATGTCGAGGAAGTGGCTGGAATCGAGAGTGCCGGCCGCATCGATGACCTTGTGATCGAGCCGGAACAGGCGCTCGCCCACTTCTGAATCCGCGGGGAATGGCTCATAGCCGAACGACCGGCCGTAGTGGGTCAGGTCGGAACTCGCCAGCAGAATGTCACCTGGCCGGATGTGTTGCGCCAGCCTCCGTGCCGCGGAGTCTCGTTGGGTGTCGTTCAAGCGGCCCACGTACAGGGGAAGGATGGGCACTCCGGGGACGGCCGTCTGCAGAAGCGGCAGCTGGATCTCGACAGAGTGGTCGCATACACGGCTTTCGGCAGCCACAGCGAATGGGCCGTCCGCTACCAGCGCCATGACCCCGGCCCGATCGATGGAGACCTCTCCAAGCGGGGTCTGAATCGTGCTGACGTCGGGGATGAACACGCCTTGCCCGGCGCCGCGATGAGTGAATCCCAACATGAAGACGCGCCCGGGCTTGGCGGCCTGCAAGTGGCGGTAGGCTGAGGCGGCAACAACGCCGGAGTAGGTCAACCCCGCGTGAGGAACGACAAAAGCGAGCGGGCAGGAAAGCAGGGCCGGGCCGGTTCTGGCGAGGGATGTTGAGAAGAGTTGCCCCAGCAGCGGCACCAATTCGTCACGGCGGTTCGGGTACCACGAGCCGGCATAGGGTGTTGTGTGCGTAGAGGTCATGAGTTCCGCCAGTAGCCCGGAATTGCGCACTGGCAATGGGAGCAGGTTCCGTCTGCGGCAATCCTGTTTTGGGAGACCATGAAGCCGCGCCGCTCGATGAGCAATCCGCGGCAGTTTGGACAAATGGTGTTTTCGAGTTCGCCGACGCGGCCTGGCAGGTTGCCTGCGTATACGTAGCGCAATCCGGCTGCGCGGCCGATTGAGGCGGCGCGCATCAGCATGTCCGCGGAGGTTCCGGGCGGTCCAGTCATTTTGTAGTCCGGGTGAAACGCGGAAACGTGCCAGGGAATGTCCGGAGAGATACCGGCGAGGAAGCCCGTGAGCGATTCCAGCTCCGACTTGGAATCGTTGAAGCCGGGCACGAGAAGCGTGACGACCTCCAGCCAGAAACCCATGGCGTGGATGAGCGCGATGGAGTCGAGGATTGGTTTGAGCCGCCCGCCGAGTTCGTGATAGCGGCGGTCGTCGAAACTCTTGAGATCCACTTTGTAGAGATCGACCCAGGGGCGCAGATATTCGAGCACCTGCGGCGTGGCGTTGCCGTTGGAGACGAATCCGGTGGCCAGGCCGGCGTCGCGGGCCTCGCGGAAGACGGCCACGGCCCATTCGCTGGTGATCAGCGGTTCGTTGTAGGTGCTGATGACGGAAGCCGCGTCGTGCCGGAGAGCCAGGTTGACAATCCCTGCCGGATTGATCTCGTGGAAGTCGAGCGAGGCGCGGGGATCGCGCAACGCCTGCGAGGTGACCCAGTTCTGGCAGTAGCCGCAGTGCAGGTCGCAGCCGAGCATTCCGAAACTGAGGGCGTTGGTGCCGGGCAGGGCGTGGAAGAAGGGCTTCTTCTCAATCGGGTCGCAATGGAGTCCGTTGACGTAGCCGAAGGGGACCAGGAGCTTGCCGTCGCGATTGAACCGGACCTTGCAGACGCCCGCCTGGCCGGCTGGGATCGGGCAGCAGTGGCCGCAGGCAAAGCACCGGATGCGGCCGTCCCTCCAGCGACTCGTACAGGTCACCTTCGCGGGTATGCAAAGCCAACTGTTCGGCCAGCGCCATAGTCGCCGCCCGCTTCTATTCTAGATCCCGGCATCGAGACGCGTGGAACCTGCGCTCTCCCCCCTGTGAGAAGATCTGGCCAGAGGCGCGCCCTCTTGAGGCTCGATACATGAAACCGACACTTGCGCTGTTGTTTGTCTGTGGGCTTGCGGCGATAGGCCAGGATTCAAAGACCAGGGTGGCGAGCAGTATCGCTGACCTGCCGGATCCAATGGTTGGCACCGATTCAAAGTTCGAGCTCTCGCGCGGGAACACTTATCCCGCCGTGTTCCTACCCTTCGCGATGAGCAACTGGACGCCTCAAACCGGCGAAGGCGGGTGGCCGTACCAATACGCGGCCGGCTCCATCCGGGGATTCCGCTCCACGCACCGCCCCTCGGCGTGGATGACTGACTACGGCCCCATCTCTTTGATGCCGGTGACCGGGGAGTTGAAGGTGCTGCCGAAAGAACGAGCCTCCAGGTTCCGGCACGAAGAAGAAAGCGCGCGCGCCTACCGCTACAGCGTCCTCCTCGACGACTACAAGGTGCGGGTGGAGATGGCGCCTTCAGAACACGGGGGGATTCTCCGCTTCACTTACCCGGCGACGGACAACGCCTATCTGGTGTTCGACGCGAACCCCGGCGGCAGCGCCATTCGGATTCATCCCGAGACGCGGACGCTCACCGGAAGGAATTCTTTCACCTCCAAGGGGACTGCCGCTAACTTCGCCCTGTACTTCGTTGCTGTCTTTGACAAGGAGTTCAAGAGCTTCGGCACGTGGGACGGGTCGGGCGCAAAAGACACATCACGTGAGCGGGAAGGCAAGCACGTCGGCGCCTATCTCGGATTCTCGACGCAAGCGGGGGAGAAGGTCACCGTGCGTGTCGGCACATCTCTCATCAGCCTGGAGCAGGCCGAACGCAACCTGAAAGCGGAGATTCCAGCGGCCGACCTCGACAAAGTTGCCGAGGCCGCCCGCGCTCACTGGGAGCGTGAACTTTCCAAGGTGCAGCTGACTGGCGGAACGGAGGCCCAGCGGCGGACTTTCTACACGGCGCTCAATCACGTGCTGCAATTTCCCCGGATGCTGCAGGAGCGTGACGCGGAAGGAAAAACCGTGCACTACAGCCCCTATGACGGGAAAGTGCACGCTGGTCCGATGTTCTCCGACACAGGCTTCTGGGACACGTTTCGCGCGCAGTTTCCACTGCTCACGATTCTTCAGCCCAAGAAGAATGCGGAGATTATCCAGGCGATGTTGAACGCTTATGACGAGGGCGGCTTCATTCCCAAATGGGCCAACCCTGCGGAGACGAACGTCATGATCGGCACGCACGGCGACTCCGTAATCGCCGACGCGTACATGAAGGGCATCCGCGGTTACGATGTCGACAAGGCCTACGCTGCGATACGGAAAAACGCGACCACGCCGGGCGCGGGGATCTTCGCGGCCCGCAGCGGCCTCACTGACTACATCAAGCTTGGCTACGTCCCGGCTGACAAGGGCGTCAATGAATCGGCCGCCTGCACTTTGGAGTACGCCTACGACGACTACTGCGTGGCGCAGATGGCGCGCGCCCTTGGCAAGCAGGACGACTACAAGACGTTCATCGCGCGCGCGGCGAACTACAGGAATCTCTACGACGCCAAAGACGGGCTTCATGCGCGGCCGCAACGCAGATGGAAGCTGGCTGGAGCCGTTCGATCCGCTCGATTGGGGCGGAGTGTTCACGGAGGGCAACGCCTGGCAATGGTTGTGGTCGGTCCAGCAGGATGTGCCCGGGCTCATGCAGCTTATGGGGGGTAAGGAAGCATTCCTGAAGAAGTTGGATGAGCTATTCTCAACGACTACAGATTTCAAGGTGGGCGGCTACAAGCAGGTGATCCACGAGATGACCGAGGCGAAGATGGGCGACATGGGCCAATATGCGCACATCAACGAACCGGTGCACCACGTGATCTACATGTACAACTATGCCGGCCAGCCGTGGAAGGCGCAGAAGTGGGCAAGCGAGGTCATGAAGCGCAACTACCGCCCCGGGCCGGCAGGATGGCTAGGCGACGAGGACAACGGCCAGATGTCCGCCTGGTATGTATTCAGCGCACTGGGATTCTATCCTGTAGTGCCCGGGCAACCAGTCTACGCGCTGGGAAGCCCACTGTTTGACCGCGCGACGCTTCAACTCGAGAACGGGAAAAAGTTCACGGTTGAAGCCGCCAGGAGGGGGCCGGCAGACATCTACGTGCAGTCGGCGACGCTGAACGGACGCCCGCTTACCCGGCCGTGGATTTCGCATTTCGAGATCGTGGCCGGTGGAGTGCTGCGCTTCCAATTGGGACCTCAGGCCAACGAGAAGTGGGGCACGTCGGGAATGCCGTCGCCCAATGAGGTGATTGCAGCAAGCCCGAGGTGATGGTCAGTGAACAGGGGCGCGCCATATACTGGGGGCGGTTTGTATTTATTTTCTGGAGTGTGCGATGGCCCGGTATTGGTCCTCCTCTTCATTGTTCCTTCTAGCGTGTGCACTGTCAGCGGCGCCGCCCGAGATCGTGGCAGTACGGCAGACGCTGCCGCCTGAGATCTACGAGCAGATGCGGATGCAGATGCTGCCGGAGACGGCGGCAGATCGCACAACGCCGGTAAAGCGCTACGAGAAACTGGAACTGCGGGTTGATCTGCGGGCAACGTTCCAGAACCCTTACGATCCGGATGAAGTCGACCTGTGGGCGGAGTTCACCGCGCCGTCGGGCAAGGTCTGGAAGATCTGGGGCTTCTACAACCCGTCGACATGGGCGTCGCTCTGGATGGTGCGATTTTCACCCGACGAAGCAGGCACGTGGCGGTGCATCGTGAAGGTGCGCGACCGCGAGGGCACGGCACAGAGCAAGCTGCGCGAGATTCCCGTAACCGCGAGTGAGCATCGCGGCTTTGTCGGGATTGCCAAGAACAAGCGGTATCTGCAGTTCGGCGACGGGAGCCCGTTCTACGGTGTGGGCATGTGGTACAACGACGGCCACGAGCAGTATGGCCGCGGCCTCATCACAGAGCAGGGGCTGGACGAACTCAGGCGGCACGGGGCGAACTTCATCAGCTTCTACCATTCGCCTTTGGAGACCATGGGCACCGGGCTGGGCCGGTATGACGAGAACCGCGCGGGGCGGCTGGATCAGGTCTTCGAATGGTGCGAGAAGCGGGACATTCAGATCAGTTGGAATATCTGGTTCCACTCCTACATCTCCGAGACCATCTGGGGCGGGGGCAACGCGCGATACAGAAACAACCCTTACCGGCACATCGCCAGCGCGGAGGAATTCTTCGCGAGCGAGGAAGCGTGGAAGTATGCGACCAAGCTGCATCGCTACATGGTGGCGCGGTGGGGATACAGCCGGGCACTGTTTCTGTGGTTCGTGATCGATGAGATCAATGGCACCGAGGGCTGGCTCAAGGGCGGTACGGAAGGGGCTGAACGATGGTCGCGCCGAGTTCATGAGTGGCTGAAGGAGAACGATCCGTATCACCGCCCCACGACGGGAACACGGAGCGGCGGCATCAAAGAGTGGTGGCCGGGCGGCTATGAAATCTTCGATATCGCAGCCCGTGAGATTTACGAATTGCAGGGGCATCCGGGGCCGTCGTCTGTGAGACCGGATCCGGCGGTCGAACACCCGGCGCGCTTCAGCTACTTGAACTACGCCAAGCAGACACAGGATCTGTGGAAGGGGTGGGAGAAGCCGGTGATTATCGGCGAGTGCGGGTGGGACCACACGTTCCACGAGCCTGCCATGCCAGGCTACGCGGAGATGGTTCACAACGCGTTGTGGGCGGGCCTGGCAAACGGGCTGAGCCTGACGCCGTTCTGGTGGGCGAACGGGCCGTATGTCAACGGGTCGGTGATGACTCCTTCTCTGCTGTACTTTTCGATGTTCGTCCAAGACATCGAGTTCACAAAGGGGTCATTCCGGCCGGTTCAATTGACAGTGGGCGACGGCGATGGCTGGGCGATGCAGGGAGATGAAACGACCTTTGGTTGGGTGGTGAACCCCGTGCGGGGCGTGGCCAGCGAGACGGTGACCGTGCCGGGCCTGGCCGATGGCGAGTACGACGTTCACTTCTTCAGGACGTGGCGCGGCTCGTATCTGGAGCCGGTGGCGGCAACTTCCGCGGCCGGTGCATTGAGCGTCAAAGTGCCGGAATTGCGTCCCCGGGCCGGTCGCGCGCAGAATATCGGTCACGACGTGGCTTTCAAGATTGTGAAGAGAGGAGTGCCGGCAGGCGCCGGGATGCTGGAGTCGAAATAATGCAGCGCCGTGAGTTCATGCAAGTTGTCGCGTCGGCCCCTTTGCTGGGCGGGCTACAGCCTGAGCCGGGAAGCACTCGCTTCCAACTTGCATGTATGACGCTGCCGTATTCGGCATTCCCGATTGAGCGCGCGCTGACAGGCATTCAGAGGGCCGGCTACCGTCATGTGGCCTGGGGCGTGAATCACCGCGATGCGGCCGGGACTGTGCGTCCCATGCTGGATCAGAACGCTGCTCCCGCGGAAGCGGCGAAACTCGCCGCGCGCTGCCGCGGGCTGGGGCTGGAACCGGTGATGATGTTCTCCACCGTTCATCTCGAGGCGGCCGACGCGCTCGAGGTTCACTTGCGGCGGATAGATCAGGCCGCCGCCGCGGAGATCCCGTTCCTGCTCACGTTTGGCAAGACCGAGCCAGGCCAGTACGAAGCGGTGATCCGCAATCTGAAGGGGATGGCGGGTCGTGCTGGCGCGGCCGGCGTGACCGTGGTGATCAAACAGCACGGCGGCAATTCCGGCACGGGTGCGGCCTGTGCGAAAATCGTTGCCGAAGTGGGCGAGCCGTCGATTCGCATCTGCTACGACGCAGGCAACGTGCTCGACTACGAAAACAGCGACCCGGTCGCCGACATCGGCACCTGCTGGCGCGACATCCGGGCCTTTGCCATTAAGGACCACCGGAATACGCCGAGAGATGAAGACTGCGGACCCGGGTTCGGCGAGATCGATCACTATAAGCTTCTCAGTCCGGTGATGAAGACCGGCCTGACGATGCCGCTGGCCTGTGAAAACATCTTTGAACCGTTAGTCCCTCGCCCGTCTAACGCCGCCGATGTTGACGCGCTGGCGAGGCGCGCCAGGGAGTATCTGGAAAGTGTTTTGCGCGGATTGAACCATCACGAAAGGGCACAATGAACCTGCAACGAAGAGCAATCATCCTGGGATCGGCCGCCGCCGGAAGCCTGACGGCAGCTCAATCCGCCGAGCGGATTGTAACGGCAGTTATCGGCACGGGCAATCGCGGCTCCTATCTCCTCTCCGGAGTGCTGGAGCAGCCCAATACAAAGGTCGCCGCGGTCTGCGACATCAAGCCGGACCGGCTGGACAAGGCGGCCAGCGCGGCCGCCAAGGACAGCCCCAACACATACAGCGACTGGCGCCGGGTGATCGAACGAAAGGACATTGCGGCGGTCTTCATCGCGACGCCGCCGAACCTGCACTCCGAGATGGCGATCGCCGCGCTTCAGGCGGGCAAGCATGTTTATTGCGAGAAGCCGGTCGGCGTTACCGCGGCGCAGGTTCGCGATCTGGTGAAGGCCGCCAAAGCTTCGAAGACCGTCTTGGTTTCCGGGCAGCAACTGCGGTCTTTCAAGCAGTTGGGCGAGGCCGTGAGAAAGATCAGGGAAGGCGTGATCGGCGACGTGATCTGGGTGAAGGCACAACGCCACGCCACAGCCGATTTGCCGCATGACGGCACCTCCGGCGACTGGTACTTCGACGTCACCAAGTCGGGCGGCTATCTCATCGAGCAGTCGGTTCACAATCTGGATCTCTGCAATTGGGCCATCAATTCGCGTCCCGTGCGGGCCTGCGGCTTCGGCGGGATTCAGTTGTACAAGAACGATCCTCCCGGCCGGACCATCTTCGACTGCGGGAGCCTCAGCTATGAGTACGCCAACGGGGTGAAGCTCTCGTTCACCCAGAATGTGTTTCATCCGCGAACCCTGCCGATGGGAAACCAATACGTCTACGTCTACGGGACAAAAGGGGCAGTGGACCTGATGGGCTCTGCCACGATGCACCCGCTTGGCAGGGATGCTCAGCCCCAGGTGCTGGCAGAGAAGGTGCAGGAGTCCCCGCACGCGCATATTACGGCATTCTATGACTGCATCACGAAGGGGGCGGCGTCGCCGGCCGACATCACCGTCGGGGCCACAGCGGCGCTGACCGCCATCCTGGGCCATCGAAGCGATGGTGAAGCAGACTGTCGTGAACTGGAGCGACCTGGGCGTAGATTTATGAACCGCAGAAATTTCCTGGCCTCCGCCGCAGGCGCCGCGGCGGGGGCCCAGGAACCCGCGAAATCTGCCCCAAATTTCATCTTCATCATGGCCGATGACATGGGTGTCTTCGACCTGGGCTGCTACGGACAAAAGCTGATTCGTACGCCGAACATAGACCGGCTGGCGGCGGAAGGATTGCGCTTCACAGATTGCTATGCAGGTGCTACAGTGTGCGCGCCGTCCCGCAGCGTTCTGATGACCGGGCAGCATACGGGCCACACCACGGTTCGCTGGAACAGCTCGCTCCGCACGGGTGCAAGAGTCTCCCTGCGCGCCGACGACATCACGGTGGCCCAGGTCCTGAAGGGGCCGGAATGGCGCGACGCCTACGATGAATCGCGCGGCTACGCGACCGCGATCTTCGGCAAGTGGGGGCTTGGAGAGCCTGACACGCCGGGGCTGCCAAACGACCACGGCTTCGACGAGTGGTTCGGCTTCCTGAACCAGCAACACGCGCACGGCCACTATCCGACGTACCTCTGGCGCAACAAAACAAGAGAGACGCTGAAGGGGAATCTCGATGGCCGGCGGCGAGAGTACGCCTCTGACCTGTTCTGCCGGGAGGCGCTCCATTTCATCGACCGCCACAGGTACGATCCGTTCTTCCTGTACTTCACGCCGACAGTCCCCCACGCCCGGTTCGAGGCTCCTGACCTCGGGCCCTATGCGAAGGAGTCCTGGCCCGAGGACGCAAAGAACTACGCCGCGATGGTGACTCGCATGGACGGCTATGTGGGCCGCATCATGGCAAAGCTGCAGGAGTGCGGGCTCGACGACAAGACGCTGGTCCTTTTCACGAGCGACAACGGAGGCACTTTCAACTTCAAGCCGTTCGGAACCATGGGGCCGCTGCGTGCGAGCAAGGGATCAGTTTACGACGGCGGCACGCGCGTGCCGATGATCGCCCGGTGGCAAGGAAGGATCAAAGCGGGAGGAGTAAGCGATTACCCGTGGGGGTTCTGTGATGTCCTGCCAACTTTGGCCGATTTGGCGAATGTCCGCGGCACGCCCAATAACGTGGACGGCATCTCCGTGGCGCCGGCTCTGTTTGGGAAGGCCCCAACCGCGGAACGCCCGCTGTACTGGGAGTCGTTCAGCGATGGCTTCCACCAGGCAGTGCGGATTGGCCGTTGGAAGGGCGTGAGACATGGACTGAAGGCGCCGCTCGAGCTCTACGACCTTGTGGCGGACATAGGCGAATCGAAGAACGTCGCCGCGGCGCACCAGGATGTTGTTGGAAAGATGCTGGAGTTTCTGGCGGAGTGCCGTACCGATTCCCCGGAGTATCCCGCGGACGCCCATCAATAGGCGGGCTAACCCCGCAAATTCCAAGGAGGTTGCGCAATGAGTTGGGGCCCGGTGATCCTCGCGGTTATCTCGGTGTCGGCGGTGGCGCAGGAGAGCGCCGGCGTGCGCTCATACGAAGGCGAACTAACGATTCCCACTTACACGCACTCCGGGAGAGAAACCGAGCCGCCGCTGTTTGCCAATTCTTCCGTAGCCGGGATGTACCCGTTCACCACGTATCTGATGCCGTTCCCGGACGGTGGTGCGGCGCCCAAGACCTACCATGCGGTCTTTGTCGAGAACGAGTACCTCAAGCTGACCTACCTGCCGGATCTCGGCGGCCGCTTCTTCTCGCTCTACGACAAGCTGCGCGGGCGCGAGGTCTTCTACCGGAATGACACGATCAAACCGGCCAGCTACAACCCCCGCAACAGTTGGCCGATCTCCGGACTGGAACTCACCGGGCCGCATGACTTGCACATGTTGACGCTTCACGGGGAGCCGTTCTGGTCGCACAGCATCCAGCGCCGCCCCGATGGCGCCGTTTCGCTCGTGCTTGGCGAGTACGATCCCGTCTATCGCATGCGGGTCAGTCTCACGGCAACGCTCTATCCCGGCGTGGCGGCGATGGAGGTTTCGGTCTTCGCCCACAATCCCCACGCGGTGCGCATGCCGCAGATGTTCTGGCTGAGCGCAGGGGTTGCCGCAACGCCGAAGCTTCGCTTCATCTACCCGATGACTCGCACCGTCGGCCATACCACGTCCGACATTGCCGATTGGCCCGTTCACAACGGCATCGATTACAGCTGGGACCGGAACAACAGGAACATGCTCGGCGTGTTCGGCATCGACATCTACGACGACTTTCAAGGCGCCTACGCATTCGACAAAGACTTCGGGGTGTTCCGCTATGCGGACCGGCGAATCGTCCAGGGGATGAAGATGTGGACCTTCGGCTACGGCCCTTCCGCAAAACTGTACGAGCAGGGCTACACCGACAAGGCCGGCCCCTACATTGAAGTGCAGAGCGGGAGGCACGTCTGGGACGGCCACTACGAGTGGGTGGAGCCCCACAAGACCGAATCGTGGAGCGAGTGGTGGATCCCGGTGTCGGGTACCGGGGGTGTGACCACGTTGACGAAGGACGTCGCGCTGAACCTGGAGGCGCAGGCTTCGTCGCTTTCGGTTGTTCTGGGGGCAATGCGTGTCGTTCGCAATGCAAATCTGACCGTGCGCTCCCGATTGGGCGAGGCGCTGAACACGCGCATCGATCTTGATCCGGCCAAGCCGTTCCGCATTTCGATCCCGATCGGCGACATGGAGGGGATATCGGTGCTTGTCAGCGACGCTGACGGCCGCGTTTTGCTCTACTACCGCCGGCCCGTGGCCGACCCGGCGAAGAAGGAATACACGCCCTTTACGCGCCCGCTCGAAGAGGCCGCGGAAATCCATGGACAGAATGAGCGTCGAGGAACTGGTGCTTGGAGCGGAATACGCTCTGAAGAGTCTCAACTAGCAAGTACAGCGCAGGCATTGATCGACAAGGCGCTCGTGCTCGACCCGGAGTATTCGCGCGCGCACATTCTCCTGGGAATTCACCACTTCACCGAGGGCAGGTACGCTACCGCCGCCGGGCACCTGGAGAAGGCGATCTCCAGGGACCCCTACAGCGACGAAGCGCACTATTACCTCGCCATGAGCCGCTTTGCACTCGGCGACTCCGTGCGTGCCGCGCGTCAACTGTATTTCATCTGGCCCGGAAGCGCATTTTTCGGGGCACGTGAGTACTTTCTCGGCAGGCAGGAGTTGATTGCCGGCGAGATGACGAAGGCTGCCGCGCATCTCGAGCAGGCAGTTGCCTACGGCGGCAGGGATCTCTCCGCGCGCCTTCTGATGGCCGTCGTCCAACGCGAACTCAAGCAGCAGGCAGGCGCGATGGAGCAGATCGCGGCAGTCGAGAAGCTGGACCCGAACAACCCTGTTGTGTGGGCTGAGCGGTTCTTCCTCACAGGGGACGGCGCGGCAAAGCGGGAACTGGCCCGGTTAATGGGCGGACAAGGGCAGGAAGGACTCAACGTCTCCTCGTTCTATCGCGACCTGGGCAGATGGAAGGAGGCGGTGGAGATACTGCGCACCGTCGATGAGCAGAACAAGGATGTGTGGGGCACTGCTCCGGAGTTCTACTACGTTCAGGCCTATTGCCTCCGGCGCGCGGGAGATGCAACTGCGGCCGATGCGGCGCTCCGCAAAGCCCGCGCTTCGGCCGGGAAGGTCGACCGCTTCCCGTATCGCGAGGACAGCGAGGCGGCTTTGACGGAGGCGGTGTCGCTCGATGCGAAAGATGCTGTGGCCCGCTTCGCGCTCGGTTGCCTCCTCTACTTCGGCATCGCCCAGCGGAGGCCATCTCACAATGGGAGCAGGCGCTGGCATCGGCTCCGTCAGACTTCTCGTTGTTGCGCGCGCTCGGCCTGGCCTACGCCGGTTCCGGAGCGCCGGTTGAAAAATCCGCGGAAAGGCTTGAGGGTGCAGTGGCCGCTAACCCCGCACACCTGCCTACATGGAACGATCTCAGCACCCTGTATGGCGCTGCCGGCAGGTTCAGCGAGCAGCGCAGCGTGCTGGAGAAGGCCCTGTCGCGAAGGCCGGGCGACGACGTGCTCACGGAGAGCCTGCTCGCGGCTATGCTGAGCAGCGGCCAGTATGAGGACGCGGATCGATTGCTTGCGACGCACAAGTTCGCGCCGCGCCACCGGACTTACAGCCTGCGGAACAAGTACCGCATGATGCGCGTCGCGCAGGGTGCGCGCGCTTTCGATCGAAAAGACTATGCCGCGGCGCTGAAAAGTTTCGAGAGCGCGATGCAGCCGCCAACTTCTCTTGGTCTGGACGATTTCGCCAACCAGTCATCGCCGCGCATCGACTATCTGCGCGGGCGGGCTTTGGAAGCGCTCGGCCGCGCCGCCGAAGCCCGGCGGGCCTACGAGCAGGGCGTGGCCGGCATCAGCGCACTGTCTGGCGACAGGGACAGTTGGAATACAGAGAACTATTACTTGACGCTTTCGCTCCGCCGAATTGGTCGAGCGCAGGAGGCGATGGCGCTCGAAAAGCGCTTTGAGAATTTCGCTCTTGGAGAAGCCGATTCGACCGATGCCGGCCACCGGGCCGCGGCGAATTGTCTGCTCGGCCTGGTGAGGAAGTACTCGGCGAGCCCTGTTGAGGCGCGCAAGTTGTTCGCCGCGAGCTTGGCGGCCAGGCCTGATTGGCTCGAATCCCGCCTGGAGTTGAGTGGAGATTCGCTGGATCCGCTGCCGAGGAATTAGTTTGGCGAGCGCTGTCTTCAACACACTTCTACCGCGAGGCCATTCAAGCACCAAAACACCCTCCGCGCTTGCCTTCAACTTTCTGCCGCCGAACTCATACTCCGTTCCAGGCTCGCAAGTCCAGCACCCAACACTCCAGGTCCGATCTCGTGTCCATCTCCACGCGGTCCAGATGTCCACGATCGCGGGCCATCACCGCGACGCTCTTGCCCACGCGCACTGCCACCGCGCCTGCGCTCGTCTCGAGCAGTTCAACCACGGGCTCAGCGCTGCACGTCTCCGGCGATCCTTGGCAACAGGACATTCAGGAAGCGGTGCGATTTACCCGATGCGGCTGGTTCCACCTCAATGCGCCACAGACCCTTCGGCTTCGCACTCGATGCGCCTTTGCCCGCGTCCGGCTCCAGATTCGTCCCCTTGAATCCATCTTGCTGGCTTCCGCTGGCCTCGACGTAGCCTGCGTAGTGCGGGCCGCCGATTTTGAGCGTCCGCGTTCTCTTCCGGCAACAGGATCCGCTGAGTCAGCACGCCGCGCTCGCCTTCAATCCGGATCACGCGGTCGCGCGTTTCAAGGATTCCGTCCTCCGCGTCCGGCCCTGCCAACAGCTTCTCGCTGTGGGTCCGTGGCTTCGAAAGGCTGTGCAGCAGGAACTTGGGAGTGAAATCGGGACGGGTCGTCTCGATGCGATCGAATACGACGAAAGCCCGTTCGCGCCGCAGGTACAGGAACTGCCGCGTGACGAGGGAAACCTTCGCCTCGCTGCCGGGTTCAGCGTAGCGGGTGGAGTTGTAGGCTGCCGTGATGTCGGCAGCGACGTAGTCGCCGCGGCCGGCCACGCTCTCGAAGGCGGTGATGTCGGCCCGCTCCAGGCGGCCTGCCTTCAACTGGCGGTTGAAGTGGTCGAGATTCACGCAGTCGAAGCCCGTCGGACTGATGACGCGCTGGCCGCCAGACAACGCCGTCCACGGCGCAGACGGTTGCGCACGCAGGGACGCCGACGTCTCCCCTGGAGCCATTACGAGCAAGCTGTTCGATGCCACGGTCTGGACCGCATAGCCCAACCGGTATGCCCCCGCGTACGGCGAGGCGCCATAAACGCCGGTCAACGGCGTCAGCAAGCCGCCCAATTGAATGCTGAAGGTCCCGGCGTTGTAGTGGTCGTGATGCGCCAGCAAGTCTCCTGCTTTGAAGGATGCGAACAACTCATTGGGGTCGCCCCACGCGCCGCGGAAGAAGACCGCGCCGAGCGTGCGGCGGCCAAATAGCATCGCTTGAGGCATGTTGGGGCGAAGCCACAACTCGGGGTGATCCGGGTCATAGCCGTTCGATGGACGCGCCGCCGGATCGTACGCGAGCGCGGCGTACCAGTGAATCGGCCGTTTCCCATACGGGGCCGGCGACCGCGCCCGCAGGAATTCCGCTCCGGCCATCACGCCAGGGTCCCGCGAGAGTTTCGCGAAGTAATCAGCGCTTGCCTCCCACATCCCCGTCTCACCGAGACGCAGCGAACCCACCGAATCGCCGTATGGTTCAAACACGCCGTTCGGGCCGTATTGATAGAGGGTCCACAGGCCGATCTTGCGCATGACATCGCGCACGGCGACGCCGCCCACGGTTTCGGATCCCGATGCGGTGAGGTAACAATCCGCGGCTAGAGCGTAGGGCAGGGCACGATTGTAGATCCAGTAGCTTGGACCCTCGGGCCAGCCTTCCGAGTAGTCCAGCGCGCGCAGTGCTTCGGTAAAATGCGCGGTCGCGCGCCGCAGTTGAGGCTCCTGTCCGGGGAGTCCGGCAAGCGCCAGCGCGGCGATCATCGCGCCGTTGGCCGCCTGGTTGCGGCCATGCCAAAGGGCCATGCCTGTGTCGTCAAGCTGCGCCAGTTCAGTCTTCAAGCGCTCGGCGATACGGGCGGCGGCGCGTTCGCGCAATCCGCCGGACAGCGCCGGGTGATCATGCAGCCAATCCCACGCCAGCGCGAACGCCCAGATGTCGGAGTAGCTTCCGGATCCGCTCTCGGTGATCTTCTCCTGCTCCAGCATCCGGGCAGCCGCTTGAGCATAACGTTGCTCGCCGCTGACAATCCAGCAGGCCGCGACCATGGCCGGATTGCTGCCTGATTCGCAAGCGTTCAAGGCCTGCCCGAACGTGGATCGGAAGAAAGCATCAGTGCGGTAGAGTGCACGCACCTCATCGAAGGTGCGCCCCAACCCGCGATCGTGAGACGGGCGGAAGACGAGACGCGGGTGGATGTCCTGCACGGTTTGCGGGCTCACGAGCGCTAACCCCAAACAGGAGGCCGAAGGCAGTGAGCAAGGAAGGACTCCGCATCGGTGTTCCTAGTAGGAAATAGAGACGGAACGGCAGCGGGTCAATCCTGGAGCATCCACAGAGAATTCGGCTTCGCCGTTCTTGAAGTCCTCGCGACGGAGGACTTGACGGAGTGTCTTCTCGCCAGCCGCCGTCTCATACCGGTAGTGGATCGCGATGGGCGCGGTCAGGGCCGATTCGTCCGCGATCCGGAACCGCATGTGATTCCTTCCCGCAAACAGAGGCGGAATCGACATGATGCCGTTTTCGAAGTAGAGCTTCAGCGACAATGCCGACAACCGCGCGCTTGCAGGCAACTCTCACGCGCAACTTGAAACCGGTACATGCCGTGGATGCTCACGTCCCGGCCGTTGAATCGCGGACGGCCCAGTTCAGCTGCCTTCGTGCCACTGCCCGTTAACAGTGGCTGCCATTGCAGACCATTGATCCGGCTCAGCGGCGTTGCGGGGCTTCGGCGCCAGCGTGCGGATCGCGATTTCGGCGCCATCTCCCACCAGTGTCGCCGAGAGTGTCCCATCCACAAGCACGAAGGGCGAGCGCATGTCGAAGACCTGCTTCGCCGCCCTTGACTGCCAGTTCGCAATTGCGGCTTGTACTCGATCACTCCGTAGGCCTGCCCGATCGTCCGTCCTCCCGCGACTTCCGCCGGATAGCCTTCGTCTTTCGGCACAGTCGATGAGGTATTGCCGCGCACGGCCGTAGTTCGGATCGTGCTTCGGCCAGTTGCCCCGATGCGAGGTCTCGGTCACGCGATAGAACCGGCCGCTTGGCAGGAAGGGCCACTCGCGCTTGGTTTGCGCGCCCGCCGGCACATAGAACTTCCGCGCGGAATTGTCCCAGTGCCTCTCGATGGTCATTCCGCGCTTCAGGGTGAAGGCCATGTCGTGCAGCGCCGTGCCCATCTTGTACGCGCCGTCGCCGAAGACGTGCTCCTTGGCCGCTCCGGCCGCACGCCAGGCCGCCTCGCTCTCGAAGTAGGCCGGGTGAAGCAGCAGAGCGCGATCCCACTCCTTGCCTTCAATTTCGAAATAGGGCCGCGCCCGGTTCTTGTAGCCCCTGTTGATCTCGAACTTCCCGTTCAGCTCCGCCCAATCCAGAATCCGCGCGTCGGCCGCGTCGCGCTCGATCAGGTAATACCCATAGCGCGGGTCGAAGGCAGCGTAGCGCCCGTCCAGCCGCAGCCGGAACATCGTGTGATAGCCGCCGTCGTCATGCTGCACACAGACGCGTTCGCCGGCGCGGGCGTCGCGCTTGTATTCCTGCCAGGCGGCCTCGGCGATGCGGCTGGTTGTGTCGCAGTAGCCCCAGCCGTAAACGAAGAGCTGCTTGTGCGCATCGAGCACATAGCTCTCCTTGCCGTAGGCGCCTTCGAATGCCTGGATCATCCCGCCCACAGCCATCCGCGAGAACAGCCTGAGCCACTCGAAGAACGCCTTGCCTTGCGCGGTCTCAGAGGCCTTCTCGAGACCCGAGATCCGCAAGACGTCAGAGGTCCATTCCGAAAGACGGGTCGCCCTCGGCCATGCGTCGTTGCTCAGGACGGCGCCTTCGACGGAGCGGGTTTGAGCCGCCAGGCCGGCGTTCACGCCGATGAAGAGAAGAACCGCAAGCCAATTCCGGGTCATCGTCACCTCGCCGGCACTTTCAGCTCCAACCGGTGCACGTGGCCGCGATGCAGTTGATAGGCCTGATAGAGCGGCTCAACTCCATATCGCACATCCGGAGTGAAGTGAAAACTCCAACTCTCATTCCACAGCACCAGGGGAATCACAGTTCCCGCTGGCGTCTTCGCGGCCAGGCGGACGACGCTGGTCAGTTCCTTGGCGCCCGTCCACTCCCGCTGTTTCTGCTCTTCCAGCCGTCTCGATCTCTTCGATCCACGGCGAGTCCGTGTAGACGCGCGCCCGGTACCAGTTGCCCTTGTCGAAGGGGTCGAGACCCTGCGCCAGCTTCACCCAAATCGTCGCCTCCTCGCCCGGCTCCAGGACGCCGTTGCCGTTGCCCTTGCCTTCGGTGACGGTTCGTTCAAGCGGAAAGCCTCCGCCCTGATTGCCCTTCTGGCGGAAGACCTTGCAGGGTCACAGTGCGACCATCCAGGACCTCGACCGCGAGGGGGGCCGTCATCCCGTCGGGGGCGACCATTACTTCGACGTTCTCAGTCGAGGCGGAAGCGCCCGCCGTCATCTTCACGACGATCCGTGCCGGCGCGTAGTCGCCCGCCCCCGCTGTGAACCGCGACTTGAACTGTTTTGAGAGATCCGCCGTTCCGCCGGCAGCAATCTCGGCGATCACGGTCTGCGTCGCAAGCAGTTCGACGGTGGGATATTCGCTCTCCACTTTCACCCTGACATCCTTCATGGGCTCTGGCCGCGGATTGTAGATTCGAATGGGCAATTCTGTTTCGACGCCCGGTAAAACTCGCAGAGAATCGCCTCGGCCAACCGGCAACAGAACAGGCGGCTGTTCACCCGCGCCAGGACCACTGATGCTCACCTGGCGTCCTGAACCGTCCACCTCGAACTTCAGCCGCCCATCGGCGTTCGCAGTCAGGTTCAACCGTCGTGGTGCTCCCCCCTGCAGCGGCGCGTCCAGCATGGTGTACACCGCCCCGGCTTTGTAGACGGGCGGCGTCGTGATCCCAATCGTGCGCCCGCGACCGGCGGGCCGTCCGGCGCCCAGCGCCGCGTTTCGACACGCAGTCCGCCTTGCGACACGCCGCGCAATACCGTATACCCCGGCCCTCCGCCGATAGAAGAGAATGCCCATCCCCAAACCGCAAACTGCGCGTGGGCATTGTCGTGATGGAACGCCTCGGGTGTATTGTCGAGCGTCGGATTGGCAAAGGCCCGCGTGTGAAAGGCGAAGGTCTCTCCGATCGAGGTCGCCCAATGCCGGTGGTACTCGTCCTGCCTGAATTCGAAATCCACCTGAGCGTTGCGTGCGTACGCCATGCGGGTCTCCTCGTGATACTGGCTGATGTAGTCGCCGCTGGCCCGGATCAGCCGCACCATCGTGCGAGTGTGGTTGGCCGTGTGGTCTTTGGGCCGCCAGAGTACGCGCCGGCCCTTCTCGCCCGCGTAGAACTCCGGGCCAGGGTTGAAAGCCGATGCGCTGCCTACAAGGTCGGGATACCGCGCGCTCAGGTACAGGCTCATGAACCCGCCCATGCTCAACCCCGACGTCGCGCGGTGGCGGCGGTCCGCGATAGTCCTCAGGCTGCCGTCGATGTGGGCGACCAGTTCCTTGAAGTAATCGCCGAAGTCGTACGTTCCACCATCCACATAGACGTCGTAGGGGGTTCCTCCATAGAAGCCCGTGTAGTGCTCCGCCACGTAGCCGTCCACCGCGACGACGATCACGGGGTTTTCAGCTACGAACCGGGCGATCTTCGGGACTGTGTCCTTGCCTTCGTCATAGCGTTCGAGTGTGTAGCGGTCGCTGTGCCCGTGGAAGTAGTAGATGACCGGGTATCGTTTCGTCCCTTGCTCGTAGTCTGCCGGCAGGAAGAGACGATAGTGCCGCTCCTGTCCAAACACGCGGCTCTGGAACGACCGGTCCTGATAGGGAGTGGCCAGCAGCGCAGCAGAAGTAGGCTCAACAACATGGCGCCCACAGCATAACAGAGAGCCCTCCCGGGCCTCATTGGCATTGCATCGACTGGGTTTGTATGCTCTAATTCCAAGTTAGGAAACAAGACTAACTAACAGGCTATATCGGTTGCTCCATCCTGGCAAGAGCGGAGTCTGTCCACCATGCTTTCCCTCGCACTACTGGTTCTCGCGGCAACGGATGTACGGCTGGTCACCCCTCAGCCAAAACAATACGAACTAGTAGAGTTAGAGGTCGCCACAGGCCTCACCCCCCAGAACCCATTCGATCCAAACGAAGCCATTCTCGACGCCGTCGTCACATTGCCATCCGGCCGGATTCTGCGAGTCCCCGGCTTCTGGTACCAGCCTTTCCGCCGCTCGATCGCCAATCCCGAGGCCATCGGCGTCGACCGTGTCGAGCAACTCGTCGCCGACGGGCCAGCCAGGCTGGCGCATCCGCTTCGCCAGCCCGGAAGCGGGCGTGCATCGGATCGTCGTTGATTGGAAGACCGACGGCCAATCAGGCCGCAGCCAACCCTTCGAGGTGCGCGTTCAGCCGGGTACACGAGCAGGCTTCATTCGAACCAGTCCGCGCAACCCCCGCTATCTCGAGCACGACTCCGGCCGGGCCTTCTTCCCGATCGGCGAGAACCTCTGCATGTACCAGAAGCGTGAGGGTACATACTATTTCGACCGGCTATTGGAGAAGCTGGCCAACAATGGCGGCAATTACGTCCGCCTCTGGCAGGAATACTACGTCCCGCAGGATCCTTCAGTTGTCGCATCGCCAGGGGACTCCAGCTTCACTGGCTTTCCGCTGGAAACCCAGGCCACGGGACTCGGCCGCTACGACCTTGCCTCGGCGTGGCGGCTCGACCATGTTGCGGCCGAATGCGAACGCCGCGAGATCTACTTCCAACTCGCTTTCGAAATGACCGTCTGGTGGCAGACCCGCCAGAAACACCGCTGGCCGCGCAACCCCTACAACGCCGTCAATGGCGGCCCCTGCCGCACGCCGCAGGAGTACTTCACCAACGAGCGCGCCCGCGAACTCGTCCGCCGCCGCCTGCGCTACAGCGTCGCCCGCTGGGGCTGGTCGATGCACCTGGCGGCCTGGGAATTGTGGAACGAAGTGGACAACAACGAAGGCTTCGATCCCGCTGCCAACGAAGCCTGGCACCGCGAAATGGCCGGATACCTGAAGTCCATCGACCCGTGGCGCCACCTGGTCACCACGAGCTGGCGCGATCCCCGCATGTTCGCGCTTGCCTGACATCGACATCGTTCAGGCGCACTCCTACTGGGGCGCCGAGTACGACGCCGCCCAATACTCCATGCAGGACACCGACCATCTCATGCGGCCGTTCGGCAAGCCCTTCTTCTTCGGCGAACAGGGAGTGGAAGACCCTGGCGCCGCCGTCAAACTCGACCCCGAGGGCCATCACTTTCACGACACGATCTGGGCCACCGCGCTCAGCGGCGCCGCCGGCACGGGCCTCTACTGGTGGTGGCACAACTATGTCGAACCGCTCGACCTCTACCGCCACTACAAGCCGCTCGCACGATTCCTGCAGGAAGAAGACCTGGCAGCGCGTACCTGGTCGGCAGCCGGCCTTTCGCGCCCCAATCTGCCTGTCGAGCCTCAAGGTTTACGGCCTGACTGCCCCCGACCGCGCCTTGCTCTGGATCCACGACCCGCTCGCCTTCCGCATCGCGGGTGGCAAGGCGGAGCGCGGACCGGAACAGGGCGCGGCCAGCGTCAATGTCACGGGCCTGGCGGACGGAGAGTATGTGGTCCAGTGGTGGGATACGATACGCGGAGAGGTAGTGCGCCAGGACACCGGGCGGGTCCGGCGCTCGGACCATTTTGGTTACGGACTCGAACTCAAGCCGCCGTCCTTCTGGAAGGACATTGCGGCGCGAGTGACAAGGAAGGAGACGCGATGAAGTCCATCAGTCATCGCCGCCTTAGCGCTCGCAATCACTGCTTCAGCACAAACACCCAATCTGGACTTCCTGAGCAACCAGGTGGATGGTCGCCAACTGCGGGACATGCTGCCCGACTATCTGAAGGAGCAGGTCCGCCTTCACCGCCGGCCGTCGCCTGCGACAGTCCAGGACTTCCGGGCCCGATTCATCGAGGGACTCGGCGGCCTTCCGGCGCGAACGCCTCTCAACCCCAAAGTCGTCGGCACACTGAAACGAGACGGGTATCGAATCGAGAAGGTTGTCTTCGAAAGCCAGCCCGGCTTGTTCGTCACGGCGAACCTCTATTTGCCCGACTCCGGGAAGCCGCCATATCCAGCGATACTCTTTCCCCTGGGTCACGAACCCGGAGCGAAGGCCTACCCCGTCTGGCAACAGATTCTCGCCACTTTCGCCCGCCGCGGCTATGTCGCCCTGACTTGGGATCAAATCGGTCAGGGCGAGCGGATCCAGCATTGGGATGAGGCGCTGGGCGACTCGAAAGTCGCTCCTTCCACCACGGAACATACAATTCTTGGCATCCAGTGCCTGGTCACTGGCGACGCCTTCGCGAGATACACCATCTGGGACGGCATCCGCGCGCTCGACTATCTCCTCTCGCGGCCGGAAGTGGATCCCAAACGCATCGGCATCACGGGCAATTCCGGTGGAGGCACGCACACCGCCTATCTCGCCGCGCTCGACGATCGCATCCATGTTGCCGCGCCTTCCTGCTACATCACCTCCTGGCAGCGGCTTCTGGAGACGATCGGTCCGCAGGACGCCGAGCAGTGTATTCCCGGCTTTCTGGGTGCGGGCTTCGAACACGTCGATCTGGTCCGCGCCTTCGCCCCCAAACCCTATCTCATCCTCTCCGCCATCCGCGACTTCTTCTCGCTGCAGGGTGCGCGGTCGACCTTCGCCTCGGCCACAGAAACTTACATTGCAGCTTCCGCCCGCGACAGGATCAGCATGGCTGAGACTGATGAGGGCCACGGCTACACGTCCGTCCTCCGTTTGGCTTCCTACGCCTGGTTTGACCGCTGGCTCAGGAATGGAACCGCTCCAGCAGGCGACGAACCTATTCCTCCCGCCACCCCGCAGGAACTTGCCTGCACGACGACCGGCCAAGTCGCGACGTCGTTGGGTGGGCAAACCGTCTATACCTTGAATCGCGAGCGCGCCCGCGCGCTCAACACGCCCCGCCGCTGTGTCTGTGGACGCGCTGCGCCGCCACATTAACTGGCGCGAGAACTCGACTCCGCCCCCCGTTCGCCCCTACGGATCCGAACGCCGCGGCGATCTCCTGATCGAGAAGCTCCTGTACGAATCCGAGCCGGGCATTCTCATTCCCGCCGTCATCGTCTCGCAGGCAACTCCAGGCATCCGCCCCCCGTCCAGCGGTCCTGCTGGCCCCGGCGCGAGGGAAGCGGGAAGCATGGAGCGAAATCGAAGCGCTCGCCACACGCGGCGCCGTCGTGCTCGCGATCGACGCGCGGGGCCTCGGCGAAACCCGTCCAGTCGCTGCCACAAAGGGCGGAGACTGGCAGGATTGGTTCAGCGACTACGATTCGGCGATGACCTCAGTGATGCTCGGATCGAGCCTGGTCGCGCAGCGCGCCTACGATATTCAGCGCGGTTTCCACCTGCTTGCATCGCGCCCTGGCGTCGACCGGCAGCGGATCTACGGGGCAGGGCAGGGCTCCGCCGCCGCCGCTCTTCTCCATGCCGCCGCCGCCGGCGTCCCTTTTGCGCGCCTCCTGCTCGACGGAATGCTCGCCTCTTACCGGTCTGTTGTTGAATCGCCTGTTCATCGGGGGATTTTCGAGTCCATCGTGCCGGGCGCACTCCGATACTACGACCTCCCAGGGCTCGCCGCCCTCATCGCCCCCAGGCCCGTCATCGTGGTTGATCCTGAATCCCCCATGGGCAACCCGCTTGCTCCCTCCTCCGCGGCGGCGGAGTTCAAGTCCGCCTCCAACGCGCGCGTTTTGTCCAGACTGATCGAAGAACCACAAGCCGCGGCGTATCTCCGACTGCTTGACTGACACATAACCATGCCCCGACATCTCACTCCCTGCTCTTTGCTTCTGCTCTCATGGGTGGTGGCAGCGGAACCTGCCCCCACCGAGTTGTTTCTCCGTGGCCACAGCGTGATTCCCTCTCCGCAACGCGTCGACCTCAAAGACGGCGAGGTCCGCTTGGACGCCTCGTGGAGCATCGACGCCGCGCCTCACATCGCTACTCGCACTTTGGTCCAAGGACTCAGTGAGTTTCATGGCCTCGACCTGCCGATGGGCGCCGCAACGGGCCGCAACGCGATCATCCTTCGAATCCGGGACGGCGCCGTCGCTGCCGCTCCCGCCGAGACGCGCGCCCAGGCCTACCGCCTCACCATCGCTCCGGGCCGCATCGAGATCACCGGCAACGCCGATGCCGGCCTCTTCTATGGCGTGCAGACCCTGATTCAACTCGTCAAACCCGGGCCCGCCGCGACGCTCCTGCTGCCGCAGTGCGAAATCGACGACTGGCCGCAGCTAGCCCTGCGCTTCCTTCACTGGGACACCAAGCACCACCAGGACCGCATGGAGACCCTGAAGCGCTACCTCGATTGGGCCGCCCGCTTCAAGGCCAACATGATCGGCTTCGAACTCGAGGACAAGTTCGCTTACCCGTCGCACCCCGTCATCGGCGCGCCTGGCGCCTTCACGCCCGCGGAATTGCAGGAGATCGTCAACTACGGCCTGGAACGGTTCATCCAGGTTGTGCCCGTGGTTCAGGCGCCGTCGCACATGGCCTACGTGCTGAAGCACCCGCAGTTCGCCCACCTCCGCGCCGACGGCAACAACTACATGTCCTGCCTTTGCCTGGAAGACACTTACAAGCTGATCTTCCAGATGTACGACGACCTGATCGCCGCCACCAAGGGCGTCGACTACTTCTTCGTCTCCACCGACGAGATCTACTACGCCGGCATCGGCTCGAACTGCAAGCAGCCCTACACCCCTGAGAATCGCAGCGCTCTTTGGGCCGACTTCGCCATCCGCGCCCGCGACCACCTGGCCAAGCGCGGCCGCCGGATGCTCGCCTGGCTCGAGTATCCGCTTCTCGACAAGGACCTTGAACGCATACCTTCCGACGTCATCGACGGCGTAGTGGGCGAAGACAGCTTTGTGCCCATCGAGAAGCGCAAGGGCATGAGGCAACTCGCCTACGTCTCGCTCCAGGGAGCCGAGTTTCTGTTTCCCGACCACCTGGCCATCGAGAGTCTCCCTGCGGGCACGGTCATGGGCGAGTTCGAATCAGTTTTCACCTCTGGCCGCCTTTCGAGCCTTCACAGTTCCATCGCCCACGGACGCGCCATCTCGATGAGTCCGATCGGCGTCTTCGGCGCAGCCTGGGATGATTCCGGTCTCCACAGTGAGACCTTCTGGCTTGGCTGGAGCGCTGCTGCCCGTTGGGGCTGGCGCCCCGGCGTCCCAGGCGCGGAGCAGCACGCCGCCGAGTTCATGCGGGTTTACTATGGCGGCGGTACGTCCGGCATGATCGAGGTCTATCGCTCGATGCAGCGCCAGGCGCGCGCTTGGCAGCGAACATGGGACAGAGTCGTTTCGCGCGTCCGCAAGCCCGGCTATGGCAACTCCGACGCGAAAGGCGTCGGCACAGCCCGGCAAGACCTCACCCTGGAAGCGCCGCCCTTGCCCCAACCCTCGACGCTGGCCTACCAACCTCGGTTTGCCGCCCGCTACAAGACCTGGCTCGGAGAAGCCGCTTCGCTCAACCTCCAGAACGATCAGCTTCGCCACTCCCTCGCCTCCAATATCGCCAGTGCCCAGCACAATCGGTACAACCTCGAAGTATTCCTTGCTCTGGCCCGCTTCACCGGCCACCACTGGAGCCTGCTCACGGGCCTGGCCTCAGCCGAACGCGAGCTCACCACAGCCGCGGCCGAGGCCGCAAAGAACCGTCACGCCGAGGCAGTCGGCCATCTGGTTGCCGCGGCCAACCATGTAGCCCGAATTGAGGAAGAGGCCTCTTCAGCCTCGCGATATCTCGAAGCCGTATTCGAAAAGAGCCGCTACCCAAAGGGCAGGGAAGCGGGCGGCAGGAAGTTCGTCCACGTCCTCGACGACACGAAAGACCATTGGGCCGACCGCACCGCGGATCTTGGCTACATGTTCGTCCCCGAGAAGAGCCTCGGCCTCAACCGGTGGCGAGCGGAGCTGAACAGGATCACCCGCGACTACGCCGCCCTTCACAAAGTGCCGGTTCGCGGCCTTTCCGAGCCGCGCCTCGAAGAGTAGGAGCAACCCCCATGGAACCCACCAATCGCCGCGCGTTCGGCAGAGCGGCCGCCATCGCAGCCGCAGGGTCTTTCCTTAACCTGAATCCTCGGGCGTTCGGAGCCAATGAGCAGCCAATTCTCGCCGTCATCGGGGGACGCAACCAGGGCCGCTGGGTAGCCGGACGCGCTGTTCGCGCCGGGGCTGTCATCAAGACCATCTGCGATATCGACGACGACATCATCGCCAAGCTCTCCCCGGAGCTGGAAACCGCGCAGCACAGGAAGCCTGGCTCGGTGCGCGACTTTCGCCGCGTCCTGGAGGACAAGGATATCGACGCCGTGATCATTGCGCCGCCCGATCACTGGCATACTCACATGGCCCTGCTCGCCTGTCAGGCAGGCAAGGACGTGTACGTCGAAAAGCCGCTTTCGCAGACCATCGCCGAAGGCCACATGATCCGCGACGCCGCTCGCAAGTACAACCGCATCGTGCAGGTCGGCACGCAGCGCCGCAGCGGTGAACACTACAAGTCAGCCGCTGAGTACGCCGCCTCCGGCAAACTCGGCAAGGTCTGTCTCATCAAAGCGTGGATGAGCCAGCTTCGAGAGTCCATCGGTAATCCGCCCGACGGCACCGCGCCGCCTTCCGCCGACTACGACATGTGGCTTGGGCCCGCACCGAAGCGGCCATTCAATCCGATGCGGTTCCACTACAACTGGCGCTTCTTCTGGGACTACGGCAACACTGAGCTCGGCAATCAGGGCGTGCACATGCTCGATACCGCGATCTGGGGCATCCAGATGATGCGCGGCATCAAGAATGCCTGCCGACACGCGTCTCCGACACCTCCGGCATCTATTGGCTCAACGACGCCAAGGAAGTTCCCGACACCCAGACCGTCACGTACGACTACACCGACCTCCAGCTCGTTTGGGAGCTTCGCAGTTTCGGCGGCGACCGGCCGCCCGAGGGCGCCGTCGCCGGGACTGCCTTCTATGGAAGCGAGGCTGCGCTTGATCGTCGACGACAAAGGCTGGCGGGTGTTCGGCCCCAAAGACGAACCCGGCCCCTCAGTCAAGGCTGCGCCGCTGCTGCACGAGCAGAACTTCCTCGATTGCATCAAGTCCCGCAAGACCCCCAATGGCGACGTCGAAATCGGCCGCCTCAGCACCATGCTCTGCCATCTGGGCAACATCTCCTGCCGCTTGAAGCGTGAGGTCCACTTCGACCCCCAAACGGAGACCTTTGGCGCCGATCGGGCAGCCAATTCTTTATTGACCAAACAGTATAGAATCGGCTATTCTCTTCCCAAAGTCTAAGTCGACGCTTCAGAGGACCTCGCAGCTTTTTTTGCTTGACTTCACCCTTGCCCTATGCTGAACTCTGTTGGTAAGGAAATTTAACGTACTTACTAGAGAGTCGATGAGTAGAAGCGTTCATTCCCCGACAGCCGGCCGTATGCGCGCCGCTGGCATGCGGAAGATGAATGCTGCTCTCCTGCTCGACATCATTCGGGACATGGGCCTTGTTTCCCGTGCCCAACTGGCCCGCGTCAGCGGCCTCACCAAGCCCACGGTTTCGAGCCAGGTGGCTGACTTGATAGAGCGTGGAATTGTCGTCGAAGACGGCGAAGGTGAACCGGACGCCCGCGGTGGGAAGCCGCCCACGATGCTTCGCTTTGACGCCGACTCGGGTGTTCTCATCGCCGCTGAAATCGCCTCATCGGCAGTCCGTGTCTGGCTCGCCGACCTCAATGGGCGGCCTGTGGACTTCGAAACCTGCCCCATCAGCCCGGAGTTCGGCGCCGGTCACGTTCTTGATGTCCTGTGCGGCGGCATCCAAGCCCTACTGGGCCGCGCCGGCCGAAGGGGACAGAAACTGCTCTGCATCGCCATCGCCGCTCCGGGGCGTGTCGATGCCGGATCCGGCGTTGTGCTGGAAGCCGGCAACGTATTCCACTGGCGGAATGTGGATGTCCGCGGGCGGATTGAAGATCACTTTGGGGTTCCCGCGCTCGTCGAAAACGACGTCAACTTCGCCGCCCTCGGCGAGATGCACTCCGGACTCGCGGCGGGAGTGCAGAACTTCATCCTCATCCGTCTCGGGACCGGCGTCGGCGCCGGATTGGTCCTTGGCGGACGTCTCTATCAGGGCACACACTGGGCCGCGGGTGAAATCGCCCACATGATCTTCGACCGCGCCTCAGCCGCCGAAGGCAGCACTGACAGAGGCCTGCTGGAATCGGCTATCGGCAGCGATCGCGTCCGCGAGAAGGTGAGGTCCGCCCGGGCCGGCCAATCCTCGGAAACCGCACTTCTGCCAAGCGCGGACCTTGCCGGCGAACTCAGCGAAGCTGTCCGCCGAAACGATCCTGTCGCCGCCCGTATCGTGGATGATCTTGCTGCTCAACTCAGCATCACCGTCGCCGATCTGGCAGCAACCATCGATCCGGAGATGATCGTGCTCGCGGGTGATCTCTTCGGTCTCGTCACCGACCGTATCCGCGAATTGGTCGGGCGCGTCATTCCGTGGCCCGTGCGCATCGAGCTCTCAGCGCTCGGCGCCGACGCCGCCCTGATGGGCGCCATGGGGTCCGCCCGTGGTCTTGCCCATGACCTGCTCTGCGATTTGGGCCGCGAAGAAATTCGACTTACATCAACGAGGTAACTTGCGATGCGTAGAATACCGTGGACTCCCTGGCTTCTGGCGGCGCTGTTGATTTGTCTCACTGTGCCCGCATTCTCACAATCCGGTACCGGCGTGATCCGCGGAACGGTCTTTGACCCGGCCCGCGCATCCATTCCGGGTGTCAAAGTCGTCCTAACCCACGTTGCGACCAATGTTGCACGAGAGGCGCCGACGAACGAGGTCGGCTTCTTCCTTTTCTCAGGCGTTGCACCCGGTGAATACAAGCTGGAGGCCGAGTCGAAGGGCTTCAAGAAGTACTCCGGCACATTCACGCTGGTAGCCGGCCAGACGGCAGTCATCGAGCCTGTCCTGGAAGTTGGCAGCGTTGAATCTGTAGTTGAGGTTACCGGCGCAGCGCCGATCATCACCACGGAGAGCGCCGAGGTGGGCAGCGTCAAGGACAACCTCCGCATTCAGCAACTGCCCCTCAATGGCCGCTCGATCACCAACCTGTTCGACCTCACCGCCGGGGTCGAGGGCGGCGGCAACCCTCGCGTGAACGGGTTGAAGGTAGGTTCCGCCGACATGACTCTGGACGGAGTTTCGATGGTCGACCGCTTCGGCGGCGGCATCGCCCGCGTACAGCCGGGTCTCGATACCGTCCAGGAGTTTCGCATCGAAACGGTCGGTAGCGGCGCGCAGTTCTCGCGGCCCGCCACGGTCACGGTGGTGACCAAGAGCGGCACCAACCAGCTCCACGGTGCGGTTTTTGAGACGTTCCGCAACAACGGCGGCGGCTTGCGCGCCCGCCAGCGGCAGGACGGCAACTCAGCCGCATTCCTCGCCCGCAACGAGTTCGGCGCATCCGCCGGCGGCCCGGTCTTCATTCCGAAACTCTACGACGGCCGCAACAAGTCGTTCTGGTTCGCGGCATACGAAGGGCTGCGCCAAAGGCAGAAGTCCTTCTATCAGGACACGGTCCCAACCGCCGACCTGTGGAGCGGCAATTTCAGCAGCGTCACGGACGCCAACCAGAACAAATACACCATCTACGATCCGCTCTCTACAGCCGCCAACGGAACCCGCACTCCTTTTGCGAATGCCGTGATTCCGCAAACCCGGATCAACCCCTTCTTCGGCACGATGCAAGAGCGTCACGCACGCTCCAACCAATTCCACCAGCCCCTACCTTGGGTACAACATGGCCACCTATTACCCGGTGAACACGGACACCAACAACCTGACTCTGAAGGGCGATCACCATTTCAACGAGAGAAACATTCTCACCGGCCGGTTTACGCACTCCAAGCGTGCTTACCAGCAACTCGGCGGCGTCTACGGCGCGCCGCGCGAGGACATCACGGACGGCTACGGGACAAGCCGCAACGACGCGAAGGTCTACAACTCAACGATCCGTTACACGCGAACATTCACGCCGGCCTTTCTCGGCGACGTGATGGCCGCGGTTCACCGGGCGCCCAAGAGTTCGGGAACGATGGCAGACAACACCGATTGGGCGAACAAGCTGGGCCTGCCGAATCCATTCGGAGCCGGCGGATGGCCAACAATGTATGCGGCGTCAGGCGGCGGCGATACCTACTTCTCGTATGACGCCGACAACCGCAAGGACGAGATGCTGACCGCCTACATACTCCAACCCAATTTCACCTGGGTGAAGGGCGCGCACACCATCAAGTTCGGCGGTCAGTACCGCGCACGAGCAGAACAACATCCGCGAACTGCAGCAGGCTCAGGGCGAGCACGACTTCAGCGGCGAGTGGCTCTCGCAGTATGATCCGGCCAGCGACAATGCCGTCTCCTACACGGGCGACGGTTTCGCGGCGATGGCACTGGGCCTGGGGAGCTACTACACCAACCAATACAACCGCGGCTACTTCTACTTCCGGCAGAAGGAGATCGGCCTGTATGCCGAGGACACCTGGAAAGTCAACAGCCGCCTGACGCTGAGTCTTGGCCTGCGCTGGGACAAGTGGACTCCATACAAGGAGAAGTACGACCGCCTCGTGAATCTCGATCCGGCCAGTCTCGCGACGGCCTTCCAGGTGGTGACACCCTTCAACACGAAGATGGAGCAGATCCCAGGGCTTCCGCCGTCCATGCTGGCAAGCTGGAAGCTCCGCGGGTTGACGTGGAAGACCGCTGAGGAGGTCGGGATGCCCGGCAACCTGATTCCTGCTGACAACAACAATTTCGGCCCGCGGATTGGCGTCGCTTACAAGCTGACGCCCAAGACCGCACTCCGCGGCAGCTATGGAGAGTACTTCTGGACGATGCCGCTCTCGCAGATCCTGCAGGCCGCGCGCACGAATCCGCCATTCAACCTGCGCTACTCAAATCCCATCGCCACGCTCGACGGGACGGGCAGCTACGGAGTCAGGACCAAGCCCCAGGACAACTTCTTCATCGGCAAGGCGCAAGTCGATACCAACGGCATCGTCCAGTTGCCGCTATCGGCCCACGGCATGGTCCCGATGGATGCGCAGAACTGGCGGGATGGGCGCGCCCAATCCTGGCATTTCACCGTCGAGCATGAGCTGATGAACATGACCGCCTTGCGCTTCAGCTACATCGGCACGCACGGCTCGGGAATGGAGCAGAAGTATAGCCTCAACTCCCGGGAAGCCGAATACAACTATGTGGCGCGAACGAAGGAAGCGCCTCCGGCAAACCGCGACCTGCTGCGCGTCAACAAGGACTGGAGTATTGGAAACGCAACCAACAAGACCGGCTACTCCAACAGCCACTCCCTGCAGGCCGAGATTGAACGCCGGTTCTCCAGCGGCCTGGCATTCCAGTACTTCTACGTCTACAACAGGACGCTGACCACTTCCGACTCGCCCGGCTTCAGCAGCGGCGGCGGGGCTATCAACTCCACCAACGGCATCTTCCAGGTGCCGGAGAACAATCCAGCTTCTGGGCGGCGGCAACCTGAGTTACGACGACCGGCTGAGGCTCGGCTACCAGAACTCCACCAACATTCCTCCGCATCACATGCGCTGGAATGCGGTCTATGACCTGCCGTTCGGCAAGGGCAAGAAGTTCGGCGGCAGCGTCAACCGGCTGACCGACTTCTTCATCGGCGGCTGGCAGCTTGCCGGACTCGGCGAGTGGCGCAGCGGCTATTGGACCGGCGTCAGCTCCAGCCTCTATCTCTTCGGCAACCCGTCGCTCTCCTCCGACCAGCAGCTCGAACTGACCTACGCCGGACGCAATCAGCGGCTCTGGTGGGCCGGCGACTTCAACCCGACTCTGGCCACCAACGTCGATCAAGCGGCTCTGCAGAAGCTTGTCCCGTTGGACCGCTCCCAGCGAATCGCACACCCGGTCGGCGCGGCCTTCGATAACCGGCTGCCGCAGGTGCTTGCCAACGGCACGGTCCGCCAGACCGGCATCACGGAGACGGTCAACTGGAACGCCCGCGCATTCTTCCTCGGGCCTGGCGCGTGGAGCACCGACATGTCGGTGTTCAAGAACTTCTCGATCACCGAAAGTGTGAGGCTGCGGTTCACGGCCGACTTCTTCAACGCTTTCAACCACCCGATAGACGGCGTTCCCAACGCGACGACAGGCCTGCAGGATTTGTCCACGCAGACCAACGATCCGCGCATCATCCAGTTCTCCCTGCGGCTGAGCTGGTAAGACAAACGGTGAGCAGGGGGCCTCTCCGGCCCCCGCTCCACCATCCGCCTCACCTTTCCAGAATGGAATCAACGCGCGTCCCCGCGGTCCCTCCGGTCCGGGGACCACAGCATTTCCGGCGTGTGCTCACGCGGCGGGACCTCGTCCTCTACGGACTCGTCATCCTCACCCCGACTGCACCTTATCCCGTCTTCGGCATCGTTCAGCAACTCTCCGGCGGCCACGCCGCACTGGCCTATGTGATCGCCATGGTGGCCATGTTCTTCACCGCCTTCAGCTACGGAAAAATGGCGGCCGTCTTTCCTTCGGCGGGCTCCACCTACACGTATGCGCAGAAGGGTCTGAACGCCTATGCGGGCTTTCTCGCGGGCTGGGCAATGATCCTCGACTACTTCCTCATTCCCCTGATGAGCGTCGTCTACGTTTCGCTTACCGCGGAACGCCTGCTCCCCTCCATTGCCAGTTGGATCTGGGCCATCGTATTTACCGCCGCGATTACCGTGGTCAATCTTCGCGGCATTCGAATGACGGCGCGAGCCAGCGCCTGGCTGATGGCCATCATGACGGGCTGCGCCGCGCTGTTCACGTTCCTCGCCGTCCGGCACGTCGTGGTCCGCCACGGCTGGCTCGGCCTGCTCGACTGGCACGGCATCTTCCGGCCGGATACATTCGCCGCCGGGCCCCTTCTGCTCGGCGCCGGCGTCGCCACCCTCTCCTACATCGGCTTTGATGCCATCTCCACCCTTGCCGAGGACGCCATCGATCCGAAGCGCGACATCGGATGGGCCACCGTCGCAGTGTGCATTTTCCAGGGTCTGATCTGCATACTCACCGTCTACCTGGCGGCGCTCGTCTGGCCCGACTACCGGACCTTCCCGCAGACGGACACCGCGATCCTGGACATCGCAACCGTGATCGGCGGACGTCTTATGTTCGGGGCGCTGACCTTCGTACTGCTCGTCGCCGGTCTGGCCAGCGCTCTCACCGGGCAGGCCGGCGCCTCGCGGCTGCTGCTCGGCATGGGCCGCGACGGCATCATCTCACGCCGCATCTTCGCGACCATCGACGAGCGCCGTTCGACGCCCGTGGGCGGAATTCTCGTCATGGGCGCGGTGGCACTGATCGGCTCGCTCACATTCCGATTCCAACTTGCCGTCGAACTGCTGAACTTTGGAGCGCTCACCGGTTTCATTCTGGTCAACCTCAGCGTCGTCCAGCACTTCTACATCCGGTCGCGATTGCGCACCGGCTGGCAGGCTGTGGAGAATCTGCTCTTCCCGCTGATGGGGACGCTGGTGTGCAGCTTTCTGTGGCTCAATCTTACCGCCAAGGCCAAGCTCGCCGGCTTCGGCTGGCTTGCCCTTGGCGTCGTCTATCTGGCCATTCTGACCCGGGGCTTCCGCCTCGCACCGAAGTCCCTGGGCAGCCTCGAGGAGGGCTCGTCCAATGCCGGCTGAAACACTCATCGAAAAAGATCTCCTGCGATACGTTGACTCCCACCGCGACGATCTCATCCAACTCCTTCAAACCCTCGTCCGCACCCCTTCCGAGAACACTCCCCCCACCGGAGCCGAAGCCGCCTGCCAGACGATCTGCGCCGACACGCTCCGCTCCTGCGGCTTCACCACCGAACTCTACGAGCTTGATGACGTCGACGGTCTCCGCACGCACCCGCTCTTCTGGCCCGGCCGCGAATACGCCGGACGGCCCAACCTTGCGGCCCGGCTCAAGGGCAGCGGAGGCGGCCGCTCCCTCATCCTCTCCGGCCACATCGATACCGTTCCGCGCGGCACACTCCCGTGGACCCGCGACCCCTTCAGCGGCCACATCGAGAACGGCCGGCTCTATGGCCGCGGCTCCAACGACATGAAAGCCGGTATCGCCACGAACCTGTTCGTCGCCCGCGCACTGAGCGACCTCGGCGTGCGCCTGCGCGGCGACCTCACGATCGAATCGGTCGTCGATGAAGAGTTCGGCGGTGTCAACGGCACGCTCGCCGGCCGCCTGCGCGGCTATCTCGCCGATGCCGCCGTGATCTCCGAACCTTCGTTCCTTCGCGTCTGCCCTTCGCAGCGGGGCGGCCTGACCGCCCACATCACTTTCGAAGTCCCCAACGAAGGCATCCTCTCCGACTCCATGGACGCGGGCGTGGAATCCCAACTGGCATGGTTCCTGTCGCAGGTTCCATCGTTCGCCAAGCAGCGCCGTTCCACCGCGCCGGCTCACCCGTCCTACGCTCACCTCGGCAATCCCGTCCCGGTCTCAATCCTGAAAATCCACACCGGGCCGTGGGGCCTCGGCGAACCCATGGCGACCGCCAGCTCCTGCCGCGTTGAACTCTTCTGGCAGACCATGCCCGGAGAAGAGTTCGCAGCAGTCGATGCCCAGTTCCGCGACTGGTTCAAGCGCACCATCTCCGTTCGCGCCGACCTCTTCCCTCAAGCGCCCCAAGGTCGAGTACCCCATCCGCTGGCTCCCAGGCTCCTCCATCGGGCACGATGCTGACCTGGTCCGGGAACTCGCCGGCTGCGCCGCTGAAGTGCTCGGCTCACCGCCCCCGATCGCGGGCATCGAAGGCCCTTGCGACATGTTCATCTTCCAGCAGGAGTTCGGCATCCCTGCCGTGCTCTGGGGCGACTCGGGGAGGCAACATCCACATGGCCGACGAATACGTCGAGCTCGACACCGTCGTCGATGCCGCCAAGACGCTTCTTCTGTTCGTCCACCGCTGGTGCAACATGGAGTCCGGCCAATGAAGACTGCCCTGATCCTCTCGTCACTGCTTCTTCTCCTGCGCCGCCGCCGACTTGACCGTGCTGCCCGAGTTCGTCCGCTCGGACCCCTTCGGCCAGGTTGTTCCAGCCGACCAAGGCGCCGGCATCCAACCAGCCAAGGTCCATCGCGCTCGACACTCCGCGAGCCGCCTACGTTTCCTGCCGCCTTCTCGTCTCGCTCAGCCAACCAGGCTCCTACAGCCTGACAGTCTCCGGCCCCCTGACCGCCGAACTGCACCGTGAGTGGTTCCATTATCTTGCCCGCGGGCAAGCATCTACTACCCCGACGCGCTGATCCCTGTATCGCAACCGCACCGGCGGAAGTATCCCGGATTCAGACAATCGTGTTCCCAGCCAGACAACGCAGTCCTTCTGGCTCGATATCTGGATCCCGGCCGATGCCCGCCCTGGCGCCTACACGCTGACCGCGTCGCTCGATGCCAGCGGGGCAAAGTCGACCGCTGCCAATTCAAGTGCAAGTTCTGGACGCCGTCGTGCCGCCGACTGACCCCATCGCGATCGACCACAACTCCTACGGCACCTCCTGGTTTGCTTCCCAATACCCCGTGCTCGCCAAACGGCTCGGCGCCGGATTCTATCTGAGCGATTCCTTCTTCGCCCTCATCCACTCTTACCATCGGGTCTTCTATGAGCACCGCGGCGTATTCCATCAATTAGGCTACGGCCATGGCGGCAAGGTCGGTCCCGAATTTGCGCCGCGGCTCGAAGGCTCGGGCAAGACAAGGCGCATCGCCGATTGGACGCTTTACGACAAGCACTACGGTCCGCTGCTCGATGGTTCCGCGTTCGCCTCCACCCGCCGCGGCGCCCGCCCCATCCCCTACGTTTATCTTCCGGTCAATCCCGAGTGGCCCGCGTCCTTTCTCTGGTGGGGCGAACCGGGCTACGAGCGGGAATTCGTCAACGTCCTCTCAGAAATGGAGGCTCATTTCCGGCAGAAGGGCTGGACTCGCACAAACTTTGAGCTGTTCTTCAATCACAAGAAGCGCTACAAAGCCATCCAATGGGACGGCGACGAAACACGCTTCCTCAAGGACATGCCCTTCTTCGCCGAGTACCACCGCTTGCTCAAAACCGCTGTCCCTGCCGATTCGCCCGTCAAGTTCCGCTTCCGCACGGATGCGAGTTGGCAAATGGAGCGACAGTTCAAGGACCTCGCAGGCGTTATCGACTTCTGGGTTTGCGGGGGAGGCATGTTCGGCTGGTATGCGGAGAACGTTCCCGTGCTGAAGCAACGCGGCGACATCGTTTGGACTTACGGCGGCACTCCAGCCGTCGACAAGCCTGCCTCTCACATCACCACCGACCTGCTTCGCCCGTGGATCCTGGGCATCGACGGCTTTGTTCGCTGGCAGACTGTCATTCCCGGCCCGGATCCCTGGTACAAGTTCACTGGCGGCGGTGAGACCCTCGTCTATCCTGGCGACCGATTCGGCATCGACGCCCCGCTGCCCTCAGTTCGCCTCAAACTCCAGCGCAACGCGCTCCAGGACCTCGCCCTGCTTGATTCCTACAAGGGCCGCATGGCTCCCGCAACGCTTCGCTCTGAAGCCGCCCGGCGCTTCAACGGCACCACTCCCGACGCGTGGCGAGCGCCGCGCCCCAAACTGGCCGACACCAATCCCGAGGATTGGACCAACAACACTATCGATGAAGCCATCCCCAAAGACTCCCGGTTCGAAGACAAACTCGACGCCGCAGCGTGGAGCCGTGTTCGCGCCTACGTTCTTTCCCTGGCAAAGGAGGTTCGCCCTTGAAAACCGCAGCTCTGTTCGTCGCACTCGCCTGTTCCGCTTGCGCCCAGGACAAGATGGCAGCCCAGCTTGACAGCGTCGCCAACGTCGCCACCGTCATGATGGACGGCGACCTTGTCCGCCGTATTCAGACCCCGCGCTCCTTAGCCTCCATGCTCGAAGCCAATCCGAGCGACCGATGGGCCGCCTCCGACAATTACGACGTTGACCATCAGGCCTTCACCGCCGCCAAGAAGACTCTCATCCGTCTTTCGCGCCTCTGTCCGTCGGCCTGCGATGTCAACCTGTGGATGCCTGTGCCGGCGAATCCGCCGCGTATTCAGATCGTCATCCGCAACGTTCACGAGATGAGCCAGTTCTGGACCTGGGGTGCTCTCCATCAGGAAATGCCCGCTGAAATGCGACGCGTTCTCGACAGCGGTGAGCGCGTCACTGTTACGCGCCGGCCGGGCATGGTCTCCGTCCTTGCGCCCGTCCGCGACAGCCTCGGCGACATCGTCGGCCTTGTTGAAGTGGTTGGGCAACACAAACCTGACCCGCAGGAGAATGTCCTATAACCTGGCTGATGCGGCAGGTCAGGCCGCTATTCCAAAGTCATCATTGTTTGGTCTTGTTCGAACCGAAGCCGCACGCCTTCCGGCAGCGTGAAGTAGAACGCGGTTCCATCGCCTACCTCGCTTTGAACCCACATTCTTCCGCCATGCCGCTCAATAATCTTCCTGCAGACCGCCAGACCCATGCCCGTACCCGGGATTTCACTTCCATGCAAGCGCTTTAGAGGGAGGAAAATTTGCTCATGGTCCGCGGGCGCTATCCCCGGTCCGTTGTCCTTTACCGAGATCGCCCAGTTGCCCTCCGCCCGTTCGGCAGAAACGTGAATGCGCGTCTTGGCTGCTCCGCTACGGTATTTCAGTGCATTATCGACAAGATTCTGAATGAGTTGGTTCAGCAGAACCCGATCACCATAGATCGTGGGCAAGTCCGAGTGTGTAACTTCGGCTCCGGCCTCCTCAATGGAGGGCTTCAACGTGGCTCAGCACCGCCTCCACTATCCTGGCCAACTCCACTCTCTCGGGATTCAAGGGTCCCCGGCCGACGGTCGCGTAATTGAGCAGGGTTCGAATGAGGACATCCATCCTTGTTGCGCCGTCCGTGATGGTGCCGATGATCTCATCAGCCTTTGCATCCAACCGTCCGCCGTAACTTCGAGCGAGCAATTGGCTGTAGGTTTTCACCATCCGAAGAGGGGCTTGTAAGTCATGGCTCACGATGTGGGCAAATTGAGCTAATTCATCGTTGGATCGAATCAGATCTTGAACAAGGCGCTCGCGTTCGGCAAAGTTATCGCGAAGCTGATATTGGCGACAACGGGCGCGAAGCGCAGCCTGGACAGAGCTGACGAGGGTCGCAATTCTCAGAGGGCGCTCAAGCAGGGTCACGTTACCGAGCGGTTGGAGCAGTTCAAGGCGCCTTCGGCTCGACTCAGTCGCCTCACCGCCGGTTGTCGTGACAATAAGAGGGATGTCGGACCATGGTGGCTGCGAGTGAAGCAATTCCGCCATGGTTTTCACATTAGCGGCGGTGAGCGATTCGTCACTGATAACAGCCATGCCCACTTCGTCCTTGAACTCAGCTCGAAGTGCCTCGAGAGTAGGGCAACTAGTAGCGGCAATACCCGCCTTCTCCAGCACCTGGCAGATGAGCGCCGCATCCCGGCCGAAAGGAGCATGCACCAGGACGAGCTCAGGATTTGTCCGGCTCATCAGAAGCTCTCCCCGGCGCGGCAGATCCAACTACCGTGGGAATTCCCGTCATGACCCCACGGAATTCAGTCAGCGGTTCACCGATATGAATGCCCGTGGATGAAAAGCTCAACTCACGAATCGTATCTTCATGCCTGCCGCTCCGCTTCTTTACGACCGAAAGAGCTTTCCTGAGCCGGCCGCCGGCCTCAAAGAAGCGGAGGACAAGCACATTGTCGGCGAGGTAGCTGAGATCCACAGGCACAGTCATGCTCGGCCCGACCATGCCGGCCATGGTGAGGACGAGCAGCGTTACCACCCCACGCTGATTGAGAAAGGTCAACAATTCATGCACTTGAGCGATGAGCATGTGCTCACCCGACATCGCATTCATGAAGCCGTTCAAACTATCAATGACTACAATCCTGGCGTTCTCTTTCTCTACAGCCAAACGGACCTGCCCCACGAATTGCCCCGGTGATAACTCCGCAGGATCCAATTGCGTCAGCTTGATAGCGCCCAACTCCACATGCTTTCGCAGATCAGAGCCCAGATGTTCGGACCTGCGGTAGATAGTCGAGAGCGTCTCGTCGAAGTTGAAGATTGCCGCCACTTCCCCGCGTTCCGCTGCCGCCATCGCATAGGCCGTTGCAATGGATGATTTGCCGCTGCCGGCAGGGCCTACAACAAGAGTGCTAGTTCCCCGAGGTATCCCGCCGGCCCAAAGCGAATCCAAGGCTGCAATTCCGCTTCCGGCGGTGCCTTCGGATGCAGCCTGCCGGTGCTCACCTGCGATGAGCCGCGGGTGCACCTCAACGCCCCCGTGTTGAATGACGTAGTCGTGAAAACCCTCCCGGAAACGCGATGCCCGGAGCTTCGATACCCGCAGACGCCGTCGTTCTACCCCGTACTCGCGTGGCAGTCGCTCCAACATGATCACGCCATGGGCAATGCTCTGGAGCTGCAAATCCTTGCCGTCAACGCTCCGATCGTCCAGCAGGAGCACGGTACAACAACGATTCAGGAAGAAATGCTTGAGCGCCAGGATTTGTCTGCGGAAACGCAGTGAATCTCGCGCCAGGAGTCGCAGCTCTGAAAGTGAGTCGAAGACGACACGTTGTGGATGGATAGCTTCAATCTTCTTCAAGATCTGTTGCGTGATGTCCTGAAACTCTACTTCAGAGGGATGAAAGTGGGAATACTGGTCGTCCGGCCGCAGGTCTTCCTCGGTAGGGGCAAACTCATAAATCTCGACTTCCTCGAGTGACCAGCCGTGCGACTCGGCGCCCTCCGATAGCTCAGCCTTTGACTCCGAGAGGGTCACACACAGCACACGCTCACCCCGCTGTACGCCTTCCAGGAGGAATTGAAGCCCGACGGTGGTTTTCCCCGTTCCAGGCTCACCTTCAATGACGTAGAGATGACCCACCGGGAGCCCGCCGGCCAGGATGTCATCCAATCCCTCAATTCCGGTGGAAGCTCTAAGTCGTTTCTCTATGGTTGCTTGCGGCTCATTGTTCATCTAGGATCTCTTAGCTGGCAGCAAAGAAAGATCGAGTGGGTTCGAGAGCAACCTCCATTAAAGTTTATACACTACGCGGATAATCTGCACAAAATAATTAACTAAACTAGGGGATCACCGCCCCGCGCCGGGCTGGCAGTCAGGGCACCAGAAAGTGATACGTCCGCTGGGTGTCTGCCGGCGGGACTCGATGGTGGCCCCGCAGCGACGGCAAGGCTCGCCTGCTCGTCCGTAGACCCACAACCGCTGCGCCGGATTCAGGCGACCCGTGGTGTTGCGATATGCATGGCCGGTGCTGGCGCGCAACAGCCGTTGCGCTTCGCTGACCAGTTTCTCCGTGTCAGTCCGATGGAGGGTCGAAACCAGCCGGAACGGGTTGACACCGGAGGTGAAGCAGACCTCGCACTTGATGACGTTGCCGACGCCCGCCAGCAAATTCTGCGAAAGCAGCGCGTCTGCCACCTGGAGTTCGGGGCGCGACTCGAGGTTGGCCACAGCCGAGGCCAGATCAAAGCCTTCCGAAAGGATGTTAGGACCGAGAGGCGCAAGGCGCTGACTGAGCGTAGTTTCAGTGTGAAACTCCGCAACGGGTACCGTGAACGCAACGGCTGTCATTCGAGCCGTTTCGATCGCAATCCGCATGTCAACCTGGCGGCGCTGCCAGCGCTCACCGGGGCGGTAGATGTGCCAGCTTCCACTCATCAACATATGAGTGAGCAAGATCAGGTCGCCCGAGAACCGAATGAGGAGCCACTTGCCTGTCGACGTCACCGAATCCACAGTGCGGCCGGCAACCGGAGTGTCGTGGTCGATGCGCATAAGATGGGGCAGAACAGTGATGAACCGGGTCACAGTCTGGCCGCTCAACGCGAGTTGGAGCGTCTTCGCAGTGCGGAAGATGGTGTCGCCTTCGGGCATCAACCGCGCTCCACGGCGTCCTCTTCATCGGCCTGAGGCTCTGCGGCGGCGTTGATTCCAGGCGGCGCGGCACGCCGCATCTGGTATCCGGATGCAGTGTTCACGAAGCCTGCGGCTTCCAGGTGAACGGCGAGGAAATGGTCGCGGGCGGGCTCACCGTTCACGTGAGCGATCAGCAGTCCGTCTTTACGGCTTTGCCGGCGTCGGGCCGCCTGCGCCAGCGTGTGGGCAAGCGCGACCGCGACGCGGGTGAGTTCGGGCTCGCTTTCCGGAAGAAATGCGCGAATTTCGGGGTTGCGCCGCCGCAGGTAAGCGGCCAGCCTTCCGTTCACTAAAATGACACTTGCCCCGGACGCGCGGGCCAACCCGTGCGCGCCGGAGTCGGGCCACGGCAGTACCGCACCGTACGGATTGGAAGGGTCGGAAGCCGCAAGATGGACGGTCTCCGGTCGATCCGGTTCAACGCGCAGGCTGCGCAACAAATCCACGGCGGAGCCCAGGGCGAACTGCGCGGCCCCCAGAGATTCGACGAACATGCCCCGGCGTACCCATCCGCTCTCCTCCATTGTCCGCAAGGCAGGGTAAACGGACTGGTAACCGCCGGGGACACTATCGGCGAGCGCCGTCTCGCGCATCACGATGCCGTAGCGAACCAGCAATTGCCGAGACATTGCGGCGCTCCATTCGGCAGGAGTGGGCAGGGCACCGATGCGCTGCCGAATGAGCGACCATCTGCCTTGTCCGGCGTTGCCGTGGCCGGCATTGGCGCGGCGTTGTCGCAGGAAAGCCGCCGAGCCGGCCTGCCCGTAGCGAAGCGCGCCTCCGGATCGCGGATCTGCCCGGGGAGCCAGGAGTTGGCGGACAGGCTGGAGTGTGTCGTTGGTAATGAGCCCGGCCCAAACCAACTCCCACACAGCGGCTGTCGTCTCGCCTGGAAAACCGCCGCCGCAAGCTTCGTGGATCGGGGCGAAGAACGATGCCCCGCGAGTCTCCAGAAATCCGAGGATCAGACGGGCGCGGTCCGATAATTCAGGTACCTCCTCCACTGGCGGCAGCAGATGCGCAAGCGAATCGGCCAGGTAGAGTGCAATCCTGCCGTCGCGATCGCCGATGGACCCGCGGCCAAGCCAGACCACATCGCCGGCAGCGATCGCCGAGTCGATGTCGCCGATTCCATAATCGAGAACGCGAGCGGGCAGGATCTCCCGTTCCAGTTCGGATGCCGGGATGGCGGCACCCTGCAGGATCTCGACTGCGTCCAGCAGCGCGTCTGAACCACGTCGCGGTGCCGTCACACCCTGCCAGCGAGTCAGCATGCGGGCGAAGGTCTGTTGCGCTGCCGGCTCCACTTCGCGCCGCAGACGCGCCAGGCTGCGGCGACGGACACGCTGAAGGATGTCTGGATCGCACCATTCGCGATGAATGCCATCGGGGCGGAACTCGCCTTCGAGGAGTTTTCCTTCGGCGTGCAGGCGCTGCAGCGATGCTTCGGCCTTTGCAGGTTCCAGGCCATACCGATGCGCCGCCTCGGCTGTTGTGAAGGGCCCGTGAGTCCGGGCATAGCGGCGCACCAAGTCCACCAGCGGATTGGCCGCTCGTTCCAGGAAGACTCCGGCCAGCCCCGGAGGCAATGGCACGCCCAAGGCATCGCGGTAGCGGGCGGCGTACTCCACCGGAATGTACCGCGTTTCTCCCGCGATGCGCACTTCGAGGGCGCGCCTCGCGCGGGTGAGACCGTCTATCGTCGCTGCGACCTCGGCGGTCGCGCTCCGGCTGACGATCTCAGATGCGGAGAGATCGCCCAGCTTGAGCAGCAGATCGTGGAGGCCGTCTGCGTGGCGGGCGTGATATTCAGGGTCGAGCGATTGAAGTTGAGCTTCGATTTCTTCCAACGCCACGCGATCGAGCAGCTCGCGAAAGTCGGTTGTTCCGAGAATCTCTTCCAACTGGGACTGGTCGATGGCTAGCGCCTGGGCTCGGCGCTCGGCCAGCGGAGCGTCTCCGTCGTAAATGTAGTTAGCGATGTAGGAAAACAGCAGCGTGGAAGCGAATGGTGAAGGCTTCAGCGAATCGAGGGCGGTGACCCGGATACGGCCGTCCTGGATTTGACGCAGAACGTCGGAGGCGCCAGCCAGGTCGAATACGTCGCGTACACATTCGCGATACGTCTCCAGAAGGATGGGGAAAGCCGGATAGCGGGCGGCCACCGCGAGCAGGTCCGCGGCGCGCTTGCGCTGCATCCACAGCGGCGAGCGCATGCCGGGCCGGCGCTTCGGCAGCAGGAGGGCGCGACCGGCAGCTTCGCGAAACTTGGCGGCGAATAGGGAAGTGCTGCCGATTTGCCGCAAGACAAGGTCTTTCAGTTCCGACGGCTGTGGGCAGCAGAGCGGCGGTATCGATTGGGTCTTCTGATTCCGGTAGCCGGATCACGAAACCGTCGTCGGTCCACATGGATTCAGCGTCAACTCCAGCCTCGGCTCGGAGTTTGGCCGTGACCGCCATGCACCAGGGTGCATGCACCCGGCTGCCGAACGGAGTCAACACACAAAGACGGAAATCGCCCAACTCGTCGCGGCAGCGCTCGATCACAATGTCGCGATCGGAGGGGACGCGTCCGGTGGCCGCCGCCTGCTCCTCCAGATAGTGCAGCAGATTCTCGGCGGCGCTCGAGTCCAGGCTGTGATCCTCCACCAATCTGCTGAACGCGGCGGCACGCGGAAGTTCGAGCAACTCCCTCGTCATTCGACCGATCGCGCGACCGAATTCAGCAGGGCGTCCGGCGGAATCGCCGTGCCAGAATGGCATCTTGCCCGGCTCTCCGGGCGCGGGCGAAACCGTGACGCGGTCGTGAGTGATATCGTCGATGCGCCACGTCGATGCGCCCAGCAGGATTGTCTCTCCCACCCTGCTCTCAAAAACCATCTCCTCATCCAATTCGCCCACTCGCGCGCCCTTCGCCGCTCCAGCCAGAAACACGCCGAACAGGCCGCGGTCCGGAATTGTGCCTCCATTGACGATGGCAACGCGGCGCGCCCCCGCCCGCGCGGTCAAGCGGTTGCCGATCCGGTCCCAGGTCAGTCGAGGATGCAATTCCGCGAAGTCGTCTGACGGGAAGCGCCCCGAGAGCATGTCGAGGACTCCATCGAACACTTGTCTGGTCAATGCGGCAAAGGGGGCGGCGCATCGCGCCGTTTCATAGAGCGCAGTGGCGTCCCAATCTTCAATCGCCACCATGGCCACGATCTGCTGAGCCAGGACGTCCAGTGGGTTCCGCGGAAAGCGCACGGACTCCACGTTGCCTTCATACATCGCGCGCGTGATGGCCGCGCACGCCGCCAGGTCCCCGCGGTACTTGGGGAATATGACGGCGGCTGACTGCCCGCCCACGTGATGGTTCGCGCGACCAACCCGTTGCATCCCGCTGGCCACTGAAGGCGGAGACTCGATTTGCACCACCAGGTCGATCGCGCCCATGTCGATGCCGAGTTCCAGTGAGGATGTCGCCACAATCCCGCGCAGCGTACCGAGCTTAAGGCGGTCTTCCATGTCCCTGCGTTGGTCCGCGGCAACGCTGCCGTGATGAGCGCGCACCAGCGTTTCACCCGCCAGGTCATTGACCGCCCCGGAAATGCGCTCGGCCAAGCGCCGGCTATTGACAAAAACCAGTGTGGACTGGTGCTGTCGTACCAATTCCAGCAGCTTGGGATGAATGGCGCTCCAGATCGACGGGCGTGTCGGGCCCTGCGAAGCGGCGCCGCTGGGCAGGGGGTCCAGCTCATCCAGCCGTGACATATCCTCCACAGGCACTGTCACGTGCAGGTCGAGCCGCTTGGGCTCCGATGCATCCACTACCGTGACCTGGCGGTACTGGGGCGCCGCCGTGGTCACTTCAAAATCATCGAGAAGATCGGAAGGAGCAGCTTCGCGGGCAGCTGCTGCCTTGCTGCCCGTCCCCGCCGAGGCGCCTCCAAGAAAGCGGGCAACTTCTTCCAACGGCCGCTGTGTGGCGGAAAGGCCTATTCGTTGGAGACGATGCTCGCAGAGGAGTTCCAGCCGCTCCAGCGAAAGGGCCAGGTGCGATCCGCGCTTGGTTGGCACCACGGCATGGATCTCGTCAATTACTACAGTCTCGATAGACCGCAATAGATCGCGGGCATTCGAAGTGAGAAGCAGGTACAAAGACTCGGGAGTGGTAATCAATATGTCCGAAGGCCGCCGCAGAAATCGCGCCCGCTCAGCCGCAGGCGTGTCGCCTGTGCGAATGGCAACGGTGGGCTCATGGAACTCGACGCCGGAGCGATGGGCAGCCTGCGCGATGCCGACCAGCGGCGATTGCAGATTGCGCTCCACGTCCACCGCCAGCGCTTTGATAGGCGAAACATAGAGCACCCGGCACCGTCTGTCCCGGGGAGGCACTGGAGCAAACATCAGCCGGTTGATGCACCAAAGGAACGCCGCCAGCGTCTTGCCGGTGCCGGTCGGGGCAAGAATCAGCGTTGACTCGCCGCGCGCTATGGACGGCCATCCGAGGCGCTGGGGCCGCGTGGGCTCCCTGAACACCGCCTCAAACCAGGCCCGCACTGGGGCGCTAAATAAATCGAGAACTTCTGACCGCGGTTCTCGCTTCATGCTTCCAGGGTAACCGTGAACAGAATTTCAAATGAATAGCTGTGCGGCGGGCCCAAGGCGCGACAGTGAAGGCCAGTATTGCCGTTAGACGAACTTGTATTCGCCCGGCTTGGGGAAGGGCGGGACGGCGTTGGCGCCCTTGTAGTCATAGGGCGGCTTGGGCATGAGATCCTGCTTGGAATTCATGATCATGTCCCAGGTGATCTTCAAGCCCGAGTACGCCGATTCGCGGCCCATGATGCAGGTGAGCGTGGACTCGGCCACTTCCTGCGTTTCGTTGATGTAGGGTCCGTCTCCGCGGATCGACTTGTAGAGCTTGGTGTGCTCGTTCACGTAGCCGGGGCCGCCCTTGGTCTGGTTCAGCGTCATCCGGCCCTTGGAGCCGGCGACGATTTCGTTGATCTGCTGATAGCTGTTGCGCGGGTACTGGCGGCAGTAGCAGGTCATGCGCACGCCGTTGGCGTACTCATAGTCCGATGAAATGTGGTCGAAGATATTGCCGTGGACTGCGTCCTGCGGACGCCATGCGGCGCCGCCGGAAGCGGCGACGCTGATGGGGTGTGTGCCCATGATCCAGTTGCAGACGTCGATGTTGTGCAGGTGCTGCTCGACGATCTGGTCGCCGCAGATCCAGAGATTGGAGTACCAGTTGCGGTGCTGCCACTCGAACTCGCCCCACTCGGGCTTCTTGCCGCCGGCCTGTTGGATGACGGGCGTGCCAACCCAGTAGGCGTAGATCGCGGTGATTTCGCCAAGCTTGCCGTTCTTCAAGGCGTCGACCGTCTCGAGGTAGAAGGGGTCGCTGCGCCTCTGCGCGCCGCTGACGACGGTGAGTTTCTTTTCTGCGGCCTTCTTGCCTGCTGCCATCATGCGACGGACGCCGGTGGCGTCGACGCCGAAGGGTTTTTCGCAGAAGACGTGCTTGCCGCCATCGATGACGGCTTCAAAGTGCATCGGCCGCCAGCCCGGGGGCGTGGCGAGGAAAACGACGTCGACGTTGGACGCGATCACCTTCTTGTAGGCATCGAAGCCCATAAAGCGCTTGTCGGGCTCCACCTTAATGCGTGAGGCGTACTTGCCTGACCGCAGCCGTCGCAGGTTGCCTTCGAGCTTGTCCTCGAAGATATCTCCCATGGCATGCAGTTCGACAGCGGGGTCGCCATCCATGGCGTCAAGGACGGCCTGCGTGCCGCGTCCGCCGCAGCCGACGAGGCCAACCTTCAGGGTCGCCGGCGCCCAGCCGCGAACGAGTTCAGGGCGCACGATGGTGAATGCGGTTGCGGCCGCGGAGGAGCCGGCGATGAAAGACCGGCGTGAACGATTAGGTTTCTGTTCCATGAGATCGATACCTCAGTCGCCGACCATTGTATATCCTGGGGCCATGCTGAAGAGTCTGGCGGCGTATAAAGCGCCTCAAGGAGTAGTCAGGAAATGAGGGAATACGATCTCGCGCCCGAGGAGTTCGAACGGCACGGCCGGAGGGTCGTGGAGTGGATCGCGCGGTACCTTGACAGAACTGGCGACTATCCGGTCAGTCCGGCGGCGATGAAGCCGGGCGCGCTGGTCGATGCGCTGCCCGCGGCTGCGCCCGAAGAAGGGGAACCGCTCGAGCGCGTCTTTGAGGACTTTGAGCGTCTCGTGGTGCCGGCCATCAACCACTGGAATCACCCTCGCTTCAACGCCTACTTTTCAGTGAGCGCTTCCGGCGCGGGGATTCTCGGCGAGATGTTGGCTACAGCCATCAATACCAACGGAATGCTTTGGCTATCGTGCCCGGCGAGCGTCGAGTTGGAGATGGTCGTACTGAGCTGGCTGCGGCAGTGGCTGCGGCTGCCGGAGAGCTTCTTCGGCCAGATCTTCGATACCGCCTCGACATCCACTCTCCATGCCGTGGCCGCGGCAAGGCAGATGGCCGATCCAACTGCGCGGGATGAAGGCGCGCCTCCCGGCCGCGTTGTCTATGCCAGCGAATTCGCACACTCGTCTGTCGAAAAGGCCGTCATGAGCCTCGGCATGGGACGAAAGAGCTTCCGCAAAGTCGGTGTCGATTCCGAATACAGAATGCGGCCCGAGTTGCTGGCCACAATGGTCGAGGAGGATGTCTCGGCCGGGCGAAAGCCGATCTGCGTCGTCTCCACCGTCGGCACCACTGGCGTGACCAGCGTCGATCCCGTCAGGAGCGTTCAGGAGATCGCATCCAGCCACGGGATGTGGCATCACATCGATGCAGCCTACGGCGGCATCGCTGCCACGCTCGACGAGAACCAGTGGATGCTGGACGGCGCGGGCGACGCCGACTCTCTCGTCGTCAATCCTCACAAGTGGCTGTTCACCCCCATCGACTTCAGCGCTTTCTATTGCAGGCGGCCTGAAATACTCAAGGACGCATTCTCTCTCGTGCCGTCCTACCTCAAGACGGACGCGGACCCGCGTGCCGTGAACCTGATGGACTACGGCATCCCGCTTGGCCGTCGATTCCGTGCGCTGAAGCTCTGGTTCATCCTGCGCAGTTTCGGACGCAGAAAAGTCGGCGAGGTCATACGCGCCCATATCGGCTGGGCTAAAGAACTGGGCGAGGAGATCGCACGGGACGAACGGTTTGAGGTGAGCGCGCCCGTGACCATGTCGGTGGTATGTTTCCGGCACAAGGGCGGCGACGGCGTCAACCGGAAGATCGTGGAGAGAGTCAACGCCGGCGGCGTGGCATTCCTCGGCGGACACATGCTGAACGGCGCGTTCGGAATACGAATCGCGATTGGCAACCTGGGAACCACCCGTGAAGACGTATGGAAGGTATGGTCAGCAGTGAAGGAGGCCGCGCTGTGAAGAAGCTGATGGAAGGTTTGGCCGAGTTTCAGCAGCACGTCTATCCCCGGCATCGCGAGTTGTTCGAGAAGCTGAAAAAGAACCAGGACCCCTCGACCCTGTTCATCACCTGCTCGGATTCGCGCGTCGTACCGAACATGATTCTGCAGGCCGATCCGGGAGAGCTGTTCATCATTCGGACCGCCGGGAATATGGTGCCGCCCTACAAGGCCGCCCTCGGCGGCGGTGTTGCCGCGTCCATCGAGTACGCGGTGGAGGCCCTTGGCATCCGCACTATCGTGCTCTGCGCGCACTCCGACTGCGGAGCCATGAAGGCGGTCCTCCACCCCGAAAAGGTGGCTTCGATGCCGGCCGTGGCCGAATGGGTGAAGCATGGCGAGTTGGCCCGCCGGCAGTTCGAGAGCGAACTGCCGCAGCCCGAGGGGGTCGGCAGCTTTGGACCGGATGGCCCAACTGAACGTCATACAGCAGCTCAAGCATTTGGTCGCCTATCCCTTCATCCGAAAACGGGTGGCGAGCCACGAAATCGAGCTGTTTGGCTGGTTTTACCGAATCGACGCCGGCCAGATCCTCGGTTGGGATGAGTCGAAGGGCGAGATCGTCGAGGTGGGGCAAGACGGGCCGGGCGACTGGTGCGAAAGAACACTCCTCCGAATGGCGGAGGCGGAGGAAGACCTCTGGGACAAGCTTTAGGCTGCTGAGCAAACCGGCGCAGACCGGGGCCTGTCACCCACAGCGATTGGGTGAAAGCGCCCATTTACACGTCAATTGTATAGAATCAGGCCTGAAATACCCACAATTGGGGGATTGCCCCAATGGCCCTTCGATTGCCCAATGAGGACGAACCTCATCCGGTTTATCCGATATCGTCAAGTGCAGATTACAAGGGCAGCCGACTACGCAGTTCGGGTCATGATCCACCTCGCAGGCTTTCCTGCCGGGCGGCCAGCCAACAGGGTGACGCTCGCCACAATGGCTGAGGTCCCGCCGCAATTCCTGAGCAAGGTTCTCCAGTCGCTGACCCGGGCCGATCTCATCCGCTCCCGCCGGGGAGCGCTGGGCGGATTCGAGCTCGCCCGGACTCGTGACCAGATCACAGTGCTGCAGATTGTGGAAGCCATCGAAGGCCCCATCTGCCTGAACGTGTGCCTGTCCGGGACCGGTCAGTGCTCCCGCAGTTGGTGGTGCACGGCGCACGGCGTGTTTCGGGACGCGCAGGCGGCGATGGTGGGTGTTTTGAGCCGGGCAACGCTCGAGCAGCTCGCCATTGATCCGAACACTAACAGCGAATGTGCACCGGCCCTGGGCAACGTGGAAGGAGGCCGCCCATGGAGCTGACCTGGGTGGCCATCGCCGCCAGCCTCTGCATGGGCCTGGGCGCGGCCTCCTCTTTGTCTTCGCCGTGAAGCGCGACTGGTTTCGCAATCTGGAAGACGCCAAGTATCAGGTGTTCTGGTCCGACATGGAGGAACTCGTAGATCCTCCGCAGGAGCAGGTAAATGGCAGTCAATCTCCGAAGAAGTAGCGGCTCTGATCCCGCCGCCGAAGGCAACACGAACAGGCGCAAACTGCTGGGCTGGCTCAGCGGCGTCGGGCTGATCGGGTCGGCGGTTCTGAGCGGCTTCTCGAATTTCGTGTTCATCAAGCCGCGCGCCACCTATGGTGCAGCCGCAGCGCTTCTCTATCGGCAAACCGGACGAGTTTCCCGCTGGCACACGCATGGCGCTGGAGACGCCGGCGCATCTGCATCGTCCGCGAGGGCGACAAGATCGCCGCCATCTCGACCACCTGCACCCACCTGGGCTGCATCATCGGGTTGAGCGAAACGGGCTTCGCCTGCCCCTGCCACGGTTCGCGCTTTGACCAGGATGGCAACGTGACGGGCGGACCGGCGCCTACGCCGCTGCCCTGGTACAAGGTCAGTCTCGCGCCGAACGGCGAGATTGAAGTCGACAAGGATTCTGAAGTCGAACCCGGGAGCTACCTATCCGTATGAGCACCGCCACGCACGTCGACCCCCGAAAGCGGTTCCCCCGAAAGCCGTCAAGGAACTCCCTGGTCCTCGCTCAGGCAGTTGCCCGCCAACGTCTGGCATTCGATCTTTCGCAATCCGCTGCCGTCGAACGATCTGGAGCGCTCGTCCACAAGCTTCACCAACTTCTTCCTGCACATCCACCCGGTGAAGGTGAACCGGAACACGCTGCGGCCGCTTTACACGCTCGGGCTGGGCCTGATCTCGTTCTTCCTGTTCGTGATTCTTGTCGTCACCGGCATCCTGCTGATGTTCTACTACGTGCCGTCCACGCAGCAGGCTTACGACCGCATGCTGGACCTGCGCGGTTCGGTCGCCTTCGGCACGTTGCTGCGGAACATGCACCGGTGGGCCGCGCACGGCATGGTGGCCGTGGTCTTCCTGCACATGTGCCGGGTCTTCTTCACCGGCGCGTACAAGAAACCGCGGGAGTTCAACTGGGTGCTCGGCGTCGTCTGCTGCTTTTGACGCTGTTCCTGAGCTTCACCGGCTACCTGCTGCCCTGGGACCAGTTGGCCTTCTGGGCGATCACGGTGGGCGCGGCGATCGCGGGCTACGCGCCGGTGGTGGGCAAAGAGATGCAGTTCCTGCTGCTGGGCGACGCCAACGTCGGCCAGGAGGCTCTGCTGCGATTCTACGTGCTGCACGTCGCTGTGCTGCCGGCGATTCTCACGCTGCTGATTGCGATCCACTTCTGGCGAATCCGCAAGGATGGCGGGCTGTCGCGACCGGCGGAAGCCGAGACGCAGCCGCTTCTGGACCTTCCCGGGAACGCTGCCACTCCAGTCGCAGTCACGGTGAAGGCGATCCAGGTTGAGCCGAAACGAACCTACGGACTGCAGGGGCTCGTGCGGGGACCGCTAACCAAGGTCGGCAATATGCCGGACAATTCCGTGTTCTCCTGGCCGAACCTGATGATGGCCGAGTTGTTCGCCTTCGTGATCACGCTCTCGGTAATCCTGGTGGTTTCACTGCTGTTCGACGCGCCGCTGGAAGAACCGGTGAACATCATGCACCCGCCGAATCCGGCAAAGGCGCCCTGGTACTTCCTCGGGCTTGCAGGAAATGGTGAGCTACTCGGCGTTCTGGGGCGGCATCGGCGTTCCGACGGTCTTCGTCGGCCTGTTGCTGCTGACTCCCTACATCGACCGTCCGCCGCTTGGCGTGGGCAAGTGGTTTGCACGGGAGCGGCTGCTGGCCAATACGACGTTCCTCAGTTTTGTCATCGTCAACGTGGTGTTCATCATTCTGGGCACGTTCTTCCGCGGCCCGAACTGGTCGTTCGTCACCCCCTGGTAAGGAGAAACCGATGAGACTTGCACTTGCGATCGGCAGCCTCGTCATCCTGGTCATTCACGGGGCCGTCTTCTTCAATCAGTTCTTCCACAAGTGGGAGCGATACCAGACCACCTACTTCGATCAGGCGCAAGGCTTGGCGAAGACGTCCGGCAGAGCGCGCCGCTGTGACCGGCCGCAGCCCGCGCATCGAGCAGATCATCGTCACCAGCTTCGGGCAGGGCCGCGTGGACCGCTGCATGACGTGTCACCTCGCAGTGGACGATCCGCGATTTGAAAAATTAGCCAATCCCACCAAGACCCACCCCTACTCGGCGGCGATGGGCGACACGGTGAAGAATGGCCGGTGGGAGAGGCGCCACAAGTTCTCCGATTTCGGCTGCACCGTGTGCCACGATGGACAGGGCCGCGGACTGCAAGCCCACTACAGCCACGGGGAAGATCACTATTGGCCCGACCCGCTCAGCGGATACGTCGCTCAAGCTGGCTGGCGCAAAGACTACCTGCCGATGCTCAAGGGCAAGGAGTTCATGGAGGCCAACTGCGCGCAGTGCCACACGCAGGACAACTTTCCCGGCACAGCCACGGTCGAGCGCGGGCGCAAGCTGTTCTACTCCACCAATTGCTACGGATGCCACCGCATCGAGGGACTTTCAGACGGCACGCTCGGTCCGGATTTGACTGAGGCAGGCTCCAAGTTCAAGGTCGACTACCTGTGGGAATCGGTCGCCGATCCGCGGGCGAACCTCGCCACCTCGGTCATGCCGAAGTTCACGCTGCCCGACCAGGACATCAAGGCGCTGGTCATTTTCCTCAAGAGCCGTAAGGGCAAGAACCTGGCTGAGACCGAGATCGAGCGCTACCGTGTAAAACTGACCGGCGGCGCCGAACTCATCCAGGCCAACGTGAAGCCGGTGGTGATTACTCCTTCGGCCATGCTGCAGCAGGGCGAAACGTTGATCAACGACCGTGCCTGCCTGGCTTGCCATCGCATCGGCTCAAAAGACGGCGGCATCGCGCCTGACCTCTCTTTTGAAGGCCTGGTGAAGAACGAAGAATGGATCCTGGCGCATTTCAGGAATCCGCGGCAGACAATGCCGGACTCGATCATGCCCTCGTTCCGCTTTACCGAAGACGAGTTCAAAGCGATGACGGCCTATCTGGCGGGACTCAAGTCCGCATCCAAGCCCGCTTCAGCGCAGGAGACCTACAAGGCGTTCTGCGAGCGTTGCCATGGGGACAAGGGCGACGGCCACGGAAAGATCGCCATCTACCTCGATCCTTACCCGCGCGACCTGACCAAAGCCGGCTTCATGAATTCGAAGACCATGGACCGCTTGAAGGCGTCCATCAAGACCGGCGTCGCCGGAACGTCCATGCCGGCCTGGGGCAAGGTCCTCGATGACCCGCAGGTGGACGGCGTGCTCGACTTCGTCCTGACCACTTACACCAAGGAGAAACGCCGCGAGCTGAAACCCCGCAAAGTGCCGGAGAAGAACCCAGTCGCCATGAGTGCTACCTCCGCTAAACAAGGCGAAGATCTGTTCGTTCAGCGTTGCGCGGGCTGCCACGGCCGCAAGGCCGACGGCAAGGGGCCGAATTCCCTGGACATTCTGCCCAGGCCCAGAAACCTGCGCAATTCGTGGTTTGTCGACACCGTCAGCGACCAGCGCCTGTTCGATTCCATCCTCTACGGCGTGCAGGGGACGGCCATGCCGTCCTGGATCGACTATGGCCTCTCGAACAATGAGGTCGGCAATTTGGTGAATTTCATTCGGAGCGTCAATCAGAAGCCGAAAGGGAAAGAGTATGCAAGCGCAAATTAGCCAGGCGGAGATCGCCGGCGGCAAGGTTCCAGGTGGCACGCTGGTCCACGAGGACACCTCGGCGAAATGGTTCATTGTCAGCTCGATCAGCTACTTCTTCATCGTTGGGATTGTCGCCATCGCTATCGCGGCCAAGTTCGTCTGGCCCGATCTCATGGGAACGATGGCCGCTCTCAGCTACGGCCGGCTGCGCCCGCTGCACGTCAACGGGATGCTGTTCGGCTGGCTGCTGGCCGCGGACATGGGGCTCACCTACTACCTCATCCCCCGACTCTGCGGCGTCAAGCTTTGGAGCGAAACGCTCGGCAAGGCGACAGCAATCCTGTGGAATCTCATCATCCTGAGCGCAGTGGTCTGCCTGCTGATGGGCTGGAATCAGGGGCTTGAGTACGCCGAACTGCCTTTGCCGCTTGACATCGCGGTGGTCGTGGCCTGGATCATGTACGGGGCCAACCTCTTCATGACCATCAGCCGGCGGAAATACAACGCCATGTATGTCTCGATCTGGTACGTCATGGGCACGGTCGTCTGGACAGCGTTCGTCTACCTGACCGGCAACTTCGCTGTGCTTTTCGCCACTGGCGTCAATCAGGCCAATCTGAACTGGATGTACGTGCATAACGCTGTCGGCCTGATCTTCACTCCTGTCGGCTTGGCTCTGGCGTATTACTTCATCCCCAGGGCCTCCAACACCCCGCTCTACTCGCACAAGTTGTCGATGATCGGGTTCTGGTCGCTGGCCTTCGTCTACGTCTGGACGGGCGCGCACCATATGCTGCACGGCCCCATTTCGCAGTGGCTGCAGACCATTGCCATCGCCTTCTCCGTGATGCTGCTCATCCCGGTGTGGGCAGCGGTCTACAACTTCTTCGCCACCATGAAAGGACAGTGGCACCAATTGCGCGACAACGTGCCTTTGAAATTTCTTATGTCGGGCGTGGTGTTCTACCTGCTGACCTGCTTCCAGGGGCCGATGCACAGCCTCCGCGCTGTGAACGCCATCGTTTCAAAGACGGATTGGATCCCCGGCCATGCCCACATGGCCGTGCTCGGAGCGTTCAGCTTCTTCGCCATCGCCGGCACCTACCACATCGTTCCGCTGATCTTCGGCCGGCGCCTCTATTCGAACTCGCTGGCCAACTGGAGCTACTGGCTGTGGATGGTCGGTGGGCTGGGCTTCTTCGTCACACTCTGGCTCGGCGGCTTCTGGCAGGGCTGGCAGTGGAACAACTGGGCGATTCCGTTCATCGACACCGTCGTGGCCTTGAAGCCGGTCTGGCTGGTGCGATTCTTCTCAGGCATCCTGATGTTCGTTGGAATCGTCTTCTTCTCCTACAACGTTCTCGCCACGGTTCTGGGCGGGGAATCCAAGGATGCATCCGCCGCCTAGCGGGAAAGGAACCTTACCATGCTGAGAAAAGCAGACACCAGCGCTTTATGGGCGGTCATCGCCTCCTTGATTCTGTTCTTTATTGGCGGCATCCTGACTACCGCTGTGCCCCCGATGGTAGACACCACCTGGGCCAAGCCGTTCGAGAACGCCGACCCGGCCAAGGGTCCGACCGGCAAATTGATGCCCTTGAATGCAGTCGAGCTGCAAGGCCGGGCGATCTACGTGCGGGACGGCTGCTGGTACTGCCACACGCAGCAGACTCGTACGCTGCTTGCCGACACCAAACGTTCTGGCTGGAAGGGAGTCGATTCGCCGGTCTCCACGCCAGACGAGTTCGTCTACGACAGCCCGCACCTGTTCGGTACCAAGCGGACCGGACCTGACCTTTCGCGCGTCGGCGGCAAGTACGATACGCAGTGGCACCGCACTCACTTCCGCAATCCGCGCGACCTTGTTCCCGGCTCGATCATGCCGCCCTATCCGTGGATCGTGAACAACCCCGACGAATTCAACGCCGTCGTCGCGTACCTGCAGACACTGGGCCGGGCCAAGATTGGCGTCCGGACCAGGACTACGAGAAGTAGGAGGAGGAAGATCGCATGACCGACCATACCTGGCCGAGTGTCTATTTTGCCTACCTGTTCTTCGCGTTGATGCTTGCCCTGGCCCTCTTCTTCTTCTTTAAGAGTTGGAAGGACGGCTACTGGGGCAAGCACGCCGAAGATGTGAAATACCAGATGTTCACCGATGGCGAGCAGGACGAAAGGAGAGCCTCATGAGCGAGCAAAAACCGGTGCCGGCGGGCGAATCCGAACTGAAAGATTATGCGGGTGGCTGGATCCAGGAGCGAAAAGGTACCGACGCGCCGGGCTTCCTGAAGATCGCGTTCCCCATCATCGGGCTTTCAGCCGTGAGCTACTTCATCGTCTATATGAACGGCGAGGTCTCGCACTCCGAACGGGGCGCGATCGTGCGCCAGTTCAACGAGGCGACCAAGTCTTCCAGCACCTTGATGTACATCGTGGCCGGCATGGCCCTGATCTACGTGCTGCTGGTCGTCGCGTTCGCCATCCGCAAGTTCCACGAGGAAGAGTAAGCCGTGACGAATGGGTCCTGGCAGATTCGGGTTCCGGACGACTCGCAGTACTGGGTCGAGATGGTCAAGTGCCGGCATGCCTGCCCGGTACGCACAGACGCTTGCGGCTATGTGAATGCCATCGCCGAAGGCCGCTACGACGATGCCTACCGGATCGCGCGGGCGACAAACCCGTTTGCCTCCATTTGTGGGCGGGTTTGCGGGGCCCCGTGCGAGGCCAACTGCCGCAGGGGGTCGCTGGACGCGCCGGTCTCCATCCGCGCGCTGAAGCGCTTTGTCACCGATCTGCATGGGCCCGAAACGGGCGAATACTCTGCCTATCGTCAGGGTTGCGATCAGCGGATGCTGCCCTCCAATCGCGGGGAGTACGAGCGCGTTGCCGTCGTCGGCGCCGGCGTCTCAGGACTCACCGTGGCGCATGATCTGGTTCAGATTGGCTACAAGGTGACGGTCTTCGAGGCCTACTCCGAACCCGGCGGAATGCTCACCGTGGGCGTGCCGGTCTTCCGCCTGCCGCGCGATCTCGTGCGTCACGAGATCGAGGCGATCCTCTCGCTGGGGGTCGAGCTGAAGTGCAACATGAAGCTCGGCCGGGATTTCACCCTTGCCGGCCTGCGCGAGCAGGGCTTCAAAGCGATCTTCCTCGGCATCGGCCTGGCCAAAGGCCGCAAACTGTCCCTGCCCGGCGGGGAGTCGGACGGCGTCTATGACGGCATCGATTTCCTTCGTGCATTCAACGAGGGCAAACCACTGCCTCTTGGCAGGCGCATCGTTGTCATCGGCGGCGGCAATGTGGCCTATGATGTCGCCCGTTCCGCTGTCCGTCCGATTGAGGCCGTCGAACGCACCGAAGCTCTCGAAGACATGGGCCGGGGCGAAAAGGTTGCCTACGATGTGGCCCGTTCGGCGCTGCGCCTCAGCGGCGACAAGGAAGTCCACGTCGTTTGCCTGGAGTCCCTCGACGAGATGCCGGCCGACGATGTCGAGATTGAAGAAGGTGGAGAGGAAGGCATCCACCTGCACAACCGGCGCGGCCCTCGTGAAGTTGTGTCGGTAGAACGGCAAGGTCACGGCCCTTCGCGTGACCAAGTGTCTCTCCGTATTCGACGCGGCCGGCCGGTTCAATCCGGTCTTCGACGATCAGGCTGTGGAGGATATTCAGGCCGACACGATCATCTTCGCCATCGGGCAGATCATCGGACTTGTCCTTCCTGTCCCCCGAGGACGGAGTCGAATCGGAGCGCGGCCTGATCAAGGTGGATCCGGAGACCTACCAGACCACCGCGCCGGACGTCTTCGCCTGCGGCGATATCGCTCACGGCGCCCGCCTGTTCATCGACGCGATCGCGTCGGCTCACACCGCTGCGCGCTCGATGCACGACTTCCTGCGCGGCACACGCACCGACATCGTTCTGAGAAAGCGTTGGTTGCCGGCCGCCTACCCGATGGCGGACGGTTGGCAGGCAATGGAGCGCGACCAATCCGCCGGTGCTCGAAACCGGGCGGCGTGCCGCGTCGGTCGAAAACGTCGAAGAGAGCTACCCCGAGGCCGACCGCGCGCCGTCAGGCAGCGCGCTGCCTGCGCTGCAACGTCAATACCGTCTTCGACACGAGCATTTGCATCGCCTGCAACGGCTGCGTAGACGTCTGCCCGGAAGACCTCATCAAGCTGGTCGGGCTCAGTCGCCTGCCGGATGAGGATGCCTGGGAGCGGCTCTTCCAAAGCGGGGCCGACATCACCAGGGAGCAATACGCAGCTTGCGCACCTGCGGAGAAAGATGAGATGGGCGGCATCATGCTGAAGGATGAAACCACCTGCATCCGCTGCGCGATGTGCGCCTCACGCTGCCCCACCCATGCCATCCTCATGAAGAAGTTCGATCACTACACGGAATGCGTGTCCGTGCCGTCACGAAATCCGAAGGTTCTGTATCAACAAAAGAAATGAGCCCCGCCGAGTTGTCTATCCCGTTCGGGTTGGGTGTCGTGGCGAGCCTGCATTGTTCGCAGATGTGTGGTCCGCTTGTGTTGGCCTACAGCCTCCCCCTGCACTCAGCGGGCCGGCGCGCTGCGGGTGCCCATTTGACCTACAACACCGGACGGTTGGCCACATATGCCCTGCTGGGGGCGCTCGCCGGGGCTGCCGGCAGTGGAGTCGCTTCCATCGGACGCCTGGCTGGCATCGAAAAGACGGCTACTCTGGCCGCCGGTGGGCTGATGATCCTCGCCGGACTGATTCTGGCCGGATGGGCGCGCAGACCCGCGCTTTGTGCGCATTGGAGACGGCTCCCTCGTTCTTTTCGCGCGCCGCCGGCCGCTTGCTCGGCCTGGGCACAGGGGCAAACAAACTGCCGTTGGGTTTGCTGATGGGTTTCCTGCCCTGCGGTATGGTCTATGCGGCTTTGCTGAAAGCCGTGGAGACAGGTTCGGCCGTTGACGGCGCGCTGTCCATGCTGGCCTTCGGCGTTGGTACGTCGGGAGCCCTGCTCGCGATCGGCTTTTTCTCCTCGGCGATCACGTCACGATTCGGCCGCTACGCCAATGCGCTGGCATCGGCCAGCATGATCCTGCTCGGCGGCTATCTCGTCTATCGCGGAATGCATGCTGCCGCCCCGCAGGCGCAGGCTTGTCATCATGAGCACTCCTCCTGATACCACGCCGCGGCCTGTCAGGAAGGTGGAGCGGCTGCCGCCGCTCGCTCCCGCGGAGACCAACTACCACCGCATTCGCAAGCGAGTCCACCTGCTTTGCGTTCTGATCTTCATCGCCCTGCCGTTCTTCGACGTGATGCGGTTTGACATCCCGCGGCAGCGCTTCTATTTCGCCGGTTTTGAGCTGGAGATCAACGAGTTCGCCATCATCTTCTTCTCGCTGATGTTCCTGATGTTCCTCATCACGGCGTCGGCGATCATTCACGGGCGCATTTACTGTGGCTACGCGTGCCCGCAAATGATCTTCAGCGAGTGGAGTCTCTCGGTTGAGAAGCGTTTGGCGCGGGAGATAAAGCGGCGCTTCCCGAAGTGGCCCGCGAATTGGCAGACGGGCGCATTGCGCGTCATCTTCTACAGCATTCTGCTGGTCGTCTCAGTTTTCCTCGCCTTCGTCTTCACCGCCTACTTCGTCGAACCGCGCGACCTCTTGCGCCGGTTGCTCTCCCTGGACCTCGTCACCGCCGGCGGCATCACCGGCGCTATCGTCACTCTCATCACGTTTCTGGATTTCGCATTTCTGCGGCAGACTTTCTGCACCACGGTCTGCCCCTACGGCTACCTGCAGGGAATGATGCAGGACAAGAACACGCTGCTGGTGGTCTATCGCGACGGGAAGGAGAAAGACAAGGTCTGCATCGAGTGCAAGAAGTGCGTGCGCGTTTGCCACATGGACATCGACATCAGGGACTCTCCGTTCCAGATTGAGTGTGTCCACTGCGGTGAGTGCATCGACGCCTGCGAGGACGTGCTGCGAAGGATTGGCAAGCCCGGCTTGATCCATTACTCCTGGGGCGAAATGGGCGCCAACCCGGCTCGCAGAGAGCCCTGGCATTACCGGCTCGGCTTCCGTGATTCAAAGCGAGTAGTCATTCTCGCTGTACTGCTCTTCTATCTCACCGGGCTGGGTATTGCGCTCTCGACGCGGCGACCGGTGCTGGTGCGGCTGGCGCCCGATCGAGCCGTGCTGTACAGCAAACTCGAGGACGGCAGAATTGTGAACCGGATCCGCATGTCGCTCGCCAACCGGTCGAGCCAGCCGGTCAATGTCCGGCTGTGGGTTGAGAACCTGCCTGGGGCGGAAATCGGCCTCGCGCAGAATCCGGTCCCGCTCAAGCCCGGCGAGGCGCTCGAGAAGACCTTTGAACTGCGGGTCGCAGGCTGGGCCGGGTCTAGCGATGTGAACCGCTTCCGATTCATGGCTCAGTCGTCGGCCGGCGGCGACGTGGAGGCATTCGAGATGACATTCATCCTTGCCGGTGCCGGGAAAAGAGGGCAAATGACTCAAAGCAAGAAACGCGGCGGAGCGCTCTATCAGGTGATCCTGGGCGGTATCGTTGTGCTCTTCGTCTGCATTATGGTGTACGTCTACCACGGCGCCAGACAGGCCAACCCGATCATGCTCGACGAGCAGGGACGTCCGAGGGATGCCTCCGCACAGTCCAGCCACTGACCTCCTCTGCGATCTCTGCGGTCTCCCTGCCGGGCGGGATCCGCTCTCCAGAAGTTTCGACAACGTGGCGAAATTCTTCTGCTGCGCCGGGTGCCTGAACGTGTACGCAATTCTCTCCGAGAGTGGCGCGCTCGCTTCGGGCGCGGACTTTCGCGAGTCGGAGGTCTACCGCCAAAGCCTGAAACTTGGCCTGATCTCAAACGCCCGGCGGGACCTGCCTCCCGTTCCGGACGATGCCGAGACTCGGGAGACGGTTTATCACCTTGGCGGCCTGTGGTGCGGCTCCTGTGGCTGGTTGATCGAGCATGCGCTTGGCCGGCAGCGCGGCGTCGTGTCCGCCGAAGTGCTCTTCACCTCCGACCTTCTCAAGGTAAAGTACTGCCCCCAGTTCATCGATCCGGAGCGGATTCCGGCTCATGTCGCAAGCCTGGGGTACCGCGCGGAGGAGTACGGCGCGAGCCATCAGGGCGCAGCCTCCTCCGAACGCTACGACCTGCTCCTCCGCCTCGGCGTGGCCGGGTTCCTGTGGATGAACGTGATGCTGTTTAGTCTGGTGATCTACGCCAGTTACTTTGAAGGCATCTCGGAATGGGCTCGCCGGTACATTCCTCTCATCCTGATGGCGCTGGCGACACCCGCGGTGTTCTATTCAGCCTGGCCAATCCACAGGCTAGCCGTGTTGGGCTTGTGGCAAGGGAACATACGCATGGAGGCGCTCATCTCATCCGGCGTCCTGGCGGCCTACGGATACAGCGTCGTGCAGGCCGTTTCAGGCTCCAAGTACCTCTACTTCGATACAGCCTGCGCGATTGTCACCCTCGTCCTGGCCGGCAAGGCGCTGGAGCGGGGCGCCAAGGAGCGAACAGCTCAGGCGGTGGCGACTCTCTACCGCATGATGCCGAAGAAAGCCCGGTTGGCCAGCCTGGACAAGGAGCGCTTCGTCTCCATCGAGGCAGTGGAGCCGGGGATGGTGCTGCTCGTCAAGCCGGGCGAAAGGATTCCGGCCGACGGGATGATCATCGATGGCGCCGCACCTGTGGATGAATCGCTGATCACCGGAGAATCGGCTCCGCGCCCAAAGATCGTCGGCGACCACGTGCTGGGAGGAAGTCTCAATTCAACCGGGGTGCTCACGATCAGCGCGACTCACAACGCCGCCCAGAGTACGCTGGCGCAGATCATCGCCTCGGTGGAGCGAGCGCTGGCCAGCCGGACGCCGCTGGAACGAGCGGTCGACCGGGTTTCGCGTATTTTCGTGCCTGTCGTAATGGCAGTGTCGGCATCGACTCTGATTGGCTGGACGATGTCGGGCATGGACTTCACGGAAGCGCTCATGCGCTCGATCGCCGTTCTGGTCATTGCTTGTCCCTGCGCCCTCGGTATCGCCACGCCGCTGGCGACCACTGCCGCCATCGGTGCCGCCTCGCGGCGCGGAATCCTCATCCGCGACGCCCGTGTTCTGGAGACGATCGGCAAGGTCGACGTGATCGTGCTGGACAAGACCGGCACCGTCACAGAGGGCGTATTCGGCGTACAGCAGACCGCCTGGAGCGCCTCCGCCTCCGAGGCAGCACGCCAAGCCGGCTTTGCCGCGCTGGTGACCCTCGAGGCGCGCTCGGAACATCCCTTGGCCGAAGCCATCACTCGATACGGCGCCGAGCGGGGTGTGTGTCCTCTTGAGGCAAGCCAGGTCGAGATCATTCGCGGTCAGGGCATCCGCGGATCGGTGAACGGCCGAAGTGTGGTCGCGGGTAACCGGTCCATGCTGAAAGTCTGCGAAGCTGTTCCGGACCCTGCGTTGGACGAGCAGGCGCGGGAGTGGGAATCCCAGGGTCTGACGACTGTTTTCCTCGCTGTTGATGGCGCCGTCGCTGGTGTGTTCGGTTTGGGCGACCGGCTGCGCCCCGACGCTGCAGCCGTGATCCACGCCTGGCGTCAACGGGGCATCCGGGTCGTCCTCCTATCCGGCGACTCGACAGCAGCCACCGCTCGCATCGCCAAACTGCTGGGAGCGGACGAATTCCGGGGAGAGGTTCGGCCCGAGGAGAAGGCGGCAGCGGTTCGAAGCTTCCAACAGGGCGGCGCAGTCGTGGCCATGGCGGGAGACGGCATCAACGACGCGCCCGCCTTGGCTGCTGCCGATCTCGGCGTCGCGATGGGGTCTGGTACTGACCTGGCGATGCAGGCCGCTCCCGTCGTGCTGATGGGAGGCGAACTCTTTCGCCTGTTGGAAACCTATGACCTTGCTCGGTTCACCCTGCGCGTCGTCCGTCAGAATCTGTTCTGGGCCTTCTTCTACAACGCCGCCGGCATCTCGCTCAGCATCGCGGGGATTCTGAATCCGATCCTCGCCGCCGGCGCTATGGTGTTTCTCGAGTCTGTCGGTGATCGGCAATTCGCTTCGCCTCCGTTCTGGCGTTGGGACGGATGCCCGACCATCAACTGCGGTTGCCGCTGAGGCTACTGAGCGGCGGCCGGGTGCCGGTCTGCGGCGGACAGTCGATTGATCTCGCGCTCCAGGCACGTGAGGCTCTCAGATGCTCGCGCGAAGTCTTCTTCGCCAGCCGCGGCGGCGATCGCGCGCGCGTGGATTGCCAACTCTTCCGCATTGATGGATTCGGCGGCACTCTGCATCTTTGTGGCGTCCTGAATCAGCGTTTCGGCATCGCGAGTGCCGGCCGCGGCGCTCAAGCGGCGCACTCGATCAGGGGCCAGTTGCAGGAACAATGAGAGCATCTGCCCAAACAGCGCCGGATCTGAATTGGTTCGCTGAGTTCCGGCATGCTGTATGGACCGTCTGGGGGGCCGTTTCATCCGCGGACAGAAAGTGCTCGATCGTGTGGAGCAGATGCTTGTGGTCGACCGGCTTGGCGAGATAGCCGTTCATTCCGACCTCCAGGCAGCGCTCCCTGTCGCCATTCATTGCGTGCGCTGTCATGGCGATCACCGGGAGACTATCAAACCGGCGATCCGAGCGGATCCGCCGGGTGGTTTCCAGCCCGTCTAGCAAAGGCATCTGGATGTCCATGAGGATCAAATGGTAGGGACGTTCTTCCAGCCGTCGCAGAGCTTCCAGGCCGTTCCCCGCGACATCGACCGAGTAGCCGCGCTTGTGGAGTAGCGAAAGGACCACCTTCTGGTTAATCAGATTGTCTTCGACCAGTAGGATCTGTCCCGATCGCCTGATTGTTGCCGGCGGTGGCTCGAGTCTCGGCGAGGATTCAGCGGTTCTCCGCTTCTCGACCGGGGCGGGCGCAAACGGAATTGCCACGACGAAAGTGCTTCCATGTCCCTCCTCGCTCTCCAGCGATATCGTCCCCCCCTGCAATTCGGTCAACTTCTTGGTAATTGCCAGACCAAGTCCAGTGCCCCCATAGCGGCGGCTGATGCTGCCGTCTGCTTGCGTGAACTTCTCAAAAATAACTTGATGTTTCTCTTTGGCGATGCCGGCGCCCGTGTCCGTGACCTTGATCTCCACCCGGAATGGCTTGGACTGCGTGCCCGGTGATTGCGCAAGCGTGGCCGTGAGACGAACCTGGCCCTTGTCTGTGAACTTGACCGCGTTACTCAGCAGATTGGCCAGGATTTGGCGGAACCGCAGAGGGTCGCCCACAACCGCCTTAGGGACTGCGGGTTCCACCGCCCACGTCATCTCGACGCCCTTGTCCCGCGCGTTGACCGCGTGCGTGCGGACTGTGTCCGAAATGAGTTTTCGTACTTCAAACGGGATCTCTTCCAGCACCATGCGGCCTGCGTCGGCTTTGGACAGGTCGAGCAGATCGTTCAGCAGCGCCAGCAGGGAATGCGCGCAGCTCTGGGCCGTGGAAAGCTGGTCTCTTTGCTCGATCGGAAGCCCACTGTCCAGCGCGAGGTCCAACATGCCGATTACGCCCGTCATCGGCGTTCGAAGTTCGTGGGAGACGTTGGCCAGGAATTCACTCTTGGCCTGGCTGGCTGCAAGCGCGGAACGCAGGGCGGTCTCCAACTGCTCCGTACGCTGGAGAATGCGCTCTTCGAGCAGTTCCTGATACTCGCGCACCTGTGCCTGACTGCTCTCGATCGAAGAGATCATCTGATTGAAACTCTCGCCGAGATACTCAATCTCATCGCCCGTTCGACTCACCTGGATCTTCTTCAGCCTTCCGGCCCGAGCTTCGCTGATACCCTCCTGGAGCAGCGCGAGAGGGCGCACAAGCAACTTGATGGTGAAGCGCGAGATCGCTGCGGAAACCAGCAGCAGAGCCAGAATGAGGCCAGTCAGCTTCATCCACTCGACACGATGGCTGTCGCTGAGGTCAAACGCCACAATCACGACGATGATCCATGACACGAGCATCGCCGTGAACATGGAGAACTTCGTCGCGATGGACCGGATGTTGCCGCTGCGAGGCACTAAGCCGCTGTTTCTCCTCCATTACCTATCGGCCAGGATTAAGGAGGAAGTGATAGGGTGAAACACCTAGCCCCGTGGCCGCCGCAATCATGACTGCCTGAAGTGCAAGTCCAAGAAGGAGAATGGGATGGGCGATGCAAATGTTCTCGTGGTTCTGGATCTGATTGAAGCCTTCCGAAGGTCGAAAACTATGTTTACCGCAGTCGCACTAGGGGTTTTCGACCAGTTGGAGGAGTTCGGGCCATTGAATCTAAGGGATTTGGCAGAGCGAACAGGAAGCAAGCCCGAGCCGCTCGAACGGCTCCTGGCAGGATGCTGCGGACTTGCTCTGCTGGAACAGCGCGGAGAGTCCTTCCACAACACAATTGCCGCATCCCGTTACCTGGCGCGACGCTCTCCTGAGAGTCTGGCCGGCTACATTCTTTATTCTGACAAGGTGTTGTGGCAGCTTTGGGCTCACCTGGATGACGGAGTGAAGGAGGGAACGCATCGCTGGGAGCAGGCATTCGGTCTGCAAGGGGCCATCTTCTCCCACTTTTTCAGAACTGAAGACGCCCGCAAGACCTTCATCAGCGGCATGCACGGCTTTGGACGGCTGTCGAGTCCGGAAGTAGTCAAAGTGTTCAACCTCGCGCGATTCAGGCGAATTGTGGACCTCGGAGGCGCGACGGGCCATCTTGCCATCGCCGCATGTGAGCGCTATGGCTCGATGAGCGGTGTGGTCTTCGACCTGGCAGAGGTTGTGGAACTGGCACAGCCCTACCTCTCGGCCTCGCTTGCAAGGGATCGGCTGGCCGCGGTTCCGGGAGATTTCTTCGTCGACAAGCTGCCCGAAGGAGACTTGTACGCCCTTGGCCGGATTCTGCACGATTGGGCAGAGGAGAAGATTATTCGCCTGCTGAAGCGAATCCACGCTTCTCTGCCGCCCGGCGGAGGCGTGCTGATCGTGGAGGCGCTGCTGGATGACGACGGCCTCGCGCCGGTGCCTGCATTGATGCAGTCACTCAACATGCTGGTCTGTACGGAAGGCAAGGAGAGATCCGCGGCCGGCTACGCCGCGCTGCTGGAGAGCGCCGGATTCAGCCACGTGGAAGCACGGCGGACGGGAGCGCCGCTTGACGCGGTTCTGGCGATCAAGAAAGAATAGGCGTGCGATGCGGGCCATTACCTTGGGTTGCTTACTCATCACGGGACAAATCATGTCGGCTCAAGTAAAGATCGAAAAGACCGCCTGGCAAGGCTGGGCAAACTGCTACAAAATCACCAATGGCGAGGTGGAGATCATCGTCACCTCCGACATTGGGCCGCGCATCATGCGCTACGGCTTCGTCGGGGGGCAGAACTTTCTGTGGGAACAGAAAGAAGGGCCTGGGCAAAAGCGGCGAGCCGAAGTGGGTTGCCCGAGGCGGACACCGGATTTGGGTCGGCCCGGAGGATGTCAACTATACCTACCCGCCGGACAATGGGCCCGCCCGGATCGAGATCAAGGGCAGTTTGCTGGTTGCCACTCAGCCTGTCGAGAAAGAGACCGGCATCGAAAAGCAGATCGAGGTGAAGATGGATGCCGGCGGCAGCGGCGTCACCATCACCCACCGACTGAAGAATACTGGCGTCATGCCGCTCGAGTTCGCCTCCTGGGCGCTGTCGATGATGGCGCCAGGTGGAGTCGGCGTTACCGGATTCCCGCCCCGCGGAACGCATCCGGAGATGCTGCAGCCCACCAACCCGTTGGTCATGTGGGCGTTTTCGGACCTGCAGCGATCCGCGCTGGAAGTTCACCAAAAAGTACTTGATCCTGCGCCAGGATCCGGCCAACGCCAGTCCTCAAAAGCTCGGCCACTACAATCCCAAGACCTGGGGGGCCTATTTCCTCGGCGACGAGGCTTTCATCAAACAATACGAGCCCGGCGCGCTCAAGGATCATCCCGACTACGGCACTTCGTATCAGACATTTACGAACGCCGACTTCCTCGAAATTGAAACGATGGGGCCGCTGACCAAGGTGCCGGGAGGCGCCGCAGTCGAGCATGTGGAGCGCTGGAGCGCCCACAAGGGCGCCAGGCTGACGGCATGGACCGACGAGGCACTGGACAAATTCCTGCTCGGCAAGATCAAGCAATAGTGACCTCGGCCGGGTAAACTGCATCCAATAGAACTGATGAAACTCACAGCCATGATTCGTGTGTGCGCGCTTGGCGCGCTCCTGTTGGCTCCGCGTCGCGGCGCAAATGAAAGTGGAAGCCGCGGCAGCGCCGCCCGCTGAAGTCGCTTCACTGGCGGCCGCACTGAGCAAAGACGGTGTCAAGGTTCTCAAGGACGATGGCAGCGTGCTTTGCGAGATGTGGTTCGTCAACGCCATTCCTTCCGGCGGCGCCGCCGAGGAAAGCGCCAGCTTTGCCGGCACCCCGACGGGCGCTCTTTTCGGCGTCGCCCGTTTTCCTGCACGGCACAGCGACAGGCGCGGCCAAACCATCAAACCAGGCAGTCTATACGCTGCGCTATGCCCTCTTCCCTCTCAATGGCGACCATCAGGGCGTCGCTCCCCAGAGGGACTTCCTCCTGCTTTCGCCTGCTGCGGCCGATACTGATCCTTCCGCCAAGCCCGATTATGAAACTCTCATGACCATGAGCCGAAAAGCCTCCGGCACGCCCCACCCGCTCGTGTTCAGCTTCTGGAAGGACGATTCAGGCGCGGCACAGGGCGTCGAAGCCGTCGGCGATTCCGACCGTGTGCTGCACGTAAAAATCGGCGGTGTGCCTGCGGCGATGATCATCATTGGCAAGCACGAAGGTTAGGTCGTGCCGTTCTGGGCCTGGATACTGGTGGGCCTTGGAGCCCTGCCGATGGCAGGGCTCTTTTACCAATGGCTGGGCGTCAGAAGGGATCGCAGGCGGTTCCCCCCTCCGGGCAGACTGCTCCAACTTTCCTCGGGAATCAGGATTCACCTTCGCGACCGGGGCAACGGTCCTGCTGTCTGGCTTGAGGCAGGCCTGGCGGCTTCTTCCGTGGGATGGAAACCGGTCGAGCAGGCCCTGCTGGCCTCTGGCTTCCGCGTCTTGGCCATGGACCGGGCGGGTTACGGCTGGAGCGACCCGCCTTCAACCCCGCGGACAATCGACCACCTCGTCGATGAATTGCGCGAAGCCGTGCTGGCCAGCGGAGCCCCGCTGCCATTAATCATGGTTGGACACTCGTTCGGTGGGTTGCTGCTGCGACACTATGCCGCCCGCTATGTGGAGGATGTCGCCGCGCTGGTTCTGCTGGACCCACTGGAGCCATTCGAGTTCTGCCCCCTCACCCCATATCAGGCGGCGCGCCTCAGCAAGGGCCGGATGCTCTCACGTCGCGGCGCCACGCTTGCCCGCTTCGGCGTTGTCCGCCTGGCGCTCGACCTGCTCCTCGCCGGAGGCAAGACCATCCCGAAATTGCTCTCAAAGGTGTCGAGCGGACGCGGCAGCGCAGTCACGGACCGCCTCGCCGGTGAAGTCCGCAAACTGCCTGCCGAACTCTGGCCGGTCGTGGTTTCTCATTGGTGTCTGCCGCGCAGCTTTCGCACCATGGTCGACTATCTGGAACTTCTGCCGGAGAATTGCGCCGCTCCCTTCCAACCTCAAGGCTTGGAGCGAATTCCAATAGTTGTGGTATCGGCAGGCAGCGCCCCGGAAGCTGTCCGAAGCGCTCACGCCCAATGCGTCGCCGCGCTCCGACGGAGGTTGGCACCTTGTCGCCGACGGCAGCGGACATTGGGTCCACCTCGACAGGCCGGAATTAGCCGCCGAGATTGTAACCAGATTGTTACAATCAGATATTAAACGGAGAATGTCATGAAGTTGAGCAACATCCATCGTCGCGGTTTTTTCCTTCGTGCGGGCGCATTGGCTGGAGTGGCAGGCGGTCTCGAAGCGCTGCAAGCCGCGCAGAGGCAGGAGAAGGAGGCAAAGAACATCATCTGGATGGTTGCCGACGGCATGAGCCCGAGCGTCCTGCCAATGGCCGAGCAGTTCTCGCTGCGGGCGCGTGGGAAGGGAACAATCTGGCACTCTCTGGTGGACCGTCCCGACATCGTGCGCGGGTCCATGGAGATGGCGTCGCTGGATTCGATCGTGACTGATTCCTCTTCCGCATCCAGTAGTTGGGGTTCGGGCGCGCGGATCTTCAATGCCTGGGTGAACATGCTGCCGGATGGCACAAAACTAACGCCCATTGCCGATGTGGCGCGCGACCGGAAACGGCTGGTCGGTCTTGTGACGACGGCAACCGTGACTCACGCTACGCCGGCCGGATTTGCGGCGGTCTCGCGAAGGCGCGACGACGAAGCGCTGATCGGCGAGCAGTATCTCGACAGGATCGATGTCGTGCTGGGCGGCGGCAGGAAGTTCTTCGACGCGAGGCGTCCCGACAAGACCGATTGGCGGCCGAAGTTCCAGGGCAAAGGCTACGAAGTAGTGGAATCGCGCGACGCCTTGCTGTCGGCCAAGGGCTCGCGGTTGCTTGGTCTGTTCAGCGACAGCCACGTCCCTTATACCCTCGACCGGAACAACAACGAAAAGCTGCGTAAGAGCGTGCCGACGCTGGCCGAGATGACCAAAGCGGCGTTGGAGCGGCTCTCGAAGAACAAGTCCGGTTTCCTCCTTCAGGTGGAAGGAGCGCGCGTGGATCACGCGGCTCACGCCAACGATGCCGCGGGTCTTCTGTGGGATCAACTCGCCTTTGACGACGCAATCGAGGTTGTGCTCGAGTTTGCCGAAAAGGACCCTCACACACTTGTGGTCATCACCAGCGACCACGGCAACTCCAATCCAGGGCTGCGCGGCATGGGTAAGGAATACACCGACACAAACAACTCGTTCGAACGCCTGCTTAAAGTGACCACCTCGTTCAGCGAAATCGCCTCCCGCATGGGCACAAAGAGCGAGTACTCGATGCACGCCAACCCCGAAGTCGTGCCCAAGCCTATGCCGCCGGCCGAGCGCGTGACCGAGGCCATGCGCCTGCATTTCGGCATCACTCCATCCAAAGACGAAGTCGATATGATCCGTCGTGCCGTCGGCGGTCAGAAGCTGCTCATGCTCAATCGCGACCTCGACAAACTCGATGGTGTGCTCGGTGCCGTCGTCGGCAACCACACCGGCGTCTGCTGGATGGCGACTTCGCATACCTCGGACTACGTTCTGGTCACCGCGCTCGGCGCAGGCGCGAAACAGTTCGAAGGCTTCATCCGAAACACTGAGGTCTTTCCCGGCGCTCACTCACTGATGGGCTCCAGGTTCCGCAACCCGTCGATGACCGCCGAGAAGGCTCTGGAGTTCCGCAAAGTCGCGATGCTCGAGCGCCGCGACCGCCCTGACTGGGCTTGAAGGCTGGGCCTGACGCTATTCTGGAGAGGATGTCCGGCCAGCCCGATTCTCCCCGCCTCGCCACAACACTCTGCGGGCTGTCGCTGACCAATCCCGTCATCGCCGCTTCCGGCACCTTCGCCTATGGCGTCGAGTTCGCCGATCTGCTCGATCTGAACCATCTTGGCGGCTTCGTCGTGAAGGGTCTTTCTCGCGAGCCGATCAAAGGCAACCCTCCGCCTCGCGTCTGGGAAGCCGAAGCCGGCATGCTGAATTCCATCGGCCTGCAGAATATCGGCGTGCGCGCCTTCTGCAACGAGAAGCTTCCCAGACTGCGCGGGCTGAAATCCAAGGTCTTCGCCAACGTGTTCGGCTATGCGCTGGAAGACTACGTGGAAGTCGTCCGTGTGCTCGAAGACCACGAAGGCGTCGACGGCTACGAGCTGAATGTCTCCTGCCCCAACACCAAGCACGGCGGTATGTTCTTTTCGAGCGATCCGGCACTGCTCGCCGACGTTGTCGCCGCCGTTCGCCGCGTGGCCAGGCGGCCCTTGATCGTCAAGCTGTCGCCCAATGTGGCGCGAATCCAGCCACTGGCTCAAGCGGCCGAGCAGGCCGGGGCGGATGCCATCTCGCTCGTCAACACATTCCTGTCGCTGGCCCTCGATGCGCGGTCCCGCAAACCGCGGCTTGGCGCGGGCTTCGGCGGACTGTCGGGCCCGGCCATCAAGCCCATCGCCCTGCGCATGGTCTACGAAGCGGCTCAAGCTGTGAAGATTCCCGTGATCGGTCTCGGCGGTATCGCTTCGGGCGAGGACGCCGCGGAATTCCTGGTCGCCGGTGCGACCGCTGTTGAAGTGGGCACTGCCACATTCTGGGACCCGCAAAGCCCGGTGCGCATCGCCCGCGAACTGGACAAGTTTCTACGAGAGGAGAAAATCGAGAGCGTGCGGTCGCTCACCGGCACTCTCGATATGAACAGGCCATGAAAGAAATCATCCACACTGACGCCGCGCCCAAGGCGATCGGCCCCTATTCGCAGGCCACCGCCTGGAACGGACTCGTCTTCTGCAGCGGTCAGATCCCGCTCGACCCCGCAACCGGGACGCTCATCGATGGCGGCATCGAGGAGCAGACAGTACGCGTGCTCGACAGCCTGAAGGCGGTGCTCGAAGCCGCGGGAGCCGGGCTCGACACCGTGCTGAAGACTACGATCTTCGTCAAGGATCTGGGCGACTTCGGTAAGGTCAACGAGATCTACGGGCGATATTTTCGGTCCAATCCTCCCGCTCGCGCCACTGTTGAGGTTGCGCGCCTGCCCAGGGACGTAAAGGTCGAGATCGACGCCATCGCCTTCCGCAAATAGGCCCCCTCAGGCTCGCTGGGAACCGGCTCCAATCGGCTGGCGTCCAATCAGGCGACTGCAGCCATTGGAGGGTGCCCATGCGATTTGCACTGGCCTTGATTCCGCTCGCGCTCGGTCTCTGGGCGCCGGTTGTTCTGTCACAAGCCGATGCGGCGCGAGCCAACGAGGCCGCGCGCCTGCAAGGGATCGTCCGCGACGCCTCCGGCAGCGTAGTGCCCTCGGCCACTGTCACTCTTCTCCGCCTGCCATCCGGACCGTCGGTCACCAGGCTCACTGATCCAAACGGCAGGTATGTGTTCTCCGAAGTCGTGGCCGGGGAGTACGAGATCAGGATCACGATGAGGGGATTCCCCACCGCCGTTCAGCGCGTGAAGCTCGAGCGCGGTCAGCGCATGGTGCGGAACTTCACTCTGGGCCTGGGCTCGGTTCAGGAGTCCGTCACTATCGTCTCTGCCGCCCCACCCCCGCCGCAAGCGAAAGCCCAGGTCCTCGGCGGTGTCGTCGGAGGAGTGATCGGCGGCATCTACAGACAAGCGCCGCCTGATTTCAACACTGAGGAGTACGGCGTCATCCGCGAGGACGGATTCACCGACGTTCAGCGAAAGCCTCTCTCGACCTTCTCAGCCGACGTCGATACGGCCTCCTACACCAACATCCGGCGATTCCTGCGCGATGGCAAGGATGCCGCCCAAGGACGCCGTGCGCATCGAGGAGATGCTGAACTTCTTCGGCTACGACTACCCCAAGCCGCCTGCAGGCAGGCCGTTCTCGACGACTTTGGAACTGGCCGCTTGCCCATGGGAGAAAGGCCATCAGTTGGTCCACATCGGACTGCGCACGGCCCCGGTCCGCGCCGAAAACCTGCCTCCAACCCGGCTCACCTTCCTGCTCGACGTCTCCGGTTCGATGATGCCGCCAAACAAGCTGCCCCTCTTGAAGAGATCGCTCGCCCTGCTCGCCGAACAGGTTCGCCCGCAGGACAAGGTAGCAATCGTGGTCTATGCCGGCGCGGCGGGCGTTGTTCTCGAGCCGACATCGGGCGGAGAGAAGACACGGATTCTCGAAGCGCTGGAACGACTGCAGGCTGGCGGATCCACCGCAGGCGCCGCGGGCATTCGCCTCGCTTATGAGACTGCACGGAAGATGTACCTGGAGGGCGGGCTCAACCGCGTCATCCTGGCCACCGACGGCGACTTCAACGTTGGCGTCTCCAGCGACGGCGAACTCAAGCGAATCATCGAGAAGGAACGCGATTCCGGCGTCTTCCTCACCGTTCTCGGTTTCGGCTACGGCAACCTGAAGGACGCCAAGCTCGAAACACTTGCCCAGAACGGCAACGGCAACTACGCCTACATCGACTCGGTGCTCGAAGCGCGCCGGGCTCTGGTCGAGCAGATGGGAGCGACGCTGCTCACCGTCGCCAAGGACGTCAAGCTGCAGGTGGAGTTCAATCCGGCGCAGGTCAAGGCCTACCGCCTCATCGGCTACGAAAATCGTCGCCTGCGAGACGAGGACTTCAAAGACGACAAGAAAGACGCCGGCGACCTCGGCGCGGGCCACTCGGTCACGGCTCTTTACGAGATCATTCCCGCCGGCTCAGCCGAAACCGGCGGCGACGTCGACAAGCTGAAGTATCAAGCCACCAAGCCGACCTCTCAGGCCGCTCACTCTGGCGAAGTTCTTACTCTCAAGCTGCGCTACAAAGAGCCCGAGGGTTCTCAGAGCCGCGAGCTGGTTGAAGTGCTCAAGGCAGGTACCCGCCCCCCGTCCGCCTCCTTCCGCTTTGCGATGGCGGTGACCGAGTTCGGACTGCTCCTGCGCGACTCCGAGTTCAAGGGGAAGGCGGACTACGACGATGTCGTCGCCCTGGCCGAATCCTCCCTCGGCAAGGACGAGGACGGCAAGCGCGCCGAGTTCCTCGCCCTCGTCAAGCAGACCCGCCAAGGCGCCGGCTCCGGACGAGCCGCTGAATTCTCGGTCATTCTCGCCTCACTGAACGTGCCCAGGCACTGATACGGCCATCATGCAGGCGGCTGACCGAGCAGGATCTGATTCGCCGAGCGGGGAGAGCGCCCTGGACGAAGAGCGGCGGAAGTTGTACGAGTTGACCGACCTTGGCCGCGCAGTCGTCGAGTTGGAAAGTACGAGGCTCAGTGGTCTGGCCGAGTGGGACGGCTCTTCTTCGTCTGGGAAGAGGACAAGGAATCACAGTCCTGGCCCCGCTCAGTTTGTTGGCCTACGGAGTGATACGACTGGCCCTTCGAATGAAGAAGTTACGCGCTACTGGTGCGCGCTGAACTGTGGCTGCGGCGGGTTGAGCTTCACCTCGAGCGTGCGCTCGGGTTCGTTGACCTCAAACGTCTGGCCGAACGTCTGGTAACCCTTGGCAATCACCTGCACGAGAATCTCGCCCTGTGGCAGAGGCGGGATCTTGGCGACTCCATCCTGGTTGGTCTTCACCTGCCAGGACGTCATGGTTTTCTTGCCCAGTTTGAAGTAGTTGCGTCCCTTGACGAACTTGACGACGACGCTGGCGCGCTCAAGAGGCCGGTCGGCGTGCGTCTTCACTTCGACGCGGATGGTGGTCATCGGCGCGTCGTCGGCCAGGACGGGCAGTGCAAGTATCACGGCGCAGGCGGCCGCGAGAAAGCCGAGCCGGGTAGGCGTGCTCATGGATTCATTTTCGCACGCGGCTAGACCGCCGATAGCCCCATCTTGTTCAGCACGCCGGTTTGCATCGTTCCGTCCTTGATCACGAAGATGCCCGGAAACTTGGCTTCCCAGGGCTTGTTCGCGGCCGGCACGTACTGCCGCGCGTTGGCCTCGATGGCCGCCACGCCCGGCACGTGCGCCGCCAGACCTGCCGAGTGGATCAGCGACGCGCCGGGACAGGTGAGGTCCTGCACGCAGAGAAACATCTTGTACTTCTGGGCCGCCGCGGCCATCAGCAGCGCCTGCGCCTGCCCCTTGCACGCCTTCAGCGCCGCGCCCGTGTAGCCCATCTCGCGGGCCAGCATCAGGCTCTCCAGATCGATCAGCGATTCGTCGATCACCACCGGGCGCAGCTTCGCCGCCTCGTGCATCACGTTCTCGCGGTCGGCCTTCAGGTCGCTCGCGGTGGGCTGCTCGATGTACTGGATGCGCTCGAAACCGGCCGGCGTCTTCTCCTTGATGCGGCGGAGGAAGTCGAGCAGGTACTGCACGTTGGGGCACTTCTCGTTGAAGTCGAGCGAGTAGACCCATTGCTTCGTTCCGCGCTTGGCCTGGTCTCGGCCGCGACGCGGTCGACGGTCAGCACACGGTCGACGTCCCACTCCAGGTCGTCGCCGTTGAGCTTGATCTTGATGTGCGTCAGGCCGTTGTAGGCGATCCACTCGGGCAGGGTCTCGGGCAGGCCGTCGCCGACGGGTTTGGCGACGTCGGCCATGACGATCGGGTCCACCGCGCCGACCAGGTGGTAGAGCGGCATGCGCGGCTTGGGCTCCTGGAGGACGTAGCGCTCGAGGTAGTCGCCCTTGAAATCGGGGCCCAGGTAGCGGTCGAGCCCCTCGGCGAGATACTCGCGGGTGTAGGTGTGGTACGTCGACACCGTGAAACTTGCCGTAGGCGTCGTGCAGGCGGCGTCGAATGGCGAAGCAACGACGAGCGCGCAGAGCTTGGGCACCGACGTTGCGGCTTTGAGCCATTGCGGTTCCAGGAGATGGTTCAGCTCGACAGGATGGCCATAGTCCTTGCAGTCGGCCATGATTCGGCGGATCTCTTTCGACAGATCCTGCATCGCCTTCAGCGTCTGGTCGTATGTCAGCGTCTTGGATGGGTAGCTCCACACGTTGCCCAAGGGCATCGAGCCGAAGCCTTCGACAGAACGCCCGTCGCGGCCGCTAACCCGCACCTTCACGTTGAGCAGCGTGACGCGGTCAACTACGGTCCCACCGAACTTGATGGGCGTACGGTAGGTGTAGCTCTCTTCCTCCATCGAGACCGAATCGATGCGAACATCGCGAGGATTCGTCTTGGCGATCTGCGGAGCCGCGAGGAGTGATCCGAGGAAGGCGCGCCGGTTCAGCGTTGAGAGGGTCATGACGCTGTCAGTTTAACTCGTCTGCCTTCCGCCAATCTGACCAGCAGGAACAATGCCGCAATCAAAGCAACGCCGCCTCCGATGAAGTGCCAGCGGTGCGCGGCGAGCCAGGCTTGAGAGTGCTCGCCAAGCGTCTTGCCCAGCCAGGCGAGGCTGGAGTAGCGGATGGCACGCGCCAGGCCCAGCACGGCAAGGAAATGGAATTGATTCACCCGCAAAGCACCGGAACATATGACGAACGCCTTGAGCGGCATCGGAATGGGCACTAGCGCCGGCACAAAGACAGTGACGAGTCCGTAGTGGTTGAACCACGCCCTGAACTTGCGCCCCTTCTCGCCTTCGGTGTGCTTGTCGAGATAAATCTCACCACCCTTGCGCGCTATCGAGTAGAGGATGAGATTGCCCAGCATCGAGCCCACGACGCCGAAGGCCGCGGCGTAGAATGCGCTCCCCGGGTCGGCCGCTGCAAAAATCAGCAGGATGAGGTCGGGTCCCGACGGATTGGGCAGTCCAGCGCCGTCCACCAGGCAGACGACGAACATCCCGGCGGGGCCCATGGACAGCAGCAGCGCCTTGAAGCTCTCAAAAAACTCTCTCATTGGATCTTCTGTCGAAGCTTAGCTTCGTCCCAAATGAGGATACCTAGTTCTCGAGCCTTATCGAGTTTCGATCCGGCCTCCTCGCCGGCCAGCAGGACCGAGGTCTTCTTCGAAACCGAGCCGGAAACTTTGCCTCCATGCGCCTCAATGAGCGCCTTCGCCTCTTCGCGGGACAATCCGGGCAGGGTTCCTGTGATGACGAAGGTCAGCCCCTCCAAAGCGCCGCCCGCGGGCTTTTCCGGTGCAGTCCACTGCATAGGCAACCCCGACTCCCGCAGCCTGTCGACAAGTTCCATGTTGTGCGGTTCTTCGAAAAATCGGCGGATGGATAAGGCGACTTTGGGGCCCACCTCGGTGATGGCTTGCAGCTGTTCCTCCGTGGCCGCGCGCAGCGCTTCAATTGAGGGGATCGCCTCGGCGATGAACTGCGCCGTCCGTTCGCCGACGAATGGGATGCCGAGGCCGGCGATCAACCGGGGCAGCGGTCGCTCTCGTGAGGCTGCGATGTTGTCCAGTACCTTGCGCGCGGACTTCTCGCCCATTCTCTCCAGATCCTTCAACTGCTCGAACTTGAGCGAGTAGATGTCGGCGATGGAGCGCACCAGGCCCTTGCTCCACCAGTTGATCGACCAGCGCCTCGCCCACTCCGTCGATGTCCATCACGGTGCGCGCCGACCAGTGCAGCAGCGACTCCTTGATCCGCGCCGGGCAACTCGTGTTCATGCAGCGCGAGGCGACCTCGCCTTCTGCCCGAACCACGATCGATTCGCAGACCGGGCACATGGCCGGCAACTTGAACTGGCGCCGGCACTCAGGACGATGCCGAACCTCCACGACCTTGGGAATCACATCGCCCGAGCGTTCCACCAGGACCGTGTCGCCGATGGCCAGGTCAAGCCGCGCGATCTCCTCTTCGTTATGCAAAGTGGCGCGCGACACCGTCACGCCGGCGACCACCACCGGGCGAAGCCAGGCGACTGGAGTCAGCGCGCCCGTGCGGCCCACCTGCACCTCGATGTTCTCCAGGACTGTCTCCGCCGCCCGCGCCGAGAACTTGTAGGCGATCGCCCACCGCGGAGCCTTGGCGGTCCAGCCCAGCGACCGTTGCTGTGGAATCGAATCAACTTTGGCCACGATGCCGTCGATTTCGAACGGTAGGGACTCCCGGGCCTCCTCCCACTTCGAACAGAACTTCGTCAACTCTTCGAGCCCGGCGCAGAGAGTGCGCTCCGGGTTCACCTTGAAGCCCAACCTGCCCAGCGTGTCGATAGAGGCGGTGTGCGACTCCATCGCCGGCTGCCCCTCAACCAGCAGGAAATAAGCCATGAACTCGAGCTGCCGGGCAGCCGTGATCGAAGGGTCCAGAACCCTGAGGCTTCCCGCCGCGGAGTTGCGCGGGTTTGCGTACAACGGTTGGCCCTGTGCTGCCCGATCGGCATTAAGCGCGTCAAATGCGCGGCGCGACATGATCACCTCGCCGCGGACCTCAAATCGGGGCCACGGCGACCCTTCAACCCGAAGCGGCAACGTCCGGATCGTGCGCGCGTTTTCGGTAACGTCTTCGCCTTCCCGCCCGTTGCCGCGCGTGATCGCCTGCTTCAGAATCCCCTGGTCGTAATGGACGGCCAGGCTCAGTCCATCCAGCTTCAATTCGGCGGCGTATTGGAATGGTTCCGCCGCCAGCAGGTCGGTGACGCGCCGGTGAAACGCGGCCAGTTCCGCCTCGTCGAGCGCATTGTCGAGGCTGAGCATCGGCGAGGAGTGGCGGACTTTGACGAAGCCCTCGCGCGGGGTGCCGCCCACACGGAGTGTGGGAGAATCTGCTGGCACCGCGATCTCAGGATTCAATTCCTCTAGCCGCTTGAGCTCGCGCATGAGCCCGTCGTACTCAGCGTCGGATATCTCGGGGCGGTCCAGAACGTAGTAAAGGTGCTCGTGGCGCCGGAGTTCGGCACGCATACGCTCCATGGTCTCGGGCAGCGAATCTGGTTTTGCTGACATTTCGGAAACAGTCCTGAAACCCTCTATCATCGTAAATGGGCACACCTGTTGAAACCAGCCGGAACAAATATTGGGAGCGCCAGGACCGCAGTCGTCTACAATCCACTGTCGGGCGGGATACACCGCCGCCCGCAGCAGTTTCGCAGAGCGATCGAGCGTCTCGAAGCTAATTTCGGCGCACTCCAAATGATCCCGACCGATGGTCCAAAGAGGGCTGGCCAACTCGCCAGGGCTGCGGCGGACGGCGGCGCGAAGCTGGTCGTTGTCGCAGGCGGCGATGGAACTCTGAATGAAGCCGCGCAGGGACTCCTGGGGACCCGCGTGCCGATGGCAATCCTGCCCGGCGGGACGGCCAATGTTCTCGCTGTAGAGACGCGGATCGGCACCAACATGGAGCGCGCCGCGGCAAGGCTCCCGGGAATGGCAGCCATCGACATCCCCGTCGGAATCCTCACGATGGCGGGGCGAGAGCCGAAGATCTTCCTGGCGATGGCCGGCGCGGGTCTGGATGCGAGCCTCGTCAAGCAAGTCAGCAGCGACCTCAAGCGAAAGTTGGGCAAGCTGAGCTATTGGCTGGCCGGTTTCGGCCAGATCGGCAAGCGCCTCAGTGAATTCGACGTCCGATGGGAGGGTGGGGCGAAGCGGGCGAGTTTCGTGCTGGCATCACGGGTGAGGAACTACGGAGGCGATCTCGAGATTGCCAGGCATGCCAACCTGCTTGATGATGAGCTGGCACTGGTCATCTTCGAGGGCGCAAGTTCGTTCCGCTACCTGAAGTACTTTAGCGGCGTCCTCCTGGACAGGTTGGATGGGATGAAAGGTGTGACGGTCACCAAGGCATCCTGGTTGGAGCTGAAGCCGTTAGCATCCGGCGGTGAACTGGACGTGCAGGTCGACGGAGAATACGAGGGCAACGGTGCGGCTCGCATCGAGGTGTCCCCGGAAACGTTGAGGTTGATGTTGCCGCCGCCCTTTGTCGCTTCCTGGACAGGCGCAATTCAGACCGTGGAGCGGACTGCCTGAAGCTGGTTTTCCAGTGTGGTCAGTATCGCCTCAGCGCTGGACCCCAGGTGCAGGCGGTCGAAACACTCGCCGACCATCGGCGCCACGCGTGTGTCGGTTTCGTCGACCGAATAGTCCATCGCGTCGGCCACCAGGTCGGCAGTTTCCAGAATAATGCTGAGTGCGAGGGTGCTGGACTGGCTGGCCGAAGGGTCCACTTTCGAGCGGTGATGGTAGAGCACCGCTTTCTGGATTGGCGACGGAAGTCCCCAACGGTGGAGGGCAGCCGAGCTGAGTTCCGAATGGGTAGTGTCCAGCACTTCCTGCTCGCAGTCTTCCAGTGGACGGCCTGACTCAGCGCGCACCGCCGAAATCTGACTGTATTCGTTCGGTAATGTCAGAGCGATCATCAGGCGCCCAAGATCGTGCAACAAGCCCGCGGCGAATGCGCCCTCCGGATAGCTGGTGCCGACTTTCTGGACAAATTGATCAGCCAGAATTGCGACTGCTGTCGAATGAGTATTGAAGCGCGTCATGTCGAAGCCCGGCGGCGGTTTGAGGCGGGCGAACAGGCGTGTCACAGAGAGCCCAAGTAGGAAATTTCGAAGCCGCCCTAGTCCCAGAATCGGTACCGCGGCGCGGACGCTGGAGACAGTGCCGCGACGGCCGTACAGAGCCGAGTTCACCAGCCGCAGGACGTTTCCGCTCAAAACCGAATCCCGTTCGATCACGTTAGCCAGTTGAGCGAATGAGACATCTTCGTCGGCAAGGCTGGACATCAGGTGGTTCAGCACGGGCGAAAAGGCGGGCAATTGGTCGAGGCCGCGGAGGGCCGCCTCCCGGTGACTGATCCGGTTGAGCATGGTCGGACTCACGTCCTTGGTATCGGCAGGATCGGCCCTCACCTGCAGGCAAAATTCGAAAATTCTTGCCGCGCAAGGCCGGCGGCAGGACTCTAGATGCTTTGTCGAGTCCCTTCAAGAGGATAATGGGGATGTGAACGTACCGGACACGGCCGCGATTGAAGTCAGGGAACTGCGGAAAGTTTACGGTGACAAAGCGGCTGTCGACGGCCTCACATTGCGCGTCGACCGTGGCCGCTTCTTCGGGTTTCTGGGGCCGAATGGGGCGGGGAAGACCACCACCATCCGCATGCTCATGGGCCTGGCGCCGCCCACTTCAGGCTCGATTTCCATCCTCGGCCACGCCATGCCCCGCGAAGCGCTCGCCATCAAGTCCCGCATCGGGCTTGTCCCGGACGATACCCTGCTGTTCGATCATCTCAGCGGTGGCGAGTATGTCGAGTTCGTCGGCCGCATGTATGGACTGGGGCGCGAACTCTCCCGCCAGCGGACCGCCGAGTTGCTCGACCTGTTCGAACTCGACGGCGCGCGGCGGAAGTTGATCGGCGAATACTCCAAGGGAATGCGAAAGCGTGTCGCCATGGCTGCAGCCCTGATCCACCGGCCTTCCCTGTACCTGCTCGACGAACCGTTCGAGGGCGTCGACGCGGTTGGCGCGCGTTTGATGAAGGACATTCTCCTGGACCAGGTGCGGCAGGGTGCCACCATCTTCCTCACCTCCCACGTGCTTGAAGTCGTCGAACGGCTCTGTGATCGCGTGGCCATCATCAATCAGGGCCGAATCGTTGTCGAAGGCTCCCTCGATGAGTTGCGGAGCGGCGAGGAGACCCTCGAGGACCTCTTTGTGCGCGTCGTGGGTGGCCCGGCGCGTTCTCAGGACAACCTGGACTGGCTTTGAACGCACTATGATCTGGAACGACCAAGTCCGGGCCATTCTCGAAGCGCAGTTTCGAGTTATTGCCAATCGCGCGGGCTCCGGCCGCGTCATTTATTGGATCCTGACTGGGATCTGGTACCTCATTGTGGCTGCGCTGGCGGCGTTTGTCGCGGCCATGATCCCGGAGATCAAGACTCGCGAAGCTCTGGAGAAATGGCTCAGCGGCGGGCTTCTGGTGGCTTTTCTGTTCTGGCAGATCGTGCCGGTTGCGCTGGCAAGCACGGGGATGTCCCTCGAACTGCGCAGGCTCCTGGTCTATCCGATCCCTGTCTCGAGCCTGTTCGCCATCGAGGCCCTGCTGCGCGCGACCACGGGCGTCGAAGTGCTTTTGGTGATGTCTGGCGCAGCCGTCGGCCTGGCTCGCAGCCCCATCGCGCCCTGGTGGTCCCCCCTGGTTTTTCTCCCGTATGTGGCTTTCAACCTGCTCCTGTCCGCGGGCATCCGCGACCTGCTGACCCGCCTCCTCGCCCGCCGCGGCGTGCGAGAACTGGTCGTGCTTGCCATCGTCATGATCTCCGCGCTGCCGAGCCTGCTGATGACCATGTTCCCGCCCGAAACCTGGCGCAGCCGTTACGCCGAATGGGGCGGGCAAATACCGGCTTTCCCCTGGCCCTGGTCGGCAACGGCGCAGCTCGCCTCAGGTAGCCTTGCCCTTATGCCCGCGGCGGCGTTGGCTGGATGGGTGATTCTGGCTGCTCACTTCGGATACTCCCAGTTCCAGCGCGGCTTGCGCTGGGATGCCGACGAGGTCCGCGCCAAACAGCGCGCTGCCATCCCGCGCCGGTTTGAGGGCCTCATCGAAGGCATATACAGCCTGCCCTCCCGGATCTTCAACGACCCTCTGGGCGCTCTCGTAGAAAAAGAAATCCGTTTCCTGAGCCGGGCTCCGCGTTTCCGGCTTGTCTTCTTCATGGGCTTTTCCTTCGGCATCGTGATCTGGATGCCGATGATGTTGCGCGGCAACCGGCAGGAAGGCTTCATGGGCCAGAACTTCCTGGTGATGGTGAGCCTCTACGCCGCTCTCTTGCTCGGCGAAGTGTTGTTTTGGAACTGCTTCGGCTTCGACCGCGCTGCCGCCCAGTGCTACTACGTCATGCCGGTGAAGATTGCCACCGTGCTGTTGGCCAAGAACATCGCCGCCGTCTCATTCCTGATTCTCGAAATCGGTGTCATCACCTGCGTGCTTGCTGGCGTTGCGGGTGAAAACGGTGCTGGATAAAATTCCCGAGAGCTTCGCTGTGACTATGCTGCTCGCTCTCTTTCTGCTGGCTGTGGGGAACCTCGCCTCTACCCACTACCCGCGCCCGGTGGACCCTGCCCAATCCTGGCGACACTCCAACGCCGGTCGCGTGCAGGCCATGATGCTGCTTATCTACCCGGCCATCGCCTTGCCGATTTTTCTGGCCTACATGGCCCGCTACGCCTTCGAATCGAACCTGGCCTTCTACCTGGTCCTTGCCAGCGGCTTTCTGGTAGGGGCGATCACCTACTCCGTCTCATTGGATTCGGCTGTCGAAGCGGCTGAGCTTCGCCGCGAAGCCATCTTGACCGCTTTGTCGCGCGGGGAGGGGCCCATCGGATGAGACTGCTCATCTGCCTTCTGGTCGCCGCCGTCGCCGCTTGCGCCGAGTGGAAAGAGAGCAAGTCCGGGCCGTTCATCGTGTACACAGACGCCGGTGACGATGCCGCGCGCGATGCGCTCTACCTTCTCGAACAGTACCGGTTTTTGTTCGGTGAGGCGATAGGCAACAAGGACCTCAAGACGGTCTGGCCCGTGACCATCGTGGTGCAGAAGCCCGGGCAGGGGCAGCCGTTTCTTGGTTTCTCGCGCACTGGTTGGATTGGCTGGTGGCCCGCCCGCGGCACTCCTGGCGCGGCCTTCTTCCGCCAGTTGGGCCTGCTGTTTCTCGAAGACAATCTCAAGGGCCGCATCCCCGGCGATTTTGAAGCCGCTATCGCCAGCCTCTACTCGACACTGCGGATTGAGAAGGCGCGCGCCATCGTCGGCGACCCTCCTCCGCCCGCAGAGCGAACCAAGTCCTGGGCCATGCTGCACCGATTGCTGACGACCGAAGAGACTTCGCCGCGCGTCAGGATTGTGCTGGGTAATCTGGCCTCCGGCGCCGACATGGAAACGGCCTTCCGCAACGCCTTCGAGCGGCCGATGACCGCTTTCTCGACCGAGCCGGGGCAGGGAACCGCCGTGATCATGCCCAGACCGATGAACGCTGAAGTCCTCTTCAAGCTCACTCCGACCCTCTTCTCCAGAGCACGGCTGCTGCCCGGAGACTTGTTGCTGGGTCGCGGCGCTCCTCTGCCTCAAGTCCGCGCAGCCTATGAAAAGGCGCAGACCGAGCGGCCCGGCGCAGGCGGCTTCGAGGGGCTTGGCCTCGTGCTGCTCGCCGAAGGGAACGCCGCCGAGGCGCGCAAATCGCTGGAGACGATGGCTGCCGACGAGGAGAACTCAGGAGCACGCGGCCTTTTCGAGTTGGCCCGCCTCGAAAGCGACGAAGCGAAGAAGCGGCTCCTGCTCGAAGCCTCATCCAAGAAATCGCCCCTATGGTCCGAACCGTATTCCGCGCTGGCGGACACCGAACCAGGCCCGGTGCGCCGGGTCTACTGGCTCAAGAAAGCCACAGAACTCAAGCCGCGCGATTCAGCCCTCTGGTCCGCATTGGCCCGAGCGCAGTTCGACTCCAAGCAGTATCCCGACGCGGACAAGTCCTGGCGCGCCGCCGAGCGTGTGGCCCTCGGTGAAACCGCGACCGCCGAAGTGCGTAAGGCCCGCGAAGCGTTTGAGCAGCAGCGCTACGACCTGGAGGCCGCTGAGCGTCGCAGGCGCGCGGAAGAAGAGAAGGCCGATGTCGACCGCGTGCGCGAGGAAAATCAGGAAAGCATTCGCCGCGCCGAAGCTAAAGCGAACGCCGGCGGCACAACCATGGAGGGCAAGAAGGTCGAAAAATGGTGGGACGGTCCCGCCGCCCAGAGCCTGGCCGGAACTCTCGACACCGTCGAATGCCGCTCGAACCGGCTGCGGCTCCTGGTTCGCGACCCCGCGGGCAAAATTGTCTGGCTGCGCGTGCCCGACCCGAACCAGGTTGTCGTGCTGGGCGCCGGCGGCGGCCGTGCTGAATTGAAGTGCGGTCCGCAGAAGCCTCCGCGCCGTGTGAAGATCGAATACGCCGCGCCCGATGTGGCCCTGACTATCGAATTTCAATAAATGTTCAAGTCCTTTCTCAGTCGAGCTGACGCCCGCTGGGCCGTTGTTGGGATCTTCGCGCTATCCAACACGCTGAATTTTCTCGACCGCCAGATCCTCACTTCGCTCGCCCCTCAGCTCAAGTCCGAGTTCGGCATCACCAACGCCGGATTCGGCGACGTGCTGATGGTCTTCTCCATTTGCTACGGCCTCGCAGCGCCGCTGGCCGGCTACTTTCTGGATCGCTTCGGGCTCACAATTGGCTCCACCGTCGCCGTCGCGCTGTGGTCCATTGCCGGCATGGCGACGGGATGGACTTCTTCCCTGGCCGGCCTCATCGCCTGTCGCGCGGCGCTCGGCGTCGGGGAAGGCGGCGGCATCCCCGCAACCGGCAAGGCTTCTGCCACATACCTCGCTCCGAAAGAGCGCGCTTTCGGCAGCGCGATCAGCCAGGTTGGCCTGACCATTGGAGGCATCCTCGCGCCGCTGCTGGCGCAGTGGATCTCTGCCCGATACGGCTGGCGCTGGGCATTCTTCGTCACCGGCGCGCTCGGTTTCGTGTGGATTCCACTATGGATCGCGGTGGCCCGCAATGCCCCTCGCGGCGGCGTTTCGCACGGCCCGCAAGGCAGCGAGATCCGCCCGATGCTCACTGATTCGCGCTTCTATGCAGTTTTGTTGTCGAATGTGCTGCTGATGTCCGTCTACAGCCTGTGGGTGAACTGGACGACAGTTTTCCTGGTGAGCGAGTACGGCATGACACAGGCCGATGCCAACTACCAGTTGGCCTGGATCCCGCCCTTGTTTGCCACCGCCGGCGGCTTCTTCGGCGGCTGGCTGACGCTGCGCTGGACGCGCGGCTCCTCTGACGTGACCCCGGCCCGGATGCGCGTGATCCTGCTCGGCTCGGCGATGCTGCTGGCCGGGGCCGCGGTGCCGCTCATGCCAAGCGCCGGCTTCGCGATTGCTCTCGTCTGCCTCAGCTTCTTCGCCTGCGTGATGTCGAGTGTGAATATCTATTCCCTGCCGCTGGATTTGTTCGGCGCCGGGCGCGCCGGCGTTGCCGTCGCCGGGCTCACTTCGGTTTACGGATTGCTTCAGGGAGTCTTCTCGAGCGCGGTCGGGCGTATCGTCGACTCGCACGGTTTCGCGCCCGTCTGCATCGGCGTCGCATTGGCCCCGATGGCCTCCTGGGCCGTGCTGCATCTGGCCCTCAAGAGGCGCGCCGGATGATGCAGCGGCTCAAAAAAGGGTTGTTCGCAGCGCTCGGGCTCGACCCGGAGGCCGTCGTCGTCGTGGTTCGCTCCGGAGACCCGGCTCGCGCCGAACAGATGGCGGGCACAATGCGCGAACTCGTGCCGGGATGCCGCATCGTGGACGTGCCGTTCGAGCAGGGTTCCTCTATCGACCTGGCTCTCTCGCTGGCCCGCCGGCTGCGCGGACTGCGAGTCGCGCTGATGGCCACGCTGTTCGACGGCACGGAGAACGGAGCCGCGCAGAGACGCGCTGCGTTTCTTGTCGCACCTACTAAGATCCTCGCCTTCAATGCGCGGCTGGAGCGCCAGCACCTGCGGCTGAGCCAGTGCATCGCTTCATGGCTGTTTTTACGCGGCGTTCCCCGGGACCGCATTTTTCTCCGGCCATCCTGGCTGGCGCCCTGGAAGAAGGACCGTAGCGAGCTGCCGCGCCAATGGCGGGATCGAGGCGGGCGCGGCTTCCGCCAGGGCGCCCCGAAAGTAGCCGTTGTGAGTCCTTACCTCCCCTGGCCGCGCTCGCACGGCGGCGCTGTCCGGCTGGAAGGCCTGCTGTACCATGCCTCGCGCGACACAGACATCGTCTTCTTTGGCTTTGAGGACGGACAGACACCTGCCGACTACGCCAGGATCGCCGGCTGCTGTGCCCGTCTCTATTCCGCGGCGAAACCCCGCTATCGGGAACCACGCTGGTCCAGCCTCGCGCCGCCTGAAGCCTGCGAATTTTGGAATCGTGATCTCGACCGCGCGCTGCGCCTTGAGTTGGCCTCTTGCGGCTGCACGCTGCTGCAGGGCGAGTATACGCAGATGGCCGGATATCGGCCCGATGTCCTCGTAGAGCACGACATAACCACCGACCTGATGGCGCAGGTGCTCGGTCGCCGGCCTTCGCTCAGCGCATGGTGGGACTGGTGGCGCTGGCGGCGTTTCGAGCGAGCAGCCCTGCGGAACTCGCGAAGTGTCGTCGTCATGAGCGAAAAGGACCGCGACCTCGCAGGCTTGCCTGCCGCTGTCGTGATTCCGAACGGCGTCGACCTCGACCGCTTCACGCCCGCGCCGGAGTGCGCCGCGAAACGGATTCTGTTCGTTGGCAGCTTCCGCCACTTCCCTAATGTGCGCGCCTGGCGCTTCTTCCTCGAACAGGTCTGGCCTCTCCTGGCCGGCATCGACGATCTGAGTGTCACCGTAATCGCCGGCCCTCACCCCGAACTGTATTGCGACACCTCTCCCGTCGACCCGCGCATCGAGATCCACGGCTACGTCGAGGACGTCCGGCCGCACTATGAAGGGGCCTCCGTCGTCGTCATCCCGACACTCGAATCGGCCGGCACAAACCTCAAGGCGCTGGAGGCAGCCGCGATGGGCCGAGTCATTGTCTCAACGCCTTCTGGTGTCGCCGGACTCGGTCTGGCTCATGGCGAAAACGTCTGGATCGCCAGCGACGCAGCCGGGTTCGCCGGCGGTGTTCGACGTCTCCTGGAGGATCCCCAACTCCGTTCGCGCCTGGCCGCCTCCGCCCGGGCCCATGTCGAGCGCCACTACGGTTGGGCTGCCTTGGCCCGACTCCAAGTCAACCTCTGGCGGGAGCTTGCGCGATGAGCGGAATCGTCGTCCGGCCAATGCTCGAAGGCGACGTTGCCGCGGTTGCGGCCCTTCAGCACGCCAACCCTTCTGCGGCTCAGTGGCTGCCCTCGGACTATCTGGCGCACGAATCCTATGTCGCCGAGGCTTCCGGCCGGATCGCCGGATTCCTGGTGATCCAGTCTCTCCTTCCGGACGAAGCCGAAGTGCTCAACATCGCCGTCGACCACGATCTCAAACGTCGCGGGGTTGGCCGTAGCCTGCTGCTCGCCGCCATTGCCTGCCGCTCGCGAATCCTTCACCTCGAAGTTCGCGAGTCCAACGCCGCCGCGCTTGCCTTCTATCGCAGCCTCGGTTTCGCCGAGACCGGGCGCCGCCGCGGCTATTACCCGAATCCACCTGAAGACGCCATTCTAATGACCAGGATTGGAAGTTGACGCGCCACTTCACCGCTTGTGCCAGCGCCTCCTGAGTGATACACATAGAGCGATTCATCTGGAGGAACTATGCTCTTTGGTATCCATTCTCTTCTCTTCAACGAGACCTTCATCGAAAAAGACCTGCCCTTGCTCGACAAGTGCAAGCGGCTCGGCTTCGATGCCGTCGAGATCATCCCCTTCGATCCCGATAACTTCCCCGCAGCAAAGGTCCGCAGCGTGGCGGCCGATCTCGGCCTGGTCATCAACACCGGCTATGGCATGCCTGCCGAGTACAACACCATCTCGCCCGACGCTCAAGTCCGCCGCAATGGAATCGACTTCTCGAAACGGCTTGTCGATCTCAGCGTCGAGGCCGGCGCCCGCGTTTTCGGCGGCATGATCTATTGCGGGTGGGGCTATCTCACCGGCCGCATGCGCACCGAGCAGGAGTGGAACTGGGCCGTCGACGGATACCGCGAGATCGCCGCTCATGCACTCAAAGCCGACCCCAATCTCGTGCTCGGAATCGAACCTGTGAACCGCTTCGAGTCCCACCTCATCAACATTGCCGCGGACGCCCGCCGCTTCATAGCCGACGTTGGCCTGCCCAATGTGAAGGTCCATCTTGATACCTTCCACATGATTCGCGAGGAAGACGACCTGGCCGGCGCAGTGCGCGAAACCGGCGCCGCTCTCGGCTATATCCACGCCTGCGAAAGCCAGCGCGGCATACCCGGCCGGGGCCAGGTCCCTTGGGTTGCGTTCTTCGAAGCGCTCCGCGACGTGGGCTACGACGGCTGCGTCACCATCGAATCTTTCGACCCCGAAATGGAGAAGATCGCCAAGCTCTGCTGCATCTGGCGGAAGTTGGCTGATTCGCCCGAACAACTGGCCGGCGAGGGCCTTAGCTACCTGCGCTCTGTGCACCAGCAGGTGTTCTCTGCCGTCTCATCTTCCACTCATTAAAACCTCCTAATCGAATGATTCGGGGCGCCTTCCGTGACCCTCCGGCCGTACAGTCCTCACGGTATTGTCACGTACTTCCAAAAGTGGTAGTGTGAGGGCACGGCAGAATCCGAGGGGCTCTGCCGGGTAGTAATGTTGAACGATTTTGACCCACCGAGCCACTGACCCCGATGGCCAAGAGACTCAGTGTGGATCCTACTCGAAGGAGAACACACCCACATGGAGAAATTCTCACCAGAAGAGCTGAAGGCGTACCTGATTAACTCGAACGAGGAATATCGGTCGCTCGCCAACAAGCACGCCGAGTACAAGCGGCTCATTGAAGCGATCGAGCAGAAACCTCACGTCACGCCTGAAGACGAGGACGAAGAGCACCGGTTGAAAAAGTTGAAGTTGGCCTGCAAGGATCAGATGCAGGCAATCGTCAGCCGGCACCTCTCCGCCCAAGTCGCCCAAGTCCAAGTTTGAGCGTCAGGTACGCCGTTTGATTCAACAAAACCCCCGGCCCCGTCCAGGGCCGGGGGTTTTGTCTGTGTTCCGGGCGCAGCCATCGAAGCAGTGGTAATCGTCGAATGCCGGCCTGGCAGTCCGAGTGAATCGGCTGAAGGCACTACTCGTTCTTCATCAGCGCTTTCAACCGGGGCTCGACCCGCACAAGCTCCGCCGCGGCGATCGCGCCAACGGCCAACTGGCCCTTGGGGGCTAAGTGAGTCCGGTCCGGCTTGCCGTCAGCGCCCACAGGGCCAAGTTCGTCGCTGGCCGCCGGACCGAGCAATTCAGCTTGCTTCAGAGTTAACGAATATAGCTCCATCAGCGGCACATTCTTCTCTGCGGCAAGCCCGCGCAACTCCTCGACAAACGGAACCAGGCAGTCGGCTCGGATCTTTCCCTCTTCCGTGAAGCTCCGCCTCACGATGGATGTGGCCACCACGGCCCTCGCCCCCGCGGCACGGGCCTCGTCGACATAGCGGGCCATATTCTCGCGGTACGTGGTCTTAGGATCTGTTTCGCGCTCAGGCCCCTTCCCCGGACAGTCGTTGTGGCCGAACTGGATCACGATGTAGCTGGGCTTGCCCTCGAGCGCAGGCCCCCACGCCCCCTCATCGCGAAAGCTTTTGGAGCTTCGCCCATTGCGCGCCAGGTTGATGACCTCCACTCCCGGCCCGAAAGCGGCTCGCAGCCCGGGACCCCAACCGCCGCCCTCGGCGACCGTTGAATCTCCCACGAGCACGATGCGGATCCTGTCATCCTGAACCGCCGCCGCCAGCGGCACCACGCTGACCAACGCGGCTGCCAGTATCGCTCGGTTCATGACGCCCATGTTAGCCTAGCGAAACACAGGAGGTTCGGGATGCAACCAGAACTGAAGCAGGGCGCTCCACTCACGCCCGCGATCGTATTCGAGAATCTGCAGGCCCACCAGCGCACCTCGGCGCTGTTGGCCGCAATCGAATTGGACATATTTCGTGCAGTCGGCGAGGGGCCCGGCGATGTGGCCTCCATCGCGCGCCACGCCAAGGCCTCAGAGCGGGGCATTCGCATTCTGTGCGACTTCCTGGTCGTCTCCGGGCTGCTCGCAAAGGTGGATGGCCGTTATCGCCACACACCCTCCAGCGCGGCCTTCCTCGATCCGAAGTCGCCGGCCTGCCTCGCCTCCATAGCCACCTTCCTCTCCAGTCCGGACGTGCGCAAGCCCTTTGAGCATCTGGCCGACATCGTCCGCAGTGGACGGACGAATCTGCCGGGCGAGGGCACCGTGGAGCCGGAGAACCCGGTCTGGGTGGAGTTCGCCAGGAGTATGGGCCCGATGATGGGGCCCATGGCCGGCCCCTCGGCCAGGTCGTGCTCAATGGCAGTACGAAGCCGATGCGCGTTCTCGACATCGCCGCCGGCCACGGCTTGTTCGGCATCGAGATCGCCAGGCAGAACCCGAATGCGCATGTGACCGGGCTCGACTGGGCGCCCGTGCTGCGCGTGGCGCTCGACAACGCCAAGAACGCAGGTGTTGCGGACCGCTACGACATGCTGCCCGGCAGCGCCTTCGACGTGGACTTCGGCGGACCGTATGACGTTGTCCTGCTCACCAACTTCCTCCATCATTTCGATGTCGAAACCTGCATCGCGCTGCTGAAGAAGGTCCACTCTTCGCTGAACCCGGGCGGTCGCGCCGCGACGCTGGAATTCGTCCCCAACGAGGACCGCGTCTCGCCGCCGATGCCGGCCGCCTTCAGCATGATGATGCTTGCCAGTACCGTCTCAGGCGATGCCTACACATTCCGCGAACTCTCCGACATGCACCGCCAGGCCGGCTTCGGCGAAGCCACCGCGCACCCCATCCCGATGAGCCCGCACACCATAGTGATGGCGCAGGCGTAGCTCGCATTGCCTGCCAGGCCTTCTCGATTCGACGAGCGCTTCAAGTAGCGCCTGCTACAATCGCCCAATGTCTCTTCGCTTGATGGGAACGTTCACGATTTGCGCAATGGGTGTCCTCGCCCAGGACTGGGCTGCGCTGGAGCCTGAAGCCCTGCGGCACTTTCAGTCGGTCGTCCGGATGGACAGCAGCGGACCGCCCGACCACGAGTCGAAAGTGGCTGACTACGTCAAACGCACACTCGAATCGGCCGGCATCGAGGTGAAAGTCTTCGCCAAGGACCCGAAACGCCCGAACCTGGTCGCCCGCATCCGAGGCAATGGCAAGAAGCGCCCGGTACTGTTCATGGCCCATCTGGACACGGTGGGCGTGCAGCCGGAGAAGTGGATCCACCCGCCGTTCTCGGCCACCCTCAGCGACGGCTACGTTTACGGCCGCGGCGTGACCGACGACAAACAGGACGTTGCCGCCGGGCTGATGCTCATGCTCACGCTGAAGCGACTGAAAACGCCTCTTGATCGCGACGTGATTCTCCTGGCCGAGTCGGGCGAGGAAGGCGAAGTAGAGTGGGGCATTCAGTACATGGTGGAAAACCATTGGGCCGAGATCGACGCCGAGTTCTGCATCGCCGAAGGCGGCGGAGGGCTCCGCAAGGACGGCCAGGGCCGGAGCTTGAACGTTGCGACGGCCGAGAAACTGCCCATCCCGGTGGTGCTCTCCGCCAAGGGCACGGCCGGGCACGGCTCCATGCCTCTGCCCGACAACGCCATCGGGCGGCTTTCCAAGGCGGTGGGACGAGTCTCGGACTGGCAGCCGCCCATGCGCTTGAACGACACCACGCGGACCTATTTCGAGCGGCTGGCCACAATCAGCACCCCCCAGGAGCGGGCTCGCTATAACGGACTGCTGGACCCGCGCAAGTCCGCGGAGATCCAGGAATACCTGCGGCTCCACGAACCGGCTCACAACTCGATGCTGCGGACTTCCGTCTCGCCGAACATCATCGAAGGCGGGTTCCGCGTCAACGTAATCCCTTCAACGGCGACGGCTACCATCGACATCCGGGCCCTGCCGGACGAGGACGAGGCTGCGTTCATGAAAGAGCTTTCGCGCGTGATTGCCGACCCCAGTATCGAGATCAAGCCGCGGCCGATGTACCGCCCGAAGGCTCCGCCATCGCCGCTGGACAACGATGCCTTCCGCGCCATTGAATCGGCGCAGAGGAAGATCTACCCGGAGTTGGCCACAATGCCGTTCATGGTGACGGGTGCGACAGACATGTCCTTCACGCGGTCGAAAGGCGTGCCGAGCTACGGCATCGGCCCGCTGGTGGACGCCGAGGACATCTTGAAGGGTTTCGGACCGCACAGCGACCAGGAGCGCCTGCTGGAGAAAGAGCTCTACCGCTACGTTCGATTCGTCTACGAATCAGTCGCCGGGTTGGCGCGCGCGAAGTGAGGAGCACGTTGCGCTCATATAACATTGAGCCGTGAAGTGGTTGGCCTGTTTTCTCATCTGCTCCTCGCCTCTGCTGGCAGAAGTTCTCGTCGCCCGGCAAGGAGAGGCGTGGACGCTACTGCGAGACGGGAAACCCTACTTCGTCAAAGGCGCGGTAGTCATCGGCGGCCCGCAATCGGCGCCGCTGCTCGATGAATTGAAACGGGCGGGCGGGAATTCCGCGCGAGTCAGCGCGGAGATGCTCGACTCGCTGGCTGAACGCGGACTGACGGGATTCGTCGGACTGCCCATCGGGAAAGCGCGCCAGGGCTTCGACTACAGTGACCAGCAGCAGGTGGCCAAGCTCGAAGCTCGAATCCGCGACATCGTCAGCCGCTATAAAGATCATCCTGCGCTCCTGCTGTGGACCATTGGCAATGAACCGAACATCGGCTCCACTCGCGAGCAGGCTCGCCAGTCCTATCAGGCAATTGAGCGCATCGCGAAAATGGTGAAATCGATCGACCCGCACCACCCGGTGATTACGGTGATCGGCGACGGCGAGATGCGGAGCTACCTGCCGGACCTGAATGAACTGTGCCCATCGCTCGATGCGATTGGACTCAATGCTTACCACAGCATTTTTTTCCTGAAGCAGGAGGTCGCGGCGCGCGGCTGGACCCGGCCCTACCTCATCACCGAATTCGGGCCCCGCGGCCACTGGCAGGTGTCCAGGACGAATTGGAAGATGCCCATCGAAGATACCAGCACCGAAAAGGCGGCCCACTACAAGGCCGCCTATGAATCCATAGTGAAGGACAACCCGCAGTGCCTGGGATCGTACGTTTTCCTGTGGTACGGCAGGCACCACGAAAAGACTCACACCTGGTACAACATGTTTCTGGCCGACGGCACCCGGACAGGCGCGGTCGACATGATCAGCCAGTTGTGGACCGGCCGTCGCTCGCCAAACCTCTCGCCGGAGATATTTGCACTGCAGGTGGACGGCCGCTTCGCGCCTCCGGTCCTGAAAGCGGGGGCGTCGGTGGAGTGTCTGGTGGCGGCTCGCGATCCGGACGGCGATACTTGCGCTACGAATGGGACCTCCGCCCGGACGTCGCCGACGATCCAAACGTCGGAGGCGACCGGGAAAAGGGCACGACGCCGATTCCCGACTCCTTCACAAGCGAGAGTGCAGACGGAGCAAAGTTGCGCGTCCCTGCGAAGCCAGGCCCCTATCGCCTGTTCGTCTACGTCCGCGACGGAAAGGGCGGCGCCGCCACTGCAAACAGACCGATCCTTGTCGAGTGAGCTGCCCTCTGCGATTCACGGAGCGGGTCAATACAACAGAGATCTGGCTCTCGTTCGGGTTCTGCAGTGCCTTTGGGCGTGTTCGTATTTGAGTCAGTGACCGGGTTGGCGCGCTCGAAATGACGAGCGCCAACGGGCGTCCGTTTCACGGCTTCTTGGGCGTTGCCGGCGGTGGAACCAGAGTGGGAGTGTAATTCTTGCGCACTTCCGTCAGAAAACCGGTGATGCTATCGGGCTCGCTGATCTTTTCGAGTCTAAGCCACTCTGCGGCCGGATTATGGGGTCCAATGCGGCCGCTCGGGACAACCTGCGCGTCGGGTCGAAACAACTCGCCTAATCCGGCCGTCAGGTCCTCGATCATCTTTTGTATTTCCATCCGTTGGCGGCCAAGTTCGGTGCCGCGATTCTCCTGCTCTTCCCTTATCCTTTCCGGTACTGGCTCAGTGCCACTGCCAAGGGATGGGAGATGCGTTGTCGGCCAGGTCCCTTCCGGCTCCTGTTGGCGAGTGGAGGGCGCCTTCTGCTCAATCGCTGTAGCTGGGCTCTCGAGTCGCCCGATTTCATGGGAGAGGATTGTTCCTGCGCCAAGAACAGTTGTCCCCAAGACGAATGCCTTAAAGACGATTCGTTCAGCATCCTCGAGACCAGCTTCCAATTTCTGAAAGAAGGATTTCTGCTCGCCCCCGTGCATTTGTGCTTCGAAAGCGTCATGGACTGATTTTCGAAGAGAATGCAGCTCCTCTTCTATGGAGTCGACTGCTTCCTTCCACGCCTGCTTCTGTTGGCTGCCAGTGGCTTGGTTTACTTGTCCTCTGAGAGGCGTGGGCGGCTTCCAGCTTGCCAATTCTCTCCCTGATTGCTTCGAGCTTCTTCTTTGCCGTCACTCGAATCACCTGATCGTGGATGTTACCATCCGGGTCTGGGATTTGGGGAACCGAGCCCTCTTGATCAACTCATGAGGCTCTTGAGACTCAACTGCAAGAGGTTCTCACTGTCTGACACGTGGCCCTGTCACTCTGTGGCAAAGAGTGCCCAAACAACCTTCTTTGTCCCCTTCCCGTTGATTCATGTTATCCAATCGGATTACAATCGCATCGTGACCAGTCGGGAACTACGAAGATGGCTGGCCTCGCAGGGCTGCACGTTCAAGCCTGCCAAAGGTGGCCATCTGAAGGTCTTTCTCGGCAAACTACTTGGTGGCGGACATCAAGAAGCAACTCGGGCTGAAGTAGAAAAGGAAATCCCAATGTACCTCTACCCCGCCATCCTCAACGACCCGGACGAAAACGGGGACATCGTCGTCAGCTTCCCCGACGTGCCCGAGGCCCACACCTTTGGATTCTCTCGCGAGGACGCATTGCGCCATGCAATTGATGCCCTGGAAGCGGCGCTTTCCTTCTATGTGGACAACGGAAAGGAGTTGCCCAAGCCCAGCCGACTCCGCGGCAAGCGGATGCCACTCGTGGCCGTCTCCGTTCTAGGCGACTTCAAGCTTCAACTCTATGAGGCCCTGCGCGCCTCCGGCATCCGCAAAGCCGAACTCGCTCGCCGCATGGGCATCTCCCGAACCAACGTGGACCGCCTTTTTGATCTCAACCGTTCCTCACGGATCGAGCAACTCGAAGCCGCTTTCCGCGCGCTCGGCAAGCGCCTCGTGATCCATGTCGAAGACGCCGCTTGAAGTCTCACTCCTCGAGCACGATGAGTTTTGTTTGGGGTTCTGGAGGCGCGGACCGGAGTCGAACCGGTGAATAAAGGTTTTGCAGACCTCTGCCTTACCACTTGGCTACCGCGCCGTCCGTGGTGGGCCTTACCTTCTTACTATAACGCAGAGGCCAAAAACATTCCGCCGGCGTCTCTACAATGAGAAGGTACCCCGCGCCATGCGCATCCCGCTGACAACCCTGCTCTTCCTCCTCTGCGGCCTCACCGCCACGGCGCAACTCCAACTCATGCCCCTTGCCGACGTCCGCCCCGGCATGAAAGGCACCGGCCGCACCGTCTTCTCCGGCGGCACTGTCGAGGAGTTCCAGGCCGAAATCCTCGGCATCCTCGAAAACGCCGGACCCAAACAGTCCATCATCCTCGCCCGTCTCAGCGGCGGCCCTCTGGAACAGACCGGCGTCCTCCAGGGCATGAGCGGCAGCCCCGTCTACATCGACGGCAAACTCATCGGCGCCGTCGCCCTCTCCTTCGCCTTCTCGAAAGAACCCATCGCCGGCATCCGCCCCATCGACGAGATGCTCGACACCGCCTCGGCACTTCCCTCGCAGCACCCGCATCAGGGCCAGGCAGCGCCCTGCCGCAGCGAGCCGAGTTCCAGGCCGGCCCCGCGAAACTACTCGAAATCGCCACGCCCTTCTGGATGGCCGGATTCAGCCGCTCCACCCTCGACCACTTCGGCAACACACTCCGCGCCGCCGGTCTCGAACCCGTCCAGGGCGCCAGCGGCGGCGGTCAACCCACCCCGCAACACCACCGGCCGCAGACCTCAGCCCGGCGAGATGATCAGCGTCCAGCTCATGACCGGCGACCTCAGCGTCGGCGCCGACGGCACCGTCACCCACGTCGACGGCGATCGCCTCTGGGCCTTCGGTCACCGCTTCCTCGCCGTCGGCGACACCGCCATGCCCTTCGCCCGCGCCGAGGTCATGACTCTGCTCGCCAACCAGAATCTCTCCTTCAAAATCTCCACCCCGAAAGAGTGGATGGGCTCCATTCGCCAGGACCGCAGCTCCGCCATCGCCGGCCGCATCGGCGAAAAGGTCTCCATGATCCCCTTGAAGCTCTCGCTCCAACGGGAAGGCGGCGCTCGCGCCGCGCTCCTATCAAATGGAGATGGTCCGCGACCGCCTCTTCGCCCCGCTCCTCCTCCAGATGGCCCTCTTCTCCGTCGTCGACGCCACCGAACGCACCGCCGGCGCCGGCGCGGTCACAGTCAAAGCGCGCGCCGACGTCGCCGAAGGCCCGCCCCTCACCTGGACCAACACCTTCTCCGCCGAACTCGGCGCTCCGCAGTTGATGGCCGCGCTCTCCTGCCGCGCCCTTCACCACCATGATCCAGTCCGGCTTTCAACTCGCTCGATGTCCGCAGCCTCGAATTCGACATCGTCGTCGCCGACCGCACCAGCGCCCTCGCCCTCGACAACGCCTGGGCCTCGCGCAAGGAGGTTCGCCCCGGCGACACCGTCACCATCCACACGCAGTGGGCTGGCGAAAACGGCCTCCTCGTCACCCACTCCGTCGACTACACTCTGCCCAGCGGTCTCCAGCCCGGACCGCTCTTCTTCACCGTCACCGACGCCCCCTCCTCCAACATCGTCGAGTTCCGCCAGTTCCTCAGCGCGCCGCCCCGCTCGGCCGAGCAGATGCGCGACTTCCTCTCCGGCCTCCGCGCACCCCACCGCGGCTACGTCCGTGTCTGGCGGCAGCAGCCGGGCCTGATCGGTCGCCGGCGAAAATCTGCCCTCCGTCCCGCCCTCCGCCGCACTTACGCTCTCTCGGACTTCCTCGCAGCAGGGCGCTTCCAAGATCGCCGAAATCCCCCTGCCGGAAAGCAGCGCTGTCTATTCCGGCTCCAAGACCGTTCAAGTGGAAGTGAAAGAATGACCGTCTCTCCGAGGCTCGCCGCCTGGCTCCTCATCGCCTCCGCCGCAGCCTGCGCCGGCGGCTCCGCCGTCTGGGAAAGCCACACCTACGAAGACTTCCTCAAGGGCCGCTTCGAAGGCGTCGCCCTCACCCGCGACGGCCGTCTCATTCTCGCTCCGGCCATCGAAACCGTCGCCGACACCGGCGACGCCGGCATCTGGAGTCTCGCCGCCGCCCAGGACGGCACTGTCTACTTCGCCGGCGGCCACCGCGGCCGCCTCTGGCGCTATCGCAAAGGCGGCAAGCCCGAGGTCGTCTGGCAGTCGCCGCAGCCTGAAATATTCGCTCTCGCCGTCGACTCCCGCGGCCGCCTCTTCGCCGGCACTTCCCCCAACGGCAAGATCTTCCTCGTCGAGAACGGCAAGGCCACCGAATACTTCGATCCCAAAGCCACCTACATCTGGTCGCTCAAAGTAGCAGCCGATGGCGCGCTCTACGCCGGCACCGGCGACCAGGGCAAGTTATACCGCGTCACCGGCCCCGCCCAAGGCGAGGTCTTCTACGAAACCGGCCAGACCAACGTCACCGCCCTCGGCTTCGACCCCCAAGGCCGCCTCCTCGCCGGCACCGAGCCTAACGGCATCCTCTACCGCGTCGAAAGCAAGGGCAAGGCGTTCGCTCTTTACGACGCCGCGTTGCAGGAGATTCGCACCATCGTGCCCGGTCCCAACGGTGAGACCTACGTCGCCGCGCTCGGCGGAAGCCAGGCGCAGAAACTGGCCCAGGCCGCCATCTCGGCCGCCACCGCCACCGCGCCCGCCGGCATCGTTACCTCTTCCATCACCGTCACCGCCGAAGCCAATGCCCGCGCCCAAAGCGAACTCGAAGTCAAGCCGAAACCCGAAGCCCCTAAGCCCACCGCGACCCCGGCCCCCGAAAGCCAGCAGACCGCCGCCGTCGAGATCCCCGGCATGGAGAAGGCCGCCATCTATCGCATCGCGCCTGACGGGCTCGTCGAAACCGTGTGGTCGTCCAAGGAGGAGAACATCCTCGACCTCTCACTCTCGGGCGGCGACATCTCCTTCAGCACCGATCGGCAGGGCCGCATCTACAAGCTCTCTCCCCAACTGAAGTCGGCCTTGCTGCTGGAGACGCGCGAAGGCGAAACCACCCGCCTCATCCAGGTTGGCGGCGAGACCCTGGCCGCCACCAGCAACAGTGGCAAGCTGCTCCGCCTCGGCCCCTCCTGCAAAACAAGGCCGCTTCATCAGCCCGGTCCACGACGCCGGCACGTCCGCCCGCTGGGGCCGAATCGATTGGCGCGGCGAGGGCTCGCTCTCCTTCCGCACCCGCTCGGGCAACTCCGCCCGCCCCGACACCACTTGGAGCGACTGGTCCGAGCCCATCCTCGACCTCGCCAGGAATCAGATCCCCAGCCCCGGCGCCCGCTACGTCCAGTGGCTCGCCGACCTCCCGCCGGATACCGCTCTCGACGCCGTCTCACTGAGCTATCAGCCTCAAAACTCCAAGCCGCAAGTGCGCAGCCTGCAGGTGATGCCGCAATGGACAGCAATGCCGCCCAAACTCAGCGCTCCTTCAGCCTCCACCTCCTCCTACAGCGTCAGCGTGACCGACACAGGCGAATCGGCGCCCGTCACCAGCGGCGGCACGCCGTCCCAGGTCGTCCCCCGCAGCGGCACCCCGCAGGTCCTGATCACCTGGCAGGCCGACGACCCCGACAATGACCGCCTGTCATACCGCCTCGAATACCGTTCCGCCGACGAGCGCGAATGGAAGCAACTCCGCAAGGACATCGCCGAGAACTCGATTCTCGAAGACGCCGAGCGCTTCGGCGATGGCCGCTACTGGTTCCGCGTCACGGCCTCCGACTCTCCTTCGAACACGCCCGACCAGGCCCGTGAAGCCGAGTTGACCTCCGCCCCGGTGCTGCTCGACGTCACGCCGCCGCAGGTCTCCGCGCGCGCCGAGAATCGCATCATCACCATCGAAGCCGCTGACACAGGCTCCCCTCTCAAACGCGCCGAGGTTTCCGTCAACGGCGGCCCTTGGCTGCCGCTCGCCGCCGCCGACGGCGTCATCGATGGCAATAAGGAGACGTTTCGCTATACGCCGTCCGCCGCAGCGGGCGAAATTGCCGTCGTGATAAGGGTGATCGATGCCGCTGGGAATGCGGGCCTCACACGCCTGGTGCTTCGTTAGTCTTCTGTTGGCCGGCTGCGCAGCGGAGCCCGGCGTGCCGCAACTCGTCCCATTGCCGCCGCAGCGCCAACTCGTCCCTGCGCCCGACCTGCCTTACGAGCCGTACTTCGTCGGCATGAGCGAGCCGCGCGCCAAAGCTTTCATCGTCCGCGACATCGGCGAGCCAGGACTGCAAAGCTGGACTGCCGCCAACCCCGCCATGCAATTCACACTATCCGAACCGGGCGAGTGGATTGCCGAAGTGCGCTTCAACGCCAACGAGGCCACTCTAAAGGACACTGGCCCAATCACGCTCACCTTCTCGGTCAACGGCCGCCCTGTGGGCTCGATGCGCGTCGCCGACGGCTCGGTGAAAACGTTCTCCACGCCCGTTCGGCTCGAAACCACAAAGGCCGAGCTGTCCTTCACCATCGACAAGCCATGGGTCGCTCCCTCGGACGGCGCCAAGCTCGGCGTGCTCCTGCACGCCATGGGCTTCAAGAGGGTCAAACGGTGATCGGCATCATTTGGGGTGCCCTCGCGGCTCACCTGCTTGTCGCTTCTCTTGGCCTGCTGCTGTTATTCCCCCTGCGCCTCCGCCTCACCCTCGGCGAGCGCTGGGCCGCCGCTGTCGCCTGCGGCCTGCCTGCTTCGATCCTCCTGGTGCAGGCCCTCGCCGCAGGCGGCCTCTTCCGTCGCGGCGTCCTGCAGGCCCTGGTTGTCGCCGCCCTGCTCGCCGCCGTTCCGTGGGGGACATTTCGGATGCCGCGCGTCCGAGCGCGGCATTTGGAGTGTCCCCCACCGAGCGTATGTCTGGCTGCTCATCCTCCCTCTCTGGGCCTGGACAGCCCTCCACGCATCTCAACCCGACATGACTCCCCCCGGCGAAGATTGGGCTCTCGCCGCCGCGCACAATTTCATTTCCCGCTTTGCCGGAGCACCGTGGAATGTCGGTGCCGCCTACGCGATCCCCTATCAGCTCGGACGCCACTCCGCCGTGGCTCTGTTCCACGCTTCCCTCCTGTTGCCTCTCGCGGCCGCTCTCGGCCGTTTCGGCTGGGTCGCGATGATCCTTGTCGCCGCTCACCCCGCGTTGCTGACTCTTGGCGGTCGAGCGGGAACGGCTTTGGTGTGGACTCTTTGTGCCGTTGCCGCCGCCGGTCTCGGCGCGCTCTCAATCCAGCAGCGCAGCGCGCGCCCGCTCCTCCCCGCCGCCCTCGCCGCGACAGCAGCGTGGCTGTCCTGGCCTGGTCAACTCGACGTCTTCACCGGCTTCGTCTTTCTGAAAACACCCTGGTGGCTTGCCCCGTTCCTCGCCGCCGCACTCGGCTGGCTGGTCCGTCCGTCGCGCTGGAGCGCCATAGCGTTAGCCGCGTTCGCACTCGCCACAGGCTGGCCGCCCGTAACCAGAATCATTGCCCCTCCGCGTCCTCTATCCGAGACCCCGGCAGGGATGGTGGAAGCGCGCCTGCTCGACGTGCTTCCTCGCGGCGCCCTCGTGCTGACAGACATCCCCATGCCCGGAGCCTGGGTCCCGAGACACCTTGCCGCCAATCCCAAATGGCTCGACGAAGCGCGCCGGGTAGCCGATGCTAAGTGGGGCCTTCGAACCATCCCCTTCAGCAAAACGCCGATCACAGCCGAACTGCCCGGCTTCATCGGTGAGGTGCAGGTCCTCACCAATGGCCGCGAAATCCCTCGCGCCCCCACTTGGCGCGTGTGGCCTCCTGAAGCCTTCGACGGACTCCCCTTCACCGGCGCCGCAGGCCCCATCCGCGTGGATCCCGGCGTCCCTGTCGAAAGTGGCGAACTCCATGTCATTGGTGTCGAAGGCACTCCATGGTCTCCGCCCTCAGGCCTCCGGCGCAACGTCGTTCTCGAATGGAAGCGCCGAGGCATTACCCACATCCTGGTCCGCGACATTCCATTGGTCGGCGAATTCACGCTTCACGCCGGCTTCTGGGGCGTGACTGAAATCGCCGAGCGCAATCAAGCGAGGCTGTATGAGCTTCGCTGAGCGCATCTGCCGTGTTTCCGCCCTTGCCGTGCTCGCCTCAGCCTGGCTCTGGCACCTCGCCCGTGCAATCACCGCGTCCGTCACCACCGACGAGGCCTTTACCGCTCTCGACTTCGCCGGCAAGCCCTGGCTCGAAACGTTCTCCTACTACGACGCCAATAACCACGCGCTTCATACCATCCTGGTCAAACTCTCTCTCGACACCTTCGGCTGGCACACGCTCGCCCTGCGACTGCCGGTGCTGCTCGCAGCGTTGCTCTACCTCTGGATCATCTGGCGCATGGGCCGCAGATGGTTCGGCAGCACACCCGCGCTTGTCGCTTTCTGCGCCTTGGCCGCCTGGGCGCCGCCGGTAGCCGAGTACTTCTCTCTCGCCCGCGGCTACGCGCTCGCTTTGGCCTTCTTCGCCTGGGCGCTCGACGAAGCCGACTCTCCAGGTACCTCCAGATGGCATCGCGTTTCCCTGGCGATGGGTTTAAGCGTCGCCTCGAATCTCGTCTTCGTCATTCCATCGTTCGCGCTCTTCATGATCCTGCTGGTCCGCGAGCGTGCCTGGAGCGACTTCCGCCGCCTCGCTGGACCCGGCGTCGTCACCGCCCTCCTCTTCAATGCCCTCCCTTTGAGCCGTGCCGGCGATGATCACTTCTATTACGGTGCCCGCACCTGGACCGAAAGCCTGCTCTCCATCCTCGACTGGCCCGGCTTCCCTACCTTCACCCTGGGGGCAGCCATCCTGCTCCCCCTCGCCTGCTTCCTCGCCCTGCGCGCGCCGGGAATCGCGTTCGCTCGCTTCTGACCGCCCTCGCTTCTGCCGCCATCGTCGTCACTCTCGCCGCCGCCGGAGTGCCTTGGCCTCGCGGCCGCACCGGCGCCTACCTGGCGCTGTTGCTCCTGCTTGCCGCTTTGCGCTGGACCCTTTCCTTCAGACATGCTGCCTGGCCAATCCTGCTCCTTCTTCCCCTCTGCTGGGCCGCCCTCCCGCTCCGCTATCACCCGGAATGGCCTGCCGATACCGACAGCAGAAGCATCATCGAGCGCATCGCCAGGGAAGCCCCCGCCTCGAATCCCATCGTCATCTCGGCCGAGTTTCCCCTCAACTACGCCATCGCCTTCCACGCCCGCGAACTGCTCGGTTCACGCGCCATTAGTGGTTCGGCCGGACAGGCCTGGCCCCTCTCCTGCATTCCTCATCACGAATAGTCCGACGGCCCCCGCCGGCCGCATTCTCTTCCGTGATCCCGCCACTTCTGTCACCCTCTCGGCCCCAATCGCCCCAGCGCGACCCTGACTCATCCCTGTAAACCTTAGTAGCAAAAGGCTTTAGTAAATTGTTAAAACGCTCCGCAATTTGCCTTAAGCATATCGAGCCGTCCTGCCGATAGAACACTTGAATGCCAGAATGGCCGGAGAACCTGTCAGGGTGGAGCCTGGATGAACTCCAACGGTTTCGCGATGAAAACCGTGCGCTCGCCAAGGAGCTTCGCCTCAAGTCCGCGACTCTCATCAACCGCCGCCTCGCTAAAGAGATCAGTCTCGAAGAGTACATGGAAGGTCGACAGCTCGGTAACGAATCCGCCGCAGAGTGCAAGCGGCGCGCTCTCGCCATCGAGAACGAGATTGCCTACCGTAGGGCCTACGTCTCGCACCCCTGATATCAGCGCTTCTTGAGAGTCACTGCCATCCCACCGCCCGTCGTATAGATCACCGTGTCCAGATCTGCGTTTGAATTCACCAGCCTCAGATAGTCGGCAACCATGTCGCTGTTGTGCGCCAGGATCAACCCTCCAGGCCGCACAAGCGGCAGCAGCGTTTTCAAGTAGTCGACGTAGCCCTCCTTCTCAGCGTCGATGAACACCACATCCACCGGCTCCTTCAGCTTGCGAATATTCTGGTGGGCATCTCCCTCCACCAGCGTCACGATTCCGCCCACTCCCGCCTTCTTGTAGTTGGCCCGCGCACTGGCGGCTCTCCCGGGGTCCAGCTCAAACGTCGTCAGCTTTCCGCCCGTCTTCTGCAGCCCCATCGCAATCCACATCCCCGATAGCCCCGTCGATGCGCCGATCTCAATCACCGACTTCGCATTCACTGATTCCACCAGCATCCGCAGCAGGCGCCCGTCCGCCGAAGGCACATTCGCATAGAGGTCGCCCGCCTTAACTGCCGCGCTGATCGTCTCCAGCACCAACTTTTCCGCCTCGCTTTTGGCGATCGGCGGAGTCTGCTCGCCATCAGGCGACATTCCACGTCCTCCTCCGCGCCGCTGCGCGCACGCCGGAATTGTCAGAGCCAGCGACATCACTGCAAGAATCGCGTATTTCAAAACGTCAACCTCCTCGACAGTCTATTGCGTCGACCTTTCAACTACTCTTGACGTGTTCTCGAGGATCGTCAGGTTACATCGGCGCGCATTTGAGCTCCTGCCACTGAGCGCGCCGCATCCGACGCCGCTCCTGCTGCCGCCCAGCCCGCTGCCGCGGCTCCCGCTGCTGCCGCTGAGCCGGCACCCGCACCAGCCGAGCCCGCCCAGACCAGCAGCACCATGCTCTGGGTCGGCCTCCTCATCGCGGTGCTGATTGCGGCCTACTTCGGTTTCCGCTCGAAGAAGCGCGTGCAGTAGTCAACCCCCAGGAATGTGAAGTCGATGGCGGGCGACGCGGCCATGAGTCGCGGTCGTTGGCGAGCGCAATCGTTCACTGTGCCCAATGGAGCATTTTGTAGCAGCGTGTTCGGTTGCGCCTGTAAGTGGCTGAAAATGCAGCAGGAAGCGGCGGTGAACGCGCGACGTCAGCGCTTGTCATTTGAAAATAAATGACTTAGGCATTCACGGCGACGATACTAGTCAGAAATGTACGTTAAAAAAGAGCAATTCTAAGGCGGTTGGCCTATCATCCTTGCGTGGGAGAGTATGAAGTCCTCCCACTTGAAAGGAGCGAGTTCATGAATAGAATTGCGGCGAACACGTTCTGGCGAGCATGCAAGCTCGCGTTGCTTTTCACTCTCTCAATCGGCGCATGGGCGCAAGCTACGCACGAGGTCGACGTGAACCGGGGGACTGTGGTCTACGCGTGTGGGAACGACGTGACAATCAAAATGGAAGACGGTACGCTCAAACACGTCGTGGTTCCCAGCGATTACAAACTCTCGGTCGACGGGAAACAGATCAGCGTCTATGATCTCAAGCCTGGAACGAAGTTGACACAGACCATCACGACGACTACCGGAGAACAGATGGTTTCGCAGGTCCGAACCGTAGACGTCAAAGTGTTGGAGGCAAAACCGCCGTTTCTCACCATCGCCTCAGGCGACCAGATCAAGGTCCTCAGGGTTCCCGAACGGACAAGGTTCACGATCGATGGCAAAGAGATGTCGCTGGCCGAGCTGCGCGAAGGCATGCGAGTGAAGGGTACGGTGGTTACGACGGCGACATTGTTATCCCCTTCGGGCGATAATCGGCTCCATGCGGAGTACAGCGCTTCTCGGCCTGATCGCCCTCTTCCCGTCGGCCGCGTACTCCCAGGAGCCCGGCATCGCCGCCGCCATCTCGTTCACTGAAGGACCCACCGTCGACAAGGACGGCAACGTCTACTTCACTGACATCGTCTCGCAGCGCATCCTCAAGCTCGACAGCAGCGGCAAGCTCAGCACCTTCCGCGAAAACAGCAATGTCGCCAACGGCCTCCTCATCGACCCGCAAGGCCGCCTCATCGCCTGTGAAGGCGGCAACCATCAGGCAGCCGGAGTCAGCATTTCCGGAAAGCCCCGAGTCACGCGCACCGACATCGCCTCCGGTCGCATCGAGGTCCTCACCGACAACTATCTCGGTCAGCCGTTTGTCGGCCCTAACGACGTCACCATCGACTCCAAGGGCCGCCTCTATTTCACCGACTTGCCCGGCGGTGCCGTCTACCGCATCGATGCGCCGGGCAAACTCGAACGCATCCTCGTCAAACCCGAAGTCCAGCGCCCCAATGGCATTCAAGTATCACCGGACGACAAGACGCTATACATTGTCGAAGCCAACCAGGCCGAGGGCGGCCGCCGCCACATTCGAGCCTTCGATCTCTCCCCGGCGGGCACCGTCTCCAATCCGCGCGTCCACTACGACTTCTACCCCGGCCGCAGCGCCGACGGAATGAGCATCGACACTCAAGGCAACCTCTACCTTTCAGCCGGACTCCACCGCCGCCGCGGCTCGAGCGAAACCCTCGACACCAAGTGCGGCGTCTACGTGGTCTCGCCGCAGGGCAAACTCCTCAAGTTTCACCCTATTCCCGAAGACACCATCACCAACAACGCCTTCGGCGGCCCGGACATGAAGACGCTCTACGTCACCGCAGGCAAGACGCTCTACACCATCAGGACCGACGTCCCTGGCCTGCCCCGCTGACGCTCGCCTACCTGCTCCCGGAAGGCATCGGCTGCGGAGTGTGTGTCGGCCCGGCGACCCGCAGGCGGCCGGACTTGTCCCAAGCCAGCCGATCGATGTTCACAACCCGTGCCCCCCTCGTGTTACTCGGGTCGGCGTGCGAGTGGTACACGATGAACATCTCCTTGCCGTCGGGCGACATTGTGATCGAGTTGTGGCCCGGAGAGGAAACCCCAATCTCGAGGTTGCTCGTCAGTATCGGATTGTCCGGGCTCTTCACCCAAGGCCCGAGCGGTTTGTCCGCCACCGCGTAGCCGACTCCGTAACCCGGCGCGCCAGTGTTGTTGGCCGAGTAAGTCATGTAGTACTTGCCGTTGTGCTTCATCACAGCCGGCCCTTCATTGCAGCGGTTCCGGGCCCAGTTGATTCGTTCCCACGGCTGGTCCGCCTCGGTGAGTTTCACCGGTTCGCCCAACGGTTTTGAAAGATCGGTGGCCAGCGCAACCCCGTAGTTCACACCGTAGCTGTAGCCGTCCTGGCTTCCATTCTGGCTGAAGTAGAGATACGGAGTGCCGTCGGAATCTACGAAGATGTGGCCATCGATCGCTGAGTATCCAGCGTCGAACCACGGCGCGTACAGGTCCCGATACGGTCCCTCCGGCTTGTCGCTGACGGCTAGTGCGGTCAACATCCGGGCTGGCTTCGACCCGCGCACACGGCCGCTGTAGGTCATGTAGAACTTGCCGCGATAGAACTTCACCTCAGGCGCCCAGAAGTTGGCGTCCGCCCAGGAATTCTCGCTCTTCTCGTAGGCCCATCCCCCAGGCGCCCAGTGCACCAGGTCCTTGGATGTGTAGTACTGGAAGCCCGTGTTCGACGACGTCGTCCCAAACAGGTAGTAACTCCCGGCATGCTGCAGCACGAACGGGTCGCCCATCCGGATGGGCGTGTCACCGACGGGGTTTGTGTAGGTGGCCCCCGCCTGCGCCCGAGACCCAAACGCAGCTCAGAAGCGTCGCGAGAACAATCACAAATTGCCGCTTCATCACTGCCATTCTCTCTCTTCCCTGCTCCAAATGAGTCTCTGATATTGTCAGCTAGTGAGTCCTTCTGGGTCTGCAATCGGAACTCTGCTGCTGTCAGGTCTTGCTGCCATAGCGGCACCCGCCGCCGATTTGCCCGCTCTCACGCTGTCTCGCGAGGCCTATGTCGACCGCGTTCACGCCGCCTGGGTTGGCCAGTTCCTGGGCATGCTGATGGGCTACCAGTTTGAGCACAAGCAAGGTGCAGTCTCACAGGTGGGCCGGCTCCCTGAAACCTTCCGGGGTAAGCGCCTGGATGAGGTCCCGCTCGACGACGATTGGTATTACGAAGTGGTCGCGCTGCGGGCGTTTGAGAAGTACGGCATCGGGCTCACCGCGCAGCAACTCGGCCGGCAATGGCTCGAGAACAAGGCCGGCTTCTGGTCTTGCAGCAAGCAAGCTCTCCAGCTCCTGCAGCGAGGCATCCAGGCGCCCGACACCGGGCACCCGCGCTACAACCGTTCCTGGTTTACGGTCGGAGCGCAGATCAGCGCCGAAGTCTTTGGACTCGTGACGCCGGGAATGCCAAATGCAGCCGCGCGCTGGGTCGCGAGATGGCCCATGTTCAGGGCTACGCCGAAGGCGCCGACGGTTCGGTATTCATGGCCGGGATGTTGAGCCTGGCCTTCGCTGAGCGCGATCCGAAGCAGATTGTGCGCAAGGCAGCCCGTCTGATCGATCCGTCATCGCCATACCGCCAGGCGCTCGATCAAACGATTTCACTCGCGGAGCGCGCACTCCCTTTCCCTGAGATCGCCGCGGCAATCCAGGCACGCTGGTCTGCGAAGTACCAAACCACGAACAGTGCGGTGATCAACGGCGCTCTCACCGCGTTGGCGATCTGGTTCGGCGACGGTGACTTCTCTAAGACTGTCGAACCTCGCTCTTCAGGCCGGCGACTTCACCGATACCGACTGCAATGCCGCCACCGCCGCGGCCGTCGTGGGCGCGATGCATGGCATGACGAGCCTTTCCCCGGTCCGCTGGTCGCTCAACTCAGCGATCGCATGCGCGGCGAGGAGTTGGCTGGCGTGCGCATCACGCCCCCGCTGGACGAAAGCGTCATCGGCATAGCCCGGCGGACAGCCGCGATCGGAGAGAAATTCATCCTGGCCAACGGAGGCTCTGCCAGCGGACGCGACCTCCGGATCTCCCCGCAGGCTCCGGTGTCACTCCCTCCGGAGCTGTTCCCGGTCTCCGCGCTGATGAACGTACTGGGACTCGGCCTGGGAACTCGTCGGCGCCGGCCTCGGAAATGAAGGCGACGCACTTCGGCTCTCACGGGGAACCACCTGGTTGGACGGCGACACGCTGGTGACTTTCCCGCAGGACGAAATCCGGGGAGTCATGCTGCGGCGAACACTGCAATTGAGCGGCACGCCATCGCTGTCCTGGTCGTGAGCGCAGATCCGGGAAAGGCCTGGCATCTGGAGGTCTTCGCGGGCAATGATCGGGTGCTCTCGCGCCTGATCGAAGGCACTCAACGGCGAGCGTTCCTCGCGGCGGATTCTAAGGTTGGCCTCGAAGCCTTCGCGGGAGCTACCCTCCAACTGCGCATTTACCAGCGCACTCTGGTGGGCAGCCGTCTCCCAAGTCCCGCCTACTGGCACAAATTAGAGGTCCGATAGCCTGCCGCCACTCGCACTTACTGCGGCACTTCCGACCTGCCCGGCTTTTGTCTCTCCCCGGGACCCCGCAGTCTGAACTGCATCATCGTCGCGATGATATGCGCGCCAGGCCGACCCACATCCTGCCGGTATTCGTACCCTACGCCAAACAGGTTTCCCCCCAACGTCGCGTAGTTCACCCCAGTCGTGTATCGCCCGATCACGTGACCCTTCAGCGCCAGCGCCTCCGCGCTGGCGTATGGCTGCCACCCCACCTTCGGCTGAATGTTCGCCATCGCCCTTGTTCGAAACCGTGTGAAATCCCCTGGCCCCAACAATATGTGCCGCTCGATCAGGTTCCGCCAATCCACACTGAACCGCCCGTTCCCGAATGCCCGAATCTGGGCCCCGGCCCAAGGTCGCTGAATCGAAACGACTTCCTTCGGCCCCTGCTGTTCCACCAGATAGTAGCCTGCCTGCCACTGAAGCCGTTTCTTCCAGTCGTAAAACAATATAGGACCAGTCCTGAACTGAAAGAAATCACTGATGTTGTTGTAGAAGCGCACTCGGCTGTGCAGCATCAGTCTCGTCTTTTCATTCAGTTGAATATAACCGTTGAATTGATGCAGCGAAGCGAGATCCTGGTCCTCGGCCGGACTCTGCGGCGTAGCAAAGGCAGCGAATGCCGCAATGATGAACAAACGGTTACGACCGATCACCTCCTCTCATTGCAGCACGTTGTGCAAGAACAGTGCAGCGGCCTCATGTAACCTCGCCGAATCGTCAGCCGCGATGCGGCGGCGTCCGGCTTCACCCCTGCCTCAGCCGGCATCTCTTTAAATTTCAATGAATTACATGTCGATATGGAAATGATGTAGAAATCAGTCTCCGTGCATCCGATTCCTGCACCGGAGCGTGCAGAATCCGGTGAACCCCCAGCAGGGGAATCGACACCGGAGGACAGATCATGAATCACAAGACGACGCCAATTCAAGCCGCCATCGTCCTGTCTTTTGGACTTGGGCAGGACCCTCGTTCGCGGAAACATTGATTGTCGGCAGACCGAACACGAACTGCGCGGGCGCGCGGTATGACCGCATCGCCGCAGCGATCGAAAGTGCTAATCCTGGCGACACTATCGACGTGTGCCCTGCGATATATGAAGAACAGTTGCTCATTACAAAGCCGCTGACTCTTCGGGGTGTAGCCTCAAATGGGTACAACCGGGTTGTGATCCGGCCCGCGCGATTCACTTACTCGGGAGCAGTCGCCAGCACGGCCGTTATCTCCGTCCTCAATACCCAGGACGTCACGATTGAGAACCTCACGCTGGACGCGGGCGAGAACACCGTCGATTCGTGTGATTTCATCCTGGCCGGCGTTCGTGTCCA
>CAVQOO010000018.1:0-55540 GCA_963714395.1 Bryobacteraceae bacterium
ATGGACTACGGTCGGGCAGCCGAGGCCGTCATTTGCGTTTAGATTGAGCCGTTGCGGAACCGGCCGAACCAGCACCGTCACCTCAGCTAAGGCCGGAGCCGAGTGATATAGGTGCACCAATTCGCCAGCGCTACACGAGCAATATCCGGCGTGTACTCAGTCGCCATCCAAGTCACGCCGTCGGTATCGATGGCCGCGGCCGAGTAATCACCCCAGCGTGCTACGCCATTGCCGCCGAATTCAGGATACCCGCTGAAACCATCTTCCGGCTCGTTTCCGGCACGGGCGATCTGAATAGCGCCAACGCTCGTGTTATTGACCGGGACAAAAGCGGCGCTCGGATAATCATTCGGTCCGACAAGGGTGAAGACAATGCCTCCCCTGTTGCTGGGCGTTCACGGCAATGCGCAGGATAAAGCAGGTTGGCGCCAGACTTTGGCAACAACTCCCTGTGTGACCAGGCTGGCCGTGAAAAATGCGCCGTTAATCTGGGGACTGAATGCAAAGTATTCGGACTACGAACCGCGGTACACCTTGTGCGTCGAGCATTTGCGAACTAAGTGTCGACCACAGTCGGCCCGAGGAATAGGTGACCGAGATAGTCGCGAAATCGCCCGGGTCCAGTTTCTCCACTGGTTCACCGAGTGACTCACCCAAAGGATGAAAACCGGTCTTCTGCACGGCAGCAGTAGTGGGAAAGTGGAAGGGCTGCGTCTCAACCACTACCGCTCTCAAATTCAAGTTCGGGTTAAGGGAAAGTTGAGCGAACTGGTATTGGTCAAGGCCCAGACCGCCACCGAGTGCTCGGTCGTGTTAACAAAATGTGAACTGACAAAAAACTGCGTGCCGCCATTAGTCAGGAGCGGGCCGCCACCCGGCGGCGTGTAGGCGGGACAAGACGGTGAACTCAAATCCGGACGAAAACGGCAGCGGGAATCGCACTGCGCGCGGAAAAGTACCGCCGCTACCGTTGATCAGGTCGTTTTTGGAGACGGCGATGATGGCGGCATCAATAAACCCGTCAAGGTTGCCGTCAGGGGTAATGTTGAATTCGTTGAAGCTAATGTAGAGGCCGTAGTGATCGACCGCGAAGTGTGGGAAGTCGGGAACACGCGGCCCGCCCTGGTCGGGATCGTGGGCACGCGTCGTATTGAGGGTGTAAACGAAATAGTCACCGGTTGGATCCGAAGTCTCGCTAACGGCGAGATATAACCTGCTCTGTTGGATTGGGACACCGGTAGCGGTGTTGAGCTGGGCCCAGGCGACGACAAACCACCGTTGCGTTTCTGGATCAAACAAGCAACTCACATCGCCGGGAAACGACGCCAAAGAAACCGGTCGTACGGTTAATTCCCGGTGGTAAACCGAAAAATTCAGAGAGAGCAACCGGGTTTGGCAGCAGCTGAACTCCGTTTGTGTCATAAACGTTCAGGGCGGAGTTGATTGCCTCCAGCACGAATCCGTTTCCAACCGCGAGACCCTGATCCGGTGGTTCTGTTGAAAACTGATTGCCGTTTCGGGCGGTTCTTTGTTGGAGATGCGTCAAACCAGTGAAACCTCTAAAATTAGGCGTTGGACCCACCGCGGGCGCCAGCGGAGCAGCGGGCATTTGCTCGATGACTGCTCCCGAATCGCGAACTGGAGGCCGGAGGACGGGTCGGCGGTTCGGGCTTATTTCCGTTCCAGCCTTGGAGGCTGGCTCGGCCGGAGCACTGGCCAGTTGAGTCATGTTGACCGTTGCATTTCTCACGAGGTCGCCCGTAACGACGTGACCAGCGGTACTTTCCCGGTTGTGCTAGGGGCGGTGTTGCTTGCGCAAAAAGCAAACATCCCGAAAGCAAAACAAGAGCTGCGAGTGATACGAGCGAAGGCCGGCGATTAGTATAAACAAGGTGAGTTTTCATAGGTGGTTTGTGTCTTTCCTCAAATAGGATCGCATTGATCAGACGATTGGATTGGTTTTTTTTTGCCGACTAAGTTCGCCAATGCTGTTGACGATGATCTGCGATCGCCTGGCGGAACTCGGGTGGGCGCGCGAGATCGAAGAATAAACGAACCGCTTTAGTAACCCGACGGAGCAGCTCTCGGCCAGTGTTTAGCGATCGTGTTATGCGGGGTCACCAAGCGTCGCGCCAGAATGCGCACTGATGATTCGCTTCCGGGCTTGAACGGCTGCCATTTGCCGCTAAGGCAATGTGAAAAGTGCTTAGAAGATTTTTTCTGAGTTATGACAAAGGCTGAATTTTACTTGGCGTCCGAGGCGAAATCTTAAAAAGTGGAAAAAGTAGCGTAAAACGTAAGCGAATCCGACGATTCTACCGGGCTTTTAACTCAAACAGTGAAAAAGAACAGGCGAGTGCTTGAGAAGAAGCAGCAGCCGTTTCATCACAACGTGTATGTGATTCTGCTGAGCGACGCGGTCGCCAAACATCCTTCCATCTTGCGGCTCAATCCAAAACGCGATCCGCTGAAGCCGTGTGTGTATGTTGGGATGACAGGAATTCCGGTCGATCATCGATTCGAAAATCACAAAAACGGCTACAAATCAGCTTGGGTCGTCAGGAAATATGGCGTGAGATTGATGCCAGAGCTGTACGAGCATCTGAACCCGATGCCGTTTGAAGCCGCAGTGCAGATGGAAACAGAGTTGGCCGACGACTTACGAGCCGCCGGATACACGGTGACCGGCGGACATTGACGCTCGCTCACGAGCATTCCAACAACTCAATCAACGGCGACGGAGCAGCCCAAGAACAAATCCGATACCAAGCGCGGTGAACACCGCCTTGGACGGATTCTTTCGAACATAATCATCGGTATCTTGCTTGAACGTTCGGAGGCGCTCTTTAGCTTGGTCCAACACTTCTCCACCGGTCACACGTGCGGCCCGTATTGAATTCTCGGTTGGTTGCTGCATTCCACCGCTTTCAACGTTGTGTTGTCGGCCAGCCAAACCGGATCCAGTTTGTTGCTGTGTCTTGTGTTCCCCAGTCTTTCCCACCTGAGGTGAGACAGCAGGTCCTTGATTCATATAATTTTCTTCAGCCATAGGTTTCCCTCTCTCAATTTCTACCGCTTCGATACTGATGCTTCGCTGACGGTGCTGATATCCTCAGCCCCGGCATTTTTGAAGATGTGCTTCGCGCGATCGACGTCGTCACTTTCGTCGGTGTGGACAGCGATCAAATAGTTGCCCTTCTTTAGTTTCTCATCGTAACGCTTTGCCTCGATTTCCGGAATACCGAGCCCAATTAAACCACCCACGACACCGCCAGTGGTCGCGCCCACGGCCGCACCACTAAGCGCCGCCATAATTGGACCGGCGGCAATAAATGGACCCAGGCCGGGAATAGCCAACGCACCTATTCCTGCGAGTAACCCGAGCACGCCGCCAGTCGCGCCACCTGTCGCGGCACCGGTTGTAGCTCCTTCCGGCGCCTTCGTGGCTTTAACGTGACCGAGGTCACGTGTGCCGCCTGTGTCGGGCATTAGCACCGAAATTTCCGAACTCGCAAAGCCTTGAGCTTGAAGCTGCTGAACAATTCGCTCAGCTTGACCTTGTGTAGTTGCAATACCGAATACTGATTTAGACATAATGATCTTTCGTTTAAGTTAAGGTTTATTTGTTATTTTGGTTTTATGACGTCGAGTTGATCGACAATCTGCGCTCCGCTTGCCGCTGATCGTGCAATCTGATCGATCTTTGCTTTCTCCTGCGCATTGTTAACTGGGCCGCGAAGGGTAACTTGCCCATTGGCGGTGATGACTTTGATGTTCTTGGCAGTGGTTGAAAGCTCGCCGTCCTTCATCAGCGCCTGACGAATGGCCTGCGTGATTTTTAAATCCGCAGAACTGTTTGACTGGTCGCCAGATGTGTTCGTTTCACCAGAGCGATCACGCTGGTTTTTAGCCGTGTTGTCAGCGTTTACCTTTTCATCGGCAGCCACTGCCGTCAGGCTTATTATGCTAATACTAGCCAAGGCTAGTGAAGCTTGTTTGATGGTTTGTGTTAGTTTCATAGGTTGCTTACTTGTAGGAACTGCCGGGTATTAATCGCAGCCGCTACACGTGCCGGTCCTATTTTCTGCTGGATTGTTGAATTCGGGAGTGCTGCAGGAGAACGTGCGTTTGTTTGATGGAAACAGCCATCGGGCTCAAGGAGGAGTGAGTAATCAGGCAAAGTCCTATCGCTCATCTTTGATATGATTAGGGGAAATGAGCCGCGCTAGGCGAGAGCAGGAGCAATTCACTTGCAGTCACACCGCAGTGAACGTTCTAGTTTTACCTCGTCTTTTGTGATGCTGATTGTTAATTAGCGTTTGTGACGACGCAGGTTTGCCCGCTTGTCCTCAATGCCCAATGGCAAAATCGAGGCAATCTCGAAAGGTTGCCCGTGGATAATTCAGCATCAACACACGCACGTCCCGACGTAGATGCGATTCATGCCGCGGAGGAGCGTGGATTGCCAGACGATAACATAATTGCTGCGCGGGACAGTCAATCTGCCCGGCGCGGTTGCTAATAGAGGATCATTTCGAATGCATTCACCTCGGAAGATCGAACGAGCCGGGGCGGTTGATCCACGAATGCGAACCCGACCTTCGTCATAACGCCCTCCGCCGCGCTGAGTGGAATCTGGGCGCTCTTGCTTATCGTTTTTGTCGTTGCTGCACTCTATTTCGGCCGCTCTGTGTTGGTGCCAATAGCTCTGGCCACCCTGATCACGTTTTTACTCTCGAGGTTGGTTACTCGCCTCGAGCGTTGGATCGGGCGTATCGCGGCTGTGTTAGTGACGGTCATCGCGGTGTTCACAATTTTCGCCGCCGCGAGTTGGGTCATCGGCCGTCAGGTTATCGATTTGGCTGACAAGCTACCTGACTACCAAACCAACATTGTGGCCAAAATCCGATCACTGAGACTTCCTGCCGGTGGCCCGCTGGCGCGATTTTCGTCCAGCGTCCAAGCTCTGCAAAAGGAAGTTGTTGCGCCGAGCACGGCTTCGGAGACGGACCGAGACCGCGGCAATTCAACCAGAACGGCCCGGCCTGTGGCGAGTCCTATTCCAGTGAAGGTGATCGAAGGGCGAAACGCAATTCCGCAATTAATGCAGGAGACTCTCGGCGCGATTCTGAGTCCGCTCGGTACCGCTGCGTTGGTACTGTTGCTGGTGATTTTTATGCTACTAAAACGGGACGATCTTCGCGGCAGACTGATTCGACTCATTGGGCAGGGCCGAATCAGCACAACCACGCGCGCGATGGAAGACGCTGGACGTCGTGTGTCGCGTTATCTTTCCACACAATTCCTGGTCAACACATGTTACGGCATCTGCGTTGCTGTTGGGCTGCAGTTTATCGGCGTTCCAAATGCCGCGTTGTGGGGACTGTTATCCGGAGTGCTGAGATTCATCCCTTACGTCGGGCCGTGGGCGGGCGCTCTCTTGCCGATCCTACTGTCGTTTGCCATCTCCACCAGCTGGTTCACACCGCTCATGACAGTCGCTTTGTTCATCGTGTTGGAGGTGATCGTGTCGAACTTTATCGAACCTTGGGTTTACGGTGCGAATACGGGCGTTTCGCCGCTTGCGTTAATCATTTCGGCCGTGTTCTGGACGTGGCTTTGGGGCCCCGTTGGCCTCGTGCTTTCTACTCCTATGACGGTGTGTTTAGCTGTGATGGGGCGACATGTTCCGCGGCTCGAGTTTCTCGGGATTTTGCTCAGCGAGGATCAACCGCTGGAGCCTCATGAGGAGTTTTACCATCGGCTCTTGTCGTTTTCGATGGACAGCGCAGAAGAGTTTGCCACCAAATATGTGGAGACGGAGTCACTGACTGCGCTCTACGATAACGTTTTGATTCCGGCGATCGCAGCAGTCGAAATCGACGCGCACAGGGGCTCGCTCACCGCGGAGCAACGGACCTCCGCTTTGCAGCGAATTCACGAGATCATAGATGATTTCAGCGGCTGGGAGGCTTCACGTAACGACAAAGATGAGCAAAAAAGTGACGACCTCACCGGAGTCGTTCCGCCGATCGGCAGCCGTGTTCTGTGTATTCCAGCGGGCGCATATCGCGACGAACTTGCCGGTGAAATGCTTGCACAGCTACTTCGAAACCAGGGGTTCGAAGCTGAAAACCTGCCCGCGCGGCTTAAAGACGACGAGTTGATCGATCGCACACTTGAGGTTCAACCCGAATGCATCTGCGTATCGGTTTTGCCGCCGACAAGTATAGCTCAGGCTCGCCATCTCGCTTCGGCAATTCGTGAGCGACTTGGAAGCGTAACAATTCTCCTTGGCGCATGGAGTGCCAGATTTGATGCAGAGAAACTCAGAGAACGTTTGCGTGCAGCGCACGTAAGTGATGTAGCCGTTTCCCTGGCGGACGCCGTGCAACGGGTTTACAAAATGACTGCGGCAATTACGGACGCAATGCTGCCCGCGCCTATGCCGCCTAACGAGGAAGAGCGCCTGGCGGAACTCAACGGATTAAATCTTCTGGACACGCCCAGGGAAGCAGATTTCGATCAAGTTACAGAGCGTTTAACGAAACTTTTCAAAGTGCCGATAGCGCTTTTAACTCTGATCGACAAGGATCGCCAGTGGTTCAAATCTCAGACCGGTTTGCCAACCGATCTTGCCGAGGCTCGCTGCACTTCGCGCGACGTTTCCCTTTGCGGTCACGTTATTGCCAATGATGAAGTGTTGATCGTGCGCGACCTGGCGCGAGATCCCCGCTTCGCAAACAACCCGTTTGTGAAAGAGCGTGGCCTGCGGTTTTACGCTGGCGTTCCCTTACGCGGACCTAATGGTTTTCCGATTGGGACGCTCAGTATTCTCGACACAAAACCACGGGAGATGACAAGGCAGGAGCAGGACCTCCTTAAGATGATCGCCGGAGACGTGATGGAACAGATAAAGCGCCGCCGCGTTGCCGAAACACCAAACACTCACCCGTCTGAAAAGACATAGACGGTGATCTCAGTCCGTTTGTCGTAAACAGCGGTCGAGACCTGGGCGGTCAGACAAAACGGCACTTCTGTGAATCCGTCGGCTCCCGGTATCCTAAGCCGGCTTTCTGCTGCGAGGTTGCACAAACGCGAGCGAGCCGCTCGCAACTGCACTTAGTCAATGGCCTCGTTGCCCGGCGTAATACGATCCGAAGGCGTGGGTTGGCCGGGCTCGTGATCGCGCAGCGCGTTACTCGCAGCATCCGCGTCGAGGAGCGCGCTATTGATCGCAAAGGCTGCCTGCATACCTTCGGCCGCAGCCGCGATGACGAGCTGCACGCCGCGGCTGGCATTTCCCGCGGCATAGACGCCAGGGATGTTCGTCGCGGTGTCTTCCCCACACTGAATGCAATTATTTCCCTCGCAAAATTCGCAACCGAGCTGTTCCGCGAGAGGGGAGCGTTGATACTGCCCCGGTGAGAAAAAGAGCGCGCTTCGCGGCAGGAAGCTGCCGTCGGTAAATCGGATTCCTTCCAGCGTGTCACCCGCGCCCTCAAGCAGCGCGATAGGAGTCTCAATGATCCGAATGCCCAGGCGCTTTATAGTCTCCACCGCTTTGCGGTCAACCGTCAGAGCGCCGTTCGTGCAGAGGACCAGGTCCTTGCTCCAAAGCAAAAGCTCGATCGCGAGATCCACCGACTCCTGATTGCAACCAGTCACTGCGATCGGCTGGCCGCGACACTCCCAGCCATCGCAGTATGGACAGTTATGCACGGTGCTGCCATAAAACTGCCGGAAGTTTTCGATCTGCGGCAATTCATCGACGAGTCCGGTCGCGAGCAGAAGCATGCGCCCAGCAACGCGCTCGCCGGTCTCTAGGATCGCCGTAAACCGGCAATCCCCCCGCTCGACATCCACGACTTTCACTTTGCGAAATTCGATCGTCTCGTAGCGCCGCAACTGATCGCGGCAGATTTGCAGGAACTCCGCGGGAGTCGAGCCGTCGCGGGAGAGGAACCCGTTGAAGATGCGGGCCGGTTCATTACGCGGATGCCCTGCATCGCAGACAAGCACGCGGCGCAGACATCGACCGAGCACGAGCGCCGCGCTCAGCCCCGCCGGCCCGCCGCCGATGACGATGGCGTCAAGAACTTCCGCGTCGGAAGGGCGAGACGGCTGGGGTGCGACCATAACGGCAATTCTAAAAAGCTCCGCAACCGCGCAGAACGAGAATCAACACGAGCGAGCCTACCACGGAAACAATCAAGGAACCGATGCACCCGAGGCGGTTGGAGAAGAATGCGAACATTACCCTTAAATCGGCGCTGCTCCCGCAGGCGGTTTTCACATGGTGGGAGAGGAGCGGCCCGATGGCTCCAATTACGGCGCGGACGCCGTGATAATGTCATAAGCTACATCGTTTCACCTATAGTTTCCATCTGTGGGAAAGAAGAAGCGAGGTTCGCGTCTTCGGACTTGAGCGCCCGGAGAGGCGAGAATCCGGCACTAGGACCCGAAAAGCTTAACTCCCCACAAGCCTAAGAACTGCATCAGCAGCATAATCGCTACAGCGAGCGTGATGATGGCGAACGTGGCCCACCCTAGTATGTTGTAAAAACGAGTATTCTTGAGCTCCTTGGTCAACCGTTGATCATTGATAAGCAGGAGAATGAATACCAGGAAGATCGGCAGCAAGACGCCATTTAGCACCTGAATCCACACTAACAGTTTGATCACCGGCAGGTTCGGGATGAGCGCAGCGGCGGCTCCGAAAATTATTAGGCCAGTGAATAAAGTGAAGAAAAGCGGCGCTCTGCGGAAATCGAGGCCAACTCCTTTGGAAAAACCAAAGGCTTCGCTGACCGCATAACTCGTTGCCAGCGGTAACACCGCCGCGGCCAAAAGAGACGCTCCCACAAGGCCGACCGCAAAGATAACGCCAGCAAAGTGTCCTGCCACCGGCTCAAGAGCACGCGCCGCGTCCGCTGCGGTATCGATGTTGTTCTTGCCGATCGCATGGAGAGTCGCGGCGGTGGCGATAATGATAAAGATCGACATGAGGTTCGAGAATATTGCGCCCGAATACACGTCGACCCGCTCCGGTCCGTACCGGACGCGGTCGCCACCTCTTTCTACCACAGAGCTCTGCTGGAAAAGCTGCATGTATGGCGTGATCGTGGTCCCAATGAGACCTACGAGGAGGAAAATGTAATTCGGATCTCGGTGTAGCTTGGGGACGAAAGCGCCCCTCGCTACTTCTCCCCAATGAGGATGAGCCATAAAGGCCGCAACAGGGTAGGCAAAAAACACGAGCGTCATAAGAAGAAATATCTTTTCTACGCGCCAATAGTTACCGAACACGACGAGATAGAAAATCAGTGCCGCAGCCGTGGGGACCGTGAAAAGCTTACTAACTCCAAGGAGCTCTGTAGCAGCGCCGATGCCGACAAATTCACTAACAATCAGGCCGCCGTTGGCGATCAGGATCACTCCGACCGCAAAGACCGCCCAACCGACGCCGAAGCGTTCACGAATGAGATCCAACAGCCCGCGGCCTGTTACAGCTCCAAGTCGCGCACACATTTCCTGAACGATGGAGAGAGAGACAGTGATGAGTAACATCACCCAGATCAGTTCGTAGCCGTATTGCGCCCCTGTGGAACTGTAGGTAGCAATACCTCCGGCATCATTGCCAGCGGAGCTTGCGATTAAGCCAGGCCCCAAGATCGCCAGCCAGCGCCAGATACCTGTGGGAGGAAGGCGCAAACCACGCAGTCGAACGCTCCGGCCACGAATGTTCATCCGCACCGCAGTGCGGAGGGTTTGCGGACGGGACGGGGGGACTGATGCTTCAACCTGAGCGAGAGGCTCAAGCCCTGACCGGGCAGGTCGTTCGTTCATGAGAAGATCTTCGGAGCTTGGACGGTCCAGCTCTGCGGAGCTACCTGCATTACCGCCGCATCGACGGTGACAATGCCAAGCAGTTGCTTTTCGCGCCCGATTACAGGCATCGCTGCCAAGTGACTATTGAGCACACGATACGCTCCGGCATCCGCAGGTTCCAAAGGGTCGAGCGTCATTACGTAAATGTTCATGATTTCGTTCAACCTGCGTTCATCGTCAGCCACGATTAGATCCTGCAAAGTGGTCGTTCCTCGCAGCAATCGGCTCGCCTCACTTTCCACGACGTAGAGAAAATGGGTGAAATCTGTTTGCTTGAGGTGCTCACGTAATCTCAGAAGTGCTTCCCGGACCGTTTGATCCAAAGTGAGTGTCACCATGTCGTTGGTCATGATGCCGCCAACCGTAGCTTCGGGATAACGCAGTAAGTCGACAAGTTTCTCGCTCCGCGCTTTAGGTAATCGCTTGAGAAAGCTTTTCGTTGACTCAACCGTTAAGCGCCGTAAGAGATTCGCCGCATCATTCGCCCTCATTCTTGCTAACAGGCGAATGGCCTGCTCGTCTTCAAGCTCGCCGAACACTTGAACTTGTCTATCTGGCAGCCATCGCCGTCAGCGTATCAGCCGCAACTGCGTCTGGAAGCAGAGTGAGAAGTTCCGCCGCATGAAGGTATGGCAGTGAACTGCATAGACCGGCGATCTCCCCGGGCGGTAACCTTTTAATTCGCATGTGATAACCGGCACCGTTCCTTACTGCATGAGGGTCGCCGCGCAGGAACTCGATATATTTCCAGTCGTAGGGCGCGCGACTTGGTCCGCTGCCAAATAATCCACGGCTTAGCCTGACGTAGAATCGCCAACGAACTTGTGTCGGCAGCTTTCAGCAACAGTTTGCCATTCTCCTCCTCGAGCCAGAGATCATTCGCGCGGGTGGCCCGGCGATTATGCAAATCGAGCACAAGTGCGTCGATCACGTCTCGCCTTAGCAGGACCACTTTTCGCAATGACTCCTCGGTTACCGATTGCGCAGAGTCGAAGCTGCTGACGTTGATTTGAGCGTGACGCCAGTCAATGCCCTTAACGGCGTGCCAGGGTAACATCATCTGTTCGCCCTCGGAATTCCGATAGAGAAAGTGCGTGACGGCGGGGTAGTCACTTTTCAGCAATGCAACGGCGATATCAGCTAAGGCATGTCGCCGTCCACCATCATCGAGGAGACGGAAATACCAAAGCTTGGAAAGCATAGCCATATCAACAGCGATGGGAATTTGTCGACTCGACATACCAGTAGCACGTCGGGACTTTACGGCAACGCGGGCCGCTCCGCTCCCATACTACGCAACCCTGGTTGTGTTGTTTAACACAACTGTAGCAGCGTTTCTCTTCTCACAGGAAACCTTGGCCTCCTAGGACAATCGTCACCTGGTATAGGGTTTTGTCTGACTAGACAATCATCCGCCAGCCCGATTGTGTGTTTCATAAATCAAAGCAGGTTCTTGCGCACACGAAGAGTTCCGATTCCGATTTTGCTCCTGATCTTTCTGCTGCGGGGTTGCACATAAAGATTTTGGGAGCGAGCTCGCTTTACGAAAACAAGCCAGGTCGAACAAGACCAACAATATTAAATCCACACATATGAAACTAGAAACACTCAAAGACCTATACATTCACGAACTGAAAGACCTCTACAGCGCGGAGAAGCAGATTATAAAAGCGCTACCGAAAATGGTTAAAGCCGCTACTAACAAACAGCTTGCGGCGGGGTTCGAAGAACATTTCGAAGCAGACGAAGGAACACGCGGCGCGTCTCGAAAAGATTTTAACGAGCCACGATGAGTCAACCCGCGGCCCGAAATGTGAGGGCATGGAGGGTGTGCTTAAAGAGGGAGACGAAATGATCAAAGAAGATGCTGAAGAGGAAGTGCGCGATGCCGGGCTAATTGCTGCGGCGCAGCGCGTTGAGCACTATGAGATGGCCGGTTACGGCTGCGCTCGGACATACGCCGAGTTACTAGGGGATCCGGATGGTGCGCAGTTACTTCAGACTACCTTGACCGAAGAATCAGATACAGACAAAAAGCTAACCAAGTTGGCCAAATCCGTGATCAACGTCGCGGCTCAATAAATAAACTAAATACAACCGATGGGGATACCAGTTGCGATCAGTTACCGACACCCCCACAAACTCAGAACGAAAGGACCCATGAAACGAACTTTACTAGCTTTAGCTTGTCTCAGCGCAGTTAGCCTAGCGGCAATGGCTGCTGACAATGAGAAGACCAAACCCGATAACACAGCAACAAACGAGCGCGATCGCTCCGGTGAAACCCAGACATCTGGCGACCAGTCAAACAGTCCGGCGGATTTAAAAATCACGCAGGCTATCCGGCAGGCGCTAATGAAAGACAGCGAGCTTTCAACGACTGCGAAGAACATCAAAGTCATTACTGCTAATGGCCACGTTACACTCCGCGGACCCGTTAAGACTGCTCAAGAAAAAGCAAAAATCGATCAGCTTGCAAAATCAGCGGCTGGCGGCGCCCATATTGACGATCAATTGGACGTTAAAGGATCAAACTAACAAACAACATCACACAAACGAAAGAAAATTATTATGTCTAAATCAGTATTCGGTATTGCAACTACACACGGCCAAGCTGAGCGAATTGTCGAGCAGCTCCAGGCGCAAGGTTTCGCAGCCTCGGAAATTTCAGTGCTCATGCCTGATACAGGCGGCACGCGGGACGTTGGTCACGTTAAAGCGACAAAGGCGCCGGAGGGCGCAACGACCGGTGCAGCCACCGGGGGCGTCACCGGCGGCGTGATTGGATTGCTGGCAGGAATCGGCGCGTTGGCAATTCCCGGCGTCGGTCCGTTTATCGCGGCGGGTCCAATTATGGCGGCGCTTAGTGGCGCGGCCGTGGGAGCAGCGACCGGCGGTGTCGTCGGCGGTTTGATCGGTCTCGGCATTCCGGAGATCGAGGCAAAGCGCTACGACGAGAAGTTAAAAAAAGGGAATTATCTAATCGCCGTTCATACGGATGAAAGCGAAGACGTTGATCGGGCGAAGCACATTTTCAAAACTGCCGGCGCTGAAGATATCAGCACCGTCAGCGAAGCATCGGCAGCGAAAGTTTAATATGGCTAACGAAAATCAAATGGATCAAGGCCCTGCGGTTTCACCGCAGGCGAGACAAAAAGCAGAGCGTGGCGGGACGCACGCGCGCAAAGCGGCCGAAGATCTCGGCTCGGCCGCAGGCGCAATGGCCAATAAATATCTCGGTCGCGCGGAAGAGGTATGGGATGATTCGCTCCATCGTGTCCGCAGTTTTCAGGACGACAGCAAGCAATACATCCGCGAGAACCCGACGAAGGCGGTCTTTACCGCGCTCGGAGTCGGTCTCGTGCTCGGTTTGATTTTCCGTCGTTAGAGGGCTTGTCGGACCAGGCCGCCGGATTGTGACATCCGCAGCTTTTAAGCCTGCGGGTAAGCTGTCCTGCATATTTCTCGAGCTCTCTCGGTTCTCGTGCCTGTTAAATAGGGCGCCGCGATAAAGAGGAGTCATCTCTGCTTGCTATTTGGCGACGACCACACGCGCGGCCACGAGCGAAATTCTTAAACAGCTCCTTCATTGTGGCGGAGCAGCCTGACGTGGACGTGTCAAAATCATTCTTTGGAAATGTTTTCGGCCTGCTGAAACAAACGTTTCAGGAGTGGTTGGGGGACAAGGCGCCACAGTTAGGCGCGGCGCTCGCATATTACACAGTCTTTTCACTCGCGCCGCTGATTCTCGTTTTGCTCGCTGTTATCGGGATCATCTTCCGGGACGATCCGGCGGGAGCCTGGAACAAGATCACGGAGCAGATGAGCTACTTTCTCGACGCGAGCGCTGTGCAGGTGGTGCAAAACATCGCGCAACAAGCGTCGCAGCCGGGTAAAAGCACGATGGCCACGATCATCGGCGTTGCCCTCGCGCTTTTCGGCGCAAGCGGGGTGTTCGGTCAACTTCAGGACGCGTTGAACACAATTTGGGATGTGAAAGCAAAACCCACTCGCGGCATGTGGGGATTTCTGCGGAACCGGTTCCTTTCGTTTGGAATGGTCGCCGGCGTTTGTTTTCTGCTGCTCGTCTCACTGACGCTCGAAAGCCTGCTCAAAGCCTTCAGCCACTACGTGCAATCTGTCTTACCGGGCGGTCTTATCGTCGCGATGAGCGTTTATCTCGTATTCGACTTTGCGGTCATTGTTGTGCTTTTCGCGATGATCTTTAAGTTTCTGCCTGACGCAAAGATTCAGTGGCGAGACGTTTGGATTGGCGCGGTCATGACCGCGATTCTTTTCGGTATCGGCAAATGGCTACTCGGTTTGTATCTGGGTAGCGGCGCCGCTGGGTCAGCTTATGGACCGGCCAGTTCTCTAATCACGTTGTTACTCTGGGTTTATTATTCATCACAGATCCTGCTGTTCGGCGCTGAGTTTACTCAGGTGTATGCCGATCGAGCGGGGCGCGAAGTTAAACCGGACGAATACGCGGTGCGCGTCGAGCAAAAGGAAGTTGAGACCCGTTAGCAAATGCCTTGGTGTTGTGCGGCGTCGCTTTCGTTCGGACGATCGAAGAGGCCTGCAGCAGAATAACACCTTCGCAGTCGACGAACATAGTGCACGAAAGGAGCATCAATGTGGCACCAACTATTGATCATCATGATTCTGCTCTTGGTCGGAGCGCTACCTGCCTGGCGTACAGTTCAGTCGGGATACGGGCCAGCAGCGGCCTCGGCTTGATTCACTTGATCGTCGTAATGTCTCGCTTTAACGGGACGTCGTAAACAGGCACACTTCCGCGAGAAGACGCTGTCATCGATGTCACGCGCCCGGAGTGATGCCATTGCCGCTCAGATCAACTGCATACCGATGGCAGGCGTAACCGCTCCCGAATCGTTCGCCGGAGAGTCAGACACACGTAGTTAACGAACGGTGAATCGCTAGGAAGAAATTTTTTTGTATACTTTTTCGTCCACAGAACCGCATTGCACAGAACCAGAGTTCCTATCCGATTCGATTATGCAGCGAATGATCAGAGTTAATGGAGAGGAGTGGGGGGATAAATTGCGAATCGCTCAGGTTGCGCCACTAGTTGAAAGTGTGCCTCCGAAACATTACGGAGGGACTGAACGAATCGTTGCGTATCTGACTGAAGAGTTGGTTCGCTTGGGCCACAAGGTGACTCTCTTCGCCAGTGGTGACTCTGTTACAAGCGCCGAGCTTGGTTCCTGTATGCCGGCGTTCATTTCGGCAAAACAAGCGTGCTACGGATTATTTGTCGCGCGAAGTCCTGCTCATGGACCATGTCATGCAGCGCGCCGGTGAATTCGATGTGATTCATTTTCACACCGGTTGTTTGCATTATCTCATTTCGCGTCACCTGACAGTTCCCCACGTGACAACGTTGCATGGCCGGCTGGATACTCCCGAGTTGCTTCGGCTGTATGAGCGGTTTCGAGATATGCCAATGATCTCGATCTCAAATGCTCAGCGCACACCATGGCCGTGCGCAAATTGGCAGGCGACGATCTATCATGGATTACCGCAGGATTTATTTCGGTTTCACCCGGAGCCCGGTGGCTATCTGGCATTTCTGGGACGCGCTTCGCCGGAAAAGCGAGTAGATCGCGCAATCGAGATTGCAAAGCGAGTGGGGATGCCGCTCAAGATCGCGGCGAAAGTCGATCGCGCTGACAGACGCTATTTCAAGCGCGAGATCGAGCCGCTGCTGAACGATCCGCACATAGAATGGCTTGGAGAAATCAGCGATAAGGACAAGGACGAATTTCTTGGCAACGCCTACGCATTGCTCTTTCCCATTGACTGGCCGGAGCCGTTCGGACTGGTGATGATTGAATCGATGGCATGCGGTACACCGGTCATCGCGTACGTCGGCGGTTCAGTCGCGGAAGTGATGGACGACGGCGTGACAGGCTTCGTTGTAAACGACATCGAACAGGCGGTCGAAGCCGCACGTCGTGTTCGTGACTTGAGCCGCGCTCGATGTCGCGAAGTTTTTGAGAAGCGGTTCACAGCGAGCCGCATGGCAAACGATTACATAGATGTGTACACGCGTCTGGCCGATTCGCGGATGAGAAGAATGGAGCAATCGTTGGAATCCTCAATGCGCTCTTTTCAGAGCGCCTGGCCGGCTGACGATAAGCTGCGCGGCCTTCCAGATCGCGAATTTCAAAAATTCTAGCGCGATACACGCGCATTTCGTTCGTTCGCCACGTTTCCTTTTTGTGGCCGGTGCAGGCGTACCGTGCCTACAACAACCGAAAACCAAACCAGAAAAAGAAAGGGAAAGGAAAAGAGGGATCATGAATCTGGAAACACTAAAAGAACTTTACGTGAACGAACTTCGGGATCTGTACAATGCCGAGAACCAACTAGTCAAAGCATTGCCGAAGATGGCGAAAGGTGCTTCGTCAGACGAATTGAAGGAAGCTTTCGAAAAGCATCTCGAACAGACCAAGGGTCACGTGCAGAGGCTTGAGGAAGTCTTCGAAGAACTCGGCGAGAAGACAAAGGGCAAAACCTGCCAGGCCATGAAAGGCTTGATCGAAGAGGGATCGGAGGTTCTTAAGGCAGATGGCGAAGATTCTGTTATCGACGCAGGCATCATCGTAGCTGCGCAGAAAGTCGAGCACTACGAGATCGCAGGTTACGGCAGTGTGCGGACCTTTGCGCAACTACTCGGGCAGGACAAATCCGCCGAGCTTCTGCAACAAACTCTGGATGAGGAATCGGAGGCAAACGAGCTTCTGAACAAATTGGCTGAAGACATCGTGAACCCAGAGGCTCTGATGGAGCCGGAGATGGCGTCGGCTTCTTCAGATCGGTAGTCGTTCACCAGTTTGGTGACCGCTGATAGGGTGCATTACTTGCAGCTCGTGCCGCTACGGCGTGCCGAGCGCAAGTAATGCGTCGGCGGCGTGATGACCTAGCCTAGGTTTTTTTCTCTCTCTCAGGCTCTTTATCGAAAATGGCGCATAAACCGTCACGATAAAACCGTAGGCGAAAGCCATTATCCTCGGCAAATCGCGCGATTTTTGGTTCGCGCTGATTCCCGTCGTCGGGCCAGACGCGGCTGAGTTCTTCCTTGTAAATAGCGCAGTGTTTTGCCGTCTTCAGCTCGCGCTTAATTTGTCGCAACAATTTTCGCATCCCACTCCTCGACAATCGATTCCAAAGGCTACGTATAATTCCGAAAAGTGTCGAGTAACCGGTTCTATGGTACCAGCCGAAACTCGACGGCAACGAGTCGCCAGTCGGCAGATCAGACCGATCCGCTGGCGGGACTCGAATTTATTGCAGGGTTGTTAACAGGAGAAACATATTAATGAGAGCGAAGGCAAGATTACTCGGTCACCCGATTCACCCGATGTTAATCGTGTTTCCGCTGGGCTTGCTCACAGTGGCGGCGATTTTCGACATCATCTACATCTCCACGCACAACGGTCATTGGGCTGACTTGTCATATTGGATGATTGCATCGGGCATCATTGGTGGGCTGATCGCGGCGGTGTTCGGGGTGATCGATTGGCTCGGTATTCCGGAAGGCACACGCGCGAGGTACATCGGGCTCATCCACGGCCTCTCAAACGTCGTTGTAGTGATTTTGTTCATCGTCAGCTGGTTTATGCGTCGACCTAACCCGGCGGCGCCAAGCATGACGGCGATGATGCTAGGATGGATCGGCATCGTCATAGCACTCTTTGCCAGTTGGCTAGGCGGTGAACTGGTTTACCGGCTGAATGTCGGCGTCGATCGCGGCGCGAATCTCGACGCGCCCAATTCGCTGTCTGGTCGATCGGCGATAGGAGGACTCGGCCGCCGTTCTACGCGTGGCGTAATCCGCGCACGTTAGAACACTCGATCACGATCAGTTTTCGCGAATAGACGCAATGATCGAAAAATTCGCGAAAGCTGAGAGCAGGGCCCTTTGTTCTTCGAAGCTACGCGCCTGACTGGTCGAGAACGGTTTGCAGCTCTTGGAAGTTAATGGGCTTGACCAGGTGAAAATCGAATCCGGCTTCTTTAGAACGTTGCACGTCTTGCTCGGTGCCGAAGCCGGTGAGCGCGATTGCCTTGATGTTCCCTTTTGCCCGCGCTTGTGCGGCCACCTCGTAACCACTTCCATCGGGCAGACCGATGTCACACAACACCGCGTCGATGTTGTTCGAGGCCATGATGGCCATCGCGCCCTCCACATTATCTGCAGTTACAACGTTGTGACCAAAATGGGTAAGTAGACGCGACAATGTGCGCCGGGTGTCCTGGTGATCTTCCACGAGCAGTATACGCAGCGGTTTGGATGTCTTGCCGCCGACGCGATGGTTCAGGCCGATCGCTGCGGATCCCTGTGGCAGAGTGTCCAGCGTAACCTTGAACGTCGCGCCGAAACTTCGGCCACGGCTCTCCGCTTCAATTCTGCCATGGTGGAGATCGACGAGACGTTTGGAAATCGCGAGTCCGAGACCAAGTCCGCCGAACTGTCGGCTTACAGAAGGATCAGCCTGCTCAAATGGCTGAAACAACGAAGCCAACCGCTGCGGCTCAATTCCAATCCCGGTGTCGGTAATTTCGAAATGAAAACGTTTAGTTTTGTCGTTAAACGTGCGGATGGTGATCTGTCCGCCTTGGGCGTGAATTTCACCGCGTTGTTGATCAAGTTCCAAAACACTTGCTGAAGCCGGATGCAATCAGCCAGGATGTGATACTCTTTCGCCTCAAGCTCAGTCGCAGACCTTCAATTGCTTCGCCGCGATCGCTGAGTGTGCCGTCTCGATCGCGTTTTCGATGATTGTGTGCGCGTCGCAATCTTCCAGTTCGAGATGAAGCTTGCCGCGATCAATCCGGGTAAGGTCGAGCAGGTCATCAATCAATCGGGCCTGCAGTTGCACGTTGCGCTTAATAATCTCAATATCCTCGACGAACTCTGGCGGAAGTTTCTCCGCGTTATCTTGGAGGTAGGTGGCTGCTGCCAATGCAGGCGTCAGCGGCGTGCGCAGTTCATGGCTGAGCGCTGCTAGAAAATCGTCTTTCGCCTTGCCTGCTTTTTGCGCTGCAATTTTTTCCGCTTCAAACTCCCGGCTCCGTATTTGGTCGGTGATGTCGCGTGTGACTTTGGAGAAACCGCGAATTTTCCCGGTGTCATCGCGAAGGGCAGTAATGATAACTTCGGCTTCGAACGTTGATCCATCCTTACGGACGCGCAGACCCTGATCACGAATGTATCCGCGACGGCTCGCTTCGCGCAGATTGCGTTGCGGTTTGCCGGCGGCAACGTCGTCTGCTGTATAGAAGGAAGCGAAGTTTTTTCCGATGATTTCCTCCGTGGAGTAACCTTTGATTTTCTCCGCACCTGTGTTCCAGGTGATCACGTTGCCGTTGGGATCCAGCAGGTAAATGGCGTACTCCTCGACGCTATCCACCAGAATGTGGAATTGTTCGGCGGTCTCGTGCAGTGCGGTGCTGCTGGACAACTTCTTAGGCATCGGCTGCGACGGCAATTCTCGCATACGATTCGAATCTTCCCTCTGATCTGGTTCCCCCGGCACAAAAACAATTTTATTGAAAAAGTAGGTTCCAACGCAAGTGGCAGCTTGCAGTCACCCGACGTGTTTGAACCCAATTCCTGTAGCTATAGCCCTGTGGGCCGTCCAAGTATTGCTTTCACGTGCGGGAGTCTTCCTCTTCCGCTTCCTCTACTTCTGTCCTTTGGAAGACGATTTAGATTTAGACGAAGAGGTAGAGGAAGAGCGTCGTCGTTGACGGCGTTTGCCCGAGACCTTCGTCGCTGGGGTATCTGAAAGGGCCAAGGCGCGAGCAAGGTCTGCCTCATCTGTGAGATCGAGACGTAACGGCGTAATCGATACCCAACCGTGCTCGACTGCCCAGCGATCGGTCCCTTCCGCGGCGCCTTCGAGCGGCGTGACTGTGAACCAAAAAATCGGCCGGCCGGCCGGGTCTTTGTCGGGAACGACTTTGCCATCGTAATGCCGCACAGACTGTCGTGTCCAACGGATGCCCTTCGGCTTTTCCGGCAGATTTACATTGACCAGCGAAAGCGTTTTGATCGGCAACAGCAACTCGAACACACGCGTAACGTAAGGTTCGAGTGCTGCGAAATCCGGTTCACGACTGTCGCTCACATTTGTGCTGAACGCGATGCCGCGCGAGCCCAGCAATGCTGCCTGCTTCGCTGCTGCAAGCGTGCCGGAATGCCAGCACGAGTTGCCCAGGTTTAACCCGAGATTGATTCCCGAAAGAACGACGTCAACATGGCCCCAGCGATGCATGCCGAGCGCAACGCAATCGGCCGGCGTGCCGTTGACGCGATGCGCTTCGAAGCTGTCGAGGTGAATACGTTTAAGGCGCAGTGGTCGCGATGCCGTGATCGCATGTCCCATCGAAGATTGCTCCACATCGGGCGCGACGATGCGCACCTCTCCGAACCGCCTATGATCTCGGACACCAACCTGGCCAAGGAAGACCAGTACGGCAGCTGCACGGGCACCTGCGGCGGCTTCGGGCCGGACGCGTTCACGATCCTGCCGAACAACAACGGCGAGGTGAAGTTCGTGCTCAGCTACACGATGCCGATCGACCTCTGAGCGGGGAGCGCGCCCGGCGGCTCGCTCAGGCGCCGCCGAGCGCCTGGTCGAGCAGGAACAGGTCGGTGAGCAGCGCGCGCAGGTGCACCGAGGCGTTGAGGTTGTCGACCAGCAGCGAGGCGACTGCGCGACGGCCAGCACCAGGCCGATGGCGCCGCGTGCGACGCGGCGCGTCGCGCTCGACGGCAGCGAGATAACATCGATGTCGGCGCGGGCGCCCGCGCCCGCACCTGCGCCGGAATCGACGCCGGCGTCGGCGAACGCGGCCGTCGCGCGCGACCCGACTGCGCCAGCGCGGCATGCAGCGCTCGAGCGTCTCGCGCAGCTCGGTGCCGGCATCGTCCTGCCGGCCCTGCGCCGCATAGGCCAGCAGGTATTCGTAGCCGCGCTCGATCGACTCGATGTCGCGGTGAGCCGCGCCAGCGGCATGTCGCGCGGCCTCACTCACCGCGCTCCACCCGCTCCAGGTCGTGGTCCGCGGCGAGTTCCTCGCGCGTCATCCAGCCCCGCACCATCGAGCGCAGGTACGCGCGCTTCTCGGGAAGGATGGCGAAGTACACGTGCACCAGGATCAGGAACACCGACAGCAGCGCCGCCAGGTCGTGCAGCAGCGTGAGGATTCCCCAGGTCTCCAGCGGCAGCACGTAGGGATCGCGCTCCAGGAATGGCACGCCGGCCTTGCGCAGCAGCAGCAGGCCGGTGACGATCGCGACCAGCACCGCGACGGTCCAGGCCAGGTGCATCAGCTTCTGCGGCCAGCGTGTACTTGCCCGGCGCCGCGCGCGGCGTCAGGTCGCGCAGGCGCAGATCACGATCGCGCGCGGCCCTGCCAGAACAGCGCGCGCACCACGTGCAGCAGCGATCAGCACGGTCAGCACCAGGCCGCGATCCAGTGCATGCCGTACCAGGCGAAGCGGATGCCGAGCACCGGCAGCAGGCTCGGTCACCAGCAGCACGATCATGGTCGCGGCCGTGACCCAGTGGAACGGCGCGGTCGATGCCGCGCATGGCGCTGCACGCGATCCTGGTGTGTCGCTGGCCATGGCTTCAGCCCCCGCCCCGGCGCGCCGGCCCGCGGCCGGTGCAGCGCGACGCCGAGACGAGGTGGACCACGATCACCGCAACGCCGGCCCAGAAGGCCACCGGCAGCAGGTCCCAGGAGGCGCCGTTGACGACGCGCTCGCCGTAGGTGTCGTGACCGTAGCGCAGGATCTTCATGGTCGCAGGCCCCCCGGACTGCGCGCGGCGCACGAGGTTCTCCATCAGCGGGATCTTGAAGCGCGTTGAAGTTCAGCGGCTGCGGCGCCCGCGGCACGCGCAGCGCGCGCCACGCGCTCGACGGTCGCCTCGTCGCGCGGCCGCGCCGCGCAGCGCCGCCTGCACCGTGCGTCAGCCGGCGCGGCACGCAGGCTCGACCGCCCCGCAGACCAGGCGCGCATCGCGGATGGCGCTCGCCGTCGAGCGCGGAGCGCCGCCGCGATGCTGAGCAGCGCGAAATCCCAGACCGCGCGGTCGGCGACCTTCTCGAAATAGAACGCGCGCCCCGGCCCAGGTCGCCGGAATGCGCACGGCGACGAGGATCTCGCCGGGCTCGAGCACGGTCATGCGCCGGATGTTCGACCGCCGGGCCCGACGAAGAACTCGCGCGGCCGGCACGACGCGCTCGCCGCCCGCGCTGCGCATCACGATGCTGCGCATCGAGCGCGATCAGCGCGTTGGCCGTGTCCGACGGCGTCACCGCGACGCAGCGGCTGGCGCCGAAGATCGGCATGCTCGCGGTTCTGGCCCTCGCGGCGTGTCCGCGTAGCACATGTTGCCGCCGGCGCGATAACAGTCGACGCCGCCGCGGTAGTACCAGCAGCGCGTGTCCTGGCAGAGGTTGCCGCCGAGCGTGCCGGCGTTGCGGATCTGCGGGCTCGCCACGCGGCCGGCGGCGGTGGCAAGCAGCCCGAAGCGCTCGCGCACCAGCGGATCGCTCCTCGACTCTCCGTCAGCGTCGTCAGCGCACCGATCTCGACGCCGCCGTCGCGTCTCGCGCACGCCCCTCAGCGCCTCGATGCCGGAGAGGTCGATGACGGCGCGCGGTGCGCTTGGTGCGGTTCTTCAGCCAGTCGCAGCTGTCCTGGCCGCCGGCCGACCAGCCAGCCGTCGCTCGCCGAGGCGCGCCGCGAGCTCGAGCGCGCCGTCCAGCGTGTCGGGCTGGTAGAGATCGAAGTGCGGCATCATGTCGCGCGAGCATGTCCGCTCCCCTTACTGGCAGTTGACCTGCAGCGGGCCGTGCGCCTGCGGCCGGCCGGCAAGGTGGTTGAGGATCATGTCGGGCACGACCGGCGTGCGGTTGAACACGTGGCCGCCGAGCGCCTCGGAGATCGCGCACAGCAGCGCGGCGCGCCGCGCAGCCGAGCAGCGGCTCGCCGATGCCCTTGGTGCCGAGCGGGCTGGACGGATCCGGCAGGTCGACCGCGCCGGTGCGGAAGCGCAGCGCGACGTCGCCGTAGGTCGGCGGCTTGGCCTGGTAGAAGCCGACGCTGGCCGGCAGGCCGTTCTGCGGGTCGTAGACGATGCGCTCGAGCGCCGCGACGCCGAAGCCCTGCACCGCGCCGCTCTTGATCTGCGTCTCGAGGCCCGCCGGATGGATGACGGTGCCGCAGTCGGCGACGCCGACGTAGTCGAGGATGCGGTGCTTGCCCGGTCTCGAGGTCGAGCTCGATCTCGACGAAGGCCGCGGCGAAGGCCGCCGGCGCGCCGCGCAGCGGCAGGTTGTCCTTCGCCACGCCGATCAGGCCCGGTGCCGGCGAGCGCCGTGGCCGAGGCCTGCGTCATCGGGTTGATGTCCTCCGGCAGCTCGTGGCCGTCGTAGCTTGCCGCCCAGCTCGATGGCCCGCTGCGCCGCCTCGCCGTAGGTCATGCCCGTGCCCGGGCTGCCCTTGCGGAACACGCGCTTGCCGTCGATGTCGTAGCTGTCCGGCGAGCCGCCGAAGCGCCGCGCGGCGATTTCCTTGAGCTTGGCCAGCGCATCCATGGCCGCGACGTAGTTCGTGCGCGCCATCGTGAAGTTGGTGTTGCTGCCGAACTGGCCGATGTTCCACGGCAGGTGCGCGACGCGCTGTCGCCGCGCTCGATCACGCACGTCGTCCCAGTCCACCTTCAGCACCTCGGCGGCGATGCGCGAGGTGCTCGAATGCGAGAACGTGCCGAGGTTGCCGACGCCGGTGTGGATGTGCACCTTGCCGTCGGGCAGGATGCGCACCAGGCCGTCGAAGCCGCTGAAGCCGGCCGGATGGAAGGCCTGGCCGACGCCGACGGCCGTCACCTTGCTGCCGTTCGCGCTTGCCGTGCGCGCCAGGCGCTCCTGCCAGTCGAAGATCTGCGCGCCCTGCTCCAGCGCCTCCTTGCAGGTAGCAGCTGGAGACCGGCGTGCGCTTGCGCGCCGAACGGCGCGCGTGCATGTCCGGCGCGTTCAGCAGGCGGATCGCGAGCGCGGTCGATCTTCGAGCTCGCGCGCGGCCTTGTCGAGCAGCGGCTCCATGATGTGCGCGATCTGGTTGTAGCCCGGACCGCGCTGCGCGCTGCGCAGCGGCGAATTGGCGTACACCGGCATGCCGCGCCAGCGCATCGCCTCGGGCTGGTAGAGGAGCGACAGCGCCATCGGCGGCGTTGCGGAAGTCCGAAGAAGCTCTGGCAGGCGCCGTTTTCCTGGACGACGTAGAGGTCGGCGGCCAGCAGCTTGCCGTCCTCGCGCGAAGCCCAGCTTGACCTGGCCCTGGAAGCCCAGCCGCGCGGAGCCGTGGTAGTACTCCTCGGCGCGGCTGATGCGCATCATCACCGGCCGGTTGATCTTCTTCGACAGCAGCGCCGGCAGCGCCTGCAGCGGATAGGCGCCGCCCTTGGAGCCGAAGCCGCCACCGCAGTATTCGGCGACGAGCACCAGGTCGGTCGGGCGGGATGCCGATCATGCCGGCGAGCGCCGGCGCGATGAAGGACTGGCTCTGCGACGACACGTGCAGCGATGCACTTGCCGTTCTGCCAGTAGGCCATCGCGGTGCGCGGCTCCATGCTGTGGTGCGAGTTGCTGGCGTGCACGAAGGTCTCGTCGAGCACCAGCTTGCAGCGCGCGAAAGTGCGCGTCGAGGTCGCCGTAGGCCCACTCCTGCGCCGCGGCTTGCCCATCGGCATGCGGTCGTGCCGGCGTTGTCGAAATCCTCGCGCGTCCACTTCAGCGTCTGGAACTTCACGCCCGCCGCGCCGACGTTGCCGTCGGTGCGCGCATCGGGCGCGTCGGGATGCAGGCTCTCCAGCGGATCGACATGGAACGGCAGCGGCTCGTAGTCGATGCGGACCTTCTCGATGCGCATCCTGGGCGGCTGGTCTCGTCTTCGGCGGCCAGCAGCAGGATGGGCGCGCCGACGTAGCCGGGCTCCGTCGTGCAGCAGCGGGATATCGGGCGCCGGCGGGTTCTTCACGTCGTCGGGCAGCAGCACGCCGACCACGCCGGGCATCTTCAGCGCCTCGCGAGACGTCGATGCTGCTCACGCGCGCGTGCGGATAGGGGCTGGACAGCAGGCGCGCGAACACCATGCCCTCGGCGCGGAAGTCCTCGGCGTACTTGGCCTCGCCGGTGACCTTGGCGACCACGTCGTGCGGCAGGAAGTCCTTGCCGAGGAGCTTATGCGCCATGGTGGATCTCCGCCGTGTTGCCGGCCGCGCGCATGACGGCGTTCAGGTAGTTGTCGTAGGCGCCGCAGCGGCACAGGTTGCCGGACATCGCGTGCCGCGCCTCTTCGCGCGTGGGCTTCGGGTTCTTCTGCAGCAGCGCCACGGCCGCCATCACCTGGCCCGGCGTGCAGAAGCCGCACTGCGGGCCCAGCTCGTCGACGAAGGCCTGCTGCACCGGGTGCAGCTCGCCATTCGGGCCGCGCAGGCCCTCGATGGTGATGACCTTGCGGTTGCGCACGCTGTGGGTGAGCGTGGAGCAGGAGTAGTAGCGTGGTGCCGTCGATCATCACCGTGCAGGCGCCGCATTCGGCGCGGTCGCAGCCGAGCTTGGTGCCGGTGAGGCCGAGCTTGTAGCGCAGCGTCATGGCCAGCGTTTCCTGCGGCAGCACATCGACGCGGCGCAGCTGGCCGTTGACGTTCGAGCGAGATCAGCCGCTCGACCGAGCCGGCCACCGTGCCGGGCGCGGGCGCTGCAGCCGGCGAGGCCGCCCATCACGAAGCTTGCCGAGGAGGCCACCGCACCGGAGGCAATGACGCGCTTGATGAACTCGCGGCGCGAGGTACCGCCCACGGCGCCAGGCGGGTTCGAATCGGCGGCCGACGGGCGGCCAGGAAGGCGTGGCGACATGAGCGCGCGATTCTGAGGCTTTCCGCCTCGCCGGCGCCACCACCGGGTGAACGCGACTCCCTTGCGCGGTCAGCCGGCCCGGTCCGCCCGGGCGCTCGCGCCCGCCGGACCCGGCCGCGGACCACCGGAGTCCGTTGCGGCGGCGCCGCGACACGCCACCGACAGGGTTGACGCGCCGTCGCCACGGCGGTCAACATGACCTCACGCTTTCAATGATTTTCATGGGGAGAGTCTTATGTCTTCAATGTTGCGATCGGGCAACGCCAGTGCGATCGGCATGGCAGTCACGCTGGCCCTGGCGGCCCAGGCCGGCCACGCGCAGGACACTGCGCCGGGCGCGGACGACCGCCTCGTGCTGGAAGAGATCGTGGTCAGCGCGCGCAAGCGCGACGAGACCCTGATCGACGTGCCGCTGACCGTGACCGCGGTGTCCGCGGCCCGCATCGAGGAACTCGGCATCCGCGACTCGCGCGACCTCGCCCTCTACACGCCCGGCTTCTCGAACGTCGCCTCCTTCGGGCGCAACAGCACCGAGCGCCCGGTCATCCGCGGGCAGTCGAACATCCTCGGCGACCCCAACGCCTCCTATTTCGTCGACGGCGTCTATCTCTCCGGCAGCGCCATGTTTCGGGGAACGGGCTCGTCCCCGTAGACGAGCCTCCGACACGAGCAGCCCTGCGCCGCTGGACGCCCCTTATCGAGCGCGCGAGCCGCGATGCGCTCGATCGCCTTCGGGCTGAACGACGTTTTGGCCGGGCGTGCCGATAGATGTCGTTGCAGCCCGGACAGAAGGCCGGGGAGCTTCGAGTAGGTGGCATGGTCGACCGCCAGGCCGAGGCGATCTCCCTCGATGGGCCGAAACGACGACGAGTGCGAGCAAAGTCGCACGAGACCGTCGTCGGCTCGGCTCCATTCACCGGCGTCTGTCCGTTTCGTCTCGTTCTCGAGCCTGCTGTAGCTACTGAACCGACCGTCGGAGCCGAGCACGAGCAGTGTGGTTCCGGCACCCTCCGTGGCGAACCCAAGGTCCTCGCCCGTGGGTACGGCCGTCACGATCGCTTTCGGCGGCGTGGGGAGGGCCGCAGTCCCCTCCGCAAACCCAGCGCACTGCGGCGCGGCAACCCGCGTTCTCCTGAAGTCATCCAGCAGGGCGCGCCTGGGAATGCTGATGTTCATCTCCGGGAAGTGCAGGAACGACTGCCTCGTCCCCAGAAGCGAGGAGAACGTCTGCGCGTCGACGGCGACGCTGAGCATCGCTGGGAGGAATGGGCCCTTCCGGTGGTCCGCGTACAGCCGCACGGTGTCACGTCCGAGCGGCGTGTCGTCGCGCGAGAGCCAGACGAGGTCACCGTACCGGCGAAGAACGAGAGTGGACAGGTTGCCTCTTCCCCCGCCGACGTACTCCCGGATGGCGTCGGCTAACGCCCGCAGGTCCTTTCGAGGCACCCGCTCCTGATCGGACATGATGTCGGGGGCAAGGCCGCCTGCGGGCGGCGGTTCGAAGGGGCCCTTCGAACGCCAGGAGCGCACGACCACGGGCAGTCATCCGTTGCGGAGCCAGGTCGCCGGCTCCGGAGATCGCGGACAGTCGCTCCTCTATTGCCGCGGCTAGAGGAAGGAGGCCTTCGTAGTCGTCGGGTCCCACGTAGACTGTCAGACCTCCCTGCCTAATCGGTTGCGAAGGAGGAGTGCGAGCAGAGCTCCACGGCGCTCGTTCCTGTCTGTCTCCAGCGCCCTTCATCCGAGACGGCAATGAACATGTGCTCACGGCTGTATTCCGCGAAGGTTCCGTCGCTGCGCAGGTGGAGAAGTGTCGTCGACGTGTAGTTGTTTGCGGCGAAGAAGGCGTCCTGTGCGGACGGCAGTCGGTGGAGGACTCCGCGTCCCTCTTCGTCAACGCTTGCGGCCTCGTCAGCGCTCACCAATAGCGCCGGGGCGAAACAGAGTGCAGCCGCGGTCGCACGCAGCCAGTCTCTTCTCATCCTCATCCCGCTGCCTCCCGAGCTGGTTCGGGTGGCGTCACGTCCACCTCGGCGCCCTCCGGCCCTCCATGTGTGCCTATGCTACCCGGCATCGAGGTCGCCGTCAGGTGCCACGGGCGATCGGCCGGCACCTGCGCTCCGTGATCGACGGATCAGGCGTTGCGCTGGACGCAGCCGGTCGTCGTCTCGAGCATCTGCCCCAGGCGGGCGTCACACGGGATGCACGCCGTGGTGGCGCTTCTCCCCTTCGGCCATCGGCTCGCCTCGGGAGGGCGCACTGGTCGCGCACCCCGTGCGCGGCTCATTCCAAGGATTGCGAGGCCGCCGACCACCCCGAACACGGGCAGGTTTTGAAGGAAGATGTCACACTCGGCCGGCGCAGGGGTATCAAGGGGTGAAGAAGGAGAAACCTGATGAGCACGACCGCAGTTGCCGCCCCCACTAACCCCCTTGCTTCGACCAACCCCTTTGCCGCCGAAGACCGCGCGGAGCCCCGCGACGAACAGCTCGTCGCCGAGGCCCTGGCCGGGAGCCGCCCCGCGCTCGATGGGCTTGTTGCCCGGCATCAGCGCTGGATCTACAACATCGCCTTCCGCATGGTCATGACTCCCCAGGACGCCGAGGACGTGACCCAGGAGGTGCTGATCAAGGTCCTCACCAAGCTTTCGAGCTACGACCCCGGCAAGGCGGCCTTCCGCACCTGGCTCTACCGCATCGTGACGAACCACGTCATCAACATGAAGAGCCGCGGTTACGAGGCGGCGATGACCAGCCTGGAGAGCTACTACACCGGCATCCTGCGGTCCCCGACCAGGACCCCCAAGCCTCGCCCGAGATGGACGCGCTGGCGAAGGACCTCGAGGTGGGATGCATCATGGGGACGCTCCTCTGCCTCGAGAGAACGCAGCGCGTCGCATTCATCCTGGCGGTTGGCTTCGACGTGACCGATACCATGGGAGCCGAGATCCTGGAGATGTCCCCCGACAGTTTCCGCAAGACGCTCTCCCGTGCCAGGTGCAAGGCTGCACCAGTACATGAGCGGCAACTGTGGCGTGTTCAATCCCGACGCGCCCTGCCGCTGCCGCAAGAAGGTGCCGGGCTTCCTGCAGATGGGGGCCATCAAGGAGGGCCAGCAGAGCTTCATCCAGCCCTCCTCGCCCAGCGTGCGCAAGCTCGTGGGGGATACGATCAGCCGCTTCGAGAGCGAGATCTACGCGGATTTCGTCCGCCTCCACCGCGAGCAACCGCTGTATGCGGCTCCCGATGTGACGGCCTGGCTCGGCGAGCTCGTCGAGCGTCGAGACTTCAAGGAGATCTTCCACCTCAACTGACGAAGAAGGAGGACCGCATGACGAAGGCGGCGGGCAGAACGACCAAACCAACACCCAAGCCGACTCCCAAGGCGACCAGACCAGTACCCAAACGCGTTGCCGAAGAGACGATCGCGGAGATGAAGCGACTTGCGGATCCCAAGAGGGCCGCGGGCAACCAACGCTACTTCAAAGAGCCTATCGCCTCCTATGGTCTGGACGGCCCAACCGCGAAGGGCCTGATCAAGGAACTCATCACCCAGACCAAAGGGGTGTGGACAGTCGGCGACGCCGTGGCCTTCTGCAATCTCCTGGTGCGCGATCCCAACCTCGAGCCTCGGGGAATCGCGTACCAGCTGGTCGCCGCCTTCGTCAAGGATGCGGATGCCAGCCTCCTGGACGACGTCCGTGGCTGGCTGGAGAAGTCCTGCGGCAACTGGGCCCTCGTGGACAACCTGGCGCCCTCCGTCCTCGCCCCGCTCCTGGAGCGCCACCCCAAGCTCGTCCCCGAGGTCGTTGGGTGGACCACCTCGCGCAACATGTGGCTGCGTCGCGCCTCGGCCGTCACATTCATCCCCCTGGTGCAACACGGCCAACACCTCGACACGGCCTACGACGTGGCCACCCGTCTCTTCGACGACACCGAAGACCTCATGCACAAGGCCGTCGGCTGGATGCTGCGCGAAGCCGGCAAGAAGGACATGCCCCGCCTCGAACGCTTCCTCAAAGACCAAGGCCCCCGCATGCCGCGCACGACGCGTCCGTTACGCCATCGAGCGCTTCCCGGCAGAGAAGAGGAAGACCCTCCTGGAAGCCACGCGGGCGTAGGCTTCGGACGCCTGACGAGGAGCGAGCCAAACGAGGCTTTAGCGAAAGTAGCCACTCACGTCGATGACTACGTGGACGTCGCCCGAGGTCTGTCCTACGAAGATGCTGAGCGAGCCCGAGGACCCGAGCGAGATGAGCGCGTTGTCGGCGCGTGTCTGGCCGGCCGCATAGTTGAGCGCCGAGACGAGTGGCTTCGGTGTTCCCTCCGAAAACAGTGTCAGGTAGCCAGGCGCCGCGGCCGCCGTCATGGTGATGTTGATCGCGACGGCCGTGGCAGCCTCCGGAACGCCACAGCGACTGGCGACAGGTACGCTGGTCGTCGAGCCTCCGTCGAGGGCCCCGCCCCCTCCGAGCGAGGGCTGCCGCGTGTCGAAGAGACGGCAGGGAGTGAGCGTGAAGAATTCTGTCGGGCGCCGCCGCTGCCAGACTCCTGTCGTGTTCAGGGCCGCGAAAAGAACCTCCGCCTTCCTCGGGTCTATGGCCAGAGCGTTTACATAGCGGTCCGTCGCAAGCCCGTCGTTGGAGGCAGCCCAGGTGCTTGCGCCGTCGTCGGACCTGAACACACCGCCGTTCGTCCCTGCGTAGAGAGTCGTAGGATGGGTGGGGTCCACCACCAGAGCCCGGACCAACAGGGCCGTCAGGCCTGTGTTGGCCGCGGTCCACGTGCCACCGCCGTCGTCGGACTTGAAGACACCGCTCGGCGTTCCTGCGTAGAGGATCGAGGGGTGGGTGGGATCCACCGCCAGAGCGAAGACCGACAGGTCCGTCAGGCCTGTGTTGACCGCGGTCCACGTGCCGGCCGAGTCGATGGACCTGAAGATCCCTCCGGCCGTCCCGGCATAGAGCGTCGAGGATGTTACCGGATCGACGGCCAGGCACCGGACGTCGAGATTCGTCAAGCCCGTGTTGGCAAGGGCCCAGAGGCCTCCGGCATCGGTGGACTTGAAGACCCCGCCCGGGCCGATGCCCACATAGAGGGTAGCGGGGGTTGCGGGGTCCGACGATCAGGCTGTTGGCCCACGAGCTCGGCAAACCCACACTGGCGGGGGTGCCAGTTGCCGCCAGCGTTCGTGGATTTGAAGACACCGTCCTGGCCCTGCGCCTGCGTAGAGCGTGGTGGGAGTCACAGGGTCGACGGCGAGGGCAGAGACGCTAGCACCCGTGAGGCCGGCATTGGCAGCGGCCCAGGTGCTGCCCGAATTGGAGGATCCGAAGACCCCGCCAATAGTCCCGGCGTAGACCGTGGTCGGCACGAGGGGGTCGACGGCGACGGTGTGGACCAACAGGTTCCTGATGCCGGTGCTGGCACTGGACCAGTCGGCCGAGGCGTTGGTGGACTTGAACACGCCCGCTCCGGATGTCCCGGCGTATACCGTGCCGGGAGTCGCAGGATGAACGGCCAGGGCGACAACCCGCAGCATCGGAAGGCCCGCGTTGACGGCGGTCCAACCGTCGCCGGAATCGGTGGACTTGAAGACACCACCACCCCATGTGCCCACGTAGATCGTGGACGGCGTTGTGGGATCGACGGCAATCACATACGGTTGCACGTCCGCTAGGCCCGTCCCAGCCACGGTCCAGGTGGCTCCTGAGTTGGACGATCTGAACACACCCGGGCTCCCCGAAGGTTGCCGCGTAGAGCGTCGTGGGGGTCACGGGATCGATGGCCAGGGACTGGATGTCGTTGGTCGTCAAACCTGCGTTGACGGCAATCCACGAGCCTCCCCTGTTGGTGGACTTGAAGACCCCGCGTCCGGAAAGGCCGCCCGTCGCCGCATAGAGGGTGGCGGGAGTGGTCGGATCGATGGCGAGGGCGTTGATGTCGAGGGTGGTCAAGCCGACGTTGGCCGCAGCCCAGCCGCCGCCGCCGTCCGTGGTCTTGAAGACGCCGCCGCCGAAGGTCCCCGCGTAGAGTGTGGAGGGAGTGGCAGGATCGACGACGAGGGCGGTGACGTGCAGGTCTGTGAGACCGACGCTTGCGGTCGCCCAGCTACCGCCCGCGTCCGTCGACTTGAAGATGCCTCCTCCGTAGGTCCCCGCGTATAGCGTGGCTGGAGCTGCGGGATCGATGGCGAGGGCGAGGATCGGCGAGTCTGTCAGTCCCGTGTCGATCGAAACCCACGTCTCCCCGCCGTTGCTGGAGCGATAGGCGCCGCCTCCTCCCTCCGCCGCGTAGACCGTTGCAGGGGTGGCTGGGTCGATGGCCAGCGCCCTGATGGAGCCACCCAACGGGTCCTCCGGTGGCCCAGGCGGCCGGGCTGGCGTCAGCCACGCCCACGGTCGCCGCGACGATGAGAACGGAGATTCCCGCTCCCACCCACCGACTCTTCCTGCGCCCCACTCTCCACCTCCCCCTCGTTGCCAGGCATCATGCCACCATGGGCAGCCAAACCAAAGCGGTGGCGCAGCCGCACCTAACGGCCGGAAGGGCCGAGCGCGCCCGGGCGATCCTAGCTGGAGAGAACTTGCTGTCCGAAGCAGCTGCTCCACGTCGTCGAGTTCGAGACTCCCCGGTTGCCGCGAGAACTGGGAGTCCAGAGCGAGCGACTGAGAGCCGGACCGATGCGTTGCTGACAGCAACGAACGCTTGAATCGCGATCCGCAGGAGTGGCTTCAGGCGGATGTCCGCGCTAGACGCTTTGGAGCTACTCCCGAAGCGTTGCTGACGGCAATGAATGTCCGGGGCTCCGTTGCCGCCAACCATCTCTGCCCTCACCGGACCCGCACCCAACGTCGGTAGGCAGTGGGGATCGCCGGCAAGCGTCGTCGTGCGTTGGCTTGTCGCGCGTTGGCGTCCGTATCCTGACGGGCCCTTCAGTGAACCAGGAATTGACTCTGGGACGTCTCGGCGATGTTCCAAGGTCACGGGGTTGGACAAGCGATCCGACCGAGTGGATTGCCACTCTCGGGGCGTGAGTTTCCAACTCGAACCGGCGAGGCCATCCACCTGATGGGTGGAGGCAGTCGCGTCCACAGCACAGTGTCGTCCCTTCCGTAACGGTGGGCCAGTGGGCCCGCGAGCTCGATCTTCGATGGACGGACGTGTGCCCCGCTCTTGGTCCTCACGACGGAGCGTCAGCGCACGACGATGAGAGTCAAGCCCGGTTGGTGCGCTTCCTACCTCGGGGGGGACAACGCGAACACACGCACGGTGACGTGCAATTGAAGGAGCTGGAATGAATCACATGCGCAAATTCCTCAGCAGAGGGGGAGCGGTGCTCGTCGGCGTAGCACTTCTCCTGGGCGCTCCGTCGGCGAAAGCACAGACGACGAGCGCCTCGGTTTCCGGAACGGTGAACGACCCGCAGGGTTCGGGCGTACCCGGAGCAACGGTGACGCTGACGAGCCTCATGCAAGGCAACGTCGCCAACACGACGACGGACACCAGCGGTCGGTTCACGTTCGCCATCGTTCGGCCGGGGACCTACTCTCTACGCGTCTCCCTCCAGGGCTTCAAGACACTCGAGCGTCCAAACCTGGTAGTCAACGCCAACGACAAGCTCTCCACGGGGGCCATGACACTCCAGATCGGGGACATCTCCGAGGAGGTCTCCGTTCTCGCTCGCGTCAGTGAGCTCCAAGCCGAGAGCGGCGAGCGCTCCTTCACGCTGGAGAGCGAGGCGATCAAGAACATCGCCAACAACGATCGCGCTCTCTTCGGCTTCGCGACCCTCGTACCGGGTGTGTCGGTCGCCATGGGTGTGGCCGACAACCAGCCCACGCAGATGAGCCACATCGTGGTGAATGGCCAGCGGCCCAACTCCAACAACATGACCATCGATGGCGTGGCCAACATCGACACCGGGGACAACGGCGGCAACATGGCAACCACCAACATCGACGCCATCGCCGAGTTCAAGGTGCTCACCAACTCCTACCAGGCCGAGTACGGCCGGGCCGTGGGCGCTCAGGTTCAGATGGTCACCAAGAGCGGTTCGCAGGAGTTCCACGGTTCGGGCTACTGGTACGGACGCCGCTCGGACTGGAACGCCAACACCTGGACCAACAAGCGCAATGCGGCTCCGGCCCCCCTTGGCGGCGGCCAACTCATCGAGTTGCCCGAGTCCTCCCGCAACGACTTCGGCTACACCCTCGGTGGCCCCATCTTCATCCCGGGCAAGTTCAACACCGACAAGAAGAAGCTCTTCTTCTTCTGGAGCCAGGAGTACCAGCGACGCAATGACCCGGTCGCCGAACGTCTGGTGAGGGTCCCCACCGAGCTCGAGAGAAGGGGTGACTTCTCGCAAAGCGTCGACAACAGCGGTAACCCCTACCCCTACATCCGCGACTACAGCACTGGCCTCCCTTGCAGCGCCTCGGATACCCGGGGCTGCTTCCAGGATGGCGGCGTCCTCGGTAGGGTTCCACAGAACCGCATCTACCAGCCGGGCCTCGCGTCTCTCGGCATCTATCCGCTGCCCAACACCTCTGCCGGAAGCGGCCTCAACTACACGAGCCAGACGCCGGGCAACGTGCCGAGGCGCGAGCATCTCATCCGCCTGGACTTCCAGCCCAGCGACTCGTGGCATCTCACCAGCCGCTACATGCGCAACTCACACAACGAGGACCAGCCGTACGGAACCACGTGGGCCGGTGCGGGGGGCAACGTCGACAACATCCAGACCACACGCAGGCTGCCCGGCGAAAACGTCATGCTGTCCGCCCAGGGCATCCTGAACACCACCACATCCCTCGAGCTGAGTGTCGGACGGGGGCACAACGAGCTCGAGTACGCCGTCGGCAATCCCGATCTCACGCGTACGGCCGCAGGCCTCTCAGGCATGCCGCTGCTCTATCCCGATGCCGTCCAAAGCGACTACATCCCCGACTTCAACTTCGCTGGCGGACGCACCACTGGAGCTGGCCGCATCCAGACGGACCGAGGCCCGTTCACCAACGTGAACACCACCTGGGACGTTCTCGCCAATCTGACGAAGATCATGGGCAAGCACTCGACGAAGGCAGGGGTCTACTTCCAGCACAGCTACAAGCCCCAGAGCCCCTTCGCGAGCTTCAACGGCCTGATCAACTTCACCGACAGCTCGAGCAATCCGTACGATACGGGCCTCGGCTACGCCAACGCGGCGACGGGAGTGTTCAACACCTACACTCAGGCCTCCAAGTACGCGCTGCCGGAGTGGGTCTACAAGAACATCGAGTGGTACGCCCAGGACAACTGGAAGGCCACGAGCCGCCTCACACTCGACTACGGCGTTCGCTTCTACTACATGACGCCGCAGTGGGATCAGACGCTGGCGGCCTCGACGTTTCTTCCGAGCGAGTACAATGCCGCCAACGCCGCCAGTCTCTACACGCCGGTCTGCGTCGGAGGCAGCTATCCCTGCTCGGGCAGCGACCTCCGCGCCATGGATCCGGCCCTCATCGGCGTGCAGACACCGACGATCAGCAACACGGTGGTCTCCCGGTTCGCGGGACGCCTGGTTCCGGGCTCCGAGCGCTTCAACGGGGCTTTCCAGGCCGGCCAGGGAATCAGCGACACGATGCAGGGTGGAAACGCCTTTCGCATTTCGCCGCGCTTCGGCTTCGTCTACGACCTCTCTGGCAAGGGGACGACCATTCTGCGTGGCGGTGGCGGGATCTTCTACGATCGTCCACAGGGCAACATGGTCTTCAACCAGATCACCAACGCTCCGGGCATCCTCCAGCCCCAGCTTCAGTGGGGCCGGCTCCAGGATCTCGCCTCCGCTGGCGGCGATCCCTATCCCACTCTGACGATGGCACCGACGGCGTACGACTTCGAGCCGCCTGTCACCTATGCGTGGAACGCGGGCATCCAGCACAAGCTGTGGAAGTCCGTCACCTTCGATCTCGCCTACGTCGGGTCGGCATCAACCGAATCTCCTCGAGCAGGACCAGATCAACTCGGTTCCCCTGGGTGCGGCATACCTGGCGCAGAACCAGAACCCACGCTCGCTCCGAGCAGCAGCCGGGCGCCAATGCCTTGCTGCGGACCTCATGCGACCGTACAGCGGGTACGGCAACGATCGCGCCTCATGGGGTTACACGGGCGAGTCCAACTACCACTCGCTGCAGACGTCCCTCAACGGCGGTTCGACAACGGCTTCATGTTCTCGACGTTCTACGTCTGGAGCAAGACCCTGACGACCACCGACACCGACTTCTCGGCTCGGCACCCAAACTCGACCGACCCGAGGAGAATCGTCGCGTCAACTACTCGTACGCCAACTACGACCGTCCGCACAACTTCGTGATGAACGTGGTCTACCAGACGCCCAAGGTGGCGAACGGCGTACTCGGCGTGCTGGCCAACGACTGGCAGATCTCCGGCGTCTACCGGTGGGTGAGCGGCACGCCCTACGCCGTGACCTTCGCGGTTCCTGGCATCGGCAACACCAACCTCACCGGATCACCAGACGTCGCCGCCCGTATCGTGGTCACGGGTGACCCCGGCAAGGGCTCGAGCAGTGACCCATACCGTCAGATCAACACCTCGGCCTTCGCGCCACCGCAGTCGGGGAGCGACGGTACCGAGTCGGCGCGGTACTTCCTCCATGCGCCGCCCATCAACAACCTCGATCTTTCGATCTCGAAGGCCTTCCCTCTCAAGGGAAAGGCCAGGATCGAGGTTCGTCTCGACGCCTTCAACGCCCTCAACCACACGCAGTTCTCGGGCGTCAACGCCAGGGCGGACTTCGCCAGCCTCACCGATCCCACCATCACGAACCTGCCGTATAACGCGGCAGGAGAACTCGTGAACCGGAACGGGTTCGGAACGGTCTCGGGCGTCCTTCCGCCTCGGACGCTCCAGCTGGTGACTCGTCTGACGTTCTAGCGCTTCGTATCGAGAGGGGCCGGAGCCCGTCGGCTCCGGCCCCTCATCGTCAGCCGCGGCGCGCTGCGTCGATGGCGGCGACCTCGATCTTCCCCATCGTCATCATCGCCTCGAAGGCCCGCTTGGCCTCGGCGCCACCGGCCGCTAGCGCGTCGATCAAGGTGCGCGGGGTGATCTGCCAGGAGAGGCCCCAGCGGTCCTTGCACCACCCGCACTGACTCTCCTGGCCGCCGTTGTCGACGATGGCATTCCAGTAGCGGTCCGTTTCCGCCTGATCGTCCGTAGCGATCTGGAAGGAGAACGCCTCGGTGTGCTTGAAGTCCGGACCGCCGTTGAGACCGAGGCAGGGAATTCCGAAAACGGTGAAGTCCACCGTCAGGACATCGCCCGCCTTGCCGCTTGGATAGTCGCTGGGCGCCTTGAAGATCGCTGTCACTTCGCTATTCGGAAAGGTGGCGGCGTAGAAGCGCGCCGCGTCGAGCGCGTCCTTGTCGAACCACAGGCAGATCGTGTTCTTTGGTGTCATGGTCGTGAGCTCCTCGCGTTCCAGAGCGACGCCGGGCTTCCTTGCGTCCCACGCCTTCGGCCGGGCGGTTCTCGTCTGCTGTCTGTATGAAACAGAGTAGCACCACGAGTTCGCGAATCAACGAGTGACTTCCGGGGACTACTCACCATCGCCTCGAACGAGCGCGGGGAGTTCGAGCCGCTCACCGACTGACCACGTCGATGGCCCGCGAACGCCGCCAGCCGGCTGGCGAGGACACCGCCAGGTCCCGCAGCCGAGCGGTCTCGTGAGCGATCGATGCCGCGTTTGCTTCGTCTGAAGGGGGAAGCGCGCGCCGTTCAACGGGGGGCGAGGGCCAGACCGGCGACGGCCGCCGCAGCCACGAAGAAGCAGAGCCACCGCCGTGGGCCCATGGCCTCGCGGTGCCAGTGGACGCCCAGCAGCGCGATGAAGAGCACCTGCGTTCCGGCGAGGGCGCCCCAGACACCCAACGGGCCAAGGCCCAGGGCGATCATCGAGGCGCCCGAGCCGACCACCGTGGGAGCAGCAGCCACGCCCGTTCGCACGAAGCGACGGCCGAGGCCGGGCGTGCAGCCCCGAACCCACCACATGCCAGACCAGAGGCCCGAGCAGGATGACGCCGGCACCAAACTCCCACGCCCACGCCGTGAGCAGCGGGTGCGTCTCAGCGGCGAGCCGTTTGGTCAGCACGGCCGCGATGCCGAGACAGAGACCGGCGCCGAGGGCGAGGGCGGCGCCCTTGGGGATGTTGGGCTCGATCTCGTGGGCCGCGTGGTCGCCGAACGCGGCCACGACGGCCGAGCCGACGAGCACCAGGCAGAATCCACCCTGCCAAAGGGAGAGCCGCTCGCCGAAGAACACTGCGCCGAGCGAGACGGCGGTGATGGAGACGGCGGAGAGGGTGATGGCGGCCCGCAGGCCGAACGGCAAGAAGCGCGCGGCGTGGTTCTGCAAGACGTTGCACAGGCCGGTGACCGAAATGAGGAGCAGGTAGATGGGCCAGCGCTCTGCGAGGGCGACGAAAGCATCGGCAGGAACCCACAAGAGCAGCGGCGCCATGGTGATGCCGAGCGAGAGGCCGCGCAGCGACGCCACTTCCACGCGGTCGTACTCGCGCGCCACGGCGCCGACACGGATGTCGTTGAACGCGTAGGCGAATCGGGCCAGAAGGCACAGGGAGATGAAGGCGAGCATCGGCGTGGAGCGAAAGAGTAGCCACCACGCCCGCAGAGGTCAAGGGGCGAGCCGAGAGCAGCGGTTACTGACGCGCGGGTATCGGCCGACGGGGCGGCCCGACGGCACCGGCGTGCGCCGAGTGCGGACGCGACACTCGAGCGCGCTCTCGGGGGCAGTCACAAGAGCGGTCGAGGACAGAGGATGACCCAAGCAGGGAGGGAGCGATCGGTACAGCCCCGGTCTTCAGGATCACGAACCGCCCACCTCATTGGGGCGTCGAAACGGTTTGCCCGGCTGCGCTGCCTCTTGCTTCGGAGAGAGCGAGCGAGCGAAGGGGGGACGAGGGGTCGCCTGCGAATCGCCGCGCCTCGGGTGATGGAATCCCTGAGCGGCGTTTCTGCCTAGCTGGTGGCAAGCTCCAGGGCTTCGACGAACGCAACTCCCCGGGGCGTCAGGAGCAGGGCACGCCCCTCTCGCTCTCGCTGCGCATAGCGCAGCGAGAGGAGCCGATCCAGCAGCGCTGCCCCGAGGGCACCGGCGAGATGTGTTCGACGCTCGCTCCAGTCGAGACAGGGGCGACACAGGCGCCGTCGCCCGTGCCGCAGCTCGGCGAGATCGAGTCCGACCCGATGGCACCACGTCTCCCCAGCAGCCGTCAGTGCCATGGACTCGTCACGGCCGTCGATCAGGGCCCTCTCTCGCAGACGATCGAGGAGACGTACGGCCACCTGTCCGGCCATGTGGTCGTAACAGACGCGGGCACGCCGCAGGCCTTCGTCGCGAGGGCCTGTGACGCGAGGATTCCGCGCAGTGGTCGGTGCGATGCTCATGAGGCCCTCGATGGCAGTGCCAACCTGAGGAGTCGCGATGCGGTAGTAGCGGTGGCGCCCCTGCTTGGCGAGACTGACGAGCCCCGCAGTCGTCAGTCGTGCCAAGTGGCTGCTCGCGGTTGACGGTGTGACTCCGCCCTCGAGAGCGAGCTCGGTGGCGGTCTGGGCTCGGCCGTCCATCAGCAGGTTCAGCATTCGCGCGCGCGTGGGATCGCCGAGCAGCTGCGCGATGGCGGCTATGTTTGGCGTGTCGGGCATACTTCGACGGTAGACGAAGCATGCGGACTGCTGCAAGACGCATATTCGGTGAAGAGGCCGGGACCCTAGATCGAGTCCTGAGCCCGCGGAGGTCACAGGTGTCCAGCACAACCCCTACTCACGCCTATGCAGTCCGGGTCGCCTGGGAAGGAGCCGGAGGAGAAGGCACGGCCAGCTACGAGAGCTACGGCCGGCAGTACCGCGTCTGCGTGGAAGGCAAGCCCGACCTGGCGGGAACGGCTGATCCCGCGTTCAGAGGGGAAGCGAGCAAGCACAACCCGGAGGAGCTGTTCCTGGCGGCGCTCTCCGCCTGCCACATGCTGTTCTACCTTGCGCTGTGCGCGAGGAGCGGCATTCGCGTAATGGCGTACGAAGACCGCGCTCTGGGACAGATCACCTTCGATTCCCGCGGCGGCGGACGATTCGAGTCCATCACGTTGCGCCCGCACGTGACCGTGGAAGCGAAAGCACCGGTGGACCTCGCCGAGAGGCTGCACGACGCAGCGCACGAGCGCTGCTTCATCGCCAACTCGTGCAGCGTGCCGATTCGAATTGTCAGTGCCATCGATTGGCGCTAGGGCGCCTTCACGGTTTCGTGGAAAGCGTGTCCGCTGAACCAAGAGGAGAGGACGATGAAGGATCTGACTATTGAACTGGGGAATCGGTCTGGGACGCTCGCCGAGATGGGCGAGGCTCTCGGTCGTGCAGGTATCAGCATCGAGGGCGGTGGCGCGTGGGTGGTCGACGGCCGTGGAATAGCCCACTTCCTCTTCGAAGACGATGCAGACGCGCGAGGGGCCCTCGAATCCGCTGGCATCCAGGTTCTGGCGGAGCGGCCGGTGCTCGTTCAGCGGCTCCATCAGGGCGAGCCTGGCCAACTGGGTAAGATCGCCCGGTGCATGGCCGACGCGGGTGTGAACATCGAGGTGCTCTACAGCGACCATGAGCACCGACTGATTCTGGTGGTCGACGACTCCGTGACCGGCCGCGCGGTTTCCGAAGCCTGGATGCAGAGCCGATCCTCCTGAGGGACACTCCTCGGGATGCTTGCCAGGCGGAGCGAGTGCACTGAGTCTCGCCGGGTGCGGCACGTCGTCGAAGTCCTGCGGGTCAAAGGTGAAGACGCCCGGTTGAGGCGCAGACACCGAGCCGGGAACGTCAGTCCGAGAGTCTATCCGACGTCTGGCGCCGCATCTGGCGACGGGCTGACGAGAGGGCCTATTGTGCTCGGTGTACGGGGGCGACGGCTGACGGCACCAAGACCCAGGGCGGCCACCACGGCGCATGGACCCCACATCGCGAGCGCTGGTGCGATGGCACCCACGTCGGCAGCTTGCTCGCCGAGCCGCAGCAGCCAATAGAACCCGAGCAGGAGGATCAGGCAGGCCGACCAGCACCACGCGTGGGCCGGGGAACGACGGGCGATGGTCACTCCGGCCAACGCCAGGGCGAGGCAGGAGGCGCCGAGTGCCAGCTTCTTGTGCCACTCGAGGTCCAGGCGACCGGCCGCCAATCGGAGTTGCTTGTGCCAGTCGAGGTCGAGTCGCCCCCCCGAGAGGCGCATGCCTTCACTTCGCAAGTAGGCCGCCTTTGCTCTCAGATCACCCATGCTCATCTCGCGATCCCCTCGCTCACCCGATGCGCGAGGACCGAATGGAGGGGCGAGCTCTGGGGCCGTGGCCTGGAGGTGCGCGAAGACACTCTCTCGGAAGGCGTGATTGGCGTTGGGTGTGATCCAGGCTGCGAGGGTGAATGTCGCGAGGCAGGCGCTTGCTGCCACGCTCAGGAGGGGGCGCCAGCGAAGTTGGTCCCGTGGCCGCCCGGAGGTCGAGTGCACGACGCCGAACAGCACTCCCACGGGGATGGCCAGACAGAGCACCGCCGGAAGGGAAAGGGCCAGCTCGACGGACAAGGCAAGGCCGGAAGCTCCCAGGCGCGGGCGTCCATGGAGCACGTACGGCGTGACGACGAGGACGAGAGTGCAGAGCATCGTGGCCGTGATGCCCCTCGCGACGAGGCGCCGCGCCACCTCACGCTCCTCGCTTGTCGTACCCCAGGCGTTGCAGCGCAGGTGGTTGAGAGTTGCGGACGCTGCGGCGAGTCCCAGTGCCTGCCCAAACGCGAGCGTCCACCTCAACCGCGCGCGAAGGCGGGCCGATGGGGTGGCGGCTCCCGCGTACTCGAACTGGAAGTCGGCCAGCAGCGGAACGAAGACCCGTTCGTACGCCACAGAGGAAGCGAAGAGCCGCGCGAGCCTAAGCAGGAGGCGACCTGGCAGGGTGCGGCCCGGGGCCGGGGACCTCATATCCCCTCCCAGGCCAGCGTTCGCCTGACGACTGCCCAGGCCTCGCGCACGCGCGCCCCAAAAGACGTGACGCGATACATCCGTCGCGGGAGGCCGATGGCATTAGCTCCCGTCTCCTCCTGCCGCGAGCCTACGTAGCCCTTCTGTTCCATGCGGGCCAGCGTGACGTAGACGGTACCTCGTTTGATGCGCTTGTTCGACGCCTCCACCAGCTCCAGGCCGTACATCTCACGCCCTTCGGCAAGGAGGTCGAGGATGAGCGTCTCGATGGCCGACAGCCGGGGAAGGTTGTCTCGCATGCGCCGTTCTCCTCTAGAATACGATCTGACAGAGTGTAAGACTTCGACCGACCAGTGTCAAGGCGTCGCGTGCTCTTCCTCCGGTAGGGGTGTACTCCATGAGCGTAGCGCCGCGGAAAGTGGCCCTCTTGGGGGCGCTCGCGCTGATGGCACCGCCGGGGGGTCGCACGGAGGATGGCGCTGGCTCGCCGACTCAGACATGGGCTGGGAGCAGGGACTCATTCAGCTCCGGTCCTCTCTTCGTGACGAACTCCGGTGACTGCCGGGCGAGGCGCGAAGGGAGACTTCTCCGCGCCTGAATCGGCGAAAGGCGGCACGGTGCCGCGAACTTTCCCCTTGACGGCGCAGTGCGTATGTGTATAATCACACCACTACACACGCCGATTCAGAGAAGCTCATGAAAATCGATAGGTACCTGCCTGAGCCGGTCGGGGTTCAAGTCGAAGGCACGGTACGCGGTCGGACGTCGGATCGCCGTCTTGCGCGGGCTCCTCTCGCGTGGTGGCTGCGCATGGGTTTCCAGGGGATGGGCGCGTCTCTGATTCCGATTCGCGCGATAAGGCATACGTAGTTGCCCGAGATCGCGCTTGGTGGTCCAATCACAGCCGGCGCATCCTTCGCTTCCGGCCCTTGTCGAGGAGGTGTCTCGTGTCGAACCTTCGCACTGCGGCGTCGTTTGTGGCTCTGTTGTTGGTCGCGCCCATGGCCCTGGCGGCGGACGCCGGGGACGTGTGCGCCTTGCCATTTGGCGTCGAGACGGAACTGGCCAGGCTGTCTGCCGTCGTCAGGGCCTGCGGAGCCGACCGGCAGTGCCTGGAGCGCGCGGAAGGGGCCTGGCGGCCGTTCCTCGAGCGCTATCCGCGCTCCTTCCTGGTTCACCGTGCCTACCAGGCGGACTCGCCCCCGGAGACCAAGGCGACCAACAAGCTCCAGAATCAGCGACGGCTCGAGGCCGCGCCGCTCGACCCGCTGGCCCTCACGCTGCGCGCCCGCGACCTTCTGGCCGAGCAGCCCGAGGAGGCCCTGGCCCTTCTCGGCAAAGCCCTGGAGGTTGACCCCGGTTACGCCTGGGCTCACTTCACTCTGGCGTGGCACTACGTGAAGACGGACAAGGAGCGCGCTCGACCGCACGTCGTCAAGCTGGCGGAAGCGTGCCCCGATACCTGGCGCGTTGTTGGCCTTGTGGGCGCCGTCGGCGCTCCCGAGCTCGGTGTCCAGTGCTCGAGCGTCGTGCGCCAGGCCCTCGGGACACTGCCCGCCGACCGCGCGGTACGCGCCTACACGAACCTGTGGGATCTCGCGTTCCGCGGCGTCCCCCCCTCCGAGCACGAGGCGATCCGCAGTCAGATTCGCGTCGAGGTGGCGCAGGTCGCAGCCTTCAAGCTCGAGGATTCGCGCGAGTGGTGGTGGGCGCTGGAGAAGGGCTACGAGGTCACCGGCGGATGTCGGCGCCCGCGATGCCGTGCGCAAGGTCATGAGCGAACGCTATCCTTGTGAGCCTGAGAACGTCTCCCGTCGTCTCCAGGCTTGGGATCGGGAAAATGCCCCACGCGAGGCCGCAGCGAGCGCCGCGCGTTGGCGCGCCCAGTTTGCGATGACCTCCGACCTGGTCGCCCAATGCCCGGACAGCGCGGGAGCCTGGTACCGGCACCTCCAGACCGCGGCGGAGAGTACCGAGTTGTCGGACGAGGAGATCGGGCGCATCGCCGACGCGGCGACCGAGGTCTACTCACGAGGTGAAATGAGGGCCTCTCCCTCGCGCGTATGGCGCCACTGCGGACATCTACCTGGACCGCGGCGTGCGCCTGGAGCGCGTGGCAGCACTGCTCGAACGCGACCGCGCCGACGCGGGAGCGCCCGATCTTGGGAGGCTTCCCGAGAAGGAACGGGCAACGATGGAGGCGCATCGACGCCGAGCCGAGTGGGGCAGGAAGTGGCGAGGGCTGCGGGCCGCCGCGCAGCTCGGCACCCTGGCGGAGCCGGCAATCGCGGAGCTTTCGGGCCAGCGAGACGCGGAGTCCGAGGCCGCCGAACGCGGCAAGATGACGGCGCAACTTGCGTGGTTGCGTGGCGACCGGGCCGCGGGCCTCGGCTCTTGGGCGGATGCCTTCGCCTTCTACCATCAGGCGAGCGGCTCTCTGCCGGGTCCATGGCTCGCCAAAAGGCGCGACGACGCCTGGAAGCGCGCGGGCGGCACGACGGATGGATTGACGGCTCTTCTCTCGCAGGTGAAGACGCTGCCCACCTCTGCCGACCGCGCCACCAAATGGGCAGCCATGGATCGACGGCTTCCCGAGTCGGCTCTGGATGTCGTCGGCGGGGGGAAGTGGAGCCCCGAGGCCCTGAAGGGCCGACGGACGTTCGTCAATGTTTGGGCCACCTGGTGTGGTCCCTGCATCCAGGAGCTGCCGCTGATCCAGAAGCTCCATGAGCGCCTCGCGGGCCGAAAGGACGTCGCTCTTCTAACACTCAACGCCGACCGGAACCCAGGGCTCGTGGAGCCGCTCCTGCGCGAGAAGGGATTCACCTTTCCCGCCGTCTTTGCGGCGGACTACATCGATCGTCTCGGAGACGTAAACGCCTTACCGACCAACTGGATCGTGGACGCGGACGGCGCCGTTCGGATGGAGAGCCAAGGCTTCACCTCCACGTCGGCTCCGGGCGACGCCGAACGCTGGGTCGACGAAGCGGTGAAGCTGCTCGAGCAACCGACCACGAAGCCCGGCTCGTAGGCAGGAAGGGAGCGAGCTCCGTTGACGCCCAGACGAACGACCTGGTAGGCCCGCGCGTCGACTGCTGCTTTCGGCTCGAAAGAAGAGGTCGGCGTGCAGCTTGTCACCGCCAGTGACGATGTCGGGCGCGAGGGCACTGCGCACGCTATCGAGCCGGACGGCGTCTTCGCCACTGGCGCGATGTCGCCTGCAAAGCCCGGCTAGCGTAGGCCCTCTGGCGGGCGCTTTGCCTGGCGGAGGGGCGATCCGTCAGATGCTCCCGACCACCAGGCGCCATACGAGCGCCACGAGCAACGTCACCACGAATCCGAGCGCCACCGGCATCAGGGCGGCGACGGCCGTCCACTTGGCGCTGCCGGTCTCCTTGTAGATCGTGTAGATGGTCGTGCTGCACGGGTTGTGGAGCAGGCTGAAGAGCATCAGGTTGACCGCGGTCAGCAGCGTCCAGCCGCCCGCTGCGGAGCAGCGCCCTCGAGCTGCTTGGCGTCCTCGAGCTCGAACATCACGCCGGCGCCCTGCCCGACGCCCGTCGGCCCCGGTGACCAGCACCGTCAGCATCAGGACGGTGGGGATCACGATCTCGTTGGCCGGGATCGCGATGATGTAGGCGAGCAGGATCACGCCGTTCAGACCCGATCAGCAGGCCGAACGGGTTCGAACCAGTGAATGAGGTGTTCGGCGATGCTCGCGCCGCCGATCGTGCATGTTGCCGACGAGCCAGATCACCGCGCCCGCCGGCAGCGCAAAGACCACCGCGCGCCACAGCACGAAGAGCGTGCGGTCGATGAGCGAGGTGTAGAGCGTCTGCAGGATGCGCGGCGGCCGGTAGGGCGGCAGCTCGAGGCTGAAGGTCGAGACCTGCCCCGCAGCACGGTGCGGGAGAGCACCCACGCGACCACGAAGGTCAGGACGACTCCCAGCACGGCGACGCCCACCACGGCGAGCGCCGAGACGACGCCGCCCAGGTGCGGCCGGCACCAGGGCGCCGATGAAGAGCGTGGCGATCAGGATCTGCGTCGGCCAGCGGCCGTTGCACAGGGCGAAGTTGTTGGTGATGATGGCGATCAGCCGCTCGCGCGGGCTGTCGATGATGCGGGTGGCGATCACCCCCGCGGCGTTGCAGCCAAACCCCATCATGGTCGTCATGGCCTGCTTGCCGTGGGCGCCCGGCCTTCTTGAAGAGCCAGTCGAGGTTGAAGGCCACGCGCGGCAGGTAGCCGAAGTCCTCCAGCAGGGTGAAGAGCGGGAAGAAGATGGCCATGGGCGGCAGCATCACGCTCACGACCCAGGCCGTCGCCAGGTACATGCCGTCGATCAGCAGCCCGCTCAGCCACCAGGGGAAGCCGAGACTGGCGGCCGCCTCGCGCAGCGAGCGGGTAGAGCGTGTCGATCAGCAGCCAGGCGAGCCAGCCGGAGGGCACGTTGGCCCCGCTGATGGTGATCCAGAACATCACGGTGAACAGCAGGATCATGATCGGGAAGCCCCAGATCCGGCTGGTCACGAGGCGGTCGATGGTGCGATCGAGGTGAGGCGCGCCTTCTCCCCGGCTCGGGTCACGGCGCGGTCCGCGATGTCGGGCGGCCGTCGGCGTAGATCGCTTCGATCAGCTGTTCGTGGAAGTCGCCGCCGAGCTGCGAGCGCAAGGCTCTGGCACTGGCCAGGATGTCGTCGACGGTGCGCCGCCTGGCTGGCACTCATCGGGCGGCCTCCAGTGTGCCGCCGCGGCATGTCTGCGTCGTGGCGGCACGCTGCCAGGTCGCCCAGCTCGCCGTTGCGCACGGCCTGGATGATGCGCTCGTCGCCGTCCAGCAGGCGCAGCGCCACCCAGCGGGCGTTGGGCAGGCCGGGGAAGGCCTTCACGATTCGAGCGGTCAGGTCGGCGACGGCGCGCTTGAGCTCCGGCGGTTCGTTCTGGAGCCGACGGGGCCGGCAGACGAACGCGCCCCGTCGCCACCTCGCTCGATGGCCTGCGAGCAGCTCGTCGAGCCCCTCGCGATAGCGCGCCGAGGTCGGGACCACCGGCACGCCCGAGGTCGCGGGCCAGCGTCCGGTCGTCGACCTCCAGGCCGTGGCGGCGCGCCTCGTCCATCAGGTTCAGGCAGACCACGACCCGGTCGGTGATCTCGAGGACCTGCAGGACCAGGTTGAGGTTGCGTTCCAGGCGGGTGGCGTCCACGACCACCACCGTCACGTCGGGCTGGCCGAAGAGGATGAAGTCGCGCGCGATCTCCTCGTCCGGGCTGGTGGCAAGCAGCGAGTAGGTGCCCGGGCAGATCCACCAGCTTGTAGCGGCGGTCCGCGTACTCGAAGCCGCCCTCGGCCCGCGTGACGGTCTTTCCCGGGCCAGTTGCCGGTGTGCTGGCGCAGGCCGGTCAGGGCGTTGAAGACCGTGCTCTTGCCGGTGTTGGGATTGCCGGCCAGCGCCACGACGAAGTCCCAGTTCTCCATGTTGACGCCCAGGTGGAGAAGGTTGGTGGAGTGATGGACCGGACAGGCCGCGCACCCCGCCCCTCCGGCTCACCCGGCGATGCGCTCATGGTCATTCGCCTCCTCTCTCGCTTCGCTCCTCGAGCATCGTGAAACCACCAAACTTTCAACACACCTACGGCGTTCAGCACCAACGCGTCAGCCCACCAACATCGTTCAGCCACCAACATCGTCAGCCCACCACGTCGCTCACGCCACCAACGCGACTGCCCGGTCACGCGCTCGACTCGGATCATCTCGGCCTGCTCGGCCCGGAGCGCGATGAGCGCATCCCGGATTCGGTAGGCCGTGGGATCGCCGTTGGGACTGCGCATCTCGACGCCGATGACCGTCCCCGGCAGCACGCCGAGGTCCAGGAAACGTCGACGTTCCGAGCGACGGCAGCGACGCGAGACGGCCAGGACTCGCCCGGATTCGCCCGGTGGGAGGGCACTCAGCGGCTCGCCCGTCGGGGGCTCGACTCCCCTCCTCCTGGGCCAGCGGCTCCACGGCGACATTGGCGGCCACGAGCGGCGCCAGCGCGTGCTCCGCCCACCCACGTTGACGCGGACGCGCTCCGGCGACGCCTCGACGAGCCGGATCACCATGCCGGGATAGAGGCCCACGGCGACGAGTTGCGAATAGACGGCCTCGGGCTCGTCCTCGATGTGCAGGATGCGAAGCGCTCGATCGAGCGGCGCGGTCGCCAGCGGCATGCCCTTGGGTCCGACGAACTCACCGGTCGCCGTCGGAATGGGATCGCCGTGCGGGTCGAGGGTGGGATGCTGCAGCCGGGCCGACAGCGCGTCGACCTCCGCAGGAGTCAGTCCGTGCTCGAGGTCGTGGGCCCTGCCGTGCCACTCGGTTTCCGGGAAGCCCGTGTGGTCCGCCAGGTAGCTCTCCCACAGCCGGTGCGCACGGAGCACGTGCAGACCGAGCTCGCGTCCGGAGGCCGTCAGGCGGATGCCGTCTGGCTCCAGCACGATGAGACGCCGATCTTCGAGGCTCTGGAGGACGCTGGCCGCCTGATCCGCGCTCAGCCGACACGCCCAGGCGACGCTCTGAATGGTGGGAACGACACCGTTCACCTCGCTCTCGTAGAGGTGCTTCAGCGTGTCCTCGATCCGAGCCCGCTGCGCGCTCTTCCTCGCCTGCCGCAGGCGTTGCACCAGCCCCCATCCCGGCCAGACCAGGGCCACGAGACCGAGTCCGAGCCCAAGGCCTATGAGCAATCCGGTCGACCAAGCACCCATCGTCTGGTCCTCCTGGCGCCCCCTAACGTCGCGAGGCGCTTCGCTTTCCTCCGACGTCCACGCGAATGTGACGCGCCAACTCTCGACCGAGCACGTGTGAAGTTCTGCCGGTTCTCACCGTGATGGGCCCGTCGAAAGGTGCCTCGTCGGTCACCTCCACTGGCGCGTCCGGCACCAGCCCTCGCGCGCCGAGGTAGCGCAGCATCTCCGGATTGTTCCTCCAGATCTGATTGATGGTTCCGCGCGCGCCGGTCCGCAGGTCCGAAAGAGGTTCGTGGCTGACTTGTGGCATCTTGCCGTCTTTCGAGGGGATCGGCTCGCCATGCGGGTCGCGCGTCGGCTGACCCAAGGCCTCGAAGATGCGGTCCTCGAACTCCTCCGAGATCACGTGCTCCAGCCGGTCCGCCTCCTCGTGAACACGATCCCAAGGGAATCCCAAAGCCTCGGCCAGGTACAGTTCCAGGAGGCGGTGGTGGCGAAGGATCTCCAGTGCCACCTTCTCGCCCACCGGCGTGAGGACGACACCCCGGTAGGGTGTGTGGCGAGCCAGCTTCAGCCCAGCCAGCTTCTTGATCATTCCAGTGGCGGAGGCCGGCGTGACACGCATGCGCTGGGCCAGAACGGTGGTGTTCACCCGCTCTTCGTCTCGCTGGATCTCGAAGACAGCCTTCAGATAGTCCTCGACCGCATGGCGTCAAGGGCGATCGATGGCTAAACAGTTCTTTAGGCATTCCTAAACACCAAGGAGAGCGTAGCGCTCGGCTGGGGCACGAGTCAATACCGGTTGCGCTCCAACCCATGAATTCCGGGGTGGGCGGTGGGGACGAGTCACCGGTGCCGCGGCAAAGCCGGGGCATTCATCGTGAGCCGCCTCGTGCGCTCAGGCTCCAGTGGCCGCGAAGACGCTCGGGAATCGAGCCAGCACGGCGATGGCGTGCTGCAGCTCGCGCAGGTCCACACACTCCCCCACCCGGTGGGTGTTCTGCTCGATGCCAGCGCCGATGCCGAACATGGCCGGGTGCTTGACGTCGCCCGAGACGATCCAGCTCTTCCTCTCCGGCACCGCAATGGACGCGTCCGTGACCGGTATGGGGAAGCCAACTCCGTCGGTGGAGAAGATCCAGCGATCGACTCGCGGCTCTCTTCGTAGCGCGCCGGCCTGGGCGCCAGTTCCGGGTTCGAGGACGTGGGGCGTCACGACGGAGCGATAGGTGGCGACTGCCGCCCGAATCGCGGGATGATCCTCGGGCGTCAGCCAGCCCCGGTAGATCTGCGGATTGTCCGCCAGGTAGCCGCGCCAGGTCTTCTCGCGATACGGCGGGACCGTGATGTCGACCCGCAGTCCCGCCGCCCGTGCCGCACGCACCGCGTCGAGCGCTTCGACGTCACGCAGGGCCTGAGCCGGCGTCTCGCCTATGGTCAGCCTGCGATCGAAGCGAAACGTGAGGCGCTCGGGCACGGCGCAGTCACTCGGCGTCTCGAGCCTGGCCCAGGAGGCCGTGCGCGTGCCGTGGCCGAGAAAGGGGTGGTCGAGGAAGCCGTCGCGGGCGTCGTAGCGCCGCGCGGCCTCGGCGACGATGGCACCACCGTGCTCGAAGGGGTTGAGTCCCTCCCACGGCATGGAGCCGTGACAGGAGCGGCCAGTGACGACCACCTCGATCTGCATCCGCCCGCGCTGGCCCCGGTAGATGCCCAGTGCCCCCTTCTTCGAGTCGCCCGGTGCCCTCGGTGAGAATGACGACATCGGGCACGAGGTCAGCAGAGGCTCCCGGCAGGACGTGATTCACCACGTACAGCGGTCCGCCACCGTCGTTGTCTTCCTCCGCTGCGGTGGCGTACGAGCGGACGATGACGCCACGCAACGCCCCCTCGGGTGCGAGCTCGAGCAGGATCTTCGTCGCGACGATCTGCGCCACGACCCCCGCGAGCTGATCGGCCGATCCGCGGCCGAAGAGGAGGTGCTCCCACTCGCCGTCGGGCGGCATGTAGCCGAGCAGGCCACGGAGCGCCGATCGGTCGACGCGACCGAGGTCGAGGAGACCGTCGTACGCGTCGATCCCGCCGCTGGTCTTCTCGAGCCACTGCGGACGCAGGGCCTTGACGGTGTCGGCGTGGCCGTCCATGTAGACGACGCGTTTGTCGTGGGCCGGGAGACCATCCGATTCGTCCTGCACGGACCACACGAGGTTCCCGTAGGCGTCAAACGCCGCGTCTTCTGGGCGCCTCACCGCACCCACCTCGACCACGGTGCGCTTCAGGTACTCCATCCGTGGCCCTTCGTGGTTGCTCAGGCCGCAAAGGGGATCGCCGCCCTCCTCTTCGGGCTTTTCCACGTAGTCCGCCGGAATGCGGATCGCCTCCTTCAAGATGCGGGTGGCGAGGGGCCGGTGCCGTGAGGCGAGGGCAGCGATCTGGTCGTCGAGCAAGGGCATGGGAAGGGCTCCTAGTGTCCACCTATCGAAGCATCTGAGGCTCGAGCGGCGGTGCAGCGCTTGCATCGGCAAGCGTCACCGACGCAAGGCGCGTCGAGGCGCAGGTTCTTGCGGTCGTACGCGGGCGACGTGCAAGCGAACGGGGCCGGACTGACCGCCGCCCCGCCGTCACAGAGGTCACCCAGGCGCATTACGCGCACCACTAAGCGCCCCACTAGGCGCCCAAAGCTCCGAGCCGCGAGGCGAGGCCGTCGACCTTTGCCGCGGCAAGGAGCGCCATCACTACATACACCTTCTTGTTGGCCTCACGCGCCACGTCCACCCGGAAGCGCTCCATGACGCCTGGGCTCACCTCCGCGCCGATGTCCGCCGGCAGGCAGTGCAGGTAGAGGGCGTCTTTCGTGAGGCCCATGCGCCGCTCGTCGCAGATCCAGTCGCGGTGGCGGGCATTGCGGTCGAGAGCCCGTTTCTCGATGTCGCCCATGCGGGCCTTGTCGTTCGCGCTGTTCGCCTCGACCCGCTCCTGCATCAGATCCCACGGGCCCCACGACTTGGGATAGACGGCATGGGCCCCGTCGAAGGCCTCGTCCATGGACGAGGCGAGGTGGAAGGATCCGCCCGAGGCTTTGGCGTTGGCCGCCGCCGCGGCCATGGGCTCGTCCATCAGCCGATAGCCCTCGGGTTGAGCGAGCGTGACGTGGGCCCCGAACCGCGTCAGGAGCGTGATGAGCCCCTGGGGCACCGAGAGAGGCTTGGCGTAGCTGGGCGAATAGGCCCAGGAGATGCCGATCTTCTTCCCGGCCAGGTTGCCCAGCCGCTCCCGCAGCCAGAGCAGATCCGCGAGGGTTTGCGTGGGATGGTCGATGTCGCACTGGAGATTGACGATGGGGACAACCCGGCTGTCACCGGTGGCTTCCAGGTAGTCGTCGATGCCCTTCTTCACCTCACGCATGAAGCGGTTGCCTTCGCCGAGGATCAGATCGTGGCGGATCCCGAGAGCGTGGGCATTCATCCCGAGCATCGCTCCGGTCTCCGCCGCGGTCTCACCGTGGGCCACTTGAGTCGACGAGCCGTCGACGATCACCGGCTGCATGCCGAGGCGCGCTGTGGCCCCCGCCCAGGCGGACTTGGTGCGGGTGGAGTTGTCGAAGAAGAGGGCGTAGGCAAGTTGGTCAGGAAGAAGTGAAGTGCGCTTGCCGGCGCGGTCCAGGGCCTCGAGCCGCGAGGCGAGCGCCAGGAGCGTGTCGAGCTGTGGCGTCGTCCAGTCCTGCGTGAGGAGGAGGGACCGGCCGTGGAGATCTGCGAGGGTGGAGGCATCGAGGTCGGCAGTCATGGTGCGGACTATTATCGCGCCAGTGAGAGCTGCGTGGGTCATCGGTGGCACCTGCCGCAGAGGCTGGACACGCGAGACATGGCTCGATCACAATCGCTGGTGATCACGTCGCAGGCCGAGGCGGGCCATCCCAGAGACGAGAGTCGGGCGATGGCCAGTCTGGGGCGCCCTCGCACCACTCTCCAAGCGCTTGCCGTTGACGCCCTGGAGTCGCGATATGAAGCACTCTCTTCCCCTCCTGCTCCGCAGTGTCTCTTTGGGGCTGCTCGGCCTCGGGAGCGTCGGACCTGCTCCTCTCGAAGCACAGACCCCTTCGGTCTCCATCGGGAACGTCGAGCGTCGCCGAGGGCAGCAGCGGAACGCAGGTCGCCACGTTCACGGTCACTCTCACGCCAGGCACAGGGCCCGGTACCGGCATCTGTGCGGCACCCATCGGTCTCGCTGACGTTTCCACTCCCAGGTCGGTGGTCGGTACCGGGACGCCCTCGAGCTGCACCGAGGCGGCGCTGCGCACGGCGGTGGGAGACGGCGGCGTCATCACCTTCAATTGCGGGCCAGCTCCGGCGACCATCGCCATCACCACGACCCTGACCCTGCGCAACGACATCGACACGGTCATCGACGGCGGTGGGCTGAGTGACGCTCGACGCCGGGAAGACGGACGCGGCACTTCTACTTCTACAACGGCAACTGGATGGTCACGCCGACGAAGGTGACTCTCCAGAGGCTCGTCGCTGCGCAACGGCAAGGCACCCAGCGGGCACGTACTATCCGCCGAACCCGACGTATCCCAAGTGCGCCTACGGGTACAAGGAAGGTTCTCGGGGGGCGCTGTTCATGAGAGACGGCATCCTCCACGTCATCGACTGCGAGTTCTACGGCAACGAGGCGGCCCTGCTTGGACCCGATGTGGGCGGTGGCGCGCTCTACCTTCTCTGGGGTGTCGGGAGTCGTGATCGTCAACAGCCGATTCGAGGGGAACAGTGCTGCAAACGGCGGCGCGGTCGGGATGCTCTTCGCCAACCCCCAGATCTACAACTCGGTCTTCGAGAACAACACTGCGGTGGGCATCGGAATGAACTACGTCGAGCCCGAGTGTCCGCTGACGTTTGGACACGAGAATCAGGGCGGGGCAGGAGGCCTCTCGGGAGCGGTCTACTTCGACGGGATGGACACTGCGAGCGAACCGTTCACGATCTGCGGCAGCGTCTTCCGCAACAACCGCTGCAACGAGCTCGGCGGCGCCCTGTTCCGCACGCCCAATGTCGAGACACGCACCATGGTCATCGACCGTTCTGTGTTCGACGCCAACACCGCCAAGGCAGGAAGTGTGTCCTTCATCAAGCAGAACAACCTGACCGTTCGGGAATCGCTCTTCGTCGGAAACCGGGACCTGCGCAATGTGGCCGGGCAGCCCGTGAGCGGCTGGGCTGGCGGGCTCTGGATCAACGAGGGCACGCTCAGCCTGGTGAACAGCACGTTCTACGACAACAGTCCCGGAGGAGTGACGCTGGAGGGCTCGGGTACGGTGCGCAACGCGACCTTCGTCGACAGCCCTCTCGACTCGGACCTCTCGGCCTACAACTCCATCTTTCGGAATGTCTCGTGCGGGTCGACGACGGGAGCTGACAACGTGCAATTCCCGACGTCGGGAACCTGTCCGGCAGACACCCTCCATTCGGATCCCAAGCTCGGGAGCCTGGCAGCGAACGGAGGTCCTACGTCGACCATGATGCCGGCCTCGGACAGCCCCGCGCTCGGACAAGGCAACGGCTGCCCCGCCACCGACCAGCGCGGCGTGGCGCGCAGCGCGAACAGGCTGCGATGCGGGAGCAGTGGAGCGGTAGGCACCCGAGTCGATCTCATGACCGCTGTAGGAGTCCGGCAGCGGCGCGGCGCGACACGTCGTCGTCCGCTCACGCGTGTCCGTAACTGCGGGGACGCTTCTGGACGACTGCCGAGTCGATCCGCCGCGAGTCACTGGCCCTTCCCAAGGTCGAGCTTGGCCGCGGCCGGAAGCCACGGGACCGAACGCTGCGTCTGGGTCACGAGCCGTTCGTCTCCGCCCGCCGCTGGAGGATAGGGCCCTTGTCGCGCGTCCCCTAGCGAGCGCGACTGCTATGATCGCCTCGTGGCTGAGCTCATCCCGGCGCCGTTCCCGAAGCTGCTTCGACGCGATGCTGCGCGAGGCCAAGGGCGAGGCCAAAGTCTTCGATCTTCCGGCCCGCCGCTTCTGGCGCGGCTCGGAGAGTGTCGACATGTCGGTGGCGATCCACGGCCACCGCGTGGCGGATCCGGTGGGCCCCGCGGCGGGTCCCCACGGCCAGATGGCGCAGAACATCCTCTTGTCGTGGCTCGCCGGTGGCCGCTTCATCGAGGTCAAGACCGTACAGCTGAACGATCGCCTGACGATTGCCGCGGCCCTGCATCGACATGCAGACCGTGGGCTACAACGTCGAGTGGAGCCAGGAGCTCACGCTTGCCGAGAGCCTGCGCGAGTACGTCAAGGGCTCCATGCTGATCGACGTTGCGCGAGCCGAAGGGCTCCTCGGGCGCCCCGACGATCCCTCTCGCGACGATCCGGTCATCGACTTGAGTGTCGGCTACGACCTCGCCGGCGTCCGCGCGCCGGCCGTGCGGGCCTGGATCGAGTCGATGAAGGACGCTCGTTCGGAGGTCGAGGCCCTTCGCGGCGAGATCCCGGACGAGTTCGCTCGCCTGCGCAGGCTCGACTTCAGCACGGCCCTCTCGGACCAGGTGACTCTCTCGACGTTCCACGGCTGCCCCGCGGGAGAGATCGAGGCCATGACCCTCTTCCTGATGGAGGAGATGGGTCTCCACGTCACCGTGAAGCTCAATCCCACCCTTCTCGGGAAGGAGGCGGTGGATGGTCTTCTCGCACGACGTCCTCGGGTACCACGACGTCGAGACCTGCACCCAGGACTTCGAAAGGGACCTTCAGTGGGGGAGCCGCGCTGGAGATGACGGACCGTCTCACCGAGCGAGCTCGTTCGCTGGGGCGGGAGCTGCGGGTGAAGCTCTCGAACACGCTCGTCGTGCGCAACCACCGCCGATTCTTCCCGTCCTCCGAAGAGGCGATGTAGCAATACGCTGAAGGAACCAAGGAATGAGAACAGT
>CAVQOO010000019.1:0-111184 GCA_963714395.1 Bryobacteraceae bacterium
TCAACGGCATCAGATTGGGCTGCATCGACGCTGATAATGGTGAGGATGCTATCGGATAGACGTGAAGACATAGTTAGAAACTCAACTAGTCTGATCACTACACTGATAGTCCACTATATGAGTACCGGTACAGGAATGAGGCCTCGCACCATTGACGCAATCGGCCTGCACGCATAGCATTTTTTTGATGCTTACACGTTTTGCCTTGCTCTTGTGTTTATGTGGCGTTGGCAGAGCCGATCTGCTGCTGCTGCTACCCCAGAAATTCTCACACGTCCAGCCCATGTGTTTGGGTCCTCAGTGTTTTGGGAGCGACAACTTATGATGGCGATTTAGTCTTTATGTCGGCTGATATCACGTTCACTTCCGGCGCTACAGCTCATTTAGGCGGATCTGCACAAGCAACCTACGGGTCGTTTGGCGCATACACCGAGTACGCCACAAACATGGTTGCGGCTGACCTCGGACAGGCACCCGAAAGTTGGGTAGTTGGCAAAGCGAATATGACTGAGATTTTCTTGATTGAGTTTGCTCCCTTCACGGGCATGATGGGTTTCATGAAAGTAACCTATACTCTGGACGGGGTTATCAGTGAATCGGGCATAGCCAACAGCGAAGCAAAAGTCTGGGCCGCGGTTGGAAGCGCTGAGCTGACGTGGGATCGGCAGTTTCGAATCCATGAAACCTCAACGTCCGATAAATATTCCTTCCAGCGCCTGTTTCCATTTGTGTATGGCCAGCCGTTCAATTACGCCTTCGGCCTTGAGGTTATCAGTGGCAAAGCCCATTTCAATCCCAGCAACGGCGTCGTTATCAACGACTGGCATCTTTTCGGCGAGGGTGTCGGAAGCGCAAACTTTGCGAATACCTTGACAGTCGGGTCATTCACTATCTACGACGAGTCTTTGAATGTTGTGCAAGGAGCTTCGCTGACAGCAGATTCTGGCACGATATATCCGGTCAATGTAGTTCCCGAACCATCACTTCGCGTGCCTTTGGCAGCTTTGTTAGGCGGCTGTTGCCTATTCCGGCTACGCCGCCAAGTTTGTGCTCATTTCGAGAGGCAGGTGACACGGCTTGGCTGCTAGTGGCTTCTGAGCCGTCGCAGCGATGGGGCTGGCTGCCGTGATCCCCAGCAGCGCGCGTCATGGCCGTGCAGCCGCACAGAGCGCCAACAGGACGATCTGAGTGCAAAAAAGCCATTCCTGGAGCCCTTGCAGGGTTCTCGGCTTGCCGATTCCATGCTTGGTCCGGATCATCAGCGCGAGGTTGAACCCCACGGCGTGGATCAGAAGCCGCTTTAGAATGTTGTTTGGCAATACAAGACGATCGATGTTCGAGGGTGTCGCGTGTCTGCGTCGACCTCGCGTCGTACACTGGCCTGAATGACGTCGACGCTGATTCTCACGCACGGGGCAGGTTCGAACAAGGACGCGCCGCTGCTGGTCGCCTTGGACGGAGGCCCTCACAAGAAGCGGCCTGCGGGTGCATCGCGCCAATCTGGCCTATCGCGAGGTCCGGTCGGGCGGACCGCCCCGGGCCGGCGATCCCGAGCGGGATAGACAGCGGCTGCGCGAACTGGTTGAGCGAGCGCGTGCGGATGGTTCGAGCCGGGTCTTGCTCGGCGGACATTCCTACGGAGGGCGGCAATCGACAATGCTGGCCGCTGAGCAACCTGGACTCATCGATGCGCTGCTGCTGCTCTCCTACCCGCTGCACCCGCCCCGCCGGCCCACTGAGCTTCGGACGGCCCACTTGCCCGATTTGCGAACGCCGGCGCTGTTCGTCCACGGCGCGCGCGATCCCTTCGGGTCCATTGAGGAGATGAGACGCGCGCTGGCCTTGATTCCCGCGCGAACGCAATTGGTCGAAATCCCCGCTGCGGGGCATGAGCTTGCGTCCAAGAAGGGGTTCGACGCAGCCGTGGAGACGATCGCCGCTGAGTGGACGAAGTTCCTGTAGGGATAGCAGGACTCAGCGTCCGCGCACGAGGCCGTTTAGATCGCGCAATGCAGCGAGCGGTGGTTGGGATTGGAGCGACGTGCGGCTCCACTGGTCGAGCTGGGCGCGGTCGGCCGCGGCGCCGCGCTGGGCGGCGAGGCGCGCCCAGTCCTGATCGGCCTTGGCTGTGTCGCCGGCGCCGGCGTGGCAGAGCATCTGGAGAGCATCGTGCATGAGGTAGTTCGGGTTGTGCGGCTTGCCGGTGCCGAGCCGTTCGGGGTACTCGCGAGCGCCTTCAATCCACTTCGCCGCACGGTCCCACTGGCGCTGCTTCATGTTTTCGACTGGCAAGCGCGAGCTGGCACTGCACGAAGAGCGAGTGCACGTCGCGCTGACCTTCGAAGGGCAGGATGGTGGCGTTTTCAAGCTGCGCGTAGCACTCCTGGTAGCGGCCGCTGTTCAAGTAGGTCCGGGCGAGGAGAATGCGGATGAGATCATCTTTCGGAAACAGTGCCGCGGCTTCGCGGGCGAGCGCAAGCGCCTTATCGTGCATATTCGCGTGTGCCGTAGTAAGTGGCCAGGTGATACCAGTTGCGCCAATCGCTTTTGCCGACAGCGTGTGCGCGTTCGTAGTCGGCCAAAGCGCGGGCGGGATCCGTTTCCCGGTTCAGGTAGGCGCGGCTGATGTAGACGGGCGCGTAGTCAGGACGATCGCCGCAGGCCTCCAGGCTGCGCCGGGCATCATCGGGCCGCAGCAGACCCCAATACACCAGCCCGAGGTAGTATTTCGCCTTCCAGTCGCCGGGTTTCTCCCGCACGGCCCATTCGAAGACCGGGACGGACTCTTCGCGGAAGGGAAACACGAGGTAGGGCGAAAGCGCCGCGGCGCTTTCGAGCAGTTGCCTGCTCCGGCCGGGGTCTTTCGCGCGCAACAGATACGCTTGCCAGTAGCGCACCGTGGGGTGCTCGGGTGCGTTGTCGAGAACGCGCAGCGCGTCGGCGTCGCGGCGGCGATTGGCGTAGGAGACCGCTATTTCGAGGTAGGTTTCGTGGGGCAGTTCATTGCGGATGAGGGACTTGAATTCGGCCAGATCCGAGGGGGCGCCTGACAGCAGGTAGCGCTCGAAGCGCGCCAGGTGATTGAGCGGATCGATTTCGAGGATCCTGTCGACAATGCGGGTGGCGTTGGCGGCCTGGCCGGCGGCACGATATGCGTTCGCCAGGACCTGGAGAGTGGAGATGTTGTTGGCGTCGTATTCCAAGGCGCGATTCAAGTACGTGAGGGCGCGCTCGAGGTTGCCCTCCATCAGGTAGATGGAGCCGAGTTCGCTGTACGCGCTGGCGCGGTACTTCATGCTGCGCGCCGCCCATCCGAGCGTTTCCTTGGCATCGACGAGGTTGTCCAGCCGTTTCGAAATGATGCCGTAGATGAAGTTGGCGTCCGGATCGTACATCACGTAGTCGAGCGCCTTGCGGGCGTATTCGAGCGCTTTCTTGTATTCGGCTCGCCGGCAATAGAGTTCCGCGACGCGCGTCAGGGCGCGCATGTGAAGAGGTTCGCGCTTGAGGCACGCCAGATACTTCTCGAGGGCCGCATCGTAGTCGCGGCGACTTTTCGTCGCGCTCGGCGCTCTGGTAGAGTCCTTCGAGCGTCGAGGTCGTCGTAGTTGCGGAAATTCAGCGGGCGTTTGAGGAGGCCGTCGGCGGGATCGTCCGTGTAGGTGAGCTTGTCGCCCGAGCTCGACGCGGAGATCGCCTTTCTTCACCGCGGACGGAAGGCGCTTCTCATAGACCTCCATTGGGTCGAGCACAACGCGCTCGCGGAAGATCTCGCTTGCCGCGGTCGCGGACGATGAGCGTTTCATCGATGCGCTGCAGGGCGCAGAAGGCGATCAGGGTTTCGGCGCCATCGCTGCGCGCGTTCAGCGCGCCGAAGGGGGTGGCCTTCACCATGGGCCCGATCTGCTTGTAGGGGAAGTACAGCTCGCGCCATTGGTCGGTCGTATGAGGGCGCGAAGAACTCGTGGTCGTTCTGATCGAGCAGGCGGCCGTTCTGCGGCTCGAAGTACGGTCCGTCGCTGTCGGTGAGCAGGCTCTCCCAGATGGCTCCGGAGCGAGCCAGGCTCCAGCGGAAGAACTTCTGTCCGGGCACTTCCTCGTGCACCGCCCAGTGGCCGTACCCGAACTGGGAGTCGTGCCAGTAGGCGCCGGAGAACTCGTTCAGCTTGCCGTAGATGAAGAAGCTGCCTTCGTCGGAGTCGTCGTGCTCCTTGTAGAAGGCGAGATTGCGGCCGTCGGCTGGTGAGAGGCCACGGGCGGCCCGGTTCGGCGTAATTGTGGCCGATGTGCATGGTGCCGGGGAAGATGAACTCGAGGTCATTGGTGATCCTGTTGGCGGCGTTCATCCAGACGTAGTAGGACTGGTTGAGCGGCTGCGGGTTGTACCACAGCGACTGCGTTTCGACGTAGGCCTTGTCGGGCGGGAGGGTGAATTTGACGCGCCACTGGGTGCGGGACGGCAGATCCATGGCGCCGACGATGCAGCTGACGCTGCCGTCGGCGTTCTTGCGGATCGAGATAGTCGACGGGCGTGGCGGTGGCTGGAGTGTGGCCGACGATGCCGAAGTTGAGCTCGATGCCGCCCGAGGTCCAGGGGCCGCGCAGCGCGATGTGGCGGAATTTCCGGACCTTGTTGAGGTAGATGAATTCCTTGCCGGTGCTCTTCTCGATGGCGCCGATGAGTTTGCCGCCCTCGCCGGGCATGATCATCACTTTGATGTAGCGGTTCTCCAGCACGACCACATTCCAGGTCCGATCCACGGGAGTGTAGCTGAGGGTGTCGAACGAGAAGTACGGGTAGAGGCGCTGGCCGCGTCCCCAGATGGTCGACCGCGTCATGATGGGCGAGGGATCGGGGCCGGAGAAGGGATAGGTCTTGAAGACCTGCTGCTCTTCGGTCACGGTGGCTGGCTGGGCCCAGAGCGAGGCGGGTGAAGCCAGTAGAACCACCAGCGATAGCAAGCGGCGATGGTCATGTTTCCTCCTAGCGGCGCGGGCCGGTGTGGTCCTGGCTGCTCACTTTATCACCAGGGGTGCGAGGGTTGGAGGAGATAGCGAGTCGCGGAATGCCTCAGATCGATTCACATGTCTAGTGTCGTGAAACGGAGCGCCTGATCACGCCGAAGCTGGAGCTCGATAGGGGTCCAGGGCACGCTCCGTCGTGCGTTGTGACGGTGGCTTCAAGGTAGGCATGAAACGAGACATTGGCAGCATGCTTCGCAGCAATTGGAGGACTCAACGAACTCGCTGAATTGGAAATCTCTCTCCAATCAGGAAAACAACCCGCGGTACCCTGTTGCGAAGGTGGCTTTCAGCCGACGATCCAGTTCATCAAGCGTCATTCCCAGAGTTCAATCCCACTCTGCCGGCCCGCAGTACCCGAACCGATTCCCGGTGTCGGTCCGCTCGGCAGGGAACGGCAGCGCAATGGTGACCTCAAGGCCCATGCGATCGACGAGTCCGGAAGCGTGTAGCCATGCGAGACCTGGGGGCATGCTATTGAGTGGTGTCGGAAACTAGACGCCTCGGAGGTCGTCACGCGGCATCCTCGAAGCTCAAGCGGAACTGTTCTTTTACGCCGCAAGCGCCTCTCAGGTCGCAGCTTGCTTCGGGTGGCAGGTACGTCTTGTCGTCGTGCTTGGGATCAGAGTCATTCGCCGGAACAACAGTCTCTCGCTGAGCGCACAGGCGCTTGCGATCCATGAATGGCGGTTGATCTGCAGGATCGAAGCAGGCTGCTCTCCGAGATGGAGCGCAGAAACTCCGCGATGCAAGTGCGTTGCGCAGCATCGAACAGCGACAACCGGGAGGCAATCCCTTCCTCATTCCACCCGTGCGACGTCGTCTCCGGACAAATGAAAGTACATCGTGAACTCCGCGGTATCGCTGTTCCTGTCGAGCGTCTCCATGGAGCGAAGCAGGTAGGCGGGCAGGAATGCTACCACTGCGCGCGGCAAAAGCTAGAGGGAGTGATCCCGAATTGAAATCAATAAACTCGGACGGAACCTGATCCCAGCACTTACCGGGCAACGCCCGCGCAGCGCGATGCCGTCGTCACGTTCAGCGTATTGCGCAAGCCATGCTCGCGAACGGCGAGATAGAGAGCAGTTTCGGCGCTGCCAGAAACAAAGGACCCCGATAGGCTGCCGGTCCCAAGCTTGAGCCTGGATGGAACGGGAATTGAGTCGCCGCTCCGAATGCGCAGCCGGCGAGCGGCCTCTGCCAGACAATCCGCGGCTTGCTTAAGGGAGTCTTCCATTATCGTCGGCCGCCCGTGAGCGCTTCGGGTAGTCAGGGAAGCGAATGCGACGGAGCTATGGCTCATCCTGGTGCCCTCGCAGAGGAATGCTGGCCGCACGATAGGTGGCACCATGGCAGCTCCTCCGTACATCTTGCGAGATACATCGACGCTCATCCGAAATTCAATGGGAGCCCTGTGGCGGCACTGAGAATCCGGGCCGAAGCAATTTCCTGCGAGTTGAGACAAATCCTTGAGTTCCACAGTGGCAACCGAACTCATAACCGTCGTGGACCCACTCAGATCAGAGTTCTCCTGGAGCACGATCGCCAACATTCCGTGCTCTGCGTACGCCACGCAACAAGCGAGAAGTGGCCTTCGCCGGAGCTTACGCACCGTTTGTGAAGTATTTTCGCCTGACACCGCATCGAAGACTCGGACCTCGACCGTTGCTCGTCGTCACTGGTCAAGGAAATGCGGGCACGGGGCTCTCGAGCGGACGAGTCTGGATAGACCTGACACGCAGGAATTGCACCAGCCCTTGCTTCGCGGCGGCTTTGACGCGGCGCAGAAACTCGCTCCCTTTCACTACTTCAATTCTGAACACTTCTGTTCGAATGTCAACCAGGAGTGGATCGGCCATTCGGGAATCAATCGCGCACGAGTCACGCAAGCCCGGTTAGAAGCAGCGGAACTCAATTGCCGCCGTTCACCAGAGCAGTTCGTAGATGTGACCGTTGGTTCCGCGATAGGCGACGTGCTGGTTGGGAGCGCGAGGGCTGGAGTAGTAGACAGGCCGGTCGGCGGCGGGCGGCGCGGAGTAGGCGGCGGTGAGGTCCTGATGATGGACTGCCGCCTCGCCGAGAAAGTGCCAGAGTTCGTGCAGCTTGCCGTCGCCCGAGCGGAAGATGACGTGCTGGGTGTTGTCGGCGGGGTTGTAGCCGCCGGAGACGTTGCCGGCGGCGGGCGGCGCGCCCGAGAGCGCAGTGAGGTCGCGGCCGCGCACGGGTGCGACATTGGGCCAGGACAACTCGTGGATATGACCGTTGGCGGCGCGATAGACGATGCGGTGGGTATCGTCGGCGGGGGTGAACCAGGCGAACGGGTCGCCCGCGGCCGCCGGCGTGCCGGCGACGCCAGACAGATCGTCCTGCCCGACCGGGCCGCCACCCCAGTAGAGGCTGCGGATATGCTTGTCGGTGCCGCGGAAGGCGACAATGTTGGTCTTGCGGACGGGATCATAGTAGGGGTACGGATCGCCGGCCGCCGCGACGGCGTGTGCCTGTGCTGTCAGGTCGCCATGGCCGACGCCGCCTTGTCCCTGCCACCACAATTCGTGAAGATGGCCGTCGGACGTGCGGTAGACAACGTGGTGAAAGCCGTCGTGAGTGGAGAACCAGCCGGCGGGATCGCCCGCAGTCTTGGGCGCATTGATTGAGCCCGTCAGGTTGTCGTGGCCGACCGCGCCGAACATCCAATAGAGGCTGCGCACCTGGTTATCGGCGCCCCGGAAGATCAGCACGACCTGATTGCCGGCGGGGTCGAAATAGGTGAACGGATTGCCTTGGGCGTTCGGGGCGTGGGCGTTGGCAGTGAGGTCGGTGGTGCCTTGGCCGCGCGGATCGCGCCAGATCTCGTTCATGTGACTGGAGGTGTCGCGATAGGCGATGTTCTCGATGCCGGGGCCGGCCAGAACCAACGCGCAGGGCGGGCCGGCGGCGGCGCGCGCGCCTGTGGTCGCAGTGCGGTCGATGAGATGCTGACCGGGGTCGTCGATGCGGATGGCGAAGCCGTCAGCACGAGCGGCGGTGACGGTCAGCGTCGCGCCATCGTCGAGCGCCGCCGACTGGCCGGGCTGCAGCGCCTTCAACGTCATGAGATAGAGCGGCTTCTTGTTGCCCTCCCGCTCCTGGACGGTCGGGTTGCGGGTCTGGATGCGGTAGGCGATGACGCCCTCGCTGTCGATGCCCTTCTCCTGGCCATCGTTGAGGGACGGCATGCCGGCTTCGAACTGGTCGGTCATCTTGCGCGATTCGACCATCACGTACGGAAAGCCGTTGCCGATGCGGACAGCGGCCGCCCGACCCGCCACTGGCGGCTGGGCCAGGCCGATGTGTTGGAGCTCATAATCGACGGACGCGCCAGCGTGCAGCCGGATCGCCGCCGCGTCGAGCCAGCCCAGTTCGTTCTTGGTGAAGGCGGTCGGATGGGTCTGGCTGGATGCCGACATCTGGTCGAAGGTGCCGATGGCGCGCTCGCCGGGATCGGAGTCGTTGTCAAAGTGATAGAGGTCCTTGAAGCCGGTGAGGCCGTGGATGAGTTCCATCAGCCACACGCCGTTGCTTTCCACCATCACCACGCGCGACCAGAAGCCGCGATTTGTGCCCGACGGCCGGCCGCCGAGCATTACCAGCACCGCGGCGTCCATGCCTTGATCGCGCAAGCGGCTGCCGAGGGTGCCCTCGAGTTCGTCTGCCTCGACGGCCTGCTTGTCGATGGTCTGCATAGGCAGCACTATCGGGTCGATATCGGCCAGCCCTGAGGAGGCCGCGCGCAGCCACGCGCGCAACGAGCGATCCGCTCCTTTGGCTTCGGGGCGCGGGTCATAGACGACCCGGCGGAAAATGACATTCTCCCAATCGGGAGGAATCTGATCGGGCGGCGCGGAGCGCGAGCGAAACAGGGGTACAAAGGCGACGCGCTTGCGTCCGAGCCAGGGTTTAGAAAAGGGCATCCCTACCTCTCCTATGCCGGTTGGCGACAGGGAAAGATGTTAGCACGAGTAGACTAGCGTTGTGGAATTGAATCTGAATGGGTATACGGAATTGCCGGCGGGCAAGATTGCGGCGGTGGTGACTTATCTGGAGATGACCTCGCCGCCGGGGCTGGTGGCAGGAGATGCGCCGGAGGGGCTGAGTCTGGATAAGCAGCCGGAGGTGGATGCCCCGGTTTACCGGTCGCTGTTCAGGGCCATCGGCGAGCCGTGGCTGTGGTTTTCAAGGCTGCACCTGAGCGATGATGGAGTTGGTCGCGGCGCTATCGAAGCCGGCTGTGGATCTGTACTATTTGCAGCAAGATGGGGAGCCCAAAGGACTATTGGAACTGGATCGTTCGCAATGGCCCGAGGTGGAGATCGTGTTCTTTGGGGTTGTGCCGGAACTGGTGGGCCACGGCGCGGGTGGCTGGCTGATGCGGCGCGGGCTGGAGACGATCTGGGCGGAGGGGCCGAGCCGGGTTTGGCTGCACACGTGCACGCTGGACCATCCACGGGCAGTGGGGTTCTATCTGAAGCACGGTTTCCGAGCCTATACCAGGAGGGCGATCGAGGTGGCGGACGATCCGCGACTGGTGGGAAGAATCGGGCGGGACGCGGCACCGGGAATTCCAATTGTGTGAGGCTGGCATATAATCAGACTGGATAGTCTGATTTGAAATGAAGTTAGCCAATCGTCTGATTCTCGCGTTGAGCACGATTGTGGTGGCGGTGGGAGCAGCGTCGGGCTTTGCGCTCTACATAACACAGGAAGTGAAGCTGCTGGACCTGGTGTCGATGGGAGCCGACCAGTTGTCTCGCGGCATCACGAGCGCGACTTGGCATGCGATGCTGGCCGACCGGAGGGACGACGCTTACCAGGTGATGGCGACGGATCGCGGCCAGGCAGGGGATTGACCGGATCAGGATGTTCAACTCATTCGGAGAGGACGACATTCTCGACTGTGGCGGGGGGAACGCAGGGACACCCCGGGGTGAAATCCGTGGAATGCCGGGGCTGCCACGAGTTGGGCAAGAAGCTGGGGACATTGCGGCTGCAGGATCGCATCCGGGTGCATTCGACGGAGTCGGGGACGCGCAGCCTATCGATCATCACGCCGATTCCCAACGAGAAGAGCTGCAGTCAGGCTGCGTGCCACGCGCATCCGGCGACGGAGAAGATCCTGGGTGTGCTTGAAGTTGAAATGAAGCTGGACGTGGTGGACGCCGAATTGGCGAGCCTGCAGCAAGTGGTGGTGCTGCGTGCGGCGGTTGAGCTGGCGATCATCTGCGCGCTGATCATCTTCTTCACGAGGCGATTCGTACGGCGTCCGATTCACGAGTTGATTGCGAGCACGCACGAGATCAGCAATATGAACCTGGAGGAGCCGATTCAGGTGGGGAAAGGCAGCGGGGAGATCGCGGACCTGGCGCGTAGTTTCGATGCGATGCGAGTGCGCCTGAAGGAGGCGGTGGGGGAGATCAACGAGTTCACGCAGCGCTTGGAATCGAAGGTGGAGGAGCGGACCGAGCAACTCAAGGCGGTACACCAGAAGCTGGTTCGCAGCGACCGCCTGGCATCCCTGGGCCAGCTTGCCGCTAGTGTCGCGCATGAGATCAACAACCCAATCAATGGTGTTTGAATCTGCGATGCTCATGCAGCGCATCCTGAAGGACGACGGCATCCCGGCCGGCCGCGATTGGGGAATTCCGGAAGTTTCTGTCGCAGGTGGCCAGCGAGGCTTCGCGTGTGGGCCGGATCGTTTCAGACCTGCTTTCGTTCTCCCGGCAATCCAAGCCGCAGCGGGCCGAGGCCGACCTGAACGGGCTCGTCAATTCCACGGTTTCGCTCATCGCGCACAAGCTGAAGCTGAGCAACGTGGGTCTTACGCTGGTCTTTGGATGAGAACTTGCCGCCAGCTGCTCTGCGACGCCTCGCAGATCCAGCAGGTGGTCCTCAACCTGGTTTTGAATGCCGCGGAGGCCTCGCAGGGAAAGGCGGAGCGGAGCGTCGAGGTGCGCACGGGGCACGACGAGCAGACGCGGTCTCTGGTATTGTCGGTCGTTGATAATGGAGAAGGCATCCCCGAGGCGAACCTGCCGAAGTTGTTCGATCCGTTTTTCACCACCAAGTCGGAAGGAAAGGGGTCGGGCTGGGCCTGGCTGTGGTGTACGGGATCGTGCAGGCGCACGGGGGCGACGTGACCATCAGCACCAGGGCCGGCGAGGGCACCACGATTAACGTGATACTGCCTCTGGCGCCGGAAGCGGTGCGGACTGCGCCGGCCGCCGAAGCGTCGTGAGCCGGATTGCGATTGTCACGGTGGGAGCGGTGGAGAACGGAATCGTTCTGAGTATCGAAGAGGCCGTCAGGCAAAGTCTGCCGGTCGAAATCGCGCGTTTGCCTGGATTGCCGGAGGCCGGCTATGCCTGGGATCCCGCCCGCAATCAGTACAGCTCGAGCCTGATTTTGAAAACGCTCGCCGCTGCGCGCCCGCACGACGCGGCAAGGCTGCTGGGGCTGACGGAGAGCGATCTTTACATACCGATGCTGACTTTCATTTACGGGCAGGCGCAATTGGGCGGCGGCGCGGCGCTGCTTTCGCTCGCGCGGCTTCGCCAGGAATTCTACGGCCTCGCGCCCGATCCCGAACTCCTTTTGGAGCGGGCGCACAAGGAAGCGCTGCACGAACTGGGGCACACGTTCGGGCTGGTTCACTGTTCCGATAAAGGCTGTGCGATGGCGCTTTCAACCAACATCCGGCAGGTGGATCTCAAAGGTGCGCGCTACTGCGGCGGCTGCGCCGCTCTGGTCGCGGAAAGGGAACGCGGATGAAAGCCCGGTGGCAAATTCTGGTTGTCGACGACGAAGAAGTGATGTGCGAGTCGCTGGCGGCGTGGCTGCGCGAGGACGGCTATCTCGTGGACACGGCCAGCTCCGGTCAGGAAGCGCTTGAAAGGGCGTCGGAGAAGGACTACGCAATCTACTTCGTCGATCTCAAAATGCCGGGCGGCATCGACGGCATCGAGACCATGATGGGGATCCACCGCCTGCGGCCGGAAGCGTCTGTCGTCATCATTACCGCCTTTGCGACGGTGGACACCGCGGTCGCTGCAATGAAGGAGGGACGCAGGAGTACATCGTCAAGCCGTGCAACCCGGAGGAGATTTCGCTGCTGGTGAACCGGCTCATCAAGGTGAAGAATCTGCCAGCGCGAAAACCTGATCCTTCGCAGGCGGCTCTCGCGGCAGTACCGGTTCGACGACATCGTCAGCAAGAATCCGAAGATGCACGAGATGCTGGACCTGGCACGCGAAGTCTCCAATCTTCGCAGCACGGTGCTGATTCGCGGCGAAAGCGGCACGGGGAAGGAACTGGTGGCGCGGGCGATCCACAACTCCGGCGAGCGCGCCCGCGAGCCGTTCATTGCGGTTTCGTGCGCCGCGCTCGGCCGAGTCGCTGCTCGAGACCGAGTTGTTCGGGCATGAAAAGGGAGCGTTCACGGGCGCGGTCGGCCAGGTGAAGGGCAAGTTCGAGCTCGCGCATAAGGGCACGATTTTCCTCGACGAGATCGGCGATATTTCGCCCAAGCTGCAAGTGGATCTGTTGCGGGTTCTGCAGGAGCACAGCTTTCTATCGGGTGGGGGGCTCGGAAGAGGTGCGGGTGGACTCGCGCGTTCTGGCGGCCACGCACCGGAATCTGGAGGAGGCCGTGGACGCTGGGCGCTTCCGCGAGGACCTGTTTTACCGTCTGAACGTGATCGAGATCCGTGTTCCGCCAATGCGCGAGCGCCGCGAAGACATTCCGCTGCTGGTCAGCATTTTCGTGGAGCGGCTTTCGCACGAATTGGGCAAGGATGTGACGGACATTTCCGATGGCAGCGCTGCGGCTGCTGATCGATTACGATTGGCCGGGCAACGTGCGCGAACTGGAGAATGCGATCGAGCGGGCGATTGTGTCCACGCGAACGACGACGCTGGCGGAGGACGACCTCGTCTTCCTGACCAATGGCGGAGGAGCGCGGTCGGTCAGGGTGCCGGACAATATGCATATCGAGGAGATGGAGAAGCTGATGATCGAGGCGACGCTGCGGCGCACGGGGGGGAACGTGAAGGAGGCAGCGGTGTCGCTGGGGATCGACCGGTCGACGCTCTACGAGAAGTTGAAGCGGTTTGGAGTGGAGCGCTGAAGCTGTTGGAAGCGGAGCCGGCAGGGCGTCGATTCGGGTTACAATCGGCAGCTATGCTCCGCTTATTCTGCGTCATTTACATGGTGCTGATGATCGGATCGCGCCTCTATGCGCAGTCTGGTCCGCCGCCTGCCCGCAAGCAAGCCGTAACGGACGAGTATCACGGCGTCAAGGTGGTTGACGAGTACCGCTGGCTGGAGGATTGGTCAAAACCGGAAACCCAGACTTGGAGCGACGCACAAACTGCATACGCGCGCATGTATCTTGACGCGCTGCCCGGACGCGAGGCGCTGCGCGCGCGTATCGCAGAGATAACCTCCAGGCAAATGGGTTTCTATGGTGCACTGCGGCGCCGCGGCAACAAATGGTTCGCGCTTCGATTCCAGCCGCCGAAGGAGCAGCGTTTCCTGGTTGAGATCGAATCGCCGGACAAACCCGAGCCGGGGCGGGTGCTGCTGGATCCGGTGCAGTTGGATCCAACCGGTCAGACCGCGATAGATTTCTACGTCCCCTCAACTGATGGCAAGTATGTCGCAGTGTCGCTCTCGAAAGGCGGCAGCGAATCAGGGGACGTTAACGTTTACGAGATCGCGACGGGCAAGAAGTTGCCCGACGTGGTGGAGCGCGTCAACGGTGGAACGGCGGGAGGCAGTGTCGCGTGGAATGCCAGCGGCTCGGGCTTCTACTACACGCGATACTCACGCGCCGGCGAACGCGCGAGCGCCGACTTGGATTTCTACCAACAAATCTGGTTTCACCGGCTCGGCACGGAGAGCTCGAAAGCGGACACGTATTCGCATGGAAAGGACTTCCCACGCATTGCCGAGATCCAGATGGAGTCGTCCGAAGACGGACGATCCGTTCTGGCGAAGGTTGCCAACGGGGATGGCGGCGAATTCCTGCACTACCTACTTGGGCCGGACGGGAGTGGGTACAGCTTGCGAACCTCGCCGACCAGGTGATTGCAACCTCATTTGGCGACGATGGATTCCTTTACATGATTTCACGGCAGAATGCGCCGAACGGGAAGGTGTTGAAGCTGGCGATAAAGGATCCGCGCATCGGGCAAGCTAAAACGATCGTCGCCGAGGGCGACGTCTCGATCAAAGAAATTGTGGCTGGAGGCAGGAACCTCTACGTGAATTGCGAGGCAGGCGGGCCGTCAGAGGTCCGCGTTTACGACAAGAATGGCGCGTCGCGGGCAAAGTGCCGATCGAGGCGACTTCGGCCGTTTACGGCATGATTCGAGATTCAAATGAATCGGTCCTGCTGGCGGGCGCCAGTTTTGTGAATCCTCAGGCCTGGTACCGCTTCGACCCGTCGACCGGCAAGGTTTCGCGAACGGCTCTGCGAACGCCCGCCGCGGCGGATTTCGGAGACATAGAGGTGACCCGCGAGTTCGCGACTTCCAAGGACGGCACGAAAGTCCCAATGACAATTCTGCGGAAGAAGGGAACGGCTCAGGATGGAAACAACCCAGCTCTGCTGACTGGGTATGGCGGGTACGGCATCAGCTTTCCACCGTACTTCGACCCCACTTTGCGGCCGCTTTTCGACCGGGGAGTCGTGTATGCCATCGCGAATCTCCGCGGAGGCGGCGAGTATGGCGAGAAGTGGCATCGCGCAGGCAACTTGACCAACAAGCAAAACGTGTTCGATGACTTTGAAGCGTGCGCGCGCTTTCTTACTACAAGCGTTACACGAAACCGGCGCGACTGGCGATCGAAGGCGTCAGCAACGGGGGACTTTTGGTGGGAGCGGCATTCACACAGCGGCCGGAGTTGTATTCCGCCGTGGTTGCCCATGTGGGGATCTACGACATGCTGCGATTTGAGCTGTCGCCGAATGGGACGTTTAACGTGACTGAGCTTGGCACAGTGAAAGAGCCTGATCAGTTCCGGGCTCTGTTTGCGTACTCCCCTTATCATCACGTCGTAGGTGGGACCGAATATCCGGCGATCCTGTTCATGACGGGGGCGAACGACCCCCGCGTCGATCCGATGCACTCGCGGAAGATGACGGCGCGCCTGCAAGCGAGCGGAAGCAGGAAGCCAGTTCTCCTGAAGGCGGGCAGAAGCTCCGGTCATGGAATTGGCACGGCGCTGAGCGAGCGGATCGACGACATCACGGATGCCTATCAGTTCCTGTTTGCCCATGGGGCGCAAGTAGCCAAACTCTCGGTTGCTCGAGTGTATGCTGCGCGATTTCTACCATGCAATCCGTCTGCTGGGACGGAACCCGGCGTTCGCCTTGATTTCCATCGCCGCCATAGCTCTCGGGATAGGGGCCAATACCGCGCTATTTAGCATCGTGAAGACGGTGGTGCTCGAACCGCTTCCATTTGCCGAACCGGAGCGGCTGGTGATGGTTTGGGAGACCCGGCCTGACAGAGGGCGCCTGAGCAACGTGGTTTCGAACGCCAACTACCTCGATTGGAAGGCGCGCAACCAGGTCTTCGACGCAATGAGCCCGGTTTTCTACTTCACCAACAGCCTGCTGAGCGGAGGCGAGCCTGAAGAGATCCGGATTCAGATGGTGGGCGAGGATTTCTTCCCGATGCTGGGAGTGAAGATGCAACTCGGGCGGGCGTTCAGGGTGAGGAGTGCAAGCCGGGCGCGCCGGTGGTGGCGGTCCTCTCCGACCTGCTGTGGCGGACCAGGTTTTCCCGGTGACCGAAACATCGTGGGGCGGACGATCCGGCTGGGTAGCGACGCGACGACAGTGATCGGCGTGACGCCGCCCGACCTGCTGACGATCAGCGACCGGCAGCCGATGCTATGGCGGAACGCGCGGGTGTCTGGAGTGAATTCCAATGGGGGGAGAGCGGCGGGACGCAACATGGCGGCGGTGCTGGCGCGACTGAAACGAGGGCTCAATGCCGAGAGCGCCGATCGGCACATGGTGGGCCTGGCCAAACAACTCGAGCAGGAGTTTCCGCAGTTCAATGCGAAGTGGAGCGCGCGGGTGTCGCCTTTGAGCGAGGAATTGACGGGCAAGGTGAGGACACCGCTGTTCTTCATGCTGGGTGCCGTGGCGTGTGTGCTGTGATTCACATGCACGAACGTGGCGAACCTGTTGTTGATCCGGTTCGCGGGACGCAGACGAGAAATCGCAGTGAGGATGTCATTGGGTGCGACACGTGGGGCGCTGATGCGTCAATTGCTGATTGAGAGCATGACACTGGCCGCGGTTGGAGCGGCGTTGGGGATTCCCCTCGGGTGGGGGTTGCTCGAAGTGCTGAAGGCAACCGGTCCGCAGGACATGAGGCGGCTCGACCGGGCCACGCTGGATGCCGGAGTGCTGGCGTTCACCGTTGGATTAACCGTTGACGGGGCTGCTGGTGGGGCTTGCGCCGGCATTGAGCGCGGCGCGGGGTTCACTGAGCGAGTTAATCCGCGACGGAGCGCGCGGGGCCACTTCCGGATCACGGAACGCGATTCGGGCGGCATTCACGGTGGGGGAGGTGGCCGTTTCCTTGATTCTGCTGGTGGGCGCGGGGCTGCTGCTGAAGAGCTTCGCCAAGCTCACGGCGGTGGAACCCGGCTTCCGGACGTGCGCAGGTGCTGACAGCGGATCTTTCGTTGCCGGGAGACAGATACAGGGATCAAAAAGGCGTGCAGTTTTTCGCTGAATTGAACCGGCGGGTGCGGACGATTCCGGGCGTCGTCAATGCGAGCAACATCACGTTCCTGCCGTTCAAAGGCCCCGGCTCGGGCACTTACTTTTGGAGAGACGACAAGCCGAAGCCCGAGCCAGGGCAGGAACCGGTGTGCGATGTGCGGATGATCCAGCCGGCCTACTTCGAGACGATGAATATTCCGGTACGGCGAGGGCGCACGTTTGATGAAGCCGACAATGATTCGAAGGCGCCGCTACGGTTTGTCATCAACGAATCGATGGCGAAAGCGATGTTCCCTGGGGAAGATCCGATCGGTCGGCGACTTGTTGTGCAAATGCAGGTAAAGAATCTGCCGGGCGAGATCGTGGGCGTGACCGGCGATGTCAGGCACAGCGGGCTCGACGCGACGGTCAGACCGATGGTGTATTACCCGCAGGCGCACCTGTTCTTCAATTTCGGCACCTTGGTGGTGCAGGCGAGCGGCGATCCGACATCGCTCATGCGGACTGTGGCCGGTGTGATCCACGAACTCGATCCGGAGTTGGCCATTTCAGAGATGGGGACGATGCAGGGCTGGATCGATCAGTCGGTTGCGCGTCCGAGGTTTCAGTCGAGGCTGCTGGCGGGATTTGCGGCACTGGCGCTGATTCTGGCGGTGATCGGCATTTACGGGGTTGTCTCTTATGGGGCGACGCAGCGGACACACGAGATCGGCGTGCGGATGGCGCTGGGAGCGCAGAAGAGCGACGTCGCGCTGATGATTCTCGGGGGTGGAGCGAAGCTGGCGGTGATTGGGTTGGCGATAGGGACGGCAGGGTCGCTGGCGTTGGGGCGCTACCTGGAGACGATGCTGTTCGAGGTGAAGCCAACCGATCCGGCGACGTTGACGGCGATGGCTCTCCTGCTGCTGGCTGTGGTGCTGGCGGCGAGCTATTTGCCGGCGCGCCGGGCGGCTAAGCTGGATCCGCTGACGTCGCTCAGGTATGAGTAGGGGCTGAGAGCGCCGCGATAGAATTTATTGAGCGCGCCTGCTGTCGGGCGGCATCAACAAAGACCATGCCAAATGATCGTCTGAGAACGGCGTCGGTTCTTCTGTCGGCCTGCGTTGTCCTGATGTTGCCGCCAGAGGCGTACGCTCAGGCCCAGAGTCTGCAATCGGACGCCGTGGTCATCGAGAATGTCCGCATTTTCAACGGCACGTCAGACGGCCTGTCGGCTCCATCGAACGTGTTGATCGTGGGCAACGTGATCAAGTCGATTTCCAGTGCTCCCCTTGGCGATCCGGCAGGCGCATCGGTGACACGGATCAAGGGCGGCGGGCGGACGCTGATGCCGGGACTGATCGACGCGCACACGCACATCATGTTCGCGACGCTGCCGCAGATGGTGATTCTCACCAGCGATGTGGGCTTTGTGAACGTCGCCGCGACGAAGGCTGCAAACGACATGCTGATGCGAGGATTCACCAGCATCCGCGACCTGGGCGGCCCTGTTTTCGGGCTGAAGCGGGGAATCGACACGGGGCTGGTGACGGGGCCGCGGATCTGGCCGTCCGGGGCGTTCGTTTCGCAAAGCGGGGGTCATGGCGACTTCCGGCTGCCTACCGATATCCCGGCGAGGCCCGGCGATTACACGCACAGCGAGCGGGTGGGGGCGGCGGCGATCGCCGACAGCGCCGATGCGGTGCGAGTGCGGGCTCGCGAGCAACTCATGCTGGGGGCATCGCAGATCAAGCTGATGGCGGGAGGAGGCGTGGCGTCGAATTACGATCCGCTGGATGTGACGCAGTACACCGTGCCCGAATTGCGGGCCGCGGTGGAGGCGGCCGAGAACTGGGGCACGTACGTGACGGTCCACGCCTATACGCCGCGGGCCGTGCGGCAGGCGATCGAGGCCGGGGTGAAGTGCATCGACCATGGCCAGTTGCTCGACGAGGCGACGGCAAAGCTGATGGCCGAGAAGGGCATTTGGTGGAGCCTGCAGCCGTTCGTGGAGGATGGGTCGTCGGCCTATGCCGAGGGTTCCGCGAACCGGATCAAGCAACTCGAAATGTTCAGCGGCACCGACGCCGCCTACGCATTGGCAAAGAAGTTCAAGATCAAGACCGCGTGGGGGACAGACACGCTGTTCAGCGCCGAAACGGCCGCGAAGCAGGGGTTGGAGCTCACCAAGATCCTCCGTTGGTATACGCCCACCGAGACGCTGAGGATGGCGACGTCGGGCAATGCCGAGTTGCTCGCGCTGTCCGGACTGCGAAGCCCCTACGCCGGCAAACTCGGCATTGTCGAGGAAGGCGCGCTGGCGGATCTGCTGCTGGTGGACGGGGACCCGCTGCAGAACATCAAGCTGATCGAGGATCCGGCGAAGAATTTCCTGGTGATCATGAAGGACGGCAAGATCTACAAGAACAGCGTGCGCTGAGACATCATTGTTACTTTCGTACCGGTACAATCAAATCCCCAATTCCTCATCAAATCTCCCTCGCACCAGCCATACTGAATTCCTGGCATCCCAATTCCATTTGAAGGACGTTTGATGAAATACAAATCCTCTCTGACCCTGACCCTCGGTCTTTCGCTGCTTATGGCGGCTGAGGCTCCCGCAGCTTCCATATATGCCGGCGGGGTCATCGATGCTGTCGGAGATAGCACCGGAGTATCGGATATTATCTACGCGCAAATCCGGGTGGACGAAGTTGCGATCCATTTCCGTATGGACTTCGCTCCAGGCACTCTCAATCCTGCAATCACAAAAAGTGGATTCTCGCTGGACACGGACCAGAATCCATCAACAGGCGGCAACTGGAACGGCATTGGAGTCGATTTCGTCGCCACACAGGGGTATCTGGGTGACTCGGCGGCGGCCTATCTTTGGAAGGATGGAGTCGGGTTTATTGCCACTTCTCCGGTGCTCTTCTCCACAAACAGCGTGATGTATTCCTTCGCGCTTGGGTTGTTCGGGAGCGAAGACGGTCTTCTCGACTTCATCGCCCATGTACAAACTTCACTTTCGGCAGGCTCTTCGACGACGATCTACGACTTCGCGCCAGAGCCCCTCTCTCTCTCCTCTCCCGCTTCTACGGAACCCGTGCCAGAACCCTCAACCTACGCCATGTTCTCGCTTGGCGCTCTCGCTCTCGGCGTGGAGCAATCGGATCGGCGCACTTGTGGTCGCCTTCGGCAATCTCGGCTACGCTCCGCCAAGCTAGGCATCCACGTCGCTCGATCGGCGAATGCGAGCCTGGTCAGCTATCGCCGAGGTGACCGCGTTTCGCTCCGGGGTGAGAGTTCCGGACGGCTGACCGACTGTCGATCCACGATGAATGACTTTGTGGTTAGAAGTTAGACGTCGATGAGGATTTCGGCGGAGACCGATTCCCAGAGGTTGCGGGGCAGGACGGAGGAGAGGTCGTCGACCAGGACGCCGCCGTCGGCGAGGGCGGGCAAGGCCGCGGCATGGGCTGGCGGCGAGTTGGAGGCGCTGGATCTCGAGTTCGAACCAGGCGGCGGCTTCGCCGGCATTCAGCAGGTGGGACAGAGAGGAGTTCTGCGCGGGCTGAACACGCGCGAGCCAGCCGTTGCCGGTGCGGTTCGATTCCAGGACGACGCCATCGACGGGGGCGAGTACACGCAGGGCGGCGCCCTTCTTGTGGATGGTGAAGGCTGGAGTGTTGGCCTCCAGGCGTGAATTGGCGGGCGGGATGTCGACGCGTTCGAGAGGGCCGATGAGGCGTGTGGCGATGTCATCGAGTCCGATCAGAAGCGTGCCGTCGGCGGCGGGTTCGACCCAGGTGTGTCCGCGATGGTACAGGCGGCCCGCAGGGGCTGCGGAACCGGTCTCGATCATGCTGGCGTGCTTGGAACACTGCCGGCAATCGAAGCCCTGTTCGCAGACGCGGCCTTGGAGTTCTCCGGTCATGGCGTGGCGGCAGGCACGATCGGCGGCGGGCAGATCGTGGAAGAGGGATTGCCAGGCCACTTGTCCGGCCTTGCCGCGGCGAAAGATCTGGACGCTGCGGAAGAGGGCAAGCATGACCGTGGCGGCGACGGCGGTCGCCACGGAGAGGAAGATGCCGGTGAAGATGACGTGGCCGGGCGTCCACTGAAAACCGTATACCCAAGGGAACATTGTCAGGCCTCCTGGCTTTCTTGAGGCGGCTGAACGCGCGCCAACTCGCGTTCCTGCGGGAACAGCGTGAGATATCGGAATGAGAACGAGTAGACGAGAACGCCGAAGGCGGCGACAGCGCCGAATGCGGCGAATTCCTGCCAGCTCGGGAAGTAAAACATGAGCCGGTCAAATGGCATGGTGGGCAGCGCCATGGTCTGGATGGTGAGCACGAAGCGGTTGAGGGTCACGCCGGCGCAGGCTGCCGCAGCGGCAGTGATGAGCACCCAGCGTTTGGCGCGCCAGGGAGCGTGGGTGAGAACCAGTCCCGGGAGCAGGCCAAAGACGAAGACCTCGCAAAACAGGATCCAGGTGCCGAAGTGGCCCTGCTCGTAGAAACGGTGGGCGGGGAAGCCGCGGGCCGGAGCGGTTTGATTGATCCAGAGCAGCGTGTCGAGTGCTTTCAGCAACACATAAAGCATCAGCATTTTGCCCGAAATGCGGCCGAGGGTTTCGTAGACATCGGCGGAAACCAGACGGCGGCGGCTGATTTTTTCAACCAGCCAGGTGGTGAGAGCGATGAAAGAAGGCCCGGCGGCCATGGCGGAGAGGATGAAGAGGAAGAATGTGCTGGGCCAGATGCCGAAGCCCTCGCGGAAGGCGAAGGGGCGGCCGCGCAGGACGCCGAAGAGGCCGCCGAGAGAGCCCTGGTGGAAGAAGGAGAGCAGACGTGCCGATGAGGGCGAAGACGACCATCAGCTTGTGCAGTTCGTGCTCGAAGACCAGGTATCCGCCAATGTCGCGCAGGCGGCGGTTCTTGAGCAGCAGGGGGATGTACTCGATGCAGAGCACGAGCAGGTAGCAGGTGATGCAGAAGGTGACTTCGGCGAGCATCGAGTGGGCGTTGGGGTGCCAGTAAGTGAACCAGGCGCGCAGGGGTTGGCCGACATCGACGGCCAGGATGACCATGGCGCCGCTGTAGCAGACCAGGCCGATGACGACTGCGCTGTTGATGACGGCTTTGAGTTCCTTCTTGCGGAGCACATAGAGCAGGAAGCCGGTGAAGAAGGCGCCGGCCCCGAGGGCGATGACGGTGAGGTCGAGGAAGATCCACAAGCCGAACACGTAGCGATTGTCCATGTTGGTGTGGAAGAGGCCCTCGGCGAGGCAGAGATACATGGCATATCCGCCGAGGGCGAGGACACCGAGCCATAGGGCGATCCACAGGCCGAAGCGTGTGAGCGGGGCGCGGGCAACGCCTCTTGGGATCCAGGCGCGATCAAGAGCGTTGACCATTGTTTGCCTCCTCGAGAAGACCGGAGACCGCGCCGCGGACATCGGCGCGGACGGTCTTGTAATGAATCTTGGGGCCGGTGCCGAGCGACTCGAGCAGCCGGAAGGCCCCCGTGGACTCGGCTTTGGCTTTGAATGTTTTGTCGTTCAGGTCGCCGAACTCGATGGCTTGAGCGGGGCAGGCTTCGGCGCAAGCGGTGTTGTAGGAGACAGGGCCGGATTTGCCTTCCGCCGCGGCGGCTTCGGAGGCGGCGTGCCAGCGGCCGTGACAGTCGTTGCACTTCTCGACCGTGCCACGCTGGCGGGCGCTGACGTGAGGGTTCATGGCCTGTTCCATCCCGGCGGGCCAGACGGGGTCGCGCCAGTTGAAGACACGGGCCTGATAGGGGCAGGCGGCCATACAGTAGCGGCAACCGAGGCAGCGCTCGGGAATCTGGCCGACTACGCCGGTGGAGGGATCAATCTCGACGGCGTTCTGGGGGCAGACGCTGACGCAGGGGGCTTCTTCGCCGCATTGCATGCAGAGGACGGGAACGAAGGCGGGGCGGGTGGCGGTTTCGACGCGGAAGACACGAACCCAATTGAGGCCGGTGCGGGGGGTGGCCTTGGCGTGTGGCGGAGGGATATTGTTCTCAACCGCGCAGGCGACCATGCAGGCGCCGCAGCCGTTGCAGCGGTCGAGGTCGATGACCATGCCGTAGCTCGCAGGCGTGGCGGGCTTTTTGTCGCGAATCATGAGCGCACCACCTTGGGGTTCTTGAGGCGCCATGCGCCATCGGGCGAGGTCTCGCAGATTTGGGCGTAAGCAGGACCGGCGCTCAAGGGGACGACACCCGGGGGAGCGTGTGTGTCGGGCTCGATGAGGACGGGCATTTGGCCTGCGCCGGATTCGATTCGGGCGAGGGGACCACTCTGCCAGCCGAGCGAGTGGAGCGAGTCGGGGTGGCCGGCGGCGAGGCCGGGAGCGGGGCGAAGGTCCCATTCCTGCCAGAGTTTGCCGAGCAGGGGCGAAACGGAGGCGAGTCGCCAGCCGTGAGCGGCGAAGTGGGGACCCTGGAGGGTCGATTCGGCGCTGGCAGCGAGTCGGGTGCCGTCAAGGCCGGAGGGGAGAAGCCTGGCGAGCGGCGGGGCGGGCGCGGCTGGGAGTTCAGAGGTGCCGGCGAGTTTGGCGCGTTCTTGAATGCGTGCGGCGGAGTCGGGCACGGCGCCGGCAAGGCGAGCGACAAAATCCGCTGCCGCGATGGACCCGGTGGGCGGGGGGATCAAGGCGGGAGAAAGAGCGAAGCGGGCGGAGCCGGTATCGTTGGCAGGGGGGGCGTCGATGGGGTGCTCGAGATAAACGGGCACGGGAACCAGCCAGTTGGCGCGCTGGGCGTAGGAAGCGCGATTCCAGGTCAAAGCGATGACGACGGCGCCTTCCGGCTTGAGTTTTGGGGCTATGGCCGACCAGGGCAGGGCGAGGCCGGGAGAGGGTTCATCGATGATGAGCAGTCCGACGGATTGGTTGGGAACGCTGTCAAGCGGGGTCGAGTCGATGCCCTGCCAGGATGCCGGAACCGGGGGGTGCCGGCGGGTTGAGAAAGCCTGAGCGCCGAGCAAGGCATTGAGTGCGGCTGCAGCGATGCGGGTAGCGGAAGGGAGCGGGCCGCCGAGGGGGTCGCCGTCGGCGACGACCACTGAGGTGTTTTCCAGGAGGGCTGCGGCGAGAGTCGAAAGCTGGTCCGGCTTCAGGCCAGTGCGAGCCGAGGTTTCGGCGGGGCCGAAGTTGGCGACGGCGGTCTTGTACTGAGCGTAGCCGGGCAGGTCGCGGACGCGGCGCTCCACGGCCGGAGACTGCAGGAGGATGCGGCCGAGTCCGAGCAGGAGGGCGGTTTCGCTGCCAGGTTGAACCAGGAGGCGATGATCGGCGAGGTCAGCGGTGCGGGAGCGCCAGGAGTCGACTTGCCAGAGAGAGAAACCGCGGTCGGGACCAGTACGGCGGGGGGCGGCCCAGCCGTCCAGCAGCGGGGTGGAGACGGAGAGCACCGTTTTGGCGCGATCAAGCTCAACAGTGAGATCGCCAGGGGTGGAAAAGAGATCGGCCATGGCCCGGGCGGTGCCGCCTTCGGGCATCGGTGCGGGGATGTAGCGTGCGTTGGGGATGCCGGCCAGGTGCATGCGGTGGAGCAGGGAAGCGGTCCGGCCGGGGAGCAGGTCGAGGACTGCAACACCGCTGGGCAACGCGGCACGAGCGGCATCGACGGCCAGATCAGGCTGGCTGACGCGCCCATTCGTGGAGACACTGGCGGAGCCGGAGCGGATGCCAGGGGAGAGTATGGCCGGCGAGTCCGGCGGGGCACATGGCTTCACCGCGCGGCCAGACGCCGGTGGGGACGCCACCGCAGGTTCGCAGCTTGACGGCGCAGCCAGCCGGGCAGAGGGTACAGTTGGCTTCCTTCTCGTCAACCTCCCCGCGGGGAGTACGGGGCATCCAGGACCAGTTCTGACTCCAGATGGCCGAGTCGCCGAGAAGGCGCCAGGGGAGGGGGGTGAAGGCGATACCTGTGGCCGCGCCACCAGCGAACTTAAACAATTCACGACGAATCATGATCGGATTCCCTTCACTTATGGCAATCGAGGCAACTGTGCGAGAGGCCGTTCTGGCGATGGCAGGCGATGCAATCGTCCATGCGCATTCCGGCCATTACACTCTCGCTGTATCCCGATATGCGGTTGACGCGGTAGACGGGTAGGCTGCTGCTTTTGCCGTGCTGGCCGTGACAACGCTCGCAGGCGAGCTTGGCCCGGGTGACGTGCGCGCTATGCGGGAACCAGGCGTTATCCGGTTGCCGCGAGTAGACTTGCCAGACGGGTTCCTTCCCGGGCTTGACGAACTGCTCGACGAACCGCTTTTCGCTGGCAGTGGTGCCAGTGGGTTCGGCGTGGCAGCCGGCGCAAGTCTCGAGTTTCGGGATGCCGGCGAAGGAGCCGTTGGTGCGGAAGGCATGGCAGTCAACGCATTGCATCCCGCCCTTCTCACCGGTGTGTGCGACGTGGCTGAAGGTGGCCGGCTGCGGGGCCTCCCGGTAGAGTGTCCGGGGCAGAACAGTCCAGCCTGCCGTCAGCGACAGGGCCACGCCGGAGAAGTAGGACAGGAACCTCACGATCGTCATTCGTCACTTCCTATTGAGGTGGGCGGAGGGAGAAGCCAATTCATGCATCAGTGCGCGGGCCGCATCGCTGTCAAGGTGGGCGAGGAGGCCGGTTTCGAACAGGCCGCCATCACCGAGGGCGGTGGGGCAGTGGGCGTCCGACGCACCTCGCAGGTGATGGATGCGCTCATTGATGAGACCGGCGTCGTCCGACATGCGTTTACGGGCGTCGAGTGAATTGAAGAGCCGGTTGCGGAGCGCTGTCCTGTGCTCGGGTGCGAGAGTGCCTTCGTAGATCCAGCCGCGGGAGTACGGCGATTCGAAGATGCGTTCCGGATGGAGACGCAACTGCGGATTGGAAGCCGAGACCGGGAGGTCCTCCGGGAAAACAAAGGTGAACTCACGACCGGCCACGGTCAGGACAACCGCGGGATGAGAGGCTGGCGACGATGCGATGAAGCCGAGCCTGTCGACGGGACCGGCGAGGCGCGCGGAGAGGGCGTCGAGGCCGGCATGCCAGGGGCCTTCGGCGGGCACATCAAACCACCAGTGGCGGCTGGCGTAAAACAGTTCGTCGGGCGCGGGCAAGTCCTCGCCGGAGGCAGCGGCCGGCTGCATGAGAGCCTGTCTGCTCCAGAAACAGGTCGCAATAGCGAAAAGCGCCGCTGCCGCAGCGAACCAGGAGGGCTTCGCTGTACGGGATCAGCTTCATGACCGGAGCGGCGGCGCAGTATTGAGCGATCGATTCGTGGAGGTTAGGGCAAGCGCCGCGGTTCGCCGGACGCTTCAGCGATGTCGACGAAGCCGGGGCAGCGGCGGTGCGCCTCATTCGTGCAGATGCTGTCGGGCGGAACGGCGCCAGCCCTGGGAATGAGTTTCCGCACATGCGCGCTGCGGCAACCTGAGACAGACGTTTCGCGAAGAAACGGGCAGTTCATGGCCCTCTCCGCGCGGTTACTTGGCACCCTTGCGGCGGGCGCGCGGTTTCTTTTCCGCGGGCTTTTCAGGCTCGCCGCCATCGGCCATGGTCCAGCCGAGTTCGGGAGTATGGAAAGCGTGAGAAGCCTGAGTGCCGGCGAGCATGCGGCCGACCACGCCGTCGATCTCGGACTGCGGAACCTGAGCGCGGCGCGCCAGAAGATCGCGCACGACGCCGTAACCGACAACGCCGAAGCAGACCAATACCACGAGACCAAGGCCGAGGTTGGTCAGGTTGAGCCAAATCGTCTGCGGGTCGCCCCAATTGATACCGAACATGATTACCTCGTAAGAACGGTAGTTCCGTTCATGAGGTGTTGAGCAGATTAGGGGCCACTCTTTAGGATGTGGAGAATCAGAGGGTTACCGTGGAGCAGCAGCAGGCAGTGTCGGATTTCAAGACGGGCAAATCCTAATTGCCTACACGGACTTGTCGGTTCACTTGCCGCCGGCGAATGAGTAGAGCGTGCCGCGAGTTCGAACGAAAATCCGGCCTGCGCTAATGGCAGGGGTGGCGTAGGTTTCTTCTTCCAGATTGTTGACGGCGAGGATCTCCCACTGAGGCGAAGCCTTGAGCACCGTCAGTTTGCCCTCTTCGCTGACCAGGAAGACCTTGCCATCGGCGGCGACGGGCGAGGCGAGGTACTGGCCGGGCGCCTTCTCGGTGCGGCCTTGCTTGAGGAGTGCGCCGGTGACGGGATCGAGCGAGGAGACGATGCCGCCGTCCTTGACCATGTAGAAGACGCCGTTGTAAAGCAGGGGAGAAGGGACATAGGGGACGCCGCGCTTGACGCGCCAGCGGATGGCCGAAGGCTCGAGCTTGCCCTTGCCGTTCAATGGAATCGACATGGCCCCGAAGTCGCCGACGCCGAAGGCGCGCAAGGTGGCCCATTCGGCGGAATCGATCATCTTGTCGTGGTTGGAGTCCATCCAGGGAAAATGCTCGAACCAGTCCTTATCGCCCTTGAATTCTTCGAGGGAGATTTTGCCGTCTTTGTCCTTGTCCAGTTCAGCCAGCTTGGTTTCGAAGGGCGGCAGCACTGGCGTGTCGCTGCCCATGGTGGTCAATAGCAGCGAGTCGCCATGAACGACAGGCGTGCCCATGGAGCCGTGAGAAGCGATGGGGATCCACCAACGGGGCTCGCCGGTGGAGAGGAAATAGGAGTCGACGCGATTGGCTCCGACTGCAAGCAACTGGTCCTGATGGACGATGGGCACGGCCCAGCCCTCGGTGGCCTGCGGGCGTTGGGTTTTCCAGCGCTGCCTGCCGTTGTCCTTGTCGAGGGCTAACAGGAACGAGCCGCCATTCTGATCGCACAACAGGACGACAAGGCCGCCGGAGACGACGGGCGACGAGGCCATTCCGTAGAAATTGTCGAAGGAGCCGAGCGGGTGGCGCCAGCGTTCTTTTCCCTCAAAGGAGTAGGAGATCAATCCGAAGTCGGCGAAGAAGACATAGATGCTTTTGTCGTCGGCGGCGGGTGTCGGCGAGGCGGGATCGTTGGCGTGATAGGTCTTGTGGGCGTGGGTGCGTTTGAGATCCTTGCGCCAGAGCTGGCGTCCGGTGGCCGCGTCGTAGGACAGAGTGATGAGATTGTCGCCGTCGGCAGCGGTGAGAAAGATTCGGCCTCCAGCGACGATGGGGGAGGATCGTCCGAACGGGATGGCTGCTTTCCACGCCATGTTTCTGCCTGGGCCAAATTCGGTGGGCAGGCCGGTTGCGTCGCCGACGCCGGTTCCATTGGGACCGCGAAAGCGCGGCCAATCCGCGGAATTCGCGGACGCGGCGAAGACGAGGCAGAGCAGCATCGAGTGTTTGAGTAGTGACATGTTTGGTTGGATCCGGAGAGACTCCCAGTGTTGTAGCCGAATCAGAATAGTGTAACCCGGGATTCGGAATCAGGCTGAGGTTTGGGCCGGCTTATCGACAAGGAGCGGCAGGAAGACGCGGAAACACGAGCCCTGGCCGAGGGCGGATTCGACGTCCACCCAGCCGCCGAAACTGTGAGCCACAGATTGGACGATGGGAAGGCCCATGCCTGTGCCGATCTCCGGGCGCTTGGTGGTGAAGAAGGGTTCAAAGATGCGGCTCAAGGTCCGCTGATCCATGCCATCCCCGGTATCGGAGACGGTCATGCGGACGAAGTTTGCCCGAATGTTCGCGTGGTATCGAGTTCGGTGTTTGCTGTCTCGATGGTGATCGAGCCTCCTTCAGGCAGGGCGTCGCGGGCGTTGACGACGAGGTTCATCAGGAGGCGATCGAACTGGCTGCGATCACCCATGGCGAGTCCCAACGAGCGGTCCAGGCAAACGTTCGAGCGAGACCTTGGCTCCAGCCATGCTTTGGAGCAAGGTAGTCATGTCGTTGACGACATCGTTGAGGTTGAGAGGGGTAAGTTCCAACTCCTGGTGGCGGCTGTAGATGAGGAGCTGGCGGGTGAGATTGGCCCCCCGGGCGCCGGCTTTGGATATTTCCTCGATCGCCTTGCGGAACTTACTGTCCTGCGGAAAGCCGGCCAGCAACATTTCGGAGAAGCCGTTGATGACGGAAAGCAGATTGTTGAAGTCATGGGCGACACCGCCTGCGAGACGCCCGAGGCTATCGAGCTTTTGCGACTGGTGATAGCGCGCCTCGATATCCCCGCGGCGTTTGAACTCGGACTGCAGGGCTGCCTGGGATTCAAGCAGCTCGGCTTGAACACGTTCGCCGTGGAGTTTGGCGGCGAGGAGGCGGCGATAGACGATCCAGAGCACGAGCAGAGCACAGATGAGGATGGCGGCGATGCCGGTCATGATGCGTGCGCGGTTCAGGGCGAGCCTGGCGGAGCGGAGTGCGCGGACCTCGCCACTGGAAACTCCCCACTTCATGAGGATCCCGGAGAGAGTGCCGTCATCGATCATGCGGTCGATTTCGGCGCGAAGCAGGATGGAGGCTGCGCGCGCTTCGCGAGAACCTGTCTTGGCCCCCACGCCGAATCCGACTGTGGCCAGAGGTGAAATCTTAAGGCAGGCTTTATTCTCCCTGCATTCGGCGGGGGCCTTCAGCCATCCGCCCGGCTGTGCGGATTCAGAGATGAGAGCCGCATCGGCTTTGCCCGAGCACACTGCTGCCAACGCGTCGGCGTGGGACGGGACGCTCACCTCGCTGGCGCCGGGAAACCTGCCGGCAAGAACGGACCTGGTGACTTCCGTGCCGCGGTGCACGATTGTCCTGGGCTCCCACTCCTGGCTATATTCTGCCCGGCAGACGACGCGAGAACAAAGCACGTAGCTGATGTCCAGCCAGGAACTGGTGATGTCGAACTTTTCGAGTCGCGGCTCCAAGCGGCCCATGAGCGGCCAGAGGTCGGCCAGACCCTGGCTGAGCGCATGATCAGGGCCCAATGGATCGGATACCCAAACGATGTCCAGATTGTGTCGCCGGGCAGCTTCCTGAACGATGTCGTAGACGGGGCCCTCAATGACGTTGTCGGGGCTTATGAAGTACCAGGGGGGCGACTCCTGCATGCCTACGCGGAGTGAGCCATGAGAGGAGAGTTCGCGCATGCCGAGACGGTGAGTGAAGAGGACGGCAATCACGATACCGACTGCGGCGAAGATCCAGGGCCAGAGTCCGCCCCGAGGCAAACTTCCTCGTTCGTGCATGTCTTAAGAGCTTGTCTCAGATAGTATACGATCCGGCCGCCCGCTGGTGTCTAGAGGCCGCGCATCAAGTCGTAGCCGTGATCGGGGATATGGGAGCGGAGGATGTCGCTGGCGTGGCCTTTTTCGCGCCAGATGGCACGGAAGAGTTCGCAGACGTCTTCGTGGCCGCGCTCGTAGAAGACCAGGACGCTGGGGCCGGCGCCGGAGAGGGCGCTGCCCAGCAGGCCCTCTGCCCGGAGGCTCAGCATCTCTTCCAGACCGGGAACGAGCTTCATGCGGTAGGGCTGGTGGAAGCGGTCCTCGAGTGCGGCGTGGAAGGCCTCAGTGGTTTGAGTGAGCATTGCCGCGATGAGCAGGGCGGAGCGTTGGACGTTGAAGACGGCGTCGGCGCGCGAATAGGATTCGGGCAGGACGGCGCGGGCTTCCGAGGTGGGGAGGATGAAATCAGGAACGATGATGGCGACGCCGTAGCGGGCGGGCAGCTGCATGCGGACGGCGCGGGTGATGCCTTCGGAGTCGATGGCGCTGGCGACAATGGAACCGAGGACGGCAGCGGCGACATTGTCGGGATGGCCTTCGATGCGGGCCGCCTCGTCGAGGATGCGATGGCGGTCCCATTCCAGGCCGAGCACTTCGTCGGCGATCACGACGCCGGCGACGAGGGCTGCGGCGCTGGAGCCGAGGCCCTTGCCGATGGGGATGTCGTTGTGGATCTTGAGTTCGATGGCGGGCATTGGCCGGCCCGCGTGTTCGGCGACGGCGAGGGCGGTCTGCCAGATGAGGTTGTCCTCGCCGGTGGAGATCATGCCGGCGTCACGTCCGGTGGGCGTGATGATGAGGTGAGCCGCGGGACGGAAGCGGCACTCAAGATAGATGCTGAGCGCCATGCCGAGCGCGTCGAAGCCCGGGCCGAGGTTCGCGCTCGTGGCCGGCACACGGACTTCGGTCCAGCTCATGCGTCGAGCTTCACCGGCTTGCCGGTGCGGCAGGACTCGTAGACGCCCATGACAACGGCAAGAGCGCGGAAGCCCTCTTCGCCGGAGACGAGCGGAGTCGACCCGGCTTTGACGGCGTTGCCGAAGTCGACGAACTGGCGCTCGAAGGGCGTGAGCGGAATGGCCATGGGGTCGGAGGAGCCGCTCATCACTTCTTTTTCGACCGGGGCGGGGTCGCCGGCGTCGTTTTCGACGTCCCAGGCGGTGAGCTTGTCGCCGGTGAATATGCAGGAGCCCTTGGTGCCGTGCAGCTCGATGCGCTCGCTGTAGCCGGGCCACATGGCCGTGGAGGCCTGGATGACGCCGGTGGCGCCGTTGCCGTACTTGAGCAAGGCGGAGATGACGTCTTCGCTTTCGATCTTGTGCCGCGCGGCGAGCTGCCAGTAGCCGAAGACCTCTGCAACGGCGCCGGCCAGATACTGCAGCACGTCCACCTGGTGGACGGCCTGGTTGATGAGCGCGCCGCCGCCTTCGACCTCCCAGCTTCCCTTGATGGGGCGCGAGTAGTATTCGGCAGAGCGCCACCACTTGACGTAGGCGTCGGCCTGAAGGATCTTGCCCAGGCGGCCTGCCTGGATGGCCTTCTTGACGAAGATGGTGGAATCGTCGAAGCGGTGCTGGCTGACGACGCCGAGCACGATGCCGGCGGCCTTGGCCACTTCGATCATCTTGCGTGCCGTCTCGAGGTTGGTCGAGATGGGCTTCTGCACCTGGACGCTCTTGCCTGCGGCGGCGGCGATTTCGATCGGCTGCAGCCGGAAGTCCGGGAAGGTGCAGACGTCGACGTAGTCGACATCGGGATGCCTGCAGACCTCTTCGTAGGTGGGCACGAATTCGGCGCCGTACTGGCGGCGAACTTCTTCCCGGCTTCGGGAAAGATGTCCGTGCAGACCGTGATGCTGTATCCGATGTTGCGATAGGCCAGGGCGTGCTTATGGCTGATCGCACCCGTCCCGATCATTCCGACTCTCAAGGCAAGTACCTCCAGAATTGTTTAGCGTAGCAGAGGCGGCGTCAGTCGAGCCCGTGGTTCGTGCCGCAGACGGAGACTTCGATGCCCATTTCGCGGAACATGGCGGCCTTGGCGGCCAGCGCCTTGTTGGCGGCCCTCGGCGTCCGGCGCGTAGGCGACCTGGATGTGGTTGGCCTTGTGGCGCGCCATCATCTGGTCGCGCGTGACGCCGTACAGTGACGGCGTGCATGATCGGCCACTGCGGCGTGGTGACCTTCCAGCGGCGCTCGGTCTCCTCGGCGCGGCAGCTCGACGACCTCGGCGCGGCCGAGGTCCGCCTTGCAGCTTGCCGTCCTCGACGAAGACGCGGCTCCAGACGATCTCGCCCGGCTTGGAGATGCCCTTGAGCGTGCCGCCGCCGAGGCGGAAGTACATCGCCGGCTGCCGCTCGCTGGCCGCGCCCGCCTAGCCGCCGATGAAGTGCGCCGGCGGCACCGCGCCGGTGATCAGGAAGACCCAGACGTAACTCGCTCGCCGTTGCCGCTGGTCCCGCTCGCCCCAGCGGACGTCGTGCAGCGTGTTTTCGCGGGTCGGCCCAGCTTGCGTCCAGACGCGGTTGGTCACCAGGCCGTCGAGGCCGGCGCACTCGTCCACTTCGTTGAAGTGCGGCAGCGGCCTGGCCCTCGTAGAGCACGCGGCCTTGCCGTCGCGGCTCTTGACCGGCGGGCGGTCGGCGTTGTTGAGCAGGCCTTCGACCAGGTCGCTGGCCGGCAGCAGGTCCTTCAGCCCCTGCTGGTACTGGATGCCGATGGTGTCGCAGCCGAAATCGTCGGCGATGCGCACGGCGGCGATGTACATCTTGCACTGGCTCGAGGATCTGCTCGTCGGTCAGGTCGGTCTCCGGGTTCGGGCCGGTGACGAACTTCATGCCCTTGGCGTCCAGCCAGTCGCGGACGGCGCTGCGCCTCGTCGTCGCTGACCTCGCGGCATCTCGGCGTAGAGCGCCGACTGGCTGAGCCGCTCCTTGAAGACGCCGGTGGCGTGCAGCAGTTCGTCGGGGATGATGGCGTTGTACATGCCCATGCAGCCTTCGTCGAAGATGCCCATGATGGCCTTGTCGCGGCTGCAGCTCGCGCGGCCAGCGCGCTCGCCGAGTCGTCTTCGGCGCGCGGCGGGCAGCTTGACCGTCGTCGAGCGGCGTGACGTGGCTGGTGTCGTGCACGACGGTGCTCGCCGTCGAGCCAGCTGCGCGAGGCCGTCGAGGAAGAACTCGTCGGTGAAGTCCTCGCTCCAGAGCGTGGAGTAGTGCACGCCGGCCTTGGTCAGCGAGCCGTTGAGGTTCAGCATGCCGACCAGGCCCGGCCACTGGCCGCACCAGTTGGCGACGGTGAGGATCGGGCCCCGGTGGGTGTAGAGGCCGGGCAGCACGTGATGGGAGTACTGCCAGACGGCCTCGGCCACGATCAGCGGCGCGTCGGGCGGAATGTTGCGGAAGACCTCCATGCCGTCCTTCTGGCGAGTCGATGAAGCCGTGCTGCTTGGCTTCGATCGTAGGGGTGCCCGCGTTCGATGGCGTGGCCGAGGGTGCGGACGGCCTCCATGATCTTGGCCTCCATGGCCTGCTGGGCGGGCCAGCACTTCTGATTGGCCGAGAGCCGCAGGTCGCCGTTGGCAATTAGGATAACGGGGTCTGCCATAGACCCTATTCAATCACACGCGCTAGAGGGTGGCGTCGACGCTGCGGATGTACTTGGCGGCTTCGGCGTACTCGTCGGCGGTTTTGAGGTGCTCGATCATCAGGGGGACCGGTGCGGGAAGCGAGCGCAAGGCCGTGAGGTAGGCCTTGTAGTCGATTTCGCCGCGTCCGGGGATGACCTCGACGAGGTGGACGTTCATCTCGGGGATCATGGAGAGATCCTTGGCATGGCAGGAGACAATCCACTTGCCGAGCTTGTCGAAGCACTCGCGGCTGACGGCGGCGTTGTTGTAGAAACGCTCCGGTGAGTTGACGACGTTGCAGACGTCGATGTGGACTCCGAAGCCGGGACGTGAGACGGCTTTGATGAGTTTGAGGTAGGAGTCGGGAGATTCGGGGATGGCCCAACCCATCATCTCGTAGGCGAACTTGGAACGCTTCGGTTTGACCGCATCGATGATCTTACGGGCATTCTCGACGGAGGCGTCGAAGAACTCCTTGGAGAAGTTCTTCGGATGTGCGCCGTACCAGACCTTGTCGTGAAAAGAGCCGGCAATGTCGACGCAGCAGCGGGCGTTGACTTCGTCGGCCAGGGCGAGTCCATCGGTGACGGTCTTGAGGTTGGCGGCGCGCTTGGCGGGGTCGGCGTCCAGGAGATTGACCCAACGGCCGACTTCAGAGATGACGATGTTTTCGGCGGCGTAGGCTTTTTCGATGGCGCGAATATGGTCCTTGTCCTCGAGTTTTGCCTGAGGGCAGTAGGCGGCGGCGTAGCCGAGGCGTTTGTGCTCGCGGGCGAGTTCAGCGGGGTCGGTGGACTTGATGTGGATGGGGGCGCCGAGCATGAGGGGCTGGCGTGGAGCGGCGGAGGCAGAGGCGGCGCCGGCGAGAAGCGTAGAGGAAAAGTTGCGTCGAGTCATGATGGAAAACGGGACCCTCCGGGTCTCGATGTTATCCTAGTGCATGGAAGGGGCCGGTAGCTCAGTTGGTAGAGCACGACACTTTTAATGTTGTGGTCGTGGGTTCAAGTCCCACCCGGCTCACCATTTCATCCTTCCCTCCCTTTCCGGGACCGGGGCCCACGCTGCCGGCCAAGCCCAATGAGAGCGGCCCACCCATTAGCTCCCGTTGTGGGGATGATTCCGGTAGGCTGGGCGTCATGGTGCCCCTCAGTTCCACGAAAGAGTCCGACCTTGCTTGCGGCGATGTGTCCAGCGGCGTGCCTGGGCTGAGTCGGCGAGCGCTCTTTGGAGCAGGGGCTGCGTCGCTGGCTCGGGCTGCCAGCAGGCGGCCCAACATCCTGTTGTTGTTGGGCGATAACTGGGCAGCTCCGCATGCTTCGGCGCTTGGCGACCCCGTGGTGCGGACGCCAAATTTCGATCGGCTCGCGAATGAGGGTCTGCTGTTTACCAGCGCCTGCGCTCCGAACCCGTCGTGCTCGCCGTCGCGGTCGAGCCTGCTCACCGGTCAGGACACGCATCGTTTGCGCGATGCCGCCAGTTTGTACGGCCCGCTGGCGGCTGAAATTCCGCGCTACACGAGCTTGCTGGAGCAAGCCGGCTACCGGGTCGGCTTCTCGGGAAAAGGGTGGGGGCCGGGCACGCCGCCAGTGGAATCGGATGGACGGAAACGGAATCCGGCCGGCGACGAGTTCGCTTCATTTGAGGCGTTTCTGGGAGCGCGCGGGGAAGGGAAGCCGTTCTGTTTCTGGTTTGGCAGCCACGATCCGCATGTGCCGTGGAATCGCGGTCAGTCGCGGAAGGCGAGCATGGCCGCTTCGAAGGTTCGGGTGCCGGGAAACCTGCCCGATCGTCCGGCGATTCGCGAAGACATTCTCAGCTATTACGCCGAAATAGAGGAATTCGACTTCGAATGCGGGCAGATTATTGATTCGCTGCGAAAGCGCGGTGAACTCGACAACACGCTGGTGGTGATGACCAGCGATAACGGATGGCAGATGCCGCGGGGGTTGGCGAACTGCTACGACCTGGGGGTGCGCGTTCCCCTGGCGATGCGTCTGCCTGAACGGATTCGAAAGGGGCAGACCCGCGACGACTTCGCTACGCTTGCCGATCTTGCGCCGACATTTCTGGATGCCGCGGGGATTGCCGCACCGGGCCAGATGACGGCCAGAAGCCTGTTCTCGGCACAGCGAAGGGACGCAGTGTTCCTGGAGCGCGAGCGGCACGCCAATGTCCGGCGCGGCGATTTGAGCTATCCGGTGCGCGGCATTCGCACGCGGAAGCACCTTTACCTGCGCAATCTGGAGCCAGACCGCTGGCCAGCAGGCGACCCGGAGTTCTATTGGGCGGTCGGTCCTTACGGCGATGTCGATGGTTCGCCTTCGAAGAAACTGCTGCTCGCCGAGAAGCCACAGCCCCACTTCGACCTCTGCTTCGGCAAGCGTCCGGCGGAAGAACTCTACGACCTGTCGGCGGACCCGGACCAGGTAAGGAATGTGGCCGCCGATCCTGCGATGAAGACGCTGAAGCAGGAGTTGGCGGCCAAGGTGAGCAAGTGGATGGTGGAGACTGGCGATCCACGCGCGGAGGGGCCGACCGAATTTTGGGACAAGGCGCCGTACACGGGGCCGAAGTTCAAGGGCGCGCCAATAGACTAGCCCACGCTCGCTAGAGCCGGATTTCGATCTCCATATCGCGCTGCGGTCTGGGCGCGCGGAGGGCGCCGTCGCGGAATTCGGCGGGGCGACCGTCGATGAAGGCCGCCTTTTCGCCTGCATTGCGGCGGATGTTGAGCCGCAATTCATGGCCGTTCAGGCGAAGACGGGCCGAGACCGCGTCCATGCCGTCGAGCAGGCGGGGCGCACGGTGAGACCCTGGGGGTCGGGGCGGACACCGAGCAGGTGATGGACGACCAGGGTGACCAGTTCGGCCCAAGTCCAGGGGACGATGGCCACGGGAGGCAGTGGCGGGGATGGGGCGCGGACCGTAGTATTCGAACCACGCGCCGGTCCGGCCGCCGGGCACGGAAGCGAGCCAATTCAGGGCGCGCCAGACCATTTGCGGAATCGCCAGACTTCGAGGTAGGCGCGGGCGATGAAGAGCGTCGCAAAGGGCCAGGGGCCGGGGGAATCGGGCTCGCTGGTGACGTTGTACCTGCCGTAGCCGCCGATGTCCCAGCGTTGGTTCCAGAGGGTTTCCATGGATTCGAGCGTGCGGCGGGCGACGTCGCCGTCGGGATCGACGATGCCGAGAAGGATCGGGAAGACGCTGGCCGCATCGGGGTCGCAGTAGGAGACGGGCTCGACGCGCAGCGGCATACCGGGCGGCAGGGAGTCGCGGTTGGGCGGTTCGAGGGTGAGTGTGCGGATCGCCGTTGGCGAGGCGTCGTTTGATGAAGCTGCCGCCTTCGATGAACGAGTAGCGCGGGTCAGTGAGGAAGGACTTCTTCATGAGCGCGGCGGCGTCGAGCCAGCGTTGGGCGCTGGTCTCGTCGCCCATCAGGCGGGCCATTTCGACGGCGCACTGCCAGCCGGCGACGTTCCACGCCTGATAGGCGAGTTCGTAACCGTCGCGGACGCCGTGCGGCGTCGAGCGTTCCCAGAACTCGCGCGAATTCCTGACAAGCCCAGTGCGCGGGTCGCGGAAGGCGTCGCTCAGGGCGAAATCGGCAGTGGCGCGGATGCGAGGCCAGTGTTGGCGGATCAGGGAATCGCTGCCGGTCCAGGCCCAGTGCGTCCAGAGCGAGTGGAGGACCTGGCCGTTCTGGTCGAGTTCGATGGTTTCGGGAGGCCTATGAAAGCTGGAGTCCAGGGCTGCGCCGTTGTTGCTAATCATGCGCGTGAGGATGCGGGAGAGGACGGCTTCGCCTACCTCCGGCAGACCGGCGAGGATGGCGCCAGCGGCGGCCATGGAGGAGTCGCGCACCCATTCGAGGTTGTAGCCCCAGGGTCCGCCGTCCATCTTGCCGGAGTCAGCGACGACAGCACGCAGACCGTGAACGGATGCGCGGAACATCTGGTCCAGAGCGGCGTGGCCGGTTTCGATGGAGGCGCGTCCGCGCCAGAATTTGGCGGATGCTGAACGCCCGCGATCGGCAGCGGCGGTGTCCCAGTTCAAGCCAGGGCGGTCGAGGGAGAGAATGAAGCGTGTGCCGGAGCGAGAGCCTGGCTGCATTGCGCCGAAGTCGACTTCGACTTCGCGGTCTATCGCGCGCGCAACTCCAACGGCCGACAGTTCGAGATGGTGATAGCCGGACGCCGTCAAACGCGCCCGTGGCCGATCGACCTCATATTCGTCGAAGAGCAGTGAATTGGCCCGCAGGGAGACCAGGGCGCGGGTTTGGATCTCCCCGGGAGCGCGGTTCTCCAGAGCAACCGTGCGAATCACCGCGGAATCGCCTTCCGGGCAGAAGATGTCCTCGGTGACATGGCAGGGGCCGGCATCCCAATCAATTCGGACTGTCGGGATGCCGTCAGGGTAGCGCCATTGAATCGCCGCACGACCCGGCTCGGGGCTGAATGGTTTGCCGTTCACGACGACGAGGCAGCGAGTGGAAAGCAGTCCGCTTCGGGGATGCCAAAGCAGGGAACCGGTTTTGCGATTGAGGTGTTCGGCCGCCATGAGGACGAGCCCGGCCTGAGCGCCGGCCTCGGGGGATTGGGTCCACTGCACTCCCAGGAACAGGCTCCCATTGCCGAGAAGGAAGTACTCGAGTCCCGGCGGGTTGGTGACGGAGTCGGGTGGGACGCTCAACGTTCCGGACTGAGCGGCTATGGATGTGACAGACGGGAAAAGCAGGAAATCGCGCCGCTTCATGCAGGATGATCATAGCTCCTTCGGCGTTCTACCCATTGGTCCGCCGCGGGGAAGGGTCTACAATCTCAGTACGGTTCAGAGAGAAGAAGGGTATGAACATGATCAAGCGCATGAATGGGATCGCGATGATGGGGGCGTTGCTGATCTGCGGCGCCCCGATTTCACTTATGGCGGACAGCGGGGGGGCGCCAGCAGGCTACACCGGCGCGCCGGATGAACAGGCCTGCCAGGTGTGCCACGGGCGGGGAACACCGCTGAATTCAGGGCCCGGGCGAATCGCCATCAGCGTGGTCAACGCGACCGGGTACACACCGGGGCGCCCGCTGAGGCTGCGCATTACCCTGGAAGATGTCTACGCGGTGAAATGGGGATTCCAGATGACATCGCGGCGGACAGGAGCGGGTCCGGTGGTGGCCGGAACTTTCAGTCCGATTGCCGACCAGGGTACGTCGGCAAAGCCGAGCGACGCCAACCCCACTTACATTGGCCAAAGCCTGACGGGAACGCGATTGAACCAGCAGAACAGGGTGGCGTGGGAAACTGACTGGAACGCACCGTCGGACGCCTCCGGCGATATCGTCTTCTACGCCGCCGGCGTGGCTGGCAACAACCTCTCCGGCGCGGATTCCGGCGATAGTGTGTACACGACGCAATTGACAGTACGGCAGGGAACCGAGGCGGTGTCGGGGACGCGTGTGCTCCCGCAATTTGTCTTTGGAGAGGGGTTCATTTCGACGCTGTCGTTCGCCAATATGCAGACAAGTCCGGCGACGGTGCGAGTGAATTTCTTCAATTCCGAAGGAGCGCCGATGTTGGTGAATGGCAACTCTTCGCGAGTGATCACGCTGGCGTCCAAGGGCAGCGCCAGCATTCGAGCCGACGACACCGGTCCGCAGACGCAGGGCTGGGCGTTGATCGACATGCCCGACGGGGTTACCGGACATGGGGTATTCCGGCAGAGAGTACAGGGGCGAATTGACCAGGAAGCGGTTGTGATGTTCTCCCGCACGGATTCGAAATTAGAGCGGTTTATTTACGATCAAACGAGCGGATTCGACACAGCGCTCGTGCTGCTGAATACGTCGTCGACGCTCGACGCGCTGGTGGTGGTTCGGGTTCGGGACGAGAGCGGTGCACAGGTTGGCCTGCTGAACAAGACTCTGCCTCCGAGGAATAGGACGACAATCGACTTTCGCAGGGAGCCTGGACTCGGGGGTGCGCAAGGCAAACGGGGATTGGCGGAGTTTGAGGTTGGCGGGGGAAACGTTGCCGTTCTGGGTCTTCGTTTCGACGACGCCGGCGCGTTCACTTCGATTCCGAATGCGGAGAAATGAGCCGCCCGGACGAAAGTAGTACACCGACCGTGCAAGTCCCAAGGTAAGTCTTACTCTTACCCTAAAGTTCCATCCCGGGAGAAAAGGTAATTCTTACAGCTTCAACCCTGCCGGTTAATAGCTAAGTCATTGGTTTCATAAGCCAATTGGGTTTGGCACCTTGACTGCAATAAACCGCAGCGACCGAAGGAGTTGCCTTCATGAGTGACCAGCCCGCCAATACCGACTATTCGAACCGGGAGGAAAAGTATTCCAACCGGGACGGTAAGCTTGTGCGGACTTGGCCTTGGGGCCAACTGATTCTCGGGATTGGAGTTGCGGCTAGCTTGGTGACGGCGTTGTTCCTTCACGCGGGCATGTTGAGCCTGCGCATGGAAACCCAGACTTTGGCACGTGAATTGGCGGGAATCCGGCAGACCCTGGCAGTGACGGACGTTTCACAAACTCAAAGCCTGGCCGAAATGCGCGCGGCATTGGACGCGACGAAAAAAGAAACAATGACCAGCGTGGAGAGGACGCGCAGCGAAGCGCGGAAGGCGACCCGAGCGATAGCTAACGGGCTTACGACCTCCTCCAAGGCTCTGGCTACAGCAGCAGGCCGAGCAGGCGAAGGCATTGGAACTTGCAGTTGAGTGAGGTTCGCAGCGAAGCCAAGGAAGCCAACTACCGGCTGACGGATATCACGACCCAGGTTGGAACGGTGAAGACTGACGTGGCCTCGACAAGAGGCGAGCTTGACCGGACGATTTCAGACCTGCGGCGCACTACCGGCGATTTGGGAGTGATGAGCGGACTCATCGCCACCAATGGCCGCGAATTACAGGCGCTGCGGGAATTGGGCGAGAGAGACTACTACGAGTTCACGTTGACCAAGGCGAAAGTTCCGCAAAAAGTTGGCGACATTCAGGTACTGGTGAAGCGAACAGACCCAAAGAAGAACCGATTCACGCTGGAGATCGTGGCAGACGACAAGAAGGTCGAGAAGAAGGATCGGAATCTGAATGAGCCAGTGCAGTTCTACGTGGTTTCGAAGGCACGCCAGCCCTACGAGCTGGTTGTGAACGAGATTCGTAAGGATCAGGTTGTTGGATACCTCGCAGTGCCGAAGGTGAAAGCCACCGCGCGGCGCAGCGACGGAGATTGAAGAAATCTGATGAACGGAATTGGTATGTGCAGGTTGGAGGTTCGCCCGGGTTGGGTCCTTTGGTGCGCACTTGCGGCCGCTCTTCCATTGCCAGCGGAAGAATGGTCTGCCCGACCTGCCATCGCGGTGCGTGACGTTCTGACGGAGGGTCGCCTCGCGAGGCCTCTAACCGACGCGGGCGGCTGGCGTTGCGCACCGCGCAATCTTAGGCTATACGGTTTATAACTCCTTCCCCGCAGCGAAGGACTCATCGAGAAGAGTGGTGCGATTCCGAGGCCGCACTACTCCGGGCGTTGGATTCCTCCTCCTCCAGGAATCCACGGCCCATACCACGCTTCGTCCCGTCCTCGGTTTGCCGCATGAACCTTCGTGGAGAATGGACCGGTCTCCACAAAGGTTTGGCGAACCGAGACGGGGCGATCGTGGATTGTTGAGTCCGAACTGATATACGCAGGCGGCCCATGGGTGACGAACCCGGACCGTCAGCGAATAATGATGGCATCGAGCAGATGTTATCGAATGCGGGCCGCACCCACACGGCCCGCTTTTTTTTATCCCAAATGCGATAAAACACCCATCCCCAAGCCGATAAGCACGGTGGGAGGCCATCTTTCATGGCTTGTGCGCACTCGGCAACGCCTGCAACCATCCTGCGAGGGCGACGGATTCTGGTCGCGGAAGACCACCCGATCAACCAGGTTTTGGTGCGCAGGCTATTGGAAAAAGTGGGTTTGCGAGTGAGTTTGGCGGCGGACGGGGAAGCTGCCCTGTCGATGTGGAGGGAAGCCCCAAACGAGGTGGACCTTATCCTGATGGACATACAGATGCCGATCATGGACGGACTCGAGACGACACGGCGCATCCGGCAGGATGAATCGGCAGGGAAAGGCTACACGCCGATTGTGGCTCTGACTGCACACGCAATGGTAGGAGACGAGGGGCGTTGCCTTGAAGCGGGAATGGACGCTTACCTATCCAAGCCGATCGATACAGCGCTTCTGTTTTCCACTCTTCAACGTTTTCTGATGCCAGAGTCTTGCGCGTCTTAGTTAGTCCAGGCAGCCCGGGACGGCGCTGCCGATCCGCTAAGCTATGGCTAGTGAAAGACTAACTCATGCTTCGTGAGGCCTTGCTATTCCTTTCGCGCCAGCCAACCCTGCGCCGGTGGATGGAGACATCCAGCATTGCCAGCCAACTCACCCGCCGGTTCATTGCCGGACAGACGCTGCAAGCGGTTCTTCCCATTGTTGAGCGGTTGCACGAGCGGGGCATCCAGACGAGCCTGGATCACTTGGGCGAGAACGTTTCCTCGGTGGAGGATGCTATTCATGCGCGGGTCGCCTACGAGGATGCGCTGCAGGCACTGTCGAGCCTGAAAGTAGAAGCTACGATCAGTGTCAAGTTGACTCAGATCGGGCTCGATCTCGGAACCGAACTGTGTCTGGAGAACGCCCGGCGACTGGCACGTCTTGCCCAGCAGACCGGCACTCGCGTGGAATTCGACATGGAGTCGAGCGAATACACGGACAGGACACTGCAGATCGTTGAAACGCTGCATGCGGAGACAGGCAGCGTGCGTGCAGTACTACAGGCTTACCTGTACCGTACCGAGGCCGATGTGGCAAGGCTCGATAGCCTCCGAGTGCCGGTAAGGCTGTGCAAAGGAGCCTACAACGAGCCAGCGGCCGTTGCGATACCGCAGAAAAAGGAAGTCGACAAGAACTACCGTAATCTTGTCCGCTGGCTGCTGGATGAGGGGACTGATGCAGCCATCGCCACGCACGATCCGGTAATGATCGAGGCAGCGCTGGCTCATGCTTCGCATCATGGCTACTCGCCTAAAGCCTTCGAATTCCAAATGTTATACGGCGTGCGGCGGGATCTGCAGGAGAGGTTGCGTGCCGACGGCTACAGGCTCAGATTGTACGTTCCCTATGGCAACGCCTGGTATCCGTACTTTATGAGACGGCTTGCCGAACGCCCCGCAAACCTCCTCTTTATTGCCAAGAACTTTTTCAGGGCATGAAATCCGAGAGGTCATGAAACTGTGGGCTATGGATTGCGTCTATAACAGGAGAGGCAATCCGCGTCATGAGGTACTGGGGCTACCTGGCAGGAAAACTGGCCGCAACCGCCGGGGGTATGTATGGAATCTGGCTGTTGATGCTGGTTGTTCTGCCTGAACCGATCGTGTTCATGCGAGTGCGGATGGGAGGCTTCGCGCAGGACCTGACATGGACCTCGGCCTACCTGCTTTTTTGGCTTGCCAGCGCGGCGGCTCTGTTTGTTGTTTTCTGGGACCAGCGCCGGCGCTGCCGCACATGCCTCAGGAAATTGCGGATGCCTGTCAACACCGGCAATTGGGGATTGGCACTGTTGTTTGCCCCGCCCAAGACGGAATCCATTTGCCCGTTCGGGCACGGCACACTGGTTTCGCCGGATACGCACACCTCGACAGCCCAACCGGAGAACTGGGCCGAGAATGGCGACATGTGGGATGAACTCGCGCAGATGGGCCCGCGGAAGCGCTAGGAAACGTAGAGCCGCGCCGGAGCGTGTGAGAATAGGAAGAGGATTTCCTCATCAGTGAAGGTGCACATCCCTCAAACTGCCCGGCTGTCCCGGTTGCTTTTCCATCCCCTTGGCAAGGTCCTGATCGGGCTGTTGACATTCACGGTGGTGGTGGGGCTTGGGGCTTTCATCTATGTATGGCTGCACTTCTCGCGGCTGATCGATGAAAAGCTGAAGGAAGGCCCTTGGGATGAAACCGCGATGCTGTTCGCAGCTCCGGAGGAGATCAGGACAGGCGATGGCGCCACGGTCGATGAGATTGTTTCATCGCTGCGGCGGAGGGGGTACTCGCAATCGCCTTCAAACCGGATGGGGTGGTACCGGGAGCGGCCGGGCGGCGACGGGGTAGAAATCTATCCGTCTCGCATCGCCCTGCCGGAGATTGAAGGCGGAATCGTCTACATTCGCCGAGGAAAGGTGGAGAAGATCCACGCGCTATCCGATCATAGCGAGCGCAAAACGCTGATGATCGAGCCTGAGTTGATCAGCAACCTTTTTGACAGGAACAGGCAAAAGCGTCGATTCGTGTCTTTCAATGACATCCCTAAGCAGGTGATTGACGCGGTGCTGTCGGCCGAGGACAAACGATTCTTCCAGCATTCCGGTTTCGATCCGATCCGGATCATTCGGACCGCCTGGGTGGACGTCACGCAGAACCGGCGCTACGGCGCATCGACGATCTCGATGCAGTTGGCCCGAATGATCTGGCTGACGCCGGAGAAGACTCCCAAGCGCAAGGCGGCCGAGATTCTGATCACGCTGCAGATCGAACAAAAGCTTTCCAAGGAACAGATCTTCGAGTACTACGCCAACCATGTGGACCTGGGCCAGCGGCAGAGTTTTGCAGTGCGCGGATTCGGCGAGGCGGCGCAGACCTATTTCGGCAAGGACATCAGGGAATTGAATGCGCCGGAGGCGGCGCTGCTGGCCGGGTTGATCCAGCGTCCCAGCTATTTGAACCCATATCGACACCCCGACCGGGCACAGCAGCGGCGGGACATCATTCTCAAGCTGATGAAGGAGAACGGCTATCTGACCGACCTGCAATACGTTGAAGCCGTCTCCACCCCGGTCAAGTTGGCCACGGGCGGACTGGAATCGACCGATGCGCCCTATTTTGTCGATCTGGTGCTCGAGAACCTGAAGCGAAACGACCTGGAGACCATCGACTTCCAGTCGAAGTCCTACCGCGTGTACACGACCCTGGACCTGGGCTTGCAACGTGATGCGGTGGATGCCGTGCGGATCGGGATGGCCGAAGTCGATGGACTGTTGGCGAAGAAGAAGAATCGCTATCCTCAGCCGCAGGTGGCGCTAGTCGCGCTTGACCCGCACACGGGGGAAGTGAAGGCTCTTCTCGGGGGGCGGAGCTACGGTCAAAGCCAACTCAATCGCGCGATGGCGAAGAGGCAGCCGGGTTCGGTCTTCAAGCCGTTTGTCTACGCCTCGGTGTTGAACCTGGCACTGGAGGGTGGACGCGTTGTCACCCCTGTCACGCAGGTTGATGACGAGCCTCGCGTGTTCGAGTACGACGGCAAGGAGTATGCGCCAAACAACTTCAAACAGCAGTTCAACGGCAGGGTCACGATGCGACAGGCGATCACGAAATCGCTGAACGTGCCGACGGTCACGTTCGCCGAGATTGCCGGATATGACAAGGTGGCCGAGATGGCGCAGCGGGCCGGGATGGGCAACGTGCGCGGGACTCCATCGGCGGCGCTGGGTTCCTATGAAACGACTCCGGTGGACATCGCGGGGGCGTACACGGCGTTCACAAACGCGGGCGTGGTGGTGGAGCCAACGATAGTGCGGGAGGTGCGCAGCGCGGAGAATTCGCTCATCTACAAGCCCAAGACTGTGCAGAAGACGGTCATGGATCCCCGCATCAGCTACATGGTGCTGAACCTGATGAAGGACGTGATCGATCGAGGCACCGCCGCGGGAGCGCGGTCGCGTGGATTCCTTCTGCCGGCGGCAGGCAAGACGGGAACCTCGCACGACGCCTGGTTCGCGGGATTTACTTCGAATCTGATCTGCGTGGTTTGGGTTGGATTCGACGACAACCAGGAGCTACCGCTTGAAGGCGGCAAGGCCGCGCTGCCGATCTGGACGGAGTTCATGAAGCGGGCGCACGCACGCCGGCAATACAAGAATGTGACCCCGTTCAAAGAGCCGGACGGGATCACGTTTGTCGATGTGTGCCCACTCAGCGGAGAGCGTTCGAGCGATCATTGCCAGGGAGCGCGGACGGAGGTTTTCCTGGCTGGAACCGAACCGGGCGAGATGTGTCATCTTCATCCGGGATCCTCGCGGACGCAAATCGCGAGGTGGGACGAAGAATCCGCGCCGGCGGTGGCCGGCGTGGCGGTCGGGGTGGCGCCGGGGCGCCGGACGGAAACGCCTCAAACGTTGTCGAACCGCCGCGAGTCGCCTGCAGCCGCGCAACAGACGCAAACTCCTCGAAAGGAACCGGAAAAGAAGAACGTCTTCCGCTCCTTCTGGGACTTGGTACGGGGCAAGTCGTGATAGTCTGAGGCCAGGAGGGTGTTATGCGGCCCGTTAGTCCGTTCGCTTCCCTCAAAAAGCGCTGCGCTGCCGTTTTGTTTCCTGCCGTACTGGCGGCGCTAGTGCCACTCCAAGGATGGGCCCAGGAGAAACTCACGGCGGGTGTCCGCGAGACCGCCACCCCCGCCAATCCCGATCGCCCCACACCGCTGTCAAGCGAGGCGAGGGGCGACATTTTCATGGCTCGAAAGATGTATCGGGAAGCCATCGAAACCTACCAACTGGACAAGAAGCCGAACTCTGTGGTCCTGAACAAGATCGGCATCGCCTTTCATCAGACAGGGGACCTGAACACCGCTGAGCGGTACTACCAGAAGGCAATCAAGAACAAAGGTGACTATGCCGAGGCGATCAACAACCTTGGGACGATCCAGTACGCCAAGCGAAGCTACAGGCGGGCGGTTTCAACCTACAAGAAGGCGTTGAAGTACTCGCCGAATTCGGCGTCGATTCAATCGAACCTGGGCACAGCATGGTTCGCGCGCAAGAAGTACGCCGAGGCGATGGAGTGCTACGAGAAGGCGATGGCGCTGGATCCCGATGTCTTCGAGCACCGGAGCATCGACAGGCGTTTTGCTGCAGGAGCGGTCGGTGGACGAGAGAGCAAGATTCCACTACTACCTGGCGAAGGCCTACGCCAAGCAGGGGCGCCAGGACCTGGCGCTGCTGTACATCCGAAAGTCTTTGGAAGAGGGCTTCAAGGAACGGGCGAAGTATATGGAGGAATCGGAGTTCACGCAACTCCGGGCCCTGCCCGAATTTGAAGTGCTGATGAAGATGGAGCCGCGTGTTCTCTAGCAGAAAGAGTATCCTCATTGCCGCCGGCCTGGTCATGGCCGGCGGCTTTGCTTTTTATTACTGGCAGTCCTCGAAACTGAAACGGCTGGCTGTCGAGCCCCAGCGAATCGCCATTCTGCGTTTTGAGAATCAGAGCGGAGATGCCGAACTGGATCCTGTGGGTGTCGCATTGGCGATGTCGCTGGCCGATCAGGTCGCGGCCCTGGATCGAACTGACGCATTTGTGGTGGGCAGCGCGGGGGAGGCGGCGGGACGGCAGGCGACTCTGCTTGTGCATGGCCGGATCGAGGATGAAAAGGGGCGCTACCGCGTCTCGGCGAGCCTGGAGAGGCTGTCCAACCGGGAGTTTGAGGGAGCTGGATCGGCGGCCGGAGAGCGTCAACGCATCCCCGAACTATTGTCGACCATCGCCGATGGAATCCGGTCTGCCGTGCGGCCCAAGGGCAAGCTTTCCGCCCCGGAGTTCAAGACTCTAGCCGCCTCGATAGGGCTTGGGCGAAGCCTGGAGACCGCGTCAGCGGAGGTGGCGACCGCTGAGTTGCGCAAGGCAGTGGAGGCAGAGCCGGGGTGTGGGACGTGCTGGCGCAGGCTGGTGGAAGTTAACCTTGCGGCGGGAGCGAAAGAGCCTGCGATCGCCTTCGCGCAAGCAAGCCGGAGTAAGAATATCTCTGCCTACAGCCGGGCCTTCATCGATCTGGCGCTTGCGGCGGGAGAAAACGATCGGGAGAAACAAAGCATTGCCCTTGAGCGCCTGGCGACACTGCGTCCGGGAGACTACGAGTTCCAGGCGCGATTGGGCGGCGTGCAGGCATCGCTGGGGCGATGGCAGAATTCGGTAGCGGCATATCGTCGAGCGGTGGAGACGGCGCCGTACCACTCGGGACTCTGGAATGAGTTCGGCTATGCGTTGGTTTGGGCGGGGCGGCCGGATGAGGGAATGCGGGCGCTCGATGAGTACGCCCGATTGGAGCCCAACTCGGCAAACCCGCCGGACTCAAAAGGGGAAGTGGCGCTGATCAGCGGTCGGTTTGGGGAAGCAATTCAGCACTTTGAAGAGTCCTATCGAAAGGACCCGAAATTCAACAACGGAGCAGCGCTGGAGAAGGCGGCGTACGCGGCCTACCTGGAAGGGAACAAAGCCAGGGCTGGGTCCTATGTCGACCGTTTTCTCGACTCACTTGGAGGGTCGGCCAAACCTGGAAGCCGGCTGATCCGGGCCCGCTGGCAGATGGCATTTGGCGATGTGGCTGGAGCGGTGGAAGGGTTTGAAAAACTGGACCCTGCGGTGGCGGCACTGGTGGTGGCGGCCGGGGGAGACCTGGAAGAGGCTGGACGGCGGATGAAGGCAAATCCGGCGGTTGGGGGGGCCGGCATTCGTTTTGTCCTGGCAGGCGAAGGCCGGTTCCCCGGGCAGGCAGCGGAAATGGCGGAGCTGGCTCCGGCCCGCGGGCTGAGCGCGGCGCTGCGAGGCCGCTGGGGCGAGGCGGGGGCTGAGCTTTCCAAGGCTCTCCTGAGGATTCCGGCGAACACCCCTAAAGCGAGCCTGATGCGGGAAGCGATTGCCTGGACGCTGGTGATGGAAAAGAAGCACGCTGAGGCGGCGAAGCTGGTCGGATCGCAATGGCCGCTGCCGGGTTTGAGCGGATTCGACGAAACCTCGCTGCTGGTGTATCCGAACCTCTTTTACACTCGAGCGGAAATCGCGCTTTCGCAGGGCAAGAAGGACGAGGCCAGAAAGCAGTACGATCTGTTCGTGCAGTATTCAGGCGGCCGCAAGGACAACTTCGGGATGATCGCGCGCGCACGCGCGGCCTCGCGACTTTGAGATTGCGATCGAGGGTTGGCAAGTTGGAACCGGCGCCCCCGGCCGGGCTATCATTCCAGGCATGAGACTCATTGCGATGGCTGCTCTGCTGGCATGCCTGGGATGGGCACAGAAGCGCCCCGCCGCGACTCAGCTTCAAGGGATCAGCCAAGTGGTCGAGGAACTCGTAGAGCGAGTCGATCCGGCTGTCGTTCAAATCCTGACAAGCGGGTTGGCGCCGTCGGAGGAAGTTGCGACCGGTCTGCTCAAGACAGCGCGCTCGTCGGGATCCGGGGTCATCGTCGACGCCTCAGGCTACATCGTGACGAACGCGCACGTGGTGGCTGGAGGCAGGAGGGTTCAGGTCGTAATTCCGCTGCGGCATGAAGACGCGGCGAAGGCGAACTCGATCCTCAAGCCCTCGGGAAAGGCCGTTTCGGCGGAAGTGGTGGGAGTTGATTCAGAAACCGATGTCGCGGTGTTGAAAGTCGAGGAAAAGGACCTGCCGCGCCTTGAGTTTGCCGATTCTGAAAAACTGCGGCAAGGGCAGGTGGTGTTTGCCTTCGGCAGCCCTTACGGGCTTGAGAATTCGGTGTCGATGGGAATCGTGAGTTCGGTTGCGAGGCAGATCAAGCCGGACCACCCCATGATCTATGTGCAAACCGATGCCGCAATCAATCCCGGCAACAGCGGCGGGCCGCTGGTCGACCTGGACGGCCGGATCGCGGGGCTCAACACGTTTATCCTTTCGGGTTCGGGCGGGAGCGAGGGGATCGGCTTTGCGGTGCCTGCCAACATCGTGCGGCGCGTGTACGACCAGATCAGAAAGGACGGATACGTGCGGCGGGGGCAGGCTGGAGTGATCGCGCAGACAATTACTCCGGCCATGGCGCAGGCGCTATCGCTGCCCCAGGACTACGGCGTCTTCATCTCCGATGTGTTGCCTGACGGCGCGGCAGCGGCGGCTGGGGTGCAGGTGAAGGACATCATTGCGTCGCTGAACGGTAAGCCGATGGAGAACGCGCGGCAGTTTGGCGTGAACATCTACCAGATGGCGGGGGAGACGGTGACGGTTGAGGTGCGCAGAGGCGGCGAGAACAAGACCCTGAAAATGGCGGTGATGGAGCGGCCTCGCGACCCGGCCAGGCTGTTGCGGTCGATTACACGCCGCGACAACTACGTGGCGCGCCTCGAGCGTATTGGCGGCGACGCTGGACGAGAAGATCACCCCTGTTCTCGGCCCGACCCGGCGTCTGTCCGGTGTGGTCGTGGCCGCGTTGTTGGCAGGCTCCGCGGCAGAAGGCACGCTGCTGCCTGGCGACCTGATCTACGAAGTCAATGGCAGCAAGGTTGGCTCGCTGGACGAATTGCGCCAAGCCGTAACGAACCTGCCCGCGAATCGCCCGGCGGCTCTCTGGATAGAACGCGCCGGGCAATTACAGATTGTCATGATCGACCTGGAGTAATTGGGGCGCGTCGCTACGGCCGGTATCCGGGATTGCGTTCGGAGGGCATGGGGGCGTTGACGCTCTTCATCCAGGCCAGCAGATCATTGAGGAGTTCGTCGCGCCGGGCGGTGTTGCTCAGAACGAGATTCCTGCGTTCGCCGATGTCGTCCGCGATGTTGTAGAGTTCGACCGCATTGTTGGTGGCGAGCCTGTCGCGGCCGCCGTCGAGTTGCCATTCCTCGTGGTAGAGGTGGAGCTTCCAGTCTCCTTTGCGGATGACGCTGACCGGGCGAGTGCGGAAGACGGGATCGCGGCCGCGGATGACGGGGTTGTCGAGATAGCCAGGGAAGTGCCAGAAGATGGCCTTCCGCTTGAGGCTGCGCGCCCCTCGAAAGAGCGTAATCAGGCTCTCGCCGTCCAGAGGATAGCCCGCCGGCGGCTTGGCGCCCGCAGCTTCCAGGAAAGTAGGGTAGAAGTCGAGGTTGGCGACTGGGACGTCGCAGGTTGAGCCGGGCTTGGTGACGCCCGGCCAGCGAGCGATCATGGGTTCACGGATTCCGCCCTCGTAGTAGCAGCCTTTGTTGCCGCGCAGCGGTTCCTGCGAGGACTGCTGCGTTCCGCCGTTGTCGGAGGTGAAAACCACAAGTGTGTTTTCGGCCAGACCCAGCTTTTCGAGACGGGCCAAAAGCTGGCCGACACCGTCGTCAAGATCGTACAGGCAGGCGGCATACAGCGGATCGCCATGCTGCTTACCCTTGGCTTTGGCGCGGAATCGCTCCAGGCTGGAGGGTCTTGCCTCGAGGGCCGTGTGTATTGCATGGTGGGCGACGTAGGCAAAGAAGGGTTTTTCGCGGTTCTTTTCGATGAAGTCTCCGGCCGCGCGGGCAATGGAGTAGAGTCCTTTGGGGTCGTCAGGCATGTCGCGGCGCTGATTGGGGTTGGGGCGGGGATCCCAACTGACGTCGAAACCCTGCGCAGTAGGTTCTGAGCCTCCGCCGCCGCCCAGATGCCACTTGCCGAAATGGCCGGTCGCATATCCAGCAGCCTTCAGAGCTTCAGCCACCGTGATTTTCTCGGGGTTCAGTGTCTGGTCATTGGGGATGGGGACCAGACGCATGCGCTCTTGAGGGCCGCGCAGGGTGCTGTCCACGGCATAGACACCGTGTCTGGGGGTGTATTGACCTGAGAGCAGGCAGGCCCGTGATGGAGCGCAATTGGCGGCGCAGGCATACGCCTGTTTAAAGGTCAGGCTCTGTCCTGCGAGCAAGTCGAGATTGGGCGTTTCGTTGAAATCCGAGCCCTGGTAGCCGACGTCGCGCCAACCGAGGTCGTCGGCGAACACAAAGAGAAGATTCGGCGGGCGGCGAGAGGAGCCTGAAGAGCGGCTGCTCGCCGCAGCGCCGACGGCGGCGAATACGGCTCGTCGAGTGATGCCTAGTCCAATCATGCGTATGACTCTCCTGCCGGCCCATGTGCCCAGCGACCATAGCCCATTGACAAATTAGCGGTTTTTCATCAAAGTAGTGTAGATAACGTCCGGTGAAAGTAGGCGCAGGCCTAGCCTGCCTGCGTCGCGATTTTGAATCACCGGGCCAACCAAGTGCATCGTAGCTCTTGATCACCAACCAATAGGCTGTTTACGCAGCCTTGATCGTAACAGAGAGGAATCCTTCCGAATGAAAATCAGACTTCTCCTCGCGGCCGTGGCTTGCGGCGCGTTGTTATCCACCGCCACGATGGCGGACGTTTGGAATAAGAAAACCAAATTGACCTTCAGCGGACCTGTGCAGGTGCCCGGCGTGACTCTGCCGGCCGGCACATACGTCTTCAAACTGGTCGACTCTTCCTCGAACAGGAATGTCGTTCAGGTAATGAACGTCGCAAGAGAACAAGACGTACGCTACGATCATCGCCATCCCGGACTATCGCATCAACGCCACCAGCAAGACAGTCATGTACTTTTCGGAGCGTCAATCGAATGCTCCGATGGCGGTGAAGAGCTGGTTCTATCCTGGCGACAACTACGGCCAGCGCTTCGTCTACCCGAAGGTGAAAGCGGTGGAGATTGCCGCGGCGACGAATCAACCCGTCCCCTCGCACAACGTGGAAACGGTGCAACCGAAGGCCGTCGATGTTCCAGTCGTTGTGCAGACGCCGGCGAAGCAGGAAGTGGCCTATGCTCCGGCCACGTTTGAAAAGGTGGACGCCACCGATACCGCCGGTACCGACGGCGAGCCGGTGAAGGCTCCGGCCCCCGCCGCCGCCCCCGCAGCGCTGCCGAAGACGGCATCGCCCATTCACTTGGCAGGCAGCCTCGGCGCGCTTGCTCCTTGGCGCATCGCTGCTGGTTCGCTCGCTCAGCTCGCGTGTTCGCTAAGACAAGATAGACAACCTGTGCCGGTTGGCGCACTCGAGTGATCGGGTGCTACAACCGGCACAGCAATCGTTTCACACAAATGACTATCCGGCTCCGGGGCAGGTTAGCTTCGCGATTGAGTTCCAGCCTCTATCTTCTGCATCTGGCGCTGCTGGCGCTGGGGCTTGCACTGGCAGGCTGGCCGCTTGCGGTCTATGCCGAGTCGGAGTATGTGCAGTGGTCCGCGGGGAACGCCTTTCATGGTGAAGGCGGCCCAGCGAAGCCACCCACAGAGACAATCGTCCCGAGTGCGGTCGCGAAGCCAAACTCGGCAAAGCTGAAGTCCGGCACGCCGCTGGGGAAGCTGTCGATTGCACGGCTTGGAATCTCCTACGTCTTGCTGGAAGGAACCGACGCGCGCACGCTGGACAAGAGCATCGGGCACGTTGAGAGCACATCGTTGCCCGGGGAGACGGGAAACATAGGGGTCGCGGGACATCGGAATACGCACTTTCGAAAGCTCGAGTGGGTGCGTCGCGGCGATGTCATCACAATCCTGACGAAGACCGACGAGTATCGCTATGGCGTCGAGTGGGTCAAGTTATTCACCCCATCCGACCTTGAGGTGCTCGACCCAAGCCACGGTCCGGCAGTGACGCTGATTACCTGTTTTCCATTTGAATATGTTGGCAGCGCACCTCAGAGGTTCATCGTTCGAGCCCTGCCGGACGAAGAGACGCGTGCCAAACTCGCGTCGCCCGGTGCAGGCAAATCCTTGAACTGTAAGGGGGACGGCATGATCAGCCGCCAAATTCGCGCCTTGGCTGTCTTTGCGTTCGCAGCCATGAGCGGCGCCGCGTCGCAGCCACCAAATCCTGCCCCGCCAGCGCAGAGCGCCGACAAGGAAGTGACCCTGTCGATGGACGTGCGCCGCGTTGTGCTCTACGTCACGGTTCGCGAGGACAAGAAGGGGTCGTTCGTCGGCGACCTTGTCGAAAGAGAACTTCGTTCTTCAGGAGGACGGCAAGCCGCAGGAGATCCGGCAGTTCCTCCGTGAGGATGTTCCAGTCGCCATCGGCCTGGTGGTCGACAACAGCCAGAGCATGAATACCAAGGTCCCGGAGGTTGTGGCTGCGGCGAAGGCCTTTGTCGCGGCTTCAAATCCGCAAGACGAAATGTTCGTCGTTCATTTCAGCGACGACGGTTGAGTTCGGCCTGCCGCCCTCGGTGCCATTCACTTCGGATAGAACTCAGCTCGACGCAGCGTTGGAGCGTCTCCAGGCGAAAGGCATGACAGCGCTGTATGACGGCATTGCCACCGCCCTGATCCACTTGCAGAAGTCGAAGCTGACAAAGAAGGCACTGGTTGTGATCAGTGACGGCGGTGACAATATCAGCAAACGAAAGATCAACGACATCATTCAGGCAGCGGGGATTTCGGGTTCGCTGTTCTATGCGATCGGCCTGTATGATCCCTTCGATGGCGATGCCAATCCCGGCGTCATCCGCAAGCTCGCCGAGCAGACTGGCGGGGAGGCCTTTTTCCCGGGCTCAGTTGCTGAAGTATCGGCCTTGTGCGATAACATCGCGCGCGATCTTAGAAACCAGTACATGCTGGTGTACTCGCCTCAGGAGCGGGTCAACGATACAGCCTTCCACAAGGTCAGGGTGGGAGTGAAGGACCCGAAGCGCCGCAAGCTGACGGTTCGGACGCGGACGGGTTACTACGGCGCCGCTGCCGAGGCTGGAATCATGGAGAAGATCAAATGAGAAGGCAGTTCATAATGTCCGCGGCTTGCGCTTTGGGGCTGGCATTGAATGCCGCCGCGGGAACGCCGCTCACCGATGCTGAGCAGGAGAAGTTTCTGCGCACAGCCAAGATCGTGTCCTCCGCCGAAATAGGCAGGGGAGTGACAAAGCCTGTGAAAGTGGAGCTGACAGACGGAAAGCTGAAACACTCGGCCAGCATTCAGCGCATCAACAAGGAATTGTCGGAGTTCTTTGGAGCCGACGGCTCGCACATCCCGATGACCGACGCCTGGCGATTCAATATCGCCGTATACAAGATTGACCGCCTGTTGAATTACAATGTCGTTCCGGTGGCGGTGAGCCGGCCGTTTGAAGGCAAGCCGGCCGGATTCTCCTGGTGGGTCGACGACGTCCTCATGGATCAGGCCGATCGGATTAAGAACGACGTCAAGCCTCCCGATGAGGAGGCCTTCAAGCGTCAGTTGGAGACCTCAAAAGTCTTCGACGAACTGATCATCAACATCGACCGCAATTATGCCAACATGCTGATCACCAAGGATTGGCAAATCAAGCTGATTGACCACTCGCGAACGATGACGGCGTATCCGAACATCCGGAATGTGGAAAACCTGACCCGGTGCAGCCGGAAGTTCATGGCGGCCATGAAAGCACTCAAGCAGGCGGACGTCGAGGCGGCGACGGGCACGTTTCTCAAGCCGGCCGAGGTCAAGGCGCTGATGGCGCGCCGGGACAAGATCGTCGAATTCTTCGAAAAGAAAGCCCGCGAGAAGGGCGAGAACGAGACGTACTTCCCCTGAGATGCTCACGACGCGCCGAAAGGCAATCACGGCGGCGCTGGGAGCAGCGTGGCCTTTGAATTTGCAGGCCGGGCCTGAGGACCTGAGGGATCTCGTCCCATCAGACTCGGCGCTGAAAGATCCGGCGTTTATTTCCTTTGTGGCGAAGATGAAGGACATTACTTCGCGCAAGGATGCTAAGAGTCTGCTGGCCCTCATGGGTCCAGTGTTCCGGGTCGATTTTGAGTTTTGGGAAGGGGCCGGCGGCATTCGCCAAGCGATGGAAGCCGCAGGATCCAGCGAGCGAACTCTGGCGAGTAATGGACCGGATGCTGGCACTGCCTGCGAAGCGCTATGACGAAACGCTTTACGTTGTGCCCTACGTGTACGGGAGCTTCCCCATCGACCTGGATCCGCTGGGCCATGTGGCAACAACCGGCGAAGCGGTGGCGATTCGGGAGGCGGCCGATGCGACATCGAAAGAACTCGGAAACTTCAGCCACAAGATTGTTCCGACAGCGGAGAAGCTCCAGGTCCCCGTGCGCCTCGAACGGGAAGAGTGGATCAGGGTTGCCCCAGCACCCGGTATCGTGGGATACGTGAAGAGCAACGACGCCTACTCACCGGCTGAGTATCGCGCGTTCTTCGAGAGGCGGAAGGGGATATGGCGCTGGCTGAGTCTGGTCTGCGCCGACTAACCGTGGACTTGCTCGATAGGGACTTGAACAAGTTGACGCGCCGGCAGGCGATGGCGCTGCTTGCCGTACCGATGGCAGCGGCGGCCCAGCCTGAGGCCGGGCCGCAAGGATCAGTGGGAAGGTGTCGAGCGTATTGTCGCGATCGGGGACATCCACGGCGATTGCGACGCTCTCCAGAAGACACTGGAGATGGGCGGGGCGACTGACGCCAACGGGGATTGGAGCGGCGGGCGCATTCACGTCGTCCAGATCGGCGACATACCGGCGAGAGGGAAGCAGACGCGGAAGGCGATGGACCTGCTGATGAAGCTGGAACGCCAAGCCGAGGCAGCCGGAGGTCGTCTCCACGCCTTGATCGGGAATCACGACGCGATGCCGATGTGTCGCGACACGCGCACCATCCAGCCCGAAGAATACGCAGAGTTCGCTACGGCTGAATCAGCGTCGCTCGTCAAGGACCTGCTGGAAAAGGAACTCGCCGATCGGAGTGCGGCCGGACAAGGTCCTAAAACACCCAAGGACGAAGAGGGGTTCAGGCAGCTCTGGCTGCAAGCGCACCCGCCAGGCTTCGTCGAACTGCTCCGCGCCTACGCGCCCGATGGGCCGTATGGTTCCTGGATCAGATCGCATAACGCGGTACTGCGCATCAACCGCGCGGTGTTCGTGCATGGCGGCCTCTCTCCGGCGATGCTCAAGAATACGATCGCGAACATGAACCAGACGATTCGCCATGAGCTGTCCGATCCGGAGAAGCTGACGCCAGGAATGACGACCAGCGTGCAAGGTCCGCTCTGGTTTCGCGGTCTCGCTGAAGGCCAGGGCATTGCGATGGCCAATCATGTTGCAGCCGTCTTGAACACGTTCCGCGTGGATTTGATCGTCATCGGCCACACGGTAACCAAGGCAGGGATCGAACCGCGGTTCGGGTCGCGAGTCATTAACATCGACCTGGGTCTTTCGAGCTTTTATGGACGCCCGCCGGCATGCCTCGTCCTGGAGAAGGCAGGCAATCACATCATCCATGCGGGCAAGAAGATTCCAGTGCCAGCGAACACCTCCGCGGAGCGCAACAGGTATTTTGCTGCATTGGCAGCCGCGGACCCCGAACCTGCGTTGATCGAGCGATGGGCCACCGGCCTGGCGCAGCGGAGACAACTGACAAGATAGCGCGAGTCGTTTCCAAATTAGTGACGCAGGCTCACCGGAGGAATGCTGATCAGGTCCGTTCGAGTGCGGTCTCCCTCACCGATCCGGGACAGAGCATAGACAGTTCCGTCCTGTCCCGACGGCGATTGAGTTGACGTAGGACGGACGGTCGCCGTTCTTGAAAAAGATGGCGCCGTGATCGGTGTACCGCCCGGTAGGGATGTCGTAAGTAACCAGGTGCAGGTCCTCCTGTCCCTTGGACTCGCCCTTCGCGGTGCTGTCTTTGCCGCGAACGCGCTTGCCGTCGACGTAGATCGGGCCGCCGGTCAGGTAGTAGATGGTTCGCTCGTCCGGGCCGAGGGCGAAACCGAGGTAGCCGTAGCTGAACTGGTCGAACATGCCGCTCTGCTTCGATGCCCGCGAGGTGATGCGGTCGAGCACTTCGACACGTTCAGCCTTCGGGTCGAAGCGGAACAGGTAGCCGGAATTCCCGTGGACACCGTAGATGTGCTGGTCGCCGGGATACCAGAAGACCTGCCGCCAGTTGTAGGCCATGTGCCCGGCTGAAGTGGGATCGTAGAGGCCGAAGTAGTCCTTCTTCATGTCGTCGCCGGCGACGAGTTCGAGCGCGTCTCTGTCGTAGCGGTAGCGATGGATCGCGCCTTCGCCAGTGGTGAAGTAGACGGAGCCGTCGCGCGGGTCAATCGCAAGCGACCGGCAAATCGTCCGGTAGGCCGGCGCCCTTGCCGTTTTCTCCGTCGAGGAAGAGCGAACCGAAGTCTTTCAACTGGCGGGTCTTCAGGTCGAAGTGGAAGAATCGCCCAGTCGGCCACGTGAGCCCATAGATCCGCTTCCTCTGCGTGTCCATGTTCATGGTCAGGACGCCCTCGCCTCGCGGTGCGATGGCCAGGTTTTCGAATGCGCCGGACTTCATGTCGTAGGCCAGAAGGTGACCGCCAGGATAGGCACTCCAACCCGCAGGCGGAACGCCCATCTTCTCCATGCCGTCGATGATGCTGTAGTAGCCGATGTGGGTGGCGAAGTAGAGTTTGCCTTCGGACTCGACGAAATTGACGTGGCTCTTGCCCTGGGCGATGAGCTGTTTGCCTTTCTCGCCGCACGCTTCGGTCAGGTCGCCCAAGTGCCGCGACTTGCCGGACTTGGGATCGAACACGTACATCTGACCGGCGGTGTCGTGGGGTTCCGCGCTCAGCACGTAGTAGATGTTCCCGTCGCTGCCGGTCCCCATGCCGTTGTAGGTGTCGTGGGCGAGCTGGAAACCTGAGTCGTATGTTTGGGCGATCAACTTGTCGCCCAGGGGCGCCTCGGGCGAGGGTGGAGAGCACGCGCAGAAGCACAATGCAATCCCGACCAAGGAGAGGAGGCGTACCGGACGCGTGCCGGGCATCAGGACAGCTTGCCGAGATCCTTCCGGTGCGCCCAGACCTTCTCGAAGGCCTTGACCTACTGATCGATCAGTTCCGGCGCATCGCCGTATGGAATGGGCAGGAAGATGTGCGTCTTGTTCACCTGCGCGTTGCCCGGCATGGACTGCCGGGATCGTGCGGCGCGTGATGCCACCACTTGGCCTCGGAGTAGATCTTCAGCTTGTGCTGTTCCGGATAGTCCCAGACGGCCGCGCGCACGCCTTCGGCCTGCAGCGCCTTGAGCAGCGCGTCGCGCTTGAAGCCGGCTTTCTTGCTCGTCCAGGAGCAGCATGTTGCTGTGGTAGTAGACACGCTTCTGGTCGGGCCGGCAGACGCGGCTCGGCGAGGCCGGGAAGTTGAATGAGGCGGTCGTTGAGCGCGCGGATGTTCGGTTGGCGACCGGGCGTTGATGCTCGTCGAGCCGACGCAATTGCTGTCGCGCCGACGGCGGCCGCGAACGGATGCATGCGGTACTTCTGGCCGAAGCCGGTGCCCTCGTATGCCCGCACGGGGCTGTCCTTGGGGAACTTCACCGGGTCTTCGTAGTGGCCGAAGGCGGCGGCGCGCTCGAAGTACTCGCGCTTCTGGTACATGCCCATGCCGCCTTCGACGGTCGGCATGACCTTGCTGGCCTGGAAGCTGAAGATGCCCATCACGCCCCAGGTGCCCATCTTCTTGCCCTGCATCGAGGCGCCGTGGGCGTGGGCGGCGTCTTCGAGCACGATCAGCCCCTTCTCCTTGGCCCAGTCGGAGATCTTGTCCATCTCGCACGGCAGGCCCCAGGAGTGCATCGGGACGACCGCCTTGGTCCGCGGCGTCAGCTTGCGCTTGGCGTCTTCGAGGTCGAAGCAGGCGGTCTTGGGATCGATGTCGATGAAGATCGGCACGCAGCCGAAGAAGCGCATCGCCAGGCAGGTGGCGAAGAAGGTGTAGGAGGGCACCATGATCTCGCTGCCGGGCGGCAGGTCGAGCGCGAAATACATGCTGGTCAGGGCGCTGGAGCCGTTCATGTGCGCCTTGACGAAGGGCGACTTGGTGTATTGCTTCCATTCCTTCTCGAAGGCGGGCAGTTCTTCATAGAACTTGTTGCTGTCGATGAGGTCGTGCAGAACCTGCTTCTCCTCGGCGCCGTAGCGCGGCCACTCGGTGAGGGCGGTCTGCCGGGCGGCGGGGAAGTCGACTGTCTTCGAGCCTCCATCCATGGCCAGCGTTGCGGCGGAGAGGGTGGAACTGGAGAGACTGAGAGTGGCCAGCGTCGCTCCGCCGGCCTGAACAAAATCTCGCCGGGTGTTTCCGGCATCCTTTCGATCTTGCGTGGACATGCACTTCTCCTTTCGATGTCAACTGGCCATGAGTTCCCTGATCGCCTGAACCAATTCGGCTTCGATTGGCGCGCCAACATTGGAGGCACTGGGTTCGTATCCGCCCTGCTTGAACGCTTCCTCCGTGCAGAGGTATCCGGGGCTAATGTCGCCATAGCCGGCCACCATGATTGCTTTCGACGGCGCTTGCTCCCTCGCGTAGCCCTGAAAGAAGAGCATCGGTTCACCCGGCAGGTGGAGAATGACAGCCTCTCCAATCTGAAGAGCGTGGAGTTCAAGCGGCTGCTTGCGCGTTGCGAACGCAGCCACGATGGCGGCCCGGTAGAGGTCCTGCGCCGGGCGTCCGGACATCTGGGTGAGGTCTGGGACGGCCGAGATTCGCTGAGGAGGGACCAACTGAGCGCTCTTCCAAGTGAGAGGAGATGCTGGGGAGTATCGGGTTGCGGCAGCAGCGGCCTTCATGCCTGCGAAGAGGCGCTGTTTGAGGGCGTTGTAGGCTGCCGCTGATGTGTCGTTGTACTTGCCGACGGTGACGTCGCCGGCGCAGCCGGTGAAGTAGATTTGCGGCACGCCTTCCACGCGCTCAAGCTGCTCGCGGGCAGCGCCCACGAAGTCGGCGGTAATGCGGCCATCGCAACAGAAAGTCTGAGGGTGAGTTGCGTAGTAGTGGAGCCTTGCGACGGGCTTGTTGCCGCGGGCGAAGGTGAGAGTGCGGAGATGCCGGTCGATGTCACCTTCGGGGAGAGCGGCGATCTTCGGGTCGCGGCCTCCCGTGCTGTAGCGGGTGACTAGCGCGCCATTGTCGATGATGCGGCGGGCAGAGGCGACCGACTCCACTTCAGCATCGCCGATTCCGATCTGGTCGACTGTCTTGAGCCGCCCTGCGGCCTTGCGGACGGCTTGAGCGATGCGGGTTGTGACAAGATCGAGAGCCTTATCGCTCATCAGCAGCGGCGGGTCCGGCATTTGCCTGAGCAGCGCGCAGCCGTCGCCATCGATGTAGGGGGCCGTGTGTTGATGGACGGAGTGCAGGGAGACGTTTGGGACGCCTGTTGCCGCGGCTTCGGCTATTCGCTGAGTGAAGAGGCGATAAGTTGAACTGCCGATGCCGCACCAATCTATGGCACAGAGAACAATGCGCTGTTGTCCGTCGTCAAGGATGATGCCTTTGGCCCAAAGCGGGTCGAGGATTCGTGTGGCGGGGGCAACCCAGATGAGCGGCTCGCCAAGGGGCGGAGTAGCGTCGGCACGGAACGCAGCGACGCGGAGCGGGCTGGCTGCCGGCACGCTCCTCAGGAGTGGCGCAGCCAAGCCGGCGGCAAATCCACGCCTTGTCATCGACGCTCGACTCATGCCTCTGAAGGTGTATCACAGCCGCGATGCGGAAGCCAAGGGTCAGGTTCCAACTTCCTGCCTGGACTATCACTGGACCACTCTTCGCGATAGCGAGCCTGTGGAGTCAGCGCGTCCAAAGAGACCAAAGGACGACCATCGCCGCAACCGAAACGAGCATGGCTACAGTTATGCTGAGCGGCCATTGGCTCATCACCGGTGTATCGCCTCTCTCCAGCCTGCGGAGCGTACGCCAGTGTGACACCCCCGAAAGTACAGTTGCCAGGAGACCTAAAATCATGAGCGTGTATCCGAATTGAATTGCCGCCTGATGGAGCCGGATGGACTCCGGGCTCGGCGATTGCGTGCGGATAGAACGGAAGAAGCCGATCATGCCCAGCCCGAAACTCCCCATGGTGAGCGTTGTCCTAATCCACGCAAGGGTATTCCGGTCCAGCGCCAGGCGGGTCCGGAAATCGGCCATGCTGGTTCGTTTCCAGGCGAGATCAGTCTTCGGGTCGGCAGGACTTGTCCGACATTGATTCTCGGTCTGTGGGTCTTCCATTTTCACTCCTGTCGTTTAAGTCCAATTCCCCAACCGCGCATAATCGGGTTGCTTCGCTGCCGGTGGCTCGCATCCTCCAGCCTAAGCGTATATCGAATACTCACGATAGGACATTGTCTACTTTAGCGGTTGGGGGTCGACAGGCACACGTGACGATTGCGGCACTGATCGCGTCGACGGGGTTACTCACGGCCGTTTCGAGAAGGCGGCTCGGCTGCGAATTCGCTCGATGATGGCGTCCAGTGTATTGCCCGTCAGGTTGCCTAGCGTAATAGCGCGCACATAAGCAAGAATCTCGGCCACTTGCGGTTCGCTGTAGTGCCTGCGCAGGTTCGCAATCGACTGCGGGTCGAACCGGAAGAGGTTCTCGGCGTAGTGCCGGGCGAAAAGGATTGCTGCGGCCTCGGCCGGGTTCTTCGCTTGCAGGGCCGCGATGTCGTGGCCGAGGATGTCGTTGACCTCTTCGAGCGGCACGCCGTGCGCCATCGCCCAGTGGGTGTGACCCCACTGACAGAGGCGGCAGTCGGTGATGGAGGTCACTCCAAGCATCACCTTCTCGCGCAGAGCCGGGGAGGTCTTCGGCCGGACCAGTGCGGCGATCAGGACGGGGATTGAGACGACAACGTCGGCGGTCGTCCTGAAGAAGTTGTCGGCGTTGAAAGTGCGTTTCGCAGGCGTGTCCGTGCGTTTCATCTGTTTGCCTCATACAACTAAGAAGGTCCTACCAGGCTACTTTGAGTCCGAGTTGGACTAGCCGAGGCGGGCGCGCCGCCGAGATCCGGCCGAAGTTCGCTCCTGCTCCCGCATCCGCAGTTGGCGCTTGAAACTGCGTGTGGTTCCACGCGTTAAACATCTCCGCGCGGAAAAGCATCCGCACGGCCTCAACGCCAACAGGTATGGCCTTCTCGACGGCCAAGTCCCAATTGTGGAAGCCGGGACCGTTCAGCACTGTGCGGCCGCTGTTTCCGAAATAGCCTGAGGGTGGAACCACGAAGCACGCGGTCTCGAACCACAGAAAACCGTTATTGCGGACATTGCCGGACAATTCGCCGCTTCGCCCGTCGCAGACGCGGTTCGGAAGTTGGTTCAGATAGTAGTTGCCGGTGCGCATGGGTGCTGTCATATAGAGCGGCTGTCCCGTCGTCATCGTCACGATGCCGCTCAGGTTCCAACCGGACGCCATCCGGTTGAGGAGAGGCGGCAGGCCGCTTCCGAACTTCCGTCCGCGGCCGAACGGAAGCGCCCACACGAGGCTCGTGGCCGCACGATGGCGGACGTCAAATGTCGCAGGGCCCTTGTCGCAGGAGCGGCAGGACGTTATCTGCCCGTACCCGAGGGTGGTGAACTGCCAGGTATCGGTAAGCGCTTTTGACATCGTGTAGGCGACCTGCAGGTTCAAGCCCTTGTCCGACCGGTGCTGGAATTTGCCGATCAGTGCCTCGTAGGAAGCGTTGCCGCTCCCCGTCACCCAGAGCAGCAGATCGTAGCGCGGCCACGGCTTGGTAGCCGTCGCGCAGTACAGGTCGGCGCCGGGCCGGCACTGTGATAAATCGATAGTGTTTGGAAGGCTGTGACTGCTCGACCCCACATAGGACAGCTCGGCCATGCTTTTGCTCCATAGCCGATGCTGAATCGAAACGTTCCATTGGCTCGAGTACGCCGTGCGGAGAGACGGATCGATTGACGATGCAAGGGTGCCGGGAGGAAGGTTACTGGCATAGTTCTCGTCCAGAGGCGCCGGCGGAACAGTGGGGAAAATGTTCAGGCCCAGCATATACGCCGGCATGGGTACGTTCTGCGGATTATTGACGGATGAAGAGGATCCGACCGGCGGGCTGACGGTGAGTGCTTGCTGAGGCAGGAACCACGGGAAATCGGAATAGTAGACTCCGATGCCGGCCCGGATTACTGTATTGGGCAAACCGAGCCGGATTCCACGCAATCCCCAGCCGGGGAGCGAGATTGTTCCAATCCGTCGAAAACACCTGAGGGGACAATTCCCCGAGAGCGGCATACGTCAGCAGCCCTGTTTTGGGGTCGAATCCGTGTACCGCGCTCCGTCCCCAACCCCTCGGATCCGGGGGAGTGGCCACATGCCAGGCGAGGCCGTAATTCAGGGTCAGTCCGCGCGCTGCGCGCCACGTGTCCTGGGCGAACGGGGTGAAGGTGGTCCCCGGTATTCCACCGGGCGCAGGCCGGCCAGTCTGCCCGTGGCGGGGATTCCTAGCAGGAAATCGGCCCAGGAATTGCCGGTGTTGGCCTGCGGCACCAAATCTCCTTGTTGGTTCGGGCCAAGTTGAGCCGAAAAAGTCGGGTTGAACGTCAGGTCTCCAAGCGCCCACGCGTTCGAATTCAGATGCCAGCCGCGGCGGTAGTCGATTGCCGCACCGAATTTGAGATTGTGAGTCGATCGCGAGTAGTTGAGTTCATCCGCGATGTGCCATGCGTTGTCCTGATTTCCGACGTCCCCGTTGGACCTCCCAAACGGCGAATACCCGGTCAGGTTGATGCGGCTGACGCCGCGGTCATCATAGGTGTTGAGCACACCGATTTCTTTCAGAATCGGCCCCATCGACTGCGCCTCGTTGCCCCCCGTCGCGAACGGCCGCAGGAAGGCTACCCGCAGGACGTTTACCGACGCGTGGCGTAAACGACATCGTGTGCTGGATCGTGCGCGAGGTCCGAGCGGTTTTCGTAGATCAACCCGGTCAGAGGATACAGTCCGCGCTGAACGGACGGGGCGTTCTGGTGGAAGAACTGCGCGAACAATTGCTGCCGGGAATTCAATGCGGTGTCCACCCGAACGCCCCACTGATCGTCGTCGATGGTGTTCCGTGGATTGCCGTACAAATTGCTCGGCCTGCTCGACAGGCTCGATCCCGGCATGTAGTACTTCGACAGATTCTTCGCGACCGGATTGATCCTGTCCGCTGGAATCGCGCTGTTCGGAAACGGCTGACGGAGACCGGAGACGGAGGAGAAGCTCGCCGGATCGTAGATGGGCTGGCCGGTTTCCGCGAAGTTGCCCGCGAACATGCCCGCCGTCGGGCTGTAGCCCGCACTGGTGAATGCCGTGATCTGCCGCGTGCCTTCGTAAAACGCGTGGAACCAGATGCGGTCCTTCCAGACAGGACCTCCCAGGCTGGCGCCAAACTGGTTCCGCTTCAGGTCTTCGGCACGAGTGGCGAAGAAGTTTCTTGCGTCGAGGGCGACATTGCGGACGAGTTCGAACGCCTCTCCATGGAACCGGCTCCCGCCGCTGCGCGTGGCGATGTTGACGACGCCGGCGTTCGGACCCTGGTCCGGCATCAGGAAGCCCTCCTCGACCTTGAAGTGGTCCACCGCCGCCGTCGAGAAGTTCAGAACCAGCTCACCGTCGCGCGAACCGCGGACAGGGATACCGTTCAGCGAATAACCGACGGAATACGGCAGCGTTCCGGGAAGCAGGACAACGCGGGCTGGTTGTCCGATATTCACCGCGAAGCCGTTATTAGCGGTACTGGCCTCCGCCGTGCCGCCGGCCAGCAACGCGAGTTGTAGCAGATAGTGCCCGTTCAAGGGGAGGTCGCGAACTCTTGCTGAATCGATCACGGTGCCGATGGCGTTTGACTGCGTTTCAAGCAGCGGCATGTCACCGGAAGAGATACTGATCGTCGTCTTGATGTCGCCTACGGTAAGCGGGACTTCGAGTGTAGCCCGCTGGCCGACTTCGAGTCTGACGTCGTCCAGAATCTGAGTCCGGAAGCCCTCCTTGGCAACGACCAGCTTGTAGAGTCCCGCGCCAACAGCCGGGAACAGAAATGATCCGGCGGCGTCGGATGACGACTCGCGGGTTAACCCCTTTGATTTCTCGGTCAGGACGATCTTTGCCTCGAGAACCGCTCCGCCCTGCTGGTCGCGCACGATTCCACTCACTTCCGCCGTGCCTAGTCCTGCCTGACCAGGAAGGAGTTGGGCACATGCTCCGAGTGCAAACGCCGCGACGACAGGGGACCTAAAACACATGAGGCGCAAACTTAAATAGTAGAATCTCTTTTATCAGCAAGCAATCGACAGATCAGGGCTCAAAACCACTCTCGCTACTCTCGAGTGCGTGGAAGCTGTTGGCGCTGCGCGGTCCGCTCGCGAATGACCCGACGGCCAAGGTGTTGCATGTCCTGTGCGAGGCTGTGCTCGCCTGGTTCGTTCTCAACTGCGTTCTGAACATCCCGTTCTTCACTGCTCGCAAAGCCGCCGCCCTTCTAATCACGTTCACCACCAGCCTGCCGTGTGCAGTGGCTCTCGTTTTGCTCGGCAAAGGCCGGCTCCGTGCCGCCAGTCTTGTCTACCTGATTGGATTTGGGCTCAGCGCAACCGCCTTTATCGTATTGAACGGAGGCATTCGCAGCTTCGCGCTCGTGTTTTACATCGCCTTGCCGATCACGGCGGCGTGGCTGCTCGGCTCCAGGGGGGCGCTGGTCACCTCCGCAATCTGCCTCGCGAGTCTGCTTATCATGGCGCTCCTGGAATTTTACGGGCATCCGCTGCCTCGCTACTTCCCTGGAGCACCGATTGGCATGTGGTTCACCTTGCTTGTCTCCATGCTCATCACGATCGCGCCGGTCGCGCGAGTCCTTCAGAACCTCAAGGAAGCGCAGCAGGAACTCCTCGCGTATCAGGGGCGCCTGGAGGAATTGGTCGAGCAACGGACTGCGGAGTTGGAGGTGGCTCGCAACCAGGCGCAGACAGCCAACTTGGCGAAGAGTGTATTCCTCGCCAACATGAGCCACGAACTGCGCACGCCACTGAACGCAATTCTCGGTTTCTCCACCCTGCTGCGCGACGCGCCGGGGATGAAGCACGAGAATAAACGGGACCTCGAGATCATCAGCCGAAGCGGCGAACATCTGCTCGACCTGATTGACGAAGTACTCGACCTGTCCAAGATCGAGGCTGGCCGGACCGTCGTGCAGAGTGAAGCTGTTGACCTGTCGCTGCTCGTGCGTGAGGTCACTGACCTAACCAGTCCGCGTGCCGAGCAAAAGAACCTGACGTTCTCCGTCCATGGCGACCTGTCAAAACCGCTCCTGATTCGGTCGGACGCGGCCAAGTTGCGACAGGTGCTGATCAATCTCCTCGGCAATGCGGTGAAATTCACCGAGCAGGGCGGAGTGACGCTTGACTTCAATCTCACGCCGATGGATGGTGAAGATCGGCTGCTCTTGAGTCTGGAGGTGCGGGACAGCGGCATCGGGATTGCTCCGGCTGACCAGGCGCGCGTTTTCGAGCCATTTGTCCAGGGGGACGGCGGTGCGCTGGCAAAAGGCACCGGGCTAGGCCTCAGCATCAGCCGCGAGTTTGTGCGCCTGATGGGAGGTCAAATCCTGCTCGAAAGCACACCCGGAGAGGGTTCGGTGTTCCGGGTCGAGTTGCCTGTGGATCGAGCTGCGCAATCGGATCTTCCGAGGCCCGCCGAACCGGACAAATCCTACATCCTCGCGGCAGGCCAGCCCCAATACCGCATCCTGATCGTTGAAGACCAGCCCGAGAACTCCCTGCTGCTGGCGCGCCTGCTGGAGAACGCCGGCTTTGAGGTTGCCATCGCCAAGGACGGCCCCGAAGGAATCGAAATCTATCGGACGTGGCGCCCGCAGTTGATCTGGATGGATATCAGGCTGCCGGGGATGAGCGGTATGGAGGCGGCGCGGCAGATTCGCTCGATGGATGGGGGAGCGGAGGTGAAGATCGCCGCGCTCAGTGCGTCCGGCCTCGATGCGGAGCGGGAGAGGGTGCTTGCCGCCGGACTGGACGACTTCGTGCGCAAGCCGTTCCGGCGCCGGGAGATATTCGAGTGCATGGCGCGACTTCTCGGAGTTCGGTATGAGCAGCGCACACTGGAGGCGCCGTGCCCGGACCAGCCCAGCCTGGTGCTGAGTCCTGAGGCGCTCTCCGCCGTTCCTGAAGCTCAGCGCGTCGAACTCGAGAGCGCTCTGCTCTCCCTGAATTCAGGCAGAATCAGGAGCGCGATCGACCCCATTCGTGCCCTTGACCCCGCGTTGGGCGCAGCGTTGGCAGACCGCGCAGGCAAACTAGCCTACAGCTCGATCTATCACGCCCTGGCCGCCGGAAAAGCCGCAAAGGCAGTCGACGCGACCTGATCGAGCGTTGCCGCTGACCAGTGCTCATGCGGAACGGCGAGTTGAGTCGTAGAGCGTATTCTCGCCCATTTCCTCATAGTGCTTTACGATCTTGTCCCGACGGGCCAGTATCGCCTGGATCTCCATTTTATTGAGGTACTCCCCCATCGAGCCAGTTAATTGGGGTTCCGTCAATTCCTTCATCTTCTGCAACAATGCGCGATCGCACCTTTTCAGGTTCTTCGGTTCGCGAATGTCCTGTAACATGCGAAATGCGCGGCTATGGTCAATCATCCAGATTCGCCACTTCTTGTCAATGACGAGGTTGCCGAGGTTCCGATCGGTATTGAAAATGAGCTGATCGAAGACGCGAACAATCTCCATCTGGTCGTTCCAGGTGGGCACGTCCGGGGGTTGGGCCTTCTTCTTGACCCGGTCAATTTCAAGCATCAGAACGTCGTCGACCCACCAGGTGAAGCATGCCGCGCTCCCCTTGTGTTTCCGCTCGACACTGACGGGAACCATGTTCAGGCCAAGCAACCGGTCAAGTTTGTAGCCGGCGACGTCGAACTTCCACGTGTCTCTGAAGTTGAGCTCAGTACCCATCGCGGTCTGGAAGGCCGTTTTGGACTCGTTGATGGCTTGTATGCTCGCATCGTGGGTGATGCGCCCATCGGAGAGAGTCGCTCTCAGGGTGCCGGTAATGCCATGAGAAGCGTTTCGGGTCTTGAGCACCTTGGCTGTCAGAAGGAACTGAGTCTTCTGTTCCTCACTCAGCGATGAACTTGTTGTTCCCTTGGTCTGCGATTGAAGGGCTCCAGGCAAACCGAGCATGCCCGCAAGCACCATTCTCCTCGAAACGGGTTGTTGATTCATACTTCGCTACCTCTGCTTCGCGCGCCCGGGGCCGGCCGAGCCGCGATTAACCGCCACTCTGAAGGGCAATTGCGCCGAGCCATTTGGTCGGCGCAATGGACAGGATTATTAGAGTCCCGCGACTCCCTTGTTCTGCAAAACTCTCACGACCACGCGCCGGTTCTGCGCCTCTGCATCAGCGCTCTTTGGGGCCTGCACCTGCTGGGCCTCCCCCATCGCGCCGGGAGCCAACATGTTGACAAGTGGGACGCGACCGTCCTGCAAAAGGATCGTAACCACATTGTGGGCCCGATCTTCGCTCAGCTTCTGGTTCAGTGCTGCGCTACCGGACGCCGAGGCGAAGCCCTTCGCCTGGATCATGTATCCGTTAACTGTCTTCGCCTTCTGCGCTAACTGCACGAGTTGGGCTTTGTATTGGGGCTCCACCTTAACCTTCCCGTTCCCGAAGAGCACCACCACTTCGTCGTGGATATAGTAGTCATCCAACTGACCGAATCGCCTGGTGTTTGCTTCAATTGCGGCCCTGTTGGCCGCCACGGCGGCCTTTTGCTTCTCTATTTCCGCCTGGTTCGCCTGCACTTTTGTCTGGGTCGCCCGTAGTCTCGCGTCCTCCGCTTCAAGCGCGGCTTTCTGCTTTGCCAATTCTGCTTCGTTCTCCGCTGTCCGGGCCTGAGTCTCCTTCATTCCCGCCTCAATCGCCTGGGCTTGCTTCAGATCGTCACCCTTGAACTTGACCACTGTGGCCATCAGTTCATTCTTGGCGTTGTAGCTTCCTTCGACCTGAACGGCCAATCCAGGGATCAGTGCAGCGGCCGACATCGCCTTGCGGCGAACTTTCAGCGCACCCTCCACCTGGCCCACCTCCGTGCGGTCGTCCAGCAGGACAATGACCTTCGGTGATTCTGCAGTCTGCAGGATGATGGTGCTACCGCTTCGTCCTTTGATGAGACCTTCTACCTTGACGGTTTGGGCGAAGGCCATGGTGGCCGACGCGGCAAACACAATTGCTGAAGCAAGAAATCGAGTCATACTCTTTTACTCCGTGATGTCTTCAAACACCTGTCTTTTCGGTAACTACCCCTTCTAAGCAAGTCGGCTGCCACATTCTCCAATCAAGAGAACTTAGGGGAAAGTCCTTTTGGTTTGTGAGAGTTGGGATCGACAAATAGACTGAGGCCTGGCGAAAATAGCCACTGTTGGAGAGGACATGCCATCTCCGGGACGGCATGTCATCTTCAGAAGGAAGCACGGCAGGTTCCGCCAGGGTTCGAAACTCGACTACGCGGCCTTGGGCAGTAGCAGCCGCTCCTGGGTCAGTTCGATGGTCCAGGGCAGTCCAGCGTTTTTCCAGCCGTTCAACACGCGCAGTCCATTGAAGACGCTGTTGGGGTCGTTGAGGATGTCCCCCTCCATGCCATCGACGATGTTGTACAGCTGCGTGAAACCAGCTTTGGCAAGGAGGTTCAGGCCCATGGCACTCCGCCCGCCCGACCGGCACATGGCCATGATGACCTGGTCGGGTCTGGCCACCTGGCGGACGCGGTCGACAAAATCCGGCAGAAGCTGCATCGGAAACTTGTTCTTTTCGGCGTCCCACTCTCGCGACTGACAGGTGAGGGGAATCTTCCAGGCAATGGTCGGAAAGCCGACGAAAAGCAGTTCCTCCAGGTTCCGGACATCGAGAATGATCACCTCGTCAGGCTCGGCCTTCCACCGTTCATACGCCTCTTTCGCCGTCACGTAAAGGCCTGGGACGGTCAGTTTCGCTTTGTGCAGATCTGCGACTACAACAGCCATGTTTGACTCCTTGAACTTTGTGCTCAAAACTCTCCAGTGCAAGAAGCAACTGGCAGACCAAACAAGAAACAGTGGAAAATCAAGCTCATAAGTCCTTCGGCGTCGACCGGGCGAGGCGCGGAGGGATGATATTTCATCCAAGGGCGCCCATCGTCGTCCTTTATGCGGAAATCTCCTGCCGCGGGACGCCGAGGCCTTGGCGGTCGGACACTGAGGCCTCGGACCGCTCCTCGACGTCCGCAAAGGAACGTGCGATCAAGGTCTTTAAGCGTGTGTTCCAGTGCCTCAAAGCGGCGCCGCGTTCGTCCGGCAAGGCTCGGGTTAGATCGCCGATCAGAGCATTCATGCGACGCATGACCTGGACGCTGGTTGCGCCGTAAAAACTGATTTCGTCGAATGCGAGCCGCAGCAGATCCTCCCATCCGGGGAGGGGAACCAGGAGTCTCACCTTTCCTTCACCGTCGGCAAATGCGCCGTTCTCCAAGTGGCGCTGGCCCAGACGGAGCAGCAGGTCCTCTATCTGGTCGAGCGCTTGAACAGCAGTCGTCGGATCGTTGATCGCCGGTGACAGTGCCTTGATGGCAATGTCCACAAGCAGCCTGATTGCATACTTGGGGTCCTGTTCAAAAGTACGCTCGGATCCCAACTTGATTCCTCTTCTCAAGTCACATTCATCGATCGGCATGCTGACGCCGTAAACCTTCATCAGCGGCGTTGTCTCCACGACCGTATCGCCGACGGCGGCCACCATTTCAATAATTGCGCCGGACGACTTGGCCAAACTCACCAAGGCAGCGACGTCAATCGCCTGAACGGAAAGTGGCTGTCCTCGATGCATCAGCGACTGTGTGAGGGCCAACCCGCGGACCGTGTCCAGAGCAGAGGTCGGAGATACCGGTTTGAGTGACGGATAGCTTGCTTCGATTACCTCCCGGCCCTTATTGCCCGTGAATACCAACATACGGTCGACCCTCAGCAGGCTGATGCGCCGAATCAAGGCAACAAACATCCCTGAGCTCGCAATCAACAGAGCGACGACGATCCAGCCGCTCACAAACGGCACTCTCCCCGAGCCGCTCCTGTCTACCTGAACAAGCGCCATGATTGCATAGAGATAGGTTGCAGTGAATATCCCGAGAGAATGCGATATTACCGGATCGCGGGATATCCACTGCACAATCCGCGGGGAATAGGCGGTGGCGCTGAACTGCACCATCACAAAGGTGAATGAGAACACAATTCCCGTCAACGTGATCATCCCCGCGGCGATCGCAGAGTAGAAAGACATCGCTGCAGAAACGCTGACGTCGAAGACTAACGATGGGAGGATGCGAGCTTCAATCTTTGGAAGCGTCACCGCGAGAGCGAGCGCAGTTGCGACATAAGATGCCGGGATCACCCAGTCGCCCCTGAAGAGTCCGGATGCGTTGGAAAGCCTCATGGTGTGATCCTATCTGAGCTGTACTGAGCTTGCCCTTCAGGGGATGTAGAACTGGATGGCAATACCAGTCGCGTTCACAAACTGGGGCACCGATGCCCAGGTATTCTGCCTCAGGTAATATGCTTCGAAGACAATGTGCTTCGTGATGTTCCACTCTCCGCCCACCGCATAGCGGAACCGGCTCCACTTGCCTTCATTGAAGTCACGAAACAATTCCGCATGAGCGTATGGCGTTACCTGGAATCGTCCGACATCGAAGGTCTTTTCCAGTTTCAGCCTGTTCCGGTAACGGTGTTTCGGAACGCCCGCGACCCAGCGGAAATCAACCCGATTCCTATCGCTCAACAGGAATCCGCCACTCAAGTGACCCCGACCGGTCGCCTCAAAGGTGGCCATGTGTTCCGTGGATGTTCCGGAGTTGTTCTTCGGACGGGTGACCAAGTAACCGGCTCTGACCATCAGCATTTTGGAGCGGGACGGATCGAGATAATTAATGACGTGCTTGCGAAAACCGCGGACCGCGTAGAAGTCAATATTGACGCCCGTCTGTCCGTCGGCATATGTTTCGAGATTCTCCTGCTTCGTCGCCGAGTACAAAGCGTAGATGCGAGACTTTTCGTTGAGCTTGATGAAGAAATCAAACTCGGGCCAAACCTCGTTGGTGACGTCGGAGGTTTGTGCCGCAGCCGTTGCAGTGAAAGCCAGGACCAGCAACAGCGCCCTGAGCGATTGCCGGAGGATGGAAGTTCTGCACATACTTCAAATCTTGCTTTCGATCTGTAGAGGTCCTGGCTGAGAGAGTCGCATTGGCATTGACCAACAACTCTGAATGAATCACTTCACTTCTTAACTGGCGGGGGATAGTTCTTCAAGAGCTTTTGCGTTGCCTTGGCCAGGTTCTTCTGGCGCTTATCCGGCTTCGCATTGGTATCGATAGTCTTCGTGGCTGTGCCTCTCCAGACCAGTTGCTTGGCAGCGGGATCGTACATGTCGAGCGCCAACGTGCCGATGTTGATTGTGGACGTGGTGGAGGTTGTCGTCGACATTCCGCCGCCCCAACGCGCACCATAGCCCCAGCCGGCTCCGCCCGTAGTGTATGAGTTGATCTGCTGTTCCTGGCCAACTGCTATCTGATAGGCGATGAACAAATTGGCGTTGTCGCTATCGGTTTTGCTCAAGCCCTTCTTCGCCAGTTCAAGATCGAGAGCGGCCCTGATCTGCTGACCGACCAACTGGTCGGGAGCCTGCCCTCCCTTGATATCGACCCACTTGAAGGTTTTGAATTTTGAGAAGTCGGCCGACTGATCGAAATTGTAGTTCACCTTCTGAGCCATCAGGCATGGGCTGAAGCAGAGCAGCCCCAAAAGGCTCAATGTAGTTTTTGTATTCATAGCATTCTCCTTGAAGATTGAGTTGTTTGCCCGCTGATTGCAGGATTACGTTTCCAACTGAAAGACGTGGTAGGACCAGGCCGGCATATCCAGAAAGAGACCGTGCGATGCGAGGTCGCTGCCATCCCTCTCGTAGGCGCCCGTGCCCATTCGATCCTTGAGCCGCCATGTGTGCCCGGCGAGATCGGTCCAGGGGAGTGCGACGTAGCACTGGCTTTGGTGATCCGAGTAATTCACGGCAACGAGGCTCTTTGCTCCGTCATTGCCACTCCACGAAGACGCGATGAAGCTGTCTGACGTCCAGTTGCCGTCCCAAGCGGGACGGCACTCGAGCAGCCGCCAATCGCCTTCGCGGAAAACGGAATTGCGGATACAATCGAGCAACGCCGAATAGAAGCCGGATACCGCATGATTCACCGGCTCTGCCGGCCCTCGCCGCAGATGGACGGGAATTCGGATTCTTCGTCCCTCGAACTGGCCCTGGTGAAAGAATCGGAGCCCGGGCGAGAGGAATGTAACGATAGCCGCGGCTTGGTGAACATCGGGCTCGAAAGTCGCGGCAGCCCGCGGCTCGTCGTGATTCTCGAGGAACCGGGCGAGCCGGTCCTGAAAGTCCAGGCCGGCCATGAGGTGTTCACGGGCCGGGCGTGCCTGGCCGTGCTCCAGACGGTCGTATAGGCGTTTGTCGTAGGCGTAGTCAAAGCCCTGCTGCTGTAATGTCCATTCAAGGTCCCAATAAACCTCGGCCATGAACAGGAATCCCGGAACATCACCGCGGACGACTTGCGTAGCCCGCGGCCAGAAGGGCTCCGTACGAATTCCCCAGGTCCTTTCGAACACTTCCGGCAAAGCGAGCATCGCCATGTCGCAGCGGACGCCGTCGCATTGGGCGGCGATTCTCCGCAACTCCCGGATCATCGCCTCCTGGAACGCAGAATTGCCGTAGTTCAGCTGAAACGTGTCTGGCCAGCCATCGAAATATGGATCGCGCCCGTACGCGAGAATCCGGCCATCGGCAAGACGGCAGTAGTTCTGAGGCTGTGCCTTCAACTGCTCTTCAGTTCCATTGACGTAGTACTCTGGATGCTCGCTCACCCAGGGATGATCAGGCGCAGTGTGATTCGGCACGAAGTCGAGAATGAGCCGCAGGCCGCGGCCGGCCATCCGCTGGCGCAACCGGGCGAGGGCCTCGTCCCCGCCGAACTCTTCGTGCACACGATAGTCCTGGACCGCGAAGCAGGATCCGCAGATGTCGGAGAGTTCGAAATCGGGGAGCACACGCGGGTATTCCGCCAGCCACTCCCGATTCGACTGCGAGACACTCCTGCCCGCGGGGCCGGTCTGCCAGACGCCCAAGTACCAAACGAGATCGAATCCTGATCGAGCCCACTCGTCCAGATCCCGATCAAGGACATCGTCCAGAGTCGCGGGGCGGCCCAGTTGGGCCGCCCGTTCCGACAGGTAGACACGAGTGTTTACCTGGAAAAGGGATGGGTATCGAGGATAAGACATAGTTCCCTCCATCAGCCTACTGGCTGTTCTCCGGCCACCTGTTCAGTGATGAGGCGATCAGCCAGCGCTCCAATTTCGGTTTCCAGCCAGGTCTTTCCGTCGGCCCGGCCGAAGAGGTCGAGCAGCGGGGCGACCATGCCGGTCCAACCGGTCTGATGGCTGGCGCCGAGTCCCGCCCCGTTGTCACCGTGGAAGTACTCATAGAAGAGGATCAGATCTCGCCAATGCGGATCCTCCTGGAACTTTGCGGTCCCTCCGTGCACCGGCCGTCTTTCCGTCTTCATCCCGCAGGAAAATGCCAGTCAGGCGCCGCGAAAGTTCAGCAGCGACCTCGAACAGAGTCAGGTAATTGCCGGAACGAGTCGGGCACTCCACCTTGAACTCGTCGCCGTAGAAAGCGAAAAGATTGATCAGCGCGCGGATGATCAGGGCGTTGACCGGCATCCAGACAGGACCTCGCCAGTTGGAATTGCCTCCGAACATGCCCGTGTTCGATTCTGCCGGCAGGTACTGCACCTTGTACTCCTGACCGCCGACCTGGAATATAAAGGGGTTGTCGAGATGATACCGGGAGATGGAGCGGATGCCGTGCGGGCCGAGGAACTCATTCTCGTCCAGCATGTAGCCCAGCACGCGCAGCAGTTTCTCCCTGTTGAGGATTGACAATAACCGGCGATCCTTATACCCAATGAAGCCCTTGTCGGTCGGCGCTACATGCGCGGCCAATTCCGGGTGACGTTTCCGGAAGAGGGCGATCATCTCCATCAGTTTCGGATGACGGGTGACAGCCTCGCCTTCGAACACGGTGGAAGCGCACAGCGGGAGCAGGCCCACCAACGATCGCACCTTCAGTCGCATGGCCTGACCGTCGGGCAGCCTCAGCAGGTCATAGAAGAACCCGTCCTCGTCGTCCCACATTTCATCGTGGTTGTCTCCGATGCGGTCCATCGCGTAGGAGATCCATAGGGAATGCTGGATGAACTTGAAGGCGACCTCTTCATACATCGGGTCGTGGTCGCTCAGGATCAGCGCAATCTGACACATGCAATGGCAGTAGAACGCCATCCAGGCCGTGCCGTCGGCCTGTTCCAGAGATCCGCCGGTGGGAAGCTCCGCGCTGCGGTCAAACACGCCGATGTTGTCCAGGCCGAGGAATCCGCCGGCGAAGACGTTTTTCCCGGATGGATCCTTGCGGTTGACCCACCAGTTGAAGTTCAACATCAAGCCCTGGAAAGAGCGCTCCAGGAAGCGAATATCCTCGCGACCGAGAGACTTCTCGTACCTGAACAGCCAGAGCGTGGCCCAGGCATGCACCGGCGGGTTCACATCGCTGAAGTTCCACTCGTACGCGGGAATCGACCCGTTGGGGTGGGCGTACAGACTGCGCAGCATGAGCAATAACTGATCTTTGGCGAAGTCGAAATCCACCTGCGACAGAGCGATGGTATGGAAGGCCAAGTCCCAGGCGGCATACCAGGGGTACTCCCATTTGTCCGGCATCGAGATCACGTCGGCGTTGAGCATGTGGAACCACTCCGTGTTCCGCACATCGCGCCGAGTTGATCCCAGCAAAGGATGACTGTGATGCTCCTGGAGCCACTTTTCCAGATCGAAGTAGTAAAACTGCTTGCTCCACAGCATTCCCGCAAGCGCCTGGCGGTGCACCCTCCGCTGGTCTTCTGTGAACGACGGCGGCGTGATCCGCAGGTAGAATTCGTCAGCTTCCTTGATCCGATCCTCAAACACTCCATCGAAGCCTTCGAAACAGTCGCTCGAGCCTGCAGCGGTCAACCGCAAGCGGACAGTCTGACTGCCTCCAGCAGGCACTTCCATCCAATAGTGGGCAGCGGCCTTGGTTCCGGACAGGGCGGGATTCACAGCCTCGGCCTGTCCCGATATCAGGTAAGAATGGAACGCGTCTTTCACGAAAGGAGAGGGATTGGGCTGGCTCCACAGGCGGCTGGCATTGCTCTCATTCTCGGTAAACAGCAGTTCGGGCGTACCTTCGCAATAAAGCCAGCGCTGACCAATATCGCTGTGTGTGGCGCCAATGACGCCGGGGGCCACCTGCCCGAGTGAAGGCTTCGGATGATCCTCGCCCCAAGACCAGGTATTGCGGAACCAGAGTGTCGGCAACACGCGAAGACGCGCCGCTTCAGGTCCCCGGTTGTGGACGGTGATCCGGATGAGCAGATCTTCCGGAGCCGCTTTAGCGTACTCCACGAAGACGTCGAAGTACCGGTCTTCATTGAAGGCGCCAGTATCGAGCAACTCGTACTCGAACTCTTCGCGCGAGCGTCCGCGATTGGTCTCGAGGAGGTCGCGGTAAGGGTACTCGCACTGCGGGTACTTGTACAGATACTTCATGTAGGAGTGAGTCGGAGTGCTGTCGAGATAGAAGTAGTACTCCTTCACATCCTCGCCATGGTTCGCCTCGCTGTTGGTGAGTCCAAACAGCCGTTCCTTCAGGATGGGATCGCGCTCGTTCCACAGGGAGAGGGCAAAGCAAAGCTGCTGCTTATCGTCGGAGATGCCTGCCAAGCCGTCCTCACCCCATCGATAGGCCCTTGAGCGCGACTGGTCATGTGAGAAATAGTCCCACGCATTGCCGTTGTCGCTGTAGTCTTCGCGGACCGTGCCCCATTGCCTCTCGCTGAGATAAGGCCCCCATTTTTTCCACGGGATTCCATCCTCGCGAGCTTCGTTCAGCCTCTTTTGCTCGGTGACGTCGATGAACCTGCTCTTTTTCATAAGACCAATCCTCCTGTTGCGTTCGTTTCCGCTGCCTGCCCGTCCGACGACCATCAACGATCGATATCAGCGGGCCACTCGTCGTCCGTCCTGCGCCATGTCTTGTCCGGGTTGAATCGTTCCATTTTCTTGGCGATGTTCAGGGAGTCCGGCCCGAGGTCTTTCTCATAAACGATCCCGTTGTGGCAGACGATAAACGTCTTCACTCCAGTAACGCCATACTCGGCCGGTACCGCGATCAACGCAAAACCACCGATCATAATTCCTTTGATGACGTAGTCGAGCTCACCGAGAGGGGCATTCCCGCCCTGACCCTTCAGCAGCTTGTAGTAGTAACCGTGATAGCCGGAGGGACCACTGAAGGAATACCCTTCCGCGAGCGCTTTGGCGATTATTTCACTGATAGGACCTCCCGGTGTTCCATCCTCATTGGCCCAATAGAGTCCGTCGCGCTTCCCCGGTGAACTGATGAGCTTTTGAGCAAACTGCTTAACGCCCGGTGTGTCCTCCACCGAGGAGGCGTATTCCCATTGCGCCTCGACGAATCCACGGCACACCTGGATGGCGTCCAGTTCGTTGGCTCCGATCCGCCGCTGCAGGATCTCCTGCAGCCCCGCTTTGGAATCAAAAAACCAATGCCCGCCGCGTTTCACGATTGGAAGGGGAAACGGCCAATCGTTGGCGCCGACCGACAGCAGTGCGCGGGAGGATTTTTGCGGATCGACAACCACGGTCTTCTTCACTTGCGCCTTGGCTACGAAGGCAGCAATGTTGTTCTTGTCCTGAACAGGGTCGCCGGTTGAGACCATGCCGCTGCCCCCAGGGCCGAAGATCTCGAGCAGAGCCGGAATGTCATTCGCCTCGGATGCCTTGATAAGAGCATCCACCGCGAGTTGAGGGGTGGCGAATCCTCTCTGCGGGACTGGGGGCGTCTGAGCCGCCGTGATCGCCGCCAGAGACGCGAGGAGGACGATGCACCACAGCACCTTCCCAACGCAACGTGAAGATTGTGAGTTCATAATGTTCTCGCTGATCATGGAGTGGCTACCTCCTTCTGCCGCCGCCACCGCCGCCGCCGCGACTGTGCCCTCCGCCACCTCGCGAGCTCATGCTGGATGCGCCCCGCTGGCTGCTGGCGCGCGTCGATCCTCCGCCCATGCCGCCTGAAGCGCCTCCGAAGGCGCTGCGGCCTCCATAGCTTCCTGCACCCGAAACTTGCCGGCTGCCAACCTGTTCTCTGCCTCCGCGGCTCGCACTCATGTTGCCCGCACTGGCGCCCCTGCTGCCGGATCCGCCGCTGGCGCCACGGTTCACGGTTCCAGCCTGCGGACCGCCGCCTGACCGCCCTTGGCCCTGGCCCTGGCGCGCCGACGACTGCCGGTTCGAAGGAGAATCGCCGCGTGCAGAACCGCCGAACCTATCCGCCGTGGCTCTGTCCGAGTAAGGTGTGGCGCCCCTGTGCTGCGGATTGTGCTGCCATTTATTGCCACCACCCCGGAGGTTGTTGTTACCCCGATTGATGTTTGCGTTTCGGTTGAAGTTGTTGTTGACGTTGATGTCGATATCGTTATGACCCCAGCCGCAGTGATAGCCCCAGCCGCCGTGCCAGGCGGCTCCCATGAATACGCCGACTCCGAAGGCGATGGCCGCAGTGGTCCAATAGGCGCTTGGCGGAGGAGGCGGATAGACAATTGGAGGATACGCATAGACGACCGGAGGCCCGTAGACCACAACCGGGTTGTAGCTTGGAACGTAGATGATGTCCGGATCAGCTTGTGCGACGACAATGACGGTCTTCGACTCCACCACCTTGGTCTCTACCCACTGTTGCGGTGTGGGCTTCAGAATGCCGTTGTCCTGCGCCTTCTTGCGCATTCTCTGCACGGCATCCATCACGTCCGACTGTTGAGCCAGGAACGCGTTCCCCAACTCTGCCGTCCACTTAATGTTGTCCGCCAACTGCTTTACCACCTCGGGTAGCGCTGCCATGGCCTGAATGCTCGGATCCCAATCCTGCTTTTTCACCGCGTCTACCAGGGCTTGATCCTTCAACCCCGGGTTATTTCCCAGCCACTGTTGCAGCTGAACGATCTCCAGAGGATAGGTACACGCAACCAGCGTCTGGCTCAGCATCGGATCCGGATAGAGCGCGATGGGCGCCACAAGCGAGTCAAGTTGTTCCGGCAGCAACGTTGTGGCTTGTTCGGTCGGCGCTGGCTGCGCCTGATTCGCGGATAACCCGGGACTGCCTGGCACAATCAGCAGCACGCACAGAACGGCAATCCAACTCCTGACCGGCTGGTCTGCGGGCCATCTCCAGGCTTTGGCCCTTTTCAATAAATCACGATTTCGTGGCATGTTACTCCTGCCGCCAAAGAACTCACTTCTTCATCCATTGAAGGTTCAGTCCCATGAATAATTGAAAATCGGGCTGCCCGACTCCCTTCTTGTAGACAGAGAACTGGGGCTCAATGAACGCATTCGCGATGGCGCTGCCGGCCTTGAACACCTTGCCTAATCCCAACCCGAAGGGGACGAGGTATCGGTGATTTTGGAAGTCCGCCACCATGACTGGCGTTGATCGCACATAGTAGCCCCCGCCAATTCCGAGGGTCGCAATCGGCTGCATAGTCGCCAGGTGAACCGCGGGCCGGTCTTTGTCCCCCGCAAATGAGTGCTGCCATGTCACCAGCGCGCCAACCAGGCCGCCTCCAGGAATCGGATGCATGGCTACGACCGCGGTGCCAGCCTGCCATTTGCCCTGGCCTAGTGCGCTGTTGTTGGCGGTGGGCGCCACGATGAGCGGCCCCACTGCGAAGTCGGTAGCTGCGCCTTCGGGAGCTAGCCGGATCGCATCGAAAACGCTGAAATCGCCTAGTCCCGAAATGGATTGCCCCTGACCTGCCGGAACGCTGGCAAAGGGCACCGTCGCACGAATGATCTGACGCCCGGCGACGACGACCGGCCGAAGGTACATCGTGTTCATTGTCGAGTCCGGAAGTCCGGACAGTGAGGGCAGGTAATAGTTGTGGAAATTCAACCCGTTCAAGTCGGCCAGGGGATTGTTGGCCTTGGACATCTGTGCTGCCGTGATTCCTGGAGCGGCAGCCGGCGGTTTCGCGCCAGCGGGTTGTGGTGCCTGCTCCTGCGCAAACGTGGAAGCCGCGAAAGAGAGCAGCAGAAGTGCCAGGCGAGGTTTCAATGTTAACTTCCTATTTGATGAGCGGCCTGCGTACTGCTGGCCAGGCCGGGGTTGATGCTGGACACGGCATCGAACTGCGTGAGGTGGACCTTGCCGGTCAGCTCGTGCAGGAAATGCGATCGCTTCAGGCGGTCCATGACCGGCCCTTTCACCTCGGACAGGTGGAATGAGATCCCCCCGTCCTTAAGCCGCTGATTGATGGCCTCGAGGCTTTCGAGCGCTGAAGCGTCGATATGATTCACCGCGGGGCATTCGAGGATGACGTGGCGAACCGCGGGATTCGCGGCCACAGCCCCATTGATGTGGTCCTCGATGTACCGGGCGTTCGGAAAGTAGAGGCTCTCATCGATGCGAAGCGACAGAATCTCTGAGTCAGTCACTACGTCGTGGCGTGCGATGTTTCGAAAATGCGTGGTGCCCGGAATCTGGCCAACGATCGCGATATGGGGCTTGGACGTGCTGTAGAGGTGCAGGAAGATTGCCAGACCCACACCGACGATCAAACCCTGCTCGACGCCTCTTACCAGAGTGAAAAGGATGGTGGCGGCCATCGCCGCAAAATCGGCCTTCGAGTAGGAATACGTGTGCTTCAGTGCTTTGAGATCGACCAGGGACAAGACCGCCACGATGATGGTGGCAGCCAGCGTTGCATTCGGCAGGAAAAAGAGCAGCGGGGTCAGGAACAACGTGGCGAGAGCGATGCCGACAGCCGTGAAAGCTCCCGCAGCGGGCGTTTCGGCGCCGGCTTCGAAGTTCACGACGGATCGGGCGAAGCCGCCGGTGACAGGGAAGCCGCCGGAGACAGCCGCGCCGATGTTCGATGCACCGAGCGCGATGAGTTCCTGATCGGGGTCTACTCGCTGGCGGCGTTTGGCGGCCAGGGTCAGTGCCACCGAAATCGATTCCACGTAGCCGACGATCGAGATCAGCAGGGCCGGAACGAGTAGCTTCGTCCACAAAGAGAGATCCATCGGCGGCATCGTGATCTTCGGAAGGCCCTGCGGCACTGTGCCGACGATCCGCACGCCTTTGTCGGAGAGCCCCAGTCCCCAGACCGCCGTGGTCGCCAGGACGATGGCCACAGCGGGGCCGACCTTCGCCAGGATGTCCGACGTACGTTCGGCCAACCCGACGCGGCGCAGCAGTGGCTTGAGATTGCCGCGCACCCAGAACAGGAAGGCAAGTGAGCCGAAACCGATCACCGCCGTTTGCAGGTTCGTGTTGCCGATGTTGTGCCAGAGCGACTCCACGAGTTCCACCAGATTCTCGCCCTCGCCTTTGATGCCGAGCACCGGCGCGAGTTGGCCGGCGGCAATCTGGATACCCGAAGCGGTGATGAAACCGGAAATCACCGGATGGCTGAGGAAGTTCGAGAGGAATCCCAACCGCAGCAGCCCCATGGCGAACAGCAACAGTCCCGAGATCAGGGCGAGCGCAATGGTTGCGCCCGCATACTCCGGAGTCCCTTGCGCCGCAATCGCTCCGGCGGCAGCCGCGGTCATGAGGCTGGCCACGGCAACAGGGCCGACGGCGAGCGTCCGCGATGTGCCGAATATCGCGTAGACCAGCAGCGGCGCAATCGAAGCATAAAGGCCCACCTGCGCCGGTAGCCCGGCCAACAGCGCATAGGCAAGCGATTGCGGGATGAGCATGATCGTGACAATCAACGCCACGATCAGGTCGTTGGTAAACGTCTGGCGGGAGTACGCCGCTCCCCACTCAAGAATGGGGAAATAGCGTCGAAGCAAGCTCGGAGGTGTTCCTGCCATGGTGAGTCCTTTCGATTGATTCCTCCGCCTCTAACGAGGCCGGATGTCGTCTCTTAATTACCCGATCCGTGCCGAGGCCATGGGAAGCTTATCCCCGGTCACCTTGTGCCAGCGTTCTTCGAGCAGTTCTCTCGCCGCCTGCTCGAGGAATTCCGGCGCGGCCCACTTGCTCAATTCGAAGTCGTTCTTGATGTAGCCGTGGCTCAGCATGAAGTTCTTGCCGATTTCGACCGCGGCCAGATTCTGGGGCGACAGATTCGGCACCATGTCGATGTGCTCGATGCCTCTGAATGTGTCCTCAACGTCGAGATAGAAGGTCTGCTTGTCGAGAATCGCCGCCGCGGCGTGCTTGTGCTCATTGGCCCAGCGACCGACCTTGATCATGCCTTTCATGAAGGTGACAACGAGTTCGGGGTGCTTTTCTGCCATTTCCGCGGTGCATGTAATTGCGGCTGGGATGTTGGCCACCTGCAAGGTCCAATCCGGATACCGCGAGAGGTCCTCGATCGCTTTGAACCTGCCCGTTGCCTCCTGAAGATGCTGGAAGGGCTTGCTCTGGGTATAGATCGCATCAACGACGCCTTTTTCCAAGGCAGTTTCCAGCGGACGGAAGGCCAAGTCGTGTTTGTGGTCGCGCTTGAGCCACAGCTCGGACGGATTTTCCATGGGCGGGCCCATCATCGCGGGATCGTCGTACCAGTCGTCCGGGTAGGGGAATTCAACGATCTCCACGTCGGCACGGGTCATGCCGTTCACACGGAGCATCAGCTCGATGCCCTGCTCCTCCTGGATGCGCCACCAGTCGCACTTGATGGTGTTCAGGCTCTTCGACAGCCCGATCTTCTTGCCTTTGAGTTCGGCCATCCGGTAGATGTCGTCTTTGGACCGCACCATCATGCAGCCGCCTTCGTGCGGCGCGTGGGTCACGCCGAGCAGTCTGGTCCTGCGGATGTCAGCTTGGACGTGGACTGGAGGGAACAAGCCGCCGAAGCGGATCAGGTTGTCGAGGTTGTGAACGTAGTGGGGGTACCAGTTGTTCTCCGGAGTGGAGCGGAGATAGGCGTACTTCACGCCGATCTTCTTGTACTCCTCTTTCGTCCAGCCCAGTTCCTGGTCGACATTGCTGGCGGACACGAGGGGACAATTGGTGTAGTACACCTCGTTCCAATCCAAGGGCACGGTCTGGAGCTTCCGCTCCATGGTTAAGTTTGACATACTCATTCTCAAGGCTCCTTTGAATGCTGAATTCACACTTTTCTACGTGCTTCCTCGGCTGCTGCGGCCTGCTTGCGCTTCTGGAAGCGGTAAATGAGTCCTGCGATCGGGCCGCGGAACAGGATGTATGGCACGATGACCGAACACAGCACAACCAGGAGTTCCTCACCGATGTAGAAGCGTTTTGAGGACCATGATCTGGTACGTAGTGTCGAGCACAATGGCCACGACGATGATCTTGCCGATGTCCCGCAACGCGGAACGGATGAGTGGCCCGCGCAGCGCCGGTTCGGCAATGATTCGCCGGAAGAAGCCAGGCTGGCCTGCCCGGGCGTCTCGGAGGGCCGCCCGGACAGCAAAGAAGGTAACCACCGTCGGCATCACAAACAAGCGAAAATTCAGCGGCCCGCTCAGTCTTCCGACGAGGTGTTCCCACCTGAGCTGCAGCATCTCCAGAAGTTCAGGCATGGCGCGTTCACAGTGACCGCATCGCTCGTGAGAGCATGCCGCCGGATAGGTTCTTGGCGTTGAAACCGTTCTGCACGAGGATGCGCGTGGCGTAATAGCCGCGCTGCGCTGAGCGGCAGAAGACCTTGATTTCCCGGTCGCGCGGCAGTTCGCTGAGCCGGGCACGAAGCTGCCCCATCGGGATGTTGACGGCCCCGGGGACACATTCGACAACGAGTTCCACCGGCTCACGGACGTCCAGCAGGAATGCGCCATCGGTGGAATCCCAATGACTGAGCGGCATGTCGCCGCAAGCGACGTCTGCAGCGACCATGCCCGCGAAGTTCACCGGGTCCTTGGCGCTGCCAAACTGCGGCGCGTAACACAGCTCTGCTTCTTCCAGATCGTAGATGGTCGCCCCCAACTGGATCGCCATGGCAATGGCGCTGATCCGCTTGTCCACCGCCGGCCCGTCCTCGCCGATCATCTGGGCGCCAAGAACCTTCCCATCGGATTTGCGGAAAAGGAACTTGAAAGCGAGCGGCTTCGCGTTTGGATAATACCCTGCGTGCGAATTGGGGAACAGGTAGACCTTCTCGTAGTCCGTGTCTCCGAGTCTCTTGAGCATTTTCTCGCTGACGCCGGTCCAGGCGGCAGCCCCGCCGAACAGCCCGATGATCGCGGTGCCTTGAGTGCCGCGGTAGCTGGAATTGCGACCGGCGATCACGTCTGCCGCAATGCGGCCTTGCCGGTTGGCGGGTCCGGCGAGCGCGATCAGGCTCCATTGGCCGGTGCCGAAGTCCCGGACTTCGATCGCATCGCCGACGGCGAAGATGTCCGGGTCGCTGGTTCGCATCTGATCGTCAACGCGGATTCCCCCGCGTTCGCCGATTTCAAGATTCGGCCGATTTGGCGAGCGTGGTGTCGGGCCGGACGCCGATGGCGAGGATGACAATGTCGGCGGGATACTTTTTGCCCGAGCTCGTTTGCACCTCGATTGCACCACCGTCCATCTGCTCGAATCCCGCCACTCGGTCACCCAACGCAAGACGGATGCCGTGTCTTTGCACGTGGCCTTCAACCAGCCGGGCCATCTCCTCGTCCAGCGGCCCCAAGACCTGGTTCAGTTTCTGGATGAGCGTGACTTCAAACCCGACATGGACCAGGTTCTCCGCCGTCTCCAGCCCGATGAACCCTCCGCCGACCACCACCGCCCGGCGAGTGGGCTTCACCATCTGGATTCCCGAATAATTGAACATGCCCGACAGGAATGTCGTGCCTCCCTCAATCCACTGGCGGATCGTTCTCGCGTCAGGCACCGTCCTGACGTGAAAGATTCCCGGCAGATCGATGCCAGGCAGCGGCGGGCGGACCGACGGCGCCCCAGGCGAAAGCACCAACTTGTCGTAGGACTCGGTGGTCACCTCGCCGGTCTTGACATTGCGCAAGTCCACTGTCTTCTGCTTCGGTGAAATCGCGATCGCCTCGCAGTTGGTGCGTACATCGATGTTGAAGTTCGCCCGGAAGAACTCCGGAGTGGCGACCAGAAGATTTGACTCTTTCGGGATTACACCCCCGACGTGATACGGCAGACCACAGTTCGCGTACGAAACGTACGGACCACGTTCCACCATGACAATCTCAGCTTTTTCATCCAGCCTTCGCAGACGTGCCGCACAAGAGGCCCCGCCGGCCACTCCACCAACAATAATTACTTTCACGACAATCTCCCGGTCATGAGAACAGTTCGAGCATACATGTTCTCTGTCATTGCAAGCGGTCTACCAGTTTTGGAGCTTCGCATAGGCAGGTGAGGAAGCACTTTGGGATGAATCAGTTATGTCGAGGCCGCAACTCTGCATACGACGGGCGTGGAGTTGAGATGAAAGATGACATGTCCTCTCCGGGATGGCTATTCATCCTCAGCCCAAAATCAGTTTTGCGATTCACTACTTGCAAGAACACGGAAAAGAGAATCCATGCAGGCGTGTGCGCGATGCCGATCCGCACTTAAAATGGCACACGGATGCCGCTTTTTAGACGGCATCCGTGGAGGGGGGTGCTTGCTGCGCTGTAAGCTAATCCTCGTCAGCTCGTGTCCAGGACTCGTCGGGGCTATACTCCGTCATGTTGCCTGCCAGTGTGGGAGTTTCCTTTCCAAGGTCCTTCTGATAGACAACACCATCCTGCCCGACGATGAATGTCATGACGCCGCTGGATGCGTATTTCGCAGGGAATGCGAGGAAAGCGAATCCGCCCGACATCTCGCCATTGACGACATAACTCTTCTTGCCGCCCGGCGCCGCATCACCTTGGGCTGTAAGAACTCTGAAATAGTAGCCCCAGAAAGGCGCTTCGGGCGACCTGTCCTTGCTATACCCCTGCGCTTCAGCCTGAGCCGCCAAGTCACCCAACGGACTGCGCCTTTCCCCGCGCTTTGTAGGCCAATAAAGGCCGTCGTGTTGACCAGAGCTGCTGCGAAGCTGCTTGGCGAAGAGCCCAGCCCGCTTCCCATCGTGTGGCTGAGCGGCATAGTTCTTCTGCATCCCGACAAGTGACCGGCAGAGGTCAATGACGTCCAGTTCATTTGCCCCGATGCGCCTCGCCAGGATCTCCTCCTTGGCTCCTTCGGTGTCAAACTGCCATTTACCATCTGCCTTCATCAACTGAGCCGGGAATGGCCATCGCTCGTCGCCAATGATCAGCTCAGCGCGGTCATTGCCGATGGAGGTCCATCGCCAGGATTGCTCCATGGCCAGCGCAATCACTTGTCGATGGTGCCGATCGGAAACCGGGTCGCCGGATGCCAGACTCTGCATCGCATCGCGCCCGAATATCGCATCAATCTGTTTCATGTCGCTCGTTTTGAAAGCCTGCATGAGAGCTTTCGCGGCATCATCCTGCGTCGCAAACCTGGTTTGGACGTGCGTCTTCGAACATGACGCCACTAGCAGCAGCGCAAGGCTCAATGCTGCAGCGGTTGTACGGAATCTTAGTGCTCGCATACCAGTTCTCCTCATCCAGAAAACACTCGCCAATCGGTTCATCGCCGCCGTCCGCCGCCGCCACCGCCGCTGCGTCCGCCACCGCCGCTGCGTCCGCCGCCGCCACTGCGACTTCCTCCGCCGCGGCTCGACGACATGCTGCTACTTACCGCGGGAGCTTTGGGCCTTTGTGGCCTGCCCTGACTGATAGCCCGAGAAACCGCCGGAACTCGTGCGGCTCGACTGAGAAGCACTTCTTCCGCTGGCTGCGCTCGACGTCGCCGCGGAGGTTTGACGGGAAGTCTGCTGCCGCTGGGCTTGGCCGCCTTGTCCTGTCGACTGCCGCTGCTGCGCCTGGGCTCCTTGCCCCGCCGCCTGCGCTTGACCCGGATTCTCCTGCCTTGTGGTCTGGCGCTGATCCTGACTCCCTTGCCTTTCAGTCTGACGCTGATCCTGCTCCCCTTGCCTTTGTGTTTTGTTCTGTTGCGATTGATCTTGACGTTGCTGTGAGTAGTCCTGCCGGTTGTCCGCACGGTCCTCAGCGTAGTCCTGTCGATCATCCCAATAATCGTCGTAGCCATGGTGCCAGTAGGAGTGGTGGGCGCTTCCGATGATAATCCCAGCCGTGAATCCAATCGCGGCCGCACCGACGACTTGGCCGGTAGAGGGTGGCGGCGCTGCGACGTAGACTGTCTGCGGATTGTAGACGGGGACGTATATAATCTGCGGATTTGCCGGCTGAACCACGATGACCTGCTGACCGGTGGATGAAGTCTGCGTGACCACTTCCTGTTGTTCTGTCGTCTTCAGGTTTCCGACCGACTGAGCCTGGGCCCGCAGCCGCTGAATCGAATCGGCGACAGCGCTCTTGTTGCTCGTAAAGGCCTTCCCCAGTTTGGCCGTCCAATCAGGCTTCTGCATCATCATGTCGATCACCTGCGGGAACGTCGCGAGCGCGACATAGCAGGCGTCGAATCCAGCCTGTTCCGCGGCTGTCTGGATTTCGCTTCCCTTGAGACTGGAGTTTTTCCCCATCCAGCCGGCAAACGATTGAAGTTTCCCCACGTCCTTGGCAGCCACGAGGATTTGGGCAATCAGTGCGTCGGGGTAAAGCGCTATCGGCGCTGTGAGGCTGTCCATCGCCTGCGGAGAGGGGGCTTGTGCCTGCTGCGCATCGAGTGGACCCGCCGCGAATAGCCACCATAGAACCAGTAGAGAAACAACTGACCACCGAACTGCGAATCTGTCCTTCACGGTGATTTTCCTTTCCACTCGTAAACCTTTATTTCAAGTGCTCTCTTTCTCTAGAGCATCTTGGCTGCCAGTGCTGTTCTAAAACTGAAGCCTTATGTTCTCAATGCATTGAGTCAAGTCGAGCACTGACACCTAACGGACGCTATCCCACCAAAGGTTGGTATATCGTCTGCGGGCTGCTCCCTCATCCCCGCCGCCCGCCCACCGCGGGGTTCCCATCTCCCTGCGGTGAGGGGCTGCACACGACTGGCGGCGAACAGGGCTCTCGACTTTACGGCACGTAGTTGGCGCTGGTGTCCGCGCCGTAGCCGCAGCCCTGATAGGTGCAGTGCAGTTCGTCGCGGACGATGGCGGCCCAACCGTCGCATCGAGCCGTATCGAGCGAGAGCTCCCTGGTGAGCACCTTGGTCTCGAACGTCCAGCCTTCAGGCAGGTTCTTCAGCTTGCCACCCACCTCGTGGAGGTTGTCGAGGTTCAGGGTCGGGTCGATATCCTTGGTGTATTCCTGCATGACCCAGACCGTCCCGCTTGGCTCGCGCAGCAGGTGCACCGGCGTGCCCGCGTGCCAGATCCAGTTGCTGTTGCGGTAGATCAATGACGGATGGTACGCATTCATCATCTGGGACATCATCTCGGCTGCGGTCATCTCGCCGCCGTACATGAGCTTGACACCATCGAAGTCCACGATGTCTCCGCCCTGGATGTCCATTTCATCCATCAGCCAGATTCGCCCCCCGTTGACCGCGCACATATCCACTTCGAACTGACGGGCGAGGCGCGCCGCATCCATCTGCTTGTGGCTCTCGGGCGTGAGTTCATCGAGCGCTGCCGCCGTATAGACGTGCGCGCGTTGTGTTGGGCCGACCCCGACGAAGGCTCCGAGACCACAGAAGGCCTTGTTGCGGGTGTTCTTGGTGATGGTTCTCTTACCGTGCATTCCAATATTGAGTTTCATCTGCTTTCGACTCCTGCTCGAGTTGGCGATTCTCTACCAACGTGATTCGAGTTTGCACGCGGCCTTCCGTTTGGTAAACCTTGCGTGGCCTTACGGGGAAGCGTTTAAAGTGAGCGCTTAGATCGGCAGGCGAGAAGAGGACAGGGTGGATACCCGCCACTTGCGGGATGATACTCCATCCTTAAGGATCATCCGTTGACTCCACCACTTGGGAAAGCGAGATCAGGAACGCTTTAGCTTATAGGAGAGCGCCCGCCAGTGAGGCCAGCATCTGCTTGATTGGGATTTCGATGGCGACCACGGGCAGCATAGGCAGTAGACTGGCGACGGCAATGGCGATAAGGGACGATTTGCCGATGGGCGCAAAGCGCATGCCCGCAACGGACTCAAAGAGTGAACGGACGTCGGCGGCCGGTCCGAGTTCCGGAGCCACCAGGACGTCCGGTTCGCCGACATCCTGGCCGCGGATCCACTTCTGGTAAACCAAGTGGCCGTGATTTCCGACGAGAGCACTATACTCCAACAGCTTTTCGCGTTTGAAGGCTCGCGTGTTCCTCCCGAGCACTACCAGCGGCCCGATGAACACAGTCAACATCGTGACGAGAAAGGCGACGCCAGAGGCCTGAGCGACTCGACGTGGACTCCGTGGTAGAGAACGTCGTGACCCCACCGGCCCGCCAGCACGACGGAGATCGCCAAAACCAGGGGGGAGCAAGCCACGGCCAAGCCCTCGAGAAAGCCCAACCCTCCAACGCCGTCCGGATGGCTGGCGACGAGCCGGAGTTTCAATTTGGAGACCTTCCAGAAGAGAGTCCATAAGGCGATAATTCGCCAGACCCAGATCATCAGCAGCCCGGCGAAGATGGGGCGTGAGACGAAAGTAAACCACCAGCCTGCGAATCCAAAGCTCGCCTTGCCATCCGAGTGTGCGACCGCCCAGGACATTTCATCCGTGTCGACACCCATGGATGAGAAGGTGACCGCCGCGGCAATGACGGCGAGGACGACCGCGGTGCCCCAGGCCGAATCACGGAAGCGGACGGCACGTGCCAGCGCATCCCGGAACAGGGGCAGATTATCGCCTTCGACAAGCCCGGATGTCACGAAGTGGCTAACCATCGGAGGGATGATCCGCTCCATGACGGCCTCCGCAAGGATCAACAGAGGCACGGCAATGAGAAAGCGAGCGTGGACTCCAAAGTGCCTGAGCAGCGGGTCAGACACGCCTCCGCTCAGCGCTTGCCCTGCCAACAGCGCGCCGATCACGACGGGCAGCCAGGCGAAAGCGACAAGCATCATCACGCGCAGCCAGATTCTTGAGCCAGGTTCGGGTACAAGTCCGATGGCTTTCCGGATCCTTCGGAATGGTCCTGCCTGAACAGGAGAGAAGTAGTATTCCAGCGAGGGGTCTGCTGGAGTATGAGTGTTCATGAGGGACTCCCTGCCGTCCGGCGAAACAGCCGGTCGCGGTCGCTGTCGAAGTGATACAGTTTGGCGACTTCAATGCGCTTCGCGAGTAAGCTGCAGGCGAGAGCGGCCAGGAATGCTCCGGCCACCGGCCCGACCCAGTAAATCCACCAGCCATCCCATTGTCCGGATACGACCGCTGGACCCAGACTGCGGGCGGGATTGGTGCTGGTGCCCGATATCGGCGACTCAGCCCAGACCATGAACGCATAGAGCGGCGGGAAAGATCGCCGGAGTGAATCGGCCGGATCTTCCGGAAACCCAGAAAGACGGCGAGCAGCACGATCATCGCGAATGTCGTGATCACTTCGCCCAGCAGGGCCGTCGAGTGGCTGAACGCCGGACCCTGGAGTTGTTGCGCCGAAGTCCACGCTCTTGCCCATCGCGCCCCACAACAGCAGTGGCAACGATCCCACGATCCCGCCGATCAACTGCGCCACGATGTATCCGAGAGTCGTCCGCGAGATCGAGTTTGCCCATCAGCCGGAAGGTGAGCGTGACCGCCGGATTGATGTGCGCGCCGCTCACCTCGCCTACCTTGGACAGCGCGATGGCCGCACCCGTCGTCCCGAAGAGGAAGCCAGTGATCAGGCGCCGGAGCCCCTCACTCGGGATGAGCTGTGCCATCGGACTGCCGGTGCCGAACATCACGATGACTAGCGACAGCCCGCCCAGCACCAGCAGAGCCGTGCCGATCATCTCGGACACGAACAGCCGCCAATGGAAGCGCGGACCCATCTATGCTCCTCTCACGCCTCGCTCACGGGAAATGAGCATTCTCATCGGGCGACTGGTAGCGATCATCACGATGACCAGCAACAACCCAATCAGCGCTATCAACGCCTTTTCGCCCAGATCGGACAGGAACGGCGGCCAACGATGGCGTTGAATCATCTGTCCTTTCCTCACACCTCGGAAAACTGAATGACGACCTTGATGTCTTCCGGACTTTCGGACCAGAGCCTGCAGTGAAGGTCTCCGGGCTCTCCCGCGTGGTGATGAGGCGCGCCAGCCAGGAGCGGTCCGCGCGAGCCAGGGCTTCGGCAGCCTTGTACCAGTGCCGCTTGTTGGCGTTGACGCTGCCGATCACAACATTGTTTTTCAGCACCGCGGCGGAGGCGATTGCTCCCGCCGTGGTGATCTTGGGGATCTGGCCGCCATGCCCCACGCCGGTGAGGCACACGACTCCGCTCGCGGCGATGATGCGGAGCGAATCGCCGATCAACTGCCCGACACCGGTGCATTCCATGATGACGTCCGGCTCAAACCCTACATCTGCGACGCTGCCGGTGTGGTAGGTCGCGCCCAGAGCGCGCACAAGTTCGGGCTTGGGACCCGTCTCGGCTCGGTCCAGAACGTGAACTTCCAAACCGATGTTGCTTGCCCAGCAGGGCCCCGAGCAGGCCGATTGGGCCCTGCCCCGGTCACGAGGACGCGTTTTCGGCTCCCAAAAGGCTCGCCGGCCCACTGCAAGAACATGCTCCCAGGCCTTCACGACAACCGTCGTGGGCTCGAGCAGTACGCCGAGGATCCCCAGGGTTGGGTCGACCTTGATGGCGTATTCGGGCTCGATCCTCCAGCGCTCCGACATGTAACCGTCGATTTGCTTGATGCCGCGCTCGGTGTACTGGCCGTTGCGGCACATGTCCCACTCGCCCACTGCGCAGTTCGGGCAGGGAACGGGATCGGGGCGGCGGACGATGCCCACCACCAGGTCGCCCGGCTTCAATCCGCATCGCGGTCCCGGGTCCAGGACGCGCCCAAGGGATTCATGGCCGAGCATCAGGCGTGTCTTGCCTGGAGGAGCCCATCCGTACTTCCCGCTCGCAATCTCCACGTCGGTCCCGCAGACACCGGCGGCAACAGCCTCCACCAGCACTGAACCGTTGTGGATGTCAGGCTCCGGGACATCCTCCAACCGTGCAGACCCTGCTTTCATTGGTTCAACTGTGATGGCTTTCATTGAGTACTCCTTTGCGGGTTCGATTCGAACTAGAAGTGGAACGCGGCTCCGATCACCAGGCCCTGGGTGATCACATCGTACTTGAAGCGGTTCGTCCCGCTTCCAGTCTCGTAGTCGCCGCTGATGACCCGGTAGCCAATGCCGAGCGTCTTGTTCTCGTCTTGCCCATGTCCATGCCGACCATCGGCCAGAACGTGCCAGGCGAACTTCGATGCGGCGCCGAATCCGCCGATGTCGGCCTGCATGGCGAAATGCCACTTGCCGCCCAGAGGCTGCTTGAACTTGAGCCCGACGATGGGATCGACCCACTGCTTGGTGTCCTTGACGGTGGTCAGCTGCGGACCCTTGAATCCGAGCCGGCCTGAGATGACGTTCCAGCGGGCGCCGAAGAGAAAGTCGACTTTGCTCGTTCAATTGCACGCAGTCCCAGTGAAGGTGTAGACTCCCTGGTTGAAATCGATGTCCGCGGGAGGCACGTCGATGGTCGTACCCAACGCCATGTAGGCGGCATCCGCTCCGAACGCCCATTTGCCTTTGCGCGCTTCAAAATAGCCCATCACACCGAACTGGAAATTGCTGAGGATTTCGCTCGGAGCGACGTTCACTTTGACCTCACGGCCCCTGATGGCCAGTCGTGCCGTCCATCCAGGGAAGCATCAGGTAGGGCGCCACTTTGTACTGCCACTCATCCGAACTCGAGCTCGCGCTGCTCTGAGATTGGGCGAGCAAGGGAGATGCGGTCAATTGACAGAAGCAAGAAGATTGCGGGGATAAAGCGGAAGTTGGTCATAGTCTTGTCCTTTCTGAGAAGCAGAATCGGGGGCCGGCGGCGAATGAAAGTGCCGCCGGCCCTCCTTCCACACACTACTGGACGTACGACGGTCGCGCCGATCTGGCTCGACCGGCCACCCGCGCTGAGGATGACTTCAGCAACTCCGGTTCTGACGGCGGCTGGCACTACCATGTCGACCGCGTAGACGGAGACCTTGCCGGGCGCCAGGATTGCCTGCTTGATCTGCGCAGACACACCGCCAATGCTGGCCGTGACCGGTGCGACGGTTGCCAGAACGGGCGACTCGGGAGCAGGCTCACCTGCAGCAAATGCCGGATCTGTTGCGCCAAGCCCGCTGGCGTAGACCCTGATAGTACTGCCTATGGCAGCAGGATTGGCTTCGACCGTTCTCCTTGCCGTCGCTGTTGACAGCCGCAGCCTGGCCGGATCCTATCAGGTTCTTCGTGATGACAGCCGGACTGGTCGGTGCTACTGTCACCTCGACCTCGTTCGTTGTATACGCCATTTCGCAAGACCGAGACTTTTGCGTTCTTCGTCAGATCCAGTTCCACTGGCACCTGGACGTCGATCCGGTTGAAGGAGATGAATTTCATCGGGGCGTCCTGGCCGTTGATCCTGACGACGGTCCCATCGATCCAGGTTGGCCAGTAGGCTTCGCCAGTAGTGACGGGCATCTGCGGACCCAGATTGTAGCCAAACACCGAAATGAATTCACCAGGAGCGATCGGTAGGCCCGCCTCCAGCGGAATCGCTGTGTTGCGGACGCCGCCCGGGGCAAGGGCAGCGTTGGTCTGAGCTGTTCCTGTGACGGTGACGGAGAATCCGACCACGGAGCCGGAGCGCGAATCGCTGCCGTTGTTCTCTACGGCCAAAGTCCAGGTCCCGAGTGAATTCTGTCCATTGAAGTTCGACAGCGGTTCGTTACCTTTATATGGACCACGCCCAGCCTCAGACGGGCAGAAGTCCTTATACATGGTCGAGGCAGCGTCATCGAAGCTCGAATCGATGTTCACCAGCGAACCGCAATTCCGCTCCAGGAGCTTGGTGCGAGTCCCGATCGGGGAGTACATGTAGACGTTCAAATCGCCCACCTCAGGGTAGTTGACCTGGACGCTGGCCGTGACTTTCGTGATTGTCATCGACCGAGGCACAACCACGTTCAGAAGGACAGCCGCGTCGGCGCTGTCGACCGGAATCGGCACCGCGTAGCCGCTGTACGTGTATGTGTAGGTCAGCGGCGTGGCCGGCGCTTGTGCATACAACGTGGTCAACGCCGAGGCGCTGATCACGCAAAGTTGTACTATTCGAAGAAGTTTGTTTCTCATCTTTACCTGACTCCTTATTAATCACTACGCCCGTATCCGGCAACCTTGGGAAGTCGCTGGAAGGGCGTTCAATCGGTTTGGGAAATCCTTACCGTTCAAGGCCGCAAGCCGTGGTCCATCAAGTATCCCCGCCCGTTCCACCAACCTTGCGCAATCGATGGATCAGCTCCATTCCTTCAGTGGCGGACACGACGTCGAAGCTCACTTCAGGCGGACCGCCTGCAAGTTCGATCGCGCCAAGAATGCGGCGATAAGACTCCGAGCGAATGTGCGACTCGAGTGCCGCCTTGGATTCCCATCTCTCAACAAGCACGACCGAGGGCTCCATGCCTTGTTCCTCGTAAATGTGACAGGACTTGCAGCCCGGTTGGGCTCTAACGGGGCCTTCAACGGACCGAAGTACTTCCAGCACGTGGGCCCGGCAAGCAGGCGTGAGCGGGATTCTGAGCATGCCGACGACCATGCAGACTTATAGGCACGCTAGGTGCCACGATGAGAGGCTGCCCGCAAAAAGGTGTAAGTCATTGTGACATAGGAAGCTAAACACTTACGTTCGGGATTGGGCTGAGATATTGATCGCTTCTAAAGGATGAATTGGAATCCTGCGGGTTGGTATTTCATCCGCGTGAAACGGAATCCTGCTCGTCGCCATCATGCGCAGGCGCGTCCGTCGAGCGATCTTAGTCAGCGTTCGGGACCTGCAACTCGGGCGGCGCTGGATTGAGACGGACGCTGAGCCGCGGAAAGGCGATCACGATCCCCACCCTTCTGAATTCCCTCGCCACAGCCCTGTACAGTTCATCCAGCAGCACGGGGCGGCCATACGAGTACAAGCCGAAGACCCTCAGTTCAAACAGGATCGCGCTGCCGGAGAACTCCGTCAGCAGCACCTGGGGAGATGGCTCCTTCAGCACGGCAGGGTGCTCCTGCGCCAACCGCATCAGTACTTCCCGCACCTGCTCGACGTCGGAGGAATAGTCCACTCCGACTTTCAGGTCCACGCGGGTGTCAGGGTGGGACAGAGTCCAATTGACCAGTTTGGTCGTGATGAACTCCTTGTTGGGCACGACCATGTCGCTGTGGTCCCAAAGTGTGACGGTTGTGGCCCGCATCTTGATTCTCGCCACGACTCCGCTCAGTTCCCCCACGCTCACGGCGTCACCGACACGAATGGAACGGTCCAGCAACAGAATCAATCCGGCGGCGAAGTTGGCGAAGATCTCCTGAAGACCAAACCCAATCCCGAATGTGAGCGCTGCCGCAAGCCACTGCACTTTGCTCCAATTGAGGCCGAGGATTCCGCTCACAGCCACAAGCCCGACGATGATAACGAGATACCTGGCAATCGTGTTGACCGCGTATTGGCCTCCCTCATCGAGTTCGATGCGGCGGAACACGGTGAAATGGAGAACCCCGGGGATATTACCCACCAGCATGCTGGTCAGCATTCCGACAAAGACCGCCAACAGAAGATCCGACAGGTAGAGCGGCTGGCGGGTTTGGGGGCCCTGTTCCTGCTTGGGCGGCCCGGGAAGCGGCAGCGCGGAAGCGCTTGCTGGCGGAGAAGAATCCGGCTTATCCGCCTTGGGCTCCGACTGGGCGGCGGGCCGCAGATCCGGATCCGGCGCCTCATTCGACACAAATCTGAGTTCGGGCAACAGCTCCACTTGCTTCGACAACGAAAGTGTGGGCAGCGCCACCGACCAGATCAGTAGAACCCCTACAATCCAAACCAGCGTGAGCCCGAACCGGCTTAGCCTGCGTACCTGAAGATCCGCCTGCCGGGCTTTCGCTTCAGCCTGCGCGGACCTGGATGCGGAAATGCTTGCTTCCTGATCAATCCTCCACTGCCGGATCAGAGCTGCGAGTACCGCCAGGACAAGTGTCAGCACCGCGGTTCTGACCACGTTCTGTATCAGCATGTAGGCAGTGACATAAAAACCCAAGACGGCGAGTATAAGTGCAAGCCAGCAAGTCAGGTTCACAACCAATCGCGACAAGCGCGCGCGCGCGAATCCGAACCTGCTGAAGCGGACTCCGAGAGCGTTCGCGACGGGGCCGTGTGGCTTGAGCACCTTGCGCCCGACAAAAAGCAGTGTGAGCACGGCGGCAACGAAGCACAATCGACCCAGGGAATTGTGGTGCGATTGCAGCGCGGCATCCCCGTTGAAGAACATCCCATCCTCAGCTAGAGCCGTGGCAACAAAGTAAAAGGGAGTGAAGACCAGCGTCAGGCGGCGGAGACCCCAATCCATGAGTTCCCGAACTTCCCGCGACCAGCCCATCAGACGATCAGTCGCTGCGCCGTCGGCGAGAATCCCCCTGGCCAGGAGCGCTACGTACAGGAATCCTGCCGCATGACTGGCTCCAGCGTCGATCGCCCGGCCCAGTTCGACCCCTCCGGCAACCTTGCCGATCATCCAGCCTGTATAGGAGATGACAAGCGGCGCCGGCAGCGCCCTTAACAGGTCCACGAGAATCCCGAAAAACAGCGCCTTGATTCGCGTCGTGGTCGTGCGACTCTGTTCAAGCTTGGCGATTCTTAGTCTCAGACGCCGGCGGAACAGGAACAGGAGGAGTGTCACGAGCAGTCCAGCCAGATAAAGAACAGGGCGAGACTCCGCCGACTGGAAACCAGCCAGAATGAGAGACCAGCTACGTGGAGAGCAGAACCAGAGCGCGGCGTTACCAAAGTCCCTGAATGAAGGTACGGCCGATCCGCTGACGCTACGCGTCCAAAGCACGTGCTTTAAAACAAATGATTGCAGCCCCTGTATCTCACGCAGCAGTTGCTTCGCGGCGCGGTTTGCTTCTCCCAGGCGATTCACGTAATCGTGTCCACTGGCCAGGAACTCAGTCATGATGCTCCGCTTGAGCTGGAGCATTGATCTCGCCTGAGTTTTAAACTCGGCAAACTCGCGATCGGAAGGATTCTTTCCCGATCCGGACATGAGTTGCTGGAGCCGTGTCTCAAACGGAGGCGCCGCGTCTCGTTCTTCCTCGAACCTGAACACATCCCTGCGGGCCATAGTCTCTGCCGCGGAATAACCCAGCACCAACAGGCCCACTTCGGCGGGGTTCCCGAATTGCTCCACCCTCGGCGGCCACCATTCGTTTGCGGGCGAAAGGGGGCCCGAGTTCTCGAATCGCCGCCGCGTGTTGACTGTGATCTCTCTGAAGCGCATCGCCGTCGCGTTCAGCTGCTCGGACTGGACCACAACTTTCTCGCTCTTGGCCTGGATTCCATCGGGACCCCAAAGCGCCGTAGCCTGCACGCCGATGTCCGCAGCGAGGCTCGAAAGTTGCGGGAACTTGGCTGCCATCGCCTTGGCTTGCGTGACGGCATTGTCCAGCGACTTCTTTGCATCCCGCAAACGTGCGCTGGCTCTGCGCAGTCTCAGTTCATCGAGCTGTTGATCGGCTGACTCCAACTCCAGCAGGTAGGCTTCCCTCTGCAGGGGTATCAGTTGCTGGCGAAGATCAAGTGCATCGCGCTCTGTTGACAACGCCCGCAGTTCCTGCTCCAGTGCCTGGCTGCGCGCCCTGAGCGCCGTACGGCCGGCCTGTTCCCACTGGGGCGAAGCCGAGGCCAGCGCCAGGACGGAAATCTCGTCTTCAATCGACTGGAGACTTTCCCGGATTTCGGCCCGGCGAGCGGTGATCTCTTCGCTACGCCGTGTGAGACTGATCTGCAGTTTCGAAAGCCCGTCCCGAAGCTTGGTTCGTGAGCTGCGGTCGTTGCGGACTCGTATCAACTCTTCTTCCACCTGTTGAGCTGTTTCAGACGGCGGAGCCGGAGGTGGGCCGGGCTGCGGCAGAACAGCCGCGGAGCGAGCAGCCGCCAGTTCGGTCTCGATCATCGCTTTCGCGCGTGTATGACCGAACTGCGACGCCCTCCAACGGATCTCCTGCTGCAACTGTTGAGCGGCCTGGTCATACAAACCCGAGACCTCTGCCCTCTCGGCGTCTGTCAGTCCTTTTGTCCGCGTCAATGTCTCTCGCGCGCGAGAGACGTCCGTCAGGGTCACGGGCTGCTCTGCCGCTGCCAGATGAAAGCTGCCGAGCAATACCATCCAACAGAAGATCTTCATTCGAGTTCTCCTGTGCCAGCCCTGCGCTGCAGCGGCCCTGCGCTTCTTCGCTTCATTGAAGGCGCGCAAGGGCTCATGCTCAATTAGTCCCCGCCTGAGCGGCACTACGACGCCGGTATTCTCTCGCGAGCGCAAACGCGATCCCGACCCAGACGGCGAGGAGGATCAGGTTCATGCCCGCGAATTGCTTGACGCTCAGGCCGGCTTTCAGGCCGAAGTAGACGACCCCTGCCTGCAGCACGTCGCCAAGCCGCATGAAGAACGTATCGATCGCGGCCTTGGCTTTGTACTTGACTTCGGGGGAAGTGACCAGAAAGAGCGCCTGATTCGTCGTGTTCTGCACCGAGTAGTCGACGCTGTTCTCCGCGATCTTCAGCCACCTTGCGATGCCGAGCATCGGAGTGACCAGGAAAAACAGGTACCCGCCCAGTGCGATCCCGGGAAGCAGGAAAAGTGCTCCCGCGACCCCAATGTACTTGAATACGCGTGAAACGAAGAACGTTTGAAGCCCCAGGCTGAGCAGGTTGAACCAGGAGTAGTAGTTGGCATAGAAGCCGCCGATGAACTTCTCCTGGGCGCTCGTTTCGGCGAAAGAGGCTTGCGCGCTCTGCGTAACCATCGTGCTGAGAATGAACTCGCCCGAGGTATTGACTATGTTGAGGATGACGATCAGCGCAGCGATCAACACGAGATAGCGATCCCGCATGACGAGGGCAAAGCCATCGCCGCCGGCGAGTTTCTTCGCGCCTCCCGGACGTGTCTCGGGACGCTCCCGCCGGTACACGGCAAAGAGCAGCCCGACGGAAACAGCGAGGAGAATCCCCCCCGCCATCATCAGGACGTAAGGCCCCTGCTGTTCGGCCAGTGGTTCTGCCATCTTGGCGCCGAGAAAGGCACCGAGTGACGCGCCGAGGCCGATGATTGGGAATAGCCGCTTGCCCTGAGCCTCTGAATACAAGTCATTCGCAAAGGCCCAGAACTGTGAGATCACAAAGACGTTGAAAATACCGACCCATATGAAATAGGCGACTCCTTCCCTCGCGCCGCTCAAGCCAAAAACTATGAACAGAACGAGATTGAGGAGGAAGAAAAGCGCAAGTCCTGCGACAAGTTGGATGCGCTTCACCTTTGAAGCGATGGAACTGTAAATCGGAACCATCAGAGCGAGCAGCAGCGCCTGGCCTGCGGCCGAGTAGGTCTTTACAGCCGCGCCGCCTTGAGTGAGGATGAGCGGCTCGCGGGCGCTCTTCAAGAGATAATAGGCCGCCAGCAGTCCGCACATGGTCCCGGCCATGGTGAGAACAGTGACCCCTTCTCCTCCTTGCACGTCGCCAAGGGGTGAGAGGATCCGCTCCAAAGGGCCTTTGGTTCTAGGGGGCGGGAGTTCCTGAGTGATCATAGGCTCCTATTTGGGGTGGTAGAGATTGGCGAACGTTTTCGATGAGGATCGGCGTGCTGAATCGAGGTTGATATGGGCGTCGATCATGATTCCGCCGCCCGGAGCTACGGCTGGTGCCCAGTCGAAACGTCCCATCTTCATCGGGTTGTGGCCGCGAACGACGGTGCGGCCCAGGATGAAACCGATGGCGTGGCCCGCAACGACATCGCTTAACCAGTGACGGTTCTTTTCTATGCGGGAGAAGCCAACGAACCCGGCGACCAGGAACGCCGGGATGGTGGCTTTGGGGTAGTAATGTGAAATCACCGTTGCCGCGGCCGTCGTGCCGGAGGCATGACCGGACGGGAACGAATAGTGGTTGGATTCATCCGGCCGGTCGCGGCGAACCGCCACCTTCATGCTGGAGGAGACGATTGCGTCGAGCACAAGGACTTCGCTCAGGTCGAACGACATGGACTTATAACGCTCGTTCCCGCCGCGATAGCTGGTATAAAACATGACCCCGGCTGCTGTCCCGAGAGTGACGGCGTTGCCGACAACATTGCCGATGCTCCCGATGACAGGCGCCACCCGTTCGCCGCCGAAATACTCATGGACGCTATCGTCGAAGAGAGTTGCGGCGCCGATTGCCGTGGCACCCATCACCGCCGGCGCGACGTTGCGGCCGGAGAAGAGCTCGCGCGTATCGGACCACAGGATTCGTCCGAAGTCGCGGGCCCGCGGAGCCTTTTGGGCGACCCCGGGTGTGAGCGCGAGAGTGAATAGGAGAAGTACGCGGATTACCATGTTCGGTCGATACCGACAACCTGCGGACCAGATGCGGTGGTGCGGAGGTACACAGTGACACTTTTCTGCGCCGTCCCCGTGGCATTGATGCGTGCGGCGAAATAGCTTCCGGGCTGGGCGGAGAGAACATCTGCGGGAAGTGCGGGGCCTGCCGAGCGAAGTCCGGCGTGAGTGCCCGTGGAGTTGTCAAACCTGGACCATGCGATGTCGTATTGCCGGGCGGGAATGAAGCCGGCCTCGACTGCGAGATCGCGGAAGGTCAGCCGGTTCTGGCGGACCTCGAATCGATCGAGCGGAAGAACCTTCGAGAAATAAGTGCGCCCAATCCGATTGCGCCGCTCGATGAGAGTCTTCGCAATGTAGTCCACCGCCTGCGGATCGCTGTATTGACCTGTTTCGACGATGGCGCGGATCTCCTGGTCGGTGAATGCCATCACCTGGCGGGCTGCCCAGAACTCGTCATCCGGCATCCTGTGGACAAAAGCGCGGTTCGGGAAGTTGGACACCCACTTCTCCGGATCAAACGTCGTTGCCTGGAAGCGGCCCACACCACGGATCTTCGGGGTACTGGCCGTCTCCCAAGGTTCGGGATTGAAACCAAAAGTGGCTATTCTCCCAAACGTTTCCTTGCCTTTGGGGATGATGTAGTCATTGCCGAAACTGGCGTTCTTGATCATGTCCGAGTCGCTGCCGAAGATCGCGCCGAAATCGATCAGGTAGTGACGAACGTATTCGACGCCGCCTTCCTTCACCAACGCATCCTGGGAGTTTCCTGCCTTGGCGTCGGTGTGATTCAGCCACGCGCAGAAAACGTGCAATCCGCGGAGTTCACGGTGATTCTCGTGCGGGATGATGTCGTTAGGATCGTCGCTTCGCGTGCCTTCATAGCGGAACGGGCCGAGCGGCTTGCCATCGATTGCTTCGCTGGCCACGAATCGATACTTGCCGTCCGAATTGCGCGGAATCCTCCAGAGGACTTTTTCAATGTCGCGGGACGTCATCGGGCGAGGCTTCCCATTTGCACCGTCCGTCGTCCCATCTTTGGATACCGTGACTTCTTCTTTGTTGATGTAGATGATGTAGTTCTTCGGCGTGTGATAACCGAGTGCATAGAAGAACCGTGTTCCGACTGCATCGGCTGCTGTGGCTATTTCAGGAGCAGACATCGGATCAGGCTTGATGAAGTACAGTGTGCCGTTGGCGTCCTTCATCCTGAATCCCGGGCTGATCCCGTCCAGCTTTGCGCCGACGATCGAGTATGGAGGCTTGGGAGGCGTCGCGTCACCAGGGCCTCTCTTCAACTCCTCGAGGCTCATGCGGCGCGAGAAATGCCTGTTCGTATACCAGGATGAATCGGGGACCTCGCCAAGAGTGTTGATGTTCTGTGCGGGAACGATTGTCGTCGGCTTCGGTTCGAAAGAGTTGTAAATGAAGTCGTAGAGCGCCGGAGTCGCGCGGGGCTTTACGGTCGTCGTGTTCCGCTGCTTGGGAATTTTGGCGATGGGGTCGTCGGAGTAGAACTTCGGCCCACTCGCGCTATTGAGCGCCGCCGGGACCAGGGCAATAAGAAACAGAGTTCGAGAAAACATTGTTAGAACGTCTCCGGGAAGAATCGCTTGAAAGCGTCGCTGAATGTCCACCAGAAATAAGCGCCTTGCGGGCTGAAGCCAACGTCAATGCGCATGACGACGGCGTTGCGCGATTTGAAGCGCAGTCCGATGCCGCCGGCGCCGTGCAAGTCTCCCAATGCCATCTGGCCCGGCTTGTCGCTTACGCGTCCGGCGTCGGCGAACAGGGCCATACCCAACCCGGTTGCAACTTCCCAGCGGTACTCGACATTGCCAATCAATGAACTGTTGCCGTAGTAGCGGAATCGTGGCAGGCCGCGGACATCATCGGGTCCCCCGATGGTTTGCTGCATGTAGAAAGGTACTTGTTTCCCGGGATCGGTGTAGCTGAACAGCCCAGCCGCGCGGACAACAATCACACGCTTGTCGTTGAAGAATGGGATGTACTGTTCGGCGCCGATCCTGAAGCGGCGGAATGAATACTCGGAGTATTCGCGCGCGCTGTGCCACATATATGCGGTCAGTATGTTTGTGCCTCTGTGCGGATCGCCCGCATAATCCCGCGTGTCGAACTGCACGTAAGGGCCGTATGTGTAGTAAGCGGTTTGCCGGTCGATGCCGGGAGTCTGCTTGGGCGTAAAGACGGTTTCCGCCGAAGAGTAATCGCCGTTTCCCGGACCGGTGTTGTTCATCCCGTAGCCAAGAAAAGTGCCCACCGTCAGGATGCGGCGAAATGGCTTGAGGCCAATCCGCGAGTTGAAACTGAGGTTCTCAAACTTGAAGTTGGTTCTCGATTCCTTGGATGAGGCGTTCCCCGGGCCATAGTAATCGACCCCGGGCGCATCGATCCGGTTGACGACCAGATCGGCGTACAGGCGGTCCTTCGCCAAATGCGGAAGAGCCGCGCCCGCCGTAATGCCGTAATACTTGGATAAAGATCCCGCAGTCGAGAATGTCAGATCCAACTGCTCATGAGCGAGACCGCGCTTGACGTACTTCGGTCCGAGAGCGAAGCCTGAACCCGGATACAAGCCTCCGAACTGAACGGTCCAGCCGTTTTCAGGAGAGAGAAATCCTTTTACGATCGGATTCTTGAGCGAGCGCAAGTACATCTGTTCGGCCTTGTCGGGCTGCCATTCCTTGAGCTCAGCCGATTTCTTATCGGCCTGCGTCTCCAGGAGGCCTATGCGTGTCTGTGCATGACCGTTCTGCGGAAGCAATGAAAGGCAGAACAGCGGGAGGATGAGAAGGAGTCGATTAGTCCAGCGGTGTTTATTTTGTAAGTAGTCTTGCATTTGGGTTCGCTCCCCGCGGCAGCATGCCGCGCGGCTTGCAGCTAAAGGTCTTGGGGCGCCTGACGAAGACGCCCCATTCATACTTTGAATCGCTCAGGCGCGCCGGCCCAGGCGCATCGACACGAGTGAACCGGCTGTCAGCAGGAAGCCGCACAGGCCGATGAGCGGCAACGGACTGGCCGTCTTGGGCAGCCTGGTTGGCGGAGCTTCTGCCACCGGAGCGGGGGCGGGCGCTGGCGCAGGCGCAGGTTTTGCAACCGGCTCGGGTGCTGGAACGGGCTTCGGCTTGATGGCCGGCACTGCTGCGACTTCCGTCTTCACCGGCGGCGGCAGTTCGCCGGTCACCACGGTGTTTGCGGCCACGACTATCCTGGGTTCCTCGACGATCTTCTGCGCCGAGACGATCATCCCTTTGCGAAGATCGAATACGGTTGCGGGCTTGCCCTCAACGGTGAACTTGTAGTCGCTTTTCACTTTGTATTGGCGGTTCTCGCCGTTCGGCAAGGTCAGGATCAGGTTCGGTCCTGACACGAAGAACACTTTTCCGGTGCCCACGGTGGTCGTCCGGTCCATGAGCGAGGTCGTCGTCGTGGTGATGGTGGCCTTTAGTTTCGTGCCGATTTTGAGATCCTTCGCCGCCACTTCCTTGCCGTCAATCAGTGCGCGCCGGCCTTCCGGAGCCACGAAGTGGCGGATCTCGCCGCTGGACATTTTGACAACAACGTTGTTGCCGTCCGCGGCAACGACTGTTCCTTCCAATTGGCTGTTAACACTGCTCGAGCCAGTCGAGGTTGTCGCTTTGGTGGTTGTGGGTTGGGCGACGGCGATGGCCGCGACCAGAAAGAGCACGGTGATGATGGCGCAGACGCCGCTGAGACTTCTGCGAATCGAACTTGAACTCATTGAACTACTCCTTGAATCAGACTGGCGGCGGCAACCGGATGAAAGCCGCCTCGGTTTAGGGAATTCGTTGCGGCCTGCTCCTCCAACTTTGCTTGCACGATGAAGCGCTGCGGCGCATCGCCGGCGAAGTAGAACGGATAGCAGGTCACAAGGGTTAGCGTGGATACACCGCGGGGATGCAGGACCTCCGCGTTTTCCGGAAAAACAATCTTGATTTGGTCCACCCGATACGTAAACCGCATCTGGTGCGTGCGGACTTCGATCGTGTCTCCAACTGCTACGTCCTTCAGCGCGCGAAAGAAGCCGTCGCGGTGGCCGGCAACGCCGGCGTTGCCTTGAGCCCCGAGCTTGGCCGTTCCCGGGATCCAACCCACTCCACGATTCAGAACGAGCTCATCCGTGCCGGCGAAGACAGGCGCCTTGATCTGCAGCCTGTCTATCGCCAGCAGGGCCATGGGATCGGCCTGGAGGATCGGCAGGCTATCCCGATAGGCTTTGATGCGCTTCTCCGACCAGAGGCTGAAATCCAAGGCTTTCTCCTCCGCCGGAGCCGCAGCCGGCGAGGCCGCCTTCTCCGCGGCTTCGAAGGAGCTGATCGCGACCTTTGATCCCGCCGTCCGGTGCAGCATCGCAGCCGCATAAAACGCCAGCAGCACGACACCAACGCCTAGTGCGCCGCGTTCCAGAATTGTTCGCCAGGGAGGATCGTGCTTCGACATGGTCGCACCGGCTCGAGCGTCTAGTGAGCCTCCTCGATGACCGCAGTCACTTTGCCGCTGCCGATTGCCCGGCGGAGGGCGGCGTGGTCCTGCTCGTTCTGGTCGGCGTAGTCCTTCGCAAACTTCGCCATCGCCTGGTCCAGGGCATCGTTGTTGCCCATGTACCCGCTCAGCATGGCCGATTTTCCGGAACGCGCATGGGAAAGTGCCAAGGCCCGCCCGCACCATTTGGCGTACAGCGTCATCTCCGACGGCCCGAATGTCTCCACGCGGGGGCTGATCTTGATGTCCCTGAGCTGGCGGACAAAGAAGTGGTGGCCTTTCTGGCCCGTGCTCCACCCCAGGAACATGTCGCTTGCCGGCTGCATCAGGCGGTAACCGTTCACGACGCGCTGACCGTGATTGGGGAAGACGCTCGGACTTGTGAATGCCTCCAGCACCGAGGTACGCGCCTCTTTCACCTGAAGGAAGAGCGGATCATTCTCCCGGGCCATGAAGAGGAGCACCGAGCAGAATGTTCCGACACTCCCCACTCCAACTACTTTCATGGCGCAATCCCGAAGATCATAGCGGTCAAACAGGTATTGGGTGGAGTTGTTCAGCGTGGAGCGGTAGCTGGCGATTGCGTCCAACACGGGCTTATCCACCACTCCGGGAGGAGCGTGCTCCGCGTGAAAGATCGTGGGAAGCTGATCCTTGATTAGGGGCATCGCTCCGCTGTTCTCAGCAAGTTTGGGAAAGATCTCTTCAGCGGCGCTCTTCGCCTGCTCCTTTTCAATCCGCGTCAGCACCCGCTTGCGGAAACGTGAGCCCATGTTTTCCACAAGATCGGTCGCCCAGATCGCCGAGTACCAGAGTTCGAGCGTCTTCATCTGGCTGAACTCGCGCATCGACTCCCGGTAACTGCGGACACAGGTCAACACCACGTCCTTGGAGTTGGAATCGCTGATGCTCTTGTCCCGGCATGCCACGACAAAACTCGCAGCCAGTCGCTTGACGTCCCACTCCCATGGGGCGGGATGCGTCTCGTCCAGATCATTAATGGAGAATAGAATTCGCCGCTCCGGTGTGGCGAATCCGCCGAAGTTGCAGAGGTGTGCGTCGCCGCAGCACTGGACGTTGATTCCCGTGGAGGGCGTGGTCGACAGGTCCGTCGCCATCGTCAGGGCTGCGCCCCGGTAAAACGTGAATGCGGATCGGACCATGCGTCCGTGGCGCAGTGGCAGCAGATCCGGAATCCGCCCCTTCTCCGCCTCGAGCACCAATTGGACTGCGTCCGGTCTTTTAGTGGGCGCATTCCAGCCGGCGTGTGCACTGCGCGGACAGGTGCTTCGAAGGGCCTTGCCAGCGGCATACTGATCCAGATAGGACTTGACCGCCGGCACTTTCCGCTGCGGCGAACTCTTTCCCTTCGCTGCCGGCTGGTTTGCTTTCTTGGACTTGATCATTGATCTTCTCGATTTCTCCGGGAGTACGGGGCGATGGCGCCCGAATGGTCCCGCTTGATCGCACGCTGGGCTGAATGCACGACTACGGCCAAAACGAGTGATAGATGTTCGGACTCTTGCAACCCCTTGATTTACAGGGACCTGAACTCGATTGATGGAAGTCTGCTACAGACGTGGCAAGTGCCCGCGGAGGATGATGGAGAGTCTTCGGGATGACATTCCATCTCTCCTTATGCGTCCGTTGAGATGGGTCCACAGAACCTCGGCAGCGGATTGGGCATGAACGAACAGCTCTGATCGCAATCCCCTGCGTATGGGTGAGCCGCCGGCTATTTCTTCTTCGCCCGGTCGAGCGCGAACAGGGCTGCCCCCACGGCCCCGACGATCATCGGTTCCTGCGGCAGGGTGACCTTCAATCCGTCGAGCCTCTGTTCGATCTTGCTCACCAGCCCGACATTCCTGCCGATGCCGCCGGTGATCACGAACTTGTCCGCGATGCCGACCTTCCTGACCAGCGCCGTCACCCGCGTGGCGATCGCCTCGTGCAGCCCGGCCAGGATGTCCTCCTTGCGCTCGCCTTCCTTCATGCATCGCGACCGCCGCCCCGCGGCCGAAGGCCGCGCAGGTCGTGCTGAACGGCAGGACTTTCGTGCTCTGCAGCGACAGCGGACCGATCTCGGACAGGGGAACCTGCAGCACCTCCGCGACGATCTCCATGAAGCGACCGGTGCCGCCGGCGCACTTGTCGTTCATCACGAAGTCGGCGACCTCGCCCTTCGCGCCGACCCGGATGCCCTTGCTGTCCTGCCCGCCGACATCGAGGACCGTGGCGACCCCGGGCACGAACCACTGCGCGCCGCGGCAGTGGCAGCTGATCTCGGTGATGGCTACGATGGGCAAAGGGCACGACGGCGCGCCCGTAGCCGGTCGACACGATGCAGGCCATGTCCTCGATCTTCAGGTGGTCGACCTTCACGTCGGGCAACGGCATCCGGTACTCGCCCCACAGGCCGGTGCGGCGCTGGACGGCGGCCTCCACCACCGCGTGGGCCGTCTTGAGGATGTTGGGGCCGGTCTCGATGCTGCCGTAGGTCAGCAACTGCCCGTCGTCGAGGATGACGCACTTGGAACTGCGCGAACCGATGTCGATTCCCATGGTCAGCATGACGCACCTCCTTCCTGCTGGAGCTGGCGGGCGAACACGGCCGCGCCCAGGGCCCGCACGTACTGCGGCTGCGGCGGCACCAGCGCCGGCTTGCCCAGGTGGGCTTCGATCGCCTTGACGATGCCCACATTCCGGGCCACGCCGCCGCACAGCAGCAGCTCGGACGGCACGCCCACCTTCTGCACCATCCCCCACAGGCCGTCGGCGATGCACTGGTTCACGCCCGCGAGCACATCGGGAACGGGGACCGGCGGGTCCTTGTGGATGAAGGACAGGATCTCGCCCTCGGCGAAGACCACGCACCGGCTGGACACGGTCTGCGGCGCGGTGGCCTGCAGCGACAGCGGGCCCAGCTCCTCCACCGGGATTTGCAGCATGCGGCCCACGATGTCGAGCAGCGCCCCCGAGGACACCGCGCAGCGCTCGTTCTTCACCGAGTCCTCGACCTGGCCATCGGCCGACATCCGGATGGCCATCGAGCTGTCGGCGCCGATATACAGGACCGTGCGCGCCTGGGGAAAGCGGAAGTGCGCCCCCAGTGGCGATGCAACTCGCCGCCGAGCGCTCGCTGTCACGGCCGCGGTGACGGGCACGCTGAGCGTGCCGGTGGCCACCGCGGCCTTCAGGTCCTCGCGCTTGAGGCCCGTGCTGGCGCAGCGCCTCCTGCACCGCCATCCGGGCCTCGGTCTCCGCCGATTCCCCGGTCGAAAGCGAGGCGCCACCGACGATCTCGTCGCCTTCCAGGATCACGACCTTGGTGGATTGCGATCCCAGGTCGATTCCAACGACAGCCATGCTGTGTCTCTCCTGTCTATCCGAGCCGAAGCGCAGTGGGCTCGGGGAGCTTTGCCGCGGTCACCTTCTTCCACTGTTCCTCGATCACTTCCTTGGCCGCCTGTTCGAGGAACTCGGGCGCGGCCCACTTCTGGACGTCGAAGTCGTTCTTGATGTAGCCGTGGCTCAGCATGAAGTCCTTGCCGACCTCGATGGCGGCCAGGTTCTGCGGCGAGAGGCTGGGCACGAAGTCGACGTTCGCGATGTTCCGGTACGTGTCCTCGACGTCGAGGTAGAACGTCGCCTTGTCGAGGATCGCCGCCGCGGCGTGCCTGTGCTCGTTGCACCAGCGCCCGACCTTGATCATGCCCTTCAGGAACGCGACGACGAGCTCGGGGTGCTGCTCGGCCATCACGTCGGAACAGGTGTAGACGGCGGGCAGGTTGCACGACTGCAGGGTCCAGTCCGGATACCGCGGACAGGTCCTCGATCGCCTTGAACTTGCCCGGTCGCCTCCTGCAGATGCTGGAAGTACTTGCTCTGCGTGTAGATCGCATCCACCACGCCCTTCTCCAGCGCGCCTTCCAGCGGGCGGACCGAGGTGTCGTGCTTGTGGTCGCGCGTGAGCCACAGCTCGGTCGGGTTCTCGAACGGCACCAGCATCTTGGGCTCGCCGTACCAGTCGTCCGGGTAGGGGAACTCGACGATCTCGACGTCGCTCGCGCGTCATGCCGTTCAGCCGCAGCATCAGCTCGATGCCCTGCTCCTCCGTCACGCGCCACCAGTCGTTCTTCAGCGTGTTGAGGCTCTTCGACAGGCCGATCTTCTTGCCCTTCAGATCGGTCATCCGGTAGAGGTCGTCCTTGGCGCGCACCAGCATGCAGCCGCCTTCGTAGACAGGCGTCGCCCCCAGGAGCCGGGTCCTGCGGATGTCGGCATGCACGTGGACGGGCGGGAACATGCCGCCGACGCGGATCAGGTTGTCGAGGTTGTGGATGTAGTGCGGGTACCAGTCGTTCTCGCGGACGGAGCGGAAGTAGGCGTACTTGACGCCGAGCTTCTTGAACTCCTCCCGGGTCCAGCCCAGTGCCTCGTCGACGTTGCTGGCGGACACGACGGGGCAGTTCGTGTACCACACTTCTTTCCAGTCCAGCGGCACCGTGCTGAATTTTCTGGCGCTGTCAGTCATTTGTCGTCATTCCTTCCACTCTTGTGCGTCCCATTCCTTTCTCCTGGCGAAGGCAGGGACTGCCAGTTCGGGTAGCCCGCCTCGCCATGCGGCCGAACGGTGACAACCGCGGTGCGTATTGAGGCGCGCCCGGCGCATCAACACTTACTTCTTCATCTTTTTCGCGAAATGCTCCTGGACTACTCTTGGCTTGCGCAGCCAACCCTCCAGCGGTGCTGAACTGGATGATCTCGGCCCCTTCCTCCGAGATGAAGTTGTGCGGAGCTGGCCAGAAGCACACTTCCCCAGCGCGGCAAACGTCAACGGTCCCGTCAGGTAAATGACCTCTCAACGTGCCCTTCAAAACGTAAGCCCAGTGTTCAACCCCGCACAGATCGTGCGCTAGTCCCTTTCCCGTTCAGAATCTGTGTGAAGTCAGTACCCGGGGCAAAGATGTGGTAGGCGCACTGCATGCCGCCCCACTTCTCGTCCCAAATCTTGAGGCCCGGCGTGTTCTGGGTGACGATGTCGTCTACCGGGTGCATATCCGTCAATTTCTTATGCATGATTTACTCCTTCTTGTGCCTCACCGGACCGGCGGTGATGGCGATTTGTTCAAAGGCAGACCCGGTCGCCCGGACAAGCTGGTTAGCGTCGCGGCAGAGGCTCATTGCGTGCCATACCTACATACCGGGCTAGCTTGCCCGGCTTTCCAGCATCTCCATGAACGCCTCGGCGCGGATCTTCACCTGCGCTCCCGCCGGGTGGCCGTACTCCAGGTCGATCTCCAGGATCGGGATGCCGCGCTCTTCCATCTGCTTCTTGAGATCGAACTTGTCCCAGCCGTTGTAGGTGCAGAAGCGCACGATCTGCGGACACGATCCCGTCGACCTTGTACTGCTCGACCATCTCGCCGATGAACTCGAGCCGCCCGTCGGAATTCCAGGTGTGCATGTCGACCGGACGGCCCAGCACGTAGTAGCGGGCCAGCGCCTCCATCGGCGGCAGCTGCGTGTCGACCTGCCCCCAGGCGTAGCGGATGCCGCAGTTCATCTCGTCGACGACCACCACCGCGTCCAGCGACTCGAGCGCGGCGATCTGGTTGGCGTTGTGAATGTCGTTGCCGATGACCATCAGGCGCCTGGACTTCTTGATCTCAGCAATACGTAACGTCAGGTT
>CAVQOO010000020.1:0-285642 GCA_963714395.1 Bryobacteraceae bacterium
ACGTCGAAGACCGCGAAGAAGGCCCGGTCGACCTGATTCGTTCTCACGTAACGCCTGACGCGTTGGCCGCCGGCGACCTCCTTGCCCATCTCGACGAACGTCAGTGGCTCCGCGCCGGGCAATGCTGCGGCACACGTCACTGCCGATACGCCGGCCTCCGCTTCGATCTGGCGAATCACCTAGGCCTGAAGGCTTCGGACGCGAGAGGCGAACGCAGTCACCTCAGCCTCTGCGGCCGGCACGCTCTGTGAATCGACTTCCAGCCGCGCGGTGAGGAATTCCCTTGCGGCAAATCCGGGTCGCAAGGACGGCGGGCCGCAGGTGCCCCCACGCCAACTCCATCGTGGAGGGCAGCGCCGCCAGAGCCAACGCAACCTGCGCGACGATCAAGGCGGTCCACGTGGCGCCGAGCGTAGCATGGCTACGGCTTGGCGTCGAGAAAGTCGTTCACCATCGGGACGATGACGGGCATGCGCTGCATCAGCGTGACGTGTGTGGTGTTGGGCAAGATGGCCAATCTCGATGCGGAGCGCGGCCGCATGTCGCCGTGGATCTCGCCGCCCTTCAGGCGGAACATTTCCGCGATGTGCTCGAGCCGCACGCCGTCGGCGTCGCCGTGGATGAAGAACATCGGCGCCGTGGTGGCCTTGAGCTTGTCGGCGCCGAAGTCGTACGCTTTCGAAGCCATCGCGACGATGCGCTTGACGAACTTCGGAAAGTCGTCCGGCGTCGGGCTCAGCTTCTTGTACTCGGTTTCGATGGGCGAGCCTTTGAAAGTCTTCCGCCGTGAGTTTCGGGAAGCGTCGAGCGCTTCCTTGACCAAGCCGTCGCGGCGGAACGTGGACGAAATGATGACGACCTTTCGCACTTTGTCCGGATGGCGGATCGCACACTGCATCGCGACGCCGCCGCCCATGCTGTAGCCGATGAGGTCCGCCTCGGGATCTTGAGGTGATCGAGCAGCGCGGCCACATCGTCGGCGAGGTTTTCGTAGCTGATATCGCGTTCGATGTCGGCCGTGCGCCCGTGGCCCTGCATTTCGACGGCAATCACTTTCCGCGTTTTGGAGAAGTTCGCCGATCCACCCGGTCCAGTTGTTGGTGATGGTCATGAACGCGCCGTGGAGCAACACCACCGGATCGCCGCTGCCGTGGACTTCGTAGTACATTTTGAGTCCGTTGACCGGCGCGTAGCCCGTCGTTGGCTTCTGCTGCGCCGACACGACAGTCGTAACGAGCGTCATTAAAAGGAAAGCTGTCTTCCGCACTGCTGAACGCCGCCCGTTCTGTCGCCGACCGGAAGCGTTTGTTTGATGGATTGGCTGCGTCATTTTGTCTCCGTACTTGATCCCAGGCTGGCGAGAAGCTCGTCGAGTTGGTCGAGCGCCTCGGGCATCGCGCCCGTCGATCCGGAGTCAAGCGCTTCCTTCGAGGGATAGAGATCGTGCACGACCAACAACGTCTTGCCGGCGTTTTCCTCGAAGGTCACCGTGGTGACGGTCTTGCCGTGGTCACCTTCCTCGTTGGTCCAAACGAGGCGCGAGTGCGGTGTCACTTCGAGGTACGTGCCGAAGAACTCCATCGTCGAATCTTCGTGGCGAAACACCAAACGATACTGCCCCCCAACGCGAACATCCATTTCGCAGGAAAGCAGGGTCAGCCCATACGATTTTGGTACCCACCACCTCCTGAATAGTTCTGCCTTGGTCCACGCCTCGAACACGAGGCGCGCAGGCGCGTTGACGGTGCGTGTGACGACGAGTTCGAGCTCGGACTTCCGCTCCACCGCCGTGCGGTTCTTCGTGGGGGTGGCCTCACTTTCTCTTCTTACGTCCATTTGCTTTCTCCTTCCGTTTCAATTCCTCGACAACAATGTCCAACTCGTCGAAGCGCGCGGCCCAGAGCTGGCGATACCTCTCGATCCATGCCGCCTCTTCTTCCAGTCCGCGCAGCCCGAGCTTGCAGGTCCGCACGCGCCCAACCTTCTCCGTGCTGACGAGCCCCGCTTGCTCTAAGACGCCTACATGTTTCTTCATGCCCGTAAGGGTCATGTGGAACCTCTCGGCAAGGGCTGTGATCGAAGCGTCCGCACGCCCGAGTTGCTCCAGAACGCCGCGTCGGGTGGCGTCCGAGAGCGCGCCGAACGAGGCATCGAAGTGGGTTTGGCTATACTGAACCATATGGTTCAGTATACAGCATGGGTGACGGCATGCAATGGGAGGCTGAGCGCCCGCTGCGTTGCCCGGCGATCCACCTCAACTCACGATCAACGGCGCAGCCCACACTGGACGCATTTAGAACTCTTGCTGCCTAAATCCAGTGTCGCTCGAACCCCAGCAACTCCTGCCGCAGATGCCATAGCTTACACTCAAACTACATGCTCAACCGGGGCTATGCCTACACCACAATCATCAGCAGCAAATACCATGGACAAACCCTGCTCTCCCACTTGGCAAGCCTTTACCCCCACTCAACCCCACAAGCCTGGCAACAAAAACTGAACAACGGCGAAGTCACCCTCAACGGCGTCACCGCCACCGGAAGCGAATCGGTCACTTTAGGCCAAACCCTTGTCTGGAACCGTCCACCCTGGATCGAACCAGACTCCCCTCAGCACTTCGAAGTCCTGTTTGAAGACCCCCATCTGTTGGCCGTCAACAAACCCAGCGGGCTGCCCACCCTCCCCGGCGGCGGCTTCATGGAAAACACCCTCCTGCGCCTGGTGCAAAAGCAAACCCCCAACGCAAACCCTGTCCACCGGTTGGGCCGAGCCACCACCGGCATCGTCCTCTTCGCCAAAACACCGCAGGCGGCCTCTAATCTATTCGCAAACTGGAACACACCCAAAATTCAAAAAATCTACCGGGCGCTGGCTCAAAACATTGCACAGCACGACGCCTACGAAATCCTCACACCCATCGGCCTCGTACCGCACCCGCTCATCGGTTCCGTGTGGGCCGCCAACCCAAGTGGCAAACCGTCAAAGTCATTGGCAAAGGTGATCTCACGCACCACCAGCACCACAACATTTGAGGTAAGCCTAAATTCGGGCCGCCCTCATCAAATCAGAATCCATCTGGCATCCATCGGCCATCCCCTGGTAGGCGATCCTCTGTACGGCTTAACCGGCCAGCCTCTTGAAAATCTCCCCGGCCTCCCCGGCGATGGAGGATATTTCCTGCACGCCCAATTTCTGAAATTCCACCACCCCATCACCGGAGAACAAATCAATCTTGAGGCAGCTTTGCCGTCCGGATTCTCATTGCATCAGTAGGTTCACGGCGGGAATCATGTGGGCCCGAAGTCCGGTGAGAGACCTCGACGCTGCCCTCACCGCAACCCAATCCGCTCCACAATCCGATCAAAGCGCGGGTCACCACGAAGGCTGTCGCACTTCGGCTCTGTTCTTACAAAGATGACGAGTTCGCGCTGCTCGACGCCTCTCTCAAGCCAGGCGAATGCCTGGTCATTATCGCCCAGTGCCGCATACGTCAAGGCGATATCGACCACGCTTCGTCCCCAGTTCGGGTTCGACTTTGCCTTCTCGAAAGCCTCGAGAGCCTCCCGCCGTTTCCCCATCCGGGCATAAATCTGCGCCAGCCTTAATGTGTGCAGGGCCGGCCCTTCGCTGAACGTGCTTGCCTTTTGGGCCGCGGCGATCGCCTCGGTATACCTTCCCATCTGTTGGTACACATCCGCCAGACGCGGATAAACGGAGTAATCGTTAGGATCGAGCTGCGACGCGCGTTGAAGGTGAATCAGCGCCTCGTCGTATTTTCGGGTGCGGTACAGAATCCTGCCGTAGCTGGACTCCACATAGGACGACACCGGATCCAACTCGCGAGCCTTTGCGATGTGCGACAAGGATTCGGGAAATCTCCCCAGTGCCATGAGCATGACGGCGTAGTGCGTGTGTGCCTCCGGGGCGTTGGGATCGAGTTCGAGGGCTCTTTGAAAGCCCTTCTCGGCGGCGCTCCAGTTCCAGTTGTAGTGAGACTCCATGAATGCCAAAGTCGAATGGGCAACCGCCAGGTTCGGCTCCAGCTCTATGGCTTTCTGGGCTGCCCACTTCGCTTTCGACTCGAAGGCACGGAACCCGCCAGCTCCCCATACGCCGCGCTCCGCCAGTGCCGATGCCACTCCTGCGTACGCCTCTGCGTAGCTCGGGTCAATCTGGACCGCACGTTCGAACTGCGCGATCGCTTCCTTCAGATCTCTCTCGTTCAATTTCCATTGGTGATGCCGGCCCAGAAGGTACGCTTCGTGGGCCCTCAGGTTCACTGTTCGGGCGGACGAGAGCCGCGACCGCTCGCTGGGGGTCAACTGGATCCGGATCTCGCTCGCAATTGCACGCGCGACTTCACTCTCGAGACGCAGGACATCGGTCAATTCCCCTTCATATTCCTTCGCCCAGAGATGAACGTCTTCGGAAGCCTGGATCAGCTGCGCCGTAATCTTTACCCGTGCGCCCGCGCGCTGCACCGAACCATCCACAATCGCGTCCACGTTCAGGTCCCTGGCAATTTCCGGCAGCGACTTGGTCGCGTGCTTATAGTGCATCGCCGAGGTCCGCGAAATCACCTTCAATGCTCGAATCTGCGCCAGGTTTGAGATCAAAGCCTCCGTCATCCCATCGGCGAAGTACTCCTGCTCCGGATCGCCGGACAGGTTTCGTAGCGGTAGCACCGCGATTGATCGAATGCCCGTGGGCGCCGGAATCCTGTTGCGGACAAATACCGCAGCCGCCGCGATCAGCAGCAGGCCCGCTATCGGGTAAACCAACCTTCTTAATAGCGGTCCGCGCCTGAGCTGCGCGCCTCCGTACCGTGGCTGGGTGCTCCCCGGCAGGGCCAGCAGACCTTTGAGCGCGAAGCTCAGGTCACGCGCCGACTGCCATCGCTCCGCCGGCTTCTTCGCGAGGCAGCGCGCCATCAGCCTGTCCAACTCCTGCGGGTGTTCGCCCGTCGCATACGGCGCTGGTTCGTCCCGGAGGATTGCCGCCACGGTCTCTCCGCCCGTAGGACTTGAGAACGGCCGCCGCCCTGCGATCATCTCGTATAGAACGCACCCGAACGAGAATAGGTCGCTCGCGGGCGACGCAGGATCGCCCCTCAACTGCTCGGGCGACATGTATTCGAGCGTCCCGGCAATGGAGTTCGTCACGGACTTTGTCTCGTCCTGCGACTTGTCGTCGGGCACCTCCGGCCCGGTCAGGCTGGCGAGTCCGAAATCCAGAATCTTCACCTGGCCGTCGGCAGTGAGGAAGATGTTCTCGGGCTTCAAGTCGCGGTGAACGATGCCTTTGGCGTGGGCGGCGGAGAGTCCCTCCGCTACCGAGATCGCGATGGTCACGGCCTCCCGCCAGCCAACCGGTTGCTCCAATAAGTGCTGGCGCAGGGTCTGCCCCTCGAGCAATTCCATGACGGCGTAAACCAAATCCTGCTCGCGGCCGAAATCGTGAATCGCCAGGATATTAGGGTGCGAAAGCGCCGCCACCGTCTTGGCTTCCCTCTCAAACCGCGCCGTGGATTGTGCATCGCCGGCCAGTCTCTCCGCGATCACCTTGATCGCAACCTGTCGGTCCAGCTTGCGGTCAATCGCTCGAAAAACTTCACCCATGCCGCCCGCGCCAAGCGGCGCCAAAATCTCGTAGGAGCCGAGACGAGTTCCAGCTGCGAGAGGCATAGCTACCCAGTACCCAAGTGTGACGATTCTACTACGAGATGACGTGAGGGATCTGAAAACAGGGATCCCGTTGGTCGGACGCGACGCGTCACAAATCTTTGGAGCTCAATCTCCTTTGTTTGCACCGCGAATTCGCAAAATCGGACGAAACGCTTTTCTCCGTCCTGTATTGGTAAATCAGGAGGCCCCATGGCCAAAGTCACTGAAATTACAGATGCCGCCGACAGATTGACCCGGACGCAGCCCCGACCCGGACTCTCCAACCCCTTCATGCATGAACCGAGTCTCGGGGAGATCGAACGGCAATACATCGATCACTTCCGGCCCGCCGACCTCATCGAGCGCCGCCTGATCTCCCACCTCGCGTCCATCCAATACCGCCTCAACCGCATCATCGCCATCGCACTCACTCATAACTGGATGGACTTCCCAGGGCTGAGCCGGACGGAATTCACCCTCATCCGCACCCGCAGGACTGTACTGAACACCCTGGCGACCCTCCGCCGGCACCGGCCGCACCCTCTGCGAACCCAAATCTCCAATCCTTGCAGTAAGATGAGTCCCAGCTTCGAACCGTTTACGAACCCTGCCGGGTTGTCTACGAACCCCAGTTCGGGTTCCAGGAAACCCAGGAAATCGGCACACTTGGACCCTGCTGCATGAAGCAGTGTCTCTCGGCCAGCCGTCTTGCAGGCTTAGAATTTCCAGCGCAGGCTCAGCATCCCTGTGCGGGAGGTTCCGGCCGAGGGGAAGACATGCGTCGACGTGATCACACCGCCTGCGGCGTTGTTCACAGTCATGTTCGGCTGGCCGAGGTTGACGTGATTGAAGATGTTCTGGAACGACGCGCCGAATTGCAGTTGGCCCATTCGCTCCATGTTGAAGCTCTTGCTGATGCCCGCATTCGCGATCACATAGCCCGGCCCTTCGATGCTGTTGCGGCCGGCGTTGCCGAAGCGTCCGCTTGTCGGGACGCCGAAGGTGCTGCGGTCATACCAGGCGGCCAGGGTCTCCGGATAGCGCGTGGCCGAAACTGCGTCGGGCCGTCCGCCGACGGTGTTCGTGTTCGAAGGGTCGGACCCCGTGAACTGCGGGTTCAGGAAGTTGCCCGAAGCGAAGTTGATCAGGGCATTCACCTGCCAGCCGCCCAGAATCGGGCCCTTTCCCAGCGGCAGGTCATACAGCACGTTGTTCATCCATTGATGCCGCGGCACCGAATAGATGTTCGCCTTGTCGCGGCGCCGGTCATACGCGTCCTCGATCTGCGTGTTCGTCTCCGCGTTGTTCGTGTCGTCGACCTCGCTCAACGACTTCGCCAGCACATACGTGGACGAAAACTGCAGGCCGCGGCTCATCCGCTTGGTCACTCCGAACTGCATGCCATGGTAGGTGCTGTTCGCCCCGTTCTCGGCCACGATGATGTTGTTGTAGATCGGGTAAGGCCGGCGGGATTGTGCGAAGGGCACAGACGAGACCAGCGGCTGGTTCACATTGCGCATGTAGGGCAACTGCGTTCCCTTCGTGCCGATATAGGAGATGCGAACGCCCAGGTCGCGCGTGACTTCGCGCTCCAGCGTGAGCGAGTACTGCATCGAGTACATGTTCTTGAGATCGGACGCGACGCCGTTCAGGTTGATCGAGCCGCTCGAGCCCGGCACAGCGAAAGGCTGCGCCAGCGTGAACAACGGCTGGTTGTTCGTCACGGCGTTATTAGCCGTCGTCGAAACCGCGAACGGTCCGGCAACAAGGCCGCCCAACGCGCCAGCGGAGTAGTGCCCGTAGTAGATGCCCGACCCGCCGCGCAGTACCGTCTTTCCCGATTCGTCCAGCCGGAAGGAGAAGCCGAGCCGCGGCGCCCAGTTGTTGTTGTCCGCGGTCCTGAGCGAGTTGTTCAGCCCAAGCTGATCGCCGGTGGTGATGGGCAGCGTCGCCGGATAGTAAGGGCTGATCAGGCTGCGGGCGTCGCCCGTCGGAATGACCGCAGCCCCTGTGGCGGGGTCAAAGTTATAGAAGTTGTCATCCCTCGTCCACGCCGGCTGATTGTACTCGTAGCGGATGCCGTAGTTGATGCTCAGCCGTGGATTGACCTTCCAGTCATCCTGCATGTAAAACGCGAAATCGCTCCAGCGGAAATACTGAGCGGCCCAGGGGTCGATGCGTCCCACTGTAGTCGGCAGGCCCAGCAGGAAGTCTCCGTAGGGCTGGCCCGAAAACCGGTTCTGGAATGTGAAGTCGCCGAAAAGCGCGGGGTTGGAGGTGACGTGCTTGTTGACGAACCAGTTGATGTATTCGCCTCCGAACTTGAGCGTGTGCCGGCCGTTGACCACCGTGAGGTTGTCGGAAATCTGCCAGTGGCCGTCGATCACCGGGTTGAGCAGGCTCTGCGAGTAGGTGGAAAGCCCGGTCACGTTGAAGCGGGGAACACCAGGCGCCCCGGGCCGCGGCGGCAGGCCTTTGATGCCGATCTTGTCCAGCAGGTCCTGGCCCTTCACATCGGCTGTCGACTTGGATTCGAGCACAACGAATCCGGCCCGGAACTCATTGAATACTGTCGGGCTGGCTGTCCAGACGTCGCCGAACGTCAGGAAATTGACCGTACGGCCATTGTCGGATGTGCCTTCTGTCGTCGGCGGCAGGGCGCCGCGAGCGCCAGGAATGTCGTAGTCGGAGTCCTTCCACTGGTAGCGCGCGAAAGAAGAATGGGAACTGCTCCAGTTATGGTCCAGCCGCAGCTCAGCGATGTTGTGTACTTCCGGCCCGGTGAAGCCGGCACGGTAGTTGCCCGTGGTCAGCGTGGAAGCGCCGAAGTTGGGCAGCGGGTAGAGCAGATCCTGGGCCCGCTTGGCTTCAGGCGCGATCCGGTCGCTGGGAATGACATTGCCTGCGAAGGGCGTGTTGTTGTTCAGGGGGTCGCGCACGGCCAGGCTGCCGAAATCGCCATTCCGCCAGGCAACCGTGGGCACGTTGGACGTGAACAGGTAGGCGCGCACGCCCTGCAGCCGCTCGTACGTGCCGAAGAAGAAAGTCTTGTCCTTCTTGATGGGCCCGGAGACGCTCGCCCCGTAGTCGTGGATGTTCTGGAATGGCTTCGTCGGCACAAAGGTGTTGCGGGCATCGAAAGCCGAGTTGCGTGCATACCAGAACAAATCGCCATGCAGCGCGTTCGCGCCAGTCCGCGTCACCGTCGTGATCGTTCCAAGCCCCGAGAACTCCGCCCGGTTGCCGACCAGGTTGGCCGTGAACTCCTCCACAGACTCCATCGAAGGCTGGCTCACCGGGTCGGGCGAGCCGAAGTTGCCGAACGTTGTGTCGATGCCGTCCACCTTGGCCCGCAGCCCGTTGGGGCCCGCGCCCGGCGCCATCCAGTAGGCGCCCGCGCCCATCTGGACCACTCCCGGTACGGTCAGGGGCATGATCTGGGCCAACAGTCCGGAATCGCCTGCATTATTCGAAACCGAACGCAGGTTGGTCGGAAGGTCGATGATCTGCTCTCTGTTGAGGCCGGTCGAAATGTTGGGCGTGTCGGTCTGTATGACCGTGGAGGCCGATTCGTTGACAGTCACCTGTGTCGAAGCTGTCTCGAGCGAGAACTTGAGGTCCTGGCGGATCGTCTTGAAGGCTTCAACCGCAAGTCCTTTGAGCTCAATCTTGCGGAAGCCTTTCGCCTCGGCGGAAAGCGTATAGGTGCCCGGGCACAAGGTTGGGCAGAAGATAGTTGCCGGCCGGGTTGCTGACTGCCGTCGTTTTCACGCTCGTGGCGTCGTTTTGCAGGCTGACCTGTACGGATGGGACAGCCGACCCGGAGGGGTCGGTAGCCAGACCGCTGACCGTCCCGAGTGGGGACTGGGCGTATGTGGCGGCAGATATGGCGATAAGGGCGATAACAGAGCGCATCGGATTCCATTGTCTCAACTTTCGTTCCGCACGCGCGGGCATATAATGCAGGACAATATGCGTCTCGCCATCAGCTTCCTTGTGCTCGGCATCATTGCGTCCGGACAGACCCGCCTCTTGCGCCAGCCCCACTATCACAACGGCATCGTCGTATTCAGCTTCCAGGGTGATATCTGGACTGCAAAGGAAGACGGCTCCCAGGTGGAGCGACTGACAACCCACCCCGCCCGCGACGTCGCGCCGAGGTTCTCACCCGACGGCAAGTGGATTGCCTTTTCCTCCAACCGGTACGGAAACAACGACGTCTTCGTCATGCCCTCCGCCGGCGGCGAGGCGAAGCAGTTGACCTGGCATTCAGGCGCGGACATGGTGGCCGGATGGTCGCGCGACGGCCTGCGAGTGCTGTTCACCTCGGCGCGCGGAGATGGCGCTTTCCCGAGCGTGACGAACCTGTACGAAGTGCCTGTGGCGGGCGGCTTGGAGCAGTTGGTGGGGACCGATTGGGGCTCCTGGGGCGCATGGTCGCCGGATGGAAAGAAACTCGCCTTCGTTCGCCATCCGCAGGCATGGACCCGCAAGCACTATCGCGGCTCCTACGCCAGCGATGTCTGGATCATGGACGCGGCAGCCAAGACCTACAAGGACCTGCGCGACCCCGCCTTCACAGGCAACATGATGTGGCCCATGTATGGCGCCAAGGGAGAAATCTATTTCGTGGCCGACCGGCTTCCGGAGGAAAAGGGCGTCAAGCCCGGCTCTCCCGAGGCCATGAAGAGCGTCTACAACGTCTGGAGGATACCCGAAGCAGGCGGTGCTTGGACGCAGGTGACCAGGAACACATCGGGCAGCCTGGCGTCGCCCTCCCTGTCCTGGGACGGAAAGACGATCGCCTACGAGTACAACCACGGCGCTGTGGCTGCTGGACACCGCGAACGGCAAGTCGCGCGAGGTGCAGGTGAAGATCAGCGCCGACGCCGCCGAAAATGGGATGGAGTGGAAGTCGATTTCGTCAGCGGCCGACAGCTACCACCTGTCGCCCTCCGGACGCCGCGCCGCCATCGTCGCCCACGGCGAGATCTTCACCGTCGCGACCGACCGCGGTGAGCCGCAGCGCGTGACCAGGAGTTACCGCAGGGATACCAGCCCGCAGTGGTCGCCGAACGGAAAGTGGATCGCCTATACCTCCGACGAGAGCGGGCGCGAAGAGATCTGGCTCGCCGATGAAATGGGCAAGTCCCGGAAGAAGCTCACCGACGCCGATACCGAGAAGCGCGCGATGACCTGGTCGCCGGATTCGAAATCGGTGCTGTATTCCTCGAGCGACAACAAACTGTGGCGAGCCGACGTCGAGACGGCGCAGTCGGCGGAGATAGCCAACGGTGAAGCCGGCGCACCGGGGGATCCGCAGTTCTCGCCCGACGGGCAGTGGATTTCCTTCACGCGCCTGGATAAGGACATGCGGCCGCACGTCTACGTGAAGCCCGCCTCTGCCGCGCCCGGCAAGGACGAGCGCCGGATCGGAGAGGACGATCTGTTCGCGGCGACTTCGTCGCGATGGTCTCCCGACGGCAAACGCTTGTACCTGTCCGCGGGCGTCATGCAGATGGGCATGGCCAGCCTCGGGCGATCCTCCGGCCTCCAGTTGTACTCGGTCAATCTCGACAAGGAAGAGAAGGACCCGCTCGACCGCGGCATCGACAGTGAAGAAGAGGCTGCGGCCGCCGCTCCTCCGGCGGGCGCCGGCCCCGGCGCGCGCGGACAGCAAGCGGCCAAGGTGGACGTGAAGATCGACTGGGACGGCTTGCCGAAGCGCATCCGGCAATTGACCCGCCTGGCCGACAACGTGAGTTCATTCGCCGTCTCGCCGGACAGCCGCCAGATCGCCTTCGTCGCCGCGGGGCAACAGGACGGCCGGTTCGTCAGCGCCCTGTGGACCGTGCAGCAGAACGGCGACGGGCTTTCGCGTGTGGCTCAGGCGCAGCCTCCCGCTGGAGAGGAAGGTCCGCCGCGCCAGCGTGGCGGCGGCGGATTCGGCGGCGGGATTTCATCTCCGCAATGGACACGCGACGGCCGGACGCTCTACTTCCGCGAGGGCGAAGGCATCTATTCGGTCGGCGTGCCGGCGCCGGCGGAAGGCGGCAGCGGCGGTGGTGGTGGCGGCTTCGGCAGGGGCGCGGCAGCGCCGGCGCAACTGCGGCCGTTTCGACGCCACAGCGTCGCCGCGTCAGCTTCACTCTTCAGGTGGAAGTCGACCGCGCCGCCGAGCAGGCGCAGGTGTTCGACGAAGCCTGGCGCGTCATGAAGTATCGCTTCTACGACCCGAAGATGCACGGCGTGGACTGGAATCGCGCCAAGGACGACTACGCCTCACTGCTGCCCTATGTCGCCGACCGCGACGAGCTGCAGACCGTCATGATGGAGATGATCGGCGAGTTGAACGCCTCGCACACGGGAGTCAGCGGCGGCGGCACGCCCGAGCGCGGCGCGCCTCAGACGCGCCACCCCGGATTCGAGCTCGAGCCGGACGCTTCGGGCTTCTACAAAGTGAAGTTCATCTACAAGAAAGGACCGGCGGACAAGGACTTCCTCAAGATCAAGTCTGGCGACTTCGTGCTGGCGCTGAACGACCAGGAGATGAAGGCGCAAGACAACTACTGGCAGTTGTACACTCGCACCACCGCCCGGCGCTTCGAGTTCCTGGTCAATTCGAAGCCTGTGAAGGAGGGTGCGTGGAAGGTCGAGATTGAGCCGCTGCCGGCTCAGGCCATGGCCCAGTTGAAGTACCAGAACTGGGTTGACGACCGCAAGCAGATGGTGGAGAAACTCGGCGGCGGCGAGATCGGCTACCTGCACATCCAGGCCATGGATGCCCCGTCGTTCCGGAAGTTCGAACTCGACCTGGCCGAGAACCGCTTCAAGAAGGCGCTCATCATCGACCAGCGATTCAACGGCGGCGGCGGCATCGACCAGGAGCTGCTGCAAGTGCTCGGCCAGCGCATGTACCAGAGGATCCAACGCCGCAACAGCATCTCCGAGGACCGCCCGCAGAAGGCGTTCTTCGGCCCGATGGTGGTGATGCAGAACGAGCGCTCGGCGTCCGACGCCGAGATGTTTCCCGACGGCTTCCGTCGCCTCGGGCTCGGCAAGCTGGTCGGCGTGCCGACCATGGGTGCGGTGATCGGCACCGGCTCCTACCCGCTTCTCGACGGCTCGGCAATCCGCACGCCCGGCGCCGGCGTCTACACCTCCTCCGGGGAGAACATGGAGAACTACGGCGTGCCGCCCGATGTGCTCGTCGACAACACGCCATCGGACTTCCTGGCAGGGCGCGACGCGCAGATCGACAAGGCGGTCGAGGTGCTGAAGGGCGAAATGAAAAAGTAGTTCTTTCGCTCATGGCTTGCCGGCGGCTCTGATCTGGTCCGCGATGATCCTCGTGAACGCCTCCACAAAGGGTCTTCCCCGAGTCATCAGGTTCTCCCGAGTCATGTAGTCGAGCTCGATATCCGGCCGTATGGCGATGTTCTCAACATACGGCGCGGCCGGCAGATCGCCGCTGACAATCGCTTCCTTTCGAAGTACCAGCGAGTTTGTGTTGCGGAAGGTAGCCTCGGAATAGAAGAGCGGCCATGCGCTTACCGAGCCGCCTCCGCCGCTTGTTCTCATTCCCACGATCAGGCCGCGTTTGTTGTCCTGCATCATCGCGGGGAAGATGTCCGCCGCCGAAATCGAAAACTCGTCGACGAGGATGATCAAAGGCTTTGCGTAGGCCAGCAGATTCCCGTTCGCATCGCGCATCGGCTGGTTCTCAAACGTAATGCTGCACGCAGGAATGCTGCCGGTCATTCCCCGGTTCTCGTAGTAAGCGGTTGTCATTGCATTGAGATAAGCGGCGTAAAGATCGATGACCCATTGGTCCGCGTTTCTTGCTTGCGCTAAGTCCACGGAGGCCTTGAGAGCGTTGATCTGGGCGAGCGTTGGCCGGTACTGTTCTCCGAAAAAGTAAAAGTCGGGAGTCGGGATCAAGTACGAAGCCAGAGTCAGCATGTAGCAATCTCCGCCGCCGTTTCGCATGACGTCCACCACAAGACCGTCCGTTTCCTGCCGGAAATAGGCGATCTCCTGCGCCAGTTCACTCAGCGAGGTGGCGCTTGTCGTAAAGCTTGGGAGACGCAAATAGCCGATGCGGTATCCATCCGACTCATACGTGCCGGAGAAGTGGAAGTCAGTAGGTCTCGTCCCGAGCCTCTGCCGGAAGTTCGCGGGCAGAGCAAATGTTGGCGTTCGCGAACTCAGGCCGAGAAGGTAACGGCGGGGTAGAGTGAGGCCGCTTTGTTCATCCGTGGTCTCTCCCTGCAGGATGGGGTCGTCGTCTGCCATCCGCCAGTTCCTCATCTCTACCAGAAGCCTCATGTAGTCCGGAACGTCGACAGATTCACGGCTTGCTGAGCCGCGGGGCACGGGCACATTCCCAATGGACTTCGCGGGATTGCCCGACTTGGACCAAGGGATGTTGTATGTTTCCAGTTCCCCACTCGCACGGCGCACCACGGCAGTTGCCTCATCGCCTAGATTGACCGCCGTCGGATACAAACTGGCCGGCCGGAAGGTGATGCCGTCCGCGACATACCGGCGTGTCGTGCCTGGGACTGCCCCACTGGCGGTACTTGCCAAGCTCGGTGATCCACTGTTCCATATCCTTGCCATCCAAGGTCACCAATTCGTCCCCGATTTGGAAGGGATATGCCGTTGAAGGCAGCAACTGCCGGTTAATGGATTCGATTAGGAGTTTGCCATCGTAGATATCCACCACGATGCCGAGGTTCGCGACGAAGTTGATGGGCGCTGAAAAGCTGGAGTGCGTGTCCTTGAGCCGCGCCACATATTCGGCACAGATCTCGAAAAACTCAATGTCAGTGGTCGATTTTCTTGCCCTATCCACCCAAACCGCGATGTCGAGGGCATCGAATCCGTAAGCCCACTTCTTCCACTCGTACGGCCCGTACCGCTTCGAGTACAGGGCGGCCATGCTCTGGAAGTCGTGCGCCTTCTGCTCCGCGGTGAGCTCCGCAAAGGCAGGCAGGGCGGAGAATGCACAGAGAATCAAAGCTATTGAGACTGCGCATGGAAACCTCCGACCGGCAAAGGTAGACGAATACAACGGGAGAGTCCATCGGGGGGCGGGGCCGAGATCAAAAGAATGAGTCGAAAAATCTGCAGGCGAAAACGCACCTTCGTGTATACTAACCCCCTACTCAACTTTCGGGGGGACAATGATTCGATTCTGCTTGCTCGCTATCTGCCTGCCTGCTGCGCTGGTGAACGGCGCCGAAGGAAAGCTCAAGAATACTGCCCAGCCGGTGCTTTGGTCGGGCGCCGTGAGCCGCAATGTGGGGCACTTGGGTGAAGTACCGGAATGCGCCACCGGGTGCGACCGTTTCGACTTGAACATTGACCTGCCAGGCGGCGTCTGGAACAACAAGCCGGGCGGGGTGCAGGTCGCGATCAAGTGGACCGGTCCCGTGTTTGGGGACAACCTGAGGCTGTTTGTGTATCGTGGCAACACGCTGATTGCGAAGTCGGACGGCATCATTGCCATCGCGCAGTCAGTTCTGATTCCGAGCGCGGCCGATGGGCCGCTGCGGGTTTATGTCGCATACGATCCTGACTCCACGACCAATCCGCTTCGTTATCAGGGCCTGGCAGAGGTTGAGTACTCGCCAAACGTGCACCCAGTGCGGCGCTTGCTGCCCGACCTTGAGGCGCGTCCGCAGCGCAACCTCGGATTCGATCCGGTAGGGATCTTCTTCGACGTGGTTTCGACAACGTTCCCTTCCTGCTATCAGAGCGAGGTGGATGAAGAGGGCGCACGGCTCTGCCTGCGCTTCGATCAGATCTTCGCTAATACAGGCGAAGGTCCGATGGAGTTGCGGTTCTCCATCCCCAAGGGGACCTCTCCGGAGTTCGCGAACGTGTTCCAGAGAATTTACTGGAGCGACAGCGCCACGCATTTTGAGGACCGCCTGGCGGGCCAGGTTGAATTCCACGGTACGCACGGGCACTATCACTTCACCAGCTTCGGTTTGTCCCGGTTGTGGGCGGTCGACTTCAATGGTTTGAGAAAGGGGTCGAAGCCGGTCCGCGAGCGCAGGATGAAGCGCACACTTCCCGGTGAAGCTGCTCCGTTCGGGCAACAAAGTGAGCTTCTGCCTGGCCGACACGGAAATTGATTTCTGGGGGAAGAAGGGTGACGGACCGAGGACTTACATCGCCCCGGATTGCCTGTTCCCGGCTTCCAGCGACGCTACCAACGACTATTACTTCCAGGGCATCACGCCGGGCTGGGGCGACATCTACGACTACTACCTTCCGGACCAGTTCATCGAAGTGAGCGGCGTCCCGGACGGCGTGTACATTCTGGAGACGCTCGGCGACCCGGAAGGACGGATGAAGGAAGCGAGCGAAGCCAACAATTGCACGTCGATCGTGATCAGGTTGAAGAACATGGCATCGAGTACGAGGTCGGCACAGATCCTGGGGCGCGGTCCGGCTTGCAGCGCGCTTGCGCCATAATCAACGCATGAGCCGCAGCTTGATTGCACCGCTTCCCAGCATCGACACGCACATTCACCTGTTCGACCCGACGCGGCCGCAAGGGGTGCCCTGGCCGCCCAAGGAGAACTCGCGGCTCTACAAACCCGCGCTGCCGTCGAGGTACAGACAACTGGCTGTGCCGCTGGGGATCGTGGGCGCGATCAAGGTGGAGGCAAGCCCCTGGCTGGAGGACAACCAGTGGGTGCTCGATGTCGCGGAGAAGGACACCATCATCGTCGGCGTGGTGGGCAACATCGAGCCGGGCACGCCGGATTTCCGGAAGAACCTGGAGCGGTTCGGGCGGAACAAGCTGTTCCGCGGCATCCGCTACGGTTCGCTTTGGGGACGCGACTTTGATGCGGCTGTGAGCAGACCGGGCGTGATCGAGGATCTGAAGGCGCTGGCGGCAGCAGGGATGTCGATGGACACGGTAGCCTCGACGCCGCGGCTGCTGGCCAACCTGCTGCGGCTGACGGACAAGGTGCCTGAATTGCGGTTTATCATCGACCATCTGCCGCAACTGGAACCGCCCAAGGAGACAGATCCTCTCCGGGAATACCTGACGACGCTGCGGGAACTGGCCAAGCGGCCCCAGGTTTCGGTGAAGGCCTCGGCGGTGTTGAGGCGTGTGGAGGGCCGAGTCCCGACCGAGCCAGCGTTCTACAAGCCGCGACTTGACCAGATTTGGGAGATCTTCGGGGAGGACCGGCTGATGTACGGCAGCGACTGGCCTAACAGCGACAACTGGGGCACGTACGATCAAGTGTTTGCGATAGTGCGTGAATACTTTACAGCCAAAGGGCCGGTTGCCGCGGAGAAGTACTTCTGGCGGAATTCCGTCAAGGCGTATCGCTGGATCCATCGCGACGCGGCCCAAGCGCAGAGTCAGGCGGCGTGACCGACTGCGGAGAACTGCACCTCGAGGCCGTCCGGGTCGCGGAAGTAGATGCGGTCGGTGCCGCTGGGGCGCCGGGGTTTGAGTCCTCTGGCGGTGAGCTTGCTCATGACTGCGTCGGGCTTGAAGTCTTCAACGGCGATGCAGTAGTGGTCGAGGCCGGGGGCGGCGTTCTTGAAGAAGGTGAGGAACTCGTTGCCGGTTTTCAGGAAGAGGCTGGAATCGGATTCGCTGATGAGCGGCAACCCCAGCAGGTCCTGATAGAAGACTTTGGTGCGGGCAATGTCAGTGACTCGCACTGCAATGTGATTCAGGCCTACGCCCTTGAAAGGAGTTTCGGCCGCCGCCGCCGTTGGGAGCGGCGGCGGCGAGCGCCGAGAGAGATTGGACAAGCACCGTCGGCTGACGTGGCCGGATTCGTAGCGATCGAGTAGCGCTGAGAATGAACTGCTGCACGGTGATCTGCCCCCTTGAAGCTGTACTATACTATTTCGTCAGGACGGACTCAAGATACTCGAGAGCGCGAGGATCTTTGGATTGGCCGAGCCAGAAGAAGGCCTGCTTCCGAACGGCGTGCGTTGCGATTGTCCCTGGCGACACCGATGAGGAGCGGCACGCCCTGGTCCTTGGGCAACTGGCTGAGGGCGAAGACCGCTTTCTTCTTGACCTCGGTTTCAGGGTCGTCGGCGATGGCATCGGAGATGGCGCCGACTGCCTTCTTGCCGGCCTTCTGACCGAGCCAGAAGATGGCCTGGCCGCGCACGTGTGCGCTTGAATCTTCTTTGGCGACACGGATCATCGCGTCGACTGCTTCGGGCTCTTTGCTGATGGACAGCGCGAAGATGGCCTTCTCGCGGACCTTCTCGTCGCGATCCTCGCGGACGAGTTTGTTGAGGATTTCATATCCGCGCCTGCCGCGGGATGCGCCAAGCCAGAAGACTGCTTTCTCCCGGAGTTCCCAGGGCTTGCCTGGAGCGACAAAGCCTTCGAGAATACGGTCTGCGGCAGGATCGGCATGAGCTGCAATCGCGGCAATCGCGTCGGCTTTCGCGAGTGACTCCAGCATCGAGAGGCTTTCCGCGGGCTTCACCCCGGTGAGCCAGATGAAGGGCAGGCCGCCGGCGTCGAGGTCGCAATCCAACGAGAAGTGCCGGACCTTCTGCACGGAACGCTGGTCGATACGGAAGAGGATTGCGGCGAAGCGGTCGCCCTCCAGTTGGACAGGACCGCTCTTCGAGTTTGTATTAGTGAAGTTGGAATGGCTCTCGAGCCCGCAGCCACGACTGCCATCGGAGTAGCAGCACGAGTTGCCCGAACCTGCCGCTTTGGGGACGGCATAGCCGATCCATGCCGGTCCAGCCGTGGAGCCCACGATTGCCTTGAAGTCTCTTTCGAGAGCAGAAACGGGGCGGGAATCGACGCGACCGTTGGATACCCGGGGTTGCTGGGCCGCAAGCGGGGCCAGGAGGATGAGGAAGACTGCAAAGTGTCTCATTTGTTCAAGAGCTCCAACATGTATTCAGTCGATTCGGCCGACTTCATCAGCGACAGTTTCTGCACGGCTTCCTTTTTCAACTCCGGGTTCTGCTCTTTCCGTGCGATATCTATCAAGGGCTTCGGATTGCTCTGAATGAAGAGCGCGTTGAGCACCTGTTTCTTCACGGAGATGTCGGTCTCCTTGGCGTAGAGCTGGAGCAAGGCCTCGCCGGTCTTGTTGCGGCCCATGACGCCGAGCAGTTGGATGGCCTTCTTGCGCAGCTCCGGGTCTTTTTCGTTATTGGCGGCCTCGATCAAGCGGTCGGAGGCGCCGCCGACCATGAAGGCCTGGAGGATCTCCTTGCGAATCTCGGGGCTGGTTTCGCTGGAGTACAACTGGCTGAGGGAGGCCTGGTCGCCCATGACGCCGAGGTTGCGGATGGCTTCTCTCCTCAGCTCAGGCTCCTTTTCGGTCTTTGCGAGCGATGCAATCCGCTCCTTGTCACCGGCGATCATGAATCCGCGGATAATCTCCTTCTTAACCTCAGGAGAGGCGTTGGAGTTGTAGACCTCTGTCATTACCTGGCGGTTTTCCTTGCTGCTGGAGATGGCCAGGTTGCGGATCGCCTTGCGCTGGAGATCAGGATTCGAGTTGCCGCGGGCGATCTCGCCAAGAATCTGGCGTGCTTGGGGTGAACTGCTCTGACTGAGGATGAAGAGCGCGCGTTCCTTCAGCTTTGGGCTCTGCTGTCCTGAGAGGATTTTCTGCAGAATGGGGATCGCGCGCTCCGGATCGGAGTTCATCAGGCCATTGAGGGCCATCAGTTTGAGGTCCTCATCGGTGGTGTTCTCAGGCGAAACGGACTGCCCCATGGACTGGCGGATCTCGACCTCCAGCGCGCCGGCGTCATTGACCCAGCGGCTGGCTGGATGGTTCTTGCGCAGGACGGCGATGCTGGCGAGAGCCTGATCCCGCTGGCCGAGCTTGTTCTGGGCGAAGGCCTTCCAGTAGAGGGAAGCATCGGCGCGCGAACCTCCCTGTTTGGATAGCTCGTCGAACGCGGAGAGGGCAGGCTGCCACTGGCGGTCGTCGAGGAGCTTCATCGCCTTGTTGTAGGCGGCGTCTGCCGCCGCCGCAGGAGCCGGGGCAGGCTTGGGCTGCGCCCAAGCGCCGAGAGCTAGAACGCTCACCAGCAGGTAAGAAAGGAGGATATGTTTCATTTGCATTGACTCCATGGGTTATTAGTGGGAAGAAGTTGCGAACGTTTTTCTCTGTCGTTCCCGCAGTTGCGCGTCGACGATGCGGAGTTTGAAGAGGATGTCCTGGTCGGTCATGCGCTGCTTGAGGAGGGGAAGCTCGTCAGGGCCGGCGTTGGAGATTTCAATGAAGTACTGCTCCAATTCGTCCAGGAGTTCCTCGACGGAGGGCTGGTTATTGAGCCGCGCGGATTGGCGGTAGAGCCGATTGGCGGCGAGGAGGTCCTCGGCACGCGCCTGATCGTCGCGAAGGTCGGACGGGGCGCTGTTGGCGAGTTGGACCAGCATGACTTTGGATGCGTTCGAGATGGTCGGGCAAGTTGACGAGGAGCAATCGATTCCGCATTCCGGGGTTGACCTGGGCGACGGCCGCTTCACGGGGGGTCTGGAGGGGCCATCGTCCGATGAGAAAGGCGGCGACGAGCAGCAGAGCCATGGCCGAGACTGCGGCGAGGCGGCGCGGGGCAAGCCACAAGGGCCAGAGTCGAACACGAGGGCGGATCTGAGGGGCCACTCGCTGCCAGACCCGCTCGCCGTAGTCGGGCCCGCGTTCAGGAATCTTTAGTCCTTCGACTACATTGAGTGTGCGCTGCATGAGGGCGAAGTCCGCACGGCAGGCGGGGCACTCGGCGAGGTGATCGGCGATAGCGCGCGATTCGCCGGATTCTCCGTAGAAGTACAGGACGAGTTGTTCTTCAGTAGGGTGCGTCATGCTTCTGAACTCACATAGGGGGCGAGGGAACGCCGTAATTTCTGAACTGCGCGGAAGATGCAGTGTCTGGCCGCGCCGGGGCCGATGCCGAGAGAATCGGAGACTTCCTCGATGGAGAGCTCCTCGAAATGCCGCAGGACGAAAGCGGTTCGCTCCTGGGCGGAAAGCTGTGTCATCGCGATGCGCAGGCGACGCTGGATCTGGCTGCTGGCGGCAATCCGGTCAGGTCCGGGCGAAGTGGAGGGAACATCCCACTGCCGGTCTTCTTCGTCATCAAATACGGGTGGCTGCTGCTCGGATCGACGGTTTCGCTTGGCGATCAGATCCAGCGTGAAGTTGGTGGCGATGCGATAGAGCCAGGTGCTGAAGCTGGATCGTCCGTCGTAGCTGGACAGGCTTCGATAGGCTCGCAAGAAAGTCTCCTGAACCACGTCTTCGGCTTCGGATTCACTTCCGGTCATCCGGTAAGCGAGACGAAAGACAAGCTGGCTGTATCGCTCGACGAGCACTTTGAAGCCGTCGCCGTCTCCGGCGACCGCTCGCTCAATGGCGACGCTGTCACTGTCGTTCATCTGTCCTTTGGACTGCATGGGGAGTGGGGCTGTTAGTAGTATTTTTGCGCCGGGGAAGGGGGCGGGGGGGGGCCTGGGGGAATGTTAGCCGGCGGCGGGGGGATTTGGTGGCGGCGAGGCCGGTAGCGGCGCTCCGCCACCTGTGGTGGCGTGGCGGGAAGATTATGAGCGCGAGGGTACGGTAGTGGATTCGAGGTAGATTGGATGGTAATCGGGCTTGAACGAGGGATTCCAAGTGAAGACAGCACGCGCAGCCACTTCGGCAACATCCACTCGTCGGACAGAACGGTCCAGGGCGAAGCGTATTCAGCACTAATGGAGGCGACGTTAGCCCCGGTCGAGTGGGCCTATGAAGTCTGGGATGAGCTTCTGGAGGCGTTGAGCCACAAAGACAATCGCAAGCGGTCCATCGCCGGGCAGATTTTCTGCAACCTCTCCAAAAGCGATCCCCAAGGCCGGATGCTCGGTGACTTCGCGCGGGTTCTGGCGGCGACCAAGGACGAGAAGTTCGTGACGGCGCGGCACATTCTGCAAGCTATCTGGCGCGTCGGCGCGGTCGGAAAGAAACATCAGACTCTCGTGATGGACGGTCTCTCGGAGCGCTTTCGGGAGTGTAGTGCCGAGAAGAACTGCACGCCGATCCGCTATGACATTCTTGAATGCCTGCGCCGTTGTACGACGAGGTGAAGGACGAGGAAATCCGGAAGCGGGCCATGGAGCTCATTGCGACGGAGGATGAAACTTAAGTACAAGCGCAAGTACGCCACGCTCTGGAAAGTAACAGGCGTATTCAGCGACGGGGAGGTCCGCGATGATCAGCCGCTTCCGCGCACGCAACAGCTTCTGGCTGGCGTACACCAATCAAAACCGCTCCGCTCTTGCACTGATGACGCCGGAATTCCGCCAGTTCATCGGGAAGAGATGCACCAATGGATGCCTGGCCCTGCACGTCCGCCGCGACGAGTTCACGGAACTGGGGCTCGCTGGAAGCAGGATTTCCCCAAGCTGAAGGTTCTCCGATACTCAAGGATTCAGCGCCTCGGCGGCGGCCCGCTAATGCCGGCGGCAGCTGTCTGATGCCGCGGCTGGGCGGCATCGCTGCCAATGGTGCATTCTGCTACGTTCCACGGGGCAGCCGAGATACGGGGACGGACTGCTGTGGATGGACATCACCAACGCCGAGTTGATCGGTGGCGATCGGTTCATCACCTGGCTCGACCAAGCACGCAAATCCGTCTCGACGGTCTGGCCATCGACGCCAGCATCGGGAATTGGCGGGCCCGGAACCCCGATCAAGATGGCCTTCGGTTGATCGACAACTGGAAGCAGCGCTGCTAAGCTGTCCCGCACGAGTCGCGGGGAACTTGGCCCGATACACCACATGTTCGACGGACTGTCGGGCTTCAACTGGCGAGGACAGGCCGGAAGCCAGGCGAGAAATGCTCGCCCGACCGGCGGCATCGCCGTCTGAGTCCTTCTCGCGTTCGACGGCCAAGCACCGCGAGCCCATGATTGAGTGACGCAGACTTGGTTGGCAGCCTAAACCGGCAATGGCCGCAGGGGATTCGCGGCAAAGAGCCAACGATCAACGGCCATAGGCCATGGAGTGGGTCCTCATGCGGATGAAGTCACGAGCCCTACGCGAACGGGCGTACGCTACGCTGTACATGGCACTCTCATTGAGGTGCCGCTCGACCCAAAGCTGGACTTCCTCGAGGGCCGCACCAACCCGGGCGCGGGTGCACCAAGACACTCAGGGAGCGCTCCGGGGGGAACGGACTACTTGGACTTGCCAGGGCCGCAGGCTCGGCGCTCCTCTCAACAAAGAGGTGAAGGCTTCTACTGGCGGCAAAGCCCGCGTGTTCGAAGGGGGCATTGTGCGGGTCGCGCCTACCGCGGGCGGCAGCCAGAAGTTCAAGCTCGGAAGGCAATTACTACACCATGGGCGGGGAACAGGTGGAACCGGGCACGCGCAAGATCGGGGCGGGCGAGGCTGAGATTCTGCCTCAATAACAGCCCAACGGCGCCGCCGGGAACTTCCGCGTCGACGGAAATTGGCCGCGATACACGGCGGCCAAAGATCTGAGTGGATGGTGCAGCCCGGTGAAGTCGGGGTGGTATCGCTACAAGCTTTAAACCTTCGAGTCCGGTCCACGGACATGGCCTCCGCCATCCTGGTCCGAGCCTGGAGGTCGATGACGAACCGAGAACGCACGGGATTGTGGTGATCCGGCCGGCATCGGGGGCTTTCACCAAGACTTCGAACGACTACCCGTACACGGAGACCCCGAACGGTGGCGCCAAGAACGAATACGCATCGGTGAACTACACAATCGACAATGCGTGGAAGGACTTGTCCGTGAAGCTGGACATAGAGATGGGGAGAACTTGCCACAGGGTGGTGAGCATCAGGGCGGTAGGCAGTGTGCGGGTTTCATTGACCGAGCCTGAGCGGATCTGACCTCAAGATAGGTCCGAGCATGTGATCAAGGAGAGTCGAAATGAACTGGAGACGTCTGACGCTTTTTCGAAGCCGAGTACCGTGTGGGAGCGGATGTCGCATGATCCTTCGAAGCTGCTCACTCGTAGCGGAGGGAGGTGAGGGGGTCGACGGAGCTGGCGCGGCGGATGGGGCCGAGGCAGGCGGCGAGGCCGGTGAGGGCGAAGACGGCCAGGACGGCGGCGAAGGTCCAAGGGTCGGCTGGTGAGACACCGGGGACGAGGAACATCGCAAGCGGTTTGGTGACGAAGAATGCGATGAAGAAGCCGACAGCCGAGCCGGCTGCGAGCAGTTTGACTGCGTCGATCAGGATGAGGCGGGAGATGGAGCCGCGCGTGGCGCCGATGGCGAGGCGGACGCCGATTTCGCGGGTACGCGTAACCACCGGAGTAGACCAGGGTGCCGTAAAGGCCGATCATGGCCAGGATCAGGCCGAGGAGACCGATGGAGCCGAGCAGGGCGGCGCCAATCTGGCTGGGAAGGAAGGCAAGTCCGATGGAGGAGTAGAGCGTGGCAACGTCGACTGCCGCACCGGGCTCCACGCCCCGCAGTGCTTGCTTGACGGCAGTCAACTGTGTGGCAGGCGGGGTGGCGGAACGCAGCACGAACTGGATGCGCATCCGATCATTTTCGATCTGGGCGAGGGGCTCGTATAGTTGAGGCATCTGGTCCTCGCCAATGGTCATGGTTTTTGTTCCGCCGACGACGGCGACGATCTGGTAAGGCGTTGCGCCTTTCGGTCCCCAAAAGAAAAACGGTGCCTACCGGCTCACGGCCGCCAAGGAAGTGCTCGACGAAAGTCCTGTTGATAGCGACAACGCGGACCTGTCCGCGGTCGACGGGGGTGAAGTCACGGCCCTTGAAGATGGGGATGTCCATGGTGCGGAAGTAGTCCGGCGAGACGGCATTCCACGCGGTGCGGATACGGCGCTGTTCGCCGTTGTCCGGGAACTTGATGTCGCCGCCATTGACCGTGTTGTCGGTGAAGGGCACGATCCGCGCGGTGGCGACGGCTTCAATGCCAGGCAGAGCCTGGAGCGCGCGCCGGGATTCTTCAGTGAATTGCAGAATGCGGAGCTTGTCAGTGTAGTGCTCGCGAGGCAAGTAGACATCGGCGCGAACTGTTTTACGGACATCGAAGCCAGGACTCAACGAGCTGGAGTGGATGAGGTTGCGGATGAACAAGAAGCCGGTGGCCAGGACGATGAGGGAGACGGCCACCTGGGAGGCGACCAGGATGCGGCGCAGGCGGAAGCGGTTTTCCCGGTGGAGCTGAGGCGCGATGGATTCACGCACCGCTTGCCATGCGGGCAGGAGTCCGGAAGCGATGGTCGCGAAGATCGCCAGCAGTGCGGCGTAGGTAGCGACGCGCCAGTCCGGCTCGATCTGCAGGTGGATTGGGATGGGGACTGGCAACTGGATGCGGGCGAGGAGAGTGGCGACTATTTGAGCCAGGAGGAAGCCGAGCGCTGCGCCGAGAACGGAGAGCAGGAGGCTCTCGACGAGTAGCTGCTGCAACAGGCGCGGACGGCTGGCGCCGAGTGATAGGCGGACGGCCATCTCGCGGCGGCGGGCGGATGCGCGTGCCAGAAGAAGGCTGGCGACGTTCACGCAGGCTATGAGCAGGACGAGTCCGACGACGATCAGGAGCATGACGAAGAAGAGGCCAACCGTGCGCGCCTTCCGCTCGAACTTGATACGGGCGAATCCGGCGATGGGCGTGACTTCGCAATTCCGCTCCCACTTGTTGCGGTCGGGGTTTGAGGAGTCGAGGCGCGAGGCAACTGTGGTAACGGCGGCTAGCGCTTCGCCGATTGTGGCGCCCGGCTTGAGCCTGGCGTTCAGAGCGAGGACGGTTTCGGGGTCAAAGCTTGGCATGTATATGTCAGGCGAGAAGCCGAAGCCGATCAGAGTGCGGTGGTTCTCGGGAAGGATGCCGACGATGGTGTAGGCGCGGCCGTCGAGGTTAAGGGAGCGGCCTACGACGGCGGGATCGGAATTGAAGTATCGCCGCCAGAAGTTGTGGCGCAGGACGACGACCTGCTTCGGATCCAAGGGCGAATAGCCGCGGCCGTGAGCGATGGGGAGGCCGAGCGCGGAGAAGTAGTTGAGGCGTCGTTTGCACGGCGAAGACCTGGCGGGTCTCGGCGCCGTCGTTCCAATTGACGAAAGTCTCTTCGTTGGCGCCGGTGACATCGAGGAAGATGCCGCTGTCGCGCAGGGATTCAACGTATTCGGGTTTGACGTGGCTGTTGCCGCCCAGGCGGATGGCGACCAGGGAGGACGAGTCCGTGACGGAGGGTTCGCTGAGGAGGAACTCGACGACGATGGAGAACGCGGCAGTGTTGACGCCGATGCCGAGCGCAAGTGAAAGCAGCGCGCTGAAGACGAGGGCGGGGCTGCGGCGGAGTCCGCGCGCGGCGTAGACGAGATCGCGCCAGAGGTTTTCGATCCAGGAGAAGCGCCAGAGGTCGTAGGCCTGTTCCTTGATGGAGGCGGGGTTGCCGAGCGAGATGGGGTTGCCATTGATCTGGGCCATGTCGCGGTGAAAGGCGAGTTCGGCTTCGAGGTCCTGCTCGAGCTGGCGGCGGCGAAGGAGCTTAAGGAAGAAGCGTCGCATGATGGCTCCTAGCGGGCGAGGACGCGGTGAACGGCGGTGGAGAGCCGGTTCCAGGTGTGCTGTTGTTCGGCGACGGCTTTGAGGCCGGTCGGGGTGATTTCGTAGTATTTGGCCTTCCGGTTGTTATCGGAGACGCCCCAACTGGCTCGGATGGCCCCGTCGAGTTCGAGCCGGTAGAGGGCAGGGTAAAGGGAGCCTTCTTCGACTTTGAGCACCTCGTCGGAGAGGAGATGGATGGTCTGGGCGATGGCGTAGCCGTGCATGGGGCCGCGCTGGAGGGCGTGGAGGATGAGGAGGTCGAGCGTGCCTTGGAGGAGGGTGGGGTTGGAGGACTTGCCCATAGGTTGTGCTTCCCTTGATCGTCTAGGGAAAGCATGCACCAGCTTTCCCTAGAACGTCAAGGGGAGTTGCCGAAGTTTACATCGAGCAGCCGCAGGCACACTGCCCGTCGCTGCAGTCGCAGCCGCCCGGGCAGGGGCAGTTGCAGGAAGTGCAGCCGCAGCCCTCGAAGCAGGCTCCGGATGGAGTGTTGTCAGGATTGGTCATGATGTGTTCTCCTTTTTTGATCTGGTAGCGCCTTTCGGCGTACATCCATGCTGACGAGAGAGGCGGAAAAACCTTACAGTTTGGTTGAGGGGAAATATGGGGCAAATTGCAGCAACCGGTCTGTCGCCGGAAGCGATTCAAAGGCTCCTCGGGGGGCATCGGGAGTTCCTCGCCTTTCTGGAGCGGCGGGTGGAATCCAGGGAAGCCGCTGAAGACATCCTGCAGGAGGCTTTTGTCCGGGGGCTGGAGCGTGGAGGGGAAGTCCGGGACGAAGACAGCGTGGTGGCGTGGTTCTACCGGTTGCTGCGGAACGCGGTTGTCGACCATTACCGGCACAAGGCATCGGCTGAGCGGGCAATGGAAGCCTATGGACGGGAGTTCGTGTCCGTGGAGCCTGCGCCTGAGATTCAGGAGGAAATCTGCCGGTGTTTGAGCGGCCTGCTCGATTCGCTCAAGCCAGAATACCGGCAGGCGCTGCGACTCGTGGACATGGAAGACGGGAGCCTGAAGGAGCTGGCGACGCAAGTGGGAATCAGCGAGGGAAACGCGGCGGTGCGGGTGCATCGGGCAAGGGAAGCGCTGCGGAAGCAGGTGAGGCTGAGCTGTGGGATCTGCGCCGAGCATGGGTGTCTGAACTGCTCCTGCGGCAAGAGTTCGGACGGATGCGCCATGCAAACGGCCTGAAGCTCCGATAGTATGTTGGACAGGTTCCAGGAGGCCTGTCCAAGTGCAAAGACGTGATTTGCTGAAGACCGCCGCGCCGGCCGCGGGATTGACCATTCTGCAGAAGCGGGATGCTGCGAGGGCAGACCGCGCCGAGCAACAAGCTCAATATCGCGCTCGTCGGCGTGTGGGGCCGCGGCACGGCGCACTACGCGTCGATGCGGAACGAGAACGTCGTGGCGATCTGCGACGTCAATGAGCTGCGGACCAAGGAAGCGCAGCAGATCTTCCCCAAGGCAAAGGTGTATTGGGACTGGCGGAAGATGCTCGACCAGAAGGACATCGAAGCCGTCATCATCTGCACAGCGGATCACCATCACGCGTTCATCGCCAACTGGGCGCTGAATCGCGACATGCACGTGTTCTGCGAGAAGCCGCTGGGCATCAGCGTGGATGAAGCGCGGACGGTTCGCGCGAATTACCTGAAGCGGAAGGCGAAGGTCGCCACGCAGCACGGCACGCAGCGGCACGCATTCCCGAACTTTGAGCGCGTGCGGGAGTTGGTTCTCGACGGGGCGATCGGGGAACTGCAGACGGTGCACAGTTGGGACGCGCGCAGGCTGCCGAGGCCGGGCTATCCGGTGGGCGAGGGCATGCCGCCTTCGACGCTGCAGTATGAGCAGTGGATCGGACCGTCGCCGTATCACCCGTACAGCCCGCAGTATTTCGGCGGGTCGAGCGGACTGAACTGCCTGTTCTGGAACATGTACCGGGACTTCGGCGTGGGCCAGATGGGCGACATGGGCGCGCACACGATGGACCTGGTGTGGAACGCGGTGGACGCAGGTGCGCCGACAGGAATCGACATCGATTTCGAAGTGAGCGACAAGTACGATCCGAACATCTGCCCGGTGAAGCTGAAGGCGATGTTCGATCATCCGGCGAACTCGTGGAGGGGGCCGGTGAAGCTGGTGTGGTATCAGGGCGGATTGAAGCCTGATGCTCCGAAGGGGTACATCGACCTGTCGAGGGTCGGCAACGGCGCGATCTTCGAAGGGACCAAGGGCAGCATCTTCTGCGACTTCACGACGCGCGTGATTATTCCGAACAACGACGACGGCGATCTTACGTATTACAAGCGGCGAGGCAAGGATCAACTGCTGCCGCTGATCATGGGGACGGGGCAGCCGACACAAATGCAGGCGCAGCAAAGACCGCAGCGCGGGCCGGGCGGGACCCGGCGGAGGAAGACCGCGGCCTGAATTGCCGAAGGGCATGACGGGAATGCCGAGCGCTGAGGTCAAGGAGAACGGGTTCCCGGCGGTTCAGATGATGGAGGGGAATATTCCGCCGGCTATCGGAATGCCGAATGACACCGTCGAGAGGATTGTCGCGGCGGACAAGGCCGGGCAGCCTATGCCTGGACGGCCGGATGTTTTCCAGACGGATTGGATCGAGGCGTGCAAGGGCCAGCGGAATAATGTCGTCCACGGGACGAGCAGCAAGACGCACTGCGACTTCGACTACGCAGGCACGATGATCGAGCAGATGCTGCTGGGACTGGTGGCGCATCGCGCCGGCAAGAAGCTGGAGTATGACCCCAAGTCGGGCAAGGTGACGAACATGGCGGAGGCCAATGACTGGCTGAAGCGGACGTACAGGCCGAATTGGAAGCTGGACGGTTAAAGGCTACTGTCGCTTCGGCAACATCGGGCGGTATTCGATTTTTCGAGTACCGCCCGTTGTGTTTAAAGCGCATGAATATCGCCGTCGCCCGATTTGGACGCGTAGCGAGGGTCGCCGCCGGTGTTGCGCAGGATGTCCGCCATACGCGTCTGCATGCCCACCACCTGCGTCTTTAGCGCCTCGTCCTTGATGTGATAGGTCTGGCGGCCGCGGCCGGATGTGATGCGCGCCGAAGCGAGCAGGTTGGTCATTTGGTCCGGGTCAATGCGCAGGTCGTAGAGTTCACTGATATCCCACACTCCCCAGTGCTGCATGAGGGAATGGGTCTGGGTGCGCAGCCCGACAATGGTCGGCGTGTATGGATAGTCCGGCTCCCATTCGTATTCGTAGATGAAGTCCGTGCGCCAGTCCGCGGGTGTTCGTCCGCGTAGCACCGGTGTCAGCGAGCGTCCATGCATCGGGGGCGGCTGGACTCCGCCGAGTTCCAGGAACGTCGGCGCGAGATCCAGGTTCAGCGTCATAGCGTCTACTTTCGTGCCGGCCGCGAACAGATCCGGGCAGTGCATGAACAGCGGGACGCGGATGCTCGGCTCGTACATGGCGCGCTTGTCCACCAGTCCGTGCTCGCCCCACATGTAGCCGTTGTCGCCCATATAGACGACCAGCGTGTCGTTCAACAGCCGCCGTGTCTCGAGTTCGTTGAGCACTTCGCCCACGGAATCGTCAATCCCCTTGAGCGACTGGCAGTAGCCGCGATACCAGTCGTCGATGGGGCCGGACTGGCCAAAAGCGCCATCCACGCCATGACGCGAGTAGCGGCGTTTGCGCACCCACTCCGGCAGTTGCGCATACCATTCGTCGCGATAGCCGATCGACTTGGGCCAAGGAACCTTCATGCCGTTGAACGTGTCGGCGTACTTCGGCGGCGGTTGAAACGGATAATGCACGGCTTTGTGCGAGAGATACAGGCAGAAAGGGTTCGAACCGCTATCACGGATGAAGCGCTTCGCTTCCGCAGTGAGCACGTCGGTCATGTTGCCCTGGGCCTGCTTTCGCACGCCGTTGAAGTTCATCTTCGGGTTGACGTACTCGCCCTGGCCGAAGAAGCTGACCCAGGTGTCAAAGCCCGGACGCTGCTCGTCGCTGGCGCCGCCCATGTGCCATTTGCCGATGAACGCCGTGCGGTAGCCGTTCTCGCGCAAGAGCCGGGGGAACGTTGGCAGCTTGTTGTCGAGTTCGGTGAAGTTGTCCTTCACCTTGTGCGCGTGCATGTATTGGCCGGTCAGAATGGACGCCCGGCTGGGCGAGCACAGTGACGTGGTGACGAAGGCGTTGCGGAAATGCGCGCCGCCGTTCACTATCCGGTCCAGGTTCGGCGTGTGGCCGCTCAACCAGGGGTGGCCCAACGCTCCGGTGAAGTCGTAGCGGTGATCGTCGCACAGGATGAAAACGATATTGCGTTTGCGGGATTGGGCCCGCAGTGCCGGTGCGGCGGCGGCGGTCGCCGAGTTAAGGAGTTGGCGGCGGGTCATCAGGCTACGCATCCTATCAAAGCCGTGATCTGTGTACGCAGTTTCCGGGTCGCCCGATTGGGCTTTGAACGTTATTGCTGTTTTGCTGGAATAGCGCGGTATTCGATCTTTCGGATACCGCCCGTTGTGTTGTAAGAGGCGAATCCGAGAGGGGCGGAGAGTTTGATGTCGGGGCGGACGCTGATGGTGCGGCCGTTGATTTCGGCGTTGACGACGCGCTGATCGTCGATCCAGGCCTGAATGCGCTCCGCGGTGACCTGCACGCGGAAGGTATACCAGCGGGCGGTTTCGAAGGTGAAGTACGAGCGGGTTTCGTTGTCGGAGGCGTCCCAGCCGTCGATTGAAGAGATGCCGACGATGTCGCCGCCCCAGCCGCCGAGGACCAAGGTGGCGAAGGAATTGCCGACGGGGAAGGTGAGGCTGGAGAAGAAGTCGCCGCCGGCGATGCGGGAGGCCTCGAAGCGGATTTCGTAGTTCGGATTTGGGGAAGGCTCCGGACCAGGTGACACCGGTCATGGGGTTGCCGGCAACGCAGGAGGAGGGCGCCGTTTTCGACGCGGACGGCTGCGTGGCCGGTGAACTGTGTTTCCTTCCACTGCCCGAGGGTCTTGCCGTCGAACAGGGATTGCCATTCGGCGGGCTTGGGCTGGGCGGAGGCGACTGCGGCTAAGACGAAAGCAGCGAGCAGAAGGCGTGGCATCTGGTTTGTATCATGTCACGGGGCGAGGTCCCGGTTCAGTTGTACTCTGGTTTCCGCGCCAAGGGCTGGGTGTTTCCAAGCTTGAGGTCGTAGAGGCGGCGGTGGGTTGCACGCGCGGCTTCGACGAGTTCCGGGTAGGGCAGGTCGAGGACGTTGAGGAAACCGTAGTTGAGGCGCTCGAGGTCGGATGGGCGGCCGGTGGGGAGGTCGTCGACCATCTGGAACCAGTGGGAGCCGATGATGTGGGGATCGGCGGCGGAGTGCTCGACGTAGTAGCTGTAGGCGATGCCGCGCTCGGCCTGGTTCTTCACTTTATGGACCCAATAGAAGAGGCCCTGGAGACCGCGGCCGGGGGCGCAGGCGGTGAACTCGCCGATGACGACAGGGCGGCCGGCGAGTCTGGAGAAATGGGCGATCTGGGTTGCGTCCGGGCGGAAATCCGCGGCATAGATGTTGATGCTGAAGGTGTCGAAGATGGAGGAGAGGCGGACCCACTCGTCGAGCGGGCGGCCGGCGAAGCGGATTCCCAGGTTGAGGTGATTGGGGTCGTGGCGGCGGATGGCGGCGGCGATGGTTTCGAAGTACTTGCGACCGCAGTCGAAGATGAAGTTGTCCTTGATGCGCTGGGCGTTGGCGGGGTCGGCCGCGAGCCTGCGGCGGAGTTCGGCCTGTGTGGCGGAAGGCTCAGGGTCGGCGAGGAGCATGTCGGGCCAGGGCTGAAGGGATCCGAATTCGCGGGCCCAATGGGGTTCATTGCCGATGAACCAGCCGATGAGGTTTGGATCGTCCTTGAGAGGTGCGCATTGGCGCAGGGCGGCCACGTCGACATTTCGCTGCGAACTCCTCGGAGAAGACGTCGGGGAAGTCCCAGGGGAAGGGGAACGTCTTCTTTGTGGTCCACCCGGACAGGGGCAGGACATAGGGCATGCCACTGCCGACGGCGACTTCCCGGTCTGACCAATTGGCGATGGTGTTGAAACCCCACGCGCGGAGGCGGGCGACGATGCGACTCGCGCCACTCGCTCTTCCCACTGTTCGTCCGTGGCGCTCCATGATGTTGGCCACGTAGAACGAGACGTCACGACCGGGCGTGAGCCACGCGGGTCCGGGAGGCGGGAGTTCCGCGAAGAGCGGCTCACGGCCGGTGACGGTGGTGCCGAAGCTGCCCTGACGGTAGCCGACGAGGTCCATGCCGGCGGAGTAGAAGGGGTGGCCGTGAGGATCGACGAAGACCCACCGGCCGTCGACTTGTCTCAGTGCGGAAGAAGCCGGTGGCACGGAGCTGGCGAGCGGCCATGCCGCCGAGCGGGCAGAAAGGGAAGTCGGACTCGGGGGAGGGTGTCGGCGGACCAGAGTGCGCGCAGATCCTCGGGCGGAATGGGCCTTGCCGGGCCAGTTCTCGGGGATCCACTGGCCGTACCTGTCGATGACGGGGCGGCGGTCGAGGAGGGCGTCGGGAGGGACAGTCGGGGGAGAGGCTGGGCAGCGGAGAGGGTGAGTTGGGAGTCCGCGCTGGGGTACCTCATGCGGAGGACGATTTCGTCAACGCGTTCGAAGGTGAAGAGTCGCTGAGGCCACGCTTTGTAGGCGATAGGGAGGAGCGGAGTCATGGTGCGGGTCTGGGTGAAGGCGTCGAAGGGGATGACGGCGCGAGCACGGACGCCGGGGAGAGGTTCAAGGATCATGGCCTTGGTCCGTTGCGCCAGTCGGAGAAGACGACCTGGAAGGCCTCAAGCGAGGTGGCGTGGTAGTCGAAGACGAGGGACTTCCAGGCGCGCCAGTCGGAGGGGAGGCCGAGCGCTGCGACAGGGATGCGAACCTCGGGTTCGCCCTGGGCGTAGCGAAAGGTGACAGTGAGGGCCCCTGTGGTCTTATCGATGTAGGGTAGGGCGTTGGTGGCCTTGAGTTGTGCGGGATCGAGCCGGGCGAAATCGAGCGGCTGTTGCGGCGGAGCGGGAGCCGGTAGTTCCAGAGCAGTTCGATTTCAGTGCCGCCGATGATGCGGAGGTCGTGGTAGGCAAATCGTCCGGAGCCGGGCTTGCCTTTGTCGCCCCACGCGCCGCCCATGGAGAGAGGGAAGCCCCATGACTCCCATTGGCGGATGGCGGCGTCCATGTCATCGACATTGAAGGCGAGGTGGTGGAATCCCTCGCCGGCCTTGTCGAGGTGCTCGTGATAGGTGGATGGGCCGGCGAGAGCCTGAATCCACTCGAAGGGAACTGGGGTGTGTCGCTGCCAGCCGAGACGCATGGAATAAGCACCGGGTTTGCCGCGATAGGTGAGATCGCTGACCTCAGGCTTGGTGAAGGTCATCGCGGGGAAGCCGAGGCGCGTCCAAAAGGCGGAGACGCGCTGGAGATCGCGGGCGACGAAGGCGAACTGTGTGACTTTCATGCCGCGGGGGAGACTCTGCTCGAAGGTTTGGGGGGCGAGTACGAGTCCGAGGACATACTTGCCTTCGGCGGCGGTGTCGAAGAAGGCGTAGCGGAGGGAGGCGCCGCCGGGCGAGGGGAGGTTGAGTTCGAGGAGCAGGGGGACGCCGAGGCCGGCAAGGCGCTTCTTTTCGGCTTCGAGGGCCTCGGCAGAGGTGACGGGGTAGAGAAGGGAGAAGACGCCGGCGCCCTTCTGTTTGAGGAAGCCGGCGAACGGTTGTCGAGAATCGAGGGGCTGCACGAGGTCCGCGGAGACGTTGGCGAAACGGACCGTCGCCAGGCGGGCGCGAATGGGGCTGGACGAGGTGCTGAATACCACCGGGGCTGGCGTGGAGACGGGAGTGCCGGTGCGTGACCATCCGGCCGCGGCTTTGTCCAGGTCAGGAACAAGCCAAAGGAGACGGGCGACGGATTGGTAGGGGTAGGCGCTTGGGCGAAGAGGCCCGCGGCGAGCGCAAAGAAGAGTAGGAAGGGGCGCATGGGGAACGGCCTTTCGGAATGATTGTACTTGCAAACAGGATGCCCTTGTCTGTTTTTTACGATTGACTCGGACTGAAAACGGTTGCATGATACTTGCGGGAATGGTCCGGGCCGGTCTGTCGGCCCGGCTGAGGGTGCTTTAGAGGTTCAGCAATGAGCAAAAGGACTTTAAGAGTTTTAAGTCTGTTTCTGCTGAGCGCATTCATGATCAGTGCACAGCAGGATAGGGGTACGTTCGTTGGAACGGTGACCGATGCGACCGGGGCAGTCGTGCCCAATGCAAAGATTGCGATCACCAATACCGAGACGAACGTTACGGTCAACACGGTAACCACAGATGCGGGGAACTACCGCATGCCCAACCTGGCGCCAGGGGCGTACAGGGTGAAGGTTGAAGTCTCCGGATTCAAGACCGGTGTGCGCGATGGATTGAGACTGGCGGTGCAGGACGTGGCGCGCGTCGACATCGCGCTGGAAGTCGGGCAGACAACGGAGTCGGTCACGGTGACGGGGGAAGCTCCGATGCTGACGACCGACACGCCGGAGGTCGGCACGCTGATGTCGAACCAGACGGTTATCGACATGCCGCTGGGGTTCAGCGGCGGCCGGTACGCGGAGAACTTCGCATACAAGCTGACGCCGGGCGTGGGCGGGGACAACTGGGAGAGCCACATCAACGGAGCGCCTTCGTTCTCGAAAGAGGTCGTGCTCGATGGCGCTTCGGCAACGATCTACATCAGCGGGCACATGGGCGAATCGAGCCCGTCGATGGAGGCGCTGGAGGAGTTCAAGATCCAGACCAGCGGGATGAGCGCGGAGTTTACGCGCACCGCCGGGGGCGTCTTCAACTTCGTGATGAAGTCGGGGACGAACCAGTTCCACGGCAGCGGAATGTACCAGTGGCACAACGAGAGTTTCGACGCGAACACATTCGCCAACAATTTCTACGGGAATCCGCGGCGGCCGCGGACCGGCGGGACAACTGGGCGCTGTCGCTGGGCGGACCAGTATGGATCCCGAAAATCATCAACGGGAAGGACAGGTGGTTCTTCTACTCGGCGTACGAGAAGTACAACGAGAGCTTCGGCGGGCGGCGGGTCGCCGACGCGCACGGTGCCGCAGCCGGAGTGGTACGACGGGCAACCTGAGCAGCTATCTGACGAACGAGAAGCTCGGAGTGGACGCGCTCGGACGGGACGTGTACCGCGGCGCGATTTACGATCCAGCGACGACGCGACTGGTGGACAACAAGGTGGTGCGGGACATGTTCCCGGGCAACATCATTCCTTCGGCCAGGATCTCGCACGGTGTCGCAGAACCTGGCGAAGATCATGAACCAGCACTACAAGCCAGGTGAAACTCAGACGACGCTCGCTGATCAACAACTCGTTCTTCCCGGTGTCGAACCAGGCGGGCTTCAACCAGACGCAGTTCTCGACGAAGTCGGATTTCCAGATCAACTCGAACCAGAGGTTGAGCGGGAGTCGTTCGTCTTCGTGGACCGGCCGAGGACTCTGCTGGATCAGGGCGGCGTGTGGAACTTCGACGACCCGAACGGCGGACCGCTGTCGCGCGCGCGGCTGCAGTACGTCTCGTCGCACTACGTGCGGCTGGCGCATGACTGGACGGTGACGCCGACGATGCTGAACCACATGGTGGCGGCGTTCGGCCGGCAGATCAACCCCACCACGTCGAAGCACGTCAGCGGAGCCAGGCGCACAGATCCTGGGCATCAAGGGCATCGAGCAGGATTCGAACTACCCGAAATCAGCGGCCTTAGCGGCGACCGGGTCGAGCTTCCCGATGCTGGGCTATCAGGCCAACGACATGGGCGCGGCAACGGCGTACCAGTTCATCGACACGTTCAGCTGGATGAAGGGCAAGCACTCGATCAAGTTCGGCTTCGACTACCGCTGGAACGGCCTGAACTGGCGAAACAACGTCAGGCCCGGCGCAGTTCAATTTCGGCGCCGACGTCACCGGCCTGCCGGCTTCAACCAGACCGGGCATCGGCTTCGCCAGCATGCTGCTGGGCGCAGGTGACCAGCGCGAGCGTGAACATCGACACGCCGACCGGTTCACAGTTCCCGATGTACTCGTGGTTCGTGCAGGACGACTGGAAGGTGAAGCCGAAGCCTGACGGTCAACCTCGGCATGCGCTGGGACTACCAGCCGCAGGGCACGGAGAAGTACGACCGTCTGCACAGCTTCAACCCGTACCTGATGGATCCGAAGTACGACATCCTGGGCGCGGTGGAGTTCGCCGGGAACGGGTCCGGGCCGCAATGGCAAGCGGATGTTCTACCCGAACAGCCTGGGTACGACCTGGGGCCCGCGCGTCGGCTTCGCCTACCAGCTGCCGGAGCGCTGGAAGATGACGGTGCGCGGCGGCTACGGCATCTTCTACAGCCCGCGCATTCCGAACGGCTGGTCGGGCGTGCCGTGGGGCAACAAGATCGGGCTTCACGGCGACGAACACCGTGAACCAGCCCTCGCCGAACACGGCGGCGTTCAACTGGGACAGCGGCTACAACGGCGTGGTGAAGCAGGCGACGCTCGATCCCTCATGGCCGCACAGCCATCTGGGGCCCGGTGAGCTGGGATCCGGACGGCGGGCGCGTCGGCTACACGCAGCAGTGGAACCTCAACATCCAGCGCGAACTGCCCGGCAACATGGTGCTCGACATCGGCTACATCGGAACCAAGAGCACGGGCCTGCTGGCGAACGAAATGCGCCAGATGAACCAGATTCCCTACTCAGGCGCTGGCGCTGGGCGACACGCTGGGCCAGTGGATCAACGACGACGCGAGCATCCCGGCGGCGGCTGAAGGCGCTGGGCGCCAAGTACCCTACGAGCAACCAGGGCGACTAGCTGCCGATGTAGCAGACGCTGACGCCGTACCCGACGGTGATCTACTGGAGCGACCTGTACAGCTGGAACTCGCCGCTCGGATTCAGCAATTACCAGGCGCTGCAGATCCAGTTGAACAAGCGGCTATTCGCACGGACTGCAGTTCCTGTCGAACTACACGTTCTCGAAGAACCTCGGCAACATCTCAGTTCGGCTTTCGGCGACACCTGGGGCATGAACGGCGGCCGCCCGATGGATTACTACAACCTGTCGCTGGAGAAGTCCGTGCTGGAATTCGACCAGAGGCACGTGGTGAAGATCGGCGCGAGCTACGACCTGCCGTGCGGGCCGCGGGCGGAAGTTCGGCAACGACATGCCGCTGTGGCTGGAGTTCTTCGCCGGCGGCTGGACGCTGCAGTACATCGGCAACTACTCCAGCGGCATGCCGGTGGCTTCGGCGCGACGGGCACGCCGAACTCCAACTTCGACACCAACCGGCCGTTCCTGATCAACCCGAACGGCAAATCGATGATAGAACCCGAGCTTCGACGCGGCGCAGTTCGACATGACGGATATTTCGGTAGTCCGTCCAGGCAAGACGTATTTCAACACGTCGATGGTGGTGGATCCGGTGAAGATCGACCGCTATGCGCGCGGCAACGCCCCGCGGCTGATGGACCAGCTGCGCGGCTTCGCGCATCTACAGCGACGACATCGAGCCTGCAGAAGAACTTCGTGCCGAAGGAAGGCATCCGGGTGCAGTTCCGCGCGGAGTTTCTGAACCTGTTCAACCGGCACCGGTTCAGCGGGTTCAATACGAATCCGGCCAGCCCGCTGTTCGGCCAGATCAGCGGTGTGACCGACGACCGGCGACAGATTCAGTTCGGCGTTCGCGCCGACTTCTGAAGACTCATGTAGTGTAGAGTCGCGGCCCTCCGCTCCGAAGGGGGCGGGGGGCCGTTTTTCGTGAGGACAACATGAAGACGATAGTTGGGCTGATGATCTCGATGCAGTCTGGCGGCTGCCGCGCCGCCGCTGGACACGGTGCTGTACGGGGTGTCGTACTACCACGAGTACATGCCGTACGAGCGGCTGGAGAAAGACGTCGAGCTGATGCAGAAGGCCGGCGTGACTGTGGTGCGGCTGGGCGAGTCGACGTGGTCGAGCTTCGAGCCCAAGGACGGGGTGTTCGAGTTTGCGTGGATGGACCGGATTCTGGACCGGCTGCACAAGGCGGGGATCAAGGTGATCTTCGGCACGCCGACGTATTCGATTCCGCCATGGCTTTTCAAGAAGCATCCGGACATCGTGGTGACGCGGTTCGGGACCGCGCCTCCGATGAGCGATCCGTACTCGGGGACCTATCCGTCGAGTGTGACACCGGGGGCGTATGGCCCGCGGCAGAACATGGACCTGACGCATCCGGAGTACAGGCGTCACGCGGAGCGGATCATCCGGGCGCTGATGGCGCACTACAAGGATCACCCGGCGATTGTCGGCTACCAGGTGGATAACGAGACGGGTCCGAATGGGCTGCCGCTGGCGAACGTGCAGAAGGCCTTTGTGGAGTATCTGAAGGAGAAGTACGGCTCGGTGGCGGAGCTGAACCGGCTGTGGGGATTTGTTTATTGGGGGCAACTGGTGCAGTCGTGGGATGAACTGCCGTCGCGGGATGGGATTCTGAATCCGGGGTACAAGCTTGATTGGGAGCGGTATCAGCGCAAGATCGTGACGGACTTCCTGTCGTGGCAGGCGGCGATAGTGCGGGAGTACAAGCGGCCCGAGCAGTTCGTGACGCACAACTTCGTTGGAGGGATCAGGACAAATCTCGATCAATGGGCGATTGCGAAGTCGCTGGATGTGGCGGCGGTGAATCCCTATCACTCGACGCAGGACCGGCTGGATTTGCAGTCGGTGAGTCTGTCCGGGGACCTGTGCAGGAGTTTGAAGCAGCAGAGCTACCTGGTGACAGAGACCAACGCGCAGGGCATCGGGTGGGACTCGCGGGCGCAGTATCCGCCGTACGACGGACAGCTTGCGGCTGTCGGCGTATGCGCACCTGGCGAGCGGGGCGAACATGGTGGCCTATTGGCACTGGCATTCGCTGCATTACGGGCAGGAGACGTACTGGAAGGGAGTTCTGTCGCACGACCTGGAACCGAACAGGGTGTACGCGGAGATGTCGAAGGTGGGCGCGGAGCTGAAGAGGATCGGACCGAAGCTGGCGAATCTGAAGAAGTCGAACAAGGTGGCGATTCTGCTGGACCTCGACTCGTACCACGCGATTCAGTTCATGCCGTTCAACGACCGCGTGAACTATATGACTGTGCTGGGGCAGATGTACGGTGCGCTGTACGAACTGAATGTCGAGCCGGACTTTGTGACGGCGGAGACGGCGGACTGGTCGCAGTACAAGGTGCTGCTCGTGCCGCCGTTGTACGCGGCGGCGGACGGGCTGCTGGACAGGGTGGCGCGGTTTGTGGAACAGGGCGGGCAGGCGGTGGTGGCGCTGAAGAGCGGTTTCGCGAATGAACAGTCGACGGTGCGGTGGGTGCGCGCGCCGGGACCGCTGAGGAAGGCGGCCGGGGTGAGCTATCAGGAGTTTTCGAGTCTGCCTGGGACAGTGACGCTGAAGCCGGACGTGTTCGGGTTGAAGGGCGGAGAACACGGCGTCGGTTTGGGCGGAGATGCTGATGCCGGAAGGCGCGGAGACGGTGCTGTCCTACGAGCATCCGTTCTTTGGCAAGTACCCGGCTGTGACGCGGAACCGGTTCGGGAAGGGAACGCTGGTGTACGAGGGAACGTACCCGTCGGCGGCGCTGCAGCGGGCGATGGTCGGAGAAGCATTGGAGCGGGCAGGGTTGACGGGTGCGGACCAAAAGCTGCCGGCGGCTGTCAAGGTGCGGCATGGGGTGGCGTCAGGGCGGACGCTACATTACTACTTAAACGTGTCGGGCGAGGCGAATACTGTCCCGTATGCGTATGCGGAAGGCGTGGACCTGCTGACGGATAAGGCCGTGGCGCGCGCTGCGAGACTCATATTGGAGCCATGGGGTGTGGCGATTGTCGGGGAGGGGAAATGAACAGAGCCGGGCTGATTCTCCTGATGGTGCTGCCGTGCTCGGTCTCGGCTGAGCGCTTCAACCTGGAGCATGCCGCGAAGATCGTCAATGTAACCAATCCGCAGATTTCGCCCGACGGCAAGAGCATTGTCGTGGCGGTCTCTCGCGCGAATTTGAAGGAGAACCGATTCGACACCGAACTCGTGCAGGTGGATGTCTCCACGAGAGCGCAGAAGGTCCTTACGAGGCGGCAGGCGAGCCAGCATCGATGGTCGCCAGACGGGACGCGGCTGGCATTTGTCGCGCCGGTGGATAGCAAGCCGCAAATCTTCGTGATGCCGATCGATGGCGGTGAGTCGATGCAGGTGTCCAAGTCGGTGACGGGGGTGCAGAGTTTCGAGTGGCGGCCGGACGGGAAAGCATTCGCCTATTCGGCGGTTGAAGAAGCGCCGAAGCGGGAGGGTGAGGAGAAGGCAAATCGCTCGTTTGAGGCCGATGTGAACTACCTGCTGACCGAATCGCCTCGGCCCAGCCATCTTTGGCTGGTGCCGGTGGAAGGCGGCGAGGGCAAGCGGCTCACTTCGGGTGAATGGTCTGTTGAAGCCCCCCTGTACTGGAGCCCGGACGGGAAGAAGATCGCGTTCCACGCGCAGCCCGGTCCCGGTCCGAGGTACTGGATGGAAGTTGGGAGTCGCGTGTTGGACGTTGAGACAGGCAAGGTGTCGCCGCTTTCGGGGAAAACGGGTCTGGAGCGGGCGTTCGGCTACTCACCGGATGGCCGGCTGTTCGCATACTCCTGGCCGCGCGATGGCGATACACGGTTTGTGGACGAGATCCAAGTGATGCCTTCGGAAGGCGGGCCTGCGCGCAACGTGACGGGCGCGCTGGACTCTTCAGCCGCGATGCAGTGGGCCCCGGATGGCAAGTCAATGTATGTGATGGCTCCGAAAGAGACGAGAATTGCGCTGTGGCTGCAGCCGATTGAGGGTCCGGCCCGGCGACTCGACACTGGGAAGCTCGGCAGTTTTAGCGTCAACGTCTCAAAGAGTGTTCGCATGGCTCTTGTCGGGACCGAGACCGATCGGCCACCTGAACTCTACTTCAAAGAGACGCCGGATTCCCATCCTCAGCGCCTTACAGATTTCAATGCGCACATTGCGGCACTTGAGCTCGGCAAGCAGGAGGCGATTCGCTGGAAAGGGCCGGACGGGTTTGAGATGGACGGCATAGTGACATACCCGCCGGGATATCAACCGGGCAAGCCATATCCACTGGTCCTGGACATTCACGGCGGCCCGCGTGGGGCTTCGATGATCGGCTTCCGCGTGCGGCCACAGTGGCTTGCTTCGCATGGCTGGTTGGTGTTTGAGCCCAACTACCGTGGGAGCAGCAACAACGGGAATGCATTCCAAGCGGCGATCTGGAACGACGCCGGGGCCGGTCCGGGCAGAGACGTGATGTCGGGCGTCGACCTGCTGATCAACAAGGGGTTGGCCGATCCGGCGAAGATGGCTGTTTCGGGTTGGTCCTACGGGGGGTACATGACGGCATGGCTGCTGGGCAACTACCCGGACCGCTGGCGCGCGGGAGTCGCGGGGGCGGCGGTGACCGATCACATTGATCAATATGTCTTCAGCGACATCCACTCGCCAGTGTTGACATACTACGGCGGATCGCCGTTTACCGACGCGAAGCGGCTGCAGGCGTATCGCGATCAGGCGCCGATCACCTATGCTTCAAAGATCAAAGCGCCAACGCTGGTGCTCTGCGACACGGGCGATCAGCGTGTGCCGATCACGGAATCCTACATGCTGTACCACGTGATGCGTGACAACGGCGTGAAGACGAAGTTCATCGCATACCCGGTGAGCGGGCACGCGCCGAGTGATCCGATCCATCAGCGGGATATCAATCGCCGCTGGGCGGAATGGATCAAGGAACACTTCGAGGAGCCGAAGTAGAGGCGGCTTGAATGGCGACTGTTTTCGACCGGATGCGATGGCTGAATGAGCCCCGGTGGGGGTGGGCGGGCGACCACCTGTGGGTCGAAACGCAGCCCGGGACGGATTGCTGGCAGAGGACGCACTACGGCTTCAGCCGCGATAACGCCCATGCGCTGGTGTGTCCCGTGCCGGCGGAGTTTCGTATGCGGGGTCGATTTCGCTTCGAGCCGAATGCGCAGTACGACCAGTGCGGGCTGATCGTGCGGGCTGATGCGGACTGTTGGTTCAAGTGTTCGGTTGAGTTCGAAGCGGGTTCACAGAGCAGGTTGGGATCGGTGGTCACAAACGGCGGCTACTCCGATTGGGCAACGCAGGACATTGAGTCCAGTACGAGAGAGATGTCATATAACGTGCAGTTCAAGGACCAGGACATCATTGCCAGCTACTCGCTGGACGGAGCCGACTACCGGCAGATGCGAATCGCGCGGTTGGCATCAGCGAAGGACCATTTGTGGCGGGAATCTATGGCTGCAGCCCCGTGGGCAAGGGGTTCAGGTTTGAGGTGTCGGAGTTCAGTATCGAATAGAAGGCATGCTCGATGAAGACAGAGAAAGAGAAGATGCTCGCGGGTGAACTCTACGACGCACAGGATGCCGAGCTGACCGTTGGACGCCAGCGTGCCAGGGAGTTGTGCCGGCGTTTGAACGACTCGACTGAACACCAAGCGACGCTGCGAAGACGAATTCTGGAGGAACTCTTCGGCGAGCCGACTGACGTCTGGATTGAGCCGCCATTCCACTGCGACTACGGCACGAACATCTCGCTCGGGGAGAAGGTGTATTTCAATTTCAACTGCGTGGTGCTGGACGTTGCGCTGGTGAGCATAGGAAGCAATGTCCTCTTTGGGCCGGGGGTGCAGATCTACGCCGCAACTCACCCGCTGGACCCCGCTGTCAGGCGGCAAGGGCTGGAGTCGGGCAAGCCGGTCACGATCGGCTCGGATGTCTGGGTGGGTGGAGGCGCGATCATCTGCCCGGGTGTGACGATCGGAGACGGCGCAGTGATCGGGGCCGGCAGCGTCGTTACGCGCGACGTGCCGGCTGGCGTGTTGGCGGCAGGCAACCCCTGCCGGGTAATTCGGTTGATTGAGAGCGAGAGCGCGCGATGATTTACAGCTTCGGTTCCCAGCCCGGCCGGAAGAAAGGCTTGACGTACTTATTGGCTTCGGCACTGTTGGTGAAGCGCAGGCTCTTGCTGTCCCAATCGAGCTTGCCGGGGACGCGATAGGCGATCGAGATGAGGGTGAGCCACTCGGCGTAGGGCGCGCTGATGCTGAAGTTGGAGCAGGCGGGGTCGCCGCCTTTGCAGGCGCGAATCCAATCGAGCATGTGGCCGGGGGAGCGGGTGAGGAGTTGGGGCGGCAGCTTATACTCCTTCCATCGGGACGCGGGCAGGAGCCAGACGCCTTCGCCGCGTTCCACGGTCGCCATGATGCCCTTGGAGCCGATGAAGACGCTGCCGTTGCCGGAGAGGATGCCGGGACGCGCGGATTCGCGCGGGGGTCCGAAGACGGGCACGCCGGGGCCGCCGTTGCCGATGCGGACTTCGCCGGCGGGCGGAGCGCCAGCCGGTGGGGCGGCCGGCCGGGGAGCGGCTCCTGGAGGGCGGCTGCCGCGTCCGGCAACGCCGCGACCCTTGTCGGCGAGGTTGTTCGGAGGCGGCAGGATGGTTTCGTTTTCCATGCCGGGGACGCGATAGGCTTCCGCGTCGCTGGGGCGCGCGGAATCGTGATAGAAGATCTTGACGGCAGGCAGGCCGCCGCGGGAGGGGAAGTCGAGACGGATGATGCCCCGCTCGGGGAAGGTGATGTTGGACTTGCCGATCTGGGCGATGCACTCGACGCTGGTGGGCGAGCCGAGTTGCAGGGCGTGGTGGACAGGGCCGGCGGTGTGGGTGGCCCAATTGCCGACCTGTCCGGTGCCGAAATCAAAGAAGCCGCGCCAGTTGTAAGGAACGTAGTAGCGGGCTATAGGGGCGCATGGCGGCGCCGCCGAGCCAGAGGTCCCAATTGAGCGTATCGGGGACTGCGGCTTCGGGAGGCGGCTGTTGAAGGCCGGTGGGGTGAGTGCCGGGAGAGACGGTGATGTGGGCTTCAGTGACGTCACCGATCTCGCCGGACCAGAGGATTTCGGCGGCGACGCGGTGGGACTCGTGCGAGAAGCCCTGGTTGCCCATTTGGGTGGCGACTTTGTACTTGAGGGCCGCATCGTGGAGCAGGCGGGCTTCCCAGGGGGTGCGGGTGAGCGGCTTTTCGACGTAGACGTGAATGCCGCGCTGCATGCAGGCCATCGCGACGGTGGCGTGCATGAAATCGGGGATGCCGATTGTGCAGGCGTCGATGTTCTTGCCTTCCTTGTCGAGCATGACGCGGAAGTCCTTGTACTGGGCGACTGAGGCGCGGCTCTTGAGGTTCTGAGCGGCGCGCGCGGTGTCGACGTCGCAGAGGGCAACGATGTTTTCGGTCTGCGCGGCCTGATTGAGGATGGCGCCGCCCTGGCCGCCGCAGCCGATGGCAGCGATGTTCAGCTTGTCGTAGTAGGGTTTGTAGCCGAGGGCGCGCAGGGAAGGAACGCTGCCGAAGCCGGCGGCGGGGACAGAGCCGGCCAGCAGGGAGCCGAAGAAGAAATAGCGTCTGGAAAGATCGAGAGACATGGCGTCCCTATCTTATCGCTCAGCCGGTGTGTCAGTGACGAACTCGAGGAGTTTGAGCGAGCCGGTCGTGGCTGGTGTTGCGCCGGCGAGATCGTAGACCACGCGAACGGAACGGGGACGTTGGGGTCCGCAGTTCAGATCGATCGTGCCGGAAGGCGAGCCGACGACGACGATTCTATCCGGGTGGTCGAGGAGGAACGAATGATTGCGGCCTTCGGACTCGACGGTGATTGAAGGGGGCTTGGCGCTGCAAATGAGACCGACGAGCGTGCCGCGAAGCTCGGGGTCAGGTGGCGGGAGTTTGACGGGTTCGGAGGGCGGAGTGGAGATTGGCTCGGTGTACCGGATGGAGGGCCGCTCGGCGAGGGGCGCCTCCGAGTCGGCGACGGGATCGAGTGCCGGCACGCTCTGGCTCCGCCCGCCGCTCCCGGCGGAGTCGAGGTACGCGTTCAGGCGCTTGGACCGGAACTGGTCTGAGTTCATTCCTGGCGAGTTCAGCAACGCGCGCGGCCGATTTGCGGGCTTCCACGAGATAAGAAACTGCGGACCTGCTCGAAGTGGCGAAGCGTTTCGCGGGTCGCGCGTTCGCCGGCGCTGGAATAGACCTCGAAATTCGACGAGCGCATGACGATCCAGCGAGTGTCGGCGGCGGATGAAAGAGAGAGAAGGAAGAGGGCGAATATCGGAGTTCGCACTCCGATATTATGTCCCAGATTTCTGCTCAGCGGACAGCAACGATTGCGCGGCGGTAGCTGTACAGCGAGGGAGAGCCGTTGTCGGTGACTTCCAGAATGACGTGGACGGTTCCGGGCTTTGCGCCGGCTGGGATTTCGAGGCGGGTTTGCAGTCCATTGGTGGATGTAAGGCGAGCGTCGCCCTGGAAAGTTCCGGCTTCGGGGTAGATGAACCAACGGTAGGAGAGGGCGTGGCCGTCAGGGTCGGAGGAACCAGCGGCGGAGAGTTCGACAGCAGCGCCTTCCAGGGCCACGAGGTCTTTGCCGGGCTTGCCGTTGAGGACCGCGACCGGGTTGTGGTTGGCATCGGAGCGGGGCTTGACGCACCAGTCCATGCGGGCGGCGAAATCGTGCTGGAAGGCGCGGCGCCAGCGCCAGATGGTGGCTGTGTTGGAAGTATGGGAGCGGCCGTCGGGAGTGGTGACGGTGTCGCGCGAGTTGGTCCAGATGGGTTGAATTTCGCCGTAGGACTGGCGGAGTTCGTAGCGTCCACCCCAGCCGCCGTAGGCAGGGCTGGTGTCGCCGGCGAGGCCGTTCTGAATGAGGTTGAGGAAGGACGGGGTGTCGCCTTCCATGATGTAGGCGAGTTTCGGGTAGCGCGCGCCGAGCGGGACCGTGGTCCTTGATGACATTGGCTTCGAGCCAGGGATTGTCGACGAGTTCGAAGTCCTGCATGGGGCCGTTCCTGTAGCGGCGGTCGCCGCTGATGCCGGTCCAGGTGGCCGAGAAAGTACTCCTTGTTGTCGACGGAGCTGGGGCTCACGATGTAGGAGATGCCCGGGAAGTTGAGGCGAATCCAGCGCCCGGCGTCGTCCTGGTCGGAGATGGTGTAGACGCGGAGCTTGCGGACGAACTGGTCGAGGTCGGTGGCAGTGCGGGTGGCCTTGACGTCGCGGAGGGCTTGAGCCAGGGTGTTCGCGCCGCCCCAGACTGAGATCCAGAGGGGGCGATCGTCGGCGCGGTCCGCTGCCTCGATGATGAGCCTGGAGCCTTCAGTGGCCTTGCCTTCGCCGACGCCGGCCATGCCAAAGCCCGTGCTGCCGGATCTTGACGACAGAGAGCAGTTGATCGGCGGACGGGAATCCGGGTGCGTGAAGCAGGAGGTTCGGGCGGACCTGCGCGTAGGCTTGAATCGTCTCGCGGATGATGTCGGGACGGATTTTGTCCCTGAGCCAGACCGAGGTGGTGGCGACGATGCCCTCGACGTCGTACTCGTTGGAATAGACGAGGAAGCGGACCAGGGACTCTTCGTCGTCCGGTTCGTTGGAAATATCAGTGAGAACGATGACGCGGGGTTTGGCGGCGAACAGGCTCGACGTCATTGTGATGGCGAGCAGCAGAATCAGGCTGGGCAGGCGTCTCATACGACCGACAGCATATTATGTCTGACGGAGACACGCTCTGATGCGAACGAAGCTGGATGGAGTAGATGGAGGAGGTGCGGAGGCAGTCATGAAGGGCGGAAGAAGAGAATTCATTGCCGGCGCGGCGACGGCACTCATTGTGCCGCGGCATGTGCTGGGCGGGCGCGGGTATACTGCGCCGAGCGACAAGCTGGTGATCGCCGGAGTGGGTGTCGGCGGCGTGGGGCGGAGCTACCTGAAAGGCTGCGAGTCGCAGAAGATCGCAGTGCTGTGCGATGTGGATACGGCGTATGCGGCGCCGACGTTCGCGATCTATCCAGACGCGGTGCGGTATCAGGATTACAGGGTGATGCTGGAGAAAGAGAAGGGCGTGGAGGCGGTGGTGATCGGCACGCCGGATCACACGCACGCTCAGATCGCGCTGGCGGCGATGGAGTTGGGCAAGCATGTCTACTGCGCCAAGCCGATGACCAGGACTGTGGCCGAGGCCCGGAGGTTGAAGAAGACAGCGGCGGAGAAGCGGGTGGCTACGCAGATGAGCGTGCAGTCGTGCGCGTCCGATGATGCGGTGACCACGGTGGAGTGGGTGCGGGCGGGGGCAGTAGGGCGAATTAGAGAGGTGCATGTTTGGAGCGACAGGCCGGTGTGGCCTCAGGACATCGAGCGGCCGCGGGAGCAGCCGGCAGTGCCGGCGGGGCTTGATTGGGAACTATGGTTGGGGCCGGCTGCGAAACGGCCATATCACCCGCTGTACCACCCGTTCAACTTCCGAGGGTGGGTCGATTTCGGAACCGGCGCGCTGGGGGACATGGGCTGCCATACGCTGCACGTGATCGTGCAGGCGTTGGAGCTCGGAGACCCGGTCTCGGTGGAAGCGACGCGCGCGGCCGTGCTGTTGCCGGCCCTGTCGGGCGGTGCGGACAAAACATGGACACGGAGTAGAAGAGCGAAGAACGACGAGACGTTCCCGCACTCGTCGATCGTGACTTGGAGGTTCGCCGGGCGCGGAGGGAAGGGAACTCTTCCGGTGACGTGGTACGACGGTGGATTGAAGCCGCCGGCGCCCGAAGGGTGGGATCGGAGCAAACCGCTTCCGGCGGACGGGATCTTCTTTGTCGGGGAGAAGGGAGTGTTGTGGAGCGGATTCACAGGCAAGCCGAGACTGCTGCCGGAATCGAAGAACGCTTCATACTCGCCGCCGAAGAAGAAGCTGCCGAGGACGGCAGGGCATTACGAGGAGTGGATTGCGGCGGCTAAGGGAGGTCCGGCGGCAAGGTGCGAGTTCGGCTTTGGATCGTACCTGACTGAACTGACTCTGTTGGGGGCGATCGCGCAGCGGACGGGGAAGTATCTGGAGTGGGACTGCGGCGGGGATGAGATTCAGCAACGACTCCGAGGCAAGCGCGCTGCTGGAAAGGTGAGGGGGACGCCAGGGGTGAGTGCGTCCCCCTACCTTGCAGGGCTCCGGGGCAACCGGGCTTAGCGGCGTGGGCCGCCGAAGCCGCGGGGGCCGAAACCGGGACCGCCGTCAGGCCCGCCCATGGGGCCGAATCCGCGACCGCCGCCAGGCCCGCCCATGCCTTCAGGGGCGGCGAGCAGCCCGATGGCGCCGGCCTGATTGATTTCATCGCGCAGGGCGGCGGCGTCCTGCAGAGTCTTCAGTTTGGCCTGCTGCGCGGCGGTCAGAGTCCCAACCGAGGCCACGCGCGACGCTTCCATGATGGCCTTCACCTTCTCCTGAAGCACGTTGATTTCAGCCATCACCTTGGCAATGGCAGTGGCGTCGGTGAGGGAGCGGAGCGACTGATGTTTTTCACGGATCTGGGCGGTGTAGGTCCGGGCGCTGTCCATCGCTGCCGTGCGGGCGGCGGTGAGGCTGGTGACCTGGGAATCGGTGAGAACGAGGTAAGTCTTGAGGTCGTCAAATGTGGGGGCCGGGCGGTCAGCCGGGCCCTGGGCGAAAGCCGTGGCGGCCAGAATGAGCGTCGCGATAAGTGTCTTCATTGGGTGCGTCTCCTTTGTCTTCCAGAAGGGCGCTGTGCCCTTGCACTGGTATGAACGCGAAATACGGCTTCCGGGTTGGCCAAGAGAATGCGAATTGAGGTGAACTTGCTTGACGGTTTTTGCAGGGATTTGACACATGGACCGCAACTAATTGGGAGAATGGAGGGCGAATGCGCGGCGCGGAGAAATTGTGGCGCTGGATACTGGCGGCAGCTCTATTGAGCCTGGGGCCGCTGGTTTGGCTGCAGTGGCGCTGGATCGGTGACGTGAGTACGGCAGAGCGGGAGCGGCTTCGAGGATGGATGCGGCAAGGCGCCGAGCGGCTGGCAGAAGACTATGCAGAAGGTCTCTTCGAGCAGGTTAGGGCGGTGATGCAGGCGGGCGAAGTTTCCGCGGATAGCTGGTTCGCCTCAGTTGAAATCCAGACGGAGCCCGGGCGGGCCGGCGTTTGGCAGGTGGCGGTGCCGCGGGGACCGCGAGGAGGTCCTCTCGAAGAGTGGCTGGTCGCGCGGCTGGACAAACGGCGGATGACCGAGGAGGTGTGGCCGGCGCTGGTGTCGAGGCAGTGGGGCGATGACGATGCTGTTTCGGTTGAAGTCCGCGTTGTCGAACGGCGGCAGGGCGGAGAAGTGCTGTTCGCCACCAAAGGCTGGAAGCCGGGCGCTGAAGCCGATGCCGAAGCAGGGCTGTTCGGACCGGGTGGGCCGAGCAGAGCGGGTGGACCCGGTGGACCAGGAGGGCCTCCGCGAAGGGAAGGACGCGCACGGTTTCGCCCGCCACCGGACGGCGCGCCGGGGCAGGTGGTGGTGCAGGTTCAAGGCCGGGACGGCGGGCTGAGGAGTGTCGTCGCAAGAACGAGGCTGAAGAATCTGGCGCTCAGCGGCGTCATCCTTCTGGTGCTGGCGGCGAGCATGGGGGCGCTGGCGTGGTCGACGCGGCGGGCGCAGCGGTTGGCGGAATTACAGTTGGAGTTTGTCGCAGGCGTTTCGCACGAGTTGAGGACGCCGCTTACGGTGATTCGCTCGGCGGGGGAGAACCTGGCCGACGGTGTTGTGAAGAAGCCGGAAGCTGTGGCGAAGTACGGCGCGGTGGTGCGCGACGAAGGGCTGCGGCTGACGGGCATGGTGGAGCAGATTCTCGCGTATGCAGGCGTGGAAAGCGAGCGCTGGCGGCCATCCCTGGAGCGGTTCGATCTGGCGGAGTTGGCGGGATCGAGCGGTGTATTCATCAAAGGCGACCGGCTGTCGCTGGAGCAATGCGTGCGGAACCTGGTAGACAACGCGGAGAGGCACGGGTGGGGGCTGGAGAGCCTGCGTGTGGAGGCGGAGGGGAAGCTGGCGCGCGTGGTGGTGGAAGACTGCGGCGACGGTCTGGAGCAAGGTGAGATGGACAGCCTTTTCAAGCCTTTCTACCGTGGCAAGCGAAGCCGCGACAAGCAGATCAAAGGCTTCGGGCTCGGGCTCGCCCTGGTGAGGCGTGTGGCGGAGGCGCACGGCGGGCGCGTGTGGGCGGAGAATCGAAAAGAGGGGGGAGCGCGGTTTGTGATCGAACTGCCATTGGATACGGAACATGTCGAAACGGATTCTGTTGATCGAGGATGAGCCGGGACTGGTTCTCACGCTGACTGACCGGCTTGAAGGCGAGGGCTACACAGTGGAGAGCCGCACGGACGGCGACTCCGGACTGGAGCGGGCGCTGGCCGGCGACGTGGATCTGATTGTGCTCGATGTGGGGCTGCCCAGGAAGTCGGGATTCGAGGTGTGCCGGCGCGTGAGAGAGGCGGGTGCACAGTTGCCGATTCTCATGCTGACGGCTCGAGGGCAGGTGGTCGACAAGGTAGTGGGTCTGAAAACGGGCGCGGACGACTACGTGACGAAGCCGTTCGACACGATGGAATTGCTAGCGCGGATTGAAGCGCTATTGAGACGGGCGGGCGCGGGGCTGGCGGCGCATGAGACCGCGCAGTTTGGCGACATCGAACTGGATGTGAAGAAGGGGCAGGTCCGGCGGGGCGGAGAAGCCGTGGCCATGTCAATGCGGGAGTACGAACTGCTGAAGTACCTGGTGGATCACCGTGGGCGGGTGGTGTCGCGAGACGAACTGCTGCGCGAAGTGTGGGGATATGAGCCGAGCGTGGCGTCGCGAACGGTGGACACGCACGTTGGCTGGCTGCGCCAGAAACTCGAGACAGATGCGGCGGAACCGCGGTGGATCGTGACCGTGCGTGGGGTGGGCTACCGGTTCGACGGGTGACCGCCGCGGGACTTATCTGCCAGGGCGCCATCCCTTCCGGCTCCGGAGCATTGCTGGTCGACAGATCAGACAGCACAACCTCCGCCGGCTGCGTTTTTTCGGTGCCGCCGGCGGAGGGCCAAGCCAGGTGAACAGCAGTTTCCCCATGCCGGGCGTATCGTCGGGCGGCCCGCCATCAGTGCGTCGCGCCAGGAACTGACGTCGCGCGGAGAGGACGTCGACCAGGAAGAAGGCCTCTCTCGTGGCCGGGGGCGGCCGGTCAATGACTCCTCCACTCGCGTCGAAGACATGCACGTGCGAACCCCTGGTCGCCGTACGAGATGCCGCGCCACTCGCCGCCCTTGCGCCGCGCGATGCGTGACCGCACAGCGACACCTTGCCGTTCACCATGACAGGGATAGATCCACTGCCGCGGTGTCTGTGAGAGTGGGGCAGGATCGACGCCGGGTCCACGTACGTTCAATCAGGCTGTCGGGACGAATGATGTATCGCACGGACGGGCACGCCCAGGACGTGCTGATTCCGCTTCATCCTGCCGCTCGAACCCGAGCTTCCTGTAGTTCTGCTCATCCACCAGGCGCCTGAGCGTGGCCAGGGAAGCCGCCCGACTCTTCTCGTCCGGCATGTCCGACTTTGCCGGGACGACTGCGCCGCCGACTTGTCTCCGGCCTTGGGCGGCCTTCTGGCCCTGGCCGCGAGGCAGTCGCAAGCGGCGACGGCCAGGCAGGCGGCAAGACCCATCTAAGGCTTCCGGATTTCATAGAAATCGTCCCAGTGCAAGTAGACCGGCCTGCCGGCCAGGTCCTTTTCCTCGACACATACTTCGTAGTAAAGCAACCTGTATGCGCAGGGAGGGTCCGAGGGCGAGGTCGGCTAGCCGGACACAACGGGTCGTAGACTTCGACGAACCGGTCCCCGTCCACCGTCTTGTACCCGCCCGCTACCACCATGTGATGGCCGACGCCGCTCCGCGCGCCGTTAGAGTCGTGCCATGCTCCAGGCAAACAGGACCGGTCGCGAGGCGATGCCGATTTCGTACATGAGCCGTTCAAAGCTGAGGGCCGTGTCACTTCGTCCGGCAGAAGCTGAAGCCGAGCTTCCTGGAATGGCGGCCACCCGGTCTTGCATCGCAGGTTTAGCTGGCCCGAACAATTGGTCATGCCGGGCGGGACGTGCCGCCAGGACAACACGGTCGATGGGGATAGACCGTCTGACCACGTCGCATTGATTTGCTTCGTGCCCAAGCGTCTTCGAAACCATGACCGTGATGCCGACCAGCACCAATTGCAGCCCTGCTGTTGTTCGAAAGTGCACGGGAGTTGCGCGCGCGGAGACGGCGGGGGCGCTCCGGGGCACGGGTGTCTTGCAGCGGCATCCGGCCAAGCCAGAGGCCCCACCGCAGTATCAGCGCCCGAATGACGGCAGTTCGATGCAACAAGTAGCGGTCTCCTGCTCGAAGGATGTTAAGATTATGCAACATTAACCTCCATTAGGGAAGCGTGGAGAAGATGACGCCTCGAGCCGGAAAAACCCGACGAAGACTGTGTCGACTGTCCTGCCGGCGACGCGTCTCGCGGCTGAGTTTCCCGAGATGCCGAACAGTTCACCGATGGCGCTGATTAGGGAGCGCTACACGGTCATCCGTGCTGCTCGGGCGCGGTGGCATGGGCGAAGTCTTCCTTTGCCGCGATTCCACGTTGGACCTTCTCGTGGCGGTAAAATTCCCCACCCATGACCTGAGGGGCCGATTTCTCGATGAAGCCCGCAACGCCTCCCGGCTCAATCACCCGAATATCGCCCGCCTTTACCACTTTGACTACGAGCAGGGCGGGCGGCCCTTCATCGTGATGGAGTACGTCGAGGGCCAGTGCCTCAGCGAGAATCCTGAAGAGGGCCGCTTCCGCCGGTGAACGTGCGGTGGAGATCATCGACGCCGTGCTCGCGGCGCTCGAAGAGGCCCACGGCATGGGATCATCCACCGCGACATCAAGCCGCGGAACATCATGATCACGCCGTGCGGGCAGGTGAAGGTGCTCGATTTCGGTCTGGCCAAGCGCATCAGGGAATGCGGCGCGGATTCGAAGGGCGGCCAATGGAGAGGTCTTCCTGCCGGACGCCGATTCACCATACCGACGTGGGCGAGGCCGCCGGCACTGCGCGATACATGGCGCCGGAGCAGGCGCGCGGCGAACAGGACCTGGATGAGCGCTGCGACATCTTCGCGGCCGGCGCCGTGCTGTTCGAGTGCCTGACGGGACGGCCGGCATTCGGCGCAGCAGGCTTTCGGGACAAACTGGCGTGCCGGTGCATGAGCGTCAGGTGCCACCGCCCTCGACCTTGGCGCCAGGGATATCTCCGGTCATCGACGCGGTTGTGGCGAAGGCACTGGCGAAAGTGCGGGAGGATCGATATGGGAGCGCGGCGGCGATGCGCAATGCGCTGCCTCGGCGGAGACCCCGGAAATCGTTCTGGAGCGCGGCTCGGGAATTGATGCTTGGAGACGGCTCGGAGTCCACGACGGCTGAGTGGCCGTAGGGGCTTTCCTGTTGTTCCTGTATTTTGTTCCGAACCTGATCGATCGAGGCCGAGAGTTACTGGACCAACATCCTCCAGAAGCGGTCCGGCTTTACCAGGAGGGGCTGGCCGCAATTCGTGACGGGACCTACTATCGGGCCTCAATGGCACTGGAGCGGGCGGTGGCTATTGATCCGGGTACTCCATCGCACGAGCGCGTCTGTCGGAAAGCCTGTTCGAGCTGGAATACACCGAACGAGCCAACGCGGAGTTGCTCAAGGTGCTGGGCGAAGCGAGACCAACCCGCAATGCCGGCCTGCTGGCAGAGGCGTTGAGGATGACCTTCAGCAACGATTTCGCCGGTGCGGCGAAGAAGTATGAGCAGTTGGCCAATAGTTCCTCCCGGGCAGACAAGGCGCAGGCGCTGGTCGATTTGGGCCGGTCGCTCGAACGCAACAACCGGAGTGAGGAGGCACTGTCGCGGTATCAGGAGGCGATTGCGCTGAATGCAGCCTACCCGGCGGCCGTCATGCGATCCGGAATTCTGCTGGACCGGCTCAAACGTAGCGGCGATTCCGAGCAGGCCTTTCGCCGGGCCGAAGAATTGTACCAGGCGCTGAGCAACACGGAAGGGCAGGCAGAGGTCTGGTTCCAGAGAGGCCGGCTGGCATTCGGCCATCGGCGCACGGGAGAGGCCATGGACGCGCTCAACCGGTCGCTGCTCTGGCGCGGACGTCGGGGAGCGTCTACCAGGAGATCCAGGCGATGCTGCAGATGAGCGGTGTGCAGCATTTGCAGGCACAGCCGTCGGAGGCAGAAAAGACGGCTCGCAGTGCCATCGACCTGGCCCAGAGGGCGGGGATCACCAACCTGGCCGCGCGGGGGCAGATCACGTTGGGCAATGCGTTTCTGGTCGCCGGGGATTATGCGAAGGCGGAACCAGCCTTCAAGGGGGCGCTGGAATACTCACGCCAGCACGAACTCGGCCGGCATGCCGCGAGATCGCTATTCTCACTGGCGAGTCTGCACTCGCAAATGGGTAAGTCAAATCTGGTAATCGATGAGGTGGACGAGGCATCCCGCTACTTCCGGCAGGGAGGCTTCGCGCGGGAGGTCACGATGTGCGTCCTCCTGCGGACTCGCGCGCTCCGGCAAATGGGGCGCTTCGAGGAGGCCTTGAAGGCGCGCAGGCCCAGATCAAGGCGGTAGGACCTGGCGCGGACAAGACGCAGCTCGCGGATCTTGAAGATGTGTCGCATCGACGCTGACCGCGCTCGAGCGCTATCCGGAGGCCTTGACGTCCTTTCAGAACGTCGAACGGGTCAACCGTTCATTGGGTGACAAAGTTGGCATCGGTTTTGCACTGTCCGCGCTAGCAAGAGTCACGGGGCGGCTGGGGGATTTCGAAACCGCCCAGCGATACTTGAGCGAAGCTGCAGGAATCGCGGGAACGCCTGAACGCGGGTTGAAGGCGCTGCTTGCCCAAGTGACCAGCGTCGACGCCGAGATCGATCTGGCGAACGGCCGGAACAGCGCTGCGGCAGCAAAGGCCAGGCGCGCGATCGAAATCGCGGCCGGGCAGCAGAAGCGGAGCTGCAATCGAGTCCCGGCTGACTCTTGTCGATGGCACTGGCTCGCTCGGGCGCCGGCCGTTCCTCGCTGCTGACCGCCCGGGAGGCCGTGCCTCTCGCGGATGATTATGGGGAACTGTACCTCAGAGTGGCGCGCGCGGGCGGCGCTGGCTGAGGCAGCGCTGGCCGCCGGTGATGCGGCCGAGGCTCGCGACGCCGCGGCGGAAGCGGCAAGGTCCTTCATGGGCGCGGGCAATTCGATTCCGGCTGGCGCGCCCAAGTACTTCTGGCTGAAGCGTTGCGCCGACTTCGGGAGCCCGAGAGGGCCGCCGACGCCGGCCGCCAGGCCAAAGCTCTCCTTGAACGGATGCGATCGAGCTGGCCGGCCGGTATGTTCGGCCGATACCTGGCTCGTCCCGACCTGGCCATAAGGCCTTACCAACAATTCACTGCAAAGGAGACTGCCAATGTTCGCGATCACAAACGGTTCGCTCCGGTCAGCCTGGTTGCTGGCCGGATGCTTTGTGTTCCTGCTGAGTTGTACACCTAAGCCTCCAGCAAGTGCACCTGGCGGCAATGCCTCGGAGGAGCCTGGACCTGGCGGAGATGACGACAGGCCGATCACAATGGAAGGCGGATCGTTCACGGTTAAGTGGGAGCCCAAAGCGGGTAAGCCTGACAATGGGTTCGATCTGGACGATGGCCTCTACAAGCACTCAAAGAACGGCACATCAAACAAGATCATATGCGATCTTGGCGGTAATTTTGAGCTGAGAAGAAAGAACGGGAAGTCACTCGTAGTCACAGTTGAATTCTCAGGAGGGGAGTACGAGTTCCTTCAGGCCATCACGAAGAAGAATGGCAAGCACCTGACCATCGGGTTGCTTCGCGAATTCGACGCTTCCGTGCCTGATCAACTGAAGTATCCCGAAACGAGTGTGAAGGTGGAACGCGTCGTTCTGGACAACGTTCAGCATTGTGACCGGACCAGGCCATTCCCGGCAACTGCACGTCGAATGCGGAGACAAGATCAAGTGCAATACGAGCTCAGTTACCGCGCCTAAAGTGAAGATTCATGTGTGCACCGGCACGCCGCAGTTTTGCAGAGGACCAGCCTAGCTGGGTTTGGCGGCCGCGCCTGACGTCACCCTGTTTTATGGCTCGAGATGGCCATCATCAGTGGATGGTGCGGCTCTTGCGGTCGAGGAAGTCCATCAGCAGGTACTGGCCGAGGGTGTAGGGCGTGGTGAAGTAGGCCTTGCCGCGGCACATCTCGGTCACCTTCTGGACGAATGCGACGAGGTCGTAGTCCGAAGCCAGCATGAAGGTGTTGATCAGGATGCCGCGGCGCTTGCAGCGGCCCACCTCTTCGAGCGTCATCGACATCACCAGCGGGTCGAGACCCATCGGGTTGCGATAGATGCGCCCGTCTTCGAGAGTGACAGCGGAGGGTTTGCCGTCGGTGATCATCACGATCTGCTTCATGTCCTTTTTGGACGAAGCGAGGATCTTCTGCGCCAGGATCAGGCCGTCGCGGGTGTTGGTGTAATAGGGGCCGACCTGCACGCGGGCCAGTTCGCCGATGTTCAGCTCCTCAGCGGTGTCGTGAAAGAGGACGAGGTGAAGGCTGTCGCCGGGAAACTGGGTGCGGATCAGGTGCGCGAGGGCGAGGGCAACACGTTTGGCCGGAGTGAAACGATCCTCGCCATAGAGGATCATCGAGTGGCTGCAATCGAGCATCAGCACGGTGGCGCAGCTCGACTCATATTCGCTCTGGTGAACCGCGAGGTCGGCGTAGTCGACGTCAATCGGCGACTTGAGGCCATCGCGGCGAAGAGCGTTCAGCAGTGTAGTTGAGGCGTCGAGGTTGAGCGTGTCGCCGAATTCCCATTTCTTCGACGCGCCGCTCGCTTCGACGCCGGTGGCAAGATCGCGGGTCTCGTGCGCTCCAAAGGAAGACCTGCCCAGCGCCCCCATCAGATCCTTGAGCGTCTTGAAGCCCAGGAAGTCGACGGCCTTGTCGGTGACCTCGACTCGCGGACCCTGGGGTGTATCCTCGCGCGTGATGTAGCCCTCCTGCTCCATCTTGCGGGCCATGCGGTCGAGAAACTGCTCGCGCTGTTCCGGGGGGAGGTTGTCCCACTGTTCGCGGAAACGTTCGCGGGCCTCACCATCGAGCACGTCACCCTCTTCGAGCGCGCGGCGGATTGCTTCCTTGAGCTGATCGAGCGAATGAGCGTCAAACTCGTAGAAGCCGCTGTTCAGGAAAAAACCGGCCAGTGCGGAGAGCAGGTCGTTGGCATCAAGTCCGAAGTCTTCTTCAACGTATTTGCTGTAATTGACGCGGCGCATGGAGTCGACCCCCTAATTGAAGTTGCGGTTCTTGCGGCGGCGCTGAGGAGGCCAGTCGTCGTCTTCCTCCGAGGGCAGGTCGGGCCGCAGGGCTTCGGCCTTGCCGCGGCCTTGTGGTTCGCCGGCGACAAAGCCGAGTTCCTCAGAGCGGCCGATGCGCCGCAGGGCGTGGAGCCCTTCGAGAAGGAACTCGCCCGCGGCGGCGCGCAAAGCGTCAGGTTCATTGGCCTGCAGGCCAAGGTGCTTCGTCTTTTCCATCAGGCCGTCGATAGAGTCGAGGGCGCGGACGATGTCGGCAGCCGGGGTGAGCTCGGGCAACTTGAGCGTGCCGCCGGAGTTGAAGAACTGGATGGCGTCCTTGAGGTTGGCTTCCGCCAGACGGCGGGAATAGACGCGGGCGACGGCGGCTCGGATCAACTCCCGCGCGACGACGTCGCCGCCTTTCAGTTCCCCTTCATACTCCAGTTCGAGCTTGCCCGTGATGGAGGGCAGCGCGGCATAGAGGTCGGCAACGCGGGGCACGGCTTCGTCTTCGCCAGTGAGCAGGGCGCGGCGTTCGGCGCTGGAGACAGCGTTTTCCAGTGCCGAGATGGGGAGCCGCTGGCTGACGCCGGAGCGCTTATCGACACGCTTGTCCTCGCGGGCGGCAAAGGCGAGGTTCTCTACCGTTTCGCGGAAGTAGTCAGGGATTGTGACTCGGATGGGGCCTTGGCGCCGGGTCCAGGCTTCATCGCGCGTGATGGCGACGCCGGCCTCGACTGTGAGCGGATAGTGAGTGCGGATCTCGCTGCCGATGCGGTCCTTGAGCGGAGTGATGATCTTGCCGCGCGCGGTGTAGTCCTCGGGATTGGCGGTGAACACCATCAGGAGATCGAGCGGCATCCGCACAGGGTAGCCTTTGATCTGCACGTCGCCCTCCTGGAGGATGTTGAACAGGCCTACCTGGATCTTGCCGGCGAGGTCGGGCAGTTCGTTGATGGCGAAGATGCCCCGATTGGCGCGCGGCAGCAGTCCGTAGTGGATGGTGAGTTCGTCGCTGATGGCCTGGCCGGAGCGCGCGGCCTTGATGGGGTCGAGATCGCCGATCATGTCGGCGATGGTGACGTCCGGAGTGGCGAGTTTTTCGACGTAGCGCTGCTCGCGGCTGAGCCAGGCGATAGGCGTTTCCTCGCCCATCTCCTCGACGAGCAGGCGTGCGTACTTGCTCAAGGGACGGTATGGGTTGTCGCGGATTTCGCTCCCGGCGACGTAGGGCATGTGGTCGTCGAGGAGGGTGGTCAACAGCCGGATGAGCCTGGTCTTGGCCTGGCCTCGCAGGCCCAGCAGGATGAAGTTGTGGCGCGAAAGAACCGCGTTGACCACCTGCGGCAGCACAGTGTCGTCGAAACCCTGCACGCCGGGGAAGAGCGTGTCGCCGCTCTGAAGTTTGGCGACGAGGTTTTCGCGAAGTTCGTCCTTTACGCTACGCAGCGCCAGCCGGTCTTCAGACCACTGGCTGCGGCGGAGAGTGCCGAGAGTGTGGGGTAGTTCCCAGGTGTTCTGATTCATGCCGCCTCCCAGATAACTCCATCATGCCTTGTTTGACGACTGTGAAGTGAATGCCGGCTTCAAAAACGCCAGTCGAGTCCGACCAGGGGGAAGAGGCCGAGCTGGTAATTTGTCTGGGTTCGGCGTTCATACGCGTTCCAATTGACGCTCTGGAAGTTTTTGCGATTGGTCGCGTTTTGAAGGCCGAAGAAAATGAGCAGGGGCTTGTCCTTGACGATGAACGTGCGGTCGACTCGGAAATCGACGCGGAAGTAATCAGATGCCCGCACACTATTGGCCTGCGCGGTGTCGAGGATCAGACGGTTCTGGGCGAAGGAGAGCGCTGGAAGGTGCGGCGTGTAAGGGCGGCCGTCGACGAAGACGATGCGGGCGGAGGCTTCCCACTTGCGGTTGAAGCGATAACCGCCGACGGCGTTGGCGATAACAGGCGAGTCGAAGCTGCCTCGGCGATAGACCTGGTCCAGCGCGGCCTGGCGCGAGCGGGCATAGGAGAGGTTGAATTGGCCGTACCACTTGTCGGTGAAACGCTTCTCGACGTAGAGTTCGACACCGCGGGCGCGGCCGCGGCCGCCGCTGACGAGCGGGAAGAGGTAGTTGTTGATGGCAAAGGTGTCGCCGGCGTTGGCGAGAGTGAAGGTGGGGTATTCCTGCGAGACAGCGTAATCCTTGTATTCCTTCTGATAGCCCTCGAGGGTGAGGCGCAGGGTCGGGGAAAGGACCCAGGATGCGCCCACGACGAAGTGCTCGGAGCGGGCGGGGATGAGGTCGCGGTTGACCGGGAAGTTGGATAGGAAGAAGAAGAACGGCTGCTGGAAGTAAAGCCCGTACGAGGCATGGGCCGAGACGCGATTGGAAATGCGATAGGAGAGGCCTGCGCGGGGGGAGAAGCGATTAGCGCCGACGTACTGGAAGTTGTCGAAACGGCCGCCCCAGGTGAGCGAGAGGCGGGAGCCGAAGTTCTGGGTGGACTGGAAGTAGGCGCCGGTCTGGTAGGCGCGAAAGCTGGTCCGGAGGACGAAGGGGTTGGAGTTGGGGCGCGGGTCGAGAGGATTATCGAAGCCGAAGGGCTGGTCCGTGCGGTAGCGGAGGCGGAAGATCTTGTAACTGCCGCCGGCCTGGATGCGGTTCAGGACAGGAGCATAGAGCGTCAGGTCGTACTTGAGAGTGGTTTCGCCTTCGGTGTTGTCGTCGTCGAAGATGGGCCGGTTGTTTTTCAGCGTGTCTTCAAGGCGTGAGCGGACGTTTGCTTCCGAATGAGTGACTCCGAGGAGGCCGACGCCGTTGGCTGCAAAGACGCGCTGCCAATTGAAGCCGGTGGCGGTGCGCCAGCCGTCGTAGTTGATGTTGTAGCGGTTGGTCTGCTGCTCTTCGTCGGCGGGGTCGGGGCGGATGCGAACCTCGTCGAAGCCGGAGATGTTGGCGACCCAGATACGGTCGTTCGGTGTGAGGTCGTAGAGGATTTTCGCGTTGAAGCTGTAGTTGACGGGGACGCCGCCAAAGCCGATGTCATCTGTGAATAGGTCGAGGAATGACCGGCGGGCGGAGACGACCCACGATCCCTTGCCTTTGTTGATCGGGCCCTCGAGAATGCCGCCGGCGCCGGCGAAACCGACGGTAGCGCGGCCGTGGAATGCGTCGCGAGCGCCTTCACGCTGCGAGACCTGGAGGACGCTGGAAAGCCGGTTGATGTAGGGGGCAGGGTAGCCGCCGCTGAGAAAGTTGACGTCCTGAATGAGGGCGGAGTCGAGCATCGAGACGACGCCGCCGGAGGAGGCGAAGCTGGCGAAGTTGTTGATGTTGGGGATTTCGATGTTGTCGACGACGTAGAGGTTTTCCAGGGGGCTGCCGCCGCGGACGATGATGTCGTTGCGGAAGTCGTCTGCGCCAAAGGTGACGCCGGGCAGGGACTGGACGTAGCGTGAGACGTCCTGCAGAGCGCCTGCCGCCTGATAGACCTCGCGGCCCTGAATGACGTAGCCACTGGTTTTGACCTCTTCCTGCGAGACGAAGGCGGATTCGTTGACGGTGATTTCCTGCTTGAGGGCACCGATGGCAGGCAGGGTGATGCGGAGTTGGGCATCGACTCCGGCACGGACCTCGACGTTGGGCTGGCGGACGACAGGACGGCCAGGCGCGGTGATTTCGAGTTCGTAGATGGCGGGCCGCAGGCCCGGGATGGCGAATGCGCCGCTGCTATCGGTCTGCGTACAACGTGTCGTTTGAGCGATGCAAATCGCGGCGGAGGAGACAGCCTCCGTCTCAGAATAGAGCACTCTGCCTGTAACGGATGCGGTTCCCGTCGTATCTTGGGCATAGGCTCGGAACATTAGCGCAATCGCAACGATGGGGAAGTAACGAATCACGATTTGATGGATGATGGAAATGCGGGGACGGGTGGATTAGTTTAGCTGGGTGTGAGGGCGCGCAGGATGCAGCAAAAGACGAGGAAATGGTTGGTTCGCGGGGCCGTGGTGACGGTTGTTGTCATCGCTGGGCTGATCGGAGCCGGCTGGTATCTATCCAATCAGTTGGAGCCGACGCTGCGGGAGAAAACGGAAAGCTATCTCGAACAGCGGTTCAACGGGGATGTCGAACTGAAGTCATTTGATGTCGCGATGCCGGTGCGGGATCCACTGAAAATTCTGCTGAATAAGGGACGAGGCGTGCGGCTGAAGGTGAAGGCCTCGGGGATTCTCCTGCGCCAGCGAGGCGCGAGAGAGGGGTATCCACTGCTGCGATTAAAGTCGCTGACGTTTGACGTGGATGCAACGAAGCTGCTCGACTCGCCGGCGGTGATCGATGTGGTGCACGTGGAGGGAATGGTGCTCGCGATTCCGCCAAAGGGGGAGAGGCAGCTTAGCGCTCCGCCGCGGGGGGAGCCGGAGCCAGCAGCAGCGGGTTCAGAGAAGATGAAGGTCAACGTGGTGATCGGGAGAATCGTGGCAGACGGCACGAAACTGATCATCGTGCCGAAGAACGCTGACAAGGCACCGCTGGAATTCGACCTGTATACCCTGACGCTGCACTCTGCCGGGGCTGGCGTGGCGATGAAGTATACAACGACGATGAAGAACGCCAAGCCGCCGGGTGTGATCTATGCTCACGGTACCTTCGGACCATTTGTCACCGAAGAGCCGGGCGAATCGCCCTTGACCGGCGACTATACGTTCAAGGAGGCGGATCTCGCGGTGTTCAAGGGCATCGCGGGGCGATTGGATTCCACGGGCAAGTTCAGCGGAAAGCTGAACGAGATCATTGTGGACGGCGAGACGAGGGTGCCGGACTTCCGATTGCCGGCTGCGAACAACCCGATGATGCTGAGGACCAAGTATCACGCCATCGTCGACGGGACGAACGGCAACACCCGACTGGAACCGGTAGAGGCGGTGTTGGGCACTTCGCCGATACGATGTAAGGGTGGAGTGGTCCGGTATCCGGGTGAGAATGGCAAGACAGTCGATCTCGATTGCACTTCCAAGGGCGGCAAGCTGGAGGAGTTTCTTCGACTGGCGGTGAAAGGAAACCGGGCGCCGATGAAGGGTGTGGTCGAGTTCAACGTAAAGATTATTGTCCCGCCGGGGAAGGTGCCCTACAGCGAGAAACTGCAGTTTGCCGGCCCATTCAAATTGACCGGGAGCTCATTCACAAACCCGGACGTCCAGGCGAAGCTGGATGATATGAGCAGGCGTGCACAGGGACGGCCGGACGATATGACCCTCCCTGGGGCAACAGGCGACTTTGCGGGCAAGATGGCAATGAGCAAGCAGGTGCTCAGGATCGACGACCTCGTGTTTCGGATCGACGGCGCAATGGTTCGTCTGAGCGGCCAGTACAACCTGAAGGACGACACGGTGGATTTCAGCGGCCAGGTGCGGACGGAGGCTCGGCTATCGCAGATGATGAAGACGGGATGGAAGCGGATTGTTCTGAAACCGGTGGATCCGTTCTTCGCCAAGGACGGCGCGGGGGCGCAGTTCGATATTGCGATTACGGGACCGGCGTCGTCGCCGAAATTCGGGTTAGACAAGAAGGACAAGGGTCCAAAGCAGAAATAGGCCACTTTACCGGGGAGTAGAGGGGGACAGTCCCCCTTTAGTCCTTGGAGTACACCGGGAATAGGCCTGGTAGTAAGGGGTGACTGTCCCTTCTTAGAGGTTGGATTCGACCTTGTGGATCTTGTCTTCGATGGTCTGGGTTTTGTCAGTGCGGGAGCCGACACGGATAGAAGAGGAGACGCGCTGGACGCCCATTGCGTGAAGCGCTTCGTGACATTTTCTGACGGCGGCGAACACCTCGTCCCATTCGCCTTCAATGTTGGTGCCATAGGCGTGGAGACGCGTCTTGAGGCCGGTATCCCGGAGGATGCGCTCGCATTCGGTGACCTCCCGGGAGACCGAGACACCGGCTCCTATCGGGATGATGCAGACATCGGCAATGACCTTCATGGCGGCACTCATCCAGAAAAATGATCGCGTGGGGCGGGACCACGGTGGACGATCCGCAGGACGGCATGGGCGCATTGGGGGTGAGGCGCGTCTGGTTCCATGACCTTTCTGCCGGACCGGAGTACTGGACTGGCAACTTTAACATCGTGAGCCCTGACCTGGATGGAGACGGCGTGCTGGACTATCGAATGCCGCCGGTGTGGGAGTACGGAAACGCGGCTCCCGGACTGTATCGTGCATTCAACAACATGTCGGCGGACCTGGGAAGAATCAGCGCGGTTCGTGGCAGTCAATCTGTTGTTCACGACCTCGCCTCTGTACAAGCCGGCGATCTCGGCCCCGAAACTACCCTCGAAGATCCAACTGGACATCAACGTCTACCAGGGCGAGAGTGGCGTGGACGGCAAGAGTTTCTATGACACCGGGCTGATTGTCGGCACGCTCGGACGGCTGCAGCCATGGAACGCGTTTTCAGTTCAACTTTCGGACGCCGTATTTGCTTCGAAGGCGCGTGATGCATACATGGGGTTCGCCACAGGGAAGTCGGTCTACGGCAAACGGCTCTTTGGGATCGGATTCGCAGATCTGTTTCTTTATCACACTGATCACCTGATGCAGTTCCTCGACGGCGAGCCCGACTACGAGGTGCCTGTGTTCGACTATAGTATCCCTGATGCGCTTGACACTGGCGGGTTGCTGGGTTTTGCCGACGACAACTGGGCAGACGGCACGCAGAGCTTCGTGTTCACGTTCGTTTCCCGATAATCCGCAGTCTGGGTTACGGGAGCACGACGACGACCATCCACGAAGTCGGGCACCACTTGGGGATGTCGCACCCGCACGATGGATACGATTCAGAGCTGGATGGCGACTACGATGCAACGGGGCCTTTCTACTATGCGAATTCAGGCGACGAGTCGAGTTCAATGATGAGTTACATCGACCTGAACTGGGACTTCAGCCAATTTGACCGGGACAACATGTCGCGGTACATGACCAGCATCTACATCAACGAGGCGAACGCGATTCTGGGGAAGATCTACGCGAGTCCCAGGGGGGAAGCGGCGAATGCGAAGGCGGCTTCCGCGGATGTGGATGCGACGGCGGCGCTGGCGTTGTACGCGAGTATGGAGTACGAAGCCGCGGCAAAGCGGGCGCAATCAGCCTACAGGAAGGTTCTGGAAGGCGCGACACTCGCCAACGTCGAGGTGGAAACACAAGCTTGGCAGGCGGATTACAGGAGCAAGGGCAAGAGTCCTAAGTTTGTCGATCCGCTGGACGCGCACAGGCGGGCGCCGTAGACGCTTTCAGTACAGCGGCCGCTCTTTGGAATCGGCGACTTTCTTGCCGAGAATGTCGAGCACGGGTTTGGCTCCGTCGGCGTAGAGAGCGAGTTCGCTGCCGGCCTGGAAGAAGGTGAATCCCTCTTTGATGAAGCCGGGAATGTTCGAGGCGTTGCCGGGGCGGCCGACAGGGATGTTGTTCTTCCTGGCGGCGGCGACTATCTTGCGAATCGCACCTTGAACAGCCGGCTCATCCAGCTTGCCGCGGAAGCCGTATGAGTGCGAGAGGTCGTTGGTGCCGATGAAGAGGACGTCGACGCCCGGGACGGCGGCGATTTCGTCGATGCGTTCGACGGCTTCCTTCTCCTCGATGATGCAGACGACCATGATGTTGCGGTCGGCAAAGTCGGCGTAGCCTTCCGGCGCGGGCCAGCGAAGGGTGGCAAGGCCCGGGCCGGAACCGCGCTTGCCGTTGGGCGGGTACTTGCAGGCGTCGACGGCGGCTCTGGCCTTTTCCGGAGTGGTGGTGAACGGAAAGATCACGCCGAGGGCTCCGATGTCCAGCGCGCGTTTGGCGAGCCACATTTCGTTGTAGGGCACGCGGATGAAGGGAACGGCGGGCAGTCCGCGGGTGGCGAGGATCATGTTGCGCGCCGACTCGAGGGTGATGGGCGAGTGCTCCATCTCGATCCAGAGCAGGTCGAAGCCGAGGCGCGAAGCCTGAACGGCGACATCGGCGCTGGGAACGGTGATGGTGGCAGCGACAACGGGCTTGCCGGACTTCAGCGTAGTGCGGACCGGATTTTGCCAGTTGGCATCCTGAGCCTGGGCGGCGGCGCTTGCAGGAACGGCGGCCGATAAGAGACGTCTGCGAGTCATAACAGGGTACTTCTCCAGGGATGCGGGTTGTGATCAGGGTTTTTGTTTGAGCCTGGCGTCTACCAGGGCGGCGATGGCTTTGGAGACGACTTCCGGCTTAGCGGTCCCATCGACATCGTGGATTTCGGCGTCGGAGTAGTAGAGCTTTACGAAGTCGAGTTCGCGGTGATAGTCCTTGAGGGCCTGCTCGATCATGACGGGGAGACGGTCCTTGATGCGCTGCTTGGCGACATCGTCGGGGATGAGGAGATGAATGACGAGATGCTTGCCGAGGCCGCGCTCGCGGGCACGGGCGGTGAGGAAGTCGGCGTGATCCTTGGTGGCGGGATAGCCGTCGAGGACGAGGCCTTTGGAGATGTCGGTCTTCTCGATGACCTTGACGAATATCTTGTTCAGGGCGGGGTCGGTCCGCGGGTCAACACCCTGAATGGAAGGCTGTTTGGAGCGGGCGAGCATGGCGGGATCGGCTTCGATGAGCTGCTCGGCGGAGATGACGGCGAAGCCGTATTTCTTCTGGAGGAAGGCTGCCTGGGTGGACTTGCCGGCGCCGGCGGGGCCGATGAGAACGACGATGGGGCGGACGGCCTGCTGCGCGAACAACGCGGAGGCGAAGAGGATGAGAAGCCCAGCGATTCTACGGGATGGCACCAGAGAATACCTCTGGTTCATTTTGGCAGAAGCAGGGAGGCCAGGTTAGCGGCCGAGGCGGCGGTCGGCGCCGATCGTGCCGGTGAGCTCGTCGAGATAGGAGGGCGCAGTGACGCGCTGGAGTTGGGCGCGAGCGGCGGTGAGCCGGCCGGCGGTGTCGAGGAGATCGGGAGCGTTTTCGGCGAACTTGGCGCGGAAGCCTTCAAGAGCGCGGACGTGGCGCTTCCAGAGGTTGATGTCGCGCTCCTGCTTGGTGCGGAGGCGGTCCTGATACCAGTCCGATGAGACGAGCGCTTCGCGCGTGAACATGGCACGGACGGAGGGGTGATCGGCGCCCATGCCTTCATAGGCGCCCTTGGCCATGATGTGGAGCAGCGCCTTGACCTGCGGGCAGGCGGCATTCACGCTGCCGTCCTCGAAGTACTCGTTGGCGACGCGCGCCTGCGCTTCGACAATGGCATCGACGCCGGAGGCGAAAAGGGCGAGGTCCTGCGTTTCAGGGCGCAGGAAATGCTCTGTGAAGATCACGTTCGGAGTCTCGAAAATGCGGCCAAGGAAGCGGCCGGCGAAGCTGGCGGTGATGCGATAGCCGAGGCGGCTGGCGAGAATTCGCCGGCCATCGAAGTCGAAATCAACGACCTTTTCCAGATAGTCGTTGGCGATCAGGAATCCGGGGCCGCGCTCTTCGATACCCATCCGGCACCAGATTTCCGGCACGAGCATGGAGATATCGTGATCGACGCGGTAGTGTGGCCCGACATAGCCGGCGGCGGTGCTGAAACCCGCGTAGCCGGTGAGGATGGCCGAGACCATCGCGTTGTTGAGGTCTATGACGGGGGGCAGCGCGTTGAATGGCCGCTTGGTGAGCGCGCCTTCGCTGCCGAAGCCGGTGGTGGAGGGGCTCTTGCCCGTCAGGCTGCAAATGTAATCCATGAACAGCTCGGGCAGTTCCTGGTAGTGGATAGGATTGTAGACGGCCAGCGGCGGCAGGTTGATTGCTGGGTCGGCGGGGCTGCCGCGGCGTCCGGAGAGAACGGCATTGACGGGGAAGTGGATGGGCTCTCCCGCGGAGATGCCGCGATAGAGGCGGGCGGCAGTTTCAGCGAGGTAGGTGTCGCGGGCGTTGGCGACATCGGGACGGACCTGCAAGTAGCGCGGGTTCTTGGAAGGCTTGCCGTCGACGAGTCGCGGATGTGCGGAGGAGACTGCCCATTCCGTGCAGGGTTCGGCGGCGAAGTCACGCAGCAGCCGCTTCATGGGCTCCGTGTATTCGTCGAACTCGACGACATGATCCAGCAGCGACTGAACCTGCTCGCGCGTGAGCGGTTCGAAGTTCGAGAGAAACGTCTCCGGGTGAGCCACATCGGCTTCCGCCTGTTCATCGAAGCCGCGGTGGATGGCGTCGTCGGGACGCTGAAAGAGCATCGACTCGCAGTTGCTGATGAGCTTGAGGCTGGGGTTGGGGTAGCGGGGATCGAGATCGTTGAGGGTTTCGCGCGGGACGGTGACCGAGGCGGTGATGTCGTCTTCCACCTGCACCTTCGCCGCGGGATTGAAGTCGGGGCGGAGTTTGTAGACGCGCCAGGACGAGTCGGGCTCGAAACCGATGCGAAGGTAATTGCCGATAAGTTTCTGGTTGTTGTACTTGAGCTCGTGGCCGAGGTGGCCGTTGATGCGGTCGACGGTGAAGTGCTCGCGCCAGTTGTCGCCCCATTCGGGGCGGTAGTAGCGCTTGACCAGGCAGACGTATTGGCGGATGGTCTGGGGCAGGTCGAGCAGCCACTGGTTGTAGTCGTCGTTGTACTCGGGAGAGGGAGTGAGGAGCTTGATAACGGAGCCGAGCGAGCGGTCCGGGCTGAGGATAGGACGCTTTGCGCGATCGGCGAGCTGGGGATTCCTGAAGATGGAGGCGGTGTCCATCTTGAGGATCGCGGCGACGGATTCGGTGTCGCGGGGATAGTCTTTGACGAAGATAGGGCCCTTGACGATGGCGCCGGCAATGGACTTGGAGATCTCGCTCTTGCCGCCGCCGGACACGGTGCAGGGCTTGTGGCAAAGCGTGCCGTCGGGGCGCGTGCCGATGAGGCGCCAACGGGTGCCGCCGGGCTGCTTTTCCATGCGGACGCGATAGCCCGCGGGCAGTACGTATTCGTTTTCGGCGTGAAGCGGGAGCTGGTGGGATTCGCCGTCCTTGCTCCAGAGGACATGGCCCTGCTGGACGCTGAATTCGGCGCCGTAGGGGATATAGAAAATGCCAGGATGATTGCGGTCGAGGGCGTAGCCCTCAGGGCGTATGTCGACGGCACTGCCGAGCAGTCGCATGGACTCGTCGAAAGAGGCGTCCTTGAGCAGGACTGTCCGGCCGGCGACAAAGTCGAGGCCAAGGATGTAGGACGGGAACGCGATGGCCCCGCCGGCGTGTTCCTCTTCGGCGAGACCGAAGAGGTTGGCGGCATAGCTGATCTGGGTCTTGACTTCCTTCTTGCAGTAACCGAAATAGTTGTCGGCGATGAGGGTCACCATGACGCCGCGCTCGTCGCGGGCGGCGATCTTGAAGGCGTTTCCGTCGTTGTAGATTTCGTTTTTGTCTTGCCAGCACATGCCATCGCGGCGCTGGCGGGGAGTGGCCTCGTCGAAGTGGGGCAGGCCGAGGTCCTTCTTGCGAAGGCCGGCGATGTGCGGGGCAAGGATGACGCAACCGGATTGGCCGGTCCAGTGGAGAACGTCGAGCGCTGCGTCGTTTTCGGGGAGGTAGGGATCGCCGGCATTGCCGAAGATGCACTCGACGAAGTCGAGATTGCTGACGAGGCTGGCCGGGGCGAAGAAGCGAATCTCCATCGTTCTGGCCGGCTCGCTGCCAGTGGCGGGGCAGACCAGCGGACGCAGAAGAGTGGAAACGAAGAGTCGCGCCTGGGGCGTTTGATTGGCCGTGAAGGGCAGCGTGAGAGCTTCCTCAGGGGCCTGCAACGCGCAGGCCAGCAAGGCCGCAAAGGCGCGGCGGGGAACGGCCAGTTTGTCGGAGGGGACGGGCAGACCGTCCTCGGCGATGTGGAAGATGCCCTGGGTGGTCCGGCGGTCGCTCTTCGGGTTGTGCAGGACGCCTTGAGGGACGCGATAGGACTTCAGGTAGGGAGAAGTGAAGGTGTCGCCGTCGGCGGGGAGGCTGACGGCACGGGCCATGCCCGGGCGGTCGAGGACAAAGGTGTTAGAGGGCAGGCGCGGGACGCCGCCGGGGCAAACGTCGAGGAGGTAGGCGTCGAGGAAAGACTGTACGCGGCGGTCGGCGGGACACAGCAGGTTCCCGAGCAGTTCGTTCTTCTGTTGATGATTGCGGAGAAGCGGGCCGGCGATTTCAAGAAAGTAAGGATCGGCGGTGCTGGCCGAGGTGGGTTGCCCCATCGCGGCGAGCTTGAGGTTGATGTAGCGGAGCAGGTTCTGATCCTGTTTGAGGGCGGAGAGATGAGGTTCGGGCATGCAGGGGTCACTTCCGGGGCGTATGGTTATTTTTTTGGCGGGAACTTCTTAAAAATCTTCCCGGCGGCCTTATCGACAACCTCTGCGGGGCTGCGTCCGTCGGCCTCCGATGCCCTCTGTGTCGAAGGCGACCCAAAGGCCCTTCTTGGTCTTCGCATCGACGAGGCCGACAACGAGGGTGCCTTCCTTGTTGTAGCGCTGGATAGGGGTGAAAGTTTCGTATCCGACGCCGTAGTAGAAGTCCACTCCCCAGGTCATCATGAGCGCGTCGATGGTAACGGTCCCGCCGCTGAGACCCCCGCACTGGATCATCATGTCGCCGCCGCTGGGGACTTCCGTGAAGCCCTTGGCTGTGAGCTCGCGGGAAACGGCGGCACGAATCGCAGGGATGACGACGTCGTCGTTGTCGATGATGCCCTGGCGAGTGGCGACCCGGGGCGGGGAGATGGTGAACGTTTTGTACTTTGAGAAGTCGACGTTGGGAGTAGGGAAGACCTTCAGCTCACCTATTGTGAGCGAGGTTGCTGCACTGAGAAGAAGAGCTGCGCGGACGATGGTTTTCATGGATTGATTCCGTAGGGCGGTTTCCCGGCGGGTTCGACGAGCCATTCTCCCGGAGACATCTCGATGCCCGAGATCATTTCCGATCCCAGGACGATGCGCTCCGGCTGGCCCGATCTGCGAAGCCGGTACAGGGTGTTCTCATCAACCGTAAACCATTCAGGGATTTCGTTCAACCTGACGTAGTTCCTGTCGAAGTTCAGGACACGGCGGTGGCGGGCAAAATCGAACTGGAAGCTGCGTGCCGCCTTCGCCTCGATGCTCAACAGGAGCCTGTCGCCGGAAGAGACGGCTCCCACCCGGACTCCCGGCTCCCACGCAATGGGCCGAACGCCCTGGCTCTTCATGAGCGCGTAGATCATGGAGGTGCGATTGTAGTTGCCCTCGCCGTACCAATACTCGATGTGGCCGTCGGGCTTCTGCATGGCAGCCATGACCTTCATCTCGCTGTCGATCCATTCAAGAGCTTCGGGGACCGGTTCGCGATTGACGAGGTAGAGAGCGCTTTCAATGGAATCCGCGTAGCCGTCGAATGAGCCTAGTGGCATCTCAGGATTGTTCAGGCGGCCTTCCCAGACGTAGTTCCGCTTAGTCGGCAGACCCTTGAGGACTTTGATCACGGCATCCCTGTACTTTTCCTCCCCTGTGCACTGGTAGAACGTGTAGACGGCGCCGTAGATATAGCCCCAATTGTCGGAGAACCGTGTGTCGGCCACAGGCTTCAGAGTTGCGGAGTCGACTTCGTTGTAGAGCATTCCGTCGGGAGCGGCCGATTCCAGAATGCGATCCAGCATGCGGGCGATAACAGGCCGGTAGCGGGCGGCCCGTGGACTGCCGAGGTAGTTCTCCAACGCAAACTGCAGTGTGAGGCCGACGACGGTCTCGTTGCCGTGATCGCGCAGTCGAAGTCGGCCGTCGCCTGTATGCGACGTAAAATCCCACTTGCCGCTTGGCAAGCCGTGGTTTCCCGGGAGAACTTCCTCGATGTAAGCGTCGGCGATCCTGCGGCCCCATTCAAGAAATCGAGGATCGCCGGTCATGAGGGCGAGCCGGACCAGGACCTGCATGTAATCCCCATTCAGTTCAGCATCAGAGGCCGGAAGTTTGCCGAAGCGCGATGCAACGGGGGCCTGGTTCATGGCGTCGGCGATCATGTCGACCATGCGGTAATACCAGGGCGTGCGACCGAGGTATTCGGTGACTGAGACTAAGCCGTCCTTAGCGTACTCGCCGGCGCCGAAGAGGCTGGCCGGCCCAAGCTTGCCAGTGCTGAGCTCGAGATTGCCGGGAACGGAAGCCTGTGCAGAGGTGTAGCGAACCTCATTGCGAAGCATTTCGAGCATGCGGCCGCGATAGATGGCGGGGTCGGTGAGGTGGGCCGTCAGAATCAGGTAGGGGTAGAGATCGGCGCCGGAGTTGTGCGGCGTGTAGAGCCGGCTGGCGTCGCCGGGCTTGAGCCCCTGGCCGGGGCCGGGTACGCGGTCCGGCAGGAGGAGGGTCTTCGAGTCGGCGTGTGCCAGCCAGGCATGGAGGAGGCGGCGCATGGAGGCGACCGTACGCTCGAAGTCCTGGCCGTTGGATCGAGCCTGCTGGAACAGTTTGGTGTCGTCACCGGCGGTCGCCAGAGCGGCGAAGAGGAGGGCAATCGCGAGTCGATTAGGGTTCATGACGTCATTAGCATGGTATCCGGACTTAGCTCGCTCCATATTCGCTGAAACAGATGGCTGGATTTCGCGATCAAATGATAAGAAGGGCAAACCATGCGAAAGAGGTTTCGAATGAGGCCAGTTGGGGTGATGATTCTGGCGCTGTCCACGGTGATGGCGCTTTCTTCGTGTGCGCCGGGCGAATCTGTAAAGCCGTCGTCTGCGATCGCGACCGATGACGACGTGAAGGCAATGCGGGCGGCGAGCAAGTCGCGCGTCGAGGCGCTTCAAGCCGGTGATGTGGAGAAGTTCCTGGCTGTCTATGAAGACGAAGCGGTCCTTCTGCCGCCTCACTCGACGGAGATTATCGGCAAAGAGAATGCAAGGGCGCGCCTGACAGCCGCCTTGAAGGAAATCGCCATCGAGCCTGTGTCCGATTCGCGTGAATACGAAATCCTCGGTCCCGCGTGGATCGCCGAGCGCGGAAGGTACTCCTGGCAGGTAACGCCGAAAGATGGCGCGGAACCTTTTCAGGACTCCGGAAATTTCATGATGCTCTGGCATAAGGACCAGAGTGGAGCTTGGAAGATCTCGTGGGAAATGTGGACCAGCAGCCGGCCGCTGGTGGAACCGAAGGGAAAATAGTCGTCGCGCGACATGGAGAGGAGAAACCAGATGATCGTGAACTCGACCCGCTTCCTGATTGGGGCTGTCGTTGCGGCAGTCCTGTTGAGCTGTCCCGCCGCGGCACAAGGCGGTGGGCAGGACGAGGTGCTCCTGCGTACCGCGAACAAGATCAGGAAGGACATAGTCACGCTGAGCAATTACGGCGTGTTCGATTCGATCTCCTTCGCGATGGCGCCTGGCGACAAGGGCTACAAGGTGACGCTAAAGGGATTCGCATCGAGGCCGACGCTGAGGGAGTCCGCCGAGAATGTAACCAGGAAAGTGGAGGGTGTCGCGGACGTCGTCAATCAGATCGAGGTGTTGCCCCTCTCACGCGTGGACGAAGACGCGCGCATGAGGGTTTATGCGGCGATCTACTTTCATCCCACACTCAGCCGCTACAATCCGGGGCGAGGAACGCCCATCTACGGCAGCGCCTATGGAGCGCGGCGGGCGGCGGCTGTTGGTATCTCGAACGATCCGCCCATGGGTTATCACCCGATCAGCATCATTGTGAAGAACGGGAATGTGACACTGGAAGGCGTTGTCGATAACGACATGGACAAGCAGATTGCCGGATTGCAGGCCAACACGGTGGGCGGCGTCTTCTCCGTGACCAACAATCTGAGTGTCCTGCAGGCTTCGAAGAAGAAGGACAAGAAGTAAGGGGGATCAATGAGACTCAAAACCATGTCATGCGCCGCGGTTCTACTGCTGGGGACAACCGTCTTCGCACAAGACGTTCGCTACAACTACGACCAGGGGACCGACTTCACCAAGTACAGGACTTTTAAATGGTATGAGGCGCCGGGCGGATTGAAGCCGGATCAATTGACCGACAGCAACATCAGGCAAGCGATAGAGACGGAACTGGCCAAGAAGGGACTCGCGAAGGGCGATGCCACGCCTGATCTGGCATTGGTTTATCACGTGTCGACCAACCAGGAAAAGGAATTGACCACATGGGGGTCGGCGCCTGGATGGGGTTACGGATGGCGATATGGCGGCGGCATGACGACGACAACAACTTCGACCATCACCGTCGGCACGCTGGTTCTGGATATGTACCAGGCGAGCGACAAGAAGATGGTCTGGCGCGGCATGGCCACCAAGACTCTCAACCCCAGCAAGGATCCGGAGAAGAACCGGAAAAACCTGCAGAAAGCAATGGCGAAGCTGCTGAAGAACTACCCACCGAAGGAAAAGAAGTGAAGGTTCAGCCTATCGCGAGGAGGCTGCTGCGTGTGAGGGTCACTTGGGAGGCTCCTGTCCCCAGTCGGTGCGGCGGGGGCCGGTCCATGGGTCTGTGTTGGTTCGCTTCGCCCAGGCGTCATAGCTGGCGGCGAGATCGCGCACGAGTTCAGGTTTAGCCGCGGCGAGGTTGTTCATCTCCGTGCGGTCAGCGGCCATGTCGTAGAGTTCCCACTCATCGGGGTGCTTGGAGACGAGCTTCCACTGTCCGGAGCGCACAGCGCGGTTGCCCTCGTGCATGAAGAAGATGGGCTGCTTGCGAGTGAGTTTGTCGCCGGAGCAGGCTGGCAGGAGACTGACACCTTCCAATGGAGTGGCTGCCTCACCCCGGATGGACTCAAGGGTCTGTGTCCCGGCCGCCTCGAGAACAGTCGGCATGATGTCGATGAGGTGGCCGGGCTGGTGTTCGAACTTGCCTGAGCGCCGATTGGGGATGCCAGCCGGCCAATGCGCGATCAACGGTGCGGCCACACCTCCCTCGTGAGTGAAGTGCTTGTAGCGCCGGAACGGCGTGTTGGCAAGAGTAGCCCAGTTCATGCCGAGGTAGACATCTGAATCCGCGCTGCCTGGAGGATTCCCATTGAGCCGGCCGGAAGGTCCGGATTCGCCGTTTCCGCCGTTGTCGGACATGAACAGCAGCAGGGTGTTGTCCAGGGAGCCTCGTCTGTCGAAGCCCGTCAACGAGGGCGCCAACGGCGAGATCCATGTGATGAACCGTGGCCGCGTAGATGGCCATGATGTGATCGAAGTGCTGCTTCTGCTCAGCGGACAGACTGTCCCAGGCGGGCGAGTCGGGCGGACGTTCGGTGAGAGGCCAGCGCTTGTCGAGCAAGCCCATGCGGAGTTGACGGGCGTGCCGCTCGCGGCGCAACTGATCCCAGCCGGCCATGAACTTGCCGCGGAAAGAGTCGATGGTTTTCTGAGGAGCCATGAGCGGGAAATGAGGGGCGTTGGGAGCCAGGTAGAGGAAGAAGGGCTTTTTATTGGCGGCGGCTTCGTCGATGAACTTGAGACCGTAGCGGGTCCAGAGGTCGGTGCTGTACCATTCGCTGCCGAACTCCGCTGCGGTCATAGGCAGCCCGTTGCCATTCAGGTAGAGCAGTTCTTTCTCGCGGCCACGCTGGCCGGGGTAGTAGACTCCGCCGGCGACAAGATTCAGAGAGCGGTCGAACCCTCGCTGCCAGGGCGGCGTGCCGTGCTGCTGGCCGAGATGCCACTTGCCGGCCATGGCGGTGAAGTAGCCGGCGGGCCTCAGAGCTTCCGCAATGGTGACGCAGTTGTCTGCAAGCTTGCCCTGATAACCGGGACGGCCCGCGACAACCATGGTGTCGAGATGGCCCATGCCGGCCTGATGCGGGTAAAGGCCTGTGAGCAATGCCGAACGCGACGGGCTGCAGCGCGCCGTGTTGTAGAACTGTGAAAAGCGCACCCCCCGCGATGCCAGGCGGTCAATGTTCGGCGTGGGGATCTCTCCGCCATAGCAGCCTATGTCGGAAAAGCCCATGTCGTCGACGAGGATGGTGACTATGTTGGGGCGCTGGCGCGGTGGGGCGGCGAGCATGTGGAGGACTTGACGGCGGGTGAGTTCTGCTTGTTGGGGCATTGCTGGTCAGGCTCCTGCAATCAACGCGGACAGGCGTTTGACCGTGCCTGGTTCTTTCGCGGCGATGTCGGTATTCTCAAGCGGGTCGGCTTCGAGATCGTACAACCGGGGCGGGGAGTCAGGCGCGGTTTCGAAGCCGATGATGAGCTTGTAGCGGCCGTCGAAGGCCAAGCGCCACTGATTCAGGCCGGAGAGAAGATGGTCGCGGTGTTTGCGGGTTTTGCCCTCCAGAAGCGGGCGGAAGCTGCGCGCATCCATGTCCCCTGGAACCGTGACGCCCGCGTAGTCCAGGAATGTCGCGCCGATATCGATGTGGCTCACCAGAGCATTGCTGCGCAGACCGCGTTTCACGCCGGGACCTCCGACGATCAGCGGCACCCCCACGGCCTCCTGGTAGGGCACAGACTTGTGCCAGCGGTTATGGTCGCCGAGCATCTCCCCGTGATCGCTCGAGTAGACCACGATCGTGTTGCCCAACTCGCCGCGCCGGCTGACCTCATCGAGGAAGAGGCCAGCCAGCCGGTCGATGTTTTCAACCATGGCGGTGTAGTTCTGCCGGATGGCGTTGTGGATCTCCGGCGTGTACTCGCGCGAGCCGTTCGGTTGCGGGTAGTTCCTGTCGCGAACGAGCTTTTCCATCCGCGCCGTGATGTCGACCGGATTGTGCGGTCCGGTGAAGTTGACCACGAGGTGCCATGGCTTGCCCTGCGGGGCTTGGCGAAGCAGTTCGAGGCCGTTGTTGGTGAGCCAGTTGTCGCAATAGGCTTCTTCGGGAAGCGGTGTATTCCACGTTGCGGCATAGCCCTGTTTGGAGCGGCGGCGGAAGTCCGACACGTGAGCTTCGGCGAGGCTGCGCCTATGCAGGTAGGCCATGTATGGGCCCTTCGGCGTGACGGCGCCGCTGTTAATGGCGTCGCCTTTGCCTTCATTGTCGATGCCATCGGAGAATCCCCATTCCGGGAGAAGGCGCTTGCCGTCGAGGCCCCAATCCTGAGTCTTCTTATGAAGGTCGACTTTGCCGCAAGCTGCGACGTGGTAGCCGGCGTCGCGCAGGAGGCGATAGTAGGTTGGCTGGTCGAGCGGATAGTCTTCGCCGTTATTCTTCACGCGGCAGCGGTCATACTCTTTACCCGCCGCCAGGCAGGCGCGGGAGGGGGCGCAAAGCGGGGAGCCGACAACGGCCTTGCTGAAGCGCACGCCGCGCGCGGCAATGGAATCCAGGTGCGGGGTCCTGACTGGGATCGAGGCGTTGCCGCTCATCCAGTCGTAGCGATGCTGGTCAGGAAAAAGGAACAGGAAGTTTGGGCGTCTTGGGGGGGCGGCCGCTGCGGCACAAAGGAAGGCTCGTCTTGACCAGGGCATGGATAGAGAAATCGTAATACAACCGTGATGTAATGGCCGCGTGTATTCTGCATCAGTAACAAGGGCGCTATCACTTGGCCTGCTCGCCGCACTGGGCGTTCTGATGAGTTTCTCCGGGCTGCCGCCGGCGGTGAAGAGCGGTTTCGAGTTGAGAGTGATCGATTCAAAGATCGGGGACCCGTGGCTCAAGACCCTCGGCGACCTCGATGGTGATGGACGGCTCGACCTGGTGGCCGGGGGCGCGAAGGACGGCGGCCTGGTGGCCTATCTCAATCGGTTTCCGGGGTGGGATCGACTGGCGATCGACGGCGCGGGACGGTTCAGCACTGACGGCGAGGTTGCCGACATCGATGGTGACGGAAGGAACGATCTGGTAGTTATTACGCGAGGACCAGACACGCTTTCGTGGTACCGGAATGTCGGCGCGAACTGGGTTGCGTCGGTGCTGGCGCGGCGGACACTTCACGATATCGAAGTGGCCGATTTCGATGGAGACGGACTGCCGGACATTGTCGGCCGCAATCAGAAGGAGTGGCCGTCGAAGGACGATGCGGGCAACCGGCTCTACTTTCTGTGGCGGCGAGGCGGGGCTGGCGTGGCATGGGAGGAGACGGAAGTCGAGTGTCCGGCGGGCGAGGGTTTGCTGGCGGTGGATCTCGACAGGGATGGCGACAAGGACATCGTCATCAACGGGCGGTGGCTGGAGAACCTGGGTGGGCGGAAGTGGACCGAGCGCCCGTTCACTCCGGCGGGAGAAGCGGGTTGGACACACCCGAACACCTACATCGCGAGCGCGGACATCAACGGCGACGGGCGTACGGACATCGTCCTGGCCCCGTCAGAACGAAAAGGCGGCCGATCCAGGATCTGCTGGTTCGAGGGACCGAAAGACCCTCGCGGGGGAGAGTGGCGAATGCACGTTGTGGTGCCGGATGTGGAGACTGTCTGTCACTTCGTCGGCTCAGCGGACTTCAATGGCGACGGGCGCGCCGACCTCGTTTACGCCCAGATGCCACAGGGCGATGACCCCGACAGCGTCCGGGTGCTGCTTAACCGCGGGGAGAGCAAGGGCGGAAAATGGCTGGACCGTTGGTCTCCGCTGACGATTTCGGAGGAGGGATCGCATTCGATGCGGATCGGCGATTTCGACGGCGATGGCCGGCCCGACCTGTTCGGCGCGAATTGGAATGCGGAGGGACGGGATGAGGATGTCAAGTTGTGGCTGAACCGGTTGAAAGCGGAGCGGCGCTGAGATCGAGCAGCTTCAAGTCCGGTCCCAGTGCAGCGAGAAAGGCGGCGTCATGGCTGATGACGACAAGAGCGCCGGGGAATCCGGCAAGCGCCTGCTCGAGGGCTTCCTGCGCTTCGACTTCCAGATGTTCTGTGGGTTCGTCCAGCAGCAGGAGGTTCGCGCCTCCTGAGAGCATTTGAACGAGGGCAACTTTGGCGCGCTCTCCGGGGCTCAGTTCGTCGAGAGGCCGATTCACGCGGTCGGGGCGCAGTCTGAGGCAGCCCATCAACGTGCGGGCCAGAGTCGAAGCGCCGCAGATTTCCAATGGCGTCAGGTCCAGGGCAAGGTGAGACGAATCCTGCGTGAGGCAGGCCAGGCGCGTCCCGGCGGCGAGGTGAACTTCCCCGCTGTCAGGCGGTCCGAGACCGGCAAGAATCCTGAGCAGAGTCGTCTTGCCGCATCCGTTCGGACCTGTAATGGCCAGCCGGGCATCGCCGGGGATTTGGAGGTCGAGACCAGAGAAGAGAATCTTCCCCCCGAAGCCTTTCGAGAGCCGGCGAGCGATGATCGGGAATGTAGCGGACCGGGCAACATTGTCGAAGGTCAAATGGGGGATCGGTTGTTCCTCCCAAGGCTTACTGACCTCGGCTTCGGCTGAGGCGCGTTCGCGCAGGATCCGTGCGGTGCGATTGACCTTTGCGGCCTTGCGCGCGTAGAAGTCCCTGCTGAGGCGAACGCCCGGCGGCGGCGCGGCAACGCGCACGGCCAGTTGGGCTCGCTTGGCCGCGGCATTCTCGGCGGCAGCTTTGCGCCGTTGCGCGCCTTCGAAATCGGACCAGGCCTGCCGGTTGCGAAGTTCCCGGAACTCGCGCCAGTCGTCGTAGCCGCCGTCGAAGACCGTTGCCGTCTTGCGATCGAGCTCAATGACCCGCGTGGCGCAAGCGCGCAACAGTGCCCGATCGTGCGAGATGAACACGCAGGCCTGCGGACGCGCGACGAGTTCGGCGGCCAGCCACTGTCGTCCATCGAGGTCGAGATGGTTGGTCGGCTCGTCAAGCAGCAGCACGTCGGCTTCAACGTGCAGCGCCCTGGCCAACGATGCGCGGCGACGCTGACCGCCGGACAACACGGCCATTTCAAGTCGAAACTCGCGTTCTGCGAAGCCGAGTCCATGCAGGACCTTGCACGCCTCGGCCTCGACCGGGTAGCCGCCGGCTTCCATGTAGTCGTGAAGAGCCGTCGCATATTCGATGGGGTCGGCTGCCGCAAACGATGATTCAAGTTCCGTTAGCCGCCTGCGCAGCGCCGACAAAACAGGACGGGCCTCGAGAACGTAGTCCAGCAGTCCCAGTCCGGGCTCGGATCGCAATTGTTGCGCGGACGTGGAGAGGGTCAGCCCGCTACGCCTGGCCAGCGAGCCGGAAGTAGGTTCGAGAACCCCTTCGAGCAATTGCAGAAGAGTCGTCTTGCCGCTGCCATTGGGGCCGACAACTGCGATTCTGTCGCCTGGGATTGATTGAAAAACTCAGATTGTCGAACAGGGTCCCTGTCGACGGGAATTGGAAGGCGAGGTTCGCCGCGCTGAGGAGAGACATAAATCCTCCGGGATCCGCAGGTGAGTGCGATTTAGGGGGATGAGGATTTGTGCCTAGTTACGCATCAGCGTCGCCGGAGCGACAAAAAAATGGTAGCACGGCTACCGGTCGCTAGCTCTTGATCAGCGGCGGTTCAGTGTAATCGAGGGGGTATTCCGCTGGTCTTGCGGGCGAGTCGAACAGGACCGAGGATTCGCCGCTGGCGGCGATCTTCTTCTCAAAGATTGAGACGATCTTGTCTCTCCGCTTAAGCAACCCATCAATCTCCATAGGGCGGAGGTTGTTCTCCATCGCCGTCTTCAGCGTCGCGGAGTCCAATTCGCGCATGACGGCGAGCACCTTGCGATCACACTTGACGAGATCCTTCGGCGCCTTCAAATCGTGGTGGAGGCGGAACGCGCGTGTGTGATCGATTAGCCAGACCTGCCAGTCTGGAGTGATGAGCAGGTTCTGCAGGTTCCGGTCCGTGTTGAAGATGAGTTGATCAAACACACGGAGCATGAAGATCTGTTGATTGAAGCGGTCCGCATCCGGAGGGGTAAGCTTCTTCTTCATGCGTTGAACTTCCATGATGCTGTTCGGGATCCACCACGTGAAGGAGCCGGATTGTCCGCCGTACTGCCGTTCAACCGATGGAGGCGTCATGTTGAGTCCCAGCAGGCGGTCGAGACGGTAGCCGGCGATATTGAACTTGTAGCAGTCCCGGAAGTTCAGCTCGGAGCCCTGGTTGGTCTGAAAGTTAGACTTCGACTCGTCGATGCACTGGAAGTGGCCGTCGTGCTCGATCGTCCCGTCGGTCATCTTCAAACGCTTTGTAGAGGTGATGCCGACACCCAGGGTTTTAGACGAGGTCACCTTCGCCTCTGTGAGGAACTTCACTACTCGATCGGCGCTCAGGGATGCCGGTGCCGTCGCCATAGCGGCGGGTGCCGCAGCGACAAGCAGACCGAACTGTCTGCGAGTGAGCTTCGCCTGGTACTTCATGACTCTAGCGGGTGCCTCCATTTTGCAGTTTCTGGATGAATGGGTTGAGCGGCGACGGAGCCGGATCGAGCGCTGCTGCCGCTTTCAGATACTCGATGAGAGCCGGGCCATTGCCCTCGGGCAGCGGTAGCGTCTTGCCGCGATGGATGGCGCTGACCTTTCCGTTTTCGATGAGGACGCAGGCAAGACGGGCGCCGTATGCCTTCGAAAGGCCGACATCGGCCACGATCACTTTGCCGCCGAATCGTGGGATGACGGCGCCGGCCGTGGGCGTGTGTCCGATGACGATGCGTTTGACGCCGTGCTTGGCCAGCACCGCGCCAACATGAGCGCTGAGAGCCGATTCCTCTTCAGTCGCCAGGCCCCGATACCAAAGCGGGCCTTCGTCGTCCATGGCCATTCCGCCCGGCAGCTTGTTGAAGTCCTTCAATTCGTCCTGAATCTGCTTATTGATTGCCGGACGTTCGTAGTCGACGTACTTGGGCGAGATTCCGCCGTGCAGGAAGATCGTGTCGCCCAGGCGAAGCACAGCGTTGTGCTCGACGATCCACTTGTAGAACTTGCCCCCGGGGCCGAACGCAACCCGGTGCTCGAAGAAGCCGTTGGGGCGTTCTGTTTCCCACTTCTTCTTGTATTCAGGCGTCAAAGTGGCTTCGCCGCCCCTGGCCTTGATCTCCGCCACGTGCTGCTCCCAGGCCGCCGCCCGGAATTCGGCGTCGCGTCCGGCGAAGGCGGCGTACTCCTCGGGGATGACGTACCGGAGATCGCCGTAGACGTTCATCGCCTCATGGTTGCCGATCATCAGGTGAACCATGCCCTTGGCCCGGCGAGCCTGTTTCTCGAGGTCCATCAGGAACTCGATGATCTTCTTTGTGTCGGCGCCGCGGTCGGGGATGTCGCCGAGTTGCACCAGATGGGTCTGGCCCCCGGCCCATTTGTTCTTGGCGTCGATAATGCCGGCGTCGCGCAGGATGGTAGTGAATTGGCTGAAATCGCCATGCACATCGCCGACGGCGATTATCCTCGCGGGCTGGGGAAAACTGTCCTGTGCCGCCTGGAGTGGAAACAGTGCGGCGCAACAGGCACAGACTGCCCCGATCACCGCTCTGCGCGTCATCAAATCAACCATGATGGTTTCCTATTGTACCCGGGATTCTTCCGTTGTACACTCCCCTAGTCGCGGCTGCCGGCCGCGGGATTGTCAGGAGGAAGGCATGAAGTACATCACCTATTGGAGCGTTCGTCCGGGTTCGATGAAAGAGGCCGCGAGGCGCTTTCTCGCAGGGGAGGGACAGCCGCCCGCAGGTCTGAAACTGTTGGGCCGCTGGCACAAGGCCGATTGCAGCGGTGGTTGGACGCTCACCGAGACCAACGACCCCAAGACGCTGTACGAGAACGCCGCTTTCTGGTCGGACGTTCTGGAAGTTTATACTCACCCGGTAATCGAGGACGACGCGGCCGGGCCAGTCTTGGGAATGTTCTACGCTCCTGGCAAAAGCCGCAGTGCCACATAGCGCACGTCGGCGACTTCCTTGCCAGGGATGTCGATCGCGCGCAGCGTGAGTTGCCCGCGGCCCTTTTCCAGGCGCATTTTCCCCAGCTTGAGCGGGAGGAAGTCCTTCACGAAGGATTCACTCCTCGGGGAGAGATCCTGCGCCGCTCCCGTCAGTGGCGGGTCGTGAGCGACGGTGATCTTCGTCTGGACGTGCGATTCCAGGAAGCTCAGCTCGATCGTCGAGCCTAGAGCCGGCGCAGGGCAGGTGTAGAAGATCGAGGCCTCGTACTCGCCGCTGCGCGCGGTTTCGATGTCCCAGGTCATCGAATCGTTCTTGCTTGTCCAGTTGCGGAAGAAGGAGCAGTTGGGGTGAATCGAACTGCGCTGCACCCCGCCGTGCGGCACGCCGTCGCGCGCCGGCAGCATGGTGTTGCGGGCGAAACCGACCGGATACGGGCGCGTGTCGGGCCCGCCGTTCAACGCCATCATCTCCTTGGACCATGCCGACAGGGCCGCCTGTAGTTTTGCGGCGACTTCGGGGCTCTCCGCGGCCACGTTCTTGTCCTGCCCTGGATCGGCTTCCATATCGAACAGTTGCCCCGCGGGGTCGAGCGCGGTAGCGCTGGGTGCGGACACTCATGCGCTTGTTCTGCATCGAGAAGATCATGCGATCGGGCCATTCGCCCGTCTGCCGTGTCAGCAGCGGCTTCAGGCTCCGGCCGTCCAGCGGCTTCTTCGACAGCGGGGCGATTCCTGCCAGTTCGGTGAGCGTAGGCAGCAGATCGATGGCGCCCGCGATCTGCGGAATGCGCGTGCCCGGCGGAATCTGGCCGGGCCAGCGGAAGAAACAAGGAGCGCGCACACCGCCTTCGTCCAGCGAACCCTTGCGGCCCTTCATTCCGCCGTTCCAGCGCCAGCTGTTCGGACCGTTGTCGCTGAAGTAGAGCACGATGGTGTCGCGCGACAGGTTCAGCTTGTCGAGATGCGACAGCACTCGGCCGACGTTCCAGTCGATGTTCTCGCACATGGCCAGCGCGGCGCGCGTCATGGAAAGGTCTTCCTGTGCGGCGTTGCGCGCCAGCATGCGGGGTTGGAACGCGGCGAACTTCCTGTAGAAGCTGTCCGGCACCTGCATCGGCGAGTGCGGCGTGTTGAGCGGCAGGTAGCAGAAGAAAGGGCTTGCTCCTGTTGCTGCTCGATGAAGCGCAGGGCGTGGTCGGTCAGGTCGTCGGTGATGTAGCCCTTGCCGCGGACGAGTTCGCCGTTGTGGTCGAGTTCGGGGTCGAAGTAGTGTCCCCAGTGGCCGGAGGTGAAGCCGTAGTATTCGTCGAAGCCGCGTGCGTTGGGATGATAGGGGTACTGCGAACCGTTGTGCCATTTGCCGAAGGCGCCGGTGGCGTAGCCGGCGCCCTTGAAGACCTGCGCGATGGTCTTTTCGTCGAGGTTCAGGCGCTCGGCGCCGGCGGAGACGCCCCGGACGCCGCCGCGCGGGTGGTAGCGGCCGGTGAGGAACTCGGCGCGCGTCGGGGCGCAAACCGAGCAGACGAAGAAGCGGTCGAACAGCGCGCCGTCGCGAGCGAGCGAATCGATGTTGGGCGTCGAGAGATTCGTGTTGCCGTTGACGCTGAGGTCGCCCCATCCCTGATCGTCGGCGAGGATGACGACGATGTTGGGACGGCGCGGCGGGGCGGCAGACAGGAGCGGGCCAGCGGCCGTTGCGCCCGCCAGTTGAAGAAAATTGCGTCGTGGAATCATGGTGCGGGTCATTGCCTCGGGGACTTGTATTGCGGTTCCCAGATCCACGGAACTACGTTCGTGCGGTGCGCCCAGGTTTCCCACTCTGCGGCCATCTTGGCCACGATGTCCGGGTGTGCCGCGGCAAGATCGTGCATTTCGGTCCGGTCCCGCTCCATATCGTACAGTTCCCATGGGCCTGCCGGACCTACCGCCGCAATCTTCCACTTGCCGTCCCGCACCGCGCGGTTGCCCTCGTGCTCCCAATAGAGCGGCCGCCTGGCCGTGGCTCGTCCAACAAATGCGGGCAGGAGACTGAGCCCTTCGGACTTGTCGAGCGGCTTGCCTGCGGTTTCAGCCAGTGTTGGCATGAGGTCAATCAGATGCGCTGGGGAATGCTCGATTGCACCGCGGCGCTTGATGCGATCGGGCCAGTGAGCGATGAAGGGAGTGGTGATGCCGCCTTCATGGTTGTAGTGCTTGTAGAGCCGCCAGGGTGTGTTGGAGACGTTTGCCCAGGCCGACCCGTAGCTGTGATAGGTGCCCGGTTGGCCCATTCTGTCCAGCTCAGCGCCCTGGTGCAGAACATTCTGCGGACCCTGAGTTGATATCGAAACCCCATGGATCCCATTCGGCGCAGGCGCCGTTGTCGGAAAGGAAGAGGACCAGCGTGTTCTCCCATTCGCCTGAGCGCTTGAGGTCGGCGAAGACGCGGCCGATGTTGCGGTCCATCGAGTCGACCATGGCCGCGAATGTGGCCATGCGCCGGACGAGGTCCTTCCTTCGCGCGGGCTCGACCTCAGACCAGGCCGGATTGTACTTGTCCGCCCAGCCGGTCTTGGGGTTGAAGCGGTTGGCGGGAATGAAACTGCGCGGCGTAAAATCCCAAACCTTGTCGATCAACTTCAGCTTGCGCTGCCGTGCGAAGCGATCCTCGCGGATGGCGTCCCAGCCCTTCTCGAAAGTGGCGGTGTACTTGTCAATCAGGGTCTTGGGCGCGTGCAGAGGGAAGTGGGGTGCGGTGTAGGCGAGGTAGAGAAACCACGGGTTGGCGGCCGTGCGCGCGCCCTGCACGAAATCGAGCGCGTGGTCGGTGATTGCATCGGTGGCATAGAAGGCGCCCGGCGGCGTAGGTGCGCCCCTTGCGATCCGCGGGCAGCCGCTGATACACATCGGGATTCCAGAAGCTGTCGAAGCCGCCGACGAGACCGTAGTATTCGTCGAAGCCGCGCTTGACGGGGCCTGGCGGCCCCAGATGCCACTTGCCTGACATCAGCGTCGAGTAGCCGGCGCCGCGGAGCGCTTCCGCGACCGTCGGACAACTGTCGCTGAGCCGGTTCTGATAGCCAGGGAAGCCGGCTCGCGGCGGTCCCGCCCGTCATGTTCCCCACGCCCGCCTGATGGGGGTAGAGACCTGTCATCAGCGACGCCCGCGAGGGGCAGCACCGCGCCGCATTGTAGAACTGCGTGAATCGCACGCCGCCCGCGGCGAGCTTGTCGAGATTGGGCGTTTCGATCTCGCCGCCGTAGCAGCCGAGATCGGAGAAGCCGAGGTCGTCAGCCAGAATGAGCAGGATGTTGGGCCGTTTGGCAGGTGCGGCTGCGCCAGACAACGACGCGCCGAGACTTCCAATGAAATTCCGGCGCGTCTGCGGATGCACGGGTGCAAAACCTCTCTACTGGTGCAGTTCGACCGCCCAGCCAAGGTAATTGGCAGTGGCTTCACGAACCGATGTGGCCACCTGCGACATGTTGGCCGCAACATGGTGCTCGAAGCCGTTTTCGCAGATGTAGCGAAGCAGTTTCTGCATGTTGGGAATGCGCACGACGCCAGCGCCGCCAAACGTATCCAGCGGATCGTCGGTGAACTCGCCTTCGCCCGCATAGCCGCGGATGCGGCCCGAAAAGTCGTCGGTCGAAATGCGGAAGAAGGTCATGGGCGATGCCCTCACTTTGCCCACCACCGTGCCAAACGTATTCAACTTGCCCACCGTCCCGGCGATGATCTCCTGATAGTCCATCCGCGCCGACTCGAAGAAGTGCTTGGGCAGGTTGGAGCAGTGGAAGCAGACCGCCTTGTCGGGGTCGGTTCCATAGTTGTTGTTCCAATCCAGCAGCGCGCTCGGCGTCTCGCTGGCCAGGGCCATGGCGTACATGGCGACCACGCCGGGCACGTCGACTTCACACGCGCTCGGCATCAGGTTGTTGCTCAACATGCTCATGATCGAGCAGGGCACCACGCCGAAGTACTCCTCCATCGAGGTCCAGCACTGCACGGCAGTGACGGTGAGTTCGTTGTCCTTCATCCAGCGGTCGACCACCACGCCCAGCTTGGACATCTTAATGAGCGCCGATGCGTCGATTCCCTGTGTCGGGACATAGGCCTGGATCGCGGCGAGCTTCGCCTGCACCTCTGCCTCGTCATCCTTCAGCTTGCCGATGCGGCCGAACAGCTCCGACAGGTCGAGCGTGTCCACGTCGATGCCGGAGTTCTCGAGCAGCTTCTCGCTGTAGCGCACCGTATTGAAGGCGGTAGGACGGGCGCCGAGCGCGCCGACCCGGCACTTGCGCAAGCCGTTGGCCACGCGGCAGACGGAGGCGAACCAGGCAAGGTCCTTGGCGAATTCGGGCGAGTCAGGGGCTTCCGTGTGCAGCGTCGTCAGGGAGAACTTGATGCCGAACTGCTTGAGGTTGTTGCACACCGACATCTTGCCGCAGAAGCTGTCGCGGCGGTCGGCGATCGTCATCTTGCCGGCCGAATCCGGCGTCGCCTGGATGAGCACGGGAACGTTGAGACCCGCGCCGCGCAGCGCTTCGGCCACGCCGCGCTCGTCGCCGAAATTCGGCAGCGTGACGATGATGCCATCGATCACGTCGCGGTTCCTGGCGAACAATTCGGCACACTTGCGGGCCTCAGAGCGCGCTTCCACGGCGCCGTACTTGGTCTCCTCCGGCGTGAGGACGACGACTCCGTAGCCTGCGGCTTCCAGTACGCGAATGATGTCTTCGCGCCCGGTCTTTACGAGGTGGCCCGGGAAGAATCCCCGGTTGCCGACGATAACGCCAAACGTCATCTTGCGAGCCATAGTATTATTCCTTTCCACGCGGGGCGAATTTCCAGCAATAGAGGATGCCCACCAGAGTGAGCACCGCGCCCCACCAGAGATCGATATGAAGTTCCGCCAGTACGACCACGCGGTCCGGCGGATGAGAGAGGCCGTAGACGCCGGCGCCGAGGATCATCACCCCGCACACCAGGACGAGGACGCCTGTGAAAAACCAGATGGAGATGGAGTCGTGCTTGCCGGTCATTGAAATTACCAGAAGATCACTTGGAGAATCACGAACACAACCGCGACCACGCCCGCCAGGAAGGCCGGGCGCTTGTACAGAGGCATGTGCGCCTCAGAGGGCAGTTCCGTACAGCCGTAGACCAAGCCCTTCAGCTCGGATTCCGGCTTCGGCCTGGTCATCATACTGACCACCACCGTGACGGTGAAGCAGATGATCCACGACCACAGCGCGCGATACATATTCTCGGCCATGTCCTTGGCATTCGGCGAAAGCGCGATGTAGCGAATCGCGGAGGGATCCGCTTTCACCCAGGCCCACATGGCGATCGAACCAACTGTGCCGGTGAGCAGGCCCCAGAATCCGCCCGGCCGGCGTCGCCCGCTTCCAGAGCATGCCGAGCAGCACGGTGCCGAACAGCGGCGCGATGAAGAAGCTGAACAGCGCCTGGACGTAGTCCATGATGCTCTTGAACTCCATCACCAGGTACGCGGTGCCGATCGAGACCAGCACGCCGAGGACCGTGCACCAGCGGCCCATGGAGACGTAGTGCGCGTCGGTGGCGTCCTTCTTCATGAAGGCGCGGTAGATGTCGTAGGTCCAGACCGTGGCGAAGGCGCTGACGTTGCCCGCCATGCCGCTCATGAAGCCGGCGATGAGCGCGGTGATGCCGAGTCCGAGCAGTCCCGGCCCGCAGTAACGCGCCAGCATGAGCGGCAGCACTTCGTTGTAGCTGTGGCCGCCGGAGGCGAGCGCCTGCGCCTCGCCCGTGAGCTGGAAGGGAAGCACCGCGAGCGCCGAGCAGTCCGGGCAGGATCACGATGAATGGCACCACCATCTTGAAGGCGGCGCCGATGATCGGGGCCATCTTGGCCGCGCGCAGGTCCTTGGCGGCCAGCACGCGCTGCACCACCAGGAAGTCCGTGGTCCAGTAGCCGAACGAGATCACCCAACCCAGGCCGAGGACGATGCCGGTCCAGTGGATGCCCATCGGATTGTCCGTGAAGGACCCCATGGTGCTCCACAGGTGCGTGTAGTCCTGGCCGGGGAAGTTCTTTGCGATGCGAGCCACCATGCCGTCCCAGCCGCCGGCTTCGATCAGGCCGACGATGGGAATGACCAGCGCGCCCAGCCCAGATCAGGACGAACTGAAGCACTTCGTTGAAGATCGCCGACTTCAGGCCGCCGAGAGCGACGTAGACGGCGACGGTCAGCGAACTCACCCAGATGGAGAAATGGATGTCCCAGCCGAGCACGACCTTCATCACCAGTGCCATCGAGTACATGTTGATGCCGCTCATCAGCACGGTCATGAAGCCGAACGTGACGGCCGACAGCGCGCGGCTCGATTCACCGAAGCGCAGTTGCAGGTAGCCGGGCACTGAGTGCGTCTTCGAGATGTAATAGAACGGCATCATGATGATGCCCAGGAAGAGCATCGCGGGAATGGCGCCGACCCAATACCAGTGCGTCGCCAGAATGCCGTACTGGTAGGCCGCCGCGGCCCAGCCCATCAGCTCAAGCGAGCCCAGGTTTGCCGACAGGAAGCTGAGACCAGCGATCCACGCAGTCATCTCGCGCCCGGCCAGGAAGAAGTCCTCGCCCGTCTCTGCCTTGTTCTTCAAATAGAACCCGATGGCAAGCACCATCAGGAAGTACACGACGATGATGCCGATGTCGACGGATCCGAGCGAGATCAGGCGCGACGGCGAGGTCTGCATGAGAAAACTCAACGGCATTGTTGGGTGCGGCTCCAATTGCGTGATTCTATACGAGTCAGAGGGGTAATGTCTGGAACCGCTTGCAGGACCCCGCCTGCCCGCCTGCCGCCGCTAATGTGCGACCGGCCCGGTGGAATCGCGCAGAACCATTTCGGGGTCCAATACGACCTCCCGCCCGGCTTTGCCGGAGGAGCCTTGTTCGGGGGACAAAATCTCGAAAGCGAGCTTGCCGATGAGATCCCTTGGCACATTCACAGTCGTCAGCGGCGGGTCGCAAAATTCTGAGAGCAGAATGTTGTCGAACCCGGTTACGGAGACGTCGTTGGGCACGCGCAGCCGGCGCTCGCGGAGTTCCCGCAAAGCGCCAACGGCCATGAAATCGTTAACGCAAACCAGGGCCGTCGGCTTGAAGCCGCCCTCGAGGATGCGACGCACCGCGCTTCGCCCGCCGTGCAGCCCGTCCTGGTCGACTGCCGACATCCACTGCATCGTCTGCTCATGCCGTGAAACGGCCTCGACGAATGCCGTCTCCCGCTCGCTTGTAGGCCCCAACGCGCTGTGATGGCCTACAAACGCCAGCCGCGTATGGCCCAGGTCGCGCAGGTAGTCGACAATGCGATCGATCCCTTTCCGGTAGTTGAAACGGATGTTCGAAATATTCTTCCCCACCGTCCCTACGTCGTAGAAGACGGCCGGAATGCCCGCATCGCCCAGCTCGCGAATCAAGGCTCGATCCATCTCCGAAACGATGGCTGCCAGCCCGGCCACGCGACGCCCGATCATCAAGCGGACCGACCGCACCAGTTGCTCCGCCGAGTAGCCCGTATGCGCGGCCACCACTTCGTAGCCATGCCGGTGCGCCTCAGCTTCCAACGCCCGGTAGATGTCGAAAAAGAACGGGTTCTCCAGGTTCGAAACGATCAAGCCGATGGTCTTGCTCTTGCCCCCGGCCAGTGTGCGCGCGTGGAGGTTCGGATGGTAGTTCAGTTCCTTGATGGCCCGCTGCACTCGCGCTTTTGTGGAACTCTTGACCACATCCAGGTTGTTGAGAACACGGGAGACCGTGGCGGTCGATACTCCGGCGCGACGGGCAACATCATCAAGGCTCATGTGGAGATTTGTTCACAACGATCATACTCCGCTGCTACGCCCCTGTTCGATGAGGGGTATCATCGCTTTCAGACGGGTTCTCAGGGAGGCCGGTTATGAAGCGTAGGGATTTCGTGGCCGCATCTGCCGCCGGAGCTTTGCACGCTGCGGCTGGCAGACAGTTGCCCAAGCGTCCGTACAAGGCTGGAGTGGAGCTGTCCGTCATCGGGTTCGGCGGAATTGTCGTGGTCGGACAGACGCCGCAGGAAGCCGCTAAGACCGTCGCCGCTTCCGTCGAGCGAGGCGTCAACTACTTCGATGTTGCGCCGTCCTATTTCGACGGTGAAGCCGAAATCAAGTTAGGTGCGGCGCTGGAACCGTATCGCAAGGCTGTTTTCCTTGCCGAGAAGACCACCAGGCGAGACGCTGCCGGCGCGCAGGCCGAGCTCGAGCAGTCGTTGCGGCGCCTGAAAACGGACCACTTCGATCTGTACCAATTCCACGCGGTCAGCTCTATGGAGGATGCCGAGAAGATCCTCGCACCAGCGGGCGCGGCTGAAACCTTCCTCCGCGCCAAGAAGGAGGGCAAGGTACGCTTCCTCGGCTTCTCCGCACATCACCCCGGTGCGGCTATACGGCTCATGGACGCACTGCAACTCGACTCCGTCCTGTTCCCGGTGAACTTCGCAGCCTGGGAGGTCGGCGCCTTCGGCCCGCAGATTCTCGAAAAGGCCAAATCGAAGGGAATGGCGCGGCTGGCGTTAAAGGCTCTGGCACTCGGACAATGGCCCAAGGACATGAAGCGCGAGGTTCGGCCTTATCCCAAATGCTGGTATCAACCTGTGGATGACCGCGAACTCGCCGCGCTCGCCCTGCGATTCACTCTCACTCAGGATGTCACCGCCGCCATTCCGCCGGGCGACGAGCGCATTTATCAACTCGCCCTCGATCTGGCTGCTGCGCCGCTGCCGCCGCTTTCAGCAAAGGAGAAGGAGACCCTGCTGGCGAAAGCGAAACAGGTGGAACCTGTCTTTCGCGCGTAGGCTCGCTTGCGATTCGGAATGAAATCTCCCCGCCTGAAGAGGATCGTCACTAGGAGCGGCGATGCTCTGCGTGATGATCTGGCTGGCGCGTGCGCAGTCCCCCGCACGCCACGAAACCGCTTTCCCTCCCGCGCCTCTGGCGACAGGCCCACTTGCCGACGCGCTCTCTCTCCTGCGGAACGACAAGACCGCGGAAGGCCGCAAGATCCTCGAAGGCCTCATTAAGCAGAAACCCGATGACGCCGACCTCCACTATCAGATGGCGCGCTCCTACCTGCTCGACTTCTACCGCGAGGGCGGCGGTGACCCGGCGCGAGGACGTCTCGCGCTCAGCCTTGCCATGGAATCGCTCGCCTCGGCGCTCAACCGCGATCCGAATCACATCTATTCGCTCAAAGCCAAGTCAGTGATTCACGCTCGCGCGGAATTGCTCTATTACAACCCCGATCTTGCCTACGAACTCGCCTCGCGCGTGGCCAAACTCCAGCCCTCGGCCAACGAGTTCCTGCTGACCCTTTCGGAATGGATGTCCGGTGAAGTCCGCTTCACCAAGGAGACCGGTCATCGTGTCCCACACGACCCTGTTTTGGGCCTCGATCGCAGCATCGAACTGTTGCAGCGTGTCGTCGACGGTTCCATGCCCTACAGCAACGAAGAGGCCGCGGGGCTGTTTTTGATGGGAAACACGCTCGCCCGGCGCGGGCAGTTTTCACAATCGCTGCCGTACTTCCGGCAGGCCGCTGCGCGAGCCAAGACGGTCGATCAACGTCTGCAGGTTCTGCGCGAATGGGGCGCAGCCGCCTATCGCATGGGCGACTACGGCGAAGCCGCAAGACTCTTCTACGAAGCGCTGCAAACGAAAATCAACTCAATCGACCTCTGGCTGCTCAAGGTCTCGATGGACCAGATGAGCCAGCGGCCCCAACTGCCTTCCAACCTGATCTTCCCGGCCGCCGAAGCCCCTGCCGGCGCTCCGCCGTTTTCGTTCAAGGATATGGCCCCCGAGCTTGGCCTCAATCGTTTCGACGGCAACGGCACGGTCTCCTTCGGCGACTACGACCAGGACGGCGATCTCGATGTCTTCCTCAGCGGCAGCGGCACATTCATCGCCCTGTTCCGCAACGAGAAGGGCAAGTTCGTCGAAGTGACCAGCGACGCGGGCCTCGGCAATGTGCCGTCCGGCTACTCATTGAACCTGGTCGACTACGACAACGACGGGCGCCTCGACCTGTTCATTTCCTTGAATGGTTGGAGCGGCCCCATGCCCGACCTTCTCTTCCATAACGAGGGCAACGGCAAGTTCGTCAACGTTTCCAAGGCCAGCGGCGCGGCCGACCCCGGCTCGGGCTTCGTCTCCCTGTGGGCCGACCTCGACAACGACGGCTTTATCGACCTCGCCATTGCCAACGGCGTGATCAAGGAAGGCTCGACGCCGCAGATCTATCGCAACAACCGCAATGGCACGTTCACCAACATGACCAAGGCCGCCGGCATCGATGAACCGGCCAGCTTCGGCGCCATCGGCATCGCGCTGGGCGACTACGATCGCGACGGCGATGTCGATCTGCTTGTCAACGGACTCGAGCCCGCGCCCAACCGCCTGTATCGCAACGACGGCAACTGGAAGTTCACGGAGGTGTCGCGCCGCTCGGGCTTGATTCAGCCCATCCACAACGGTTTTGTCTGCTTCTTCTTCGACTACAACAACGACGGCAAGCCGGATATCCTCACCACGAGTCTGGCTTCCTGGGAGAGCGCCGTCGAGGGATTGAAGGCGGTCTTTACTCCGCCCGGCGGCAAGCAGGCGCACGCCGATGCTTCGCACCTGTTCCGCAATGAGGGCGACTCGCGGTTCACCGATGTCACCGTCGAAGCCGGCCTGGCGCGGCCCATGGGCGTCATGGGCGGCGGCGTCGCCGACCTCGACAACGACGGATACCTCGATATCTACTTCGGCACAGGCGATCCGCAGTTGAGCCGTATCGAACCAAACCGGATCTTCCACAACAACGGCAACGGAACCTTCAGCGACGCAACAGTCTCGGCGAAGATGGCGCGCCCGGGCCAGAAGGGCCACGGCGTCGCCTTTGCCGACATCGACGACGACGGCGATCTCGACCTGTATGCGCAGCTCGGCGGGCACTATCCGGGCGACCATGCCGAAAACGCCTTCTACCGGAATCTGAACGGGGAACAGGAACCGCTGGCTCGAGATCGATCTCGAAGGCGTGAAGAGCAATCGCTTCGCCATCGGCGCGCAGATTACGGTGCGCGCCGGCGAGTCGATGGTCTATCGCGAGGTGAAGGGCAGCGAGGGCTTCGGAGCGACCAACCCTTATCGCCAGCACTTCGGATTGGGCCGCAACCAGCGGGTGGATTCCATTGAGGTCGTCTGGCCTTCGGGCATCAAGCAGCGCTTCACTGACGTCGAAACGAATCACATCATCGCCGTCCGCGAGGACGCCGCTGCTTGGCGCGGAATCAGGTGAGTGCAACCAAGGCGCGAGCGGGGAGAGCGTCGCCATGGGGCTACGGTTTGGCAAACACTGCCAGCGCGAACATTATCCCGTTATTCAACGCGTGCAAACCAATCGGGGGCCACAGCGATCCAGTGCGTCGATAGAGCAAGGCCAGCACCAGCCCCATCCCGAACAACTCGAACGAATGCCTGGCGTCAAGTGTACAGCCCATGAATACCAGGGCTGAGATGACAATACCGGATCGCCAGTATCCATGGGCGCCAAGCCGGCCGAGGAGCAGGCCGCGGAACAACAACTCTTCCGCCAGTGGACCGGCCAGCACCACGGCGATGGCGGCAATCATCAGGGGCAGGCCACCCAGTCTGGGAAATGATGCGCGTCAGCGGGTCATGCGCGTGCGGTTCGATACTTGAATGCCCGGAGTATGGCCTCTTGCGCCAAACCGAACAGGACGACGGCCGTGCGAGCGGCAAGCAGCCACTTCCACCAGCCCGGTTGAGGTCGGTCTTTAAGCCGCACAAGAGTCAAGCCGGAACGGAAGGAATGCCTCAACCGGTAGTGCGAGACCACGGCCGTGGCTATCGCAGCGGCGGCCAGAGAGCCCCAAAGGGCTAAGGTCGGAGGTAATTCCTGGTCGCCGGTTCTCCCGAGATCGTGGCGAGCGGGAGGAGACCAGATATGCGCGCCGGTAGCCGAGGGATTCCCAATCGGGCCGCGCGGGCTCATCGAGCCCATCGCGTTTGTATTGCAGCACCAGGTGTCCGGGCACAGGCAGGCGCTCAGCGCGGAAGTCTTGCAGGTCTTTCTGGGAGGAGGCCCATCCCAGAAGTGCCGCGTCGCCTTCCGGCATGGCTTCGAAACGCCAGTGATCCTCGCGCGAGCTATGCCACGACATCCCGTCCATGTTGGACAGCAAGGGTATGAAAGCGGGAATCGAAACCGCGATGCAGACAATCACGTCTCCGAGCCAATGTAGGAGAATCCCCTTCCGGCTCGGGCGCACTGGAGCGGTCTGAACTGCTTGGCTTGACACCGCCGCCTCCTGAGACGACGAATCCTGGCTGGAGTGATTGTAGATTCAAATACAGATTTAAAGAACTGTTTATCGTCTGAATTAATGTTCGTCTTTACTTTCGCCAGATGGGCAGGGGGTCAATATGCCCGGAACTCGCCGGACTTGATGCAAACCCAGGCTTCCGGAAAATTGCTGCGCACCTTCGCCGATGAGGTCGACGCGTCCGCCGCACCGAAGTGAATTGCGACCACCGCGCGCGGTTTCCATCGCTCGCGAATGAACTGGATCGACTCTCTGCCGAGCAGCCACCAGAAGGGAACCATCGCTACATCCGGCGAGCCCTTCGCCAAGAGCGCATCGAAGTTTCCTTTTTCGGCGTCTGCATCGCCGATGTGCACCAACACCCGACCACCCATGCTGATCCGATAGCCGAGATTCTCGGTCGCGCCATGGCGCAGCGGAAGGGCCTCCACAGCGACTTCTCCTGCAGTTACACTCGTACCCGCTCCGCCCCCCGGCCAAAGACCCCGAACCCGCGGCTTGAGCGAACTGGGAATCATGCCGACCGCCTGCGGCGTCGAGGCGAACAGTGCTTTCGGATTCGATGAGAGAAATCTCGAAATCGCGCCCGCGTCCCAATGGTCGAGGTGGTAGTGGGTCGCCAGCGCAAGACTGACGCCGTCGAACGGCGGCTTGCCCGTTTCCAAGCGCTCCTGAGTCGCGGCGTCGTGGCGAGCGTAGTCTTCAAGACTGTCGCGGAACAGTGCGTCGACGAGCACCTTACTTTGCCCGGCGCTGAGCATTACCCCTTCGTTGGCAAGGTAAGTGACCTTGACTTGCGCGGGCAGCGTAAGAGCCGCAAGTAGAATGCCAAACGAGATCAGCCAGAGGTTCCGCATGTCCCTACTCGACGAAGCCCATCGATCCCACTGCCACTCCCAGCACGCGCGGGTCGCCGTTGGATGGCCTGAACGGTTTCACTGCGCGCAGTGTGACGGTCACCTCTCCCGGTCCGCCCGGCGGCAGCGGCCAAGTCTGTTCCGTCCACGCTGCAGCTTTGTATTTCCTCACCCCTGCAGAACGCCCGTCGATGAGCACCTCTAACCCAACCTCGCCTTGCTCTCTCAACTGCACAGGGCTCACGTTCACGCGGACCGCGAATCCGCGCGCCTTTGCCGAGCGCGTCAAATGCACGGACGACTCCGCGCGCGTCCAGCGGTAACCGCCCTCCGGACCGTACCAGCTTTCGTCGAAGAAGCCGAATGGCGTTTCCCGACCCATGTCCACACTTGAAACACCGGACGAATTGCTGCTGCGCATCGACTTCATGAGGCTGCGTGTCTGCTGGTTCCAAACCAGCGCCGCCACCTTTGGCTTCTCCATGCACTCGCCGATCTCGCTCGGCCAGGGGCAGATCACAAGCTCAGGCCGAGGGTCGAACCATCGAATCGCCGCTATCTTTCCCCCAGATGTTCATCCGCGACGGGCTTCCCTCGTGGATCAGGGCGTCAAAGGGGCCTCTCGCAGAGTAGGAACTCACCCACTGCCGCCACGTAAGCCTTGTTCTCCGCCGCGGCATATAACTCCTCGGAGCGCTTTTGTCGGAGCACCCGGTGGTTGACCGGAAGCCACACCAGGAAAAACACCGCGACCCACCAGACGCGCCACCTTGCCGCCAGGAACGCGAACGCAACCGCCAATCCAATCAGCGGGACGTATAGATATACGCTGAACAATCGTCCGGGCAGGAACCACAACGGCGCTGGCATCAGGAACAGAAACAACAGTCCCCATCGAAGCCTTGCGTCTTTCACCAGAGCCAACAATGGCAGCCCCAGCCCGAGGTAGGGGATCAGCAGCATCGCCGAGCCATAGAACGGGAGCGTCTTTGCCAGCGCCGCAGGTGAGAATCGCAGCGTATAGTCGTTGTCCGTCCCGGCGCTGTACAGCGTTCCCTGCAGCGAGAAACTGATCGCAATCGCAAGAAATGGAAGCACGCGTTTCCACCGCCGCTCCCCGGCCATGTATTCCCAGGCGAGCAGCAGCACCGGCAGGACAACGATCAACTCCTTGCTCTTATACCCAAGCCAGAATGGAACCAGCGCCGCCATCCACCACCCGCGCATATAGAGCAGCAGAGTCAGCAGCGTGAACGTGCAGCACAGCACATCGAAGATGTACATCGGCTTCCACACCGCGTCGAACGCTGCCATGTGGAACGAGAACAGCAACGCCCCCGCCCAAACCCCAACGGGAGGTGCTCCCATTCTTCGCAGCAGAAGCCAAACCAGCACGATGTTCAGGCCGTGGAGCAGGTGAAGCACCGCGACATACGGTGGGAACTTCAACCCTGCAAAGCCGCCAAGCAGCTTGTAGTAAAGGTGGCCCGAGGGGCGGAAGTTGCCCGGCGAGAATGCGGGAGTGAGGAACTCCTTCGCGAATACCTCCGCACTGACATGCCTCGTGTTGACGAGGTTGTCCAGGTCGTCGTCGCTGAAGTAACCCTTGTAAGCCGCCCTGTGCGCGATCAGGAGCAGCACAGCCACCGCTAATCCGGCGGCCGCATAAGTGAATCGGCGCATTGGCTGCTATTGTCTCAGGGAATGCGGTAGTACACCACCGAAACGGGCTTCCGCTCGGCGTTGGACCCGATGACGACGACTGCGTTGGCTTTCGGATTGGTTCGCTGCAATTGCGCCTGCGGCGCGCCGCCCGGCAGCACCGGCTGTCCAGGCTGACCAGGTTGACCCGGTAAACCAGGTTGACCCGGCTGACCCGGCTGACCCGGCGTCGTGACCAGTGCCGGCAGCGCTCCGGCGAAGGCGACTCCTTCAGGGTTGGGTACGATCTCCAGGTCGCCTGTCGTCAGGTCATAGACCAGCAACTGGCTTCCTGCCGCGCCGGTCCGAATGCCCCGAGCGACTACCTTGCGCGTCGGCTGAAAAACATCCATCACTTGCACCTGCTCGAAGCCCTCCGGAGTCGGCAGCAATCGCGCCTCGCCGCTCTCCAGATCAAAAGCGATGATGCCGGCATCGCCCGCACGTTGGTTCTGCCCCAGCGCCAACACCATGTTCAACGCGGGCACCGGCCTCATGCTTCCCGCTCCGAAGCCCAGTACCCCACTGGGCGCATCCAGCCGAAGTGAAGATTCCGTCGCGCTGTCGAACACGAACATCGAACTTGCCAAGCCCGCCTGCGTCGGGTCGCTGTCGACCCCGTACAGGAAATCGTTGATCTCGTTGGCGCCCGCGGTCACGTTGAATTCGCCGCTCCCGGAGAGTTCGAAGGCCCGCATGACCGGTTCGGCGCCCAGACTCAGTTCCAGGAAGCCGCGCGCCGTGCACTGCTGCCTGAACTGTGTCTCCAGCGTCTTTAGGCCGAAGAAAGCGACACGCCGCGTCAGCTCGAGATCGAACACGCGGATCTCGGCCGAACACGCCGCCAGGTACCAGCCCTCCGGAGCTTTCACAATGCGTGTCAGTCCATCCGGACCGAAACCGGCCACCGCATGCTGCTGACCTTCCGCATTCACGCTCGCTACGAACAGGGTCCGCGTTGCCGCGTCGTAATAGGCTGCCGCGGACAGTCGCACCTGGGCTACAGGCGGCGTCTGCCCGGGACGTGTCGGCGGCAGGGGCGCAATCAAAGGCAGCCACCCCTCGACGTAATTGCGCGTACTCTGAACCTGCCCCTGACCGTCCAGAATGGCGATCTTGGCCTTTGCCGGCTTGGTGTCGCTATCGGCTGCAACCACCGCCAGACCGCCCTGTACCTGAATCGCCGCCAGTACCCTCTTGACGCCATCGCCCAGGTCGATCTCGCCCGTCCTGAGCAGGTTGTTGAGCAAACCCGCGCCGGGGTTCGGATTGAGCGGCAGAGCCTCCATCTCCTCCAGGGCGCCCGTCTCGGGATCGATCTTCAACGTCTGTCCCGAACCCAGCGCGACAGCGCGTAAATCCCCATCAGCGCCCAACGCAAGGTTGCTCACAGGGAAGGGAAGTTCCAGGTCCTTTGGTGCCTCCAGCGAGGGGTGCCACAGACGCAGCTTCGTAAAGGTCGCCACTTGGCCGGAAGCATCCCCCGGACCGACAAAACTTGCCATCGCCGGCGAATTCGGGAAGGCCTGAACAGGCGACGGCACCGCGCGGTTGGCTGCAGTCAGGCAGCCCTCCTCCTTCTTCATGCTTTCCCGGCGTACATCGAAGCTCCAGACCGGATAGCACCCGTCTTCGCCGCGCACGCCCACCAGTGCGCCGAGCCCGCCACGCAGATCGGAGCCCGGCACCGCGCGCACATCCCCGATCTCCGCCGGCAGCGGCAACGAGGATACCTGCGTCTTCCTGATCGTCCCGAAAGGCAGCGGCCCGGCCGCGTTGCCCTGCACTACTAACTGCACCAGGTCTCCCGCCTCTGAGCCCTTCGGAAGTTCTCCCTTGATCTCGAATTCGCCTGGCATTTTCGAAGACGCCGCCACTTCCACCGCAACGGGCAGCCCGTCAGCGAAAACGAGAATCGGTTGGATCGGCCTGCTCTCCCCGCCGCTGGAGGCGGGCATCCCGCTGGCCTGTGGCGGATCGGTCTGCCCCAGGCCGGAGGCCCGAAGCGCCAGCGAGTTGCCTTGCACACCGCCCGCCGGGCCAAATCCAGTCTCCGATGCGCTCCGCAGAGCCGGAGCCAGTGGCCGGATGTTGAACCGGACCCCGCGGCTGGATTGCTCGCCGCGCCGTACTACCGCGACCGCCGCGCCTTGGGGCATGTCCCACGGAATCTGGCAGACAATCGCATCCGGCGACGCGCTCACGATCGGCACTGCCCGGTTGTTAATCAGCACCTGCGTCGGCGGCGTTCCCACCTCGGTCGGCAGGGGGAATGTGCTCGCTGTCACCGGCGTCGCCGGACCCAGATTCAAACCCGTCAACCGCAGGTGCGAACCCGGACTGACCACGCTCGGCGCGGGCTGCCGGCTGAACTCGTTCCTGGCGCCGCGCGGGTTCACGACCGGCGGCGAGTCCATTTGCGCCATCAAAACTGTCGTCGCGGCCAATGTCCAAAGAACTCGTTTTCAACATCACAGGTACTCGGTAAACCCTTCCCCGTCTTCCGGGTTGCGCCGGCCTCCGGAGCTATACTTGAGTGTATTCCTGGCGGCCACCCATGCAATCTTCCGCGGGCGCTTCGGCTCCCGCTTCCTGGCAGTCGCGCTTCGTGTCAGGCTACTCGCTCCTGGCGCTGCTCAGTCTCGGCCATACCTTCATCGATCTCTACAGTGGCGCTCTCGGCGTACTCCAGCCCTTCCTGATCAGGAAGCTTGGCCTCTCGCTCACCCAGGCTGGCATCCTCGGGGGTACCCTCATCCTGAGCTCTTCGGTGGTTCAGCCTCTGTACGGCTACCTTTCCGACCGGTTTCGCTCGCCCTACTTCACCACGCTGGCACCTGCGCTGGCGGGGCTCAGCATCTGCTCGCTCTCCTTGGCGCCCGGTTACGGTTGGGCCTTGGCCTGTGTCCTCGCTCGGTGGCGCGGGCATAGCAGCCTTCCACCCCCAGGGCAGCGCATGGGCAGCCGCTGGCGTCCGCAGCGGGCATGGCAGGTCGATGGCCATCTTCATCAGCTCCGGTACCCTTGGCATCGCAATGGCTCCCGTCTTCTTTGAGAGATGGGTCTCCACTTTCGGGTTTGACCGCCTTCCATGGGCCGCATCGATGGGAGTGGCGGTGACTCTTCTCCTTTTGTTCACCGTTAAGACCCCTGCCGGCCTTTCTACAAAACGAAGCCATTTTGACCATAAGCTGTTGATGTCGCACTGGAAACCGCTCTCGATCCTCTACGCCGGCGTTTTCCTGCGCTCGACGATCCAAGTCGTCTATTCGCAATACATGGTGCTGTACTTGAGCCGCGAACGCGGCTACTCGGTGCGAACCGCCGCTATCGCTGCTACCGCCTATCTGACTGCCGGCGCGCTTGGGGGTTTCCTCGGCGGCCACCTGTCGGACCGCTTCGGCGCCAAGCGCGTCATCATGTGGTCCTTCGCCGGATCAATGCCATTCCTCGCCCTCTTCTTTCTGGTACGGCAGCCGGTTCTGTCCATTCTGCTGCTGGCTGCCGGAGGCTTTGTGCTCTTGTTTACCATTCCTGTGAATGTCGTTGTAGCGCAAAAGCTTGTGCCAACCCAGGCCAGCACTGTCTCCGCCCTGCTCATGGGCTTTGCCTGGGGTGCGGCCGGACTGATCTTCCTGCCGCTTGTCGGTTGGGCCGCCGAGCACATCGGCCTGCACACCGTCCTGTTCTCCTTGGTCTGGCTCAGTGTGCCGGCATGGCTGCTGACCCGCAAATTGCCTGAAGGGATTGGCTCGTGAAAGCAGTTTGCCTTCTTAGCGGCGGTGTCGATTCTGCGACCGCGCTGGCTGTCGCGCGCCGCGACGGATTCGAAACCTATGCCCTGTCATTTGATTACAGCCAGAGACATCATGTGGAACTGGAGGCGGCTTCACGCGTTGCAGCGCAGTTGGGCGTCAAGGATCACAAGATACTCAAGATTGACCTGCGGGCCTTCGGCGGCTCCGCGTTAACCGCCGACCTCGCCGTGCCCAAGTCCCGCCGCCGCGACGAGATGGAGACCGGCATCCCCATCACCTACGTTCCGGCGCGCAATACCGTCTTCCTGTCTCTCGCCCTGGCATGGGCCGAAGTCCTGGGCGCCTATGACATCTTCATCGGCGTCAACGCGGTGGACTACTCGGGCTACCCGGATTGCCGCCCGGACTTCATCAGCGCCTTTGAGCAGGTCGCCAACCTCGCCACCCGCGCCGGCCTGGAGCATCCTGGACGCCCTGAGGGGTTTCGCATCCACACTCCACTGATCAAACTGACCAAGGCAGGCATCATCCGGCTGGGTCTCGAACTCGGAGTCGACTTCTCCCTCTCCCATAGCTGCTACGACCCCGTCGAGACGAAAGCCTGCGGACTTTGTGACTCCTGCCTCATCCGGCGTTCCGGCTTTGCGGAAGCAGGTCTGGAAGATCCCGTGGAGTACGTCCTGTGAGGATCAGCGAGGTCTTCGCCTCCATCCAGGGCGAAGGCATCCTCTCCGGGATGCCCTCTCTGTTCATCCGTTTGAGCGGCTGTAATCTGCGCTGTGTCTGGTGCGATACGCCATACACGTCCTGGCAACCCGAAGGTGAGGATTGGACGGCCGACCGCATCCTCGATTGGGTGAAGACATTCCCTTCCTATCGCCATGTCGTGCTGACCGGGGGAGAGCCGATGCTCTTTGCCGAGATTGAGCCGCTGACGCGCGCCCTCCACGCTCTCGGGTTCCACATCACCATTGAAACCGCGGGGACGATCGTCCGCGACGTGGTTTGCGACCTGATGTCGATCAGCCCCAAACTGGCCAACTCGACCCCTTGGCAGCGCGGCTCGCCGGAATGGGCTGAGCGTCACGAAACCACGCGAATTCAACTGGATGTGCTGGCAAACCTCATGACCAGCTTTGACCACCAACTCAAGTTTGTCGTGGCTGCTCCAGAGGATCTGGGGGAGATCCAAAGCCTGGTTGAGCGGCTCCAGGCGAACCCCGAGCGTGTCCTGCTCATGCCTGAGGGCGTCGACGCCGATGTGCTCAGCGGCCGGTCAGCCTGGGTTGTGGAAGAGTGCAAGCAGCGCGGCTGGCGCTTTTGCCCTCGCCTTCACGTTCTGCTCTACGGCAACCGCCGCGGTACTTGATCCGGGGTTTCCCGGTTACCGCCGCCGGCCGCCTCCGCCTCGCATTCCACCGCCGCGCGACCCGCCCCCACCATAGGATCCTGATGATCTGCTGGGGCTGCGGCTCTGCCAGTTGCTGTAGTTCTGGTTGCCTCGCGAACGGGCGCTCGCGTCCCGATCCAGGTTGCCTATTTGTTGGCGTTGCGCCTCGCTGATGCCTCCACCCGACGGTCTGCTGCTCCGGTTCTCTCCAGAGCGCTGTCCCGGCTGAGCTAATTGGCCCGGCTGCTGCTGGCTGGGCCTGGTCAGATTCTCCCGCGACGTCGTCGATGGCGTCCCCGGCTGTTGCCTTGTCTGCGCGTTCTGTCCTGCGTTTGCTCTTGCGTCGCTGGCCCGCTGCTTCTGCTCCGGCGTCGGTGTGACATTGCTCCAGCCTCCGTCGCCGCGCTGCTGCCAGTTGCCGCTCTGATCGCGCTTGTAGATGTCTCCGTTCTTGCCTACGTACAAGTCGCCATCCGAGGTCTTGCCGATCATGCCGCGGTTGTCGCCGTCGCCTGCCGCGATCATCTTGCCGCCTTCCGATGTGCGGACGCCGCCGACGGCGCCACGGTCGTCATAGTAGTATCCGCCCCGGGCCCATTGGTCGCCCTTGGCAACAACCCCCTGGCCCCAGCCTTGATAGGGGTTGGCATAGCGATAGCCGCCGCCCATTGCGCCGGTTCGCGGGTTATAGAAAGATGTCGCCATTCCGGCCTGATAAGGGCCATAAGCGCCTGCGCGGCGTGCATAGGTTCCGGTCGCAGGATTGTATGCTGCCGCCCTGCCGTACCCGCCATACGGTCCATAGGCCACTGCTCCGCGGCCATAGAAGCCCGTCGCCGGGTTGTACCAGGCCGCAGCGCCATAGCTGTGATACGGGTAGCCCCAGTACACCGGATAGGGATACATCGGACCGTAGTAGTAATACGGTGGATAGTAGTAGCCCGTCCCCCAAACAGCGACCCCGATCCCAACTCCGATGGCCATACCCGTATAGCCCGCTGTCTGCGCTGTCGTTACCGTGGTTGGAGAAGATTCAGTTACGTACACATAAGTCGTGTTGTGCTTAGGCGATTCCGGCGGAATCTTATAGATCTCTTCAGGGATGGTGTCGGCAACTTCCCAGGCACCGTTGGCTGTGGGGCCCACAAACCATACGCCCTCCTGCAACAGATAGAACTTGTCCTGGTACTTGATCACGTCCGACTGCGTATTGGCTGCGTACTGCAACGTCGTCTGCTCTACCGGCTTGAACTGCGGTTCGCCGACATAGATGACCTTCGCCTCTTTGGCGGCTTCCTGCCGGTTGATCACCGCCATCTGCGGGACACTGGCCAGGAGCACCGCATCTTCAGCCTGGCTGGTTCCAGGGACCGAAGACAGAACGATGCCCTTCGGATGCTTGGGCGGGATCTTCTGGAAATCAGCCGGAAGCTTGTCGGAGGCGTACTCCCACAGTCCTCGCAGTTGCGCGTTGCGAAACCATCGGCCCGAGGTCAGGTAGTAGTAGTTCTTGTCGCCACTGTGGAAGAAGAGCAGGCTCTTGGTGTTGGTCACTTCCGACAGCGATGTTCCAGCAATCGGCGCGAGTGCGGGCGGCCCTTGGGTGAGGATCAGCTCAGAAGGCTTGTTGGCGACGAATACCCAGGGGGCTTCCTGCTGCTTGTTCTCCTTGCTCAGCGGCAGGGCCTTTCTGACATCGGCCCAGTTCTCATCGGCGGGCAGGGAATTGATCTCTTTGGGAAGCTTGGAAGCCGATTTCCAGGGTCCTTCCAACGCCTCCGCCGCCAGCCATTGCTTCCCATCCAGCAGGTAGTAGTCGCCGTCCTTGCCGTCCTTGATGAGATCCCAGTTCGTGTTCACGATGAAGGTCAGCTTGGTGCCGCTGATCGGGCCGAGAATCGGCTCACCATCGATCATCACCAGGATCGCCGGCTTGCTGCTGACCATGATTGGCGGAGCTTCCGTCGAGATCTTCACCTGCTTGCCAACGGTTCTTGCGCCGTCCAGGTAGGCCAGAACACGATCAAGTGCGACAGCTTCATATTTCGTGGGGATCAGACGCGTCGCCAATGCCTGCATCTCTTTGGTCTTGGCTTCATCCATGCCGGGGACATTGAAGTCCGTGATGGTCAGCTCTCGTGCCACCACGGTCCGAGCAGCGACGCTGGTGTCCGTCTTGGCCTCCCAATGAACTGCGGCCAGGACCTTCTTGGCGCCTTTCTCCGGGGTGATCTCCATGGCCGACCGGGCCTGAAGCAGGCTGAAGTCCTTCCAGTCGTCGATTTGCGGTTGATGGACCGCCAGGGTTGCCTTGCCGTCGGAGTAAACTCTGGGCCAGCCGGCGTCCTTGGGCGGGGCGGGCGCCGCGGGCGTCCCAGGAGCTACCGCCGGCTTGGCTGGGGGCTTCGGCGCCGACGCCGCGGGAGCCTGTTGTCCCAAAGCGAAAGGCGCTGCCTGTCCGGCCAACAGAAAGCCAACTACAGTCAGGCTCGTCCACTGCCGGATCCGGCTTCGAACCCCCAACGTCATCAAACCCTCGGTGGATGTCAAATTCACTCTCCTCAATGTTCTCTAACCCCTCGGCCTGAGCTCTGTTCTTGCCAGATCGACACAAGCTTCGATCACTTCCCTCAGGATAACGGGAACGCTCTCTGGACCGTGGTCGGCGGCCGCTTCGATCAGGCTCAGGGCGAGAAAGGGCTTTGACGTTCGCTCAATCGCCTTGTGAATCGCGGCTTTGGCCGAAGCCTTCCCGTGCCCCTGGCCGGGATAGGCGATCTGTCGAATAACGCCGTCGAAACCGTTGTGCCAGAAACAGGCTTCAATATCGCAATCAGTCAGTTGTATGACTCCGGCGCCCCCGTAACGGTTTCCCGCACTTTGGGCGGCCTTCTTAGCCGCGTCGACGTAATGCTTACCCGCGTCATCGCCATCTGCCAGCACCAGCCACGAGATACCCAGGCTGTCGGCCAGCTTGATCAGTGACGTCAGGCCGCACTGCGCGAACTCGACGGGGGCAATGCCCTCCGCCGCAAAGTCGTAGCCCAGCACCCGGGCTAACTCCGGCATCACCCAGAATTCTGTTTCACCCTCAACCAGAAGCCAGCAGCGGGCGAACATCGCCGAAGCTCTGCGCGACCGAACGTGATACGCCACCCTCCGCAAATCTTCCCGTGACAGCAGTCCGGGCGGCACCGACCATTCCAAGACTGCCCCATCGTGCCGGGTCAGCCGGCGTATGGAGTTCAACGGCGCGTTGGAGAGCAGAGTGCCGGAGTTCGTTGTGATCAGCTTCTGCCAGGTAATCCTTTCCAATAGACGCCAAACAGAGGCAAGCGTCATCGGGTGCAGGTTCGACTCCGGGTTGTCAAGAACCAGCAGTGGACGCCCCTCCGGCAGTACGCTGCGCCGGACCAGTTGCAGGATCGCTCCGAGAAGGAGCAGCATGCCTATCTTTTGCGCGGCCGATCCGCCGTGCTTGACCGACTCCGTGGCTGCAACCGCCCGCCGTTTGAGGATGTCGGCCGCCATTGCTCCCATCATCGGCGCGGCGCCTGCGAACAGCTTTGTGTATTTTTCAATGACCGCACTTGCCGCCAAGGCGCCAAGTTCCAACTCGGCTTCCAAATCGAGAGCCTGCCCCGTCATCAGGTTGCGATGATGCACCTCAAGCGACTCCAGCAATGGGTCCATTTGAAGCTTCGTCGTCGACGCCGCGATCGCGGTGTCGACGACGAGACCCGAACGCAGCCAAAGAACCGGGACCAGCTCGCGCACCCAGTTCAGCAACTCAAGGCTGTTTTCAAGCCGGGCGGGAGATCGCCCTGAAGCCGCCACCCGCCATCGTGGCTCGATCGCGCCCGAAGAGAGATCGATCGAGGCAGTGAACTCGAACTCAAACCTCCGCCGTGCATTTCGTCCGCCGGTCAGCGCGCGGGAGATCTCCTCCGGCGGCTGCCAATCGCCGGGTGCGTCTTCCTGCAAGCACAACAGGACGCGCAGGCTCTCCGCACCCCGGTGAAAGTGGATGGGCTGCAGCCGGTTCTCGAAGCGGTCTTCCGGAGCGCCCAGCACCAGCATCACCGCCTCAATGATGCTCGTGCGTCCGCTGTCGTTTTCTCCAATCAGCAGCGTTGTCCCGTCGAGAGACACCTGCGCCTCCCGGATTGCCCGGTAGTTCTCGATGGCGATTGTGCGAAGGTACATGGGCGCTACTTGCCGCTTTGAGGCAACTGGGCCCTGACATCTGCCGGAACCCTGTCGACGATCATCGAAACGGCCTCAGCCGGAGAGTCGAGGATCGCGCCGAATCCGACGTCTTCCGGCGAGATCGCGCCCTCGTCGCGCAGATCCCAGATGAACTCTCGCAGGTTGCTCCAGAACCGCTTTCCGAGCAGAACCAGTGGAAACGGGCCGATCTTGCGGCACTGAATCAGGGTTGCCGCCTCAAACATCTCATCCATGGTTCCGAATCCCCCCGGCAGGCAGATGAATGCGCAGGAGTACTTCACCAGCATCACCTTCCGCGCGAAGAAATAGTTGAAGTTCAACACCTCGTCCAGGTAAGGGTTTGGCGCCTGTTCAAAGGGCAGAATGATGTTGCATCCGATGCTCTTTCCGCCGGCTTCATGGGCGCCGCGATTGGCCGCTTCCATCAGTCCCGGCCCGCCGCCCGTCATGACGGCGAAGCCGGCCTTGGCCAGCTCGCGGCCCACTTCCACGCCCATTTTGTAGTGCGCGGTGCCTTCCTTGAACCGGGCCGAGCCGAATACGGTGACGGCCGGACCCAGCTTGTGCAATCGCTGGAAACCCATCTCGAACTCTTCCATGATGCGGTTGAGCCGCACGCGCTCCTTGGCCGGCGATCGCGATTGAGCCAGGAATTCCTGTTCGGCGCCCATCTTGGCGTCTTTGCCGGCGGCGGGTCCTATCCAATGCTCCTGCCACATCCGGTTCCATTCGGCGCGCCCCAGTTGGCGGTTCTTCTTTGCAGCGGCCATTTCGGTTGTCTCCTCTCAATCACCCAGGCAGATGTCCAGCGCCCGGGCGGTCATGACTCCATCGCCATCGAGCGGCACGAGCTTCATCTTCGCGATGGCTTCGGCCAAGGGTACGAACTTTATGTGCGGCGGATGAAGCGCCACCATCACGCCATTCTCACCCTTGGCGAGCGCGGAAACGGCTGCCGCGCCGAAACTGAGGCCGAGGATCCGGTCCAGCGCAACCGGCGATCCGCCGCGCAGCAGGTGCCCCAGCACGAGAGAGCGCGACTCCTTGCCGGTCAGAGTCTGCAACTCTGAGGCGACTTGCTCGGCCACGCCGCCAAGCCGCTCCTGCCGGCCCGCCTCTTTCGCCAGCACCGAAACCTCTCCTCCCAGCGGCTTCGCCCCCTCGGCCACCACGATGATCGAGTATGGACGATTGCGCGCACGGAGGTGGCCAGCCAGTTTCTCCATGCTGTAGGGGATCTCCGGGATGAGGATGGCGTCGGCCCGTCCGGCGATTCCGGCGTTGAGAGCAATCCAGCCAGCGTAGCGGCCCATCACTTCAACGACGATGATGCGGCGATGCGATTCGGCTGTGGAATGAAGCCGGTCAATGCACTCGGTGGCGAAGCTGACCGCGGTCTGGTAGCCGAATGTCAGCACCGTCGACTCAAGGTCGTTGTCGATCGTCTTGGGCACGCCGATCACCTTGAGTCCGCGCTCGTAAAAGAAGTTGGCGATCGTGAGACTTCCGTCACCACCAATAGCGATCAGCGCGTCCAGTTCATGCTTCTTGAAGGCCGCCATCACCTCATCGGAACGGTCCTGCTGGACCGTCATCCCGCCCGGGAGCGACTCGGTCACCTTGAACGGGTTTCCCTTGTTCACTGTGCCCAGAATCGTGCCGCCGAGATGACTGATGTTGCGGACGCTCTCCGGTGTCAGGCGGATCAGGCCTCCCTCAGGATAGTTCTGCGGGTCCATAATCCCCGAATATCCTTCCCGGATCCCGAAGATCTCCCAGCCGAGCTTTGTCGCCGCCAGAGTGGCAGCCTGAATCACTGCGTTCAGCCCCGGCGCGTCTCCACCCCCGGTGTTGATGGCAATTCGTCGAATCATGCAAATACGCTCCTCATCGATTTCATCTTGGTCTGGAATAGGCGCTTACAAGACGCGCCACAAGCACTGCGAGGTACAACTGTCCCATAACGGCTTCTGTGATGGCGAATCCACGCGCCACGGGGGAAAGCGGCGTGATGTCTCCGTACCCAAGAGTCGCCAGTGTGACGAAGCTGAAGTAGATGCTCGTCTGCAGATCGAGCTGGCCTAAAGCCGACGCCGTGCCGGAAATCGTGAATGCGCCGGCATTCAGCTCCGCGATCTGCTTGTAGATAACTCCAAAGAAGTGTCCTGCAAGCAGGTAGGCACTCAGAGCTGCGGCCATGTGCTCCATGTCGATAGAACGGCCTCTCAGGGCGAATCGTAGCGCCATGACCGCTGCGGTAACCGTCAATGCGACCCACAGCAGCGCTCCGATGGTAGAAGCCGACTCGAATTGAAGCAACCGTCCCAGGAACCGCAACAACACGGCGAGCAGGATGAGCGCAATCAGCGCGTTTCGATGCCGGCGTTTGTCAGCCCCCAATGCCGCCGCTGAGAGGTTCAATAGCAGGAGGATCTCGATCAGGTCGCCCCTCAGTTGATACTCTGCCGCGACAGGCGCTGCAACCAGCGTCAGCAGGAGGGTCAGGAAAAGGATGGAATAACGATGGCGGAAGTAATGCTCCGTCAGGTTGCGCCAGCCGGTTGCCTGACGACGACTCTCCTCTTCACCTGCGGCATTCCCAACGTTCAATCCGTCCTCCCGTTTCTGGATGTGCTTGTTCAATTCGCTCACGGACTCCCACCATCCAATCATCGCCGATCCATATCGACCGGGTCAGATTCTCAGATTCTAAGGGGACCCACTGAGCAGGTACTAAGCAATCTCACCCGGAGCTTTCGCTCGATTGCCATTAGTTCTAAGACGGACACCCGATTGTTCGTCTCGTGCATGTGCTCTAGTGTTGAAACTGGAGATTCAGCCAAATGCTACGGGCTGTCGCGATTTGTCCGGAATTGGGAATGATGGAGCCGCTGGTCAGGAGCCTGGCAGCGACGGGGCGGGTCCATGCCCCTCGAGAGTTAGATACCTATCCGGAAGAAGTTGACCTGATCCGGGTCATCCGGGCGCACGCTCCGGATGTCCTCTTCCTGAGTGTGGAGTGCTTCGACGAGGCGATGCGGATTTACCGCGCTCTGCAGCGGCACTCGTTTGAGCTGCCGGTTGTCGCTATCGGCAAGTCGTGTGAGCCCGCTGTGCTGCTCGATGTCATGCGCGCCGGCATTCGCGAGTTCCTCTCTCTCCCCTTCGAACCCTTGGCGGTCAACGAAACCATTAACCATTTGAATGAGATCTGCTCGCAGCGGCCGGCGGCGGTGCCATTGACGGATCAGGTGTACGCCTTTGTTCCTTCCAAACAGGGCGTAGGTACTTCGACTGTCGCGCTGAACACAGCAATCTCTCTTTCCCGCCATCCGAACACGCCGACGTTGCTCATCGACATGGACATGAGCCAGGGCATCATCGGCTTCATGCTCAAGCTGAACAACTCGCACTCCATCGTTGAAGCGGCGGAAAACGCGATGAAGCTGGATGAATCGCTTTGGCCTCAATTGGTCAGCCGTCTCGGCGCGATGGATGTCATCCACTCCGGCCGTTACAGCCCTGAGTACCGAATCGAGATTTCCGACATCAGGGTGATCATCGAGTTTGCGCGACGGCTGTACAAGATTATCTGCATCGATCTGTCCGGCAACCTCGAGAAGTACTCGCTCGATCTGATGCAGGAGTCCAAGCGGGTCTTTCTGGTGGTGACTCCGGAGATCCCGTCGCTCCATCTGGCGCGCGAGAAGCTTGCGTTCTTTAAGAGTCTGGATCTGGCTGACCGTGTGAGTGTGCTGCTGAATCGCAGCCACAAGCGCAGCCTTGTCTCCGCTGCGCAGATTGAGGACTTGCTTGGGGTCAGCGTGCTGTGCTCACTATCGAACGACTATCACGGGGTCCATCGCGCGCTGCAGGCTGGCCGGGCTGTGGATCAATCCAGTGAGCTAGGCAGGCAGTTCAACCAGCTTGCCAATGTGATCCTGGAAAAGAACACGGGCGAGCCGGAAATGAAGCGCAAGCTGATCGAGTATTTCAGCTTGATGCCCCAGCGCGTGACGGCGAACGACGAGAATTAGCCTGGTGCTGCCTGCGGGCGCTTGCTACATGTACATCCCGCCGTTGACCCGCAGTACGCTGCCGGTGATGTAGGCGGCTTCCTCGCTGGCCAGGAACCGGACCGCGGCGGCGACATCTTCGGGCTTGCCGAATCGCCCCAGGGGAATCGAGGCCAGCATCTTCTGCCTCACTTCTTCCTTGAGAACGGCCGTCATGTCGGTTTCGATGAAGCCGGGCGCCACTGCGTTCACGGTGATGTTGCGGCTGCCGAGCTCCTGCGCCAGCGACTTGGTCAGACCGATCAGCCCCGCCTTGGAGGAGACGTAGTTCGCCTGGCCGGCATTGCCCGATTCGCCCACGACCGAGGCGATGTTGACGATGCGGCCCCAGCGCTGCTTCATCATTGCTCGCAGCACTTGCTGTGTGCACAGGAACGCGCCCGTGAGATTTGTGGCGATCACCGCATCCCAGTCCTCCCGCTTCATGCGCATGGCGAGCCCGTCTTTGGTGATGCCCGCGTTGTTGACGAGAATGTCGACCTGGCCGGCCTCCGCGAACGCTGATTTGATGGATTCAGCGCTCGCCAGGTCAATTCTCACCCAGGCCGCGGCGCCGCCGGCTTCGACCAGCGCCTTCAGCTTCTCTTCGTCTCGCGCCGCGGCCACGACGCGGTGCCCCGCCTGCGTTAGCGCCAAGGCCACAGCTCGTCCGATTCCGCGGCTCGCGCCCGTCACGAACGCCGTTCGTTGTTGACTCATGCTCTAATACCTCAGTACTCCGGAAACGATCATCATAGTAAATGACTCAATGGCCTACACGGACTTGCGCGAGTTCATCCGCGCGCTGGAGAAGGCAGGCGAGCTGAAGCGGATCTCCTTCGAGGTGGATCCGCTCCTCGAGATCACCGAGTTCGCCGACCGCGCCGTGAAGCGCGGCGGCCCCGCGCTGCTGTTCGAGAAGCCGAAGGGCAGCCGCGGTTCCGGTCCTGATCAACGCCTTCGCCTGCGACGCGCCGGATGGAGATCGCGCTCGACGTCGATTCGGTCGCTGAGGTGGCCGCGCGCATCTCCGAGATACCTCGAAATGCGCATGCCGCAAGGGCTCATCGGCAAGCTGAAGATGCTGCCGAAGCTGGCCGAGATGGCGTCCTTCTTCCCGAAGATGGTCGGACAAGGCGCCGTGCCAGGAAGTGATCCGGAGCGACGACTTCTCGCTGCTCGGAACTACCCGTCCTGCAGTGCTGGCCCGAGGACGGCGGGCCGTTCATCACCCTGCCGCTGGTGTTCTCGCGCAACCCGGACACCGGCAAGCGCAACTGCGGCATGTACCGCATGCAGGTCTACGACGAGCGCACCACCGGCATGCACTGGCAGACGCACAAGCAGGGCGCCGAGCACTACCGCCGCATGGCGCAGGAAGGCGAAGTCCGCCGCGGATGGACGTGGCGGTGGCGCATCGGCGCCGACCCGGCCACCATGTACTCCGCCATCCTGCCGCTGCCGCCCGATCTGGACGAGATGATGATCGCCGGCTTCCTGCGCAACAAGCCCGTCGAGATGGTGAAGTGCGAGACGGTCGATCTGGAGGTGCCGGCGCAAGCCGAGATCGTGCTCGAAGGCTACGTCGAGACTCGGGCGAGACTGCGCACGCGAGGGGCCCTTCGGCGACCACACCGGCTTCTACTCGCTCGACGACGACTACCCGGTCTTCCACGTCGACCTGCATCACGCAGCGCAAGGACCCGATCTACGCGACCACCATCGTCGGCCCGCCGCCGATGGAGGACTACTACATGGGCAAGGCCATCGAGCGCATCTTCCTGCCGCTGATGCGCCTGCAGATTGCCCGAGGTTCGCGACATCTCCATGCCCGCCGAGGGCGTGTTCCACAACCTGATGCTGGTCTCGATCCGCAAGTCCTACCCGGCGCACGCGCGCAAGGTGATGCACGCCATCTGGGGGCTGGGCCAGGCGATGTTCACCAAGTGCATCGTGGTGGTGGACGAAGACGTGGACGTGCAGAACTACTCGCGAGGTCGCCTGGAAGGCGCTGAACAACATCGACCCGCAGCGCGACATCGAGTTCGTGATGGGGCCGGTGGATTCGCTCGACCACGCCAGCCGCGCTGCCCAACTACGGCTCCAAGATGGGCATCGACGCCACGCGCAAGTGGCCGCAGGAGGGCTTCACGCGGCCCTGGCCCGACGTCCTCAAGATGACCCCCGAAGTCCAGCAGCGTGTGGATGAACTGTGGCGAAAGGCCGGATTGCCATAGCGCCTTGCCCGGCCACCTTTGGTAAGATGGAAATCTGAGTTGCGGCGCCTGTAGCTCAGTTGGTAGTAGCGCCAGATTGTGGTTCTGGATGTCGTGGGTTCAAATCCCACCAGGCGCCCCACCCCGGACTTGGCTCTGGTTCTTACACCGTCACCGGCACAGCCTCCAGGTACTTCTGCTCCTGACGCTTGTGTTCGCGGAAGAGCCTCCAGGCGATCAACAGCCACAACACGCACATCCCGACCGCGATCGCCGCGAACTGCCGGATGCTGAGCCCCATGCTTGTCCCGGCGAAGACAATGCCTGCCTGCAACACGTCGCCGGATCGGACAACGAATGTATCGATCGCCGCTTTGGCCTTGTACTTCGCTTCACGGCTCGTGATCAGAAACAGTGCCTGCCGCACTGTGTTCTGAATAGAGTAATCCGTGCTGTTCTCCAGGATCTTCGCTAATCGCACCGCCGCCAGCATCGGCGCAACCAGAAGCAGGCTGTAGCCCCCCAGCGCGATTGTCGGCAGGATAAAGATCGCACCGCGGACTCCCATCAGCTTGAAGATTCTCGACGCCAGAAATGCCTGCATCAGAAAGCCGGTGAGGTTCACCACACCGTAAAAGTCGCCGTAAAAGCCGCCTATGAACCGCCCCCGCGCCTCCTCCAATTCCGGCGCAGCGCCGACAACTCGAACTGCCTCCTGAATGACCACCTTCCCCAGCAGGAACTCGCCGGTGCTGTTGACGATGTTCAGGACCAGGATCAGCGCGGCGATCAGCATCAGGTAGCGGTCCTTGAAGATCATCTGAAAGCCGCCTTCGGACGACAGCGTGCTTTTCGCCAGTTTTCGCTGTGCTTCATTCTTGGTCGAGCTTCGATTGACGAACCAGGTCACCAGCAGGCAGACCAACAGCATGCCGGCGACGAGGATCATCATGTTGTATGGGCCGAGCGGCTGAAAGATTCGCTTGGCAAACTCAGCGCCAAGCCAGGCGCCCAATGAGCTGCCGATACCGATCAGTGGAAAGAGTCGCTTGCCCTGCTCCTCGGTATAGATGTCGTTGGCGAAACCCCAGAATTGAGCGATGACGAAGTTGTTGTATACGCCCAGCCAAAGATAGAACGCGATGCCTTCCCGCATTCCACTCTTGCCGCCGATGTAGAACAGCGCCAGATTGCTTACGAAAAACAGAGTTGTGAAGGCGATCAGTTTCATGCGCGGCAGCTTGGCCGCGAGCATTCCGTACAACGGAATCACGATGAGCAGCAAGACAGCCTGTCCGGCCGCCGCATAACTCTTGACCTCCGCCCCGCTCTGGCTCAGAATGAGGGATTCTCGAACTGTCTTGAGCAGGTAGTAGGAGCCCAGCAGGAGGAAGACGTTGAGCGCCAACAGCATCGCCCCAACTGCCTCGCCGGGTCGAACCTCCGTCAGAAGCGACAGGATCGCTGATGGGCCTTTGCCGGCCTTTTTGTCCTTGGGCTCAGTAGACATCCTGCTCATTGTCCCCTATAACCAAAATCCTTGCAGGGCTGGTTATAATCATTCAATTAGGTCCACGGGAACAACGTGAAGGCCGCGCTGACGCTCCTGGGCATATCTCGCTTGCTGCCAGCCTGTGTTGGGGCAGGAGCCCTCGCGTGCGGGCGAGATTGAGGCAGCCCGCGAAAAGAAGGCCAAGACTCTCGAGCCGGATGAGGTTTCGAAACCGGAAAAGCAGTTGAGAGACTTCAGCGACAAGAAGTTCATGGAGCGCCTGACCGCAGGGTTCAATGGCTTCCGCATGGCCTGGGGCGGCCTCGCGACCGGCGGCGGCTTCGCTATCGGTCCTGAATATTACCGGGACGACATAGCCGACGGACGCATGAGCGCGCGAGCGTCCATAGTGCCCTCTTTCAGCGGCTACATGAAAAGCGATTTCCAAGTGAACTTCTTTCCCGAGAAGCGAAGCCCATATTGGGCCCAGTTCTACGCGGTTCGCCACAACTACCCCAGCCTGAACTATTACGGTCCCGGGCCGAACTCACAGAAGACCGGCCGCAGCAATTACCGGTTGGAGGATGTTGCCGTCGACGGGACAGTGGCAGCATTGCTGTTTGGCCGCAAACTGGGGATCGCGGCTTCCGGAGGCCACCTTTGGGCAAACGTCGGGCCCGGCAACGACGACCGTTTTGTATCGACCGACCAGATCTATACCGAAGCAACCACACCTGGAATCCAGAGCCAGCCGCACTTTGCCCGCGGCGGCGGTTACGCCGAATTCGATACCACCGACGTGAGGACCGGACCGCGACAGGGTACCTACCTTGGGGTCAATTACAGCCACTACTTCGATCTGGAGACTGGCAAGTTCAGCTTCGACCGCGTCGACCTCGACTTTCAGCAGTACATCCCTCTCTTCAATAAACGGCGTGTCATCGCCATTCGCAACAGGACCTCGAACGCCTGGGCGGCAAACGGCAGGCAAGTGCCCTTCTTCATGCAACCGGTGGTTGGCGGCTCTGACCACCTCCGTGGTTTCCGTCCTTTCCGCTTCTACGACAATTCCGCGATGACCTGGAACGTCGAGTATCGATGGGAGGTGTTTGCAGGCCTCGATATGGCGCTGTTCTACGACGCCGGCATGGTTGCGCCACGAATCAAAGACCTCGCGTTCCGCGACTTGGAGACTTCCTGGGGATTTGGCTTCCGGGGCAATGCGCGCAATTCTGTGTTCATCCGGCTCGACATTGGCTTCAGCCACGAAGGGTTTCAGATCTGGTTCAAGTTCGACGACGCCTTTGTGCCTCGACGCGTCATCTCTTCGAGCGCGCAGGTGGCACAATGACAGCCATTCGCATTCGCATTGCTGGCTCTGTTCGCTTTCGCCTGCACCGCACAGAAGTTCTACTCCGACGACCCGCTGCTGCGTGAACCTGCGCCTCGGAATGTCGACAAGGTCCTGGGACGCAAATTCAGCAACGAGTTCGACTTCTTCTACAGCACCTTCGGCCATCCCGGCGAACAGAACAAGTTGAAGCCGAATCCGGTACCAGCGCAAGCGGTAAATACTTTGGGCGAAGCGCTCGCAGGCGCATGGTGGGAACCGCGGCACTACTATCGCCGGATGTCGATCGAGGAACTCGTCCGAGGCCCAGGGAACGACTCTCCTCCCGCCGATGGCACCTGGACTGTGGTCGGAGCCAAAAACGAAGGTATTACGCCCGGATTTACGATCGAAGATCGCAATAATCGCAGGTTCTTCCTCAAGTTCGACCCCGGGATCCATCCCGAAATGGCGACAGCTCCAGACGTATTAGTGGGCAAGATCTTCTATGCGCTCGGCTATCACGTCCCGGAGAACTACATCGTGGAGTTCTCGCCTGGACAACTTGTTGGTCAGCAAAGACACGAAACTAAAGGACCGGCTTGGCAACGAGCGGACCATGACGAGCCGCGACGTTTCCGAGATCCTCGTCAATGTGCGCAAGACGCCGGCCGGCAAGTATCGCGCTGTTGCCAGCCTGACACTGAATGGCAAGTTCGCCGGGCCATTTCGCTACTGGGGCACGCGGAAAGACGATCCCAACGACATCGTCCCGCATGAGCATCGGCGCGACCTGCGCGGACTCAGCGTTGCGTGCGCGTGGCTGGGACACGACGATTCGCGCAGCATCAACACGATCGACTTTCTTGTCGATGAAGATGGACGCAAATTCGTTAAGCACTATCTCATTGACTTCGGCTCCACACTCGGTAGCGCCACGTCGAAGGCCAACAGTCCTCGATCCGGTTTTGAATACCTGTTCGAGTGGCATCCGGCGATCGTTCAGTTTGCCACCTTGGGGTTGGCGGTTCCCGATTGGGCACGCGCTCACTACCCGAATCTCCCGTCTGTCGGCCGTTTCGAGCATGAGAAGTTCGATGCCTTGAACTGGCGCGCAGAATATCCTAATCCCGCGTTTTCGAATCGGCTTCCCGACGATGAGTTTTGGATGGCCAAGCAGGTTGCCGCGTTCACTGACGAGGAACTGGCAGCTATCGTCAAGACCGGGCAGTACTCCGACCCTCGCGCCTCCGAGTGGATTCTCAAGTGCCTTATCGAGAGGCGAAACAAGATTGCAAAAGCGTTTCTGGCCAGACTGCTCCCGCTTGATCGCTTCCGCGTCGAGAACTCAACGGTCCGGTTCGAGGACATCGGCGCGAGGCATGGGGTTCGCGCAGCCGGCGGACTCAAGACGGCTTGGCATTCGTTTGACAACCTCTCCGCCAGGTCGCAGGCAATTCCTGATGCGAGTGGTTTCACAATTCCTTCAGGACTTCTCAACGGATCCGAAGGCACATTTGCTAGGCTTGATCTGACCGATGAACGAGAGTCTGCGCATCGGATCGAGATCTACTTGAGAAAAAAACGCGGCGCCTTTGAAGTCGTAGGCGTCGAGCGATTCTGGAAGGTTCCGCTTCTTCCCCCAGCACCATGACCATCGTTCGCCCCCAACGAATTGGACCCGCGAAACTCACTTCACCGCTTCTCAGGCAATGGCCGGAAAATGAATCTTCCGCGCCATTCGTCTCCGACGACTGCCTGATCCCGCTTAGCCTCGAGGATTGTGCCGCCGGACGCGACACCAGACTCTTCGAAACGGCTGGCGCACGTCGCAATATCTACTACGACCCCATCGAAACAACGGTTGGCCTCGTCACTTGCGGCGGTCTTTGCCCTGGGTTGAACAATGTGATCCGGTCGCTCGTTCTCACGCTCCATCATCTCTATGGCGTTCGCCGCATCATCGGATTCCGGTACGGTTATCACGGGATGAATCCGGCAAACGAACAGCCGCCAGTCGACCTGACGCCGGAAATCGTGTCGGATATTCATGAGACTGGCGGGACCATCCTGGGCACATCGCGAGGGCCAGAAAAGGCTTCAGTGATGGTTGATTGTCTGCAGTCCCTCGGCGTGAGTATTCTATTCACGATTGGCGGGGATGGAACGCAGCAAGGCTCCCTCAAACTGCAGGAGGAGGCGAGCGCGCGCGGCTTCAACCTATCGGTCATTGGCATTCCGAAGACCATCGACAATGACATACTCTACGTCAGCCGCACTTTCGGCTTCAATTCCGCCATCGACTGTGCGCGAAACGTCATCGACAGCGCGCATACTGAAGCCCGTGCGGTACTGAATGGCATCGGCCTGGTTCGCTTGATGGGACGTGATTCCGGCTTTATTGCAGCCGGCGCGACTCTCGCCAGCGGTGAGGTCAACTACTGCCTTATTCCCGAGCAGCCTTTCGAACTGGATGGTCCCAGCGGACTGCTCTCCCACCTGGCTGCCCGGCTTGATCGTAAGCGGCACGCGGTGATCGTCGTCGCCGAGGGCGCTGGCCAGGACCTGATTCAGCGATGCTCCCAGGACCGCGACGCCAGCGGAAATGTCCGTCATGCCGATGTGGGAGTCTTCCTCAAGCAGCGGATCAGCGAGTTCTTCGCGTCCAAAGGGAAGCCAATCAACGTTCGCTACATCGATCCCAGTTACATGATCCGAGGCATCCGCGCGAATACCGAGGACGCAATTCTCTGCGACTTGCTCGCCCGGAATGCCGCGCATGCCGGGTTGGCCGGGATTACCGGTGCAGTCATCGGATTGCTGCACGACAAGTTCATCCACGTCCCCATCGAACTCATTTCCGAGGGTAGAAAACTGGTCGATCTCAACGGCGTTCTGTGGAGGTCGGTCCTCGCCACGACAGGGCAATCCGTCGCATTTCTTAACCGCACATGAAGCTCATATCCGAAGAGCCACGGTTAGGTCCCGGCCGGGGTGCGAGCCTTCACCGGTGGGAACCTCCAGCACGTCTGCTTCCAGAAACTCGCCTTCGGCCAGGGGCACGATTCCAAAACCGTTCACCACGTTAGACCACATCGCTCCGGCCGGAATCGTCAGCGTCCCCAGAATCCTCTCATTTGCCCTCAGTCTGACGACCACGCTCCCGCCAACTGGCGCCATCGCCATCACGGCGTAGATGTCGTAGATGGAAGCTGCTGTGTGAACGGGCAGAGGTGGCGCGACTCTTGCCTCTACTGCCGGAGTGCCCTCCATCTGGATTGCGATCTGCGAACCCTGCGCCGTTCTCATCCCCTGATCGAGCGTGCTGGTGTACTCGTTCATAGAGACTGGACTGTCCCCGTATCGGTTCCTCACCTGCAGTTCTGCCGCTCCCACCCTTGCATTGCGCAGCGTTACTCGATGTGAGTAGCTCCCATTCGCCGGCGAGCCGAAGAACCCGGCGGGGAAACTCATCGTCGAAACGATTCGGTCCAGCGCCCACACAGGATCTCCTGAATTGTGCTCGACCGCTGGTGTTCCGAATTGACCGCGCTCCACGTCGACCTCCCCGGTTCGCACCGCGACAACACGCATCAACTCGCCACTAAGCTGCAGGAGTTGTCCGATCTCCACTCCGCTCGATTGATTCAGAAGCAAGGATGTTCCAGACGCGTCAAGATCTCCGGAAATCGCACGGGCACTCGGACCGTTCATCTCGTCCCAGTAATGCAGTGTGAGCGTGCCACTGGTAACGCTGAAAGTATTGTCGAGACTCTGAAATCCGAGACCTGAGAGGACAACCTCCGAATTGTCTCCGGTTGAAAGAGCGAACACAGGCTCGCCTGGGATGTCTGTGTCGGTTCCGCTGAACCCGCCCAGGATGTGTTTTGTGATCGTACACAGCTCCTGCGGACACGCCACGCCGTTGGCGCTTACACTCTGCCCCAGCACCTCGATGCTCTGACCAAACCGGGATGGCACCAGGAATCGAAGCTCGTCGGTGAAGCTGCTGCCTGCTGACTTCCACCCCGGCTCGACGATGCAGAATCGGGTCGTCGCGTCCGGTATCGTCCCCCATTTGCCCTCGATCAATATGTCTTCGGCGGAGTGACTCACGATTCTGCGTTCCTGTCCAGCTCCCTTGCCAGAGACGACCCGGACGATCGCGCCTGCATAGCTGTTCGGCGGAAGCCCCATTCCGCTCTTGCCGATCGAGACTTCTGACCACATCGTCGCCGGCGTCGCCGGCATCATTTCGAACCGCCACCATATGTCCGCTTTGTAGTAGTTGGGATCTCTGGGAGGAACCAGTTCCGTTGGTGCCCCGGTGTCAATGAATCCACCCTGCCCAGCCGGCAACGCGGCAAGGCGATAGAGCTCGATCGGATGCGTGCCGCGATAGACTCGGACAATCGATGTCCCCGGCGCCGAGGTAATCCCCGTGATCTCCACCGCTCCGTCTGTCACGTTCGCCGGCACGTCAGCCCGTACGAGGAACGACAGCGGCGACTCGTTGCCTGCGTCATCCACCGCCGCCAATCCGTAGTACAGCGACCTTCCGCCGGTAATGGTTCCGCCGCTGGTCAGGACCTTCGGCCCGATGTCGAGCAGAGGCGCCGTCAGCCGTGAAGAGCCATCCCTCGTAGGCGGAGTGAATCGAACAATCAGCTCCAACTGCCCGCTTTGAACGTCCTCAGCGCCTTCCTCAACCTCCAGCTCCGTTCGCCCATCCGCGTTGAAAGTCCTTCCTGCCAGGACGCGTGGCATGCTTCCACCGCTTTCGACAACTGCGCCACCGCCGTTGGCTGCTCCCCCTTGCTCAAGCTGGGCATACCATTCCTCTCTGTGTTCCTGGCAGACCAGCCGGACAGTCGCGTGATTTGCGCCGATGCTCAACCCGACTACGCGAAACAGGCTTCGATCCATGCCCTCGCTTGCCACAGTCAGTGTGATGAGATCGCCCGGCCTGACTCCAATCGCCTGGACTCCACTCTCGAATTCGACGAACCGGTTCCCGTGCAAGGCCTTGTTCAAGTGATGCCTGAGCACACGCAGCGCCTGGCCCATATTGGGCAACCCCAGTGCGCCCAGACTCGCGGTGACCTCATAACCTTGCAGTTTTTCGTCTTCCGCATCCACCAGGCTGACACTCGTCTGCTGAAAGGCTCGAAACGAATCCTGCAGCTCCACTGACAACCGGTTGGGGGTCTCGTTGCCGCCCTTCCTCCAGATTCTGAGTGTCGAATGATTTCCTTTCAGCAGAATGCCGCTTCGTCCCTCTGTTCCGTCGCCGAACTCGTACACAGGCCACCCGCCCGCGAGCGGGCTGGCTGAGTTTGAACTCGGCAACGGCTCCGGGTGTTGTCTGCCAATGCCGCTCTCGATCGCCAATCCAAGCTTGCCTGAACCGCTCAGGCTCACCGTCACGCCAGTGCTCTGCCTGATGCCGTGGATGATTTCGCCAAGGCTCCTCCGTTCCGTCAGCGTCAGGTTGAGTTCGAAGCGAGGAACCAACCTTGTTTGTTCACTCTCATCCAGGACTTCAATCAGCTCCTCGCAATAGGCCGCGCCCCGAGCGAAGCTTCCCAAGTCGATCTCGTCTCGCCTCCAACCGCTCCGCCGCATCAGGTCCAGCAGGATCCACGCGGGGTTTCGCGTGAACTCCGCGGACAACTCGGTGTCGTCTTCGGCGAATCGGGGCAATCGTCACACCGTCCAACAGCACTTCGAACTTGGGGTGGCTGCTGCCGCTCAATAACTTGTTGGGAATGGCCACAGCGAGCGTCAGAATGCTGCCGTGAGGGTCGCCTTCCGATTCTCCGCTGCTGTTGATGAAGAACGGATTTCTTCCGCCGTTCCTGTTCCCGTCGCTGACGATGTTGAACCATCCGGTTCCCGTCATGTTCTGGCCCGCCTGGCCCAACGGCACATCCATTCCATCGGCGAGCACCTTGTGCACGCCTGCCATCGGTCCGGTGGCCACTACAAGCTCATAGTGCGTCAGGTTTCCATCGCTCCGGGAAAAATTGACCAGGGCGCGCACCCACCCCGTCCCATAGTGGAGCGGAAGCGGATCGTTGGATCGGGCCTTGCCGTCGATTGACTCGCTCCAGCGCGGGGATGTTTCGCCGCACGATCGCACCAGGATTGTTGCCGGCAGGTAGGTAAATCCGCCGAATCGGGCTGTTGCCGTTCCCCTCGAATCGACGGAGTACATTCCTCGCGCTTTGCAGTCGCCCGCAGTTCGGGCGCAATTCGTGAACGGAATCCCGTCGATCATTGTGCCGCATCCGTCGGCCTGATCAGGCGAGTAGCCGCACTTCCAAAGCGACGAATACCGCCCTTCTCCGCCTCCACCGCTTGCCTCAGCTCTTTCCTCGGAAGTTCTTGGGAACCGCCACGGACAGGTACTCTGGACCCTCAGCGAAGGCTGTAGGATGCGCGTCAGTGAAAAGCGATCCGCGAAACTCAGTCGCGCTGCATCCTCCCGAATCTCCTCCGCTGGTTGCCCAATTCCCGAGTAAACCGCCTCGAGTGGCGTCTCCGCCAGTCCGGTCTCGAGGTTGAAGAAGCCGAAACGAACCGTCAGCTTCGCGCCCTTGAAGCCTACGCTCCGATCCAACTGCGAGATTCGGCCATCTACGTTTGACACGACGAGCGAGACTCTGCCGGGACCGTCCAATGTGGCGTCGCCCACTACCCTGAGTGCAAACGCCCCATGCGCAACGACCCTGGCTTCGTAGGTGTGTTCATCCAACTTCACCTCGTTCGTTGCCCAGCGCTCCACCGTCCCATCGGCAAGCTGGCAGTCAAACAACAGCACCGGAGTGCATGTCTCCCGCCGCTCTTTCATCACTTCGATGTTCGTCATGCCTCTTCCTCAATCGCCGCCTCGATCGTTACGCGAACTGAATTCCGATCCGGGCCCATAGGGAACGACTTGAAGCCGCCATCGGCGAAGCGCGCACTTCGATACAGGCTCTTCCCCGTGCCGGACATCCGGCCCTCTCCCGGATGCGGTTGCGCCTCCACGCAGAGCCCGGCGATCTCAACCGCGCTGGCTCCCGCGTTTTCAAACCGTGCTTGCACAACTCCGTCCGCTCCCGCCGCCGCCATAGTCGACCAGCACCTCTGCCATGAACCGTTCAGCTCGATCTCAGCGGGATTTCCGGCAAGGTCCACTCGAAATCGTCCGCCGGCCGCACCTCGTACCCAAACGCTCGCGCAGTAGTCCAGTCCGCTGGCGACCTCGACACTTTGCGTCAGCAACCCGGGGCTCTCCACTAACAACACCTTGTGTCCATTCCAGTCGACGCCAGTCGGCACTATCATCGCACCCGTGTGTTGCCACGCTGCGCCATCGGGACTCTCGCTCTCCATCAGCCCATTCGCCAGCGGGTCCACAAACGTGAATGCTTCCAAGGCTCCACCTCGCTGCGTGTAAAACTGCTCCAGCGCGAGCGCTTCGGCGTCGCTCAGATTGTCGTATTGAAGCCGCCACTCGATGAGCCGGCCGCTCGCCTTTCGCCGTGTTCTCACACCGCCCCCGCTCTCGCTTTCCACCATTCGCCAGACCCTTTCCCTGCGAATCGGATACTGGCACACTGCTCCCCGTTCAGTCGCTGGATATGTCGCCATCTCACACCTGCCGTTGTTCGATTAAGACTTCGATCGCATAGCTGTGTTCACCTTCTGCAGTGACGCGGTACCCGCTTTCCACCGCTTCGCAGACGGAGTACTCGACCCCGCTCCACGGGTCGGTGAAGGAGAACTGTTCCTGCGTCTCAAGGTGCGTTGCGATGAATGTGCCGATAGACTCTGCTTCCTGCGCGCTCAGTCCAGTCAGCTTCAGTCTCCAGGCCCGCCTGGCGCGGCCCCTGGCAAACCGCTGCGTCGTGCCGTCGACGAACCGTTGGACTTGAACCGGGGTCTCTAGAATCCGTTCGCACCCGTACTGCGCTCCCGCGCCAGTTTTCAATCTCGGGAAGTCCGCCATGGTTTACTCCTGAAATTCCCGCAGCACTGTGCCGAGGCCGTGCGATTCCATAAGCGCCTGCCGCACCGCAGAGGCGATTTCGTCGCGATTGTCCAGGAACGAGCGGCTGTCCATAGCCTGTACCTGCACCACAACCTGTGGTGCGGCGTCCGCCTTGGATTCTGCAATGCGAACCCGCCCGTATTCGTCCGCATCAGTTGCCTTGTATGAACCTCCCTCTGATGCGCTTAATCCGTACTCCACTCGCCGTGCTGGCAATCGCGGCGACAGCACCGGACCAACCGTTGGTTCCTCCTGCTCTTTCCGTCCGGTAAACAGGCTCACCATTCCTGCGATGGGATTCAGCCACTTCAGCCAACTCGCCGCGCCGCCCGATGACGTCGCCGGCGTCATGATTGACGACACTGGTCCGCCCAGCAAGCTCCCGAGACTCTGAATCACACCTTAGCGCCTTTGCTTCTGGTACGGTCTCTGAAGGGGCTCTCGATCCCGCTCCCGATTCCCCGATTCCCGTTACTGGCGCTGTCGGCTGAACTGCTCCCTCTGAATCATTCACCGCCGCCGCCAATAGCTCTTGCCAATGACGTTCTGCCTCATCGTCGCGTAGCCTCATCTCTTGTCCTTTCCGCCTCCTGCGCCAGCATCGTCATCGCCTCCGCATCACGTGATTCGAGCTGAAACACGCCGCCCATCCCGCTCCATGCGCCCGCTGCGAACATTTCCAACCAGGCGATGCTTTCACCTCGAATCTCGCTCTTTGGGCAACTCGTTGTTGCCGCATCTCCTCCTGTCCAAACCAAGCGTCCATCCGCTCCGCCGAAGCCCTGCCAGCCGCAATTCCGGCTCCGATCCAGACCCATGCTTCGGCAATCGCCGCAATCCCACCCGGCTGGATCCCGCTGGTGGAAATGGAACGCGGCTATCAGTTTTTTCGCTCTTCCTCGCTTAGGAAACTGCGATCCTTTACCGCCGCGGCGATCTCTACACACAATTCCTCGGGCCCCCTCGTAAGCAGGCTTTCTGGAGTTGCATTTGCGCCATCGATCAGCAGACCGTCGATTCCTGTCAGTCCCCATTCGATGTACGTCTTCTGGGCCTGCAATCCAAGCCAGGCGGTCTCCACGCGATCGCGATCACTGGATCCCGCTGCGCGACACTCCATCTCCGCTAGCAGGCCTCGCAGCGTCTTCAGCAACTCAATTCTTCCCAGGAACGAGACGCGGGCAATCTCAAAGCGAACGCCCGCCATCGTCTTGGATTCCACCCACTCCCGGCTTGTCCAGTGCCTCGCTTCTCCGGCACCCCGGCTAGGCGAATGCCACATACAGTTCGTCCTCCGCTGTGCCTTGACCCTGCGATGCCTTCACCTTCCACCGCAGCCTCGGCTCGTCATCCAGGAACTCGGGAATCTCCGGAGTGAAGTTCGGCACCCAGATTCCGCATAGCTGTCCCGGCGCGTTGCCCAATTGCACCATCAGCGGCAGTCCGTTTCTAAGCCGGGATGCTTCATACAACTCGTTGAACACCGCGCGATCCTGGCTGTACATTTCCAGTTCCACCTGAACTTCTCTTTCTCCAGGCACCAGGCAACGCGCGCGAAGCGACCCGAAATCTTTCCGCCGGAAATCAATGTTGTTCGCGATGGTCACGCGCGCGCTCTTTACTGTGTGGATCATCTCCGGGCCCGTACCCAGCCACGCCTGCCCCAAGTGACCCGGAATCGGCGCCTCTACATTGGCCGCCAGCACGGGCTCAGCCGGAAACTGCGCGAGGCCCGCTTGCTGCACCTGGAATGTCCGGCTGTCCACCAGCTCAGCCGACTCTCCCCGGAATGTGATCTCGTGATAATCTCCATTCACGTCGATCCGCATCTCGTCCACGGCGCTTCCCGGCAGAACCCTCTGCACCGCGGTTTCCGGTGACCAGAAGTCGTAAAGTGTGACGCTCTTCAGGTCATGCGCCAGTGGGTAGCTCACCGTACTGCCGGCAGTCATGCCAACCACCGTGCTCTCAAATGGCGCCGAGACTACCACCGCCGTGGCGCTGGCAATGCTCTCCACGAATCTGACCTCGCCACCGACGGCCAAGGCTTGTCCAACAACCAATCCATGTGCCCCGCCGAACGTGACCTGCGTTCCGTTCACTGCGCTCACCGTCATTCCGCCCAACGACGATAAGGGCGAACTGCCCATCGCAGACTCAACCAACGCGCCATATCTTGGAGCCGGAGATGTTTCGTCCCGTTGATACAGGTACGTCCCTACCTGAAACCCGATCTGCTTCCTCAACTCCCCGCTGATGCCCTGGTAAGTCCGCGTGCCTGTCTTGTCGCGCCGCCGAGCCTTCTCCTGCTCCACCGCAATCCGCAGGCCCATCGAAGTGAATCTTTCTGCCGCCGTGATTGCCGCTGCCTGTCCGAAGCTCGATTCAACCGCCGCGTAGTGCCGGTTCTTTGCTGATGAGATGTAACACGCCATGTCTTTCTTGCTCCTATCTCCGGCTCATCACTACTGGGCAAACCACTTTCGCGCTCTGCAAAAAGTTGAGTCCGCCCTTCTTGACTCCGTCCACCAGGACCTCGTATTCGCCGGTCAATACCAGTCCCTCACCCAAGCACCCCGCCTTTCGTTCAATCACGTCCCGCAGCGCGTCAACGTACCAATAGAGGCTCTCAGTAATCCCTTCGATCCGGTCTCGAGAAACGCGCACCTCGATCGCCACCTTCAACGTCCCCGAAAACTTCCGGAACCGTTCATCCCGTCCGTTTTGGATCCTCTCGACCGCCAGGGAGAACCGCGGGTATTTCAGCGTTCTTGACTTCTCCTCCATATCCGCCGGAGCTCGCGCGATCTCCACTGGTGCCTCTTGCCACTCCATAAGGGGAATCGGGTACTCCGCCCGCAGAAGCTCAAGGCTCAGGGGCACTCCGTCGTTTCCGCTCAGCGCGCTGCGCACGCTTTCCAATGCTTCACTGATCGTTCCTGGCATCGTCTACCTCACCCGAGCCTGCGGTTTCTCAACAGCCACTCTCGAGCCGCTTGACCCTCTACCGGGGGACGTCCTGCAACGGGCTCCGCTGCCAGCACGAATTCGCCCGCAGGCGCCGTGGCGCTCTGCGTCTGCAAGCCAACGGGTCCCTCCGCGGCTCCGGCGTAAACCAGCCACCCAGTCGCCCCCTCGGGCAGCCAGTCCATTCGGATCCTCAGTTGACAGCTCAGTCCAGCCGTAACAACCTGCGCCTCGCTCGCCGCGCTCTCCTCGCCGGCTGCATTGATTGCCGACACCCGAACCTGATATGCCCCAGGCGCCAGACTCCCACTGTCCACCACCACAGTCGGCTTTATCGGCCGTCGCAGTGGATTGCCAACCAGCCCGATCCCTTCCTCCAGCACTGCCGACTTCTGCTCCGCCGACATCGCCTTGTAGTGCTTCCACCGCGCCCCATACCGATCGTTCAATTGGCTGAAGTACGCGTCCCGGTAGATGGCTTCGAGTGTCTTCCACGCATGCCAGAGCCTCATCGATTCGTTCACCACTACCTGGCTAGTGCTTCCCCGGCCCATCCGCGCAAGAAACCGCTCCAGGTCGGCCTTCATCTCGCTCTCAGCCAGACGCAGCTTGCCCGCCAGGTCGATTCCTTCTCCCGTTGCCGTCTCGAATACTCCTGTGTCGTGCTCCTTGAGCACAGCCACTGTTGTGAGTCCGCCGTCCGCCAGTAACGCCATGTTGTCCTCCGATTCCGCTCTAGTGCGGTCTCTTTCGCGCGTCCGGATCGGCGATGACCTGCACCTGAATTCGCTGCGCCATCTCCTCGCGCCGCATGTCTTCGCGTCGCTCCGTTTCTTCCATTTCCCACATCGCCCGCTCTTCCTCGCTGGCAGTCCGCGCCCGGCCTTCGACAATCAGTTGTGCCGCTGCCCGCTTCGCCACCAGCGTGAGCACTCCCGCCTTGCCGCCATCCGGCGTCGCCTCGCTCACGATCAGAACGTCGACATCGGCGAAACTCGCCTCCATCTCCCGCACCTTGCTGTAGTAAGTCTTCAGGTTCATTTCTTCCCTCCAATTGAAATCGGGGAAGGCCATTCTTGGCCTTCCCCTCTTCAGCCGCGATTCGGCTAGCTGCGAACCTGCACGCCAAAGCCGTTCCGAAGAACGCCGGTGCCGTACAGCACGTCCACCGTGAACTGCTGGGCCAGCGTGTTCGGCTGGTAGCTCATCACCACGCGCATGCCGAAGTTGCCCAGCTCGGCGTACTCGGCGATCGCGCCGGTGCCGGGCAGCGGCTGCGGCAGCCGCCGGATCACCAGCCCAACCGCGTTCTGCGCGAACGCCACGTTGTTGGTCGTCACAGGGGCCGAACCCGTCTTCTGCACGAACTGCGACCGGAAGACGTAGAAGTCCTTGATCGTCCCGATCGAGCCGTCCACGAGCGCCCGCAGCCCGGCCTCGCCGGCCGTGTCGTACTCGCTGAAACGGGGGATCTGCCGCAACTGCCCGTACGCCTGCCCGTCCACCACCAGGTACTTCTGCTCCGCCGACGGAACCTTCGCGTTGAACAGGGCCGTCTCGGCCGTGTCCACGATCGCTTCCGTCATCGCCGCGCCGCCGTGCCGACCGGCGTGTTCGCAGTGAACTGGCGTACAGGCTCAGCAGGTCGGTCTCGATCTTCTCGCCAGCGCCACCATCGCCGGCTGCATGTAGAGCCGCAGCAGGTCCGGCACCGCCAGCACCTTGGTCACGTCCGGAATCTGGAACGTCGCTTCGGCGTGCGTGTTCAGCACGATCTGCGCGTTCGCCACGTCCGGATTCTGCGTCTGCACCGTGCCGCCTTCGGCGAGGTTGTTCGCCACCATGGTCGGCGGAATCGGCACGTTCACCGTGTCCCCCGCCTGCGCCAGCGCCGGCTCGAAGTCGCGATTCACCAGGTTCCCCATCACCAGGTTCCCCATCAGCGCCGGCAAAGCGTCCACCGCCACCAGCTTCACGATCGCGTTCGCCAGATTGGTCGATGTAATGATCGCCATTCGTATCTCCCTTCTTCTCTCGCCTTTTCAACGCCCCCGCGTCGCCGCGGTAAACGCTACTCGCCCCTCAAGCTCTGCAATGCGAGCTGAGCGATCTGTTCCCGCACCCGCTGCAGCTCCTCCGCGCTCATTCCCGGCTGGATCTTCTCCAGGTCCAGTGCGGCGTGCATCTGCCCACCCCGCTGCGGGCCCGCAACGCCGGAGCCTCCGCAATCCGCGCCGGCAGAAACTCTGGATTCTCGTTCACGAACGTCGCCAGGTACTCCCGCATCGGCCGTTCGCCTTCCGGCGTCTTCGCAGCCAGCCACCCGTCCTCGCCGCGCGCGATCTCGTCCTGCACGACCTTGAACGCCAGGTCGATCTTCGCCACTCCGAGCCGCTGCAGTTCCGCCGCGAATCTGCGAATGCCGGTCGCTCTCTTCCGCCACCTGCCGGCTGCGCTTGTTCTCTTCCACCAGCTCGTTCACCCGCGTCTCCAGCTGCTCCCGCCGCCGTCTCTCCTCCACCAGTTCCGCCTTGTACGCCGGCTCGCGTCTTGCTTCCGCTCCAATGCTGACGTACTCGTCAATCACCGAACGGATCACTTCCTCGAATGTCCTTCGTTCTTCTGTCTCTTCCATGCTCTCTCCTCTTCAGGCCTCGCTCCCGTCGATCTCCTCCGCGATCCTGTCCTTCACCTCCTGGCTCGCGTCGCACAGGTACTTGAACGCCAGCTTCTTGTGGACCTGCCTCTCCAGCGTCTCCGACGGGATCCCCAGCCCCAGCAGCTCTCTCCGCGTCGTCCAGTTCGCTCGCTGAAGTCCCCGATGTCGAACTCGTCCAGCCCCGAAACGTCGATCGTCAGCCTGTCCTGCCGCGCTTCCGCCAGTCGCCCTCAGCACCTGCTTCAGGTGATCCTTCACCGCGTCTCCGTAAGCCCGCAGCACCTCCTGCGTGACCCTGAAGTCCCGCTGCTTGCTCAGCCCCGTCATCTGCGAGTTCTTCGACATCGACCCGCCCGCCTGGTTCATCAGGTAGCAGACCCGGTAGATCTCGTCCTTCAGCCGGACCAGGTTGTCCAGCCGCGATCTGGTAGACATGACCCTCCGGCTCCGTCCACCCGAACTTGTCGTTCGGCCCCAGCTGGATGTAGTAGCTGTCTCCCACCGATCTGGTTCCACTCGCGGTCCGAGTAGACCACCGGCATCGCGAACAGCCCCATCGTCAGCGCCCACGCCAGCGCGTTCGACTTGTTGAAGTGCTCGAGTTGCAGCAGCGCGGCCTTGTTCATCAGCCACAGCCCGTCGCCCATCTGATCTCGAACACCGGCATCCGGTTCAGCTTCGCCAGCCCGTGCGTCCCCTCGTCGATGCGCTTCGATCGGTCCCTTCTTGCCATCCACCTCGGTCTGCCGGAACCGCGCGTACTTCTGCCGGTCGTAGTAGATCCAATTCCGTTCGGTCCGCAGGTTGCCGCCGTTCGGCCCATCGGCTACCAGCCGTTCACCTCGCAGCACCACCCATTCGAATTCGCCGTCCTCGTTGCGCTGCCAGTTGATCACCGCGCTCGCCGGGAAGTCCGCCAGGTATCCGCGCGACACGCCCAGATCTTCCTCCTCCGCTCGGCTTCCGCGCACGCTGCACGCTCTTCGGAAAGTCGATGACAATGTAGCTGCGGCCCGCCACCAGCGCCTCCACAACCTGGCGGCGATAGAAATCGCTCACCGTCGACCCCCGCAGGTCGCAGTCCATCGCGAACCCGTTGAAGAATGATCGCGCCCCCACGTCCGTGCCCTCGTAAGTCAGCACCGGTTCCCGGCGGAACAGCGTCGCCCCGTACCAGTCGATAATCGACCCGAGGTAGTTCTCGTAAAACACCCGGTTCACCCGCTCCGAATAGACGTCCAGCGGCTCCCTCTGCCGCGGAATCAGGTACCGGTCCGCGTTTCTCACGAACGCTTCTCCGCCCGCGTACAGGTCCCTGTACTTCGGCCAGGTCTCGCGCCATGCCTGATACTCCGGATGCTCCCGGTTGATTTCCTTCATCGGTGTCGCTCCTTCCCGGCTACAGCAGCCGCCTTCTTCCCATTCCGATCCGCGGCTTCGGCTGGAACACCTGCCAAAGCATGTATCCCAGCGCGTCGCTTGCATGACTTCGCCGGGGATCCTTCGTCTTGTCGATGTCGACTCCGCTCTCCGACCACTGCACCTGCTCGAAGTCCGCAATCAGTTCCTTGCATCGCGGATCGATGCGAATCGCCCTCTCCCCGTCCGCTGCGCGAAGTTTCCCGTTCACCAGCGCCACGCGGTCCCGGACGGCCGGATTGCTCTTCGGGATTCTGAACCTCAATCCCTTCACGCCCGCCTCTTGCAGCGACAGCTCGACCATCTCTCTGTCGCTCGTCCCCGTCGTCTGCATCCTGTGCGACGTTGCGTCGGCACACACCACAACTCCGTCGCTCCACTTCCCGTACCGCCGCGCGAACTCGTCGCAGGCCTCAAATGTGCTCGCCCTGTTCATCACGATCTCGTCCAGCACTCGAACTTCGTCGCCCACCACCTGCGCCACAACGCTCGTCATCGGGTTCACGTTGAAGTCCAGTGACCACAGCAGCTCGTGACCTTCGCGAACCTTCAACTCGCCTACGTTCTTCAACCGGTCGAAAGCCGGATACACCAGCCCTGCCGCCGGGTTCAGGTACTGGCCCAGCACCTCTTGCGCGAAGAACGTCTCGTCGTAGCTCTTGCGCAGCCGTTCGTAGAAGTCCGGAATCGCCTCCAGCAGGTGCCTGTTCTCGAACGCCTGCGCCTGTATGCAGTCGTATCCGTCGGGCGACGTCTGAATCCACTTCCGCCACACCCAGTCGTAGCCCTTCGGCGTCCATACCGCGAACCCGCACAGCCGCTTCGCCTTCGGGTCCCGCAGCCGCCCCTCGAGCCGCGTCCACGCCTCCTCGGGGCAGTAGGTCAGCTCGTCGATGCCGAACCACGCCAGATTCGTGCCTCGCAGCCGTTCGTACTCGTCCAGCGATCGCAACAGCATCCTCGACCCCGTGTCCTTCAACGTCAGCAGCATCTCCGCCTTGTTGAACTCGAACGGAATCCCCGCCCCCGACAGCGTCTCGAACAGCGCCGACTGCGTCGCGTCCCGCAGCATCGGATACGTCGGCGCCCCGATCAACCCCATCCGTCCCGGGTTCAAGTACGTCAGCCTGATCGCCTCCTGGCACAGCGCCTCGCTCTTGCCGGATCCGATCGGTCCGCAGAATCCTTTGAACCTCGCCTCGGAATCGTGAAACCGCCGCTGTGACGGCAGCGGCTGATAGGGAATCTTCCGGTCGACGATCATGGTTTCTCCGGCTCCACCCACTCAACCCGGATCCCGCTGATCTGCTTCTTCGCCTCTTCCTCGTCAAGCTCCCGAATTGCCTGAATCACCCGCAGCATGTCGTTGGAAGCGAACTTGATCTCCCCGCCCCCGTCCAGAAGCTTCGAAACCATGTCCGCCAGCATTTTCCCCAGCACCCACCGCCCCAGATCTCTATCCGACTCCGGGGGTGCAGCCGCCCGCAGCTTGGCCAATAACGATTCGATCGATGGATCCTCGACCTTCTTCTTGGCCGGCCTGCTGGTTTTCTTCGTCGCTGTCTTTTTGGTCGCCATATCGTTTGCGTTGCGGTCATTCCCGCCCGCAAACACCATAGGCCCCGCGCGCCTAGCGATTTCCCCCTCCTCGCCAGGAAGTCATTGATTTCAGGTAAAATTGGGTCGAAAAAAAATTGTGACCCTGATTTGCGCCCCGAAACTTTCTCTGCTGATTGTCTTGATCGGAAGGCTCAGCGGGCAAGCATTGCCCGTAGTCCCCATGCAAACCGGTCCGGACCAACTCGCCAGGAGCCTTCGCGACGCAGCGCCCCTGATTCCAGCGGCGGACTGCGGCGCCCTCGATCTGGGGGCCTGCAGCGCTGAATGGCCGAAGCCTGTCGAAGATATCTGGGTGCGATGGGTCCAACTGGACAACGATCCGGAACTGGAGGCCGTGCTGGTGCTGCGAGCCGACGCAGAGTGGACCCACCTGGCCTACGTGTTTGACCGGCAGCGGAAATGGAATCTGGTCGGGTCCTTCGATTGCTACCGGCACTATTGCGATCCGAACAATCTTGTTCGCGTCCAGCGGCTCACCCTCGATTCTCCGCCTCTGGTCCTGGTCTATCGGGATGAGGGCGGAAGCGGCACGGTGACGTTGGTCACTGTGATTCAAAAGCTCCGACAGCAACCCCCTGGCGCGCCTGAGCAGAGCAGTTGTCGCGTCCTCGGCTGGGATGCTGCGAAACGCACGTTCGTCGAGATTCCCGAGGACCGAGCCCGCTACTGCGACGCCCAAACAGGCAAGCCGATCTCCGACAAGTCCCACTGGACCGGACTTCCTCTCCATCCGTAGCCATTGCAAGCGCGCCGCGCACCGATGGGTTCTGAGAGAATCGCACCATGACACGACGCGAATTTGCGGCGATGACTGGTGCCGTTGCGGCTCCAGGCGCTTTCGGGGCCGAGCCCGGCTGGTACGACCGACCGATGCGCTGGGCACAGATCGCCTTCACTGAAGACGATCCGGGCAACTACGATCCCGAAGATGTGGCTCGACTTCCTCAAGCGCATTCACGCCGACGCGGCCTGCTTGAGCGCCGGTGGCTGCGTCGCGTTCTATCCCGACGAAGGTGCCGCTGCACTACCGCAGCAAGTTCCTCGGCAATCGCGATAGCTTCGGCGAACTGGTAAAAGGTTGTCGCGACCTGGGCATGAATGTCATCGCGCGCACCGATCCGCACGCCTGCCGTCAGGACGTCTTCGACCAGCATCCGGATTGGGTGGCGCGCGAGCGCCGATGGCAAGCCGCGACGGCATTGGGCGGCGCCGGAGTTGTATGTGACCTGCGCGCTCGGGCCATACAACTTCGAGTTCATGACCGAAGTGACCAAAGAGATCGTATCGACCTACAAGGTGGACGGCGTGTTCTCCAACCGCTGGGCGGGGCACGGGCAGTGCTTCTGCGAGCACTGCAGGAAGAACTTTCAGGCCTTCTCCGGTATGGATCTGCCGCGCACCAACGACCCCCGTGATCCGGCTCGCCGTCAGTACACGCTCTGGCACGAACAAGCGTCTGTTCGAATGCTGGAAGCTGTGGGATGCCGAGATCCGGAAGATCAATCCGAAGGCCAGCTTCATCGCGAACTCCGGCGGCGGGGCGCTGTCGGAACTCGACATGAAGACCGTGGGCGAACTCTCCCAGACCCTGTTCGCCGACCGCCAGGCACGCCGCGGCGTCATGCTGCCCTGGGCGAACGGCAAGAACGGGAAAGAATATCGCTCGACCATGGGCCGCAAGCCGATCGGCGGCATCTTCAGCGTCGGCGTCGAGGAGCCGTACCGCTGGAAGGACTCCGTGCAGTCCGAGGCCGAGATCCGCGTCTGGGTGGCCGACGGCATCGCGCAGGGACTGCGGCCGTGGTTCACGAAGTTCAACGCGAAGCCTTACGACAAGCGCTGGATGCCGGTGGTGGAGTCGATCTACAACTGGCACTGGAAGAACGAGAAGTACCTGCGCAACGAAGAGCCGCTGGCGCGCGTCGGCATGGTGTACTCACAGCAGACCGCGCGCTTCTACGCCGGCGAGCGCGCGCGCGACCTGGTGGAGGATCCGACCAACGGCTTCTACCAGGCGCTGGTCGAAGGCACGCGTGCCATTCGAGATGGTCCACGACCACCTGCTCGAGCCGTCGCAAATCGACCAATACAGGACGCTGATCCTGCCGAACATCGCCGCGTTGTCCGAGGCTCAGTGCCGGCAGCTGGAAGGCTTCGTCGAGCGTGGCGGCGGACTCGTGGCTACTTTCGAGACTTCGCTGTACGACGAGTGGGGCACGCGAAGGAAGGACTTCGGCCTCGCAAAGCTGTTCGGCGCGGCATTCGAAGGCGCGGTCGACCAGCGCATGCAGAACTCCTACCTGACGTTGGAGAAGAACGCCGACGGCTCCTACCACCCTCTGCTCAAGGGGCTTGAGGGCGTGCCGAGGATCATCAACGGCGTTCGCCGCGTTCACGCCAAGGCGACCGGACCAATGAAGCCCCCGCTAACACTCATTCCGAGCTACCCGGACCTGCCGATGGAAGATGTCTGGGCGAGGGTGCCGAAGACCGATATCCCGATGGCGTTCTGCCGGGACTTCGGGAAAGGCCGCGTTGTTTATTTCCCGATGGACATTGACCGCACCTTCTGGGAGGTTCTCAATAACGATCACGGCTTGATCCTTCGAAATGCCGTCGCCTGGGTCAATCGCGTGTCGCAACCTCTCGAAGTGAAAGGGCCGGGCCTCGTCGACGTTTCCCTGTGGCTGCAAAAGGCATCCATGACCGCTCACCTGGTGAACTTGACGAATCCCATGGCCATGAAGGGTCCCTACCGCGAGATCATTCCGATGGGGCCGTTTGAGGTAAGCCTGGAAGTGCCGCAGGGTAGAAGAGTATCCGCGGTGAAGCTGCTGTCGACCGGAGCGGCGACGCGCTTCCGGATGGAGGCCGGTCGTGCAGTGGTGACCGTCCCGACACTCGCTGTGCATGAAGTGGTGGCGGTCGACTTCGCCTGCTTGACAGCAGCTGCGTTCGCGGCTACATTTAACCAAATGGTTAAGAGTAGTGACGCGCATCTGGATCTCACATTTGCGGCTCTTGGAGATTCCACTCGTCGTGCGATTCTACTGCGGTTGCGATCAGGCGACAGCAAGCGTCGGGGAACTGGCCGCGCCGTTTCGCATGTCGCTGCCCGCCATCTCGAAGCATCTGAGTGTATTGGAAGGCGCCGGCCTGATCGAGCGGCGCCGGGACGGTCGGATGCGGCATTGCCGGCTGCGCGGAACGCCCCTGGGAGAGGCGTCGCGGTGGCTGGAGGAGTACCGGGTTTTCTGGGAGGGCGCGTTCGATCGGCTCGGCGCGTACCTGGACGAATCAGAGGCTGAAACGAAGAAAGGGGACAACCGATGCAAGCCAACGCACCGGCGAAAGAGGGACTGAGTCTCGAGTTGCGGCGAACATTTCCGCACTCAATGGAGAAGGTGTTTCGAGCGCTCACCGAGCCCGGGCAGATCATGAAGTGGTTCGGGCCGCCGGGTGTGAGTTGCTCTCGGTAGAGGCGGACGCCTGCGTCGGCGGGCAGTACCGGATCACCATGCGGAAACCCGGGAGCGGGCCGTACTGCGTAACGGGCGCATACACCGGGATCGAAACCAATCGCACGGTGCGGTTCACCTGGCAGTGGGTCGGGTTGCCCGGCTACGAAGGCGAGACTGTCGTCACCATCCACCTGTCCGAAGCCGAAGGCGGAACCGAGTTGGCTGCTGCGCCAGGAAGGCTTCAGCAACGAAAAACAGCGCGAGGGTCACGAGCAGGGCTGGATGGGCGGTCTGGGCAACCTGGCCCAAGTGCTCGATGGGAAGGAGGCGCAGCAATGAGAATGAGCTTCGATGCTCCTCATCCTCCTGCCGCTGCTCAAGGCAAGTGACGACACGGCCGCGCTACAGGAACACTTGCGGACCAGCGCTGCCGCATTCGAGAAAGTCGCTCTCCGGTCTGACCGAAGCGCAATGGAACTTCAAGCCCGCGCCTGACCGCTGGTCGATCGCCGAGTGTGCCGAGCACATCGCGGCGACCGAGGATGCCCTGCGAGGGATGATCGAGAAGAACGTCCTCTCAAAGCCGGCGAAAGAGGGCGACATCGTTCCGGATCGTGCCCAGGACGAGAAGGTCCTCAAGTTCATCACGTCCCGGGAAGGGAAGGCCAAGAGCGCCGGAAATGCTCCAACCGAAGCATGTATACCCCACGCGCGATGCCACACTGGCCCACTTCCGTGAGAGCCGGGAACTGACGACGAGACTGGCCGGCCGCGAGGACCTGCGACGGTACTCGATGAAGAACCAGTTGCTGGGCGACATGGACGCGCATCAGTGGATGTTGTACTTGTCGGGGCACACGTTACGGCACGTTGCGCAAATCGAAGAAGTGAAGGCCAGCAACGGCTATCCGAAGTAGAGTGCGATCTGAGGCTGTCTGGCAAGCGCGAGGCTTAGGATCGTTTGTGGAACCGTTTGGCGAGTCGATGCACGTACTCACTGGGGAGGCACGCGAACACTGTAACGGCGATGGCCAGCAGCATCAGCCCGCCGATGATGGCGAGCCGTTCGATACCAAGGACCGAAATCATGTCCTGCATGTCGCTCACTAGGTTGATGCGGTCCTCACCGCTTCTCGATCCACATTTTCCGGATTGCGATTCCCAGCCGCCGGCCGTCGGGAACCTTTGGCGAATCCCCCTCGTAAGGCGCCGATGGGACGAAGTCGATAATTAGTCCGCTCACACCGCTTGGGTTGGGAATCTCGAACGATCTGAAACCGGACGCATGCCATATCTGTCTGCCCGTTTCCACGCCATTGACAATGATCCCCACCGTCTGCGTTCTGGAATCGATAACGAAGCCATCCGCCTCCATCATCAGTTTCCAGTGATCACCTCCCGGCTCGGGCAGCCTGACGAGTATGCGTGAGCCGTCTCCGTCGCTCCAACTGCCAAAGCCAGCCGTGGAACTCCAACCCGTGCCCAGATATCGCACCGCCTCAGGCGTCCCGAACTGAATAGGTTCGCCAAGCGGCAGGAGAGGCAGCATCGACCGTGCCTCTCCCGGTTCGAGGCTGACGTAGAAATCTTCGCCGTTGGCGGGAGCCTCGCTCAGGATCCTGGACTCGAGGAACTTACGGTTGATCACCATGGGACAACCGGCGATGATTCCCGCCTCGCTCCGGCCGGCCTGGGCGGCCAATCCCTCTGCGCTGACGTAGAGTTTCCGGCAGGATGGGTCGGAGGCGGCCCAGATGTTGTGCTCCTCTGCACGCAGGCCCAGGCAGAACCAGCGCTTACGATCAATGCGGTGAGGGGCCGAGGTCACATACCCTTCCTGTCCGCAGGCCCGCTCCACGAAAACCTCCGGATCCGGATCCCATACTGACGGCATAGTCGAATATACCCATCTCGAAACCGCATTGAAACGAACCGTGCTCTCTGCCATAACCGGGCGATAGATCCACCAACTCCAGAGAGACAAGCAGGCCAGAAGCGCCGCAGCGACAGGGCGCCACGTTCGATTCATCCCACCCAACGACTCGAGCCAATGAAGCAGGGCCATCCACCCAAGCGGGACGAACCAATAGGTGTACCGCTGCACAAGGTACGATCCGCCCATATTCCAATTTGCCTGCACTGCCATCCCGGGCTGGACCAAGACCAGGTAGCTGGCCACGAACAGGGCGAGCGGTTTGACGAGGCAATGCCATTCTTCCCTGCGGGATGCGCCAACCATCATCCACGCGCTCAACAGCAACAAAGGCAATGCGAGCGGCCACAAGAGCAGAATCCCGCGGTCTGGATCGACCCATAGGGTGGCGATTCTCTTCCACCCGATCAGTTGAGGCACTATGTACCCGAACCGTTGAAGCGGATTCGCCACGCCATGTCTGAAGAAGTAGTAAGCCGGCGACAGGCAGACCACCGCCGCGGAGGCCCCCGCCATCAACCATGTGGCGCGGTCTCGATTCATCAGGCGTCGCCAATCCAGGGCAATCGCTGTCATCGCGAAAGGTGCCAGCAACATGTTCTGTGTCGCCGATGCTGCCAGGCATAATCCGGCGGCGGCGTGACGCCCGGTGGCCACTCCCACGGTCGCGAGCATCAGCGCGGCACCCGTCAGGATCTCGGTGTGCGGCTTATTTGAATACCAATAGTAAGGCGAACAGATCATGAGCATCGCCGCCGTCAGCGCTCCCATGTCCCCGCTCCATCGCCGTGCTATCGCGATGGTGACCAGTACCAGAAATGCGTGCAGGAAGGCGAATCCTGCCATGGGATGCATTCCCACCACCTCGCACAGCCACGAAAAAGGGACCGCCATCAGGCTGTAGACCCAGATGTGCCTCAAGTCCCACCGTTGCTCTTTCGATCCCGGCAACTCAAGCCATGGATCAACGGGAGCAGGTGTCAGTTTTGATCCGCCGCGCCATGGCCGCGCCTCGACCAGTTGGTTGTAAGCGGCGATGTCACCGGGCGTGATCGTAGGATCCCGATGATGCTTCATCGTCAGCATCATCAGGGTGTACTCGAGTCCGTCTCCCACCTGGTCGACCGGGTAATGAAAAACCGCCAGACCGCTCGAAACAGCCCATACCGCAAGTGCAGTTAACCACGCAGCCCGCGATGAGGATGCCTCCATCGTGCATCAGCATAACAGGCCGGAGGGCAATGGTATTCTGAAGTGACAAGGGCCGGCGTAGCTCAGTTGGTAGAGCGTCTGATTTGTAATCAGAATGTCGGGGGTTCAATTCCCTCCGCCGGCTCCACTCAAGTCTTTCTCCCCTCAGTTGAATGCGGTCTATCTGCCCACTCAGGCGAGAAAATCGGCCAACGCATCCTGCCACGGACGCAACGGGTCTGTCTTGGTATTGAGAATCACCGATTTGGCGGGACGGCGGGCTTTCCGCGGGAAGGTTGATGCGGGCACAGGCTGCACGCTAACGCGGGATTGGTCGGAGAGTCGGAAGATCTCGCAGGCCAAGTCGAACCAACTGGCTTGGCCCGAGTTCGCGAGGTGGTAGATCCCATACGGGGCGCCAGAGTGGAGCAGGCGGGCAGTGGCGGCGGCGAGGTCGGGCGCGTAAGTGAGGCTGCTGATCTCGTCATCGACTGCGCGGATAGTGTCCGATTTGGCCGCGAGGTTGAGCATGATGTCCACGAAACTCTTCTTGGAGAGGTCGCTGGCGCCCTTGGGGCCGAAAATGACGGCGGTGCGGACAATGTAGTGCCGTGGCGTGGCCGACACGACGGCGTGCTCGCCGGCTGCCTTGGAGCGGGCGTAGGCGCTCAGCGGGCTGGGCAAATCGTTCTCCGTATACTCGCCCCGCACGCCGTCGAAGACATAGTTGGTGCTGAAGTGGACGATAGGGACGCCCAGTTCGTGGCAAAGTCCGGCCAGCCGTCCGGGGAAATCGGCGTTGAGCGCATCGGCGGCTTCTGGCCGATCCTCCGCGCCGTCCACGTCGTTGAACGCGACGCAATTGATGATGGCTTGTGGGGTCTCCGGCAGGGCAAGAACAGTTCGCCGGAAGGCGGGGAAATCGAGCACATCGACGTCTTCCCGGTCCCAATTGGTGGCAGCCGGGTAGAGTCTGGCGAGTTGCTGGCCGAGGGTCCCCCGGGCGCCGAGAATCAGGACATGATCCATACGGCCCAGTGTAGCCTCTCGTGGCGACGACTCGCCAAGAATTGAAGAAAGCCATCAACACCCAGAAGGAGCGCTGATGGCTTCTCGTAGATTGGATTTGAGAGGTTCAGCAGCGGCGGCGCCAGATCTTCGCGAGACCCAGCAGCAGTCCGCCACCGGCGAGCATGCCCGCCGTCGCTGGCTCGGGGACTTCGTTTACGCCCGTTCCTCCTTCAGTGAGACCGCCGACGGCGTCGATCTCATTGTCGCCATCTCGATGAATCGAACCGGGTCCACCCCACGTCACGGAAACGTATCGGAATGTCGTGTTGGTAGGAAGTGTATAAACCGCCACGAATCCATCCACGATGTTCGGGTCAGGCGACCATCCAGCTCCGTAAACGTGTTCCAGAACTGCCTGCGTCCAACCCCCGTCGGCGGCATCGGGGTTGTTCGAGAGCCATGCCGTGTTTTCCAGCACTTCCTCAGGCAGAGGTCCGTGGTCCACTGCGACGAAGACGACCGCCTTGTTGGCCTGGCCGCCGAGGTCCCAGACGATTCCCTGGGATGGAGCCCCGCCTACAATGCCATTGCCGAAATCGAGTGTGTTCCCACCGTCCTGCACCCAGAAGAAGTCGAGACTATTGGCGTTGCCGCCGATTGTTCCATCTACGGTGCTGCTGTTCCATGCCAGTATTGTCGGGTCTGGCGATCCGCCCAAACCATTTGCACCTTTGATGTAAGTCCCCAGACCAAAACCAGAAGGGTTGGTCCACAGGCCATTCTCAATACACGTCGTATTGGGATTGATTCCCAGGTTCACAAAAGTCTGCACGGTGGCCCCGAGTGCGGGATTCCCGACGACATCCGCGCCGTTTGTCAGACAAGGTGCCGCAGTGAGCGCTGTTCCACACAGTATGCTGACAGCAAGTGCCAACATGATTTTTTGTCCAGACCATCCATTTGTCAATTGACTTTCCTCCTCATTTCACTCCTCCACAATGCTCATTCTCCGGCCGAAGGTTTGGATAGGAGACCGAGAAAACGGAGGTGCGATTATCTCTACAGAGTGAGAGTACATCAACATCCTGTTTCTATTTGTCTGGTTAACGGGGGTTGGTACTAGAAAATGGATGGAATAGTTCTAGGACTTTCCGCTCACGAGTTTCCGGGGCTTCTTTGAAGTATCGGCCCGCGCGAAAACGCATGAGTGCGCGCGGACTATTGCATGGTCATAGAGTGCTGCGTTCCAAGGCATCGTTGAACTCCGGCACCTTGTTCCTAATCCTGATCCCAGCGGGAGGTAATCTTGCCGTATGCATCGATCCGGCGGTCCCGGAAGAACGGCCAGCCTCGCCGGACTTCCTCCATTCTGTCGCGGCTGCAATTGACTACCATCACGGCCTCTTCCTTGTCGCTCGCCTCGGCGACAATCACCCCGAATGGATCCGCCACAAAGGAGTGGCCCCAAAACTCGAGCCCGCTCTCCGGCGTGCCTTCGTACCCCGTCCGGTTCACAGCCGCCACCCAGATACCGTTGGCGATGGCGTGGGCCCTTTGAATCGTCTTCCAGGCGTCGAGCTGTTGCGCGCCGAATTCAGCCTTCTCCGACGGGTGCCATCCGATCGCTGTCGGGTAGAGGAGGATTTCCGCGCCTGCCAGCGCCGTGAGCCGCGCGCCCTCCGGATACCACTGGTCCCAGCAGACCAGGATCCCGATATTGGCAAAAGGCGTTTCGAACACCTTGAAGCCCAGGTCTCCAGGCGTGAAGTAGAACTTCTCGAAGTACAGCGGGTCGTCGGGGATGTGCATCTTTCGATAGATGCCCTGCAGCTCCCCCGCGGGATTCAGCAGCGCCGCGGTGTTGTGGTAAAGCCCGGCCGCGCGCTTCTCGAACAGGCTGGCAACGATGGCGATTCCAAGCTCTTTGGCGATGCGGCCCAGAGCTTCGGTCGACTCCCCTGGGATCGATTCGGCCAAGTCGAACAACTCGGCGCGCTCCTCGCGGCAGAAGTACTGAGAGCGGAAGAGTTCCTGCAGGCAGACGATCTGCGCGCCTGCGCGAGCGGCCTCACGCGTCCTGGCGATCGCCTTCTCCAGGTTCTCTGCCGAGTTGGTCGAGCAGGACATCTGGACGAGACCGATTCGGAATTCCTTGGCCGGGTGCCGGAGCATACTTTTCAAGATAGCGAACCTCGACCAATTCCTTTCCTCACTGCTAACCGAACTGTGGAACCTTGCGGTGATCGCCGCCATGCATGGCCGATTCGTGCGCCACGATGCCCGGGGCTGTGTAGGCGATCGCTTCATGAATACCCACGGTCGGTTTGCGCTGCCGCAGCACTGCGTCGACGAACTCGTGCGTAATGAAGGTGTGAGAGCCCTGGTGGCCGCTGTTGTGCCGTAAAGGGGCGGGCAGCAACTCCGTAGCCCACCATTTCGGCTGATCGTACTTCTCCAGCACGGCGCGCTGTCGTGCGAATCCCGCGCTGTCCTTCTCCCGATCGACGCTCCAACGCACAATCGCCGGGCCTGACCCGTTGGGGTGTTCGTAGAAAAAGCTCATCTTGTCACCGAAGTACTGTGCTCGCTCCGTCCCCATGTGCGCGCCCTTCCACCATACGGCGACTCGGAACGCGGTGCCTCTATCGGTCTTAAACAGCGCAGTCTCGTTCCAGAACGGGTTACTGTATGGGTTGTCCTTGAGAACCTGGTCTTCGTCGCCCCACCCGATGCATGTGACCTCCGTAATGCGTTCGCCCGTCACACCCAACAGATGGGCGGTGCAGTGTGTGGGGTAATGCATAGGCGGGAATCCGTAGCGCCACGTGCGGCGGCCGTCTTCCACGAAGAGGCTGTCGAGCCCTGCGTGGTGGTATTCGCTTTCGCAGGCGTAAATGCGTCCGAATGCGCCTTCGCGATAGAACTGGCGGGCCGAGATGGCGAGCTGTTGGTAGTAGCTTGTCTCGGCCATCATGTACGTGAGGCCGGTGCGCTTGACTGCTTCCAGCATTCGAGAGCAGTCTTCCAAGGTCATTGCCGCGGGTACTGCGCAGAGAACGTGTTTGCCTGCGACCAAAATCTCCTGCACATGGCGGGCGTGATCCGGAGCGGGAGTGAACAGCGCGACCGCATCCACCTGCTTGTCCTTGAGAAGCTCACTCAAAGAGGGGTAGGCCTTCGCGCACGAGTAGGTTTTCTGGAGCGCTTCGCGCCGGTCCGCACGCAGATCGGCGACTGCCTCCACCGCTGAGTTGGGGTGCTCGTGAAAGTAGAACTGCGTGCCGAAACGGCCCCCCACGATGCCAATCCGGAGCTTCCGCTCCTGCCCGGCCAGGAGAGCCGGGAGAATGCTGCTGAATGCACGGCGCGAGATGTTGCTGTTCATCGCTCTCTGAGTTTACCCGGACTTCCTCCCGCTGTCTGTCGGACCGGCGGGAGCGGAAGGGCTACGATGATTGAATATGATCTCGCGCAGGGTTCTCGCCTATGGTCTCGCCGCTGCGATTCTCTCTCTGTCTTCCGCTGGTTGCGGCGCCTCCTGCGCCAAAAGAGCATTTCGGGTTCAATCCGGGCGACGACTACAAGCTCGCGGGCTACGCCGAGATCACTGGCTACTTCCGGACACTCGCCGCTTCCACCGGCCGCATGAAGTTGGAGACGATCGGCAAGAGCGCCGAAGGACGGGACATCCTCGCCGCCTTCATCAGCAGCGAGGAAAATATCCGCAATCTCGACCGCTATCGTGAGATCAACCGGAAGCTGGCCCTGGGGCTGGCAACCGCCGATGAAGCGAAAAAATTGGCCGCAGAGGGCAAGGCGATTGTCTGGATCGACTCCGGACTCCACGCCACTGAGGTTGCTCCCGTGCAGCACGCGCCTCATCTGGCCTATCGGATGGTGACTGGCGAGGATGACGAAACGCGCCGCATCCGCGAAAACGTGATCCTGATTCAGATCCCCGTGATCAACCCCGATGGCCTGGACATGGTTGCGTCCTGGTACAAGCAGAACCTTGGAACCGACCATGAACTGGCCCCGCTGACCACGCTCTACCAGAAGTACTCCGGCCACGACAACAACCGCGACTGGTTCATGCTCAACCTGGTCGAAACGCGCCATATCTCGCGTGTTCTGTTTCGCGAGTGGTTCCCCCAGATCGTTTACAACCAACATCAGGTTGCCCCGTTCCCAGCCCGAATCTTCGTGCCGCCCTACGCCGAGCCACTGAACCCGCATATTCCCGCGCCTGTCATGGAGGGAATCAACCTGATTGGAGCGGCGATGAAAGAACGCTTCGCGCGGGAAAACAAACCGGGCGTGGTCTCCTACGTCAGCTTCGATGCCTGGTGGAACGGCGGCTTGCGCAGCGCACCCGCTTTCCACAACATGCACGGAATTCTCACTGAGACGGCGCTGTATCAATACGCGACACCCAAAGACTACAAACTGTCTGAGCTGCCCGCGACGTTTGCCAGTGGCATCCCCACCAGGGAGCCCACCGTGTTCTACGAGCGCCCTTGGTTGGGCGGACGCTGGGCGCTTATGGACGCAGTCGAGTACATGCTGACGGCCGACTTCGCTATTCTCGAACTCGCCGCTTCCCGGCCGCGGCAGTTTCTGATGAAGGCGTGGGAGTTGGCCTCCGCGCAAATCGAGGCGGGCAGAAAGGGCGGTCCGTTTGCTTACGTGATCGACCCCACGCAGGACGACGATTGGACCGCGGCCGAGATGCTGAAACGCCTGCAGGGCGCCGGCGTAGAAGTCAGGCGCGCTACGGCCGCGTTTGCCGCCAATGGAAAAACTTACCCGGCCGGCACCTATTTGATGCCGGCGGCACAGCCATTCCGCGGTTACCTGATGGACCTGATGGAGCCTCAGAAGTACCCAGAGATCCGGAGCGGCCAGACCGGTCCCACCAAGCGCCCCTACGATCTCGCCGGGTGGACCCTCTCCTATCAGATGGGTGTGAAAGTAGACCGGGTTGATCAGCCTATCGACATCAAGAGCGATGCGGTGGAGGCGGTGGTTTCACCGGCGCCGGTTCTCGACCCCAAGAAGAATTCGCGGTTTCTGGCGATGGCCCGTTCGCCGGGCATCCGGAAGCCTCGCGTGGCACTCTACCAGCCGTACACGGCAAACATGGATACCGGATGGACGGCTTGGCTGCTGGACAACTTCGAAGTGAAACATACTCAATTGCTCAATGAAGAGGTGCGCCAAGGTTCGCTCAAGGAGAAGTACGACGTCATCATTCTGGCGGCGCAGTCGATGAGTTCAATTCTTCACGGCGTCAGGGAAGGCGAATTGAGCGGACGGGGGGATTGGCAAGCACCGTCGGATTCGAAGAACTTCCAGTTGCCAAAGTTCACCGGAGGAATCGGATTGGACGGCGCCAGAAACCTTCTGGAATTTACGCGCGCCGGGGGCACTCTGATTGCGCTTGACACGGCGACAGAACTCGTCCTGGACCTCTTCCCCGTCGGGGTGCGAGGCGTGTTGCGGGGCGTAGAGGCAGGCGGCCCCGCCAGTACAAACTCCACCGGCGGCTGGTACTGTCCCGGTTCAATCCTCCGTTTGGATGTGAACATTAAACATGCCTTGGCCGAGGGGATGCCGCCACAGGCCTATGCCACCTCCACAGGCGGTCAGGCGTTCGAAATCTCGCTCGCCCCGAAGTTCAACAAAGGGGAGAAAGAAGTGACCGTAATCGCTTCTTATGCAAAGACTAACCTCCTGGCCAGCGGATGGTTGTCGGGAGAGCGGGCGGCTTTGGGCAAAGCGGCTGCGGTTGAGGCTCGCGTCGGTGCCGGCCGGGCGATTCTGTTCGGTTTTCGTCCCCAATTCAGGGCACAGAGCTTTGGGACCTTCAAGCTCCTTTTGAATTCAATTTATTCCGGTACTGCCAGTAATTGACAAACGTACTAGAAAGCTCCCTACCTTAGTCCTGTTGCGGCTCAGCGAATCAGCGTCCATGCTTGGATGGTGCAAACTCCCCGATGTCCTCATTGTCGGGCCTCGCGCATCCATGTCTCGAGACCGAGGAACATGCTGGAAGCGGCGTGCTCACTTCTGGGTTACGGTCCCGTTCGCTGTGGCGCTTGTCTTCGCAGGAGCTGGGCCTTCATTTCGCCCGTAAAGCGGGCCCGCCAGATCCAGGCTCATGATGTGCATGACGGAAATGTGTCCGGTGAGCCCACGATGGCCGCGCAACGCGCATCCCGATAGGCGGCGACGCTTTCACCGTCCGCTATGCGCCGGGGCAAGTATAATGGCTCCGGTCATGGACAGATACGACATTCTCCAGTCTTATGACTGGAACTTCGCGAATCCTCCCGCTTGCCCCGAGCCGGCCAAGGTTCGCCCCTGCCCGGGTGAATGGGATTTCTGCGGTTTACCGGTCGCTTCACCCCTTGGAATGCCCGCAGGTCCACTGCTGAACAGCGCCTGGATTCGATACTACGCATCCCTCGGTTTCAGCGTCCTGACATACAAGACCGTTCGCTCTGCCTATCGAGCTTGTTATCCTCTTCCAAACCTGTTGCCCATTGCCAGCGGACCGCTGCCGCGGGGCGGACAAAGCGTCGTTGCGGCCCCCGCCGCGGCAGATTTCGATTCCTGGGCTATCTCATTCGGGATGCCGTCGAAGTCTCCAGACGACTGGCGCGAGGATGTCGCTCTGGCCCGGTCGGCGCTTGCCCCGGACCAGGTGCTGGTGGTCTCCGTTGTCGCTTCACCCCTGCCTGATTGGGACATTTCCGCCATCGCCGACGACTTCAGCCGTCTCTCGCGTTGGGCAGTCGACTCGGGGGCCCAGGCCGTAGAGGCCAACCTCTCATGCCCCAACGTGTGTACTGCGGAAGGACAACTCTACCAATCGCCCGGGGCGTCGAGTCTCATCTGCGGCAGGATTCGTGAGGCAATCGGCAAGACCCCGCTGATTCTCAAGATCGGGCTCTTCGAACAGCGGGAGCACGCGGCGGCCTTCATTGAGGCGGTGGAGCCATACGCCAACGCGCTCAGCTCGGTGAACAGCATGAGCGCCTACGTGGTGGACTCCGGCGGCGAACGCCTCTTTGGCGGCGTGATGCGGGGCATTGGCGGCGCATGCATTCGTGACCGCTGCAACGCTGAGACGGCGACCCTGGCCGGTCTGATTCAACAGCGCGGATCTCGTTTGCGGTTAATAGGAGTAGGCGGCATCCGCAGCGCCGCCGACGTGCGGGATCGCCTCGCGGCCGGCGCCCACCACGTGCAAATTGCAACGGCCGCGATGCTCGATCCGATGATTGCCATTCGCATCAGGGAAGAGCTGAGCTCAGTCGATCAATTGAGGAAGTAAGTCCTGTAGAGAGTGTCCCGCTGCTTGGGCGTGAATCCGGCATCGCGGATGATTCGGCGGAGTTCTTCCTCCGATGCACGGTGCCGCGCGCCTGCGGCGCTCACCACGTTCTCCTCGATCATGATGCTGCCGACGTCGTTGCCGCCAAACCGGAGGCCCACCTGGCAGGTTTTCAACCCCTGCGTGACCCAGGAACTCTGGACGTTCAGGATGTTCTCGAGGTAGAGACGCGAAATCGCCAGCGTCTTGAGATACTCGACGCCCGTTGCTTCTTCCTTCACAAAGCGTCCCAACGACGTGTTCTCTCTCTGGAACGACCAGGGAATGAAGGCCGTGAAGCCGCCGGTCTCTTCCTGAATGCGCCGGACGGCTTCCAAATGGGCAACCCGCTGCTCGATCGTTTCACCGCAGCCGAACATCATCGTAGCGGTGGTTCTCATTCCAAGCCGGTGCGCTGTCAGGTGAACGTCGATCCATTCCTGCGTGTCGCATTTCAAGCGGCTGATGCGGCGCCGGACGTCATCGTGCAGGATCTCCGCTCCGCCGCCCGGAATGGAATCGAGACCCGCGTCGCGCAGGCGCGCGATGGTGTCGCGCAAACTGATTCCACTCACGACCGCGATGTTCTGAATCTCAGGCGCCGAGAAGCAATGCAGCCAGACCTGGGGAAATCGCGCTTTGATGGCGCCCAGCAGATCCTCGTACCACTCAATCTTGAGGTCGGGGTGCAGGCCGCCCTGCATGAGGATGCCGGTTCCGCCCAGATCGACGGTCTCCTGAATCTTCTCGAAAATCACGTCGTGGCCCAGGACGTAGCCCTCCTGATGGCCCATGGGTCGATAGAAGGCGCAAAAGCTGCAATATTCCGTACAGAAGTTGGTGTAGTTGATGTTGCGGTCAATGATGTAGGTGACCACGCCCTCCGGGTGCAGTTTGCGGCGCAGGGCGTCCGCCGCCATGCCGATCCCGATCAGGTCATTGCTGCGGAACAGGTCGATTGATTCCTCTTGGGTCATCATCGCTCAGCCATCCTCGTCGAGCCTGACGGGAGCCCATGCTTGTTCATGGCTCGCGCCATTTGAAGGTAGGCATCCATCCCCTTTTCGTCCTCTGGCCCTAATAGGAATTGTATATGGCGAGTAAGGTATTGCTCCACCATGCTTTTGGCGAATCCGCGGCGATTCGACTCGACCTCGATGATCCGGTCCAGTTCAGCCAGTCCAAACCGCGCGGAGCCTTCCAGCGAGGCATGCAGACTCGGCGTCAATGCAGCGGGCCGGCCTGCCCAGACGGCAAAAACCATCGGCAGGCCGGTAAGATCTGTCCATTCTTCGCCGAGGTCGAGGCAGGCGAGGCCGCAATCCACCGGGTCTACGGAAAGCGCGGCGTCCCCGATGAGGAGGGCCGCGTCGGCCCCCTCCAGCATCGTGTCGATGATCGGCGGGGCGGAAATGACCTCAGGCAGGCAGCCGTAACGCTCAGCCAGGATGATACGTGCCAATTGGACCGACGTGCGTGAGCCCGAGTCAGCCGCAAGCCGTGTAATCTTCCTCGGCGACACCTTTGAAATCAACAGGATCGAGCGCACGGCGCCATGGCTGGCGATGCCCAGGCCCGGCAGCCAGGAGAGGCCCATGCGATCAACTTCGAAGACCGGAACCAGCCCGACATCGGCCACACGGTCGGAAACACGGTCTGAACACTGCGAAGGGACGGCGAAAGACAGGTCGATCTGCGTTTTCTGTGGCCCTTCGACCGCACCCCAAACGAGGGGTACCGTGTTTAGGTAAGAAACAGCACACACTCTAGGTCTGCGGATTGTGGAACCTAAAGGAATCAAATCCGATCTTATCATTGTCGGCTTCCACCATCCGCCTTGAAGGCGACCGATCGTCTGAGGATGGCAAGGCTATTGCTAGTATGAGCTTGGTGGCAACAGAACAAAATAGGGTAGTCCCAAATATGATTACGTCCACGAAGATGGCGCTTTTACTTTCGGCCGTTTCGGCCCTGCTCGGGGTCCAGGCTGGAGGACAATTCCTCAATCCGCTTCCGGCTCAAGCGCTTGGCACGCTCTCCAGGCCGAGATCGCCGAACGACATGCTCGGGCCAACCAGCCTCACTCCGAATATCATCGAGGGCCGCGAGTTTTTCAGTCCCCAGTCCGCTGCGGTGGATACTTCCGCCACACCCCCGATTCTCTATGTCGCCGACAGAGGCAACAATCGCGTTTTGGCCTTTCGCGATCCCGGTTCGCGGCAGACTCTGCAGGATGCCGACCTGGTGATCGGGCAGAGAGATAAGTCCTCCAGTCTCTCAAACACACCGGGCAACTCCGCTCCAAGCTACCCGAGTGGGCTGTCCAGCCCGACGAGCGTGGCGGTTGACCGGCAGGGCAACCTGTTCGTCCTGGACTTTGATAACAATCGAATTCTGCGCTACTCCAAGCCGTTCGAGCAGCAGGGGCTGATCACGGCGGACCTTGTCATCGGCCAACCGAATCTTACGAGCAGGAATCCGAATCAGTCGACAGTGGCAAATGCCCTGCCATCCGCGGGCACTCTGCGTTTTCAAACCGCAATAGCGGGCAATGAGTATGCAGCCTTGGCGTTTGACCCCGACGGCAATCTCTGGGTCACAGACAACGGCAATCACCGCATCCTCAGGTATCGGGCTGCCGAAGTCAGCGGGTCCGGTAACGTGAATGGTGCAAATCGGTTGATCAATGCGGACTACGTTCTGGGCCAGAAACTCTTCACGACCGCGACGGCGAACCGCGGACTCGCCAACGTTACCACCGCGGCCCAACTCCAGGACAACCTCCTGAACAAGGAACTGATCCGTTTCGGATCTGCCCTGGCCTTCGACGCCGGTGGAAACCTCTACTTCTCCGACGACCTGGGCCGTGTCCTGTACTGGACGCGGGGCTTCACCCCCGACGCGCTCGGCCGCGCTGCCACGCGAATCCTTGGGATTTACCAGCCGAAGGCAGGGGAGCCCGTTCTGGAGGTGAATGATTTTGGACTGACCACACGAGTCAGCGGGACAACCTACGTCTACGGTCCCAAAGGCCTGCTTGTCATCGATGAACGGTTATACGTCAGCGACACGCTCAACAACCGGATCGTGAAGTTTCCGCCGCCGAGAGAGTGGGCCTCTGAATCCCAGACGCAGATATCGCCTCGCATCTCGGGGGTCATAGGGCAATCCGACCTATTCTCGGGCAAGGCCAACCGCGGCGGGGTCGACACGAATGCGGAGTCGCTCAACGGCCCTTCCGGGCTCGCCTTTGTCCCGAACGGGGATGGCGGCGGCGATCTCTACGTTGTCGATAGCTCGAACTACAGGGTCGTCATCATGCCCTTCGACAGGGCCAGCGGCACTGCCGCCCCGGCCAGGGCGGTCCTGGGCCAGATCGGCTTCGAGTATCGTGGTGCGAACTTCATCGAAGGCCGGGAGTTCGCCGGCGGTTCGCTATCTTACACCACCGGGACGACAACCTCGACGCTCCCTATAGGGCCTCATGCCGTCATCGATTACTCCTCAACGCCCCCACGCCTGTACATTGCGGACACAGGCAATAATCGCATCCTCGGTTATGCCGATGCGCGTCGTGTGACCACCGGTGCGCGCGCCGATATCGTCATCGGCCAAGTCGATTTTTACCGCAATCTAATCAACTCCCCGAACAATGACTCCGGACGGCCGAGCGATACCGGGCTTCTTTTGCCTTCTTCGGTGGCTGTGGACCGGGATGGTCATCTCTATGTCGCCGATACCGGCAACGGTCGAGTGCTCCGCTTCCCGCGTCCGTTTGACCAGCCCGAAGGAGTCCGGCGTCCTGATCTGGTGATCGGCCAGGCAGATTTCAACAGCCGGAATTTTGATGTCTCAGATCGCACTCTGGCTCGTCCGGTCAGTATCGCGTTCACGGGCAATGAGTCGCTTGTCGTGGCAGATGCCGCCCACCACCGCGTCCTCGTATTCGCCCGCGGAAACTTCGCCAATGGGATGGCGGCTTCGCGCGTGCTTGGCCAGATGGATTTTGTCTCGGGCTCCCCCGGGGAGTCGGAGAGCAGGTTCGCTTACCCGACGCAGATTTCCATTGATGCAGACGACAATCTCTATGTCGCCGATTTTGGAAACAACCGGGTTCAAATTTACTATCGGGTCAGTTCGTTTGACGATGGGAACGGAGTGGATGCTTCAAACAGCCTCAGGCTCCAGACCGGGACCGTTGTCGGAGTCACGGCTTCAAAGGCACGTGCCCAGTTCTGGGTAGTAGATGGGGGAACAAGAACGGCCTTTGGCCGCGTGCTGCGTGTCGCCGACCGCGATACCTTCTTCCTCACCGGCACCGCGAACGTGGACTTCTCCATGCAGTCCAATGCGCCTCGTGCCGTGATCCTGGACGAGCGCGAGAACATGATCGTTCTGGACGGCGCCAATCGGGCGACATTCCATTACCCTCAATTGACGGTCGTGAATTGGGCCAACGGGTTCCCCCGGGTTGCGCCGTCGATGATTGGCTTGCTGCGTGTGCCTGGCGTGGATTTGCGCGGCTCAGGGTCTGAATCGACAACAGCTCCGCTGCCGTTCGAACTCGACGGATTGGAACTGACAGTGGATGGGACAAAGGCTCCCCTGATGAAAGTGACTTCCGAAGACGCGAGATTCATTGTGCCGAAGTCCACTCCCGGCGCGGGGGCGGCGGAGTTCGTGTTTCGACGCATAGAGTCGGGAGAAATAATCTCCCATTCCTACGTGAATATGACCGCGGTCTCACCTGCTGCCCTGATGGAGAATCCTGGAATCACACAGGGTTCAGCGATGGCCTACAATCCCGATGGCTCCCGCAATACCGACGTCAATCTCGCTGCGAGCAACGGCGAGATCACCGTGCTGATGACCGGCCACGGATTCTTTGACGGATTGCCGGACGATGGCACCACCTGGGAGATGGATGTCCCCACCGCAGGTTCACTGAGGGCCTTCTTGCGGCTCACCAATACAACGGTTGCCGAGGCTCAGGTCGTGTCATCCACGCTGGACCCCGAGCGGCCAGGGGTGTGGCGCCTGAAGGTCAAGCTGCCTCAAGTGGCGCTCAATGGAGCTTACGGGTTCACAGTACTCTACAAGAACGTCGCGAGCGATAACCTGCCGGGCACGACGATGCAAGTGCGACCGCTCGTCTATGTCGCAAAATAGCGCTGGCGGCTGAAGTGCCTTGCGCTGGTTTGGATCTGCAAGTGACGGCCTGCCGTGCGCACTTCCGCGCGGCAGGCCGTTTGCGTTTTCCGCCAAATGCTTCAAACGCGCTGCGCGGCGCCTTGGGGTTTGCCCTCGATCCCGCATTGTTCAGGCCCGTCCGCACTGCCGGCCCGAGCGGGCTGCGAAACCCGCCGCGGCCATTCGTTCTCCATGCCAGTCATTTGAATCGCGTCACGGTTGAATCCGGTGATGTATTCACCGTGGACGTGGCAGTGTTCTACGTAGACACAGCTCCTTTCCAGGAAGCCTTGAAGAGCCTCACCCAGTTCTTCCTCGGCCCGGCTATTCAGGAAGAGTTCGAGGCCAGAATCATCAACATCGACCTGTCGGAACGAGCCTCGGCTCCGCGCCGGATTCGGGTTCATTTCATGACACAGACCGAACTCAAGGGGCAGGACACCGATGGCCCGCCCTCGTTTGCGATTCTCATGGCCAGACTGCGGGATCGCATCAGCGCCCTTCGCGCCCTCTATGGTCCGGGTCCGCTCGCCATCGACTTCGAACAATTCCTGGAGGCGGCCCATGCGGTCCGGCTGTTGGGTGGAGAGGTGACGCCACATCCCGGATCCCGGCGCAGTTCACGAACAGGGCAGACGCATCCTCTGGCCGGTTTCACGGGCTACGCGGATTACGAAGGCGACATGCGGGCCTACCTGCCTTTCCTCGAGACTGCCGCCTATGCGTGCGTGGGGCGCCAGACAGTCTGGGGTCACGGGCGGCTGGCTGTGGCGAGTTTGGACTGATACAATTCTGCGAATGTCGACTCTCTCGAGCCGGCGGCGTTTTCTGGGCTACCTCGCCGCCAGCCCACTCATGGCCGGGGATGCTGGCGTCGCGCCGGCCACTCCCGAGGCTGCCATCAATGTCTTCGATTTCGAAGCCGCAGCGAGACAGGTCCTGCCTCCCACCCACTTCGGCTATATGGCGACCGGCGTGGATGGAGACAAAACCCTTGCCGCCAATCGGGCTGCCTTCGATCATTACGTTCTGCGCCCGCGGCGGCTCATCGACGTCACAACCGTCGACACCGGCATTGAACTGCTCGGCGTGAAGTGGGAGACCCCTATCATCCTCGCTCCGTGCGCCGCCCAGAAGGCCTTCCATCCCCAAGGGGAAATCGCCAGCGCCCGCGCGGGCGCGTCGCGCAAGACATTGCAGATCCTTTCCACTGCGGCCACCTCCGGCGTCGAAGCGGTCACCAACGCCGCGACGCGCCCCATTTGGTATCAGCTCTACGCGACAGATAGGTGGGAAGTCACCACGCGATTGGTCGCCCGCGCTGACTCCGCCGGATGCCCTGTCCTCGTGGTGACCGTCGATCTGCCGGCAGGTCGCAACGCGGAAACCGCCGCCCGCTCCCAGACGACGGACAAGCGTGATTGTACGAGTTGCCATGGCCTGCCTGGCCCCCTCGGCCGCACCTCCAATTTCTATCGGCGCAAACCGATGTTCGACGGAATCGACGCCAACGGATTGAATCTCTTCGCGCCGGCATTGACCTGGAATTCCATTGAACGCCTGCGCCGCATGACCAAAATGAAGATCGTCATCAAAGGCCTCGGCACCGCCGAGGACGCCTCGCTTGCAGTGGAGCATGGCGTGGATGCGGTCGTTGTCTCCAATCATGGCGGGCGCGCCGAGGATTCCGGAATGGGGACGTTGGAGTGCCTGCCTGAAGTGGTCGACGCCGTCCGTGGCCGGATGCCCGTTCTGGTGGATGGTGGCTTCCGGCGCGGTACCGATATCTTTAAGGCGTTGGCGCTCGGGGCGCGTGCGGTCCTGGTAGGCAGGCCCTATCTCTGGGGATTAGCCGCCTTCGGCCAGCCGGGAGTGGAACGCGTGCTCGACATGCTGCGGGCTGAACTCGGGTTGGTGATGAAGCAGTGCGGAACGCGTTCGATCGCCGAGATTACGCCTCGCCATGTGATGGCGGCCTCGCGATAAGACACTGTCGAATTTTCGAACTCGACTCGATCAGTTTGCGTATCTCCCTCGCGAGGGCCTTTGCTGTATAACATACGGTGGAGAGTCCATCGACTACGCCAAACCTATGCCATATTGCACCAGTTGCGGAAATGAAATCGCTGACGCTGTCCGTTTCTGCGCCCGCTGCGGCACACCCGCCCCGGGCCCGGGAGCGCCAACCCCCAACTCGAGCGCCTTCGGGCCTCCCGTGATAGACGCCGGACCACTGGACTACACCATCCAGGGCGACAACCTCCAGGTGGTTCGCGTCCGGCTCAAGCCGGGGCAGGAGCTGTTTGCCGAAGCAGGCAAGATGCTCTACATGACGCCCACAATCTCCTGGGAGACCCGCATGTCGGGCGATAGCCTGGGCCAGAAGATCTGGGGGGCGCTCAAGCGGAAGCTCATGGGCGAATCGCTGTTCATGACCTACTTCCGGTCTTCGGGAGCTGGTGAGGTTGGGTTTGCCGGGAACTATCCGGGCCGGCTCCAGGACATCGAATTGCGGCCGGGACAGTCGTGGCTCGTTCAGCGCGACAGCTTCGTGTGCGCGCAGGCGAGCGTGCAACTCAACATCGCATTGGTGAAACGGATCGGCGCCGGTTTCTTCGGCGGCGAGGGATTCATTCTGGAGAAGTTGACTGGTCCGGGCCACGTGTTCATCCACGGTGGGGGTGACTTCATCGAGTTCCAGTTGGGGCCGGCTGAGACTCTGCGAGTGGATACCGGCTGCGTCGTGGGCTTTGAAGAGAGCGTGAGCTACGACATCCAGTTGGCGGGAGGCATTAAAACCGCGATTTTCGGCGGCGAGGGTCTGTTCCTGACCACCCTCACCGGCCCAGGCCGGGTCATCGTCCAATCGATGACGCTCGAAAAGCTCCGGCGGGAACTAACACCGTCGGGAACGGGCGGCGACCAACGCGGTCCGCTGGAGTCCCTTGGTGGTTTCCTGAAGAGCGAAGATTAATTTATTCAATGACTTGCGGGGGCCTGGCCGGGGTCGGCGAGGCTCCCGACAATCGGACTCGGCTCAAGTTCGGCTAAACTCCACGGCACTCCCAGCCGATGTAGCTAGAAGGCAGACATGAGTCCGAACCGGATAAGACAGGCACTGCATCCTGGGAATACCTATGGAGCCGCAGCTCATGTCGAGCACGACGTGAAGGCCGTAAAGCTTCATTTTCTCGCTAGTCTGAACCACGAGATCAGGACCCCCTTGAGCGGCATGCTCGGGATGGTGGAGCTGCTGCTGGAAACGCCCTTGGACTTGGAGCAGCAGGATTATGTTCGGGCAGTGCGATCCTGCGCGGCGACACTGTACGAGTTGCTCAATGACACCCTGGAATACACCGCGCTGGCTTCTGATTCGGTGAATCTTGACGTTGCGGAGTTTGACGTCCAGGAGACCCTTCAATCAGCCCATCGCGAGTTCGCCGCCTTACAATCAGAATCCTCGCAAAAGATCGAATTCCACCTCTCTCAGCACTTGCCCGGAACCGCGATCGGCGACGCCTATAGAATCCGCCAATTGCTCACTCTGCTGCTGCAATACGCGCGGCGGCAAAGCGACACGACCCCGGGCGAAGCGCCTGTTTCGATCTCGGTGGAGGACTGCACCGGGAGTTCACCCCTTCGGCCGGCCGAGTTCGTCCTGCGAATTTCCGCCTCCCACGCTCTTGCTGCCGCACGCGGGGCAGGAGTGGAAGAGCAGCTTCGAAACTTCGACTTGCTCGAACAGGGGCTCAACAGGCGGTTCGACGGACTCGGACTTGGCCTGGCTCTCGCCAGGCGGATTACACGGCTGCTGGGCGGTGATTTTGCTGTCAAGTCCATGCCAGGCGGAGACACTCTGATCCGCACGGAATTGCCGCTTCGCCTACCGATATCGAAAGTCTCGTACACAGCTTCTGAGTTCGGCGACACGGCCAAGCAGGCTGTCCAACGAATCCTGGTCGTCGAGGACAACCGCATCGCCTTGCGGGTGCTCAGTGCCGTGCTGTCCAAGGGAACCGTGGACTTCGACACGGCGATGGACGGGCCTTCAGCGATCGCCGCGGCCGCCACGCGGCGCTATGAGCTCATCCTCATGGATGTGCAGATGCCTGAAATGGACGGTATTGAAGCCACTCGCCGGATTCGCGAGCTGCCCGGCTACGATACCGTGCCGATCCTGGCCCTGACAGCGGACACCAACGATGAAGTGAGGGCTGCCTGCCGGCTGGGCGGCATGGATGCGTTCCTGAATAAACCGATTCACGCAGGGGAGCTTTTGACCACAGTCAGGCGCTATCTGGCCGGATAAGTCAAGAATACTTCGGCGAATATGCGTGATAGGCTCATAGCCGGGCGACATGAATTTCATGCGCCTAACCGAATATTTGGAGGGTCCTATGAGCCAGCTCTCATCTCGTCTTCGTCGTCGTTCTTTCCTCGCAACCGCTGCTGGAGTCGTCGGTGCGTCCTTCTGGGACGACCAGACTCTGGAGGCTTATCAACAGAATGTCCAGACCGCGTCGAAGCCGTCTGATCTGAGAATCACCGATGTCCGCATGGCCATGGTCAACACTGGCGGCGGCCTGATCCGGCTGGACACCAATCAGGGCGTCTACGGCATTGGGGAGAACCGCGACGGCGCCAGCCGTACCTATGTGTTGGAACTCAAGCGGCTGGTTGTCGGGGAAAATCCGTGCAACATCGATAAGGTTTTCCGGAAGATCAAGCAATTTGGATTCCATGCGCGTCAGGGCGGCGGCGTCTCGGGAATCGAGATGGCCTTGTGGGATCTCGCCGGCAAAGTCTATAACGTGCCCGTCTACCAGATGCTGGGCGGCAAGTTTCGGGACCGCGTCCGTGTCTACTGCGACACGCCGATGATGCGCGATCCGAAGGTCTTCGCCGAACGGATGAAGGAACGCAAGGAGCAGGGCTTCACCTTCTTCAAGGCCGATATCGGCGTGCCGATTATCGCCAATACGCCCGGCACGATCAGCTATCCCGCAGGCAACGACATCGGCGTATTCACCCGGCCGCAGGGACAGGCCGCGGGCGCGCCGCCCGCAGGCGGAAACCGGCAGTCGGGTCCTCGTCCATTGCCCACCGAGCACATGTTCACAGGCATGGAGCTGACCGAAAAGGGTGTCGCCATGATGGCCGATTATCTCGCACAAGTCCGCGAGATTATCGGCTACGAGGTGCCCTTGTCCACCGATCATTTCGGCCACGTTGGCGTGAACTCGATCATCCGGTTGGGCAAGGCTTTCCAGAAGTTCAATCTCGCCTGGATGGAAGACGTCATCCCCTGGTGGAACACCGAGCTGCTGCAGAAGATCACCGACGCCATCGACGTGCCCACCTGTACCGGCGAAGATATCTACCTTAAGGAAGATTTCATCCACCTGGCGAAGAACCACGCGGTCGATATCCTTCACCCCGACATCGCCACCAGCGGTGGAATTTTGGAGACGAAGAAGATTGGCGACACCATCATGGAGCACGGCGTTCCGATGGCGCTTCACATGGCCAACTCGCCAGTCTCCGCATTCGCCAGCGTCCATGTCGCGGCGGCCACGCAAAACTTCCTCGTGCTGGAAAATCACTCGGTCGACAACACTACCTGGGGCGACATCGTCGACGGAGTCGAGAAGCCGATCGTGAACAAGGGCTACATCACGGTGCCGGAGGGCCCAGGACTGGGGTTCAAGCTCAATGAAGATGCGATTCGTAAGCAGCTTCGCGAGCCGGGCATGTTCGAAGCTACTCCGCAATGGGACACCAAGGAGCGGATCAACGACCGGCTTTGGAGCTAAGCCGCAATGATGAGGCTCGGTATTCCGTGCATTATTGAACTTCATTAACCATGAAATGCAAGTCCGCGCGCAGCTTGATTTTGATAACATGGCTCGTTAAGAGATAAAGCGTGCGCGACTCGATTGCCGATCTCGCTCAATCCTTCCGGCTGCTTTGGAGGCAGCCCGGCTTCACCGTTGCAGCCATCGTTCTACTCGCGCTTGGCATTGGCTTGACGGCCGGCATATTCAGCGTGGTCAATACCGTGCTGCTCAAGCCTCTGCCATTCAGCGACGCTGACCGGCTGTGTTACGTCTGGACACGGAGCGATGCCAAGGGCCGCAAGCAGAGCGCGCTTTCGGCCGGCGAGTTCCTGGACTATCGCGATCAACTGAAGGATGTTGCTTCCCTCTCGGCGTTTCGGCATTACCCTGCAACGTGGATGAACCGTGGCGCCGCATCCCGCGTGTCCACGGTTTTGTTGACGGAAGGCTACTTTGACCTGCTGAGGCTTCAGCCGGTGCTGGGGCGAGGCTTCGGGCATTCTGATTTCGAACCAGGGGGGAACACCGTGGTTCTGGTCAGTCACGGCTTCTGGACTGAGCGCATGGGGCGGGACCCGGACGTCGTGGGCAAGCCTGTGGTGCTGAACGGCGAGCCTCACACGGTCATCGGCGTTCTGCCCGCCGTTCGCTCAGAGTTCACTTCGAGCGAAGTGTACGCTCCGGCTGTCTTCACTCCGCTGGAGTTGGAGACCCGGGACTCGCGATACCTCTACACTCTGGCTCGCCTCAATCCCGGCCTTTCCCGTGTGCGGGCTCAGGCGGAACTCGACGCGGCGGCGCGGTCCATCGCTGAACGTTATCCGAGTTCCAGTACCGGATGGTCGGCCTACTTCGTTGAGGCCAAGGAAGAGATCGTCGGCGAATCGAGAAAGCCGATCCTGGTTTTGTTCGCGGCCGTATTCCTCGTGCTGATCATCGCCTGCGCGAACCTGGCCAACTTGTTCCTTGTCCGGATTAGCGGGCGCCAAAGGGATATCGCGCTGCGCAGCGCTCTTGGCGCATCGCAGGCGCGTATTTTCAGGGGATTGTTGTTCGAAAGTCTCTGGATTTCCTGCTTGGGGGGGGCGGCCGGTCTGGTGGTCGCCTATGGCACGCTCGAGGGCAGTCGTGCTGCTCAGCCCGAAGGCGGTGCCGCGGCTTGAAGATGTTGGACTCGATCCGGCGGCAATACTGTTCGCCGCCGGACTGTCAGTGCTGTCCGGCCTCATCTTCGGCATCGCACCGGCCCTGGGGTCGATGCGGCTGAACCTGGCAGACTCACTGCGTGATGAATCGCGCTCCAGCACCGGCGGAAGGCGCCGGTCTCAAACCCGCAGCGTGCTCGTGGTTGCCGAGGTCGCATTGAGTGTGATCCTGCTGGTCTGTGCGGGGCTGCTGACCCGTACCTTTCAGAAACTCGCGGCGATTGATCTGGGCTTCGATCCGAATGGCGTTCTGACTGCCCGCGCGGCGCTGCCTGATCCGCAGTATCGCGATGAAGGCCCACGCCTGAATTACGTCCGCAGGGCTCTGGAAAAGCTCCGCGCGATCCCCGGCGTTCAGGCTGCGGGAGTCGGCACCACACTGCCCATGCAGCAGGTCAACTGGCTGGCGGACTTTCTGGTTGAAGGCCGAGAGTCGCCTGGTGGCCAGTCGATGTCGGTGAGCTATCACGCCGTGTCGCCCGGCTTCTTCGAGGCCATCGGAACGAAGGCAACCAAGGGACGAATGTTCCTCGAAAGCGATGCATTTGAAGCGCAGAAAGTGCTGATCGTCAATGAGGAATTCGAGCGGATTCATCTCCAAGGGCTATCCGCAGTCGGCCAGTCGATGCGGGTCAAAGTTGGCAAGCACAGTTTCAGGGCTGAGATTGTCGGCGTGGTGGAGACAATCCGGCAACTGCGTCCGGAAGAGCGGCCTCGGCCCGCGATCTACCAGCCTCATGCGCAAAACCCCTGGCCGTTTCTTGCCTTCGCTGTGCGTGGCCGCGGCGGGGAAGCCGTTCAGAGCGCGGCCATCCGGCAAGCCTTTGCCGAGGTCGATCCTGACCTTCCCATGGACCGCATAGTGCCTCTTTCGAGCCTGCTGAGCACGGCTCTGAGCCAGAAACGCTTTGCCTTCGGCTTGCTGGCTCTCTTCGGTGGTCTCGCCGTCACGCTCTCCCTGCTGGGCCTCTACTCTGTTCTGGCGGTGAGCGTGGCGCAACGCAAGCGCGAACTCGGCATCCGCGTAGCGCTCGGCGCGTGCCGCGGGGACCTCACAGGGCTTGTCGTCAGGCAGGGCGCGATGCTGGCCGCGGCGGGTGTGCTCGCCGGGTTTGCCGTCGCGCCGTTGGCCAGCAGAGCTCTTGACACGATGCTGGTCGGAGTCACGCCGGCTGATCCGATTACCTACGCCTGTGTCGCCGCGACAGTCTTCTGCGCATCGCTGCTGGCCTCGTTCATCCCCGCCTGGCGCGGGGCAAACGTCGATCCGCTGAACGCGCTCAGAGACTCCTGACCAGGACGGCCCTAGCCGGCGGCTTCGATTTCTCTCCGTTTGGGCAGCATCATGATCGCCACCGCGCCAAGCAGGGAAACCACCAGGACCACCGTCATCGCTCCCGTGTATCCGCCAAACCAGCGATGCATGTGCGACACCAGGTAGGGGAACCAGGATTGCCCGATCGTGTTCACGGGCAGGATGATCGCCATCGCACGCGCCACTGAATTCACGCCGAATCGGTCCGCCGCCATCAGCGGGATCATCATGTAGTCAGCGCCCATGCCGAAGCCGAAAAGAATCGCGAAGGCGTACAGGAAGAAGGTGGAGTCAGGGCGTGACTTTGAGCAGCAGCGGAATTGTTGCCGCCGTTACAAAGTAGGAGGCGAACATCACCCACTTCTTTGAGAACCTGTCGGCAAAGTATCCGATCGACAACCGGCCGGCGATAGACGACCACAGGACCAGGATCGTCGCCGTGCTTGCGGCTGCCAGCACCTGCTTGTCATCGGTGAATCCCTGGTCGCGGAACACGAGTTTCATGTGGAAGTTCACCGCGCCGATCGACCCGATGCTGCACAGGCTGCCCATCAACAGAAGCCAGAACGGATAGCTTCCCAGGAGTTCCTTGTAAGTCCGCGAAGCGACTTTCGTTTCCTTGGAAGGCTCAATGTCGCCATCAGGATTCTGGCCCATGTCGGAGGGCTTGTCCTTGACGACGAAGATCACCAGCGGCCAGGCCAGCAGCACCATGGCGCCCAGCACCGTCAGTGCCACGTGGTGGTCGTACTTCTCAATCAGATACTTCAACAGGAACGTGCCGGCAGAACCCAGAACGCCGATGCCGACATACAGGATTCCCATCGCCATGCCGCGTTTCTTCCGGAACCACTGGGAAACGATGATCTGGTGCGGCGGCGGACCCGAGATGAAGTAGCCCACCGTGTAGACCACACAGAACATGTAGTAGATCATCAAGCCGCCGGCCATCTGACCGAATCCGACCAGCGCGACACAGGTCAGCGCCGTGCCAACCAGAATGAGCTTCCTCGGACTGAAACGGTGCAGCACCATCGGCCCCACCCAAAGGGTGAGCAGCGCCGCCAGAGGAAAGCCCAGCGTGACGTCTGCCCGGGTCGCGTTCATGTCCCGCATGAAGTAGTCGTAGAACAACGAGATGTTGTAGTACGGCACTCCTGTGGACAGGCCGAACGTGATGAAGGTGGCGGCGACTATCCACCATCCGTAGAACTTACGAGCCATGGCGCGATGGGACTCCTCAGTTTGAAGATTGAAACCTCTGTTTATATCAGACCGGCGGGGTGCTCGTCGCGGAAATCGAGCGGTGTTGTGTTCTGCCGCACAAAGGAAAAGCCCCCGCGGCCGAATCCCGGCGACGGGGGCTCCGGTAGCCTAGAGTAGGGAGGCTTGCGGCCTCAACTGCGCGCTGGGCGACCGGTCCGATTGATGAGGCCCCCTCCGTGAAGGGGGATGCGAGCTCTATGTGAGAGCACCTCTCAACGCGATCATCCAGCGCGCGATCTTACTACCAATACTCATGTTCTGGACCACCTCCTTTCTTCCGTGATGGCTTGATCATAAAGGCAGTTTCCGGATCAAGTCAACGAAAATCTCAAACAAAACCTGATGAAAATGTTGTGAACAAGGCGGTCCTGCCGCGACAGCGCAAAAGAAGGCCGGGTTGGGAGACCCCGGCCTTGAACACACAGGGAGAATTTCCGGCAGCAACTCAGGACCACGCCAGAGTGCAGACGGTGACCCGGTTATGATCTTTGCACTCGGCTTGCCACTTCGAAACATGACGTAAGCGATTGATTTGGAGCAGTTCGTGCGACGGAAGTTCTGATTTCGGAAGCGTTCTTCTTCCGGATTTGGTAGAGTCCCCAGGCGAGTACAATAGCTTGGTGGTGATTCTGCGCGATCCCAACGAGCAGCCCCCCTCAACGCTGGCTCAGTCAGCGCGCAAGGGCCTTTCCGGGATCTTCTTTTCTGGATTCTTCATCTCCCTGCTCGGCGCGATCCTGCCCGCCTGGCGGCATCACATTGAGCCGAACTACCTGTTGATCGGCGCCTACTTCCTCTGCCAAAACCTTGGCGTCCTGGGAGGCATGGTGCTGGGCCATTGGCTGAACCGCCGGCGCGGTTTCGGTTTCTCGATGGCACTGGCAAGCGGTCTGGCAGCCGCGGCGTTGCTGGGCCTGGCGATCTTCTCGCCGCCCATGGCGGTTGCCGGGAGGCTTGTTTCCCTGGCCTTTCTGGGGCTCGCCGCAGGACTTCTGAACAACGGAGTCATGCAGGCGATGACCCCTTCGTTCGAGCTGGATGCTGCCGCGATGCTCAACCTTGCGGGCGCGGTTTTCGGACTGGGGAGCCTGGCTGCGGCACTGTTTGTCAGCGGCACCTTTTTCCTGTATGGAGTGTCGAGCATCCTCGTGCTGCTGGCAGTGGCTCCGCTTTTTGCCTGCATCGTATACGCGAGATCGAAAATGCCCTCCGCCCCCGTCGTGGAGCAACTCGACTGGCGGGCCGCCTGGCGGGACTTCAAGAGCCCTGCGGCGGTGCTGATGGCCCTATTGCTGTTCGTGCAGTTCGGCAACGAGGGCGCGGTGGCGGGCTGGCTTGCTCTCTTTCTGAGTCTGCGCCTCGGGCAGAGTCCTGCGACTTCGCTGCTGCTGCTTGCCTTGTATTGGGCGGCGCTTCTGGTTGGTCGAGGATTCGCGCAGTGGATGCTGCCCAGGGTTCGGCACAGCCGGCTCCTGCTGGCGGCAGTCTTTCTGCCGATGTTCGCCTGCCTGATCCTGAGCGCAACCGACAACATGTTCGGCGCGATTACCGGTGTCGTGCTTCTAGGCGCCGGATTCTCCATCATTCTCCCGCTCGTGATGGAGCGCATCGGCGACCGCTTCCCCTATTTTCATCCAGGGTTTTTCAACGGGATCTTCTCGTTGGCGCTCACTGGGGGATTGCTCGCGCCGGCCTCGCTGGGAGTCTACGCTCACTACTTCGGCGTAAAAGTTGTGATGGGCCTGCCGTTGGTGGGTTCGATTCTCGTTCTGATTCTGGTGCTGCTGATTTTCCTGGAGGCGCGGCTCTCGGGGCGCTCCGCCAAGCTTTAACGCCTGCCAGCTACTTCAGAGGCAGGACAAGCTTGCCGGCCGGCCCGTCGTAGACGAGTTCGATGGATTTCAGCTTTCGGATTGGTTCGTTCCAGGCAAAGTAAAGCAGCCCAGCCGCAGGACGATCGACGGGTTCATCCGTCAGCCCACGCCGGATGGCGGCGTCGCCGGCATCTTTCTCCGCATTCACATCCTCGACCTTCGGTTCGTCGCGGCTATTGCCTGGTTCGCGAACCTCAGGGTCGCCTGGAAAGCGAGGCTGCCGGCGGTTAGGAGTCATTACGACGACGGCCGGACCAACTCCTCCTGAAGCCACCACGCCCCGCTCATTCTCCCAATGCGGGTTGCGTAGCGATCCGGCGACTATTCCGGGCGATTGAGAGACCAGGTCGCGCTTGCCGTTGAGTCGTAGCCGGAAGTCGCCTGGGCTGAGGTTGATGAGCTTGCCTCGCAAAGTTGGGAAAAAGCCGACCTCGACGACCATGTAGTTGCCCGTCATGTGGTTCGTCTTGTCGCCCGGCAGATAGCGGCCCAGGAACTCCGCTCCAATGGCTGCGGCCGCGGTCTTGGCGTGTGCGGGATAGTCCGCCGGCTTCGGCTTGGGCTCAATGCCGCCGCCAGAAAGCGCGCACGCGGCCAATAGCAGCATCGCACCCTGTCTCATGTGCTCACGGTACACTGTTTCCGCATGGTGCGATACGCGTCCGCTCTCGTCCTGGTTTCGTGCTCCCTGGCTGCTCAGAGCCTGCCGGAGCGGATTGACGCTGTTCTTGCAGGCGGGGCCGCCTCGCGCGCGCTTTGGGGAATTCACGTCATCGAGCTGCCGTCGGGCAGGATGCTTTATGAGCGCAATGCATTCATGCCGCTGACCCCGGCGTCCAACATGAAGCTTCTGACGACAGCGCTGGCCTTGAAGACGTTCGGGGCAGCGCATCGCTTCGAAACCAAGGTCATCGAGACGCCCGAAGGCGATCTGATTCTGTTGGGCGGCGCGGATCCGAGCATGTCCGGCCGGATCTATCCTTACGTGCGCGAAGGGAGCGCAGACCCAAAGGAACCCTTGGCGGCGACTGGCGCGGCAGGTTGCCGCCGCGGGCGTGACGCGTGTACGGGGCGACCTGATCGGCGATGACACATTGCACGAGCACGAACCCTGGCCAGATGGTTGGGCTGTGGGCGACGTGGCCTGGGAGTATGGCGCCGCGGTGAGCGCGCTCACTTACAACGACAACGCGACGGCGCTTTCCATCCGGCCGGGCAGGGAAGCCGGTGAGCCGGCCAAGGTCACTTTGAAACCTCCAATTCCCTGGCTTACAATACACAACACCCTCCGGACCGAGATCGGTGCAAAACGCGAAATCAGGGTTGACCGGCTGCCCGGGTCGACAATTCTGACGATTGGCGGCCAGACGCCGCCCGGCGGCGGCGCTTCGGGCCAGTTGATCGCGGTCGACGATCCCGCGCGCTTCGCCGTTGAGGCCTTCCGCGAGGCGCTTAACGAGCAGGGCATCGCCGTTGCGGGCGCAGTCCGGTCACGCCACCGCGCGGCGGGTGAGCCCTTTTGCCCGCCAGAGGGGCGCGTGGTTGCCCGGCGTCTTTCGCCGCCCCTGGAAGAGATCGTGGCCGTAGTGAACAAGGTAAGCCAGAACCTCCACGCCGAGCTTCTATTAAGGGAAATCGGCCGGGCTCGTACTGGCCGGGGCTCGCGCTCAGCGGGTGGGGACGAAGTTCGGTCGTGGCTCGATTCGCTGGGGGTATCCAAGGATGAACTCGCTTTGGCGGACGGCAGTGGGCTCTCGCGTCCGGCGTTGATCACTCCCCATGCGCTTACGACGGTTCTGCGGGACATGGCCGCATCGCCGGAGGGTGAAGTCTTCTGGCGGTCCCTGCCGGTCGCGGGAGCGGACGGGACTCTGTCGACGCGCTTCCGCGCGGCGGGTGTGAATGCGGCCGCGATTCGCGCGAAGACCGGCAGCATCCGGCACGTCTCGGCCTTGTCAGGCTACGCTGGCGCACAAGCCAATGGCGGTGTCGCCTTCTCGATTATCGTGAACCATGCAACGGCCCCCTCGCTGGAGATCCGCTCAGCGATTGATAAGATTGGAATGGCGATCGTGGAATCGCTTCGAAACTAAATAGCCATGCCAATCTACGAATACCGTTGCGGCGAGTGCGAAAATCGCTTTGAAAAACTGATCCGCCGCGCGATGGACGAAACCTCGCTTGTGTGTCCCAAGTGCGGCTCGACGCTGCTTGATCGCGAATTCTCCACGTTCGCCGCCCACGGCGCCGCTACACCAACGGCCGAACCGGGCTGCGGCAACATGGCCTGCCCGAACCGCTCGGTTTGCGGCTGCCACTAGGTTTTCCATTGACTTTCGCCCCGTGTTCGCCAAAAATGGGGTATGGCCCTCACTCCCAGGCAGAAGGAAGTTCTCGATTTTCTGGTCACTTTCACGGACCGGAACGGCTATAGCCCAAGCTTTGAGGAGATTGCCGAGCAGCTCAATCTGGCGTCTCTGGCGACGGTCCACAAGCACATCACTTCGCTCGAACAGAAGGGCTATCTTCGCCGGCGGTTTAACGAAAGCCGGTCGATCGAAGTGACACAGGATTACATCAGCGCCGAGAAAGAACGGTTATCCAGTCATCTCACCGTGCCACTGGCGGGCCGCATTGCCGCGGGCGCTCCAGTGGAGGCAGTGGAGCAGCCCGAGGTGCTCAACCTGACAGAACTGGCTTCTTCCGGCGATACGTTCGCCCTGGAAGTGCGCGGCGACAGCATGATCGAGGATCACATCTGCAGCGGCGACTATGTGCTCGTGGAACGCATAAACAACGTTCGAGACGGCGAAATCGTGGTGGCGCTCGTCGACGGCAGCGACGCGACTCTGAAGCGCTTCTACAAGGAAGGCGACACGGTCAGGCTGCAGCCCGCCAACTCGGCCATGGAGCCTATCCGCGTTCCCGCGGCCAATGTCCAGGTGCAGGGTAGAGTCCTGGCGGTGCTGCGCAAATACCGCTAGAGGCGGGGGTGTGGGTCTAAGCGCTTCTCATGCCGATCCGCATGACTGCCGGATAACGAGCTTTCCCTGCAATAGAACTTCCCTGGCAGGTAGACGTGGCTCTGCAAGCCGCTCCATCATTGTGCTCAGCGCCACTTGGCCAATTGCCCGTGAGGGCTGCTGCAGAGTCGTCAAAGGCACCGGCAACAAGCCTGCATAGGGGACATCGTCGACACCCACAAGTGCCAGGTCCGCGGGGATCCGTACTCCAGCCTCGATAAGGGTCTGCATCAGCTCAGCCGCGGTTCGGTCATTGGCGCAGATCACCGCGTCAGGCTTTGTCGCGCCCAGAAAATCGAGCACGGGCTTGCGAGCGCTAGGGTCCAATGCCGCCTCCAGGATGGGATCGCATGCCAAGCTATGAGCCAACAGCGCCTCGCGGCAGCCAGCCATTCTGGCGGCCACGCTCGGCGCCGAGCCCGGCCTGTACACAAAGGCGATTCTCCGCCGACCTTGAAGGACCAGGTGATTTGCGGCTTCGCGTCCCGCGCCCCGATTGTCCAGCGAGACTAGATCGTAGCTCGATCGCTCCGGGTAAGCCACGATGTCGCGGTCGAGCAGAATCACGGGGATCTTCGCCTCGCTCAAAGCAGTTGCGATGCGGAGATTGATTTCCTCCTGATCTGCAAGGTACTCCAGAGGGGCGAAGAATACGCCGGCAACCCGACGTTCGATGAAATGCCGGCACAACTGCCACGCCTGCTCACCCCTATCCTGCCGACCAGCCGTGTGCCCCCAAAGCAGCGCATGACCGGGCAACCTCATGGAAGCTGAGATTCCCTGGCAGACCGGTTCGAAGATCTCGGTCTCTCCCAAGTCGGGGATCAGCAAGCCGAAGGTGGTTGTGCTTCGATCCGAGCGAACGTAAGTGCCGGAACCAGCCCTGCGAGATACCAGCCCTCGTTGCTGCAACTCTTTGATAGCACGGCCGATAGTAATCCTGGAAGTCCCAAACTCCCGAACCAATCCGGGTTCTCCGGGGAGTTTTTCACCTGGTCGATATCGGCCTGTCAAGATACGGTGCTCCAATGACTGAAGCACGGCTTGGTACTTGGGGATCGACCTGTTCTATCTGCTGCATTGCCAACTTGATATTACAGCTTTACAAAACCTGTTCGCAACCTGATACACTGTGATCAACGGTGCCCGACTGGGTGGTTGGGGTGCCGGATCTATCGCCCAAGTCATCGCGAAGCCCCAAAACAAGACAAATCAACTTGTTCGTAGACCAAAAGGAGATCTATCGAATGACTCAACACAAGGGCAGCTATTCGAAGCAGTACATGCTGGTCAGCGATTTTGACCAGACGCTCAGTTTCAACGATTCGGGGATTGTCCTCAGTGAACTGTTGGGAGTGCAGGGATTCGAGCATCGGATCGCGGGCTCTGTCGAGAATTCACCTGGTGCAACAGGGTGGAGAGTTGGCGTACCTGCTGCTGCACGATCCGGAGTACCGCTGTGTCAGGCGAGAACACCTGATCGAAGCGGGCAGGCGCATCCGGCTGAAGAGCAACATCGAGACGCTCGCGCGCCTGATGAGCAACGTCGACGGGAATAACTTTTCGTTTTTCGTCTTGTCGGCGGCGCCGGAAGAGGTGATTCAGTCGGCTCTGGAAGGCATCGTGCCCCCGGACCGCATTTTCGGCACGCAGTTCCAGTATGACGACCGGTCGGGCGAGATCTGCTCGATCCGGCGCGTGCCGGCGGGGTACGGCAAGGTAGCGGTGCTGGAGCAGCTCAGAACGCGAACTGGCAATCAGTCCGGAACGCGTGGTGTACGTCGGCGACGGCAGTTCGGACATTCACGTGATGCTGCATGTGAACAGGCAGGACGGGTTGACTATCGCGGTGTCGGAGAACAAGTACATCCGGCAGATTGCCAAACGGACGATTCTCAGCGACGATGCGCTGAGCGTAGCGATTCCCGTGCTGGAGGAGATCGCGGGATGGGATCCGATGCGAATCAGGGCATTGTTCGAAATGCACGGCTTTGTCCTGCAGGAGTGGGACAAGGTGCGCACCGACACGCTCACCATCACGCAGACGGCGAGCGCGAAGCCCGCGTTGGCCTGAGGAGGAGGACATGCAAATCGAATGGATCGGCTGGGTGGCAACGGCGATATTTGCCAGCTCGTACTTCTTCAAGGAGCCGAAGGTATTGCGGGGGATTCAGGCGGGAGCGGCGCTGCTGTGGGTGGCTTACGGAGTGATGATCCAGGCGATGCCTGTGATCGTGGCCAACGTCGTCGTCGCGGCAGTGGCGTTGGTGTCATCGCTGAACCGCGAGCCGTCGAGGTCCTGATGCCGGAAAACGAATGAGGACGGAGCGGACAACCGGCCCGTCCTCATTGGATCGTTAGTAGCGGCTCCGCACGATTTCGGTCGCGTTATGCCAATCCTGGCTGGCATTGCCGTCCGTGTAGCCTCGGGCTTCCCACAGAAAGTACGCTTCGCGCTCGATTTCGGCGTGGTGCAATGCCGCGTCGAAAGCGGTCTTGACGGGCTCAGTCTTCGTTGCTCGGGCGCAGCCGCGGCTCTGGGCGCAGTCACTAGCCCGGCGGCGTTCTTATGCGTCGCTGCCGCTGTTTTCGTTGTCGCGGCGCGCTTGCCGGGAGCTTTTTTCATTGTTTCGGGGGCGGGGGCGGCCGCTTCCGGTGTATCGGTCTTCTTGATCGGTTTCTTTACAGGCATAGATTTATGGCTTCTCCGATGTCGTCATCTCAAATGAATCGCGCGATCCAGGCGCGATCAGTCTTGTTTGTGAGCTTTCGCGAGAGACTGGAGTAGTTCGGCGGCTTGGGCGGCAAGAGCGGCGAAAGCCGCCTGATACGCCTGAAATCGCCGGTTGAGGTCGAGCGCCTCTTCCGCGGTATGACTGGTCCGCAGCACCATGTCTCTGACGTGAACGGGATTCGGCAGCAGAGCCTCTTCCCGCAGCTCTTCGAGGGCAGTTTCAGGATTGTAGTGATACATCGTCCTAGCTCCCTCTCAAATCATTATCGCCGATTTTCGTGAGCCGTGCAGAGCCCCCACCCGCATTGATGTATTCTAGTGCTCCATGGGGGGCTTGGCATGAGACAGTCTGTGAAGACTGAAGACGTCCATGACGTGGTGGTGATCGGCAGTGGGGCCGGTGGCGGCACTGTAGCGCACGTGCTGACCCGGCTTGGAGTCAAGGTGACGCTGCTGGAGGCGGGTGGTCCGCTGAACCCCGCGCGCGATTACAAAGAGCACAAAACGCCCGCCGACTATGGGCATCGCGGCGCCGGGGAACGCGCCGAATCTTACCTGGGCCGCAAGGATTTCGGGTTTTTCGGGGCGCCCAATTGCTACCGCGAAATCGACGGCGAGCCCTACACAGTGGGCGACGGCAGCAGGTTCGTCTGGTACCGTTCCCGAATCGTCGGCGGCAGAACCAATCACTACGGCCGCATCACGCTGCGCTTCGCCGACTACGATTTTCAAGCGCGCACGCATCCTGAGTTCGGCGACGGCCTTGGCGACGATTGGCCTATTTCCTACGACGACATCGCGCCCTACTACGACAAGGTCGAGGAGTTCATCGGCGTCTGCGGCAGCGCCGAGGGCATTCGCAGCGCTCCTGACGGCAAGTTCCAGCCCGCGCCGGCGCTGCGGGTGCACGAACACCTGGTCCAGCGCGCGTGCGGCAAGCTCAAGATCCCCTGCATCCCCTCGCGGATGTCGATTCTCACCAAGGCTCTCAACGGCCGGCCGGCGTGCCACTACTGCGGCCAGTGCGGCCGCGGGTGCATGACCGCGTCGAATTATTCGTCGTCGCAGGTGCAGATCTTTCCGGCGCTGAAGACGGGAAGGCTGAAGCTCATCACCAACGCGATGGTGAGAGAGATCGAAACTGGTCCCGACGGCAAAGCGCGCGCGGTGGTCTACATCGACAAGGAGACGCGGACGGAGAAGCGCATCGCGGCTCGAGTTGTCGTTGTCGCCGCCAGCGCCTGCGAGTCGGCGCGGCTGCTATTAAACTCCAAAACCAAAACGCATCCGCAGGGAGTGGGCAACTCGAGCGGAGTGGTAGGGCGCTTCCTGACGGACTCGGTTGGCTATGGGCTCAACGGAACAGTCCCGGCGCTGGCCGGAATGCCGAAGCACGACACCGATGGCTACTCTGGCGGTCACGTCTATGTGCCGTGGTGGCTCTGGGCGGACAAGAAGAAGGAGTTTCCGCGCGGGTATCACATCGAGATCGGAGGCGGCTACGGAATGCCCTCTGTGGGCTCGTTTGCGAGCGTCTGCAGCAGGCACGAAGGCTACGGCGCGCCGCTGAAGAAAGCAATTCTGGATTCCTACGGTACATCGGTCGGCTTCTCGGGCCGCGGCGAGATGATTCCGAACGCCAAGACCTACTGCGAAATCGACCCGCAGGTCACCGACCGATTTGGAATCCCGGTGCTGCGGTTCCACTTTGCCTGGAGCGAGCATGAGCTGAAGCAGGTGAAGCACATGCACGACACGTTCACTTCGATCATCGAGGCGATGGGTGGGCAGGTGACCGGACTGCGCAACCCTGAGCGGGAAGGGCAGGGAATCAGCACCGGCGGCACGATAATCCACGAGTTGGGCACAGTGCGCATGGGCAACGACCCCAAGTCGTCGGCATTGAACAAATACTGCCAGGCGCACGACTGCAGCAACGTCTTCGTTGCCGACGCCGCGCCGTTCGTCTCGAATCCCGACAAGAATCCGACGCTGACCATTTGCGCTTTGGCCTGGCGCACGTCCGACTTCATCGCCGAAGAGATGCGAAAGGGGAACCTGTGATGACTGGCGAAGACGCAACTGATCGCAGGGAGTTTCTGCGCAACACGGCATTGGCGGCGTTGGTTGGGGCGGCGCCGCAAGCCGCCTCGCAGCACGTGCATGAGCACGCGGCGCAAGCCAAGGCCAAGGCGGATGGAGCGCCCTACAAGCCAAAGGCATTGACAGCAGGTGAATACCGCACCGTGGGCATCCTGGCGGATATGATCATCCCTGCCGAGGACGGCCAACCTGGAGGCGTCGCGGCGGGCGCGCCCGAGTACATCGACCTGCTCTGCTCCGGCGCCGAAGAGATGGTCCAGAGCTGGCAGCAAGGGTTGGCCTGGCTCGAAGCGCAATCCAGACGGGAGCATGGCGCGGCGTTCGCCGCATTGAGTGGGGCGCAGCGCAAATCCGTGATCGACCAGATCGCCTTCCGCAAGAACGCCTCGCCTGCACTGAACCCGGGCATCCGTTTCTTCGCCCTGGCCAGGCAGATGGTTGTGGACGCCTGGGTGACCTCGCCGGAAGGAACGAAGATCCTCGGCTATCAGGGCAACGTCGGAATGCAGAAGTTTCAGGTGCCGGTGGAATCGCTGAACTATGCGCTCGCGCGCAGTCCCTTCAAAGAGGGTTGATGGCGCTGCGGGCAGCCCGAGTGTGCGTAGTCGCGAAAGAGCATGAAGCGCGAAAGCTGCGCTCCCGAGAGTTCTTCCACAACACGGATGAAAACGTGGTTGGTCACATCAAGCCACAGTCGGCCTTCCAAGCGCAGCAGTATCGCGTCAGTCCGGCCGTCATCGAGGTAGAGCCGGATGACGTCCTGCTGCTTCAGCAGAACCTTGACCTCGCCGAACACTTCACGCGGACCATGTGCGCCTCGATAGATCAACAGCAACGGCTGACCCCGCTGGAGGCGGCGGTGGTCAAGCTCTTCCTCAGCGTCGACCAGGGTTTCTGGACATTCACCCAAGCGGGGACAAGGCGCCGCCCCGTTCCGCTGCAGGCCTGTGCAATCGTGTGGTTCGGCAGCGCACCACGGTGCGCCCGAGCGAGGGTGATTCGGCATGGATCGGAATTCCTTGAAACGGGGTAGTGCGATCCATGCCGGTTTTCTCTCACCGCTTGCTAGGGGCGGTGTAGGACTCGAGGCGGGCGACCTTCAGGAGTTGCCCTTGTTTTAGTTTGGTGTCTGGAGCAATGTCGTTGAGAACAGCAGTGATGCCCGGCTTGGCAATGTTCTCCGCGCGGCGGCTCAACTCCTCTACCGTCTCGCCGGCGCGGGCGGGAACGACGCGAAGACGAAGCACCTTGATCGACTTTCGGTCGGCCGCCGACAGGCGTTTTAGAGAGAAGACAGAATTGCGCATGGCCTCGCGAAAATCGTCCGAGCCCGCGGCGACTACTCGGAAGACCTTGTCATCCACGGTGAGCCAAAGCAGGTGGAAGGTAACCGCCTTTTTCTTCGAACCCTCCGCGTAGGCGGCGTAGTAGCCTCGATTGCCGTCGACAACGACAGGTTTTGATTCAGCCGGCTTCTTCCGGTACTTCTTCTGAATAAACTCGATCGTTTTCGCGGCTGCAGTCTCTGCGTCCACTCCGGGTTTCACGAGGCCGAACACCATTTGCGCCTTCCCGTTCTTCTCCGCGGCCCCAAAGGCGAGGGGAGTGTTGAACACCTTCCAGTCCCTGGGAAGTTCGGCCCGGAAGTTCAACTCGGGGTGAAGGTAGACGTTCTCGACGACGATGCCCTGCGCCGGATCCTGTCCGATGATGAGGCCATCGAGGCGGCGGAGGAAATCCTCTCGAGTTTTCGCAATGCCCGGTTGAGGGTTGCGCTGAAGGCCAGTGACAATCTTGCTGAGGCGTTCGACCCGCTCGGAGGTCAGTGGATGGTCGCGGAAGTAGCTTGGTTTCTCAGTCTCGCCAGTGAGCAACTCTACCGTCTTGGTAAGGCGGACGAGGCAGGAACTCAGCGCCGCTGGATCGTACCCGGCTTTGGCGGCAAGCGCCGCGCCCAACTCGTCGGCCTCGGTCTCCTGGCTGCGGCCGTATCGTGCCGTAGACGCCGTGACTGGAGCATTGATGATGGCCCCTGCCTCCTGATTGAATGCGCCGACAACCCCACCCGGGATGGAGAGAATCCCGGGCAGAATGCTGCGGTTCATCGCCTTGATTGCATGGCGGCGGTCGGCGTGTATGATTTCGTGCCCGAAGACGCCGGCGAGTTCGTCTTCGGAGTTCGCGACCGCGAAGATTCCGCGTGTTGCAAAGACGAAGCCGCCTGGCAGGGCGAAGGCGTTCGGTTCACGCTCGTCGGCGATGGCGAATTGGTATTCGAAAGGCTGGTCGGCCAGGCCCTTTACGAGACGCATGCCGATTTGCTTGAGATAGCCGGTCAGGCTCTCGTCCTCGTAGATGCCCATTTGTGTGACGACCTGGGCGGCTGCTTGTTTGCCCAGTTCGACGTCCTTCTGGACGGACTTGGCATCGCGGGATTCAGCGGCGGCCGTGATGCAAAGCGCCAGCGCGGGCAGCAGCGTTAGATGGCGGGAGATTCGCGGCATGAACTTTGGTCCTTCAGGAAAGATACCAATTCCGGCATGAAGGAATCACTCGCCGCTTTGCTGCAGGAGTTTAGCCACCAGCGCGGTCCAGCCGGTCTGATGGCTGGCGCCAAGGCCGGCGCCGTTGTCGCCGTGGAAGTACTCATGGAAGAACAGATAGTCCCTGAACTCGGGGTCCTGCTGAAATAGCTCGGTGTCACCGTAGCAGGGACGGCGGCCCTGCTCATCGCGCAGAAACAGGCGGGAAAGCCTGCGCGAGAGTTCGGCTGCGACCTCGTTCAGTGGGAGGAGCCGCCCGCTACCGGTGGGGAACTCCACCTTGAATTCACCGCTTAGGTAGTGATGGAACTTCTGCAGCGATTCGATGAGCAGGTAGTTCACAGGGAACCACACTGGGCCGCGCCAGTTGGAGTTGCCGCCGAACATGCCGGCTGGGCGATTCAGCCGGCTCGTAGTCGACCCTGTAGCTCTGTCCGTCGACATTGAGGATGAACGGGTGGTCGCCGTGGACGCGCGACAGCGATCGGATACCGTGCGGAGAGAGAAACTCCCGTTCGTCCAGCAGGACTTCGAGCAAACGGACGAGCCTGTCGGGCCGCACGAGGGCGAGGACGCCGCGCTCGACCGAGTCAGAAGCCGGGTACCACAGTAGCTGGCGGCTGAGGTCGGGACGGTGTTCCAGGAACCACTCCGCACGGCCGCGAAACCCACGAAGCTCTTCCGTCAGGTGACGGTCGAATGTCTCGACCGCGAACAGGGGAATGAGCCCAACAAGCGAACGCACGCGCAAAGGAACTGTGCGGCCGTCTTCGAAGCGAACGCGGTCATAGAAGAAGCCGTCCTGATCGTTCCAGAGTCCGGCTCCGCCGAGCGTATTCATCGCCTGCGCGATGTAGAGGAAATGCTCCAGGAACTTGCTGGCGATGTCTTCATAGACAGGGTTCTCCTGGGCCAGTTCCAGGGCCATCCGGAGCATGTTGAGCGAGTACATGGCCATCCAGCTTGTAGCGTCGCTTTGTTCCAGATGGCCGCCCGTGGGCAGCGGGCGTGAGCGGTCGAAGACGCCGATGTTGTCGAGCCCCAGAAATCCGCCCTCGAAGATGTTGCTGCCGGTCGGAGTCCTTCCGGTTGACCCACCAGGTGAAGTTCATCAGCAGCTTGTGAAAGCAGCGTTCGAGGAAAGTCCTGTCGTTGCGTTTGTGCAGCTTTCCGTCGATCTTGTAGACCCGCCAGACCGCCCAGGCGTGAACGGGCGGATTGACGTCGCCGAACGCCCACTCATAGGCGGGGATCTGCCCGTTGGGGTGCAGGTACCACTCCCGCAGCATGAGCTGCAACTGCTGCTTGGCGAAGCCGGGGTCGGCCAGCGCCATGGGGATCATGTGGAAGGCGGTGTCCCAGGCGGCGAACCAGGGGTACTCCCATTTGTCGGGCATGGACAGGACGTCGTCGGTGAAGAAGTGGATCCATTCATGGTTGCGGCCCTGGAGGCGCGAAGCGGGAGGCGGAGGGACGGCGGGTCGCCATCGAGCCAGTCCTGGACGACGTAGTGATAGTACTGCTTGGTCCACAACAGGCCGGAGAGGGCCTGTCGCTGCACGTTGGCGCGCGTCGGCTGAAAGCGTGGGGCAGTGGACCCAGCGGTAGAACTCGTCGGCCTCCCGACGGCGCAACGCCATGGTCTCCTCGAAACCGTCGAAGGCGGAAGCTCCGTCGATCGAGGCGAGTCGCAATCGCGCCCGTTGAGTAATGCTGGCTCCCGGCGCCAGCGTGGCCTGGTACCAGCCGCATGCCTTTGTCCCGGTGAGGGTCGGGCTCACCGCATCACGTTCGCCCGCGACTACCCGGCGATGAAAGCCGTCTTTCGCGCACGGCCCTTCATTAGGGCGGCCATACAGGGTCTGGTGATTCGTCTCGTTGTCGGTGAAGAGCAGTTCCGGAGAGCCGTCCAACTCAAAACGCCATCGCCCGAGAGTTCGCTCCTCGAACTCGATCAGGTTCGCGCCTGCGGCACGCATAGCCGGCTTGGGGCGGTTCTTGCGGCCCCAACTCCAGCGGTTTCGAAACCAGAGAGTTGGCAGGAGATGAAGTTGAGCCAATTCCGGGCCGCGATTGAAGGCGGTGATGCGGATGAGAATATCGTCGACGTCCTGTTTGGCGTACTCGACGAAGACATCAAAGTAGCGGTTTTGGTCGAAGGCTCCCAAGTCCCAGATCTCGGGTTCGTGGCCCCTGGGGCCCGATTCTCCGCTACGGCGCCGGAGGGCGTCGTATGGGAAGGCGCACTGGGGATACTTGTACAGCGCCCGCATCCACGAGTGAGTCGGGGTGGAGTCCAGGTGGAAGTGGACTTCCTTGATGTCTTCCCCGTGGTTGCCTTCGCCGTTGGTGAGCCCGAAGAGGCGCTCCTTTAGAATCGGGTCGCGGCCATTCCAGAGGGCGATCGCGAAGCAAAGCCGCTGGTGGTTGTCGCTGATGCCCAGTATTCCGTCCTCGCCCCAGCGGTAGGCCCGCAGATGGGAGTGGTCGAACGGAAACGCACCCCAGGCGTCGCCGCTCTCACTGTAGTCCTCGCGAACCGTTCCCCACTGGCGCTCGCTCAGGTAGGGTCCCCATCGGCGCCAGTGTTTTTCGCGGCGATCGGCCTCGGCGAGTCTCTCCAGTTCGCGATTCATGGCGTGCCCACCATCTTGCCTTGCGGGCAAGAATGGGGGCAAGCACTATCAGGATGGATTCGGTGTGGATGTTGTAACGGTTACAGTGTACGACTGGCGGGTCCTGAAGGAGACCAGCGTTTCGGCAGGCAGGCGCACCTTTCCGGTGACTTTGGAACGTACATAGGCATTGGTCTGGAGCGGAAAGGTCTTGCCAGCCCACTCGATGCTATCGACCGCCAGGCCCAGAACCGCGCGGCCTTTGACCCGGCCCGAGGAGGAGGCGCTGGTGAGTATTCCATGAACCCGGGAACCGGCAGGTAGCACGGCCTCGCCGTTCACCGAAACCGGGGCATCCAACGAGCCCGTGAAGCGATCGCCGGGACTGTGGGTGTCCGTGGCAACCGTTTGCTGCAGCCGGACTTGGAGCGTCGAACCGGCCGGGATGACATAGGTGACCTGTTTAGGTTGGTTCGAGGTGGCTGCAGCGCGCGCCCGATCGGGCAGCAGGTCGACAACTGCCACGTTGGAGGGTGGGGTTGCGTTAGCCTGCGGTTGACTGGTTTCTTCAATGCTCGAATCGGCTTGAGGGGACTTGCAGGCGGCGCCAAATGCCAGCGCCACCACGAGAGCAGACACAATCCATCTGTTTCCTGAGTTCGAACTCATGCCTCTTGATTAGGCATTTTTGAGGCCATTCTCAGTTACTTGATAACAAAGGTCATGGCTGGATGGATCAGGCAGGATTTACCTGCGCGGGATCACCTTTTAGGGAGATTTTCAGGCGAGAAAGTAACGATATTTCCCACTCCCTCACAGTCGTGGCGCAGGAGACAGTCCTGGCGCAGGAGACAACCGGCCTAGCGGGCGGATTTCCGGGCGGTCTTACGGGCGCCGCGCTTGGCGGCGGGCTTGGCAACTCCGCCCTGCTCTTCTATTTGGAGGCGGCGTTGGGCGAGAATCTCCTGGGCCCGCTCCATGTTGATGTGCATGGCGTCGGTGCCGCGCGGGACGCTGGCGTTGGTCTCGCCGTCGGTAATGTAGGGGCCGAAGCGGCCGCTGAGGATGGTGACGTTCTTGCCCGATTCGGCGTGGGCGCCAAGATCTTTCAGCACTGTCTGGCGAGCAGCCCCACGCCCGCGCGCCTTGGGCTGGTTGATGAGATGAACCGCCTGCTCCAGCGTCACGTCGATCGGGGTGATATCGGAGGGCAGCGAACGAGCCTCTTTGCCTGACTGCACGTAGGGTCCGAAGCGGCCGTTGGCTGCGATGACAGGCTCTCCCGAGTCGGGGTGCGCCCCCAGCGTCCGAGGCAGGGCGAGCAGTTTCAGCGCATGTTCGAGGTCGATCTTGTCCAGTTCCGCACCCTGCAGCAACGAGGCCATCTTCGGCTTGCTTCCTGCGCTGGCGTCTCCCAGTTGCACATAGGGGCCGTAGCGGCCGACCTTGAGATAGACCGGCTCGTTGGTTTCCGGATGCGAGCCGAGCGAATCAGGTTCGCGGCTGGCATGATCGAGCAGTTCCCAGGCCTTTTCCGCGGTCATTTCGTCCGGAGCAGTGTCGTCGGGCAGGCTTGCCCGCCGCTCTCCGTCGGAGACGAAGGGACCATAGCGGCCGATGCGGACTTCGACCTTGCGTTCGTTATAGCTGCCCAGGGAGATGCCGTTGATCTCCTTGGGATCGATGTCTGACTCGCCCTTGGTGACCAATGCGCGGAGTCCGTCGGCGTCCTCGCCGAAGTAGAACCGCTTCAGGTAATCGAGGCTTTCCATCTGGCCAAGGCTGATGGCGTCGAGGTCGTCTTCCAGGCGAGCCGTATAGGAATAGTCGACCAGGTTGTGGAAATGCTGCTCCAGGAGGTTGATGAGGGCCATCGCCGTGAAAGTCGGAACCAGGGCCGTGCCCTTCTTGAAGGCGTAGGAGCGGCTGAGGACCAGCTCGACGATGGATGCCCATGTGGAGGGCCGGCCGATGCCGAGACGCTCGAGTTCCCTGATGAGAGAGCCTTCAGTAAAACGGTTGGGCGGCTGTGTGGACTTCTCCTGAACGTCGGCCTTGTCGCAGGCGAGCTTGTCGCCCTGGGCCATGGCCGGCAGGATGCGGTCGGACGGCTCGCCATTCTCGTCGTCTTCCTCGACAGCATAGGCCTTGAGGAAGCCGGCGAACTCGATCGTCTTGCCTGAAGACCGGAAGACAGCGTCGCCGGCTTCCGCCATGGCGATGGTGTTGGTGCCTCGGGCGTCGGCCATCTGGCAGGCGACGGTGCGCTTGAAGATCAGGTCGTAGAGCCGCGCGGCGTCATCGCCGAGCTGCCCGCGGACGGCGTCGGGATTGGCGAAGTTGTCGCTGGCGGGGCGGATGGCCTCGTGGGCCTCCTGAGCGTTTTTGACCTTGGTTTCGTATTGCCTCACGAAGGGAGCAATGTAGTCGCGCCCGTACTCGCGCTCGATCAGCTTGCGAGCGCCGCGAATGGCTTCTTCCGACAGCGCGGTGGAATCCGTACGCATATAGGTGATGAAGCCGTTTTCGTAGAGCTGCTGGGCGATCTGCATCGTCCGCTTGGCGCTATATCGAAGCTTTGAGTTGGCCTCCACCTGGAGAGAACTGGTGACGAACGGGGCGGCCGGCTTCTGGGTGAAGGGTTTCTGCTCGACCGAGCGGACCGCGATGGGGCCGGATTCGAGCAATCCTCCGACGCGGCGGGCCTCGGCCTCATTCAGCAGGATCACACCGGCCGGGTCTGCAAGCGTCCCCTTGTCGGCGTCGAAATCCTTGCCTGTGGCCACTCTTTTGCCGCCGAGAGAGACCAAATCGGCTTCGAAAGCCGGTTCGGCGCCCGGTTTGCGGAGCTTCGCTTTGACGCCCCAATACTGTGCCGAGCGGAACCGTATCCTCGCCCGTTCACGCTCAACGAGCAATCTCACCGCAACGCTCTGCACACGGCCGGCACTGGAACCCGGGGCGATCTTTTTCCAGAGCAGGGGGCTGATCTCGTAGCCGAACAGCCGGTCGATGATGCGGCGGGTTTCCTGTGCGCGGACCAGTGCCTGGTCGATATCGCGGGCGGACTCGATCGAGTGGAGGATCGCCTCCTTGGTGATCTCGTTGAAAACCAGCCGCCTTGTGGGTACTTTCGGCTTCAGAACTTCCTGCAGGTGCCAACTGATGGACTCACCTTCGCGGTCTTCGTCAGTAGCCAGATAGAGTTTGCTGGCGTCCTTGAGCAGGTCCTTGAGCTCCTTGACCTGATCCTTCTTTCCCTTGGGGATGACGTAAAGGGGCTCAAAGTTCTTGTCGACATTCACGCCGAGTCGCGCCCATGCCTCTTTCTTGAGTTGAGGAGGGATTTCCGCTGCGCTGTCGGGGAGGTCGCGGATGTGCCCCATGGAGGCGCGCACGACATAGCCGCTGCCTAGAAAACGCGTAATCGTCTTCGCCTTTGTGGGCGATTCGACGATAACTAATGCCTGATCGTTCTTTGCTGCCATCGAGTGACCGTAGTTCCAGTGAAGCCGCGTCTCGATTTGGGACGCAAGTAGGATGAAGACGTCCGCCACCGGCAGTCCTGGACTCAGGACTGCGCCGCTTCAGTCCAGACTTTAACATAACAGCGGCCGGGCAATTGGCGAATGAGGCCGTCTAACTCCAGGTCGAACAGGGCGGCGATGATCTCGGACGGCGTGAAATCGAGCAAGGCGGAGGCCAGGGTGTCGAGATCGAATGGCTTGTCAACTTTAAGGAAAGAAATGAGTTGTGCGCGAAGCGCTGAGGTCTGGGGCGGCGTCGTGCTGCCCAACGGCAGACTCGCCTGGCCGCCTCCCGCGGCTCGTTCCGCCGCGAGGCGGCGGGCGTCGACGGGAAGTTCGGACAGCACGTCGTCCACCGATTGCACTAACTGGGCGCCCTGTCGGATCAGTAGATTCGGGGCGTAGCTGAGAGAAGAGGTAATATTGCCGGGGACAGCGAAGACCTCCCGATTCTGGTCCAAGGCGAGCCGGGCTGTGACCGCGCTGCCACTGTACTGCTCTCCCTCCACGACGACCACCCCGGCGGAGAGCCCGGAGATAATCCGGTTTCTGGCGGGGAAGCTGGTGGGATAGGTTGGCACGCCGAAGGGGTGCTCGCTGACGAGCAGGCCCTCCCGGCCGATTCGCTCCGCCAAGCGGCGGTTCTCCGCCGGGTAGATGACGTCCAGGCCTCCTGCGAAGACGGCGATGGTGGAGCAACCGGACTCGGCCGAGCCTTCCAGCGCGCCCACGTGGGCAGCAGTGTCGATGCCGCGGGCCATGCCACTGACTACTGTGACCCCGCGGCTGGCCAGTTCGCGGCCGAACCTTTCCGCGACGGCGGTTCCATAGGCCGTCGAGCGGCGGCTGCCGACAATGGCAACCATGACGCCTTCGAGCAGGTCGATTCGTCCCAGGGTGTAAAGAACGACGGGAGGATCGTAGATCTCGCGCAGTTGTTGGGGGTAGCTTTCATCCACCAGCGGCAGTAGGGTGGCACCCGCGGCCTTCAGCTTGTCCACCTGTTCGCTGGCAGGGTCAAATGCGCAGCCGCTGGCGATGCTGTGGGCAACGCTGGAGGCCAAACCGGCGGCGGCCAGTTCGCTGGGCGAGGCGCGGAAGATGCGCTCCGCCGACCCGAAGTGCTGCAGCAACTGGACAGCTTTGCGGGCGCCCAACCCGGGCACAAGCGAAAGGGCGCTCCAGTGCAGGATCTCTTCGTCGGATCGGCGCAGAAGTGTAGCCGTCATGAGCCTCCTCTGGAGTAGTGCGCCCGGCTGCGGGGTCCTCTCGCGCTAATGTGAAAAGGTACCCATGCGGCAGAACGAGGAGTTTTTCGGCCCGGAAGAGCTGGTCCTGGTCTATATAGCCAAGAAGTTGCGGGAAGCGCGCGCGGTGGAAGCCGCTCTGGATGCCGCGGGCGCCGACTACCTGGTGGAGGCGGATTCCTACCGGGGAGGCGTCCTGTTTGTCAGGGAGCTTACCGGCGCCTTCTTCTATGTGAAAGAGGCTGACGAAGAAGTGGCTCGCAATGTTCTGCGGGCAGGGAACTGGAAGCCTTACGAGCCTGTCGTCTGAACTGCCGTCCGGGGCCGCTGCGCTACTGGGGGTTCTCGTTCGAGCGTGGATTGACCACGGGGATCGTGACGATGTTTGAAGTCTGGAAGCTCTGCGATATGGTCAACTCGGTCTTCGGGTTGGTCGGCAGGTCAGGGTTCAACTCCAGATGGACTTCGTAGATGCCCACCGCACCGACGCGGAGGCCCGAGAACAGGACATTGGCAGTCTTGCCGCCGGCCAGTGAAGAGACGAACTCGGTGACGTCGTTGATGGGTGGCCCGGCATACGGCAAGCCGTTGACCATATAGTCCCGGGCTGAGTCCTTGACGATACCCAGTCCGCTGGCAAGAACCACGATAGTTTCGCCGGGAAGAGCGGGGTTGTCCTCCGTGACCATCGCGCCCGCTTCATTGGCGCAGCACAGTTCCGAGTTAAATGCCGACATGATGACGTTCGCATCGGTGTTGGCGCTCGCGCCGAACGGGATGCCGTTGCCGGCCGGACCAGCGACGCGCGCTTGCAGCCGGATACGGGTGAAGTTACCGGAGGGGAAAGCTTGAACCTCGCTATCGTTCTCGTTAATGATATTGACGAGCTCATCGCGAATGGTATTGAGAGTGTCGTCGAGCTTGACCGTATAGTTGTACTTGCGGTCGCGAATGGTGACGGTGGCGACGTCGTTTTCCTTGGCACTGCCGTCGACGGACACGGTTCCGGTCGCCTGGCTCGAAAGATGATAGGTCAAGCCGGGTTGGGGCTGCAAAGACGGATCAGAGTAGATGGCCGGCTGCTGCTCGATCAGCGGAATCGCAACACCAGTCGAAACAGTCATCTCGCCGTTCGTGCGCTTCGTATGGACTACAGCGCTTGCGCTTTGGGAACCGGTCACCTCGACGGGTAACTGTGCCAGAATCCTTGTCGGGCTTACCGCGATGATGGGAATCAGCTTGCCATCGACATACACTTCAACGCCGCCCTTGGTATAGGGCAGAGGCTCGGTGAGCGGGCTGACGTCAGTCTCGACATCGGCGAGGTTTTCGCCCTGAATGGTCACGATGGCGAATGGCGCCACTCGAGCGGCGTTCTGACCGCCGGTGAGGTTAGCGCCGCTGGGAGTGAGAACGGTCAGGGAGGTGTCGGGGGAAACTGCAGTGGCCAGCGTGACATCATTGCCGTAGACGCCGCCGGCGCGGGCCGTGAAAATGATCGCCTGAAATTCCTTGTTGGCCGTGACGACAACGTAGGGGTCGTTTGAACCGATGAGCGCGATAAACGCGTCGATGACGTCGTTAAAATCATCGTCTTCAAGGACCTTGTACTTGTACTCCTTGGGGTCGACGACGGTGCCGTCCTCGTTCTTCACTTCATCGTTGCCGATTTTGATGCTGAGTTCGTCGTCCTTCTTCAGTTCTCCGCTGAAGACGACCGAGCCCACGGCATAGACTTCCGGACTTGCTGCATTGCGTACCGCCGTAAGCGGAAGGCTGAACTCACCCGGAGAGTAAAGCACAACGCGGCGGTTGTAGGTGTCGCCAACGAACAGGTTTTCACCATCCCAGGCTAGAGATACGGGGGTTCTGAATGAATCGGTGGCGCTGACGCGCTCCGGCACGGCCGAATCAGAGGCCTGATTGATGGTTGGATCGATCTGGCCAAGAGTTATATCGGCGGGTTTGCCATTTTCGCGCGGGGCTTCGTTGTACACCAGAACGCGGTCGTTGCCAGCGTCGGCGATGTAGAGACGGAGGCCGTCGCTATAGGCCGCCCTTGGCAGGCTCAGGGTGGCGGCACACATGGCAGGAAAAAGGTCGAGCCCCGCTGTATCCTGTCCGGTCCGTTCGCACAATTTCCGTGAGTTGTTGCTTTCCGAGGAGGTCATGTCCGGTTGGCCGACGACCACGTCAGCCGGTTGCCCGTTGCGCGACGGAATCGAATTCCAGATCAGGACCCGGTTGAGGCCAAGATCCGCCACGAAGAGTTTCTGGCCGTCGGACATGACGCTGGTGGGGGAGAGCAGCGAGTCGGCCTTGGCGACGGGATTCAGCAGGAGATCCTTCTGCTGGTTTGCTCCGAGATCAGCCTGGCCGAGCACAAAGCGTGCTGCCTGGTCATTGGAGGTGATTTCACCGAAGTAAAGAACGCGGCTGTTGGCCGTATCGGCAACCCACAGCCCGTTGGCCGAATCGAGCCAGACGCCTTCAGGGCCACGCAGGCGTTTATCGCTGAGGCCGGGGAGGTAATCCGTGAAGTTGGCCTGACCCACCACAAAATCGGCGGGCTGCTGGTTCAAGGTAGGCAGCGTCCGCCAGACCAGGACGCGATTGTTGTCTGTGTCGGCGACGGCGAGCGATCGTCCGTTATAGGCGACCCCAACCGGTGCCCGCAGTGTCGTCTGCGATGCCGCCTTCAGTTCGCTCGTGACGAAATCCGGTTGGCCCAACACGACATTCGCGGCTCCAACGCAGGCAGGGCAGCGCCAATCGTCCTGCGGGAACGGCTGAGTGCGGCTGGGAACAAAGCTGCTCACGTTTCTGTAGATCAGGACCCGATGATTCTGGGGAGTACCGCCAAGCTTCGTCGCATCGGCCACAATCAGGGTGTTGTTGGCGTAGGCTACGCCGCTGACGCTGCCGAGTAGAATGTCGCTTGTCCCAGGAGCCTGGGCGGTAAACGGATTCTGTCCAATAACGACACGGGCGGCCTGGCCCGTAGAAAATTGCTGTGCGGACGCGCAGGCGGCGAGGGCAATCAAAGTTATGGCAGTCAACTTCATGGATGTCGAGAGGGTTGGCAAACTCTTAGTGTATCAGCGTCCACCGTCATGCTGACGCATGCCGTCCGCGGAACGTTTCAATTCGGACGCGGGCGTTGCCGCTGACGACCGGTTGAAGTTCCTTGCGCCGCACTGGGAACAAGCATACAGGGAGTTCCGGTCGAGATTACGCTCCTCCGCGGCTCCGCAACGGATGCACACATTTGGGTTGGGTTGAGTGAGGACCGTCGGCGTTATATGGCCAAAATAGAGCGCCCAGCCATAGACGCTGGCGCGTGATCCGAAAAGCCTGTCGAAGCGGGACAGCAGCAGAGCTGAGGAGTGCCACAAGAATCTCCGGCAAGGGCGGCAGAAGTATCTCTCTTCTCTTCGATTTTGTACGGAAGTTCTTTCGATTCAAGAAGCTGAAGGAGGAGTTGATGGTTCGTGTAGCCACATGCGGCTGTCCCAGGAACCATTGTGCATCTTCAACCAGGCGCCGCTCGGAGCCGAACAGCGTGACATGGCCTCCTTTGTTTCTGAATAGCTTGCGATAAAGCCGGTCGGAGAAGGTTCGCGCGTCGGGAACGGCGATAAACGCCGCACCTGACTTTTTGAGAATCCGTCCTACCTCCTGGAGAATGCGTCTGGGCTGATCGCAGTGTTCCAGCACATGGCTCAAGATGACGGCATCAAAAGCGGACGACTGGAACGGAAGTGCTTCGCCTTGTGCCTGAACGGCCCGGTGTCCTGCCGACAAGTGCTCGAACTTCAGGTCGACATGGACTGTGGTGAAAGAGTACTCTTCGTGCCTAAAACTGCCGCCTCCTGAGCCAAGGTCCAGTACGACAGCCTCGGCGGGGAGGTGATCCAGGATTTCGTACATGACGCCAAAGGAGCTTTCAGGTCAACCCAGTTTCCAGGGCTTGCGAGGTTGGCGAGCCAGGAGCGCCTGGGCCTCGCGATCGCCAGCAATGGTCTCATCCGCTTCATTCCATTGGATTTTGTGGCCTGTTCGATAGGAGATGTTGCCCAAATGCGCGATGTTGGTGGCTCGATGCGCACGCTCCATGTCAGATCGCGGTTGCTCGATCCCACGCAGGCAGGCGATGAAATGCGCGGCGTGGCGGGAGGTTGCGTCGGTCGCGTCGACCCTCTCGGGGGGCTTGGAGTCCCCCTCAAGGTAGACTTCGTAGCCGATGCGGTCGGCGAAGATAGTGCCTTTGGTCCCGTAGTAACCCTCGCCGTGTGGCCGGTCCTGCGCGGCCCGCGCATTGTAGTACTTGACCCCGGGGAGGCGCCCTCCGGTTCCGTGACCGTTGATGTTCGACATCTCATAGAGCATGGTGTAGCCGGGGTATTGGTAGGTCACCGCCAGCGTGTCGGGCATTTCGCCGATATCGGTCATCGCATAGCGGCCTCCGGCGGCCGAAACGCTAATCGGGGACTTTTCGCCCATGATCTGGTGAACGGTATCGAAACGGTGGACTCCGTAGTCGGTGATCGTCCCGCCTGCGTAATCGGTGAACCAACGGTACGTCGGCCCTTGGCGCAGCCGGTTGTATGGACGGACCGGGGCGGGGCCGAGGTAGAGGTCCCAATCGAGTTCAGGTGGAGGCTGAGAGTCGGCAGGCTTGCCAATCCCATTCGGCAGCATGTTGTTGAAGTTCCAGACGCGCACCAGCCGGACGTCACCGATCTCGCCGGCCGCGATGCGCCGTTGGACTTCGGCATAGTGAGGGGCCGAGCGTTGCTGCGTGCCCGGCATGGCGAGTTTCTTCGAACGGCGGGCGGCGTTGATCAGAGCGCGGCCTTCGCAGACATTGTGGGCCAGCGGCTTTTCGACATAGACTGCTTTGCCGGCGTTCAGGGCGTGGATTGCGACCATGGCGTGCCAATGGTCGGGGGTCGCCACGACGACCGCGTCGAGATCGCGTCGCTCCAGAAACCGGCGAAAGTCCTGCTCAACGACGCAATCAGCTCCGGTCCGGGCTTTGGCCTTCTCGGCGACGCCCTTGTGCACGTCGCATAGCGCGGCCAGCGTCACGCCGGGGACTTTGGCCATAAACCCCGACACGTAGAGACCTCGTCCGCCACATCCGATGAGACCGATACGCACGGCGTCATTGGCGCCTTGAATCGCGGCGTAGGAGCGGGCGGCGACCCCTCCCAACAGGACACGTCTGGAGAACTCCATGTTGTTCATTGTCAACGGGGGAGCCGGTGAGAGCAACCGGAAAGATGTGAACCAAAAAAAGCGGGGCCCTCTGACGAGGGCCCACGAGGATCAGGATCGCTTGGTTTCGGTTCTGCTTGTGCTCGGCCGCCTGACGGATCGGCTAACCCGAACACTGCACTCTCAGCATGCAGATACCATGCCAAATGCATCCTCTTGATTTCCGAAGCACGATTTGCCGCTGATGGGACAAGCTGGGCACTCGGTGGACAATTTTGTCTAGGGAGTTGAGGCGAGGTTATTTTTCGGCGCCGGGGCCCCGATACTTGGAGCGCATCGCCAACGCCTGATCGACTTCGTCGACCGTCAACAGCGGCGTGGTTCTGATCGTGACCAGCCCCGTCGCCGCAGTGGACAGCGCAATCGCCGCCGCGGTCGCGTTGTCCGGAACATCGACGATCAACACGACGTCGTCAGTTCCGAAGGCAAAGTACATAGACTCGACCTTCCCTTTCACACTCTTCACTGCCGCTTTCACGGCTTCTTTGCGGCCGGAGGCGGTGTCCTTGGCCAGCCCTTTGAGGCCCTCAGCCGTATAGCTCGCCTGCATCAAATACTTGGGCATTCGTTGGTCCTTTCACTTCAGGGTTCCCTCTGTGGACCCTGACCAGTCAGGCAATAGTACAGCAGGGGGCGCAAGGGATGCAAATCTGCGGGGGACGAACCTCGCCGTGTCTCCACGCCCCATCGCCAACCGCGGCAGCCTCCACTTCTTCCGCGACCAGCGCGGCTGGGTGAGTCCTTGGTACCAATGCAGCTTTCTCGCTAGTACTTCCCATCGGGCTTGTTGGTGCTTCAGGTATCGTCAAAATCTTCACTCTCTTGTAGTATTGACAATGCATCACGACTGGGCAGGCAACCCGGCCGTTTTCAAACTGTAGGAGGGGATCAATGACAGTGAAGATGATGATGGTGAGTGGTGTCCTTGGGCTGCTGGTCTGTGGGCATAGCTTCGGCGCGGAACTATTGACTGATCCGGGCATGAATTCAATCGGTTCGAATGGCCAGCTTGGCACACGCCAACGCTCCTTGGTTCGTCGGCCAGTCGCGGCGCCAACCTGGCCTATGATGATGCCACTGCATCGGAGGCTTTCGCTGACCACGATGGTGGCGGCTTCGGGTTGTTCTTCAAGGCCTTTACCGGCAATCCCCCATGGGACCCGACGGTCGGGATCGGTGGACGCGACCATATCTATCAGGATGTTTTGGGCACGCCGGGCGTCAAGTAACACGCTATACCGGCTGGTGGGCGCCGAGGACAACTATTCGGGTCTGAACACGCCGGAGCCAATGCGATTTTTGCGCTTGATTTTTTAAACGGCGGTGGCGGACTGATTGGCAGCGCCGAGCTCGACCTGGAAGCCGCTGGCCTCGGCGACCCGCTTTTGGCTTGAACTATGAGCAGTTCATGGTCTCTGCAATCGCTCCCATGGGCACCGTGACCGTGCGCGCCGGGGCTCGATGCTCGATGGCGCTTTCTTCCAGGACCCGGGCCAAGCCTTGGTGACCGACGAGTGGTCCCTGACCGACGACTCCAAGGCGATTCCCGAACCGCGGACTTTTCTGAGGCGGATTGGCCGCTGTAGCCTTGTTGGGCTTCGTCAGATGGCGCAGGCGCGAGAGAGCTGAAGATCTCGCACTAATGTGGCGACGCGGCCGGCCAAGCGCGTCCTTGTCCCATTCCTGCAGCACCACCAGTTTGTTCACTTGCTTCTCTTCGTAGAACTCAGGGCGGCTGCCAGGCCATAACACGCCGACGCCGCGAATCGACGCTGCCTTGCCCAACCCGAAGTGGAGTCGTGGATCATTGGCGCTCATGATGCTTCCGTCCGTTCGCGAGGTCTTCCACTGAATCGAACCATCCTCGCGGATAACTGCGACTCGCGCCCCCGTCCCATCTCGATTGGCGCTACTATCTCGAGCTGCACCTGCAGCCACGAGCGCCCGGCCGGCGCTTCGTTCAGAAGCAGGCGTGCCGGACCGTTGCCGTTCGAGACCACAATATCGACGTCGCCATCGTTATCGATATCGCCGAACGCCGCTCCGCGCCCGACCTCCTCCCGCCCCAGCGCTGCGCCCGATCTAATCTCTGTAAAGGTTCGCCCGCCTTGATTCCGATAAAGATAGATGGTGAGATATAGTAGAAGACTGAGTGATTGGTAATAATACTGATGCTGATAAAGTGATGAAATTAATTAAGTCTGTCTTGGATGCGAGAGACGCGTTTGATGTTGATGGGACACTGTGCTTTGAGTTTTCAAGTGCGCGCATTCTGCGCAAGAACAATGAGCAAGCGCAAGAGTACGGCTGCGCGGCAGCGCATGGCGCGCGCAGATGGGTGGTGTCGGGCATATGATGAATCTGCTGTTGAAGCTAGTACTGGCTTGATTGCTGAAAGGGGAGCGACGCCGCGCCTGTAGTGCGCTGAGATTGGACTCTTGGTGATCCAATATGTAAGCGATGCTAACAGCTGCGCGCGCGTAGCGTGGGTTCAGTACAAGCGCGGGCGCAATAGAGATGATAGCGTGGCTTCTGCCTGCGGGAGAGAGTATTGCAACGATGTTGGACATTGGATTCTGGCTGCACAGCTACGCTTTCTGTATTGCTATGCATCTGTAAGCATGCGAGTTTTGCGAGAGCGCTGCAGTGCAAATACGCATACTTTTTGGTTGGCGCGATCACGAACGAAACGCATTGCAAGTTGGTATTGCGTGCTTATTTGAGGATCGAAATTGTAATGTGCCTGCAATTGATGATGCAGGCTTGGTAAGCGCTGCTTGCTAGCGGATGGTACGATGAATTGGCTTGCGATGCGAGTGCGGTAATTAATGCTGCTTGAAGAAGCTCTGCGTTTGATGCCTGTTAAGAATATTGCAATCCTGTTTCCCAACAACGTACTTGCCCCCGACCTCGTCGTGTGTTTCACTTAGAGACAATCGCTGGGACTTAGGGGGTTCCTTCCATGAAGAAGTCACTGCTTTTCGGACTGCTGGCAGCCGTGGGCCTTGCCGCGCAGGTGAAAACGGAAACAATTCCATTTCGCGTCATCGCGAACTCGATGAATGAAGTGCCGGCGCTGCCTGCGCCGAACTCAACCGGCAACGTGACGGTGCTGATGCACCTGTCCCGGAATGCGGCAGGCGATGTCGTCGGAGGCTCAGTCGATTTCAAAATGCGCTATCGGCTGGGGCAGGCAACGACCATCACGATGATGCATATCCATCGGGGTGCGTCGGGCGTGGCCGGCCCTGTGGTCATCGGCAGCGGCCTGCCGGGGCCGATCGAGAATGCGCAGAACGGTGAGGTGATCACCCAAGGTGTTCTGGAGCGATCAGAGGCGACCACTGCGCTGATCAAGGAGATCCTGGCCAATCCGGCAGGGTTCTATGTGAATATGCACACCGAGCGCTCGCCGAGCGGTGAAATCCGCGGGCAGTTGATGCCGGCCGAACAGATCGTGCTGATGGGCCTGATGAGCCCGGATAACGAAGTCCCGCCGATTGCCGGGTTAACGCCAGCGCGTTCGGCGCCGTGACAGTGCGGGCGTCGCGAATGCCCAACGGCACGGTGACCAGCGCTGAAGTCATTTTCGACGCGACGTATACAGGATTCCCGGAGGGGACGAACTTCACGGGGTTCCACATTCACTATGCGGCTCCCGCCGGGTCGAACGCCGGTGTGACAATCAACACTGGCCTGACCGGCCCGCTGCCCGCCGTGAATGGGGGCGGCACCTTGCACTATGAGGTTGACGCCGATCCATCCAATGCGAACCAGCAGTTGACGCTGCAAGGGCTGTTCGGCGACCCGTCGCTGGCCTACATCAACCTCCACACCACGGTGAACACGGGCGGCGCTGTCCGGGCCCAGTTGCGCCGTACGGATTCAATGTCGTTCGACGTGACGTTGCTGCCTTCCAATGAAGTCCCGGCGATTACCGGGCTGGACGCGCGGGCATGGGCAAGGTTCACCGCGCACACTTTGCGAAACAGCGATGGCTGGGCGGTGGCGGCACTCACGGTCTTCGACGCCAACCATGAGTTCCCGGGGAGCACGCAGTTCACGGGAATGCACTTGCACAATGGAACTGCGGGCAACAACTCAGGAGTTGTGATCGATTCGCGGATGGCGGCGGCAAATCAGCCGGCGTCCGCGACGGGCATCGGCAACATCTATCGGTCTGTTTTGCAGACGACCTCCGCGGCGCTCGGCCACGTAAACGGAGTCGGTTCAGACCCGGCAGGTTACTACTACAACTTGCACACCTCGACGAATCCGAGCGGTGCAGTTCGAGCTCAGTTGAGTGGAACACTGGCGGCGCCAGTGGTAACCGACCTCTATCCTGCTAATAGCAACATCGAAAGCGATACCGTGGCCCCGCTGGGGCTGATGACGCTTTACGGGACTAACCTCTTCCCGGCAACGGCGAACTCGGATTCGTTCGAAGGAACAGCCCCGCTGATGCTGAACGGCGTGAAGGTGACAGTGGGAGGCCGCAGCGCCGCCCTGCTCACTCTGGGGCGCGATCCGCATGACTACATCGTCGCGCAGGTGCCCGCGGACGCCGCGACCGGCAGTCAACCCGTGGTGGTGGAGCATGCCGGCGGAGCCAGCGCGGCGATGAATGTGCGAGTCGACGCAGTAGCGCCGGCGCTGTACTTCGACGCGACTGCAGCCATCGCCTACAGGGTGGCCGACATGTCGTTGATTCGTCCCGAGTCGCCTGCTTTCGGCGGCGAGCCGATTGCGATTCTCGTGACCGGCATGGGCCAGACCTTGCCCGCGCTGAGAACAGGACAATACCCGTCCTTGGATTCTCCGAACCTCATCCTTCGTCCGGTGTACGGTAACCATTGGCGGACGCAGCGCGGCGGTGACGGTGACTACCGCTGTTCCCGGTTTCCCGGGATTCTACATTGTCGTCGTCACGGTGCCGACCGGATTACTGGGAGCCAGCCCGTCGCGATTCGAGTCGGTGATATTGCCGCGAACGTGGCGAATCTGCCAGTGCGCTAACGACTGGAACGCAGCCCAAGGCAACAGACATAACCGGAGAAGAGAACTTCTTCGGTATTGTTCCTGAACACGAGAGCGAGCGAGTTCCTCAGCCAATCGAGGATTTCGCGCTCGCTGCCGTTCCCAGCCGGATAGCCGCTGCAATATTTGTCTCGGTCATCATGTAGGCGGCATATTGCTCCGCGGTCATGGGCAGGGCGAGTTCCAATTGTTCGGCAACCAACGAGCTGAAGTTGGGGCTCGCGCTGGCTATTTGGAGGACGGAAAAGATTCTACCCGCTCAAGGCCCGTGCCGCCGACGGCAGCGATGCTCTGCGAGCCGTTTCGAAGAAGGATCGCCGCTATGCGGGGCCTGCGCGCGGGAATTCCAGGGCGTCGCCGAGATGCACCCAGGGGAGTTCGGCTTCGGCGCGGCCGCGCGGACGGTCGCGCCGTGCTCGTGCTGAGCGGGTGGGTCATGGGCCGACGGCAGGACGTTCCTGGCCGCCTCGCAGGCAGGCAACGGAGGGCTGCAGCCGCCGCACCTGGAGGTGAAGAACGAGCGGGGAGAATGGGTGACGGCGCTGGCGGATATGGGAATGCCGGCGGGCAAGCCCAAGACCATCGCGGTCGACCTGACGGCAAATGGGCGTTCGCCATCGCGCGAGGTTCGGATCGTGACCAACCTGTGCCTGTTCTGGGACGAGATTTTCCTGTGGGAGGGCAGTGTGCGCTGAAACGAGACTCACTCGCCTCGCCGGCCAGGACTGATTCGATTCCGCGGCTTCGCCGATCACCGGGTGCATCCGCAGCGTAGCAGCCCGAGGACTTCGACTACGGGGAGGGGCGTCCGGTTCGACGTGGAACCCGACGCCGGGCAGTATACACGCTACGGCGAGGTGACGGAGCTGTTGACGGAATCGATGATCGGATGGTCATCATGGGTTCGGGCGACGAGGTGCAATTGGAGTTCGACGGCAGCGCTGCCGCCGCTGCCCGCCGGCTGGACGCGGGACTTTCTGCTCCAGGTTGACGGTTGGGCCAAGGACCGGGACGCCAATACGGCGTAGTCGCAGACGGTGGAGCCGCTGCCGTTTCACGGCATGACGCTATCCGTATCCTCGGAGAGCGGTTTCCGGACTCCGCCGCGCACCGGCAGTGGAAGGAGCAATACAACACGCGGCCAGCGCTGAGGCTGCTGCGGGCGTGAACGGACAGGGTGATCGCGATGAATAGACGCGGTGGTTTGGATTGGGTTTCTGCTTTTGCTTGCGAACAGCGTCTACTCGCGGCGTTCGCCGAGGCGAGCTTGTTCTACATGACCAACGTGCTGCTGCACGTGGCGCTCGGATCGGTGCCTATCGGGCTGGCTGGGGTGGCGCAGCGTTGAAGTGGACGTGGTGGATACTGCCGTCGGCGGGGTCGACGGGTGTGGCGCTGCTGGCCACCGGCGCGAGCCGCGATTCCAACTGGCTGCTGGAGCCATGTGGGCCTGGCGTTCGCGGCACTGTGATGCGGTGATGCGCCTGCGGAGGCGCGAGCTACTTGGTGTCTCGCGCCGGAGGGGTGCTGTGCCTGACGGCCGGTCGGGCTGGCAAAGCCTCGCCGCGATATCAGGCCGAGATCCGCAATCCGCTCGGGTGCCCGCGTCGATGGAGGAGGAGGGAGCGGGACCGAAGAGCCCGTTCTGGCCTCGTCGGCCAATACCAACGTCAACGGCCTCATCCCGTCGAACTTCTTCATGGATTCCAAGCTGTGCGGCGAGTGCCACAAGGACATCTACGAGCAGTGGAAGAGCTCGATGCACCACTTCGCGTCGCTTCAACAACCAGTTCTACCGGAAATCCATCGAGTACATGCAGGAGATAGTCGGCACCAAGCCGGGCCGAAGTGGTGCGCCGGGCTGCCACGACCACGCGGTGTTCTTCAACGGGCGGTTCGAGCGGCCGATCAAGGAGCAGATGCGACACGCCGGAAGCGCAGGCCGGCCTGGGCTGCGTCTCGTGCCACTCCATCGTGCACGTGGATGGCATCGATGGGCAACGGCGGCTTCACCATCGAGTATCCGACGCTGCACGACCTGGCGTCGAGCCAGCAATCCGGTACATCCGCGACGCTCGACTGCTTTCTCACGTATCTCGATCCGGAGCCGCACCGCAAGACGTTCCTGAAGCCGTTCATGGCAGGACATCGTCCGAGTTCTGCTCGACGTGCCACAAGGTGCACCTGGACGTGCCGGTGAACAACTACCGCTGGCTGCGCGGCTTCAACGACTACGACAACTGGCAGGCCTAGCGGCGTTTCGGGCCAGGGCGCGCGGTCGTTCTACTATCCGGAGAAATCGCTCGACCTGCGCGGATTGCCACATGCCGCTGGTGCCGTCGAAGGATCCGGGCAATCGCAACGGGATGGTGCACAACCACATCGCTTCGCGGCCGCGAACACGGCGCGTGCCCACGTGAACGGCGACGAGGCGCAGATGGCTGCCGACCAAGGGTTCCTGAAGTCCGGCTTCATCAGCGTGGATATCTTCGCCGTCGCTCGCCGGCTGAGGAGTCCGCGCCGGCGCGCCGATGCAGCGCCGGCGAGGAATCGCGCCTCAAGCTGATGTCGACGCTTCGCGGTGGGCGAGGAGGCCGAGCACGTCGGGCAGCGTACTTCCTGCGCGAGGTGGGGAAGATCGCCGCGCCGATCGGAGGACTCGAGCGCGAGCTCGAGCCGGGCTCCACGGTGCGCGTGGACGTCGTGGTGCGGACCCGCAAGATCGGCCATTTCTTTCCCGGCGGGACGGTGGATGCGTTCGACGTCTGGCTGGAACTGGAGGGCAAGGACGCCGACCGGCAAAGTCGTCTATCTGGAGCGGCACGGCGGAGGACGACGGCAAAGGGCCGGTCGAGACGGGCGCGCACTTCTACCGCTCGCATGATGCTGGACGGAGACGGCAACCCGATCAACAAGCGCAACGCCTGGCAGACGCGCGAGCCTGCTCTACGTGCGCCTGATTCCGCCCGGCGCGGCCGATGTGGCCCATTACCGCGTGCAAGATTCCAGCAGGCGCACAGGGGCCGCTGACATTCACGGCGAAGCTCAACTACCGGAAGTTCTCGCATTTCTACACGCAGTTCTCCTTCGCGGGAAGGCGAAGCCGGCACAGGACGCCGTTTGGTCGGCTGGGACACGACTCGCCGGGAGTACACCTTCGACGGCGCGACATTCCCGATCTGCCGATCATCACTCTGGCCAAGGATGAAGTGAGAGCTGGGCTCGCCGGCGCGGGCGAGAAGACACAATGGGGGCCGCCGTGAAGCAGGGGACCGCGAGCGCTGGAACGATTGGGGCATCGGCCTGCTGCTGCAGGGCGATCTGAAAGGCGCCGAGTATGCATTCACGCGAGTGACCGAGGCGGAGCCGGACTACGCCGACGGCTGGCTGAACGTGGCGCGCGCGCTGATTCAGGAAGGCGAGATCGAGCGCGCCAAGCAGTTCGTAGCGAAGGCGATTCGACTCAATCCGCGGCTCGGCCGGACCCACTTCTTCCAGGCCATGGCTCAGAAGGCCGACGGCGATTACGATGCCGCGCTGGCCTCGCTGCAGAAGGGCCGCGGCGAGGTATCCGCGCGACCGCGTGGTGCTGAACCAGATCGGCCGGTTCTGTTCCTCAAGCGCGACTACGCGGGCGCGGTCGCCGCGCTGGAGCGAGGTCCTGCGCGATCGATCCGGAGGACCTGCAGGCGCACTACAATCTGATGCTGGCCTATCGCGGCGCTGGGCGACGCCGGAAAGCCGCGGCGCGAAGGAGAAGCTCTTCCGCCGCTTCAAGGCCGACGAAGCCTCGCAGGCGCTCACCGCGAAGATGCGGCACGTGTCAGCCCGGAAGACAACAACGAGCGCCAGACGATCCACGAGCACGAAGGCGTCAGGCTGCCGATGAGAGTCCGATCTGCGTTGGCGGCGCTGGCCGGGCTCAGCCTGGCAGCACAGCTCACGTTCACCGACGTGACCGAAGCCGGCGGGCATCGACTTCACGCACAACGCGGGCAAGGCCGGGAAGAAGTGGCTGCCGGAGACGATGGGCTCCGGTTGCGCGTTCATCGACCTCGACGGCGACGGCTGCCCGGACATTCTGCTGGTGAACTCCAAGGATTGGACGCCGCGCGGCCGCCGCTCGCTCGCCGCGCTCTACCGCAACAACCGGCAACGGCACGTTCACGAACGTCACCGCGGGCAGCGGCCTCGACGTTCGAGCATGTACGGCATGGGCGTTGCGGTGGGCGACTACGACAACGACGGCCGCGACGACGTCTACATCACCGCGCTCGACGGCGACCGGCTCTTCCACAACGAGGGCGGCTGCAAGTTCCGCGACGTCACCAAGACCAGGCCGGCATCGTCAACGCCGAGCTTCGGCACCAGCGCCGCGTGGTTCGGACTACGACCGCGACGGGAAGCTGGACCTGTTCGTCGCCAACTACGTCCAGTGGACGCCCGAAAGGCGACCTGTGGTGCTCGCTCGACGGCGTCGCGAAGTCCTACTGCACGCCGGAGTCGTACAAGGGAGTCATCCTCACGGCTGTTCCGCAACCTCGGCGACGGCCGCTTCGAGGACGTCACGCAGAAGGCGCGCTCTTCGACCCTATCGGCGAAATCGCTGGGCGTGACGGTGCTCGACTACGACGGCGACGGCTGGCCGGACCTGTTCGTGGCCAACGACACGCAGCCGAACAAGCTCTACCGGAACCTCAGGAACGGCACGTTCACGGAGGAGGCAGTGGCCGCGGGTGTCGCCTTCGGCGAGGACGGCGTGGCCCGCGGCGCGATGGGCGTCGATTCCGGCGACTACGACCGCTCCGGGCGGCCGCACCTGCTGGTGGGCAATTTCTCCAACCAGATGCTGGGACTCTACCGCAACGAAGGCAAGGGGCTGTTTGTGGACGAGGCGCCGCGCTCCGCGGTGGGCCGCGCCTCGCTGCTCTGCCTCTCCTTCGGAGTGTTCTTCTTCGATTACGACCTCGACGGCTGGCTGGACATTTTCGCCGCCAACGGGCACATCGAGGAGGAGATCGGGCGCGTGCAGCCGAAGGTGCACTTCGCGCAGTCGCCGCTGCTGTTCCGCAATCTGGGGCGCGGCAAGTTCGATGACGTCTCCAACAAGCTGGGCCCGGATTTGTCGAAGCCCATGGTGGCGCGCGGCGCGGCCTACGCCGATTACGACCACGACGGCGATCTGGATCTCCTGATTTCCGCCAATCATGGCGCCGCGAGGTTGCTGAGGAATGACGCCGCGCCGAAGGGAAGGAATTGGATTCGACTTCAACTGGAGGGAACGAAATCCAACCGTAGCGCCATCGGCGCCGTGGTCCGAGTGGACTCCACCGGCGGACGTCAGTGGAACATGGTCCGCTCAGGGTCGAGCTACTGTTCCGCGTCCGATCTCAGCCTCACATTCGGCTTGGGCGGCGACACTGACGCTGCTGTCGAAATAGAGTGGCCAAGCGGCGATCGCCAGAAGCTAGGACGACTGCGAGCCGGGAAAACGTACGCGATCGTCGAGGGACGCAGTGCAAGCCAGGAGCGCGCTGAGAGACAATAGTCGGCGCTATGACTCCCAGATTGGAACTGGCCGCGATTACCGACGAGTTTTCTCCGGCCGACTTTGAAGCGTCGCTGAATGCGATGCAGGCAATTGGCATGACCGGCGCGGAACTGCGCCTGGTATGGAGCAAGAACATCATGGACCTCACCGATGACGAGGTGAAGCGTGCCATGGACCTGCTGAACGCCCGCGGGATGAATGTGCTCTCTATCGCTTCGCCGCTCCTCAAGTGCGTGCTGCCGGGCGGTCCCGCACTCGACACGCGCTTCCAGCAGGACGTTTTCGCATCCAAGCATACCTTTGAGGATCAGCCGCGACTGGCCGAGCGGGCGTTCAAGTTGTGCGAGATGACCGGAGCGAAGTTCGTCCGCGTATTCTCCTACTGGCGCACGGTTGAGCCGATGGCCTGCCTGGATGCCATCTGCGAGGCGGTGGATAAGCTGGCGGAACAGGCTGAGGCGCGCGACGTCATCATCGGCCTCGAGAACGAGCACGCCTGCAATATCGGAACGGCGCGGGAATCCAAGGCGGTTCTGGACCGTGTGAATAGGCCGGGCCTGAAACTCGTCTGGGATCCGGCCAATATGCTGGTCGCCGGCGAGGATCCGTTCCCTGGCGGGTATGATCTGCTGCCCAAGGATCGCATCGGACACGTCCATGCGAAAGATTGCCACATGGAGGGGCACAAGCCGGTTTGGGGTCCTCTGGGGACCCGCCACGTCGACTGGAAGGGACAGATCGAGGCCCTCCTGCGCGACGGCTATCAGGGCGCCGTGAGCCTGGAAACACACTGGCCGGGCCCGAACGGAAACAAGATGGAAGGCATCGACCATCTGCGGCTGGAATCTCCGCGGGTTGCTGGCCTCCTGATCAGGGTGCGCTAAGTTCAAGCGAGAAAAAACGTTACCCGGCCGGGCTGTGCAGCGTCCAAGTAGTATCTTCGCGACGCGAGGCTCCGGCCGGGTTTTGCTATTCTGGTCCGACTGGCCGCTGAGGGCGCTTCATGCGATACCGCTCGATCTTCTGGATACTGGCCGCCATGTTATTGGCAGTAGGGACGCTGGCTGGGTTTCAGCGTGGCATTCGCTCGATCTTCGCCGACGGTGAAGATGACGGCCCTCCGGTGGACGGCAACCGAGAAGACCGAGTTCGTTTTTGCCCGCTTGCGCTATGGAAACGTTCAGGCTTCCGGGTGGTGGGCGATGCGCGGATCCTGGACCGTCGACTACCCGAAGGCCGACCGGCAGTTCCTGCATGGGGGTGCGCCGGCTGACTCGCTCGAATTCCCGCAGCATGGAGCATGTCGTCGACCTGGTCAGCGACGACATCTACAACTATCCATTCGTCTACGTCGTCGAGCCAGGGCACTGGGATCTGCCTGAGTCGCAGCAACTGAAACTTCGGGAGTTCACCAATCGCGGCGGGTTCTTCATGACCGACGACTTCCATGGAACCTACGACTGGGAGATTTTCACGCGCAGTCTTCAGAAGGCCTTTCCCGACCGCACGATCATTGATATCGAAGACAGCGATCCGATCTTCCACGTTCTGTACGACCTTGACGAACGATTCCAGGTTCCCGGCATCGTCAACTATCCCTTCCAGCAGACTCACGAATACGACGGTTTTGAGCCGAGGTGGCGCGCGGTACGGGATGAGAAAGGGCCGGATCGTGATGGGCATCTGCCACAACATGGATTTGGGTGACGCCTGGGAATGGGCCGACCACCCCCGTTACCCCGAGAAGTATGCATCGTTGGCATACCGGGTCGGAATCAACTATATAGTCTACGCAATGACGCACTAGAGGGGGATGAGAGTGTTTGAAGTCCTGTTCAAGTACCCGTTGGCGGTGTTTGAGCGGGGAAGGTTCGTGCTCGCGAGCGGCTGGCCCATCTGGCTTTTGGCCGGACTGGCGTTGGCGGCGGCTCTGGGCGCGGTCTATATCCTTCGCCGCGGACAGTGGCACCAGCGGAAGTTGGTTGTCCTGGCCGCGCTTGAAGGCGGCGTGCTTGTACTGCTGCTGCTCTTGTTGTGGCGTCCTGCCCTCAGCGTGAGTTCGCTCAAACCCCAGCAAAATGTGATTGCGGTCATCGTGGACAACTCCAAGAGCATGGCCCGCGTCGGCGACAGCAAGACTCGCCTGGAGGAGGCCAAGGGCGTTTTGGCCAACGATCTGCTTGGCTGATCTGAAGAAGCGATTTCCTGTGCGGATCTACGAGGCCGGGTCGCGCCTGCAACGCATGGATTCGGCCGATGGCCTGGAGCCCAGGCAGGAGTCGACGAGACTGGGCGACGCACTCAAGGAAGTGACGGCCGAGGCTGCGACGCTGCCGGTCGGCGGTGTGGTGCTTCTGACCGACGGGGCCGAGAATTCCGGGGGATTCGATGGCAGCGTGATGCAGGCCTTAAAGCGGAGCCGGATTCCGGTCCATGCAGTCGGTTTCGGCCTGGACAGGATGGATAAGGACATCGAGCTCATGGAGGCCGACTTGCCGTTCCGATCCTTGCCGCAAGCGCGGCTGGCCGCGACGGTGACCCTGCGCCAGGCGGGCTTCGCTGGGCAAGACGGCTCGCGTGGAAGTGATTGACGGCGCCAAGAAACTCGGCTCGCGCGATGTCGTCCTGGGCGAGGACGGAGCTGCGCAAAGAGAAGTAATTCCCTTCCAGGCCGGAGCCGCAGGCGTGCGGACGATGGAAGTGGCCGTGACCTTGCTCGATGGCGAAACCAACCAGCAGAACAACAAGCGGCGCCGCCTGCTGGTGGTCGAAAACAGGAAACCCAGGATTCTGTATATCGAGGGTGAGCCCCGCTGGGAGTTGAAGTTTATCCGCAGGGCGCTTGAAGAAGACGCCAACGTCGAAATCGTCTCACTGCTCCGGACAACGCAAAACAAGTTCTACAGGCAGGGGATCAAAGACCCCAAGGAACTCGAGCAGGGCTTTCCCGCGACAGTGGACGAATTGTTTGCCTATGAGGGTTTGATCATTGGCTGCATGGAAGCCGCCGCCTTCACTCCATCACAGCAATCCCTCATCCGCGAATTCGTCGACCGGCGCGGCGGCGGTCTGCTGTTTCTTGGCGGGCGCAGTTCGCTTAGCGACGGCGGATGGAATCGGACGCCTCTCGCCGATCTCACTCCGGTGACTCTGCCGGATCGAAAAACAACCTTTCGCCGGGAACCTGCCAAGGTTGAACTGACGACCGCAGGCCGGGACAGCCTCATTACACGGCTTGGAAGATGTGCCCGACAAGAACGTTGCCCGCTGGAAGCTGATGCCCGCATTGGCCGATTACCAGGAAACTGGTCCTGCCAAGCCCGGCGCAGTGGTTCTGATTGAGGCCAAGGCGGCAGGCAAAACGCTTCCGCTTTTGAGCGTGCAGAACTATGGACGCGGCAGGGTTGCCTTGCTGGCTTCGGGGGGATCGTGGAAATGGCAGATGCTGCAGGACTCCAAGGATCAAACCCACGAGACCTTTTGGCGGCAGATGGCCCGGTTTCTGGTGGAGTCGACCCCGGGACGTTCGCAACTGGCACTGGATTCCTCCACCTACAGCGACCGCAAGAAGGTGAAGGCACGCTTCACGGTTCGTGACCGCAACTATCTGCCAGCGCCTGACGCGCAGGTTGAAATGCGCTTGATCGCCCCTTCGGGCGCCAGCACAGCATTGTCCGCGACACCCGAGACCGGCGATCCAGGTGTATTCCAAACAGAGTTCGAAGCTGCTGAGGCGGGAACGTACGTTCTGGAGGGCATCACGCGCGATGAGAGTGGGGAGATCGGGCGCGACGTCGTCAACTTCCTGCGCGAGGATGGAGTCGAGGAGAACTTCAGAACTGAGCAGAATCGCGACCTGCTGGAAAGGCTCGCTCGCGAAACCGGCGGACGCTACTGGAAGCCGTCCGAGACCGGCGGAATCGGCGAGGCGATTTCGCTTTCCGATGCCGGTATTTCAGTCAAGGAGACGCGCGATCTGTGGGATGCCCCGGCTGCCCTGCTCCTGCTCGCCGGGCTGAAGGGAGCGTCCTGGCTGCTAAGGCGCAGATGGGGAGCGGTATGAGATTTGCGTGTTGGATGGTGCTGCTCCTGGCCTGGCCGGCAGCCTGCGAGGAGATGCGTGTGATCGTAGCTGGATTAGGCGGCGAACCAGACTACGAAACACGGTTTGCCTCGCTAGCCAAGGAAGCCCAGAAACTGGCTGGCGGCGAGGTATTAACCGGTGCCGAGTCGACCAAGGCGCGAATCCAGGCGGCTATCGCCAAGGCCTCGAGACTGACGAAAGACGACTCCTTCACTTTGGTCCTCATCGGGCACGGGACCTGGGACGGGGTGAACTACCGGTTCAACATCCCTGGGCCGGACATTAAGGACGAGGAGATTCGCGCCTGGTTGGATCGCGTTCCGGCGGAGCAGGTTGTCGTTGCGGCAACCAGCGCCAGCGGTCCCTTGAAGGATGCGTTGAAGGATGATCGGCGCGCTGTCATCACGGCGACTCGTGCGGGAACGGAAAAGAACGCGGTCGTGTTCTCCCGCTATTGGGTCGAGTCCTTGAGAGATGCCTCGGCCGATGCGGACAAGAACGAAGTCGTGTCGGCAGCCGAGACCTTCCGCTTCGCGGAGGCGAAGACCAAAGAACTACTTCGAAACTGAGAAGCGGCTGGCGACCGAGCACGCTGTGCTGGACGATCCCAGGAACGGAACGCTTGCCGGCAGGATCGCCATGGCACGCTTCGGCAGCGTCCAGAAGGCGCTGGCCGATCCGTCCAAGCAGGCGCTATTGGCAAAGAAAGAGGAGTTGGAGCGCGGTATCGACCGGCTGAAGCTCGAAAAGGCTGCCATGCCGGTGGAGGAATACAGGTCTAAACTGACCGCCTTGCTGCTGGATCTCGCCAAAATATCGGAGGAGATCGAGAAGTGATTCTCGCGCTGACCTTCTTCTCGATGCTTGCACCAGCGGGTGCGCCCGGATGCTGGGAAAGCGCTCGCATGGGCCGCAATGAGGAAGCTCGCGCCTGCTTCGAGAAGGTGGCCGGGTCGGCTTCGATGGCCGAGAAGGCAGAAGGCCTCTGGGGACTGGGCCGCCTCAAGGAAGCTAACGACGCATTCAGGCTCGCTCACGGCGCGGCGCCCAACAGTGCGGCGATCAAGACTCGCTGGGGCCGGCTTCTGCTCGCCGGCAACAGTCCCGGCGACGCCCGCGACCTTTTCGTAGAAGCGCTGAAGATTGATGAAAAATACGCCCCAGCACTCCTGGGCCTGGCGCTGGTTTCAAGCGAAACCTTTGAGCGCAGGGCGGTCGAATTGGCTGAGGCGGCAATCAAGGCTGACCAGAACTTGCTTGAGGCGCGCGAACTCCTCGCTTCGCTCCTCCTGGAACAGGGAGACCAGGGAGAGGCTTCCAAAGTCGCCAGCGAGGCCATTGCCGAACGGCAGGATGCACTCGGGGCCATGTCCGTGCTTGCATGCATCGATTTGCTGAACGACCGTGCGGACTCGCCCTGGCTTGCCAAAGCCCTCGCGCGGAATCCGAAATGCGCGGAATGCTACCGGACCATCGCCAGGCATTTCGTGCTCAACAGGCGCTATCCCGAGGCGATCAACTACTACCGCAAAGCACTCGAACTCAATCCCGGCCTGCAAACCGCCCGGTCGGAGATGGGTGTCAACCTGATGCGCACAGGCCAGGCCGCTGAGGCGCAAAGAGAACTTGCCGCAGCCTACGATGCCGGCTTTCGCTCTCCAGCGACCAGCAACAGTCTGCAGTTGCTGGACACTCTGCAGAAGTTCAAAGTCTATGAGACGCCTCGCGCGGTGCTGAAGCTTCAGTCCAAAGAGGCTGAATTGCTGCGGCCCTACATCGAGCGAGAGGCCGAGCGGGCCATTGCCACCTACGAGAAGAAATACGGCTTCAAGCTGCCGGGCAAGGTGACCATCGAGGTCTACCCGGATCATGATGATTTTGCCGTTCGTACGATCGGACTGCCGGGACTCGGCGCACTGGGCGTGTGCTTTGGATTGAGTGTCGCCATGGACAGCCCTTCGGCTCGTTCGCCGGGTTCGTTTCACTGGGCGAGCACGCTATGGCACGAACTGAGCCATGTCTACGCCCTGATGATGACGCGCTATCGCGTCCCTCGATGGTTCACCGAAGGGTTGAGCGTGCACGAGGAGACGGCGGCCGACCCTGAGTGGGGCGACCGCCTGACGCCGGACATTCTCGACGCCATCGACAAGAAGAAGTTGTTGCCGGTCGCGCGGCTGGACCGTGGGTTTGTTCGTCCAGAATCGTCCGGGCAGGTCCTGGTGAGCTACTTCCAGGCCGGGAGGATCTGCGACTACATCCAGGAGACCTATGGGTGGGAGAAGCTGATGGCGATGATGAAAGCCTTCAGCCGCGTCACCACCACGGCCGCGGTGATTCAAGAGGTGCTGGGCATCAAGCCGGAGGACTTCGACAAGTCCTTCGACACCTGGCTGCGGAAGCAGCACGAAACGCCGCTGAAGAATTTCGCCGAATGGAAAGCCAGGGCCAAGGCGTTAAAGGTTGAGGCGGTCGGGGGCGGGGAAGAGCAGTTGCGTAAGGAACTGGAGAGGATTGTGGCGATGTATCCGGAGTTTGTCGAGGGCGGCAATGGCTACGAGCTTCTGGCGTCGATTGAGAAGAATGCCGGCAGGAAGGACGCCGAACGAGGCTGGCTCTCCATGTACATGAAGCAGGGCGGGCGCAATCCCGAGGCTCTGAAGCGGCTCGCAGCGCTGGAGGAAGAGCGGGGAGAAAAAGCTGCCGCCGAAGACGTCCTCCGCCGCGTTTTGAACATCTACCCGATGAAGGACGAGTCGCTGCACCGGCGGCTTGCCTCGTTGCGAATGGATCTGAAGAAGTACGAGGGTGCGGCGGAAGAATGGGGCGCAGTGTTGGCCACGGGCACCACGGACGTGGCCGGAACCCACTATGAGCGCGCCCGGGCCTATCAGGCGATGGGCCGTACCGATGACGCCCGCAATGATGTCCTGTCGTCGCTGGAAGCGGCGCCGGGTTATCGAGCGGCGCAGAAGTTACTCTTGGAATTGAATCCACCCAGGAAAGCAGGGTCAAAACAATGAGCGGGACGGTTGAAATCACGGCGAACGACTTGAGAGAGCGCGTCGAGCGTTTCCAATTGGTTCGCACTGCCATCGAAGCGGAAGTGCGCAAAGTGATCGTGGGGCAGGAGGAGGTCCTGGAGCAGCTCATGATCGCGCTGTTCGTGGGCGGCCACTGCCTGATAACAGGCATGCCGGGAACGGCCAAGACGCTGCTTGTCCGCACGATGGCCGATGCTCTTGGTCTCGCTTTCAAGCGGATTCAGTTCACGCCCGACCTCATGCCGTCCGACATCACCGGCACCGACATCCTGGAGGAGGACCCCTCCACCGGCAGGCGCATCTGGACCTTCGTTCCCGGTCCCGTGTTCGGCAATCTCCTGTTGGCGGACGAGATCAACCGGACTCCACCCAAGACGCAGTCCGCGCTGCTGGAGGCGATGCAGGAGCGCTCCTGCACCGTGCGCGGCAACCGGTACAACCTGCCCGCACCGTTCTTCGTGCTGGCGACTCAGAATCCCATCGAGCTTGAAGGCACCTATCCGCTGCCGGAAGCGCAATTGGACCGCTTCATCTTCAATACGCTGCTCGACTACCTGCCGATGGATGACGAGATGAAGGTGATTGGCCTGACTACAACCACCGACACTGCCGACGTCCGGGCGGTGACCACCGCCGAGGAGATCATCAGCTTCCAGGAGCTGGTTCGAATGGTTCCGATTGCCGACGACGTGGCGCGTTATGCGGTCGCTGTCGTGCGCGCGAGCAGGCCGACGGATGCCAGCGCGCCGGACCAGATCAAGAAGTACGTCAACTTCGGCGCATCTGTCAGGGGCGCGCAGTTCCTCGTCCTTACCGGCAAGGCTCGTGCACTCATGAGCGGGCGCCACCACGTCACCTTCGAAGACATCGCCACGCTGGCCAAGCCGATTCTCCGGCACCGAATCCTCTTGAATTTCCAGGCTGAGAGCGAACGCCTCACCCCTGACGACATCCTGACCCGGCTGCTGGAGAGCGTTCCCAGGAGCAATTCGCGTTGATCAACCGCTTTCTCGACCCGCGCGTTCTGGCCGGCATCGCCAACCTCGAGTTAACGGCGAAGACGGTGGTGGAGGGCTTCGTCTCCGGCCTCCACCGGTCGCCGCACTACGGCTTCAGCCAGGAGTTTGCGGAGTTTCGGCCGTACGTCCCGGGCGATGACCTGCGGTACGTCGACTGGAACGTTTACGCGCGCACCGAGCGGCTCTATCTGAAGAAATACCAGGGAGAGACGAACACGCGCCTCACGGTCCTGCTGGACGCCAGCGCGTCAATGAGCTATCAACGGCGCGGGGTTCGAAAGATCGACTACGCCCGTTTTCTGGCCGCGTCCATGGCCTATCTGGCCCACCACCAGCGCGATGCAGTCGGTCTCATCACTTTCAACGACAAGGTCCGGGAGTTCATTGAGCCCTCATCCAGGCAGGGGCAGTGGATCAAAGTCCTGCATGGTCTCAATCGATCCGAAACCAGCGAGCGCACGAGAACCGACTTTGCCGAGCCCTTTCGGCAATTCCAGCAATTCCTGAATAAACGGGGCATAGTGCTGGTTGTATCGGACTTTCTCGCTCCCTCTGAGGCCGTCCTCGAAGCGATCAAGCCGCTTGCGCATCGCGGCAACGACGTCGTTCTGATGCACGTGCTGGATCCGGAGGAGATGGAGCCTGTCCTGGAAGACTCGCGGATCCTGGTCGACCTCGAAACCGGTGAGGAGATGGAAGTCAGTCCGGAGTTCGCCGAGCATGAGTACCGGAGGCGGATCAAAGCCCATGTAGAAGCGTTACGCGAAGGTGCGCAGTCCAACCGGATCAGCTATCACCTGGCACTATCGAGCGAGCCTTTGGATGAAGCGCTGCGGCGGTACCTCGCCGTACGGCAGGGGAGGATGTAATGGGCTTTCTCGCGCCGTGGCTGCTGTTGGGCATGGGATCGCTCGCGCTGCCCGTGTATCTCCACCTGCTCAAGCGTGATGTGGCCGAGAAGGTCTCATTCAGCTCGTTGATGTTCTTCGAACGCAGCAGGCAGGCGAGCGTCAAGCACCGCAAAATTGACCACCGGCTCCTGCTGGCGGCCCGGTTGCTCCTGCTGCTGTTGCTGGTTCTAGCATTCGCCAACCCGTTCTTCAATGCGGGAGCGGGCGGCGGAGACGCGTCATTGCGACTGGTGGTGGTTGACAATTCCCCGAGCATGACCGCGGGCGGCAATCTAGAGAAAGCCAAAGGCGAAGCCGCTCAACTGCTCAGTGGACTCGCCAAGGGCACACGGTCACAGGGCGCGACCTTCGATAACAGGCTGCGGACGCCGGTCGACCTTGCCGCCGTGACTCCCTCCGACGCACGCGGCTCGCTCGGAGAATTTGCACAATCGCTTCGCTCGATCGGCGCCGAGGAAAAGGGCCGAGTCGAGGTCCACTACTTCAGCGATTTTCAGAAATCATCCTCGCCCGACGGTTTCGCTGAGTTGAGGCTGCCGGACAACGTGACGCTGGTGACACACAAGCTGGCTGCGCCGCAGGCGGGCAATTGGCTGGTGGAGCAGGTATCGGCGCCGAGGCGAGTCCGCGATCCGAAAAAGATCCGGTGGAATCGATCGTCGCCAGCGCCGCACCAGAGGACTCCACTCGCTCAGTGGCGCTCGAAGTGAATGGCCGGATAGTGTCGCGGCAAAGCGTCAAAATCGCGGCCGGAGGCCGGGCGTCGGTGCGCTTTGAGGGCTTCGAGTGCCGGTTATGGATTCGCCCGCTGCGCCGTGGTGATTGAAGAGGCCGACGGGCTTGCCGGAGACAATCGCATGTGGTTCGCTGTCGAGCGAAGCGACCCGCAACCTGTGCTCTTCGCGGGTTCGGCCCGAAGCGCACTTTATTTGAAAGGCGCACTCGAAGCGGCCGCCGGAGACAGTTATGCCCTGGAAATGACCGACCCCGGCGCCGCCCCGCCTGAGCGATACCACTTTGCCGTGATTGCCGATGCGGCGATTCCAGCGTCTGAAGAGGCGCATTGGCGGGAGTGGGTGGAGCGTGGAGGCGCCTTGTTTGCCGCTCTCGGTCCGCAGAGCTTGCGCGCCGGCAAAGTGCCCGTCGCAGGCGATGTGCTCGATGGAACCATCTACGCCTCGCGAGGGGCGGAGCGATATTGGTCGCTGGGAGAAGCCGATTCAGCCCACCCGCTGATCGAGAAGGCCGGCCGATGGGAAGGCGTTCGGTTCTACCAGGCGGTGAAGGTGAAGCCCGGCAAGTTGCACGTGGTGGCGCGGCTGACCAGCGGCGACCCGATTCTGTTGGAGGGTAAGGTCGGCAACGGCTCAGTGCTGGTTTTGGCCTCTTCCATCGACGGACTCGCCAACGATTTCCCGCTCGCTCCAGGTTGGGTGGCATTTGCCGCTCAGGCGGCAGCCCGGCTGAGCGGCCAGGAGACCGCTGTGCGACAGGAAACAGCCGGCACGGCCATGAGCTTGAAGGGCGACGGGCCTGCCGCGGCGTCGGAGGTCTTCGACCCTGCGGGCAAGCGCGCCATCACCTTGGGCGATAGCGCCAAGGGCAAGATGGTGGAACTCGATCGGAGCGGACTCTGGGAGGTTCGCACCGGAGGACAGCGCGGCGAAATGGTGGCAGTGAATGTAGACCGGCGGGAATCTCGTCTCGAGCCAATCGACGACGAGGTGCTGGCATTGTGGCAGGGTAAACCGCAGGCCGGCGCTGCGGGAGCACAGGCCAGGCAGGAACAGCAGAAGCGTGCGATTGGCCTGATTGCCCTGGCTCTGGCTTTGTTGGCAGCATTGATGGAGTTTCTTCTGGCCGCGCGAACACCGCGGCTGGATGGTGCGGCAGTTGTTTCCGGCGAGGGGATGGGAAAAGCGGCATGACACCTTTAGAGAGATTCGAGAACTACCTGCGGGCGGTTGAACGACGCCTAAGATGGAACACGCTCACCCGGGGCGCGGCACTCACGTTTCTGCTGGCGCTGGCGGCTACCGCGGCGGCCGCCTGGCTGGTAGTCCAGTTCGCTCTCTCAGAGCGATCACTGCTGGCAGGACGCATCGTCATCTTTCTCGCGGTAGGCGCAGCCCTGGCAATCGGATTCGTCTGGCCGCTGCTGCGGGCAAACCGGAAGTCCACTGCCCGGATTGTCGAGCGCGCCGAACCCGGCTTCGAGCAGCGCGTGACCACCATCGAAAGCGCTCCGGACAATCCGTTCTCGCAACTGCTGGCGGAAGAAGCCCTGGGGAAGGCCGAGTCTGCCCCACCATCGCGCATCGTTCCGGGCGTGAAGCTTGCCATCGCCGGCGGCTTGGCCGTGGCGTCGCTGGCTCTCGTCGGCTGGCTTGTCGGCGGAGCGCCGGGCGAGCTTGGCTACGCTGCCCACTTGCTTTGGGCGGGCGCTCCACCACAAGGCGCTGCCCCGATGTTCGAGATTACAGTCAAACCGGGCGATGCCAAGGTTCGCAAAGGCGGCGATCAGGCCGTGGAGGCCATGCTGCTCGGATTTGACGCGCCGAAGGTGACCCTCGCGGTGAGAGCCGCTGACGGCCATTGGGAAGGGCTCCCGATGGAATCCAAAGCCGGCACCGGCGCCGCCTGGCAGTTCTATCTCGCCTCAGTGAGCCAGGACCTCGAGTACCGCGTCGAGGCTGGCCGTGTGAAGTCGCGCGTCTTCCGGCTGCGAGTCGTCGACCTGCCGGGGATCAAGCAGATTCTCGTCAAGACCAAGGGGCCTGCATGGCTTGGTGCAAGCCTGAATGCGGAGACCAAAGGGGGAGACATCCGCGCCGTCGAGGGCTCCCAAGCCGAAGTTCGTGTGGAGACCGACCGCCCCTTGACCGGCGGCGAGCTGGTGCTGGACGACGGACGCCGGATCAAACTGGAGAAGGGCGAGGGCAGTTGGTCTGTCGCGCGCCTTCCCGTCGAACGCGAAGGATCCTACTACGTCGCCGCCGAGAGCGAAGGCGAAACGGTCCGCATCAGCGAAGACTACTTCATCGAGTCCAGAGAGGAGAAGGCGCCCGAGATCCGCATCGCGCGGCCGGGCAAGGACGCCAAGGTGAGCCCTATTGAGGAAGTCGTCGTGGAGGTCGAAGCGTCAGACGATTTCGGCCTGACCTCCGCGGAGCTGCGCTACAGCGTCAATGGCGGTGCGGAGAAGTCCGTGACGGTCCTTTCCGGCAATCGCGGCACCAAGGAGACGCGAGGCTCGGCGACGATCGCCCTCGAGGATTACAAGATGTCCCCAGGAGACATCGTGAGCCTTTACGGCGTGGCTCGGGATGCGCGCAGAGATACGCAAACAGACATCTACTTCCTCGAAGCACAACCCTTTGAACGTGAATACAGGCAAGGGCAGGCGCCGGAAGGCGGCGGCGGAATGGGCGGCGGCCAACAGGAGAACGACGAAGAGATTGCTGCGCGCCAGAAGGAGATTATCGCCGCGACCTGGAATCAGTTGAGAGCAGGGAAGGGCAAGAGCGAGTCCGCCGAGAACGCCAAGTTCCTCTCCGATCTCGAACAGAAGCTCTCGGCGCAGTCCAAAAGCCTCGCTGAGCGGATGAGGAGCCGGCAGCTCGCCGCTACCAATGAAGAGTTTCAGAAGTTCGCCAAGGAGATGGAGCAGGCCGCTCAGTCCATGACTGAAGCTTCGGGAACGCTGCGCGGGCAGCAATGGAAGGAATCGCTGCCGGCCGAACAGAAAGCGCTTCAGCACCTGCTTCGCGCCCAGAGCCTCTTCCGGCAGATCCAGGTTGCATTCCAGCGTGGAGGCGGCGGAGGCGGTGGGGGCGGCGGCCGGCAAGGCAATATGCGCGACCTCGAAAGTCTCTTCGACCTCGAATTGGATACTGAGAAAAACCAGTACGAGACCTCGCAGACGCGCGGCTCGGCCAGCGAACGCGCCCAGCAAGCCGACGAGGCAATGAAGAAGTTGGAAGAGCTGGCCAAACGGCAGCAGCAACTGGCCCGGGAGCAGCAGCAACAGCAGAAGCAGATGGCGGAAAAGCGCTGGGCCCAGGAGAGCCTGCGCCGGGAAGCCGAAGAGCTGCGTCGCAAGATGGAACAATTGTCGCGTGAAAGCGGCCAGCAGCAAGGCCAGCAAGGACAACAGGGCCAGCAAGGGCAGCAAGGACAACAGGGCCAGCAGGGACAACAGGGCCAGCAAGGACAGCAAGGACAGGCCGGGCAACCCTCCTCCAGGCAGGGCTCGCAGGGCGGCGGCAGCCAGTCGCAGCAGCAGCAGATGAACCGCGCCCTGAAGCAGCTTGAGCAGGCCATGGAGGACATGCGCCGCGCTCAATCGGGCGACAAGGAAAGCGCGCGCCGCGCCGCCGAACGTATGGCCGAGGCCGGCGAAATGATGAGTGGCCTGCGTCGTCAGGAGACCGGCGAGCAGACCGGCAGGCTTTCCGAACAGGCGGCCGGGCTGGCCGAGCGCCAGCAGGAATTCGAAAAGAAACTCCGCGAGTCGCTTGGAGACGAGCGGGGCGCAGCAGGAGCCTGCCAATCCCCGCGCAGGCCGTCAGCCTTCGATGAATCCGGAACAGGCGCAGAGGCTGGCAGACGACAAGCGCGACATTGAGCGGGACTACCGCAAGCTGGAGAAGTCGATGCGCGACGCGATGCGCGAGATGGGCGCATCCGACCGAGCGGCTTCCTCTAAACTGCGCGAAGCGTTGGGCGAGGCTCAGCAGAACGAACTGGGCTTGCGGCTCAAGTACGGCGAGGACATGCTCCGGCGAGGCTTCGGCTCCTACCTTGCCCCCCGCGAGCGTGCTGTCACCGAGATGATGAACCGCCTGAGCGATCAGGTTCGCGAGGCGCAACAGCAGGCCGGCCGCGGCGGCGCCAGTCCTGAGGAACGCGCTCGTCGCGAGAGGGCTGAGCAGGCTGTGGGCGATCTGGAAAAACTGCGTGAACAGATGCGAAACCTGCGGGCGCAACAGGGACAACAGGGTCAGCAACAAGGCCAAGGCCAGCAAGGGCAACAAGGCCAGCAGGGCCAACAGGGCCAGCAGGGCCAACAGGGTCAGCAAGGACAACAGGGGCAACAAGGCCAACAAGGACAACAGGGGCAACAAGGCCAACAAGGACAGGGTCAACAACAAGGCGGAGGCCGTCGCGACACCGGCGAATTCTCGCGTTCCGGCGTTCAGAACGGTGGCGACGGACGTTCTTACAGCGCCCTCAACGACGGCTCTCTTCGAGGCATGGAGCAGGCCTATTCCCGTGCCATGGAGCAACTCGACCGCCTGCGCTCCGCCGAAAGCGGCGCCGGACTGGAATCCAAGGAGGAAATCGACCGGCTCGTCCGCGATATGCAGCGCCTCGATCCGAAGCGGTTCCCAGGGAATCCGGCCTTACTGTCGGCCATGGAGCGCGAGATCATGCCCCGGCTGGAGCAGCTCGAACTCCGCCTTCGTCGTGATCTCGACCTGAACCCTGCCGCGATGGGTCAAATCCGCAGCCAGCAGCGTGCCAAGGCACCAGAGGGTTATGGCGCGGCAGTGGCTGAATACTACCGCAAACTCAGCAGCGGCAAGTAAGCGTCCACGGGCGGTTGACCGCGTTCGGCGAAGGCGATCCTGCCGCGGCTGAAATGACGTAGACAGTGCGGGTCACGATGAATCGCCCGCAGCGGTAGGCATGTGCGATGCGTCTGCCTTCGTCCACGATCAGGGGAAAGGAAAGCCGTGCTTCTCCCGAAACGCACGGTGGCTCTGCCCGCTGGATGGATTCACGCCGTACACGACGGCGCCGGCGCTGGCCAACGGCTCAAAAGAGTCGCGGAGCGCACAAAGTTGGCGTGTTCAAGTGGGCGTCCCGTCCGCCGGGTAGAACACCAGCACTACCGGTGTCCCGCGAAGCGCCAGCAGGCTGACTTCGGCGCCTGCATCGTCCCTGGCGACGAACAGCGGCGCCTCGGAGCCGACCGGCAATGGGGTCTGCGAGAAAATGCTCATCACTGGTTCAGGTAGCTCAGCAGCCTCTCTTGCACGGATTTCGCCCGCTGGTTGTCCCAGCAGATGATCAGCACAGTATCGTCGCCGGCGACGGTGCCCGCGATCTCGGCCCAATCCTCCTGGTCCAGCGCCACGGCCAGCGAGTTGGCACTGCCCGCAGACGTCTTCAGGATCACCATTGATTGGGCCAGCCGCACATCCAGCAGGTATTCCGCCATCACCTGTGCCAGGCTTGGCCCCGTCGGATCCGGCAGGATCTCCCGGTAGCCGTCCGCGGTCTTTGCCAAACCGAGTTCGCGGATGTCGCGCGACAGCGTCACCTGTGTTGTTTCGATGTCCAGAGTGCGCAGTTCGCGGCCGAGTTCTTCCTGCGTATTGATCCGCTTGGCCCGGATGAGCTTCAGTATTTGTCCCTGGCGATAGCTCTTTGTCATGTTGCGAGGTTCTCCAAACGTCTGCGCGCTTCGAGCAGCGCGGCGCTGACCGTGGCCGGCGCTGTGCCGCCCGGCACAGTCCGTGTCTTGATGCCTTCGGCCGGATCGAGCAGCCTGGCCATTTCCGGGGTGAAGAGTGGATTGAATGCCGCCAGCGATTCAGCCGACCAATCCCTCGGCTGTCTGCCGCTTTTGGTGCTTTCCAGCACCAGGCTGCCGACCAGTTGGTGCGCCTGATGGAACGGCACGCCCGGACCTCGCCAGAGCCTCGGCCAGGTCGGTGGCCACCAGCCATCCTTCTTCCGCCGCCCGCCGCGGGGGGGCCGGACGCAGCTGTGTCGTCTCCACCACCACGCGCGCCATCTCCAGCGTCATCGCCAGTTGGTCGGCGGCATCGAACAGAGGCTCCTTGTCCTCCTGCATGTCGCGGTTGTAGGTCATCGGCAGTCCCTTCATCGTCGTGAACAGTGACGTGAAGGCGCCCAAGACGCGGCCGCACTTGCCGCGCATCAGCTCGAGCGAATCGGGATTCTTCTTCTGCGGCATCAGCGACGAGCCGCTGGTGACGCCGTCGCCCAGTTCCAGCCAGCCGAACTCGTCCGAGGAATAGAGGATCCAATCCTCGGCCAGCCTCGACAGGTGCAGCATGGTCATGGACGCGGCCGACAGGAAGTCGAGCGCGAAGTCGCGGTCGCCGCTGACGTCCATGCTGTTGCAGGTGATGCCGTCGAAACCGAGATCCCGAGCCAGCTCCTCACGGTCAACCGGAACGCGTTGCCTGCCAGCGCGCCGGAGCCCAGCGGCATCAGGTTGACGCGCACCCTCGCCTGCGTCAGGCGTTCCTAGTCGCGGGCGAACATCTCGAAATACGCCAGCAGATAGTGCGCCCACAGCACCGGCTGCGCCCGGCGCATGTGCGTGTAGCCGGCCACGATCGCGTCCGGATACCTGACGGCGAAATCCAACAGCGCACTCATCAGCGAGCAGCAGACCCAGCGTGCCGTCAATCTCGCCCCGCAGCCACAGCCGCGTGTCGAGCGACACCTGCTCGTTGCGGCTGCGGCCCGTGTGAATCTTGTCGGCGAGTTCCCCGGCGCGCTCCTTCAGCAGGCGGATGACGTAGGTATGGATGTCCTCGTCCGGCGCTGTCGGCCGCACCGTCCTCGGGAATCGAATCGAGCGCCTCGCCAATGCGGGTTGCCTCTTCCGCCGTCAGGATGCCCGCCGCCGATAGTGCTTTCGCCCAGGCCTTCGAGCCGGCGATGTCAGCCGAAAAGAGACGGCGGTCGAAATGGAGCGACCACGAAAAGCGCTGGAACGCCTCCGAAGGACCCGTTTCAAATCTCCCACCCCAAAGCTTCATGAATACCCCGATTCGAGAGTCTATCGCGTTGGCCCGTCCAACAGCATCAGCAGCAGCGCCTTCTGCACGTGCAGCCGATTCTCAGCCTGCTGGAAGACCACCGAAGCAGGGGACTCCATCACGCCGTCGGTCACTTCCTCTTCCCTGTGCGCCGGAAGGCAGTGCATGAAAAGCGCCCCTGGTTGAGCCAACCGCATCAGCTCCTCGTTCACCTGGTAGCCGGCGAACAGCCTTGCACGTTCGGCAGCTTCGTGTTCCTGGCCCATCGAGGCCCAAACATCGGTGTAAACCGCCTCCGCTCGTGCCAGCCCCGATTCTATGTCGGTCGTTGTCTCCACCGTCGCTCCCGTTGTGGAGGCAAACGAGCGGGCTTGCAGCACAATGCCTGCGTCCGGTTCATAACCCTCCGGCGTGATGCAGACGAAGTTCAGCCCCAGGCGCGACGCGTCCAGCATCAGTGAATGCGCCACGTTGTTTCCATCTCCGATGTAGGCCAGGGTGTGTCCCTGCCATCCGCCCCAGGTCTCTTCCAGGGTCAGCATGTCTGCCAAAGCCTGGCAGGGATGGTAGAAGTCGGTGAGCGCGTTCACCACCGGAATCCTGGCGCATCGCGCCAGTTCGTCGATCGTCTCCTGCGAGAACGTCCGGGCCACAATCACGTCTGTCCAGCGCTCCAGGTTGCGCGCCACGTCCTTGATCGGTTCGCGGCCTCCTACCGGTCCTACGGTCAGTATGGCGTCACCGCCCAGTTGCTTCGCGGCGACTTCGAAGGTCATGCGGGTGCGCAGCGACGGCTTCTCGAACAGCAGGGACGCAATCCGCCCGCTCAACGCTGATCGCCACGCACCGGGCTGACGCTTTACTTCCGCCGCGAGTCGCAGGATGAGTGAGAGTTCCCCCGGTGTCATGTCGACATCTGAGCGCAAATCGCCGGATTGAAGACGTGGCAGCGGGGCGGAAATAGCCTGGGTCATCGCTGAGATGGTACGCACTCTGTATGTTTATGCAGTCTTATGAATAATTACACATTCTCGCAGCCTTGTCAATCCATGTGTTTTCAGCCACTTAGGAATCCAGCAATCCGTACTATTGGATCTACTTCCGGCGGCGCAATTGGTAGTCGTACTGGAACAAAACAGAGAGAAGTATGGAACTAAGGTAACTACCTCAAAAGCGGAAGGGACACGCAAACTCAATTGACGGCTCATGAATCAAAAAATTGGCTTAGGCCGTACATGTCTGGGAGGAAAAGAATAAGAATGAAAAAAGCTCTAGTGCTTTTGTTCGCGGCGGCACTGTTCTCGGTTACAGCGCCCGCTGCATTGATTATCGACAATTTCAACAACGACCCGGGACTGCCGCAGCGGACACCAACGGGCGCTCGCTAAGACGACTCAGAACCCAGCCGGTGTCTTGGACGGCCAGAGAGTTCTCTTCGCCCTCTGCACATCGTGGATTGCGATGGAACGGCCAATGCATCGCAACTCACGACAAGGGTCAGACCGGCTTGAGGGCCGAGCATCGTTCGATGCCGGGGTGAATGGACTCGGCGGCTTTATTTACGACGGTGCGGGAAGCGTTGGGCTCAACGGCGGCTTGAGGCTATGACTGGACAGGTATACACGTTCTTGTTTGATGTGACCTTCTTCAACCCCGGGCAGGGATCACAGGCCGGTACTCAGGCCAGAGTGAGCGTCGGTGACGGCACCTATGTCCTGAACGCCTTAGTGCCCAATCCAGCCTATGCCGAGATCGATCTCCTGGTGTCGGTACGTATGCGTTATCGAGAATGACATCTTGGCTGCGTTCCCCGACCTTCACTTCGAATATGTGCTGGAGGTCAGCCTCGAGATTCGCAGCGTAAACGAGTCACCTGACGTCAAGCTGGACAACTTCCGCACGGAAGTTCCCGAGCCCGGCACCTACGCCATGCTCGGCGCCGGCCTTGCCGGTCTCGCCTTGCTGCGTCGTCGCGCTGTGAAGTAAAACAAAAAATAGATAGCCAAACGGCCATGAGCCGCAACAAAGGGCCAGCCTTCGGGCTGGCCCTTTGTGCTTTCTGCGTTCTCCCTCCAACTACTCAGCAGGCGGGTCCGAAGTCCTTTTCGAACGCTTCGGCCAGCCGCGGGCCCCAAGCTCCAAGCGGTTTCATTCTGCCGGCGAAGAACCGCAGCACCGGCGGCTCCTCGAAGAACTCCAGGCCGCCGACCAGGTCCGCATGAGCCATGAGCCACTTCAGCCGGTCGACGACGTACTCGATGTGCGACATCGTGTACACGCGCCGCGGCACGGCCAGCCGGACCAGTTCCAGGTCCGAGGGCACGTCGTTGCCTTCCTTGTCGCGGTCCATCGAGATCGTGCCGCGTTCCATGCCGCGGATGCCCGAGGCGATGAAGATCGCCGCCGCCAGCGCGCCGGCCGGATACTGCGACTGCGGGACGTGCGGCAGGAACCTCATGGCGTCGACGTGGCAGGCCAGCCCGCCCGGCGGCGTCACCACCGGGACGCCCTCCTCGATGCAGCGGTCGACGAAGTACTTGATGGCATCGGCCGCCGAACGCCGGCCACTTCGAGTTCGGTCATCTCGCGCATGCCGACGGCCATCGCCTCGATCTCCTTCGACGACATGCCGCCGTAGGTGAAGAAGCCTTCGTAGACCGGCAGCCAGGGCCGGATTGCCTCATGCAGGTCCTTCCGGTTGGTGGCGATCAGGCCGCCGCGGACGCAGCACGCTCTTGCGGCCGGAGAGGTAGAGCAGATCCGCCACGGCCATCATCTCGCGGATGATCTCGGCGATCGCCGGCGTTCTCATAGCCCGGCTCGCGCTGCTTGATGAAGTAGGCGTTCTCGGAGATCAGGCTGCAGTCGACCACCAGGAAAATGCCCTGCGGCTCGATCAGCGCCTTGACTTCCTGGAGGTTCGCCAGCGAGAACGGCTGGCCGCCGATCAGGTTCGTGGTGGCCTCCATGCGCACGAAGGAGACGTTCTTCGCCCCGTACTTGTCGATCGCGTCCTTCAGCCGCCCGAGGTCCATGTTGCCCTTGAACGGGCGACCGCTTGCGTGTTCAGCGCCTCCGGCGTGAAGATCTCCAGCACGTTGCCGCCGGCCAGCTCGAAATGGGCCTTGGTGGTGGTGAAGTGGTAGTTCATGGGCACCACGTCGCCGGGCTTGACGAAGATCTTCGCCAGCAGGTGCTCGGCGGCGCGGCCCTGGTGGACCGGCAGCAGGTACTCGAAGCCCGAAGATGTCCTTCACGGCGTCCAGCAGCCTGTAGAAGCTCTCCGAGCCGGCGTAGGCGTCGTCGGCGACCATCATCGCGGCCAGCTGGTTGTCGCTCATCGCGTTGGTGCCGCTGTCGGTCAGCATGTCGAGGAAGATGTCGCGGGTGCGCAGCAGGAAGGTGTTGTAGCCTGCCTCCTCGATCGCCTGCAGGCGCTCCTGCGCCGGAGCGAGCCGCATCTTCTGCACGATGCGGATCTTGTGCATTTCGATCGGGATCTCTTTGCCGTTGGAGAGACGGATGCTCATGATTGCCTCGTTGTTTCCGCCGCTGGAAACGCGGGGAAAAGCGATCATATCACTAAAGTATGCTTTCAGGCCTGAAGATCCTGTAATCCTGAAGATCCTGTAATCCTGCGGCAGCAGCACGAGCCGCTGCATCCGGGAGGGGTAAATCTGCGATTGCCTCCAGGGCATGATAGAGAAGATATGAGAAAACGAAATGTGCTGTTGATCTTCGCTCTCGCGTTGACGCTGGCAGGCCAGACGGCCTCGTTTCGGGAGGGCACTCTTCACGGGCGACGCGCGTTCATTCTCGAAAACAGCCAGATGCAGGTCTCGACTTTGCCAGGCGGAGGTTTCATCGGCGAGATACGGTTCAAGTCCGCCGATCCCAGGAAAAGCGTGAACCCGATGAGGGTCCCGCACTATCCCACAATCGACCCTTACACCTACGACATCGGGAAACACGGGGCGATCTACGGCACCGATATCCAGCGCCGCCTGATGAGCGGATACATGGGGGACTTTCTCTGCTTCCCACATTTCGGACCCAGTTCGGCGGCGGAATTCAAGCTCGATCTCGGGCAGCACGGCGAGGCCGTAGCCGTTGAATGGAAACGAGACCGTGTTGACAGCCGCGCCGACGGCGTGGCGTTGGTCGAATCAGCCGATCTGCCCACAACCCAGTTCCGCATCAAGCGGACGATCACGCTGCCGTCCGATACGACTGTGGGCTATGTCGAGGAGTCCGTCGAGAACATGGCCTCGTTCGACCGCCCGATTCAATGGGTCCACCACGTTACCTTTGGACCGCCCTTCCTGGAGCTGAACAAGTCCTTCGTGGACGCCTCGATGAGCAAGGCAGGGCAGGATGAGAATCTGCGCGTGTTCTCAGGACGGACCGGAACGTGGCTGATGGATGTGTCCAAGCCGAAGGTCTGGTTCACGATCTACAACACCGAGTACCCCGTGTTGTTGGGGTACGTTTTCGAAAGCGAGCGTAACCCGTGGGTTCTCGATTGGCAGGAGAACCAGCAAGCGAAGCACCGGCCCTGGGACGGGAAGGTCGTCGCCCGCGCCGTCTGCATCGGCGATTCGCCCTTCGCGATGGGCCTTCAGTACGCCGTCGCGCGGGGCAGTCTATCCGGAGTGCCGGTTTTCAGTTGGATCGGCGCGAGGGAGACCAAAAGTCAGATTGTACGCCTTCTTCCTGGCCGAGATCCCGATCGGATTCAAGGGCGTCGCGGAACTGCGGCAACTGGAGGGAGAACTCGTCATCATCGAGCGGGAGACAGGCAGGAGCATTTCCATCCGCAACCCCCGTTCGTGGTGAGCAGCGCGGTCTAAACTGTGTGAATGGACAGGCGTGCCTTTCTGCATTCGGGGGTCGCCGCGATGGCCCAGCCGCCATCCGGCGGCGCCCCAACATTCTGCTGTTCTGTACTGACCAGCAGCGTTTTGACACGATCGGCGCGCTGGGCAACCCGCACATCCGAACGCCCAACTTCGACCGCCTCGTGAGATCGGGGGTTGCTTTCGAGAATGCATATTGTCAAACGCCCATCTGCACTCCCAGCCGCGTCAGTTTCCTTACCGGATGCTACGCCAGTTCACTGCACGTGAATCGCAACGGCAATTCGCACTTTCCTGAAGTGCATACGCCGAAGCTGATCGGACGGATTCTGCAGAAGCAGGGCTACGACTGCGGCCTGGTTGGCAAGTTCCACCTCTCCTCCGCCGCCAAGCGCGTCGAGCCTCGCATCGACGATGGCTACCGGCTGTTTGAATGGAGCCATGCTCCCCGCGCCGATTGGCCGGTAGATCAGAACGGCTACCTGCGGTGGCTGCGCGATCGCAAGGGTGTGGACTTCACGTCGCAATATGGCAAGCGGCAGTTTCCCGATCGCTCCAGAGAGTTCAATGCCGGGATGCCGGCGGAGTATCACGAAGCCACCTGGTGCGCTGATACCGCGTCGGAGTGGATTCGCGGCAAACTCAACAAGCCGTGGTTCATCACGGTAAACACCTATGCGCCACATCCGCCGTTTCAACCGCCGCCTGAAGCGCTGGAGCGGATGGACCCCCAATCCCTGCCGCCGCCACTGTGGGGTCCGGGCGATGCGGCTAATCAAGCACGCCTGGCGAAAGTGGATTTCCAGTCGAAGGCGCGCGATCCCAAGACATACGAGAGCGCGTTCATGAAAGCGGCCTATTATGCGCAGATCGAGTTCGTGGATGACAGGCTCGGCCGTGTGCTGCGCGCGCTGGACGAGACAGGACAGATCGACGACACGCTGATCATCTTCACCAGCGATCACGGAGAGACCATGGGCGACCACGGGCTCACCCACAAGGGTTGCCGCTTCTATGAGGGACTGGCCCATGTGCCGCTGGTCTTCTCCTGGCCTGGTAACTACCCGAAGGGCACCCGCTCCAAGGCACTGGTTGAATTGACGGATCTGGTCCCGACGATCCTCGATTCGCTGGGTGTGATGCTTCCCGAGTACCTGCACGGACGCAGTCTGCTGCCGATGCTCAAGGGCGGGACGGGTCAACATCGGGAGTTCGTGCGGAGCGAGTATCACGACGTGCTCGATTTGCCCGATGCCAGCCACGCCAACATGCTGCGTAACGAACGATACAAGCTGGTTTATTACCACGGCCATCCGTGGGGCGAGTTGTTCGATCTCGAAAAAGACCCGCAGGAGTTCAACAACCTTTGGAACGATCCGAAGCACCTGGCGCTCCGCGCTGACCTCACCAAGCAGTTGTTTGACGCCGTGATGCTGGCCACCGATCCCGGCCAGCCCAGGGTTGGACCGAGCTGAAAGCGCGGCTTACCCCGAAACCACTGCCGCATCGGTCACCACCAGTGGGTAGTCACGTACCGGCATTCCGTCCATGCTCAACGTTCCACCACTGCGTGCCACCTTTGCCGGGATGGTGATGTCACCCGTCAACAGGTCCACAAGCACTGGATTCTCCAGCTTGGCTCCATGCCCGCTCCACATTGTCAATCGCGCCTGCCTGGTTGACCAACCTTGCTGCAACACCGATGGATACCAGTAGGCATACAGTGGGAATCCATCTCTGACGAAGCACGATGTGCGGACGGCCTTCCTCTCCCAACCGTCGGCTGCGCCTTCGACGCGGAGCAGCAAATCAGTGCGCCTGGCCCGACTATCGTAGAGAGCGCACAGATTCTGGAGCGCGTAGTAGGAGGCCTTAGGCGTGTACACGGTTCCCCGCAGCACACCCTTGGAATTCGTCTGGCCGCTCTGGCCCGTGCTCCAGACGTAGTTCACCATGTCGACCGTTTGGAAGTAGCTCGTCACCTCGACGTCCAGGCTCAGGTCAGTCAGGAGCCTGCGCAGCAGCCACTTGGCCTGTCGCGCCTCGTCCCACTCGAACTCGCGGAGCGCGCCGGTGCTGTTGTTGGTGGAAGGCGCTCCATTCTCACCTTGCCAGACCGGCATGCCGGGCTTGTGGCGCGCGATGATTCCGCGCAGTGCCCCCAGGTCCGCCTCGTAGTTGTCCTCGGGCACGTGGCGATAGGGGTGATAGGAGATCTTGTCCACCTGATCGGCAAGGCCCTCCTCGAAACAGCCCTCGAAGTAGTCCCACGAACCGAGCCCCGCAAAAACTCCGCCAATCAGGACGGAGCCGGGGACAGCCTTCCGGAGGACCGGCGCGGTCAGCTTCACCAGATCCACGTAGCCTTTCGGAGTGGGCTTCTCCGGTTGCCAGAAATTCGGGATGTTGGGCTCGTTCCAGATCTCCCAATGCTTCACCTTGACGGCGTAGCGCTCGCCGATCCTGGCGACAAACCGCACCCAGGCCTGCCTTGCCTCTTCGCTGTTCACAGGCGCCCAACCGACGGCGGATTCATGCGGGGCCCCCGGCGTGTAGAGCGTGTTGCCATAGCCGAGGTTGAACCAGGGCTGGATGCCAATTTTGAGCAGCGAGTCCACGACGGAGTCGAGCCAGGCGAAGTCATACTCGCCCTTCTTCGTCTCTGTCCGCGCCCAGCCTGTCTGGCAACGGGCCCACTTCACGCCGAGCCTTGCCAGATGCTCGTAAGTCCGTTCCGGGTCGAACATCTTCCGGTCCAGCGTCTCGAAGCCGATGGAGATTCGCGATGCGGTGATCTCCTTGGACGTCCTCGCCTTCAGCCTGGCGGGGAGACTGCCTGCCGGCGCCTGTGCCAGCGCCGCCGCCGGCATCAGAGCCATCATCTCTCGTCTTGTCATCTTCATCGCATGTCTCCTTTCAAGCTATCGTGAAGTTTGCCATGAATACCCAATCCAAGGCTGCCGCTCTCAAACAACGCCTCCAGGCCGGCGACACTGTCCTCGGCTGCTTTCTCTCCTTCGGCTCCCCCCTCACCTCCGAACTGATGGGCCTCGCGGGTTACGACTGGGCACTCATCGACCTCGAACATGGAGCCGGCGGCGAGCCGGAAGCTCTCCTCCAGCTCCAGGCCCTCTCGGCCACCCCTTCCGCCGCCATCGTCCGCGTCGAATCCAACGCCCGCCAGCGCGCCCACCGCGTCCTCGATCTTGGCGCCCACGGCATCATGTTCCCCCGCATCGACACGGCTGAGGACGCCCGCGCAGCGGCAGCCGCCATGCGCTATCCACCACTCGGCGTCCGCGGCGTTGCCTTCTCCAACCGCGTCTGCGAGTACGGCTCCAACTTTCGCCCCTACCTCGACGCCTCCTCTGATGCGCTGCTTACCATCGTCCAGATTGAAACCCGCGCCGCCGTCGACAACGTCGACAGCATCGCCGCCGTGCCGGGCGTGGACGTCCTCTTTATCGGCCCATCCGATCTCTCCCACTCCTACGGCGTCCTCGGCCAGTTCGACCACCCGGATTTCACTGCAGCCATCCAGCGCACCGTTCAGGCGGCGCAGACTCACAACAAATCTCTCGGCATCCTCCTGCCCAAGCCCGCCGATCTCGACCATTACCTCGCCCTCGGCTTCCGCTTCATCGCCTCCGGTTCGGACGCCGTCCTTCTCAATAACGCCGCGCGCAGTCTCGTCCAATCCCTCAGAGATAAACTCAAATAGCCATGTTCGACCATGCCAGATCCCTCATCCGCCAGTTCAAAGGCGACTCTTACGTTCACGGCCTCGGCGTGTTGCCCCGCGCTGGCGCCCTGGCCGCCGCACTCGGCCGGCGCGCGGTCCTCGTCCGCGATCCGTTCTCCGGCTTCGACGGTCAGGTGCAGTCGTTGCTCGCCTCCCTCCACGCCGCTGCTGTCGACGTGGCCGGCGTCGTCCCCGGCGCCGCGCCCAACGCGCCACTCGAGGATCTCCACCGCATCACCGCCGAACTCACACGACTCAATCCGCAGGTCCTCATCTCTTTCGGCGGCGGCTCCACCATCGACTGCACTAAGGCGGCGGAGGTCCTCCGCACCCTCGGCGGTCCCATCGACTCCTACTTCGGCACATCTCTCGTCTCGGCAAAACTCAAGGAGACTGGCCTCTCGCTTGCGCCGCATCTCGCCATCCAAACGGCCGCCTCTTCAGCCGCCCATCTCACCAAGTACTCCAACATCACCGATCTTTCCAGCGGCCAGAAAAAGCTGATCGTCGATGACGCCGTCATCCCTACCCGCGCGTTGTTCGACTATGAGGTCACGCTCACGGCTCCGGCTTCGCTCACCGCCGACGGCGCCCTCGACGGACTCTCGCATTGCCTGGAGGTCTACTACGGCGCGACCGGCAAGACGAATTTCGATCAGGTCGAGCAGGTAGCCCTCACTGCCATTTCCCTGATCACGAAGTTCCTTCCCATCGCCATTGCCGACCCCACAGACCGTCAGGCCCGCGAGGGCCTCGGGCTCGCCACGGACCTGGGCGGCTACGCCATCATGCTTGGGGGTACCAATGGCGCTCACCTGACATCTTTTTCGCTGGTCGACATCCTCTCCCATGGACGCGCCTGCGCCTTGATGAATCCCTATTACACGGTGTTCTTCTCCCCGGCGATCCAGGCCCAGCTGAAAGCGCTCGCCCCCATCCTCTGCCCTCAGTCAGGCTCTCTGGACGGCCGCCCGCTTGCCGTAGCAGTGGCTCAGGCCATCATCGGGATGGAGCAAGCCGTGGGCAACCCCTCCACTCTCAATGAAGTCGCCGGCTTCACCAATGCCCACATTGCCCGCGCGCTCACCGCCGCCCGCAATCCCCAACTGCGCATGAAGCTCGAGAACATGCCCGTCCCGCTGACGCCTGAACTGGTCGATCCTTTCATGGGCCCGGTTTTGGAAGCCGCGCGCACGGGCGACTTGGCCCTGATCCGGAACATCGCCTAAAGGCTGAGCACCGGGGTGACTGCGGCCACAAACCTTGCGGTCGCCCCGATCAGGCCGGACACTAGTTGAAGAGCTGATCTGCCATGAAACGCCGCGTGCTACTGCTCTCAGGCCTTCACACGCTGCGCGGGGAGCAGAGGACCGGCGAAGACTGGCCGGCTTTCCTCGGACCCCGGCACAACGGCACCTCGCTGGAAAACAATCTCCGGAAGTCCTTGCCTCCTCCCCTGCTCTGGCAGCACCCCAAAGGCACCGGCTACGCCTCGCCCGCCGTCGCCGAAGGACGCCTCGTCCTTTTCCACCGTCAGGGCGGCAACGAAATCGTCGAGTGCCTCGACCCTGAAAGCGGCAAATCGATCTGGCGCCACCAATACACGACCGAATTCGAAGACCGCTACGGCTATAACAACGGACCCCGCTCGTCGCCGGTCGTTGACGGCGGCCTCGTCTACATCATCGGCGCCGAAGCCAAACTGCGCTGCCTCCGCCTCAGCGACGGCGGAGTCGTCTGGGCCCACGACTTGCGCGCGGAATACAAGCTGGAGCAGGATTTCTTCGGTGTCTCCTCTACGCCGTTGATTGAAGGCCAGCACCTGATCCTCAATCTCGGCGCTCCCGGAGGGCCAACCGTCGCCGCTTTCGAGAAAAGAACCGGCAAATTCGCCTGGGGCTCGGGCAAGGATTGGGGCGCGAGCTACGCCTCGCCCGTTCCCGCCACCGTCCACGGCAAGCGCCGCGTTTTCGTCTTTGCCGGCGGGGAGAGCCAACCGCCCACCGGCGGGCTGATCATGCTCGACCCAGCCACCGGCGCGGTCGATTTCACGTTCCCATGGCGGAGCAGGAGCTACGAATCGGTCAATGCGTCCTGCCCCGTGATCGAGGGCAGCCGCGTCTTCATCTCGGCGTCTTACCGCACCGGCTCAGCCATGCTGGAAATCCAGCCTAACCTGCGGCCCAAACTTCTGTGGACTACGCAGGAATTCGGCCTCCACTTCAACACGCCTATCATCCATGGCGGCCATATCTACGGCTTTGATGGACGCAATGAGCCCGATGCCTCGCTGGCGTGCCTGGACGCCTCCAACGGCAAACTGAAATGGCGTACAACTCTTGAATGGACCGAGCGGGTTGAGCGCAATGGAGAAGTCCGCAACGAGCCCATGAGCCTCTACCGCGGCAGCCTTCTGCGCGCCGACAACAAGTATCTCGCCCTGGGCGAATTCGGCCACCTCTGCTGGCTTGACCTCTCGCCCGCCGGCTGCAAGGAGCTTGCACGGACGCGACTGTTCGCGGCGCGAGAAACCTGGTCGCTGCCCGTGTTGTCGCGAGGTTTGCTGTATGTCGTCCAACACACGCGCGACTTCCTGCACAATACCGGTCCCCGTCTTCTGTGCTACTCACTGCGGGGCTGACCGGAATTGCGGCACAGTGCGGTCTGGCCGGTCAGTGTGTCATCGCGTACATCACGTAATTCACGCCCAGCCGTATCGCCTCGGATGAGTACCTCTCGGGATACTGCGGGTCGTCCGCAAACTCCCATCCGTCTCCGACGTCCATGTTGAAACAGATCGCGACAATCATCCGGCTCTTCGAATCGCGGATCGCCCGCCAGTGCGGCACCGTGCCCCCGCGCTCGATTCCGGATCCGTGCACGACGTTGGCGCCCGGCACGCGGACACGCTCCTTCAGGTCGAAGACGACGTGGAAGGCCGAATCGGCGTCCTCCAGTTCTTCGGCGTGCGCCGATGGGTTCATCTGGTGGACGCCCTGCATGAACTGCGCCCATTCGCCATCGTTGTGCAGGTCGTCCACCATCAGAAATCCGCCACGATCCAAATACTCCCCGAGCCGCCGGGCCTCCTGTGGCGTCAGCCGCCAGTCCCCGGCCGAGACTGCGAAGATCCAGGGCAGATCGTACACTGCGTCGCTGCCCACGTCGACAATCGTCTCGATGGGCTGAACGTCGATCCGCGTCAGCCTTTGCAGCAGCGAGATGAATGTCCGGTCCCCTTTGTTCACGTCGATGCCCCAGCGGAAATACCGGCCCCAGCCCCTGTCCAGGGGCGAGCGGTACCTAAGCCGCCCCAACGCGAACTCGGCCTTGCGCATCGCGTCGGGAGGATCGTCCACCGGATCCTGCATTTCCGCTTCGTACTTCGCCCACACTCTCCCGCTCACCTGCGCCAAGCCGATGACGGCACACCCGCACGCCAAGCCCGCGATCACGATCGTTCGAAGCCGCATCCCGCAGACGCTCCCTCTATCCAGAGGCTACAGCATGCTGGAATCCACTTGCAGTTCGGGCAAGAGTGTCGGTTTATCCTGTTCGTGGCGAATTGATCACTCTGCCTTTTCAGCACTCGATTTGAGATTGCCCACTTCCAGGACTGCCTCGCTGAAGCCACCGGTAGTGGCCGTCGCGTTGCTGACCCGCCGCAGATCGTTGCCCTGCAGGGCGATACTTCGGCTTCCTCCGCCCTCGACCCGCAGAAAATTGTCCGCCGCCGACAACGGGCGGGAGCCACGGATCAGGACTCCGCGGCTATCGCGCAGGCGAATCAAAGGCTCGCTGCCCGCTCCCGCCGCCTTGAACCCGTTAATCTCGAGGTCTTCAACGTCGTCAGCGAACAGCGCAGGGCGCAGGTCCGGCTTCTCCACATCCAGCCGGATTTCGTTTAGCGTGATGCCGCGGGCGTGGCGGAGATAAATGCCATATGCGGGCAGCACACCGAACATCGTGTTCTCCGGATAGGCGTTCTCGCGCTCCGGGATGATGTCGCGCCGCGCCTCCTCGACCGTGCCGCCGCCCTCGAAGGTGACGTGAATGTCGTCGAGCAGGATTCCCTCCACAGGGTGGCCCGGCAGCCCGGTAATTCCAATGGTTGCTCCCGCGCGCAGCGGCAGATTGCGGTTCGGCCAGCGCTTCACTCCGGCCACCGTCGCCCGGACCCCGCGGACCACGACGTTCTTCAGCCTGGCGATCGGCCGCGGCCGCTCAACATCCTTGAACCCGAAGTCGAATGCGCGGTTGCCCAGACGGAAAAAGATCGGCGCCGAGACGTTGCTCATCGACAGGTTGGATACAACGATGTCCTCCAGGTCACCGCCATCTACCGTGAAGAACTTGAGACCACCGAGACCGCAATCGTAGCAGGAGCAGTTGGAGATGCTGATGTTCTTGAAGGCGCCGAGCGACTGCGTGCCGAGCTTGATAGCCGCGCAGCGGGTCGTCAGCACGCAGTTGGAGATCGATATATTGCGGCAAGGCTGCGGGAAGGATGTCTTGAGGACGATAGCGTCGTCGTAGCTGGAGATGAAGCAGTCGCTGACCATTGCGTCGCGGCAACTGTCGAGCACGATTCCGTCCTGGTTCACGAACAGGGAGCTGAAGATGCTGATCCCGTGGATGAACACCTTTTCGCAGAGAGCCAGGTGCGCACTCCACATGGCGGACTCGCGGATGACGACGTCCCGCAGCACCACGTGGCTGCAGTTTCTGAGGAACACCCCGCGAGGACGCACACTCCCGGCAACATCCGGAGCGTGTTTGACCGGAGGGAACGGGCTTCCATTCCCGTCGATGGTGCCCTTGCCTTCGATGCCGACGTTATTTGCACCGTCCGCATACACCAACGCCCAGATCTCGTACCCGCCCACGTCCAGGTCCCGCGCCGGGAAAGGCTTCGCCTGGTAGTCGGCGGCGTCGGGGCTTCCCAGCAACGTTGCTTCAGGAGAGAGGTGCAACGTGACATTGTTCTTCAGCGTGACGGTGCCGGAGAGGAACCTGCCCTTGGGAAAGAACACCGTCCCCCCGCCTTGCGAGCTGCACGCATCGATGGCGGCCTGGATGGCGGTGGTGTCCAGGGTCTTGCCGTCCCCCAGGGCGCGATAGTCACGGACGTTGAAAACCGCCGGGCTGATGCCGGTTGGGGGTCCAGCATTCTGCCCCGCAGGGATTCCTGCTCCCGATACTGCAGCTTGGAGCAAGTGCCTTCGTTCCACGCCCCTCACCATTCCTTCCACTGCTGTTCGGTCCGTTCCTTGCTCAGCTCGCCTGTGTAGACGACCAACCGATAGCGGGCGCGTGCAACCTCTCCTTTGGCAATCTTCCAGTCGCCCAGCCGGCTGCGCGACGGTACGACCCCCAAATTTCCGTCGACGCGCCACGGCACCGGGTGATCCGGGTTGGAGCGGTGGTCAAGCACAGCGATGTGAGCCCAGTCGGCGCGACCCTCAATCTCCATCCCAACGTCGACCCACCGCGCGCGCTGTCCTTCCGCCGCATTCCTGGACAGACCTTCGCTGTTGATGGCGTCGCCCTGAATGCCCGGTCTCCAGGGCATGCGAATGAAGAGCCCGCCGTAGTCGTGCTTTCCGACTGTTAAATCGACTGCTGCGCGCCCGCTCCAATCGAGATCAAGCGTGTAATAGGAGCCCGAATCCTGAAATGTCCAACGCTGCGTTTCAGTCAGCAGCACGGAGCCATCCTCCGCCAGCCAATCAGTCGCAACCGACCAGGCCACGCCCTTGCCCGCCGCGTTTTCGACCGTGGCGCCTTTACCCCGGAAGAACGCGCCATCGGTGTTGTGGAAGAAACTGCGGCCGTTCACCGCAGCGAATCCGAAGAAGATGCCGGTCTGGTGAAGATGATGGCCGGGGCGGAACTGCGTGAGTACGCCCTTTCCGTCAGGCGCCATCAGCGGATGGATGTAGGGCCTCATGTCCGCGGGCGCTTTGTGCACCAGAATTGGATCGGCCGATCCCGATCGCCGGACCTCGATCGCGCCGTCCTGAGTGCGGACGATTCGCGGATTCTGTGCCACCGCCATCGAAGACAGGAGGAGAATCGCCGCGCTACACCGTCTCATAGCTGTAGGGCTTCCTTTGCTCACGCGCAAGAAACCGGTTGGCTTCTTTATCCCCGATGAACTGTTCCTGAACCGCGTCCCATCGCAGTGGCCGGCCGCCAAGACGCAAGCAGATGGACCCGATGTGACCGAACGACGCCGCACGATGACCGATTTCGGGAGGGCACAGCGGTTCCTTCCGTGTGCGCACGCATTCGAAGAAATTCTCGATGTGGGCCATCTCCGAATTCACGACGGGTACATCGCTGAGCAATTCAGGGCGGGTACATTCGATTTTGCCGCGCTCCACCCGAATGGTGGCTTCGCTGCCTTCGAACTTCACGCCGTTGAACATGTCCGTGGGAACCACCAGCGGCGTTTTCCCAAACTGGTCCGTGTACATGGTGATGCAGGTCAGGGGAATGCCGCTGGCAAAGCGGTACTGCACGGTGAACTGGCTTTGCACATCGAAGCCGCCGGGCACGGGGTCGAGGTGCGACATCCCTTGCACGCTGACCGGCCCGCCGCGGTCCATGCCAAGCGCCCACAGCGCAATGTCGTTATGGTGGCAGCCCCAGTCTGTCAGCGGCCCGCTGCAATAGTCATACCAGTGGCGATAGCGGAAGTGAGTCCGCTCGGGCAGGTAATCGCGTTTCGCGGCGGGCCCCTGGTAGAAGTCCCAATCGAGCTCCGGAGGCACGGGCTTGGTCTCAAAGGGACCGCCCCAAGCTGCCTTTGGCAGCCCGACGACCACGCTTTTCAACTCGCCAATCTTCTTGCCGCGCACCAGGTCCACCGCCATACGGAAGCGCGGATCGCTTCGCTGCTGTGAGCCGGTCTGAAGTATTCGCCCCGTCTTCTGCGCCGCACGCACCAGGCGGCGGCCTTCATCGACGGTGAGGGTGAGGGGTTTTTCTCCGTAGACATCCTTGCCCGCATTCATGGCCGCGATGTTGATGAGAGTGTGCCAGTGGTCGGGCGTGGCATTGATGACGATATCGACATCCTTGCGTTCCAGCACGCGGCGAAAGTCCTTGTGTGCGAAAGCGCCCGGCGCCAGAGCCGCGCCGGCGGACAGGTGCGCCGAGTCCACGTCGGAACAGGCCACCAAATTGCCCAAAGCGAGGCACTTTTTCGTCACCCAGATGCCCCGGCCTCCACAACCGATGAGCGCGATGCCGGGCTTGTCGTTTGCGGCCAGGGCCCTGTGGGCGGGCAAGGCGGATGCGAGGGCGAGCACTCTTCTTCTTGTGATGACAGTCATGATCGGATCTCCTACTCGAACACGGGGAGTTTCACCATCGACCCGCCGCGCATGGCGGATTCGTGGGCGCAGATTCCGGCGCAGGTCCAGTTCACTGACTGATACACGTCGGGAAACGACGGGCGGCCTTCCACGATGCTCGATAGGAACTCGTGGACCAGGTGCGGGTGCGATCCGCCGTGGCCGCCGCCCTGTATGAACGACAGGTGGGCGTGCTCGCCGTCGTAGACGCCCTTGGTGGTGAAGCGCTGGATGGGTTCGGGCAGCAGGCGCGCGTAGTCGGGCACCGCAACGCGCTCCGGCTTCTCGCCGACATGGATCACCGGATCCTCGCCTTCGATCTGCGCCCACTCGAACGCCATTTTGTCTCCGTACACGTCGAAGCTTTCGACGTACTGCCGCGCTGTCTCGAACAGCGACCGCGTCACCTCGAAGGCGAGGGACTGGCCACGCACCTGGAACAGTGCGCTCTCCACCGCGAATGGCGATCCGTACTTGGCGGCCAGGTTATCGGCAATGCGGCCGGAGCCGAAGCAGGAGACGTGTTCGGCCTCTCCCCGCACCAGCGCCAGGCACGGGCTGACCGCGTGAGTGGCGTAGTGCATGGGCGGCAGTCCTTCCCAGTATCCGGGCCAGCCAGCCATCTCCTGCTGGTGGCAGCCGCGCATGAACTGGATGCGGCCCAGCCTTCCGGTTTCCACCATCTCGCGAATGAAGAGGAATTCGCGTGTGTAGATGGCGGTTTCCATCATCATGTAGTTCCTGCCCGACGCCTTCGCGGCGGCGACGATGGCAGCGCATTCCTCCGCCGTGGTGGCCGCCGGCACGGTGCAGGCCACGTGTTTGCCCGCCTTCAGTGCCGCAATGCTCTGCGGCGCGTGAAGGTGAATCGGCGAGTTGATGTGGACTGCGTCCACGGCAGGGTCGGCAATCAGCTCCTCGAAACTCGTGTAGCGCCGGGCGACGCCAAACTGGTCGCCCACCTCGTCCAGCTTTTCCGTTGTACGCTGGCAGATCGCATACATTTCCGCGTCGGGGTGGCATTGGTAGATGGGGATGAACTCCTTGCCGAAGCCCAATCCGACAATCGCGACGTTCAGTTTTCTGGAGGACATATGAATACCCGTGAGCTAGCGTATGCCACGGTACCCCATTAGTCCATGAGAACCTTCGCAGGAAACCTGCGAATTTTCACCGCGCTCTCGGGTGATGCAGGTCGCGATACCGGCTGGGAGGCATGCCCTCTTTCTTGCGGAACACCGTGCTCAGGTACTCGGCGTGGGCGAACCCTGTCCTCTCCGCGATCTCTTCGAGCGTGAGCCCCGATTCGCGCAGAAGCGTCTTGACCTGGTTGAGTTGAACACGCAGAATTTCGGCATGCGGCGTGCGTCCTACTACTTTTGCGAAGCGGCTTTCCAGCAGCCGGCGGGACAGCGGCACTACGTTGAGCAAGTCCTTCACGCTGATACCGTCACAGGCGTGTTCGCGGATGAAGCGGACAGCGCGAACCAGATTCCGGTCTTCGATCGCCAGCACGTCCGTCGAGCGGCGGGCGACCACACCGAGCGGTGGAAACAGGTGGCCATCGCCTGGAATCTCCTCGCCGTCCATCATGCGGTCGAGCAATGCCGCCGCGGCATAACCCGTCCGATGCGCATCGAGGACGATGCTTGTCATCGGCGGTTCCGACAGCGAGCAGAAGACCTCGTCGTTGTCGACGCCGATCACGGCCGCTTCGTCGGGCACCTCGATGCCGCGCTGGCGGCAGGCCTCGAGCACGTGATTGCCCAACGGATCGTAGGCGGCCATGATTCCCACGGGCCGGGGCAGGCGGGCCAGCCAGGCACCGATCCGCTCCCCCGAGGATTCCTGCTGCCTGGGCGGGGTCGTCGCGTAATGGTGCACTGAGCAATCGCATCCCGCTTCGCGCACGAGGCGGACGAAGGTCGACTCGCGCCCGCGAGACCAGTTGAAATTGTTATCGCCGACAAAGGCGAAGTGGCGAATTCCCCGTTCCTTCAGGTGTTGCGCAGCCATGTGCGCGATGGCCACATCGTCAGTCTCCACCCACGGCAGTGAAGGAATCAGCCGCGCTGCGCTCATGTCGACAGTTGGCGCGCGCAGCCTGCGCACCGTCTCGGCAATCGCAGGATTCTCGATGCGGGCAATCACACCGTCCCCCTTCCAGCGATTCAACCACGTTGGCAGGCGCTGCCCGCGGCTGTGCTCTACCAGGTAGATCGACCACGGACGGTGTTCGTGAATGTAAGAGACTATGCCCTGCAGCAACCCCCGGGCGTACGTGTTCGAGGTCTCTACCAGCAGAGCGACCTTCGGCATGGCCGGCATGCTACCAGCGTTGTTCCTCCCTGAAGACTCGCGCCGCAAGTTTGTGGTCGACGCAAAGCCTTGGTCCAGTATAGGGCAGGACTGTGGCGACAGACGCCTCGCTTGCCCACTTGGATGAAGGTCAGCATTTCACTGGCAAGTAGAACCCAAGTTTGTTGGTGGGGTGGTGGGCGCGGCAGGACTCGAACCTGCGACCTCCTGCGTGTGAAGCAGGCGCTCTAACCAACTGAGCTACGCGCCCGGGAAGACGTGTAAACCAGTATAGCAAAGGGTCTTCGGCCTTAGCCCGATCGTAAAGGGTAGAATCCTACAATGACCCGCCAATCCCGACGCGCCTTCATCGCGACCGCCGTCGCCGCCGGCTCCCTTCCAGCCGCCTTCGCCGAGCCGCTCAATATCCAGCTCTATACAGTCCGCAACGAACTGGCCAAGCAGCCCAAGGAAACGTTGGAGGCTATTCGTAAGGTCGGATACGCTCATGTCGAGCCCGGACGGTCGCAGATGCTCAAGATCGAGCCTATTGTCAAGGATCTCGGGCTCAAGACTCCTGCAGGCCACTTCGAAGCGCCCTTGGTCACCGGCAATTTCGGTCCTTGGAAAGAGGCCCTCGGGGACACCGTTCCCGCGGGATACGACTGGAAGAAAGCTGTCGAACAGGCGCGCGGTTGGGGCATGAAGTTCATGGTCATCAGCTATCTGCAGAAGACCGAGCGCGAAGTCCCCGGCTTCTATGAACAATTCTGCGACCAGATGAACAAAGCCGGTGAAACCGCTCGCAAGGCCGGCATCACGCTGTGCTACCACCACCACTCGTTCGAGTTCGAAAACGTCGGAGGCAAACGCGCCATCGACACGATGATCGCCCGCTTCGATCCGAAACTGGTCAAGTTCCAGATCGACACGTTCTGGGTGAAGCTCGGCGGAGAGGACCCCCGGACGCTCATCAGCAAACTCAAGGGGCGCGTGGCCCTGGTCCACCTGAAGGACGTTCGCGCAGGCACGTACTTCGAGTACCAGGAAAGCAAAGTGCCGCGCGAGATGTTCAAGGAGTGCGGAAGCGGCGCGCTCGATTTTCCAGGAATCCTGAAATCCTGCAAGGAGGCCGGTGTCGCCCATTACATCGTCGAGCAGGACCAATGCCCGGCCAGTCCGATCGATTCGATCGACAAGAGCTTCAAGTTCCTCCGGAGTCTCTAGGATCCATGTTCGCCAGGCACATTATTTCGAGTTATAGGAGGGGCCTTGCAGGGTGCACTGGATTACTTTGACAGAACGGTCGAGCTGCTGAATCGCGTTCGCAGCAACGAGATCGAGGCCATCGATCGCGCAGCGGAGATCTGCGCGAATTCCATCGCAAACGGCGGACTTGTCTTCCTCTTCGGCAACGGGCACTCGCGGATGATGTGCGAGGAGATGACGCCTCGTCAGGGCTGCTTCGTCGGCTGGGTGGCCATGGTCGAACTTGCGCTGTCGAACCACGCAGCTATCGTCGGCTCGAACGGACTCCGCGCGCCGCTCTACCTGGAGAAGTACGAGGGATACTCCGAGGAGATCCTGAAGGGATTCCAGTTCGGACCGCACGACGCCATGGTCATCATCTCGACCTCAGGCATTCGGCCTGTCATCGTCGAGATGGCCCTCGGGGCGAAGAAGCGCGGACTGCCGGTCATCGGCATTTGCGCCAAGGCTCATAGCCAGGCAGTGAAGGCCGCGCATTCGTCCGGAAAGAAGCTGATCGATGTCGCTGACGTCGTCATCGACAACCACTGCCCGCCTGGCGACTGCGTCCACGAGATTGAAGGCCTCGATTGGAAGACCGGCCCAACTTCCACGGTGACAGGCGCAATGATCATGAACATGCTGCGCTGCGAGATCGCCGAAAGGCTGGTAGCACGCGGCGTCAAGCCAGTCATGCTGCCGAGCCACCAGTTTGTCGGCAACGCCAGCGCCGAGCAGGCGCTGGACGAGTTCTACGAGGCGTACCGTAAGAGCCTGCGCCACTTGTACGAATAGAGGGGAAATCATGCCAAAGCCGGTTCGCAAGCCAGTTCGCATCGCCATGCTCGGATCCGGATTCGTCGCCGACTTCTACATGCAAGGGCTGGCGAACGTCAAGGGTCAGGAGGTGGCGGTCAATTTCTCGCTGGACGGCAAGAAGGCGAAGAAGTTCGCGAGAAAATGGGGCATCGCGGAATCGTCCTCCAACCTCGCTCAGATGATCGAGCGCGACGACATCGATCTCTACGTCATCGCGCTGCCCAACGAGGCGCACATGCCGGTCTCGGTCCTGCTTTCGCAGGCCAAGCGGAATCAGGTCTGCACGAAACCGCTCGGCCCGCAACCGCGGCGAGGCCAAGCAGATGTACAGGGCCGCAAAGAAGTCGCGTAAGATGCACGGCTACGCCGAGACCGAGGTCTTCAGTCCGTGCGTCGTCAAAGCCCGCGAGATCGTCGAAAGCGGCGCAATCGGGCGCGTGCTGTGGGTGCGGTCGCGCGAGTCGCATTCAGGCCCGCACAGCGCCCACTTCTGGGACGTCGAGAAGACGGGCGGCGGCGCGATGAACGATCTTGCCTGCCACTGCATCGAAGCGGCGCGCTACTTCTACGGCAAGGAGCAGAAGATCGTCGAGGTGATGGCCTGGGGCGACACGCTGGTTCACCACAAGAAGACCAAGGGCGAAGACAATGCCCTGCTTGTGCTGCGCTTTGAAGGCGGCGGCATCGCGCATTGCGAATTGAGCTGGACTACCAAGGGCGGCCTCGATCTCCGCAACGAGATCCACGGCAGCGAGGGCTCGATCTTCACCGACGTCACACGCGCCACGCCCATCACGAGTTTCACGTCTCGCCCGTCCGGCTACGTCATTGAGAAGGCCGACATCGACTTCGGCTGGACTCGCCCTCTGCCGGAGGAGGCCTTCGCTTACGGCTATCAGGCCGAGATGCACCACTTCGTCGAGTGCGTGCGCGATGGCGTGACGCCGCGCGAGACCTACGAGGACGGCTATAAGGTCAACTGCATTCTCGACGCCGGCTACGAGTCGATGACGTCGAAGAAATGGGTACGCGTCAAGTACTGACGCATCGACAAGATGGAAATCGCCGGCCAGATCTTTCTTATCACCGGATCGACCGGTATCGCCGCTGCCACCGCGCGGCTTGCCGCCGTGTATGGCGCGCGCGTCTTCATCTGCGTCCTCGACGAAACCTCCTGCCGTGAGCTCGCTTCCGAGTGCGGCGGCGCATACTACGCCGGCGATCTCTCCATTGCCGCTGAAGCCGAGCGCGCCGTGGCCCACTGCATCTCCGAGTTAGGCCCCATCGACGCACTCTTCAACGTCGCCGGAGGCAGCGGGCGCCGGTTTGGCGACGGCCCTCTCCACCTGGTCACCGACGAAGGCTGGGAGCGCACCTTCGACATGAACATGAAGACAATGTTCTTGATGTCCCGGACGGTCCTCCGCCGCATGGTCGTCCGCCGCTCGGGCGCTATTCTCAACATGACTTCAGTCACTGCCTACTCGCCCGAGCCCAAGAACTTCGCCACCCATGCCTACGCCGCCGCCAAAGGCGCCGCCATCGCCCTGACCAAGACCACCGCCTCCTACTACGCACCCCACGGCATTCGTGTCAATGCGATCGCTCCCGGGCTCGTGCGCACGCCCATGAGCTTGCGCGCTCAGAGCGACGAACAGATCCTTGAGCTGATGAAGACCAAGCAGCCGCTCGCGGGCACCTTGCTCGAACCTGACGACATCGCCCGGGCCGCCGTGTTTCTGCTGAGCCCGATGGCCCGCAACATCACAGGGCAGGTGCTCGGCGTCGACGCCGGATGGGAGGTTTCCTGAGCATCATGCAACCCAGACCCCTGCGCACCACCGTAGTCGGCAGCTACCCTTTCCCGGCCTGGCTGGAGTTCTCCTCCTGCCATTTATCCTCATTTGGCTCCGCCGACATCGCGGAGATGCAGGACGACGCGGTGATCACGGCAGTCCACGATCAGCTTGCCGCCGGGCTCGACGTGATCACTGATGGAGAACAAACCCGCCTGGATTTCAACCTGAGCTTCTACGGCTACATCCAGGGAATTGAACTTGAAGGTGCGCCGCCGCGGCGTTTCGGCCCCCCGGCTCACGATCAGCGCGGCAAGCATGCGGTCACCGGCGAACTCGCCGCGCCTCGCGGTTTGGGCGTCGTGGAAGAGTATTTGCGCCTCAAGCGGCTTGCACCTGCCGGTCCTGAACTCAAGGCCAGCGTGCCGGGCCCTTATACACTGAGCGGACGAATCCAACCTGGCGGCCCGTACCAGGATCGTTGGGCAGTGGCCGAGGCTCTCTTGCCGTTTGTTTCCGTGGAACTCGAACGCCTCATCGCCGCTGGATGCCGTGAAATCACGGTGGATGAGCCGTCCATGTCCTGCTACGCGTACAAGGAAGACACTTCGCGATTCGTCGAGTTGTTCAACCGCACGGTCTCGCGGGCTGCCGGCCGATGCCGGCTCTCGACACATCTCTGCTTCGGCAACTACAAGGGACGCGCCGTTGGACCACGCCAGTACGCACCGATGTTCCCGGCCTTCCTTGCGTTGAACGTTGACGAAATTCACATGGAGATGGCCAGCCGTGAGTTCTCCGAGCTCGAGCTGATCGCTGAGGCGTCGTCGCAACGCGATGTCAGCATCGGCATCGTCGATGTGAAGAGCTATTACATCGAAACGCCGGAGGACATCGCCAATCGCGTCAGGCGGTGCCTCTCGTTTGCGCCAGCGGACCGGCTCAGTTTCGCGCCCGATTGCGGTCTCAGTCAAACGGCCCGCTGGGCCGCAAGGCAGAAGCTCGCCAACATGGTCGCCGGCGTCAACACGGTTCGCAGGGAACTCGGACTCGTATGAAGAAGCCTCTCCTCCAGGACGAGGCATTTCTCGCCGACGTGGAAATGCACCGGCAAGGGTTGTCGGCCTGGTGGCTGGGTCAAAGCGGCTGGCTCATCAGTTTCCAGGGTCAGGGACTGCTCATCGACCCGTACCTGTCCGATTCGCTCACGTTGAAATACGCCTCCACGGACAAGCCGCACGTGCGAATGACGGAGCCAGTCGTTTCTCCGGGCCGTTTGAAGGGAATCATCGCTGCTACATCCAGCCACAATCACACTGACCATCTGGATGCCGAGACACTGCTCCCGGTGTGGCGCGCGAATCCGGAGATGTGCGTCATCGTGGCGGAGGCCAATCGCGAGTTCGCCGCTGGCAGGCTCGGCTGCGATGCTGAGTCGCTCCACACTCTCGACGACGGCGACTCGTTCTGTGTCGGACCTTTCACGCTGCACGGAGTCCGCTCGGCGCACGAGCACGTGGGACCTGAGTTTCTTGGCCTCGTCATCGAGGTTGCCAACCGCCGCATCTATCACCCGGGAGACTGTGTGCTCTACGACGGGCTGGTCGAGAAAGTGAAGCCCTTCCGCGTAGACGTCGCTTTGCTGCCGATCAACGGCTCATTGCCGGAGCGGCGCGTAGCCGGCAACTTCTGGGGCAGGGAGGCGGCCCGGCTGGCCAGAGAGATTGGCGCGGGGCTCGCGGTGCCTATGCACTATGACCTGTTCGAGTTCAATACCGTGACCCCGGAGGAGTTCGTTGAGCACTGCGCGCGGTTGGGTCAGCCTTGCCGCGTGCTGCAGAATGGGGAGAGGCTCGATGTATCTCGGCATTGACATTGGCGGGACCCGCCTGAAAGTCGGGTTGGTGGACGGTGACGGGCGCATCCTGCGGCAGTCGTTGACGACTTCACCGGCCTCGAAGCCGGCTCTGGCCGCAGCCTTGCCTGCGCTGGTGCGCCAGGTCCTCGAGGACGGCCCTGTCCGAGCTGCCGGCTTTGGATGCAAAGGCATTATTGACCGCGAGTCGACTTTTGTTCGGACCATGCCCGGAGTATGGAACTTCCTGGAAGGCGTCCGGCTCAGGGATCTGCTGGGCGATGCGGTCCCCGCCGGCCTGCCCGTCAGCGCCGACAACGATGCAAAGGCCGCACTGGCCGGCGAGATGGTCTGGGGCGCGGCGCGCGGCCGCGCAAACGTTTTCCTGTTGACGCTCGGCACCGGAATCGGCGGGGCGATTCTGAGCGATGGCCGGATTCTGCGGGGCGCGAGCGACGTAGCGGGCCATCTCGGCCACCTGACGGTCGACTCCGATGGGCCGCCCTGCATCTGCGGCAACCGCGGCTGCCTTGAGTCGGTCTTCTCGGCGCGCGCCATCGAAGCTGAAGCATGGAGCGCGACGCATCTCGGGGTGGTTTCGCCGATGTGCGACATCATCCGCGCTCACCCCGATGCGCTCAGTTGCCGCTTCGTTTTCGAGCAGGCGTCTGTGGGCGACGCGATCGCCCGCGGAATTGTCGACAGGAAGATCTCAGTCCTCGCGGGCGCCATCGCCGGCTTGATCCATGCCCTGGACCCCGAACTCGTAATCGTCAGCGGCAGCATCGCCGACGCAGGAGATGTGCTGCTTGAACCGCTGCGCCGCGAGGTTCGCTGGCGGACGCAGGGGCTGATGCGGCGCGATATCCCGATCGTGCCCACCGGCGTCAATGACACCTCCGGTATCGTCGGCGCGGCGGGCTTGGCCGCAACCATCGTTTGATACTTGAACTCACCGCCCGGCGTCGGGAGTAATCTGGCAGTGTCATGATTCGATTCGGACTATTCTCTGATTGCTCTGATCGCCGGCTGCGTACTCGCGCAGGATATCGACCGGCCCGCACGGCCGGAGGAGTGGGGCTACCGGCCCGAGAACGGCGCTGCGGTACAGGCCAATCCGCCCTCGTTCAGTTGGGTGCCATTCAAGGGGGCGACGTCCTACGAGCTTGAATGGTCTTCATTTCGCGACCTGAGCAGGTCCACGCCTGTCAAGGACGTGAAATGGACTGTCTACACTCACAACGCGCCGCTCAAGCCGGGCACCTGGTACTGGCGTTATCGGGCCGTTGTCGCTGGGACGCCGACCGAGTGGAGCAGGATCCGCCAGTTCGACGTTTCCAGCAAGGCGCTCCTTTTTCCGCAACCCACGCTCGCCGAGGTGAAGTCCCGCATCGTCGCCACCCACCCCCGAGTCTTCCTGAAGGCGGACGACTTGCCCCGGCTGCGCGCCTTCGCTGCCGGCCCCGGAAATGCCGCGTGGGCAAAGCTGCTGGAGAAAGCGGAAGAACTGGCCGCGCGCGCCCCTACCCCCGAGCCTCCCGTCATGGCGAACAGCAAGGACCCGGCGACAAACCAGTTCTGGTGGTCCAATCGACTGCAGACGCTGAAAGCCGCCAATGAGGCCGAGGTGCTCGCTTTCGTCTGGCTGCTGTCGGGCGACGAGAAGTGGCGCGAGCCCGCACGCAACTCCATTCTCGGCTTGGCTGCGTGGGATCCCGACGGCCCGACGAACTTCAAGCTCAACTGCGAAGCCGCCAAGCCCCTTGTGCATCGCCTCGCGCGAGTCTATGACTGGGGCTACGGCCTCTTAACGGACGAGGAGCGGGGTCGAGTGAGGCAGATGATCCTGCGCCGGAGTCGTGATGCCTGGAACAGCGGCGAAGTCCGGCAGGGCGGCGGACACCTCGCCGAGCCCTATAACAGCCACGGCAATCGTACCTGGCACAAACTGGCCGAGTCCGCGGTCGCGCTCATGGGGGAGGCGCCGGACGCGGATCAATGGCTCGAATATGCGCTGGCCAAGTTCTGGGCGGCGTATCCGGCATGGTCGGACGATGACGGTGGATGGCACGAGGGGCTCTCCTATTGGGCCGGCTATATGGTGAAGACCACCTGGTGGATGCACCTGGCCAGAACCTCGCTCGGCATTGACGGATTCAAGAAGCCGTTCTTCTCCCACTTCGCCGATTACGCGCTCTATGCCGCCCCGCCGGGCTCGCCCGAGATGGGTTTCGGCGACCTTTCGTTTCGACCGCCGTCAACCGGGTGGGCGTTCGTCCATTACTTCATCCGCGACACGAAAAATCCCTACTGGGCGTGGTGGGCGCAACAGTGGAAAATCAAGGACGAGCCCGAAGAGCCGGTGTTGGGATTCCTATGGGGCGAGATGCCGCCGGTTGCGCCCAAGGCCCCCACAGTGCTGCCGGAATCGAAGGTCTTCGAAGGCATCGGGGTCGGAGTGCTCAATTCGACGCTCACCGATCCCGGCTGCGAACGTGCAAGTCCGGTTCAAGTCGAGCCCCATGGGACGGCGAAGCCATGGCCACGACCCGCACAATTCGATCACGTTGAACGCCTATGGCGAGGCGCTGCTTGTGAACAACGTTTATCGCGACCTCTACGGCAGTCCGTTCCATGCCAAGTGGTGTTGGGAGACGAAGTCGCAGAACGCAATGCTTGTCGACGGCGCGGGGCAGGCAGTCCACTCCGCCGGTCCCGGCGGGCGCATCATCGCAAGCGACTTCAGGGGCGATGTCGACTACATCGCCGGCGAAGCTGCCGAGGCCTATCAGGGCAAGCTGACCAGGTATGTGCGGCACGTCCTGCATATCAAGCCGAATGTCATCGTGATGATCGACGACGCGGAAGCCCCTGCGCCTGCGCAGTTTCAATGGATGCTGCACGGGCTCGGCGAATTCTCTGTTGATGAGAGCGCTCAGCAGTTGCGTTTGGAGCGAGGCAAGGCGGGAGTACTCGTCGATTACGTAGCCGACGGACCGCTCTCGCTGCAGCAATGGACAGGTTATGAACCCGCACCGGACATGCGCTATCTGGCTTCGATCGGGCGCGCCGACGGCATTCCTCCTCAATGGCACGTCGAGGCGGCGAGCAAACAGCCTGCCGAGCGAGCGTGGACTGTGACCGTTATGCGTCCCTATCGTCAAGGAGATCCCGCGCAAGGTAGGGTTACCGCTGAACGAACTGCTGCCGGAATGAAGGTCAACGTGCCGGGCACCCAGGTCAGCGTCGAATTGAGCCGGGAGGGAAGCACCTTCGCCGTTGTCCACAAGGGCAGCGCACAGTGGAGATTCTCCTCTCCGCGGCGATAGAGCGGCTGTAGACATAGCGGCTTTTGTGATAGGTCTGGTCCTGTATGACGAGAAGAAGCCTGCTCAGCTTATTCGGCGCCAGCATACGGGCCGTGCCGCGTTGGCCGAGCCCGATGGTTCGCGGAATCGTGGACTATATTGCGCGTCACCGGCGGAGTGAGGGCGGCTACGGCTGGATCTCAGACGTGACGGCCCAGGTGACACCGACGTTCGGCGCTGTCGGCAGCCTGGTGCTGATCGAGCAGGATGTGCCGGAAGCCGGTGCAGTGACACGCTTTGTCCGTGGAACCTACCCCGTGCCCGAACGCCGGCGAACGGAACGCCCGTTGTGGCGATTGGACTGGGAGCAGGTGCAAACGCTGTTATGGCTCGGGCAGCCCATCGACGACTTTCGCACGCTTGCACAAGGGTGGACACAGCCGGCCGAGTTTACGCCCGCCTACGAAATGGGCGGCAATCCCGTGTTTCAGCATCAGGCCATGGCGGTGCGAGTTCGACAACTCCTGAAGTTGCCGCCTACTGACGCATGGCGGTCTTACTTCCAGGCGCGCCGCCGTGCTGACGGAACCTACAACACAACGCCGGCCTCGGACGCAAGCGGCGGCCACGTAATGAATACCCTGTGGGGCATATTCGCAGCCGACGCATTAGGTTTGGAAGTTGAGAGCAAGGGCTTGGAACATTGGGTGCTGGGGTGCCGAGGCTCCGGCGGCGGGTTCAGGTATTCGCCCTCGGCCTCCATAGGCGATGTCGAAGACATCGCCTATACCTGGTGCGCTCTGCAGATTCTCGCCAAATTGAGCGTTCGACTGCCCGAGGCCCGGCGCACGGCTGAGTGGATCGAATCGCTGGCGACCCCCGATAGCGGGTTCCAGGACCGCGCCGGAGGCGAGCCGAACCCGCTGGCGACCTACTATGCGTTGGGATCGCTTCGTCTGCTCGACTGGAGTCCAGCCGAAGCGCCGGCACTGCGGGCTGCGCGCAGCCGCCGGGAGCCATTACCGCGAAATGGCGAGGTCTTCCAGATTCAGATCGAGGCGCCAGGGTCAGGTTCGCCGCGCGACGCGGTGGCGCAGGCGAGGGCGTTCGGAATCCATCTGTGGACGGCAAAAAACGCCGCGCCGGGATGGATCGAAGACGCCCGGAAGGTTGCGGTTGAGGAAGGCGTGACTGTAGAGTTCCATCACGGCGACGAGGAATACGGCACATTCACAATGATTCCCGGATTGGGCTGCTACTCGCACCTCGTTGATCTGGTTGCCCCATTTGGGCGCGACTGGGGCACACCCATGCCGAAGAAGAACCACCCGTATCCCTGGAGCGAGTTCAGAGACATACGCATGGAGGCGCTGAGACGAGGCGGTGGCCGCATGATCTGGCAGTTCCTGGAGAGCGAGGAACTCACACGCGTCCTGCTGGACGAAGCCTGCGAGACGGGAACCTATTCCAGCATTGCCGCCTTTCATTTCGGTAATGAGAACTTCCTCCACTCTCAGCCGTTTCTCCACCGCTGGTACGAGCGGTTGCCGTTCGTCTCTCTGCAGGACGCGCATGGCAAGGAGAGTTGGTGGTGGTCTACGATGCTCGGGGGATTCACAACGCTGTTTGTCGCGCCAGAGCCGACCTGGCAAGGGTGGCTGGCGGCGCTGGAGAAGAGGCACGTCGTTTCGGTCCGGCACGATGCTGTTACGCAATGGAGAACTCAGTGGGCAGGCGGCTCTGAGGAAGTGCGAGGGTTTGTCAGGACGAGAGAGAAGTCCTGGCGGTGGTGGGATGAGAAGGGCCAGGTCGCAAAGCGTCCGGCAGGGTCGCTCGTGGTGTTGCGGCCGGGCATGCGGTTTGAAGCGGGAACACCTTCAGAGGGTCAGGCTGTGCGCCTGCGTCTGAGCGCAGAGAACAACGGGCAAGGGCTACCTCAGGCGGACAATGTCGAATTGGTGGAACTGAGGATCGACGGTAAGCGCGTTAAGACTGAATTCAGGAAGACGCGGGAAGATCGCTATCACCTCGTTCAGATGCAATCCGCGCCTGGCAGGCACACGGCCGAAGCCGAGGTCCGTTGGATTGCCGCAGGGCGCATCGAAACGATCAGGCGTTCCTGGGAATCGGCCTAAGGTCTCGCTCCCCCGGCTCCATTCGCGCTCTGCATGGCCGCGATAGAATCTGAACGTGAAATTCGGAGTTGCCGCTCTCATCTGTTGCGCCTTTTCATCTGGCTCGACCGCCGCTGCAGACGACTGGCCTATCCTGACTCCGAAGCCCGGACCTGAGCCGCGCATCAACGGCCCCAAAGCATACGGTGCCAGGCCGGAGAGACCTTTCCTGTACAGGATTCCTTGCACAGGTGAGAAGCCGATGGAGTTTGCCGTGCGCGGGCTGCCCGGCGGCTTGAAGCTTGACAGCAAGTCCGGCATCATCACCGGGACGACTCCTGGCAAGAGAGGCGACTACAAGCTGACCCTGGAAGCGAAGAACCGCCACGGCAGTGCGCGTCGCGACCTGCGGCTCGTTGTCGGCGAGACGCTTTCTCTCACGCCGCAGATGGGCTGGAACAGTTGGTATACCCACTACGCCAGGGTTTCCGACAAGGTCGTGCGCGAGGCGGCCGACGTGATGATCTCCAGTGGGATGGCCGATTTCGGCTATGAGTTCGTCTCCATCGACGATTGTTGGGCCCGCCGCGAGGACTCCCCGAATCCGCGTCATCGCGGCGAGGCGCGAGCAGCCGACGGAACGATTTTGACCAACGCCGACTTCCCGGACATGAAGGGGCTCGTCGACTACATCCACTCCAAAGGTCTCAGGGCTGGCACATACACATCGCCCGGTCCCCTGACCTGCGGCAAGTATACCGGCGCCTGGCAGCACGAGGAACAGGATGCGAAGACCATCGCCGACTGGGGCTTCGACTTGCTCAAGTATGACCTCTGCTCCTACCGCCGGACGCCCGGCGCCAAGACACTTGAAGAGCACAAGGCGCCATACGCCAAGATGGGCGGGATCCTGAAATCGATGCCCCGCGACATCGTTATGAACCTTTGCCAGTACGGTCTTGAAGAAGTGTGGAAATGGGGCGGGGAAGTGGGCGGGCAGAGCTGGCGCACCACGGGTGATCTGGGTCTCGAGAAGGATACCGAGCTGCCGGGCTTCTATTCCATCGGCTTCAAGAACGCTCAGCAATGGGAGTACGCAGGACCGGGTAGGTGGAACGACCCGGACTATGTGCTGATCGGCGTTGTCGGCGACGCGCACGTCTGGCAGACTGGTAAGGCCCCGGAGCGAGTGAAGCTGACCGCGCACGAGCAGTACAGCTACATGTCGATGTGGGCGCTGATGGCTTCGCCGCTTTTCTTTGGTGGAGACATGGCGCGATTGGACGACTTCACGATGAACGTGCTCTGCAATACCGAAGTCATTGGCATCAACCAGGACCTGCTGGGCAAGCAGGCATGGATTGTGCGCAAGACGGCGGAGGAATTCGTACTCGCTAAGCCGCTGGAAGACGGGTCTTTGGCGGTTGGGCTGTTTAACCTCACGCGAGCAGCGCGGCCGATTGCAGCATCCTGGCAGGAGTTGAGGCTCCACGGCAAACGGAAAGCGCGCGACTTGTGGAGGCAGAAGGATGAAGCCAGAGGAAGCGGGGAAGTGCGCCGGACAGTCCAAGCGCACGGAGTGAGTTTGGTGAGGCTGTCTCTGTAGATTGCAGAGAGGTCCATTCTTGAGTGAGTGAGGAGGGGCCGCTGGAAAGGCGGCCCCTTTCGAGTTTAGTATTGAGGAACTGTCGTCGCGGCCGTGTTTCCGCCCGAGCCAGTTGCGCCGACTCCAACTGGTTCACCATTGCGGAATGTATTGACACACACCGGGTGTGTGTAGGCAGTCATTCCTTCCGAACTGGAGTAGGAAATGTCGTCCGCGCTCGCGCCTGCTGGAGGGTTCAGCCCCGCCAAAGTACGAACTCTCTTTGCAACTTCATGATCTGTGCAAGAGGTGTCGCCGCTCACGCCAAGGGCTCCAATCAGCTTGTTGCCCTGATAGAGGGGAACTCCGCCGCCGAACAAGACCAGACTGCCGGACACACGGATTCTGTCGCTGGAGGCCGGGCAGACATTCGCAGTCGAAGCCCCTGTTGTAGAACCGGTTGTTCCCCCAGTTCCGGTCGTTCCGCCTGTCCCGCCGGCTCCCGCCGGTCCCGCCAGTCCCGCCGGTCCCGCCAGAGCCGCCGGTCCCGCCAGAGCCACCAGTCCCACCAGAGCCGCCAGTAGAAGAGGATACCGGGCAGCCGACGCTGGAATAATCGATCTGACCAAGACCCCAGAGCGACTGCCCCGGCTGTGTCATCGTATAGAGCCGGGCGGTCGACATGGGTGCGCTGTCGACGCTGAAAACGTTGGCGGTAAAGGCCTTACCTCTTGCAATAGCTTGGCTCGCTGGCCAAACCTGGTTGACGTCGTCCGTAGAGGTCGTCTCGGCACAAAGTTCGCCATTCCGGTTGATGACAGCGCCCCACATGTTCGCACCCTTAAACAGACCGCCCACTTGTCCGACGGCGGAAGTTGGAGCAGCTTTGAGGTAACTTTTCAGCTGTGCCGCGGTGGGGAGGCCAGAACAGCCGGTATCCGTGTTGGTATTGTCATTCTGGGTCTGGGCAAAAGCTGTCGAAAAAGGCAGCGTAGTGGCCAGAGCCAGGGTGAGCTGAAAACGCTTTGACATCAGTATTTCCCTCCGAAATACGCAGACTTGCCCCGCCTTCGGGGCTATCCATCAATGGTTTCGAGTTGGACTGGTGTGTTCCCAGTCGGTTAGTAGCCCAGTAACCGAACACCTACATTTGTTAGAACCGTCACTGTGCCCGCTTGTTTCACAGCCAACGCAGCTCCCGGTATAATCGCAGCGTGTCCGGGCGGTTACTGTGCGCTCTGTTACTGGCGGCTGCGGTGATGGGCGCCGTCCAGCAGGAGGCCGGAGCGGACTCCCGGCTGAAGAGCTGCGCCGGCCTTGTCCGAAAGGGCGTCGCCCAGGATGCTGTCACCACCTGCAAAGCGGCTGTCGCGCTTGACCCTGCTTCCGCCACGGCTCACTTTCTATTGGGACAGGCCTATCTTCTGACGCGATTGGTCAGCATGGTTGCTGAAGCGAAAGCCGAATTCCAGCAGGCTCTGGATATCGATCCCGAGTTGGCCTGGGCGCGTTTCTACCTGGCGCGAGTGTACATTGACATCGGCCGCCCGGATAAGGCGAAGCAGGAGCTTCTCGCCGCCCTGAAAACACGCCCCGGGACAGGCCACTTCATCTCCTTGCTAGGCGAGGCCGAACGAAAACTCGGCAATCCGCAAACCGCCGTGGATTTGCAGACGCAAGCGCTCAAAGCTGATCCAGCGCTCTCTCCGGCTCACTACTACGCCGCCCTTGCCTACATGGATATGAAGAACGACGATGCCGCCGTGGCAGAACTCGAAGCTGCGATACGTTCTCCCCATGTCGCGCCTGACATGTACCTCACACTGGGTTCGATCTATGCCCGGCGGAAGCGGTACAAAGAGGCCGAGGATTTATGCCTGAAGGGAATCGACCTGGACCAGTCGCGCTCGGAAGGCTTCCTCAATATGGCTCAATTGCAGAACGCGCAAGGGCAGGGGGAGAAGGCGCTGACAGCTCTGCGAAAGGCGATGCCGGACGGCAAGAGCTTCCCCACATCTGCCTACTATCAGAAGCTGCAGGCAGACATTCACATGGAATTCGGCCGGGCGTGGGAATCGAGGGGGCAGCCTGACAAAGCGCTGCAAAGCTACCTGAGCTGCGTCGCGCTTGATTCGGCGCGAATTGAAGCCCACGCCAGGCTCGCGGCGCTCTATACGCGCATGGGCGACGCACCGCGCGCCCGTATCCACGCTACTGCTGCTGAGGGGCCCGCGGCTGGGAAATAGGGCTCGGCCGCGCGTTGGCTTCGTCGATTGTCAGTACGCTGCCTGCGGCAACGTCCTTCAACTCCTGCTTCCTGCCGCCCGGCCATTCGATCTCGATTAAAGCCGCCACCTTGGCCGCGCCGAGTCCAATGTGGAGGCGTGAATCGCTGGTCGTCAGATAGCTGCCGGAAGGATTCACCTCGCGGTGCAGAATCCGGCTGAGGGTGCCGTGACCCAAAGTCACTCGCACTTTCACTCCCACTCCGAACCGGTTGCTCTCGCGACCCCGCGCCTGAATGGTCAGCCAATGTTGCCGGTTACCGCCGTCGTTGCGGAACAGCAGAGCGCGGCCGCCGCAGTCGGCTACAACAATATCGAGGTCGCCATCGTTGTCGAAGTCGAACGTGGCGGCCCCGCGACCTACGTGCTTGACCTTGAATGCAGGGCCGCTCAAGGCCGAGATGTCGGTGAATTTCCCTCCTCCGAGATTCTCATACAGCAGATCGGCCTGTTTGTAGCTCAGCGCGGGGTCATAGAGCTCCACATTGTCGGTCACGTGACCGTTGGTGCAATAGATATCCAGGTCGCCGTCGTTGTCGAAGTCGAAGAGTTTGGTGCCGAACGCCAGCGTCAGGAAGCCGGAGTGGAGCCCTGCCCTAAGCGTCACATCATCGAAACTCAGTTTGCCGAGATTGCGGTAGAGCGTGTTGTACTCTCGCGAGAAGGCGGTGAGAAAGATGTCCGGCAACCCGTCGTCATCGCAGTCGGCGATCTCGGTTCCCATGCCTGCCATGGCCTTTCCGTTTGGGTCAAAGCCAACGCCGGCTGAGTAGGTGGTGTCGATAAACGTCCCGTCGCCCCGGTTGCGGTACAGGAAGTTGCGGACTCCATCGTTGGTCACGAAGACGTCAGGCCAACCATCGAGGTTGACATCGCCGATGGCTACTCCCAGTCCCTTGCCGGCTCGGTTGGCGATTCCCGCCTTGCGCGAGACGTCGGTGAAGGTGCCGTCGCGGTTGTTGTGGAAAAGTTGTGCAGGGACGCCGTCGAACTGCTGCGGGTCGCAGTACATCCGATAGCCCTCCTGCTTGTAGCCGCAGTACGGCGCGGTCTTGAAGTCGTATTCGAGGTAGCGCACGACGAACAGATCGAGCGCGCCGTCACGGTCGTAATCGAACCAGGCTGAACTGCTGACCCAACCGTCACCGGTCAAGCCAGCCTTTGCAGTCACCTCCGTGAACGTGCCGTCGGCATTGTTGTGGAAGAGTTGCCGTGAGCCGTAGCCGCCCAAAAAGAGGTCGGGGTAGCCATCATTGTCGTAGTCGCCCGCCGCCGGCCCGGTGGCGAACATGCCGTTCCCGGCCAGGCCGGCTTTGGCCGTCACGTCGGCGAACTTGCCATTGCCAAGGTTGCGGAATAACGCATTTCCGGGCGATGGCTTGCTGTGGGCCATGTCGGCGCCATTGGCGAAGAAGACGTCCTGCCAGCCGTCAGAATCGAAGTCGAGCACCGCGACACCGCTGCCGAAGGTTTCCGGCATCAGCTTTTCCTTGGACGCGCCGTTCTCGTGTTTGAAGTTGAGCCCCGCCTGGGCGGCGATTTCAGCGAACTGTACTCGCGGCTCCGCCGGGAACAGGGGCTGAGTCGCGGTCGACAGGGCTAAAAGCCAGGCGAGTCGCCTGTGGGCGGTGCGCATCTTCACTCAAAGCCTATCCGAAGACGGAAAAGGGGGAGCCGTGGGGCTCCCCCTTTTTCATGCTCCTCCAGGATTAGAATTCAACCCGCAGCTTGAGATCAATCTGGCGGAAGCTCTGCTTTTCCGGTTCGTAGTTGGGCCTGGTGCCCGTAAACATACCCGGATTTGGATTGGAGATGTTGGTGTTAATTGCCTGGTAGTGGGGGTGGTTCATCAGGTTCGAGAATGCACCCGTGAAGGTGGTGGACAGCCTCTCCGTGATTCTGAACCGCTTGGCCAGGCTCAGGTGCTGCACGTTGATACCATAGCCTTCCAGGCTGTTCGGAGTGCTGTTTCCGAACTTTCCGAGTGTCGGAACGGCGAACGCCTTCGGATTGAACCATTGTGAAATGGTCCTGTCGAAACCGTCATATGGACTGCTGATTGCGTCAGGAAGTCCGCCGACTGTGTTCGTGCCTGAAGGATCCGAACCTGCGAACGCGGGCGAGACATAGGTCGGGGAAGCGAACGTAGTGACGAATTGGGTCACCCACCCACCGATGAGCAGATCCACGACTTTCGGAGCGTCGCTCATGTACTTCTGCTGCTTCCCGAACGGAAGATTCCAAGTGAAGCTGGTCACCCAGTACTTCTCGCGGTTGGCTGCGTCGCGCGCCCACTTGTCCGTAATGGAGTAGGGGTTCTCCGTGTTCGCCCAGTTGTACATGTTCTTGGACCAGGTGAAATTGGAGTTGAACACGAACGGCCCGGTGCGCTTTTGCACCTCGAACTGAGCCGAATTGTAGTGGACCTTGCCGTCGGTGCCGAAGACGTTGACCGCAGTAAAGAGGTTATACGGGCGGCGAGCCTGCGTAAACGGGGTCGTGCTCGGCTGCGGCTTGTCCATGTTGTACGTTCCGTAATTGAGCCCGGAGTTCAGCATGCCGATGTAAGATGCGCGCAAGCCGAGGCCGAACATCTCCCGCTCGATCGTGAAATTGAGCTGCCGGATGGTTCCATTCTGCGTATCGAGCGGCAACACCGTGACGGTCTGGCTCGGTACGGTCGCCGACGACAGGCTTGACGGGAACGGATTTGGAAAGGAGAACAGCGGAACGCCGTTGGTGATGACGTTGTTATAGGACTCGGTCAAGACGAATGGGCTCGAACCCGGCCGTCTTGCTGTGTACGACCAGCTATCGGTGTACTGGTTGTAACCGCCGCGCAGGACTGTTTTCGGAGTGATACGGTAGGCCGCCGAGATGCGCGGCTGCCAGTTGCCAAGGGCAGAGTTGGGGACCACCTGGCCTTCTGCGATTGGAATGTTCTTCGGATACAGCGGGTGCACCTGAGACAGGTAGCCTTGTGGCACGATCACCTTGCCACTGGCCATGTCGAAGTTGTACATCAACCCGTCATCGTATGTGGCGTTGCCGTAGTAGTCCCAACGCAGGCCATAGTCGAGGGTCAACTTCTGGGTCACTTTGAAGGTGTCTGCAAAAAAGAGGCCCGCCTGCCTGTTGTGGTTCGGGCGGTTCACCAGCGGGTCGAGACGGTTCGAGCTGAAGGGGATCCCCAGCAGGAAGTCGCCATAACCAATCCCGGTAATCGAGGCATTGAAGTTGAAGGTGCCATACACTTCGTTGCCGAGACCGCCAGAGAACCACCAGTAGTCGCGATACTCTCCGCCGAACTTCAACACGTGTTTGCCCTTGGCCCAGGTCAGGGTATCGATATAGGAGTTCACCCCATCGTCGGCGTTGATGTTGTCAATGGCGCCCGTGCTGTTGACCAGGGTGCTGATGCCGTTGATGGTCATCTGTGGAAAGCCTTGAGCCTTGTAACCCTTGGCGTTGGTTCCCTGCAGTCCGATTGCTTTGATGGCCTCGTCGCCGGTCAGAGCCTTGATGCCCTGTTCTTCCTCGCCATAGAGGAAGAAGTCAGTCTGACGGCCGAAAGTGAACGTGTTGACCAGGTTCGGAGTGAACACGTGCGTGTCTGAAATCACCATTTGCCGGTGATCGCGCTTCTGCGTATAGGTGGCCCATTCAAAGCCGGAGCCAGGCCTGATGTAGGGTGTCTTCCTCGCCATCCAACGTACGAAGAGGTTGTTGTTGTTGCTGAACTTGTGGTCGACTCGGAAGTACGGCCAATCGCCCTTGTAGAGGTCCGAGTTGTAAGGAAAATACCATCCGTAATTATTGGTGAGGGTGTTGGCGTCGCCCTGGTTCGGCTTCGGAATGTAAAGGTCCATCGTCTTCTGCGACACCGAACTGAAGCGAGTCACCGGGATCATCTTGCCGGGGAACGGCGCGCCCGTGCTCGGGTCTCGGACTGCAGTGCTGAATTGGTTGAAGTCGCCATTTCTCATCTGCAGCGACGCGGTGGTTCTGTTGGTCCACGAACCGAGGGGGATCTTCTGGTGGAACCACGCGACGAAAAAGAATGTCCTGTCCTTGATGATCGGGCCCGTGATGTCGGCGTCCAACTCATGCAGGATATATGGCACGCGTCTGGGGGTAAAAGTCTCGCGGGCATTCAGGCCGGCGTTCTCGTGTTTGTAGTAGGCCGAAGCATGCCAGTCGTTGCTGCCGCGCTTGGAGATCATGTTGAAACTCGTGGCCCGGGAGGCGTCAGCGCCGTTGCCGACAGAGTTCACCTGGACGGCCTCGAAGAAGGCGGGGTTGTCGTTCTGGTCGCCTGCCGTGTCGTTCGCTACGCCATCCATCGCCCAGGTCTGCTTGTTTCGGTCGCTGACACCAGACATGACCAGATTCCATCCGTTCCCCTGAATGCCGGGCGTTGTGGTCATTAACGCCAGTGGTGAGGGATAGACGTCGACCAGCGGCCTGTCCAGGAATTTGCTCTTGTCCAGTTCACCAGAGATCATGCCCGAGTCGGTTTGGATGAGAGCCGCGCCAGCCTGCACGGTAATGGTTTCGGCGGTCGCGCCCAATTGCAGGCTCACGTCCACGCGGCGGGTGAGGCCTGCATCGAGGAGCATGTTGTCCGCAACGTAGCTCCTGAACCCCTTGGCGTCGACGGTCATTTTGTACCGGCCCGGCTTGAGGCCAGGCATTTCGAAGTTGCCATTTTCGTCGGTAGTCAGTTTGCGAGCTTCAATGTTTGTAGCTAGTTCGACGATTGTTACCTCAACGTTGGGGACAACCGAACCGGTGGGATCGGTGACTGTTCCACGGAGTGTGGCTCTGTCGGTCTGGGCGAACATCGCCACGGACAAGACAAAAAGGATGCACAAGGGGGCGGCAAAGTACTTCAACGATAACCTCCTAAACAGGCCCTTTTAGCTGTTTTATACTATCGCCGAGTTACTTCGCGGTCAAGCATGAACTCTTCGTGTGAAAGCTGCTTCATGTCCTCGCTCCGCAGCTTGGCTAAGCCATACAATGACTTCGGACCGAGGAATCCTAAAATGAAGTCGCGCACCCACACCATCCTGCTGCTTTCCCTGCTATTCGCCGTCTTGACGCAAACCGCTTTCAGCGCCGACATCCGGGTCGGCGGCGAACGCCGGATTCGCCTGACCGAGGACTGGCGCTTTTCTGAAAGGCGAGGCCGCCGGGGCGGAACAGCCGTCTTTCGACGACTCATCCTGGCGCAAGCTCAATCTGCCCCATGACTGGGCAATCGAGGGTCCCTTCGACCGCAAGTACAACCCGCACTCCGGCGGGCTGCCCGTTCTTTGGCGTGGGCTGGTACAGGAAGAGCTTTTACCCTTTCCGGAGACGCGCACCAAACGCCAGATCTCCGTCGAGTTCGACGGCGCGATGTCGAGTTCAACTGTCTGGCTGAACGGCAAGGAACTTGGGGGGAGGCCATACGGCTACATCGGATTTTCATTCGATCTCACGCCTCATCTGAAGACCGACGGTTCGGCCAATGTCCTCGCTGTCCGGGTTGCCCCGGAGGACCGCTCCTCCCGTTGGTATCCCGGTGCAGGCATCTACCGCCATGTGTGGCTTGACGTGACGGGCCCGCTGCACGTCGGCCGCTGGGGCACATACGTCACAACGCAGGCAGGCGCGGATGGAAACTCCGCAATCTCCGTTCGAACCGAAGTTCAAAACCACAACTCGTCCCGCGGCCAGAATCGTCCTGCAAAACAGCGTCCTCGACCCGGCCGGCAAGACGGTCACCAGCCAGCGCGACTCGGCAGAGATTCCAGCGTCCGGCCTGCTGCCAGTCAACAGCAAGCTGACCGTCGCGAAGCCCCAGATCTGGGACATCGATCATCCTCACCTGTACACGCTCGTGACCGAGGTCCTGTTGGACGGCAAGGCGGTTGACCGGTACACGACACCATTCGGCATCCGCACCATCGCCTTCGAGAAGTCGAAAGGACTTCCTGCTGAACGGCCGCGTGCTCAAGCTGCAGGGCGTCTGCATGCACCATGATCTCGGCGCGTTGGGCGCCGCAGTCAACCGCCGCGCCACGGAGCGCCAGCTCCAGATCATGAAGTCCCTGGGAGTCAATGCCATCCGCACCAGCCACAACCCGCCGTCGCCGGAGATGCTCGAGTTTTGCGACAAGCTTGGCCTGCTCGTCATGGATGAAGCCTTTGACGTCTGGCGCCGCGGCAAGATTCCCAACGACTATTCAAAGCACTTCGACAAGTGGTCCGAGCGCGACGTGCGCGACATGGCTCGACGCGACCGCAATCACCCCAGCGTGATCATGTGGAGCATCGGGAACGAGATCGGAGAGCAGGGAAGTCCGCAGGGCGCGGAAATCGCCGAGCGTCTCTCCCGCTACTTCCACGAGGAGGATCCCACGCGCCCGACCACCGCCGGCTTCGACAATCATCTTGCCGCCATCAAGAACGGTCTGGCTGCCAAGGTGGACATTCCAGGCTTCAATTACAAGCCTTGGGACTACGCCAAGGTGTTGAGCGAACATCCTGACTGGCTGCTGGTCGGCTCCGAGACAAGCTCGGTGGTCAGCTCGCGCGGCGTATATCATCTGCCGATCGAGAAGTACCAGAGGCACGATTCGCTGCAGGTCAGCAGCTACGACATCATTTCGCCTCCCTGGGCTTACCTGCCCGATCCGGAGTTCGAGGCTCAGGAGAAGAACCCGGCCGTAATCGGCGAATTCGTCTGGACGGGCTTTGACTATCTGGGAGAACCCACTCCCTTCCACATGGGCCAATCTTCGGACAAGGACTGGCCCTCCCGCAGTTCCTACTTCGGCATCGTTGATCTCGCCGGATTCCCCAAGGACCGCTACTACCTCTACCAGAGCCTCTGGTCGAAAACGCCGATGGTCCACCTGCTGCCGCACTGGAATTGGCAAGGCAAAGAGGGCCAGCTGATCCCTGTGATGGTCTACACCAATGCTGAAGAAGTTGAGCTCTTCGCCAACGGGAAGTCCCTGGGCCGCAAGAAACGCTGGTCGGAGCCTGTTGAGCTGCCGGTTGGCCCCAATATCAGCAAGGAGGGTAAGTATCAATCCAAGTACCGCCTCCTCTGGCAAGTCCCCTATCAGCCGGGCGCAATCAAGGCAGTTGCCTACACCGGAGGAAAGGCAGTCGCTTCGAAGGAAATCAAGACTGCGGGAGCCCCGGCGGTTTTACGGCTGCTCCCCGACCGGAGCCACCATTACGGCCGACGGAGACGATCTCTCCTTCATCAAGGTGCGGGTTGAGGACAAAGCAGGCAATCTCTGTCCGGAAGCGGCCAACTCGATCCGATTTGAGGTAAGTGGCCCTGGGTCGATCGCAGCGGTCGACAATGGGAATGCGGCAACGGTTGAGCCGTTCCAGGCGGACACGCGAAAGGCCTTCAACGGTCTCGCTCTGCTGATTGTGCGCTCCGAAAAGGGCAAGGCGGGCGAAATCCGCGTGACTGCCGTTTCCGAAGGCCTCAACACCGGCAAGGCATCGGTGAGCGCCAAATGAAGTAACCCCGGCCGGAGGCGGAAATCTGCTCCCCGGCTGCGTCACGATATGATGAAGAGGAATGCAGGAGCCTCAGGCGCTGGCCGCGATCGCGCCGGCCGCGCGGAAGATACCGGACCTTGAGCGGGCGCTCGGTACGGTTATTCGCGGCAAGCAGGAGGTTCTCCAGCTCTCAGTCGTTTGCCTGCTGTCGCGCGGCCATCTGCTGATCGAGGACGTGCCCGGCGTCGGCAAGACAACGCTGGCGCACACGCTCGCCAGAACCGTCGACTGCGGCTTTCAACGTTTGCAGTGCACCTCTGACATGCTGCCCGGCGACGTCCTCGGCGTCACTGTCTACAACGCCCGATCGGGCGAGTTCGAATTCAAGCCAGGTCCGATTTTCACGAACTTCCTGTTGGCCGACGAGATCAACCGCGCTACGCCGAAGACGCAGTCCGCGCTGCTGGAGGCGATGAACGAGCGGCAGATCACCATCGACGGCAAGACCATGCCGATGGCCGACCCCTTCCTGGTGATCGCCACGCAGAATCCGGTGGAGCATCATGGAACCTATCCGCTGCCCGAATCGCAGCTCGACCGTTTCCTGATGCGGCTTCGCATCGGCTATCCGGATTCACAGAGCGAACGCGAGATCCTCACCAACCACTATGGCGCTGCGGCGCCGATGGTCGAGCCGGTCCTCAGCCCTGCCGAGCTGGTCGAATGCCAGCAGCTCGTCGAGCAGGTGCGGTTCGACCCGGCGCTGGTCGATTATCTGCTGGCGATCGTCGAACTGACTCGGTTCCACGAGTCTCTTTCCCTCGGAGTGAGCCCGCGCGGAGCACAGGCGCTCTATCGCGCCTCGCAGGCGCTCGCGCTAGTGGAGGGACGCGACTTTGTCATTCCCGACGACATCAAGCGGCTGGCCATCCCCATCTGTGCCCACCGCGTTGTCGTCCACTCGCGCGCCGCACTGGCAGCGCGTTCGACTGAAGCCTCGGAGCGAATCCTGGCCGAGATTCTCGACAGGGTGGCCGTTCCACTGTAATCCCCTATGAAAACAGCCATCGTCGGTCTGCCCATGACGGGCAAGACCAGCCTCTTCACCATTCTGACTGGCGTCCACGAGTCGACCCGCGTCGGCTCCATGGAAGCCCGCGTGGGCGTCACCAAGGTGCCGGATCCGCGCCTGGACGCCCTCGCCAAGATCTTCGAGCCGCCAAAGGTGACGCACGCCACCATCGAGTTCCTGGACTTCCCCTCCATTTCGAAGGAGGCGCTGGTCAATCCTCAGTACCTGGCGAGCATGCGCGTGGCTGACGCCATCGCCCACGTCGTGCGAGTCTTCCAGAGCGACACGGTGCCGCACGAAAAGGGCGACGTCAACCCGCTGCGCGACATCGATGACGTGGACGTGGAACTGGTGATCAGCGACCTCGTCGTGGTGGAGAAGCGCATCGAGCGGCTCGAGAAAGAGCGGAAGAAGATCCGCAGCGCGGAACTGGATCGCGAGGCGGAACTGCTGGAGCAAGCCAAGGTGAAGCTCGAAGCGAACGAGCCCCTGCGCGCCTGGACTTTGGAGCCCGCGGACGAGAAGCTCCTCCGCGGTTTTCAGTTTCTTTCGCAGAAGCCGATGCTGTACGTACTCAATCTCGGAGAAGAGGATGCCGGGCGTTTCAACGAGGTGGAGCAGAGCTATCGCGAAAAGCTCGCCGGGCGCGCCGGCACGAGCGTGACCGCGGTGTGCGGCAGGATCGAGGCGGAATTGGCGGAGCTGTCCGCCGAAGAAGCCGCCGAGTACCTGGCGAGCTACGGCCTGCCTGGCAACGCGCTCGATCGGCTCGTGAATGCCTCCTACCGGCTGCTGGGGCTGATGAGCTTCCTGACCGCTGGAGAAACGGAAGTTCGGGCCTGGACGATTCCGATCGCCTCGACCGCGGTGAAGGCTGCCGGCGCGATTCACTCCGACTTCGAGAAGAAGTTCATCCGTGCCGAAGTGGTGCAGTGGGAGCAATTGGTTGAAGCCGGCGGCTATCCCGGGTTGCGCGACAAAGGGCAACTGCGGCTCGAAGGCAAGGAGTATATCGTGAAGGACGGTGATGTCCTTGTTATCCGTCACGGTTAGGCAGCGCGCTGAGGACTGCCCCGGCGATCAGGCAGAGCCAGGCGAACCAATCACCGTAGCGCGTGTAGAGGGTCTTCTCACGGAGCCAGCCGAAGCGAAAGCGTCCTGACTGGCGCGTGAATTCCGGTAAACGGTCGTGCACGCCGCCCGCCGGGTCGATGGACGCTGAGATGCCATCGTTGGCGGGACGGAGTATCCAGCGCGCGTTCTCCACCGCCCTCATGCGGGCCAAAAGCAAATGCTGATTGCGAGGTGCCGATGAGCGGCCGAAGTAGCCGTCGTTGGTGAGGTTGACAATGACCTCCGCGCCGTTGGCGGGGAACTGGCGGACCAGGTGCGGGAACGCTGACTCGTAGCAGATCACCGCCCCGAGAGTGTGTTCGTGCCCTTGCGCGTCGCGGACGGTGAAGACTTTCGTTTCTTGGCCGGGTTCATAGGCACCGGCTTCGCCGCTCACTTGCTCGATCCAGCCGAAGGCGGGAGGGACAAACTCGCCGAATGGAACGAGGAAGATCTTGTCGTAGCGGCCCAGGAGTTGGCCGCGGCCGTTGAGCAGGACGGCCGAATTGAGGGGGCGCCTGTCGCGGTTGTAGGCGACCGTGCCAAACAGGAGCGGTGCCGCGGCCAGCCGGGCCGTCTCAGTCATCTGCTGCCGGAACCCCGAGTCCTCGTAGTAGTAGAAGGGCGCTGGGACCTCAGGCCAAAGCAGAAGCGAAGGCGGTGTCTTTCCAGGCATCAGTGCGCTTTCCAGTGTGAGCAGGGAGAACTGGCGCGCGGCGCGGTCCTTCTCCTCTACAGTCCACTTCGTGTCGCCCGCGACATTGGTTTGGACGGTGACAGCCTGCTGCGAAGGCGGCTCGCTGACCTGAATCGGTGGGAGCAACGCAAGTCCGGCGAACGGCAGAAGCCACAGCAGTTCCCGGCGAGGCCGGCGCAGCAGAATCAGTGCCACGGCCGTGGCTGTGGCAGCAAAAAGAAAGCTCAGCCCGTAGACCCCCGTGATCGGAGCAAGTCTGAGCGGTAGGGCCGCGGAGATGCCGGCATTGCCGAGCATGAGCCATGCGAAGCCGAGCGGGCCCTGCGTGCGTTCGAGGCCAGTCCAGAGCGCCGCGATAGCCGGGATAGCCCACGGACGGCGGATGAGTCTGCCCGCGCCCCATGCGAATGCGGCCCAGTGTAGTGCCTTGATGGCGGCGAATAGGACCAGGGCGAGCACGCTCAGGGCGCCGTCGAGCCCGCCGTAGGCATTCAGGACGTCACCGATCCAATGGCAGACCGCGATCCAGTAGATGAAGCCGGCGAACCATCCGCAGAAAACGCGCCAACGAGTCGAGGGTTCCCGGCTGAAAGCCCACAGCATCGGCGTGAGCGCGACGGGGGCGAGGGCGGAAAGCCCAAGGGGAGGAAAGAGAGCCGCCGCAAGAAGCGCGGCCAACAGGCAGAAGAGGACAGTCACAGCCCGCGCGCCTGGTGGTTGACGAGGTCAGCCATGTAGCTGGAGCGCACGAAGGGTCCGGCGAAGACCTTCTTGAAGCCGATGCTCTCACCGTACTCGATCCATCGCTCGTACCGCTCCGGTGGAACGTACTCGCCGACCGGGGCGTTGCGCCGCGTGGGCTGGAGGTACTGGCCGATGGTCACAACGTCGACATTGGCCTTTCGCAGGTCGTCCAGCAGGAGGCAAACCTCGGTTTCCGATTCTCCCAGTCCCACCATCAGGCCGCTCTTGGTCAGGACGCTGGTCGTTATGGCGCCGGGCGAAGGCGAGCACGTCGAGCGATTGGCGGTAGTCCGCCTGCGGGACGGATTCGTTTGTAGAGCCGTGGAAATCGTCTCCATGTTGTGGTTGAAGACGTGAGGCCCGGCGTCGAGCACGCGGGCCACGGCCTCGGTGTCGCCGCAAAAATCGGGGGTGAGCACTTCAACCTGCGCCGACGGCAGCGCTGCGCGAACCTCGCGCACGGTTTCGGCGAAGTGAACGGAGCCGCCGTCGGCCAGGTCGTCGCGGTTCACGCTGGTAATAACGACGTATCGGAGTGCCATCTGGCGGGCCATCTCGGCGACGTTGCGCCGGCTCATTCGGGTCGAGGGGCATGTCGGTCTTCCCGGGGTTGCCCTTCGGGACTGAACAGAAGGTGCAGCCTCGCGTGCAGACGTTGCCGAGGATCATGAACGTCGCCGCGCCCCGGTGGAAGCACTCGTGGATGTTGGGGCAGCGCGCCGATTCGCACACCGTGTGGAGCTTCAGCCCACGAAGATCGTTCTTCAGCTTCTGGACTGACTCGAAATGCGTTACTAGGTTTGCGCAGGAACTCGGGCAGGCGTTGGCGTTTGGGACCGGGGATGTCAATATTTACCAGACCTTCCATGCGAGTCGCGCCGGCCCTCAGTACTTGACGATATAGGGCGTCTTAATGCCGCGATTGGTCAGTTTCTCGCGCGCGGAGACGACGCTTTCATTGTCTGCCAAGGGGCCAATGAGAACGCGGAACATCTCGGCTTTAGGGCTGGGAGTAACGTAGCCCTTCAGTCCGTCCTGTCTCAGCAGTCCGAGCATGGACTCTGCATCTTCACGGCGTGTCGCGGCAGCTTGCAGGTATGTGCCCGCGGGCGGGGTATCTACATATCCGCTGGTCGTGGCCGGTTTGGCAGCCGGCACAGCAGCGGGAGTCGGGATTGAATCGACCCGTGCGGCCTTGGGAGCAGGGAGTTCACTGGAAGCGGCCGGCGGCTCTTCAACTACCTTTGGTTCTTCAGGCACCCGGGCTGGGGATTGTGGCGGGTCGACGACCCGAGGCGTTTCCGCGTCCTGGCCGTTCTTCGCGATTGCCGTGGCGCCGGAAGTGCTGCGGCCGGCCAGGAAGCCCATTGCAAAGAATACCCCCAGCAGAACGACTACGATAAACAGCACGCTCAGCAGTTGCCGATTACCCAGGATGAGTTCGAACTCGCCTTCTTCTCGAACAGCCATGATCCTACCTCGTAGAAGGCACTCAAGCCCATCCATGGCCAATCTGGACCGCGGATCTCGTCCTTGGCTTGAGAATACGCCCTTCAGTCGAGAATACCCCCCTATAGGAGCGGCTGACAACCGTCCCGCGAGGCTGAATGAAACATTTCTGCTCTGGACTGTTTGCTCGCAGGAGGCTCGACATACGCGCGCCGAGGCCGTAATCTGGCAGTTGTGGATAGTTTGAGATTTACTTGCCAGAAGGGGTGCACCCGGTGTTGCGAGGTTTCTGGTTTCGTGTACCTGAGCGAGGATGACCTCCAGAAAGCCGCAGATTTCCTCAAGCTGACACCAGCTGCGTTCGAAGAGCGTTATGTATATCGGACGCGTTATCTGGCCCGGCTGCGGAAGCCGCCTGACCGTCAATGTCCTTTTCTGGAGGGCGGCGGCTGCTCGATTCATCCTGCTAAACCGACCCAATGCAGGCTGTTCCCTTTCTGGCCGGAGTTGGTGGAAGACAGCAAACAGTGGGAGATCACTGCGAAGTGGTGTCCCGGGATCGGAATCGGTCCGCTGATCCAAATCGGGACTGCGCACGAGACGGCCTCCGAAATGAAACACGCCTACCCCTCGATGTACGAGGAGTAGGCCTCTCATTCCTGCCTTAAGTTACTCCAAACAAATCATCTCGCCCTTCAGCCGCCGGTTTGGCTTGGTGCGTGCATCCGTCACCGCGTGATGCTCGGACCATTAGGCGGTCAACTCAGCCGCTATCTCGACCTGCTCTCCGCGAGACAGCGGTTGGTGGGCGCCAATCTGGCCAATCTTGACACGCCTGGTTATAAGACCAAGGACATCGACTTCCACTTTGAGTTCATGTCCTCCGCCTCTCCGGCTAGCCCCAGCGTGATTCAGCCTGAAGGTCTGGTGGTGAAGAACGACGGCAATGACGTGAGTCTCAACCGGGAAACGCGGCTGCTGGCGGAGAACGCACTGCGCTTCAATGCGGCGTCGACGCTTCTGAAGGGTGAAATGCGGTTGGTGCGCCGGGCAATCGGGGAAGGGAGGAACGGATGAGCCTGTTGCAGGCGTTATCGGTCAGTGCTTCCGGTATGTCAGCTCAGAGCGAGCGTGCGCAGATCATTACCGAGAATCTGGCGAATTCGGAAACGACGCGGACGCCGGATGGTGGACCGTATCGGCGCAAGGATGTCGTCTTCGAAAGCGAGTCGCAGGGTTCGCCCTTCTCCGCGGTTTTCCAGGCGCAACTTGCGCCTGACGCGATGGGAGTGGCTGCGACCCAGGTGAGAGAAGACGACCGTGATCCAGTGATGCGGTACCAGCCGGGGCATCCCCACGCGGACGCCGCGGGCTACGTTGCCTATCCGCACATCAGTCCGGCGGAGGAGATGGTGGATCTCATGGGAGCTTCGCGCGGATATCAAGCCAACGTGGCGGCGTTCAGCGCGGCCAAAGACATGGTCAACAAGTCAATTGACCTGATGCGGTAGGGGGAAAGGCAACGAACATGATCAACCCGATTAGCGGCATAACACCCCCGATGCCGGTGGCTCTTCCCCGAGCCGCCGGGGCGGCAAAGGCGGCTGGCGGCGCGGCCTCCTTCCAAACTGCGATGGCGCGCTCCATCGAGAGCGTGAACGGTGCGCAGCAGAGCGCACAGTCGACGGCCTTAAGGTTCCTGCAGGGCGAGCCCGTCGAAGTCCACCAGGTGGCATTGGAACAGCAGCAGGCGGCCATGGCTTTCGATCTCTTCCTGGAGGTTCGAAACAAGGTGGTCTCCGCTTACCAGGAAGTGATGAGGATGCCGCTCTGACGCTCCGCTGAGGAGCGTGGACGGAAGACAGAACATGGATCAGTTGAAGCGCCTGTTGGCCGGTCTGACGCCGAAGCAGAAGATAACGATATTGGCTGCGGCAGCAGGTGTCGTCGCAATGCTCTTCTTCGGTCTTCAGTGGAACAAAGACCGGGATCTCAGGCCGCTGTATACAAATCTCGCGCCGGAAGACGCAGGCGCGGTGGTGGAGAAGCTGCGGGCGGCCAACATCCAGTACAGAGTTCAGGACAATGGAACGGTCCTGGTTCCTTCGGGTTCGGTCGCTGAGTTACGCCTGGAAATGGCAGCCGCAGGATTGCCCAAGACTGGCAGGGTGGGCTTTGAGCTGTTTGATAAGGCGAATCTCGGGACAAGTGAGTTTGCCGAGCATGTCAACTACCGGCGAGCGCTGGAAGGTGAACTCGAGCGAAGCGTCGCGGCACTGGCTGAGGTGGAGCGCGCGCGAGTCCACGTGACCTTTGCCAAGGAGTCCATCTACCTCGACCGTAGTGAGGCCGCCAAGGCGAGTGTGATGGTGAAGTTGAAGCCAGGCAGGCGGCTCTCAGGGATGAGCGTTCAGGCGTTGCAGCATCTGACGGCGAGCGCAGTGGAAGGGCTTGAGGCTTCCGCGGTCTCGGTGCTCGACATGCAGGGATCTCTGTTGTCCAAGCCGCGGGCGGAGTTCGATGGAGACAATGGCGGATCGAGCGCGATGCTCGAGTACCGGCAGGCGATGGAGAAGGACTACCTGACCAAGATCCGCGCCACGCTTGACCCGTTGCTCGGGTCTGAGAAGTATCGTGCCGGGGTCAGCGCGGAGTGCGATTTCAGCTCAGGCGAACAGAGCGAAGAGGTGTTCGATCCAAATCGCAGCGTGATGGCGACCTCACAGAAAACGGAAGACGTCAGCGGAACGCAGGGGTCGGGAGGAGTGCCTGGGACGGCGAGCAACCTGCCTCGGCCTGCGCCGCGCGCCGCATCCACGGCGGGAGGAGTGTCGCGCAAGACCGAGAGCATTACCTTTCAGACCAGCCGGACGGTGAAGCGGCTCGACTTGCCGCGGGGCACGCTCCGGCGGCTCTCGGTTTCTGTGCTGGTGGACCAGGGCGTGCGTTGGGAGGGCAAGGGCGCGCAGGCGCGCAGGATTCTGGAGCCGCCTTCGCCTGAAAAGCTGAAGGTGGTCAAGGACGTGGTGTCAGGAGTTGTCGGGTTCCAGCAGGAGCGCGGCGATCTGGTTCTGGTCGAAACGCTGCCGTTCGAAGCCACGTTGATGTCCGCCCCTGCCGAGGAGTTGACCTCCAGGCCCGCGCCCGCGGCCGGCTTCGTGCTGCCAAAGTGGCTGGAGCCGCTGATGAAGACCGCCCCAATGCCCGTGTGGCTGGGCGCTGCCGGTGCGCTGCTGGTGGTTCTTGCCACCATCGTTTATCTCCTGTTCCGAAAGCTGAGAAAGAAGAAGGCTTCCAGGATCAAATCGGTTCCCGGGCAGCCGGCGCTGTCTGAGCCTGCCAGGCAGGAACACTCTGTCTCCGGGTGAGGTCCAACAGCAGTTCGAAGTGAAAGCGCAGGCGCTGCTGGCCGCCAATGAAGTTGATCGTGAGAAGGCCGAACAGGATGCGCTTGCCACCCTGCGGTTGCCGCCGAACACAAAGAAGACAGAAGTACTGAAGAAAGTCCTGGCCGACGACGCAAAGAAGGACCCGGCGCGAATGGCGCAACTCGTCCGCACCTGGTTGAACGAGCCCAAGAGATAGGAGCAACACCGTGAGACGAGGAACGTCCTGGTGATCACCAACCTGCCAAACGACAAAGACGGGCGGGAGAGCAAACATTCGGGCCCTCAGAAGGCCGCTGTCCTTATGTTGCTGCTCGGCGACACTCTGGGAGCTGAGGTCGTCAAGCAGCTCGATGAGGACGAGGTTGCCGTCATCGGACGCGAACTGGCGCGGCTTCCGATGATTTCCGCCGAGGACGCCGAACAGATTCTCGAAGAGTTCTATCAGATGCTGATGGCTCAGGACTACGTCCTGAAGGGCGGCCTCGACTACGCGCGAAAGATGCTGATCAACGCTTTCGGCCCTGAGTCCGCAAAGCGCATCATCGACCGGCTGATCAAAATGCTTGGCCATGAATCGGCCAATTTCGACGCCCTTCAGAAGGCCGATCCGCAGCAGCTTGCCAAGTTCATCCACAGCGAACATCCCCAGACTATCGCCCTTATCCTGAGCCACCTCAACTCGTCGCAGGCGGCTGGCTTGTTGTTCTCTCTCCCGGCCGACATTCGAGCCGATGTGGCGCTGCGAATGGCGAATCTGGACCAGATCTCGCCTGAGATCATCGCCAAGATCGCTCACATTATCGGGCAGAAGCTGAAGTCTCTCGGCGAATTGAGCCGGGAGAGCTATGGCGGCGTGCGGGCGGTGGCGGAATTGTTCAATCGATTGGATTCGGTTTCGAGCAAGGAGATTCTCGACACCATCGAGGTGCAGGATCCCAACCTGGCCGAGACAATTCGTCATTTGATGTTCGTTTTCGAGGACATCCTGCTGATCGACCAGAACGGTGTCAAGGAGATCCTTGGCAGGGTCGACCGGAAGATCCTGACGGTGGCGCTCAAGGGAACCAGCGACCAGCTCAAGAGCCATTTCCTGCAGTGCATGTCGCAACGCGGTGCGGAGATGATGCGCGAGGACATGGACGCGCTGGGTCCGGTGAAGATCAAGGAGGTGGAGGGTGCGCAGCAACAGATCATCGCCGTCGTCCGTCAGTTGGAGGGTGAGGGCATCATCAGTTTGAAAGGCACAGTCGGCGAGCAGTATGTGGTCTAGCGAGGGCCGGCGATGAGCTCGAAAATCCGGCGGCCTCAGGACCAGGAGGAGTTCCCAGGGATGGCCTGGGGCGGTTGGAGCACTGACTCCATCGACCGCGGTGCGGTGGTCGTCTTAGAACCGGATCGACCAGAACCCGACGTCGCTGAACAGTTGAAGCGGCAGTTGCGGCAGGAATCCGATGCTGCCCGCCAACAGGGCTATCGGGAAGGAGACGCGGCTGCAAGAGCCTCGTGCCGGCGCGAAGTAGATGAGGCGGCCAGGCAATACTGCCTGGCAGTGCAGAACACGCTCGGCGAGAAGGCAAGGCTCCGAGCGGAGGCAGAGCGCGATGTTGTCCGGTTGTCATTGGCGATCGCCCGAAAGATCCTCCATCGGGAACTCCGCATTGATCCCGGGGTGGCTTTGGGATTGGTGAAGGCGGCGATGGAAACGGTGGGGGCGCGGGAGATGCAGGTTGTCCGCACGACGCCGTCGCTTGCGGCCGCCCTGACGAGCGGTCTGGCGGCAATAGGGGTCCCTGAGGGCGTCAGGATTGTTGTTGACGCATCGCTCGAGCCCGGGGGGCTGGTGGTGGAGACTTCGCGCGGTGAGGTGGACGCATCTCTGGAGACACAATTTGAAGAGATCTCGCGGGGCCTGCTTCAGGCTGTGGGAGAGACAGGGAGGCGGGGATGATCCTCAGCCAGTTGTCGTCGGCGGTGGAGACGATGACGCCGGTCCGGCTGCAGGGACGGATCAACCGGGTCGCCGGTCTGCTGGTGGAGTCAACCGGGCCGGCGGTGGCGATGGGGGACTTTTGCGAGATTGTGACCCGGCGAGGTACGCGCATCAGAACGCAGGTGGTGGGATTTCGGGATGGGCGTGTGGTTTCGATGCCGCTGGAGGAGACCTCGGGACTGGAAGACGGAGACGTGATCGTGGCGCGGCGAGGTCAGTCGAGGCTGGCGGTAGGCTCGGGCCTTCTGGGCAGGGTCATCGACGGCTTCGGGCAGCCGATGGATGGCGGGCCGCCGATCACGGCAGAGGCGTGGTACGACCTGTTCGCCGCCCCGCCCGGGCCGCTCGAGAGGGAGCCGATTCGAGCGCCGCTGACGACAGGAATCCGCGCCATTGACTCGATGCTGACATGCGGCCGCGGGCAGCGCATCGGGATCTTCGGCGGCTCGGGAGTGGGAAAGAGCACTCTCCTGGGCAGCATGGTGAAGCACCACGACGCCGACGTGGGCGTTGTTGCGCTCATCGGGGAGCGCAACCGCGAGGTGAGGGACTTCATCGAGAACGAATTGGGTGAAGAGGGAATGCGCAAGACCGTGCTGGTGGTGGCCACTTCGGATAGGCCATCGCCCTTGCGTGTGCGCGCCTGTTTCGTCGCGCTTGCCGTGGCCGAGTTCTTTCGCGATCAAGGCAAGAGCGTGCTCCTGGTTGCCGATTCTGTGACTCGCCTGGCGATGGCGCAGCGGGAGATCGGCCTTGCGGCCGGCGAGCCTCCGAGCCAGAAGGGCTACACTCCTAGCGTCTTTCAGATGCTGCCGCGGGTCTTCGAGCGAGCAGGGTCGTTCGGGAATGGTTCGATTACCGCCTTCTTCACGGTGCTGGTGGAGGGCGACGACCTGAACGAGCCGATCGCCGACGCCGTGCGAGGCATCCTGGACGGGCACATCGTGCTATCGAGAAGCCTGGGTCAGGTGGGGCACTACCCGGCGATCGACGTGTTGCAGTCGGTCTCCCGGCTCGCCCCGAGGCTCAGCGACCCGGAACACGCCGAGGCCGCGCGCCGGCTGAGGGAGACAATGGCGACGCTTCAGGCCGCGGAGGACCTGCTGCGCATTGGCGCCTATACGGCCGGTGGCAATCCAAAGCTTGATCAGGCGCTTCAGATCGAAGAAGCGATTCGGCGCTTCCTGCGCCAGCGGCCGGAGGAGACGACCTCGATGGGTGAAACCATCCAACGACTCGTCCACCTGCTGCCAAAGTGAAGGGACAACAGTTGTGAAGAAGTTCAATTTTCCACTCGAGAAGCTGCATGCCTGGCGGGAAAGGCAGCTTGAAGCCGAGGTTGTTCGGCTCGCTCAGTACCAAGCGGAACAGGAGTCACTGCGCCTCAAGCGGCTTGCGTTGATGCGGGAAGAGGAGTTGGTCCTACAGGCAGTGCGGGATATCCCTTCGCCGAGCGCGGAGGGGATGCAGGCAGCGGACAGTTTCCGGCAGTGGTGTTTCCGTGAGACCGCGCGGTTAAGCGTGGACGAGCGCGAGGCAGCACAGCGTGTCGCGGCGCAGCGCGAGGCGGTGTTGGAGGTCCGCCGCGGAGTGGAGGGGCTCAAGAATCTGAAGGACCGCCGGCTGCGGCAGTGGAAGTCCGACGTTGACAAGGAGACCGAGGAGATGGTGGCCGAACTCGTCGCGGCCAGGTGGCCGGGCGACCCAGCGGACTAGAACTGAAAGCGGACAGCCAGTTCAACTCTCCTCTCGGATCATAGACGCCACTAGCCGGGCGGCATCGTCCCAATCTCCAACCAGTGGATTTTGAGTGAGTGCCCAGACCAGCTTCCTTCGGTCGCGTTCTATCGCGGCCGCGACCAGGGAGCGCTCGTAGGCCTTGGTCGCCTCGATTAGACCGGCCACGGAGCGCGGAACATCGGCTGACTCCGAATTATGAGCTCCACTCTGGTCCACGTGGCAACCGATCTCGACGACATCGTCTGCATTCATCATCCGCAGTGAGCCTCGATTGGGCACGTTCAGGATGATGTTCGAGGGCGCGGCTCCGCTCAGCGCTTCGATCGTCTGCACCGCTATTCGGTGATAGCCGGTGATAGCGGCGAACGGATCCCAATCCGGCTCTGCGACCGACAATTCAGACGTGGCGGCGCCCTCCAGTTGCAAGTAGCTCGCATTTCGGTGGTTCAGGTAGCGAACGTAAAGCCGAAGCGCGGCCTCTGCCCCGTCCTTCTGGATCGACGCATGGGCGGCCCGATAGAATCGCTTGTTCGCCTCAAGCAGTTCTTCGCCGCGCGTCCGACCTACCTTTTGCTGGTTGGCGCGAGCCAGCCTGGACCGGAAATAGAAGAACACGTACTCAGTTGGGATCAGACCGATCTCACGAATTAAATCGGGCGGAAACAGCGGCGCCGGATAGAGGCTTCGAAGGCGCTCGTCGTCCTCCAGGAGTTCCGATGTTCTATCGGTGGCGCCGATCTCGACCCGCCGAACGAAACCGAGGTGGTTGAGACCAAAGTACTCGCATCTGACATTTTCCAGATCGGTGCCGAAGCTGAAGGCGATGCGCAGCAGCAATTCCGCTGACGTGTCGCAGATCCCTACTGCCTTAATTCCACTGCCAGAGTGGATCGCTTGTGTGACGACACCAGCAGGATTCGTGAAGTTCACCATCCACGCTTTCGGTGCGTACTTCTCCATCAGGCCGGCGAAGGCGAGCACGGCGGGGATGGTTCTCCAAGCCATTGCACAGCCTGCGGGGCCTACCGTTTCCTGCCCCGCGAACCCCAAATCCAGGCTGGCCCGTTCATCCCGGGCGCGCGCTTCCATTCCCCCTGGGCGAATGCTGCAGATCACGAAATCGCATCCTTCGATGGCGTCAATGGCGGTATTGGCGACGCGCATGCGCATGTTGGATTCTGGTTCCGAGGCTTCCCCCAGCCGGGCCATCAGCGACGCCTGTTCCCGATCCAGATCAAATAATGCGACGTCCGCGGAAAGTCGCGGGCTGCGCGCCAAGCCGGATAGCAGCAGCGGAGTGCGAAGTCCGCAGCCCAGAATGGCGATTTTCATTTGGAGCCGCCTTGGAGGGCCGCTACGACCTGTTCATGAGTGGGGAAGCCACGCAATCCGCCAAGTTCTCGCGTCGAGAGCGCTCCGCAGATGTTGCCCCAACGCAAGCAGGTTTGCTCATCTTCGCCCTCCATCCATGCGAACAGGAAGCCGGCGTCGAAGCAATCTCCGGCACCGGTAGTATCCTCTGTGTCGGTCGGATATGCGTCCACGAAGAACTCGCGTTGATCCCAAGTGAGCGCTGCGCCTTTGCCGCCCAGTTTCACGGCGACCCGTTTCAGGCCCTTCGCACGCAAAGCTCGCAACACGCGGTGAATCCCAGTTTCCCCAGCCAGCAACTCGGCCTCCACTTCGTTGGGAAAGAAGATGTCGGCCGCACGCAGGGTTCGGAGATTGGCCGGTGACGTCAGCCAGCTCATGTGGAACTGAACATCCAGCGAGACTGCAGTCTTGGCTCGCTTCAGACGGGGTATCAATCGAGCGTCCAACTCCTCGTCCGGCGATGTCGCCAGATGCACCAGGCGAGCCGAACTCATGTGCTCCAGCCAGTCTTCCCGCCGCAGACAGCTGCCGAGCATATCATTGGCACCATAATAGGAGAACAGCGCGCGGTCCTCGCGGGTGGACACACTGACGGTCAAGCCGGTCGGCTCCTCCGGCCGGTGCTCAATAAGGCTCGTATCAACGCCCCAGTCGGTCAGTCGCGCAGTCAGCCACTCCCCGTCGTAACCCACAACGCCCAGTACGGCGACCCGTTTGCCTAGACGAGCAAGCCCGCAAGCTGTGATCGCCGCTCCCGCCTCCTACCTCCCGCCAGTATTTTCGGGCGAACGCCTCTTCGCCCAGGCGGGGCAGCGTCTGCAATCCGCTGAGGATCTCGTCGACAAACAACTCGCCCACGACCAGCACATCCCATTGCTTGGACTTCGGCATAGCTCCAATCACAATGCAATTGAGTCGCCCCTTCGTGTGGACCCATACTTGCATCTCTGTATCTGCTTTGACGTCGAGCTGGCCGCCATTTTTCTACAAGGGATGCACTATGAGCTATACAATACTGAGCGTCGCGTACCCGTTCACGCAGGTCGGGCCAGACGCGAGCGGGGGTTCCGAACAGATTCTAACGATATTGGACCGAATGTTGACCGAAGCGGGCCATCGCTCGCTCGTCCTTGCCGTAGACGGCTCTCACGTGAAAGGAGAGCTGATTAGAAGTCCCAAAGCACCGGGAGAACTCAACCCGGAAGTTCGACGGTGGGGCCGGCGCGCTAACCAGCAGCTAATGTCCGAGACGCTAAACCGGTATCCGGTGGATCTGGTGCATATGCACGCGCTGGATTTCCACGCGTATCTGCCCGCGTCCAGCATCCCCACCCTGGCCACTCTTCACCTCCCGGTGGGCCCAGGTGGTAAGCGGCACTCAGTCCTGTCGGCCCCGCTCCCGCAACGACAATTGGTTCTTCAGCCTCCATTCCCAAACTCGCGCCCTTCTGCGATCTACCACGATCAATCAGCGCGTCCATGGCATCTGCCGTCCGATCCCATGAGGTTTGGGCTAGTACGGCGCGGCCAGCGGCAATCCGGAACTCGCGGTCCTCCTGGCTGGCAGATAACGCTTCGTCACATTGCCGGATGAACTCCGCAGGCGTGTCGCCGATCCTCACAAAATCGCCGTAGGGCTTCATCACGTCGGTGATCGGGGTGCTCACAATTGCCTTATCAACCGCCATATATTCCAGGACCTTCGTTGGACTGATGAACTTTGTGGACTCGTTCATCGCGAACGGAAGGAGGCAGACTTCCCAGCCCTTCAGGTAGGCGGGTAACTCGTTATAAGCACTCTCATTCATCCTCCATAGCTGATAGCGCTGCCAGCCCTGCTCGGCTCGACCGTCTCCGCGTCAACTTCAACCGCGACGCTCCTCTGGAGGAAGTCCACTGACAAGACAAACCTGAACTGGTCTTTGATCTTTACCAACCGGCCTTCGAGCGATTTCATCGCCCCGCTCCGAATTCGCACCATGTCTCCCTCTTTCAGATAGGGACAAGGTGACGCCGTCAGCCCGCTGTTTACAAGCCGCCGCACTGACTCGATCTGATCCTCGGGCACTGGTTCCGGTCCGTCCCCAATCCCACTATGTGCGCTACTCCGCGCGCCCCTAAAACCCTTGACACTTCCGCCCTGGAAAACTTGGAAAAGGGGTCGCCGTCGAAAAGCGGCAGTTCAACCACCTTCACCCGGTCTGTCCACTGCTGCCGGCTCTTATACGACGGGAACAACACCTCAAATCCCGCGCCCGCCAGTTGCTCTGCCGCAAGCTTCTCGTGTCGGGCCTTTGTTCTCAGTGCAAACCAGCGAATGTCATTCATTATGGGTAGGCTTCGCCCTTCTCAGTCCCGTCTCAGGTCTCTTAGGAACCGCGTTAACGTTGACGATAATCCCCACCAGCGACTTCAGCTTGGACAGTCAAGCCGTTGTCTCGCGGATTATACGATGGACCGTCTGCCTTCGTGTCAGCACGCAAGATGCCAAATGGGGGCGATAGCAGCCAAAGGATTCTCTCGTAATTCATGTACCCCTGTGTTACGGTTGCGCCCCAATTCGGAACAAAGACATTGCTTGGAGCAAGGGAGTGATTTGCATTGGCGCGACACAATCCATCATGGGGTGCTCAGGCCCAACTGGCCCGGCATCTTCTTTCGTTCAGCCGCAGTCAGGCGATAGAGACGACTCTGGTCGATTTAGCCTTGTGGTAAGCGACATGGCAAAAATGCTCCGCAGGTTTATCGTGAAGACGTGAGGATCGTTTCGCGGCCCGGACTGAGATGGGACTATGTTGGCCGACCCGACTCTATTGGGACAGGTGGGGCGATTCCCCAACCCCAAGACGATGATCGACGAACTTCATCAACTCCGCACGCCCTTGATGACGCCGCCTCGCTGGCCAAATATGCGACTGAAAACGGCCGAAGGGAATCGCTGCTTTGCGCGAATCTCGATTTTGTCGGCCCGCTGACTCCCTTCCTTGAGGTCGGTGCCAACGTGGGCCACACCTCTTACCTCTTTGCCAACCGTTTTGGCGCCGAGGGCGTTGCGCTGGATCTTTCCGCCGATGCTCTCCGCTTCGGTCAATGCCTGCCCGCGATTTGGGGCTGGGAGAAGAATCCGCTTCTCATCGCGGGCGACGCCGTGCGGCTCCCCTTCCAGGACGGCTGTTTCCGATTTGTCGCCACTTTTCAAACACTCAGCCAGTTCCAGAACGTGGACGTCGTGCTTGGCGAGATCGCCCGCGTTCTGCAACCCGGCGGGGTCTTCTTCATGGCCGAAGAGCCGATCCGCCGGCGGCTCACTCTGCGCCTGCGCCGCATTCCGTACTTTGAGCAGATGAATCCATGGGAGATTGCACTCCACCGCAAGGGCTGGCTCGATTTCATCGCTCGTGACGTGATAGGTGCTGAACAGGAGGAGAGCTTCGGGATCCGCCAGAATCACCGGCACGGATTAGTCTCCTGGCGGCGGACCCTTTCGCGTCACTTCAGCGAATTGCGCTTAGTGACCTTCGCGCGCGAAAGCGGCTGGGCCAACGAGTCGGCTGCCCGGCTCATCCGCAGATTCGCTTCGGAAACTTCCTTGGCCTCCCTCCTCGGAGGAACTCTTGCTGCATTCTGCCGGAAAGACGGGAGAGCCGATGCGAGGGAACCCAGACCGCTCCTTGATTGCTTCGCCTGCCCGGATTGCGGCGGTCACCTGAGAGCTTCGGAGGGTTTCGGTTTCAAATGCGCCGGGTGTTCATTCACCGCTCCTCACAAAGAAGGAGTCTTCAACCTTCTGCCTGGTCAACTTCGCGAGGAACTGTTTCCCGACCAGTTACAGCCAGACACATTGGACTTCTCCAAATCCGGACATGAGCAGGGGCTTGTGAAAGGCTTCTACGAATTGGAAGGTGAGCACGGAGCCCGCTTCCGCTGGATGGGCGAACGGGCCATCGTTCGCCTGCGAAAAGTACGGTCCGGCACACCGATCCTGCGGATTCGAGGATTCTCCCATGCGGATCAGTTTAAACATGGCCGCCCTACCCTACTCCTCAAAGTAAATGGACACGATCTGGGCAAATTCAAATTGAAGAGGCATGGCCTTTTCGTCATCGAAACGCAAATTCCAGACGCGCCGGAGTACGCGGTCGAAATCAGCGGCTCTCCAGTCTGGCGGCCCGAAGGCGAAGACCGCGATTTCAGCGTTAACCTTTCAATGATCCGTCTCCTTCCGAAGGAATAAAGGCAGCACGCCGGTCAGGTCGGCCGTTGGGGCGAATACTCGGCAGTGTTCACCAAACTCGTGTCGCTGAATGGGTGGGGTTACTAATGCAAGGGGGATCATTCCCCAGCGCATGCGTGATGCCGTCGCGCCCCTTCACGACAGAGCCACCAGGGCTTAAAATGACAAGCGTTTGTGAGAAGGCACGATGCGTGAAATAGGTGTTCTAGTTTATCGCTGGGGACCATGAGCATTGACCCTGCCGGCCACCTGCGCGTAGAATGACACAAACGATTGTAGAGCTTGGACGGGTATAACGAGGAACGGTGAACATTGGCCACCCTTCGCGTGACTCTTTCGGAAATCGCGCGCCTCGCCGGCGTGGATGTCTCCACCGCGTCGCGCGCGCTTAACGCTCGCTATGGCGTGCGCAAGGAAGTTCGGGACCGCGTCCTAGGAGTCGCCAGCCGTCTCGGTTACCGGCCCAACCTGTTGGCCCGGGGTCTCATCACGGGGCGTTCGCAGACGATCGGACTGCTCATCAGCGACATCCGGAATCCTTTCTTCACCGATTTGGCGCGTGGCGCGGAAGACGCTGCCAGTGCCGCCGGCTACGACCTCGTGCTCTGCAACAGCGATCTCGATCCCGACAAGCACATGAAGTATTTCTGGTCGCTGATGGCCAAGCGTGTCGATGGGGTGATCATGAACGCTGGCGCATTCCTGAAGAGGGAAGACATGCGAAAGATGGCCGAAAGCGGTACACCCATCGTGCTCCTGAACCGTCCTCAGGCCCGCAGCCCGTTCTCGACTGTGCTGAGCGACAACGTCCGGGGCGGATCGATTGCGGGTGAATACCTGGCCGGACTCGGGCACACGCGAATGGCGGTCCTGGCAGGTCCGCGCAGGCAGACTAACCTCGATGATCGTGCCGCCGGCTTCCTTCGGGCAGTGCGGGCGTCGCGAGGCTGCAAGGAGCCGGTCGTGCTGCGCGGGATTTACAGCGCGACCGGCGGGCACGCCATGATGCAGGAGCTGATCGGCAACCTGAACGGAATCACGGCGGTCTTCGCCACCAACGACGCCATTGCATTCGGCGCCATTCGCGCTGCCCTGGACGCAGGACTGCGCATCCCGGAAGATATCTCGCTGATGGGGTTCGACGACGTGGAGATGGCCGCGATCGTGCACCCGCCCCTGACCACAGTGCGCCAGTTCAGGTATGAGCTGGGTGCCGCCGCCGTCGAAATCCTGATCCGGCAGGCAGGCTCGAAGTCCGCGTTGCCGGAGCACAGGAAGTTTGGCGTCGAGTTGGTGGAGCGGATGTCCTGCCGCGCGATTGACTAGAGTGACGCCCAATGACCGAAAGCAGTCAAGACCGATTCGCGTGGGGCAATGACGCCGGCAAAACTCGCGCGCTACCGCGCTTTCTGGGACCGCGCGTTCGTCGAACGTCCCCTGGTGGGTTTCACCCTGGCGGGCTGGTTTCCTTTGCAGGAGTTCGCCGCGTGCCGGCCGGCGAAGAGAGGTGTCTCGACTGGGATGATGCACTTACCGTCCGGCTCGGTACCGAGAGTGGCTGGTTTGGGAAGTATATGGACTTCGCCGACGCCCTGGTCCGCAAGTCGGGCGGGAGTCTCCCTTCATTTTCAGAAGGTGCAACGCGCGCAGCGGCCGCTGCTCCATCAAAGGATTGTTTACCGCGGACGAACTGAAGCTGGTGATGGACAGCCTCGATTCAAGAGGTCTCTTTTTGAACATCATGCTGGACAGTATGGACGCGGCCGGAGACCTGCGGCGAGTTGTCGGTATGTGAGGGAGGTTTCGCTGACCGGGCGGTTCACCATGCGGCATTCTTGGCTTGACCGCCTTGCGTTCGGAGACGACGCGGGACGGCAGCCGAGCAGCACCTCGGTGTAGGGATGGCTGGGGATGGGTGAGGAGTTTCGGTTTTTGTTCACCCAGCTCGACCAGCCGGCCGGCGTACATGACCGCGATGCGGTTGCTCACGTAGCGGATCACGCTCATGGCGTGCGAGATGAAGATATAGGTGAGCTGGTATTTATCCTGCAGGTCCTGCAGCAGGTTGAGGATCTGGGCCTGGATGGACACATCCAGCGCCGAGACCGGCTCATCGGCGACCACCAGCTTGGGGTTGACCACCAGCGCGCGGGCAATGCCGATGCGCTGGCGCTGCCCACCGCTGAAGCTGTGCGGGAAACGCCGCAGGTGCTCGACGCGCAGGCCCACCTGCAGGATCATCTCGGTGACCCGGTCTTCCAGCTCTCTCCCGTGGGCGATGCCCGTTGACCAGCAGCGGTTCGCCGACGGTCTCCAGGATGTTCATGCGCGGGTTCAGCGAGGAGTAGGGATCCTGGAAGATGGTTTGCGCGTTGCGGCGGAAGTCCTTCAGGTCATTGCCCTTCAGCTTGGGGACACGATAAACCTTGTCATCTGTATCGCAGCAGTGATCTCACCGCCGGTCGCTTCGTACAGCTTGGTGATGCAGCGGCCCAGGGTGGTTTTGCCTGAACCGCTTTCGCCCACCACGCCCAGCGTTTCACCGGGCTGGACCGTCAGGTTCACCCCATCGACGGCCTTCACATAACCGCAGTGCGCTGCAGAAAAGACCGCCACTGGCATCGGGAAGTATTTCTTTAAGATCTTTGACTTCTAGCAATGGTTCTTGTTGTTGCCATGCCCATTCACCTCTCTCAAGTTTTCGAACTCTTGGTTACTGCGGAATCGATCAACCGTACAGGAAGCAGCGCACCTTGTGCCCGGGTTTCACCTCGATCAGGGGCGGGCAGCGCTGCATCACAGACGCCGCCCATGCTGCGCTCGCAGCGCGAGAAGAATGGGCAGCCTGGGATTAGTGCGTACGGGCTGGGCAAGCGTGCCGCTGAATCGACTGCAGCCTGTTCCAGCTTCCCCTCAATCTTGGGGATCGAGCGCCACAGGGCGACCGTGTACGGGTGCAGCGGATCATCAAAAATGTCATCGGTGCTGGCGTGTTCCATCACCATGCCCATGTACATGACCATGATCTCATCGGCCATCTGACCGACCACGGCCAGGTCGTGGCTGATGTACATCAGCGCCATGCCAAATTCTTCCTGCAGGTCTTGATCAGCTCGAGGATCTGCGCCTCGATGGTCACATCCAGCGCGGTGGTTGGCTCGTCGCCGATCAGCAGGCTGGGACCGCAGACCAGCGCCATGGCGATCATCGCGCGCTGGCGCATACCGCCGCTGAACTGGTGCGGGTAGGCATCGATCAGGCGGTGCGGGTTCGGGATGCCCACCCGGCTGCAGCATCTCGATGGCCAGCTCGCGGGCCGATTGCTTTGTTGACGCCCTTCTCGTGCAGCAGAACGGCTTCCATGATCTGGTTGCCGATGGTATGCAGCGGGCTGAATGAAGTCATCGGCTCCTGGAAGATCATGCCGATCTTCTTGCCGCGGATTGCGCGCATCTTGGTGCCATTGGCCGGAAGCTCGAGCACGTTGACCACTTCTTCGGCATGTGCCGCTTGCTATCTCAGGTGCAGCAGGATTTTTCCACCCACTTCGCGCCCGGGTGGAGAGGGCACAATGCGCATCAACGATTGGGCCGTGACCGATTTGCCGCAGCCGCTTTCGCCGATCACGCCCAGCGAGCGGCCTTCGCGGATTTGAAAGCTGACTCCATCCACCGCTTTGACCGTGCCTTCGTGCAGGAAGAAGTACGTCTTCAGATTCTGAACTTCGATCAGAGGGTGTCTGTTGTTGAAGCTGTCTTTTCGGAGAGCCATAGTCTCCATATCCCTTTCTTAGCGGTTATAGGGATCGGCAGCGTCACGCAGGCCGTCTCCCACGAAGTTGAACAGCAGCACGGTGCGCAATCACGAACAGCGCCGGGATCAACAGCCAGGTCTGCTGCGCAACGGCCGTCAGGTTTTGCGCATCCTGCAGCAGCATGCCCCAACTGACCGCCGGCGGCTGCATGCCCAGGCCGATAAAGCTCAGCGCGGTTTCACTGAGGATCATGCCCGGGATATTGAAAGGTGATCGACACGATCAGGTGGCTGGTGAAGCCGGGCAGCAGGTGGCGGGTGATGATGCGCCAGTCGCTGGCGCCGGCGCCGCGGGCCGCCAGCGTGTAATCCTCTTCGCGCAGCTGCAGCAGCTTGCCGCGCACCACGCGCGCCAGGCCCGTCCAGCCCAGGATCGACAGGATGATGGTGATGGCAAAATACAGCTTGCAGCGTCGGCCAATCGCGCGGCAGCGCCGCCGCCAGCGTCATCCACAGGGGCAGGCCCGGGATCGCCAGCAGGAAGTCGATGATGCGCTGGATGATATCATCGATCCACGCCGCCGAAGTAGCCGGAGATGCCGCCCAGGAGCACGCCCAGGATGAAGCTGATGAACACGCCGACCAGGCCAATGGACAGCGAGATGCGCCCGCCGTAGATCGTGCGCGAGAACAGGTCGCGCCCAATTCTGTCGGCCCCAAACAGGAGCAGCGGCTGCTTTCTTCGCGGTTCAATCCCAAAGAAGTGCAGATCCGTATAGAACAGGCCCCAGAATTTATAGGCTCACCCTGGACGAAGAACTGGATCGGGTAATGACCTTGGTTGGATCTTCGACAAAACTGAACTTGAACGTTTCCGGGTCCAGCACGCGTTTGGTGCCGTAAGATATAGGGCCCAAACCCACCGGTCCGGCTTGATCCAGTGGACCTTCGAGGGCGAAGCCTGCTGAAAGCCATCAAAGCGCGTATCTACCGTATAGGGCGCGAAGAACTCGGCAAAAATCGCCAGGAGGTAAATGACAATCAGCAGCAACAGCGAAATCACGGCCAGTTTGTGGCGGCCAAAACGCCAGCGGATCAGCTCCCACTGGGTGGCGTAATAATAGCGCTCGTCCTGGCGCTGGCTTTGCGCCAGTTGTCCTGGTTGCAGTCGAGCGGCAGGCGCCAGCGGTTTGGGTACGAGGTAAGCTGCTGGCTGCGCTCATCTTGATGACCCTCCCAAAGCGAATGCGAGGATCAACCAGCAGCCAGCAGCGATATCGCCAATCAGACCGCCAATCACGGTCAGGGCGCTGAGGATCAGCACGATGCTGCCCGCCAGGTACATATCCTGCGCCAGGGTGGCGCGCAGCAGCACCGGGCCAACGGTTTGCAGGCTGAGGACGATATCGATCAGGATCGTGCCGGAGATCAAGCCGGGCAGCACCCAACCGATGGTGCTGAGCAGGGGGTTGATCGCCATGCGCACCGGGTATTTCATCAGCAGGTTCCATTCCGTCAGGCCCTTGGCGCGGGCGGTGATGACATACTGCTTGTGGAGCTCATCCAGCAGGTTGTTGCGCACCACGCGGATGGTCCCACCGGTGTTGCCCAGGCCGACCAGGATCAGCGGCATCCACAGATGTTTGCCCAAATCGCCGAACCTGGCCAACGCTCCAGCGGTGCATCCATATACTCGGTGCGAGAATAGGCCCAGTGACCGAAAAACCGAATTGGGGAAAAACAATATAGGCCAGGATCAACGCCAAGCAAGAAGCCTGGCGTTGCTATCCCCACAAACCCAATAAATGTAATGATGTAATCCAGCAGCGAATACTGGTGGGTCGCCGAATAGATGCCCAATGGAATGGCGATCGCCCAGGAGAAAGATCAGCGCCATCAGCGAAATCATGATGGTCATGGGAACGCGCTCGGCCAGGATTTCATGCACCGGCTTGTTCCACTGCAGCGAGCGGCCCCAATACCCTCGCGTGACGATACCGCTGACCCAGCGAAAATAGCGGACAGGAGCTGGTTGATCCAGACCAAACTTCACGTTACAGCAGTTCAGCATCGGATCTGAGACACCTCAACGCCTGACATTTTCAGCTGCTGGATGCGGAAGCTGACATAATCGCCTGGCGGCAGCTGGATCAGGAAAAAAGCCACCATCGACATGACGATCAAGATCGGGATCAACATTAAAATGCGGCGAATAATGTAAAGTAACACCTAACCTACCTCCTGATCTGTCTAGCTAAAGGTGTGGCGCCGCGGCTCAGGCAGCCGCGGCGCACACCATTTACACAGCTTGTTACATACAGGCCGCCCAGGCGACTTAAGTCACCGTCCTGGCAGTGATCTAGCAATGGGTTACGGATTTCGAAGTACATCTGGACGATGCTGAAGTTCGCGCCAATGGCGTAACCGCCGGTGCGGCACGTTCCTCAGGTTCTTGTTGACGATCAGCGGGTACTTGACGTACTCGACAAAGTTGATGTAGGGCAGGTTATCGCGAGCCCACTGGAAGCCTTCCTCGACTTTCGCGTTGTACTCATCAGAGCCAGCGACGGCAGCCCATTTATCGGCATCGATGTTGAACAGCCTGCTTGACCCAATCGGGCGGTTCAACGCCTTCCGCGCCGTTGGTGGTGATCCAGACGTTCCACAGCCGGCCGGCGCGGTCAACATTACCGGAGGTAATGTCATTGCCCCAACCAATGTCATGGCTCCACATCACGGTCGCCTGGATCTCGTTGGCGGCCCACTTCTCGCCCCACAGGGTTGGGATCGATCTGCTTGACGGTGACTTTCAGGCCAATTTCTTTCAGGAACTGGGCGACCAGGTCAGCGACGGGGGCGATGTCAGGCGCCTGAGCGCCGTGCTCAAGCAGGATTTCGATCGTCGTGCCGTCTGCGATACTTGCGGTAGCCATCGGCATCCTTCTTGGTCAGGCCCATCTCATCCAGCAGGGCATTGGCCGCGTCAACATCATACTTGCATGTTGTCGGGGCCAACCGTTTCGTCGGGCATGGAGGCATAACCGTAGTAGATGGTGTCGATCAGTTCCTGGCGGTTGATGGCCATGCTGACTGCCTGGCGGAAGCGAATATCCTGAGCAGACCTTCTGCCAGTTGGCGTCATCAAAGGTCTGGTTGAGGCGCAGGCCGGTGGAGTCGACGTGCATGTCGGTCAGGGCGACGCGGAAGCCGGCTTTTTCTTCGTTCTCTTTGTACAGCGGGATCTTCACCAGAGCGGTTGATCTCACGCTGGAAGTCCACTTCGCCGGCATGACTTTCAAGGTGACCATTTCAACGTCGTTCACCTGCTGAGAGGTCATGTAGTCGATGTAGGGCAGCTGCTGGCCCTTGGTGTCTACTTTGAAGTAGTAGGGGTTGCGCTCGAAGTGTCATCAGTGCTGGGGTTGTCGGTGGCTTTGCCGATCCACGGGTTCAGGGCCGGGTAATCGACGCAGCGCGGGTTGGTCATGTCCCAGTTCTGGCAGCGCTTCTGCGCGAAGACCTGCCACCATTCATCGGTCAGGTTCTGTTCTTCCAGCATCGGCTGGAGGTCTTCGATGGGGGTGTACTTGGTATGGAACTGCTTCAGGTAGTGAGCGGGCTCAAGCACCTGGGTGTAGCCACTTCCAACCTTCAATGGTCAGGTGCGCGCAGGAACGCACCGTAGGGGCCATCGAAGGTGACTTTGAAGGTGTAATCATCGATGATGTCAGCTTGGCCAGGGTCGCCGGTCGGCGCAGAAACCGGTGCCCAGTGATTGGGGAAGCCATCAGGGCTGATATCGTTTCATTCGACGGATGTCTTCCCAGGCGAAGCGAACATCTTCCGTGGTCACCGGCTCGCCGTCCGACCATTTCAGGCCCTTGCGCAGGGTGAAGGTGAAGGCTTTGTTGTCTTCGCAACTTCGAAGCTTTCACAACGTTGCGGACGATGCCCTGGTCGCCGATCTTGGGGGCCATCAAGAAGGGCTCGTTCATGGCCACGAAGATGTCGGGGTTCCAGTTGGCCACACTGTGCGAAGAGCGCAGGGTGCCGCCGTACTTGCCGGGCTGCCAGTCGGGCAGGTTTTCTTCGGTCATGTAGACGCCAGGGCCAACCACGAAGGGCTCTTCGGGCAGGCGTTCTTCAAGCGGAGGCAGATCGCCGGAGGTAACCAGCTCATCCAGCATGGGGGATTGGGTATAACCGGAGGGCTTTTCTTCAACAGTTACGGGAGTTGCGGTAGCCTCTGCTGCCACGGGGGCGGCTTCGGTCGCAGTGGCTTCGGCCGCCGTGTCGGCGGGGGGCTGTGTTGCGTTTGGTTGCTGCACGGCGCGGCGGTTGGTGCGGCGCAAGCACTGAGGATCATGGTAGCAATGATCAGAATGTAAAGTAAAGAACGCTTTTGCATCAAACCTTTTCTCCTTCCAGAATTCGTTAGACGTGTGTGAGGCGTTTAGCCAGACAAACAGCAAACTATCCACTTTCTGCGTATCTTCCCCTTCAGACCACCTCCTTTTCAGTTGGTTTGTTCATCGACTGGCGGTTTGCCAGCAGGAATTTGCAGGTCTGAACGTTCACAAATACTGGTAAGGATAAAAGCACCGATAAGAGGTTATTGCACTGGTCTGGAATGTGCCAAGCTTTTCGAGGAGCAAAGCACATGACCCATGAAGAAGGATGGTTTCTCTTCTTCCTACAATCACTGCATACAACAGTCAGGCAGAGAACTGATTATAGATAATGCGTTGGTTGTGCAGGAATAAACTACAGATAAAGGGTTGATAAACTTTTTGCAAACTTTATCAAGATAAACCAGCCAAACAGAAGCTATTACGAATATCAGAAAAACAATCAGGTTTCCATGATACTAGCACGTAAACTGTTATCTGTCAATTGACAACGTTGGCATGTCTTGATAACTGTTGCAAGTTCTTGCATATTTATTATAGCAGAGCCAAAACAATTGTCAAGCAATAATAGACCAGGACATAACTGAGTGGATTTTGCCTAACTACAACCAGAAAAGCCCTTTGACTTACGGAAAACAATCTCATATAATGAGAATATTAGTGGAAAACAGTGTGTTTTTAGCAAATTTCCAACGATTTAGAAATAAAAATTTATACCTGGCTTATCCGTAGTTTTTGCCTTTGTGTTTATGCAAGAAATTGCAGAAATACTTAACAATGTGATCCAGGTGGTGTGTTGTATGGTCAGCAAACTCAAGGAAATTGCCGAACTTGCCGGAGTATCTGAGTTGACAGTATCGCGCGCGCTCAATAACAGCAGCCTGATTAGCGAGAAGACACGCCAGGTTGTTATCAATGCTGCCCGGCAGTTACAGTATCAAACTACCCGTGTTGGTTTGATCGGTGTAATCGAGCCTAAGATTACTAACCCGCTTTATAGTGAAGTCGTGGCCTCGATTGAGGCGCGCGCTTATGAAGAGGGATATGGGGATGATTCTATGTAACAGCAATTTCGATTTGGGCAGAGAGCAGCATCAGTTAGATTTCCTTTTGCGCCAGAGTGGAGTACAAGGGATTATCCTGATTCCCATTGATCCATCTGCCAGACATGTTCACGCGCTTACCACAATGAATACCCCTTGTGTTATTTTGGGAACAGACCCAATCTATGGAACGGATCAGGTGAATGTTGATGCCTCTATTGGGTCGTATGTCATTACACGCCACCTGTTGGAATTGGGACACCGGCGGATTGCGATGCTGCAAGGGCCTGAATGGTGGCCGCCTGCCGTTCACGGCTAAAAGGATATTGCAAGGCGCTTGCAGAATTTGAGGTTGCTTTTGATAACAAGCTGGTGGCTGAAGGAGAACTGGATGAGAATGGCGGTGCGGCAGCCATGGAGAAGCTCTTAGCTGAGGGGGGCAAGGAGATCACCGCTGTTTTTGCCATTGCCGATATTATGGCTTTGGGGGCGTTGAGAAAGCTGCGCGAGGTTGGGTATCGGATTCCAAGATGATATCAGCATAGCGGGATGTGATGACATTGCGGTGGCAGCGCAGGTTCAACCAGCATTAACCACGATGTGGCAGCCAAAAAACGAACTGGGTTTGCTGGCGGCCAAACTTTTGTTCAAACAGATTGATACCAGAAAGGAACGGGGGCTAATTGGAAGCTGATGTATCCCTTCCAAAGCGCCATGTATTATCCCCAAATCATTATCCGCGAGTTGACGAAGAGCCTACCGATAAAAAAACAGGTTATCGAAAACGCTTGAAAGAGTTAGGGGTTTTTGTCGCACGAAGTGCGACAAAAACTCCCTTTAATTCTTTATGAGGATATTAGTTGAACCGTAAGTCTATCAAACCTGAAACTGTTTGTCCAGGATGAATATAATGCGTTGGACTGACTGCATTGAGATAGGGAGCCAGGGTATTGAATATAAGAATTTCCACATTATTCTGCCCAGCTTGCAAGTTTGCGCTGATATCGAAGCGGTATGGCGACCAAACGCGCACGGCGACCAGTTTGCCGTTCACCCGCACTTCCGCCGTTCCGCGTACCCGGCCTAAATCGAGCAGGACTTGTTTATCTGGCTTTGCCTGTAGTTCAAAGCTGGATGTATACCTCACACCGCCTGAGTAATCGCCCAGTCCCTGTTCGCTCCATTCACCGGTTTCAATCTTACCCTGGGTCATAACGTATGTCACTGGCCCGGTAAACACGCCTCCGCCTGTGCGCCCGCGTTCAGGCGTAACGCGCAGCACTGCCATGCGACGCGGGTTAGCGGAGGCCGGGAGCGCGATTGTTGCTGTTGTCGCGTTTAGTTCAACGCCATCAACCCAAAGCCTGGCCTGTCCGGCAATCGCCAGACGCAGCGCCGCAGCCCCAGGGGGGAGCAGCCAGCGGAACCATTCTATACGGCCCGTTGAAAAAAGGCATCTGGCACAATGGGCAGTACCGTATCATCTGCGGGTGTGTCTTCAATCGAGGCTGCGCCGGGCAGTGGATGGGGTCTGCGCCAAAGATGCGACCAGGCCGGGTCTAGCCACTGCTGGCGATGGAGCTTTACCGGTTGTGAACTTCCGTTATCCCGCTGCACGTGCCAGTGACTACCGCTGACCACGAAAACCTGCTGCTGCCCGGCCCCGCGCACGATCCCATCTGCCAAAACAGCGACAGCATTGCCTGTGTCTTGCACTTCTAGCACAAGGCTGTTCTTGCCCTGCCTGCCGCTGGTCACGTTATACGGCTGAACCCGTGCCAGGGTGAAGTATGGGTCAAACCCACCCTGTCTGCCCACCTCAACATCGTTGACCAGTACACGCACCGGCGCGTCTGCCGCGATCTGCACGGTAAACTCATGCGGTTGAAACGGCACATCAAATTCGAGTGAGAAGCGCAGTTGCGAATCTTTGCGCGGAACATCTGGCGAAGTCATGCGTTCTGGGCGCAAGAAATTCTCGGGTTTTTGCAACAGCGCCCAATAGGCACGCAATGCTCCTTCTTTTTCGGCAGTCAACCGCCATTCGAGAATGTTCATACCAGCTTGCAATTCAACCGGAACTACCCACAGGTAGCCTGGAGCCTCTGTTCCTATTGACTGTCCGTTCAGCCAGGCGCTTTTTTGCGCGCCTGCGCCCAAGGCAAAGTGCAGTTGCTTCCGTTCAGCCATCCACACGGCTGTACGGAATGACCCTTCTCTGGCTTTGACATTGCCAAACTGCAAAAATTCTTCTGGGACGTGCGCTTTTGGCCCCAGTATATGGATGTGCAGTGGGTCTTTGTCGATGCCACGCTGTAAGGAATATTGCGCGGGCTGCCAGTTGGACATTTGCTCTGCGGACAGGCCTGCATCTGTGCTGAGCGGCTGCGGTAAGTTCGCCGCGTTCATTGGGCCAGTCATCCAGCCATAATTCCCAAAGGTGGCGTGCGCCTGCTCCCAATTCGCAGGGGAACTGATGCCTTGTGCCATCCTGCTTGCAGTCCATCTTCGCCCGCTTGTTGTATGTGGTGCTCGAAGTACCAGGTCTGAACGGGTGGCGAACCAGCCAGGTCAGGTTTGGTCAGGTCTCCGTAGCGGTTGTCCAGGGTCTGTTCCAACCTGCACTGCCACGGTTGATCGAATGTGAAAAGAATTTCTTCGTTTGCCGCCTGAATGGGCTTATCCTGCTTACCATCTGCCGTCCAGACCAGCAGTGCTGCCGGACCGCTTTCGAACGGGATTTCAACCTCGGTGCGCTGCCCGTCTTTGCGGGATACAAGCGCTTTGCGTTCTCCGGTCTGTGGATCCCATAGCTCCGGTGTGCCGGCGAAGCCGTTTACCGTCACCTGCATGTGACGCATGTAATTCTCAGGGTCAAAACGGTATTCAGGTTTGAGCCAATTGAGCCAGGAGGAAGCTTCTCCGTGTTTATGGTGTGCCGTGGTGGCGTGTGGGAATGCAGCCGGGACGAACAAAACATCCATTCCATTGACTTGCCTGTGGAGCGTTGGCACAGGCGCTTCTACCCGGCGCGGAAGCTGGGCCAGAGCCTGTGGCAGTTCTTCAGGATCACTCAAATAAACTGCCTTGCCCGATTTGAAGAGACTGTTCAATGTCTCCAGACTGGCATCTGCCGTCCCAACCAGTAGTTTGGGCAGGCTGCCAACCGCAATAAGCCTACCTCCATTTTCTATAAAATGCAGCAACTGCTGGGCGCTTGCTGCTTGCAGCGCAGTCGTGGCTGGCA
>CAVQOO010000021.1:0-115699 GCA_963714395.1 Bryobacteraceae bacterium
ATCCACGGCTGGGACTTCATCCTCGCCGGCGGCGCCCACTATAACAACCTCGACTACTCTTTCATCGCGGGGCACGAAGACGGCACATACCCCGTGCCTGCGGCCAACCCCGGATTCGGCTCGCCTGCCCTACGGAAGCAGCTTTCGTACCTGATTTCATTTATGAAGGAACTTCAGTTCGAGCGCATGGCACCGGCGGAGAAATTCGTCGCCGCGGGCGTGCCCGAGGGTGCTTCCGCCCGCGCGCTCGCCGAACCCGGACTACAGTATGCGGGGCCCTCATCATCACGGCCGCATTATGTCCGGCTACAACCCTGGGTATGTCGTGGACGGTCGTAAGCAATATTCACAACTTGAACTGCGCCTGCCCCCGGGCGACTACAAAGCGGCATGGTTCAATCCACGCAATGGCAAGACCGAGCGCGAGGAGATATTCACACACACCGAAGGGAACAAGGTCCTCGCCTCGCCCGCCTATCAGGAGGACATCGCGTTGAAGATGGTCTCCTCGAAAGGCCAGTAGAGCGACAGCAGCGGCCGAGACACGGCGCAGAATCCGCCGCCGCTCGATCCACTCGTCGCGGTTGAACAGCCGCGAGCCGAACTCAATCAGGCGGGGCAGAAGATCGAAAACCTCGGATTGCGACCATGGCATGCCGTTCCGCATCAGGGCACCTCGGCGGTTCAGCTCAGCCGCGATATGGGACATCGGCCAATCCGCCACAATCCCTTCAAGTATCGACAGCATCACCTCCACCTCGGCGTGGTTCTCTTCAAGATGAACGTGATCGGGTGCGACTTTCAGTCCATAGGGCACGGCTTCCAGCGTGTGGCCGAGGCCGGGTGCTGAGTCCACTCGCTCCCATTCAACAACCACCGGGCGCCAGCCTTCGGCAGCTCGTTGGTTCAGCGTTTCCTCGCTGAACGGGGAGGAAAGCTCCTCCCGAAATCGATCGCGCCGCGACATGAGGCATGCACCTCCTGCCATTCGCAGGCAAGCTGGCGGCCACGCTAAGTGCTTGATAAATGGAAGGCCGGGAAGGTGGCGCTGTCCGCATTCGAGACGGCCGGGATCGAAATCGGGACCAGCCCTTACGGCACGATCATGACCTGCGTTTGCCAGAAGGCGGCCTTGCGTTGATTGGCATCGACCACCGTGACTTGGCAGAGATACTCCCCTGGATCGAGCTGATCCAGCGGGAAACTGAAATGGAGCGGAACCGTCTTTAGCCGGCTGGCCGTCGGCTCAACCGCTGTGAGAGGCTTCGTCTCGAAGGCCTTCGACGAGTTCCTGTAAAACGTGACGAAGGCCTGCACCGGATTCACGGTTTCCGCACCGGGTTGGTAGGCCTGCAGGTAGACGTACATGTCGCGGCTCCGGCTGAAGACCCGCGTCACGCTGGAATCAGCTTCCGGCCGTCCTGCACCAGCGGATTGACCGCCTGCGCCTGCTCCCCTTTGCCCTTGCGCGTTGTACAGCGCCTCGCGTAGATCGACACGCTGGCTGCTCAGCACCACGGAGCTGATCGGAATCCGCTGCTCCTCCTTGTTCAGGTTCGGAATGACGAACGGCGGATACGTCCCGATGCGGCCGGTCTCGGCGTCGCGCGCGAGGAACTTGATCTTGTAGTTGCCCGGCAGCAGCGTGAAACCGGTGTCGTACTGGATCGGGCGCCTGCGCGAGTTCGGCGGCGGTGTCGCCGCTCAGCTTGATATCCACTTTGTCGCGGACGTTGGAATCGTGGTGCCGTACTCGTCCTTGATCTCGCCGATGAAATCGATCAGCGTGTGCTCTGCGCCGCCCCGGCGGGCCAGCGCCAGTTCGCTGCCGGGGATCTTCACCGCCATCGGGACGAAGTACTCGGCGCGGTTGAGCTGGAAGTAGTTCACCTCCATCGCAATCGTGAGCTCGGTGATCGGGTCGCCCAGCATCAGCGCGTCTTCGAGCTGGCGCTCCTTGTCGGCCGAGCGTGAACTTGGCGAACTGCTTGCCGGCGAAGTAGCCCTGCCGGTAATCGAGCGTCGCCGACAGGCCCTCGCGAAGTGAGATCTTGATGCGCCGGAACTTGCCGTCGAGCTTGGCGTTCGTCGTGTAGTAGCCGATGATGTAGTAGCTCCTGATGGCCTGCTGCGCCTGCAAATGCCCCGCGCGAGGTCGTTGTAGTCGAGCAGCGCCTTGCCGCCGGTGTCCGCCGCCAGCGTGTACAGCGTGTCCTGCGAGCGCTGGATGTTGCCGAAGGCCGCGTTGGCCGCGGCTCCGGTGTACATCGCCAGCCCGCCCGGCGAGCCGCGCGTCGCGTCGCCCAGCGGCGCTTGAGCGACCAGCCCGCGCGCATCGACCGGACAGAACGAGACTTCGCGCGGATGGCGGCGTTGATGGTGGCCGCAGTTGCGCCTGGTTGTTCGACGCCGTTCAGCCGCAGGCCGCTGGCGAAGTAGACCAGCGACTTCTTCTCGTTCAGGCGGCCCAGCATCGTGGCCGCGGTCTGCAGCGCGGCCAGCTGGCGGTCCGTGTTGAAGATGTTGAACTCCGCGTCGTTCTGGCCGAAGGCGGCGCCCGTGTCGGCGCGGCTCGCATCGGCGGGATCGGGAGGCGCATTCTCGTCCTCGCCAACGATCAGCGTTTCCAGCGTCGCCAGCAGGCGCTCGCGATCGTCCGTGAAATCCTGCAACACCTGAACCGATCCGCTCGTAAAGACCATGATTGCCATCAGGTCTGCGGTGGTCATCTGACCGCGTACGAACTGCTTGGCCGCATTGAAGGCGCGCACCTGGTCCGGTACGGGCATCGCCGAGAGGTCGAAATAGAGTGCCAGCAGCCGCCGGTCCCGATACCGGATTTCGCCCGGCGGCTCCGGCGCGATCTGCGTGAGCGAGAACCTGGAGAAAGGCGCGATCCGCTTGCTCTGCGGAATGGGCGCCGCCGGAGTGGCCTCTTCCAGCTTTTGAAACTCGAAGAAACGGACCTCCTGCGCCACCCCGTCTTCGGTGACTACGAAATCCTTGGCGTTGAGGCCTGTGACCGGCCGCCCCTCTTTGTCCTTCACCGTAACAGTCTCAACAACCAATTGCGTGTTGGCCTGAAAGGTCGGTGTCTGGCTCTGGCCGGGCGTCGTGTTCTGGCCGGTTTGCGCCAGCAGCAGCATCATCAGGAGAGCGATTGGCAGCATCGGTTAAAACCTGGCTCTGAAAATGGCCTGGATCGAGCGCATCGGGTTCGCCGTGTTGGGAAGGCCGAATTGCGCGTTGCCGACCGTTGTGTTCCAACTGGGAAAAGTGACGGTGTTCAGCACATTGGCAGCCTCGAGACGGAAGTCGTAAGTAACTCTGTCCGTCGAGCGGAACGTGCGCGCCAGCGACGCGTTCACGGCAAACTGCGCCGGCCCCGTGATGGAGTTGCGGCCGGCGTTGCCCCAGTGTGCCGTCCCAGGGTCCGCGTACGCCGCCGGATTCAGATAGAGCCCCGCGGGAGCGGCATAGACATCGGCGCCGGTGGCATCGGGACGTAGACTCCCAGCAACACCGGTTCCTTGTACCGGCCGGTAGATAACGGGCGTCAGCGGCAGCCCCGAACCAGTGTTGATCTGCGCACCAAAGGTCCAGTCCTTGAGCATTCCGGCCAGCCGGCCGTTGGCAAGCGCACCGCCGCGCAGCCCCATGCCCGTGGTGTAAGCCGCCATCGCCGAGACCAGATGGCGTTGGTCGAAGCTCGAGAGGCCACGCTCGGCGCGCAGGTCAAGCCAGTTCTGCGCGATCATCGCCGCCCCCTGGTTGCGACCGCCGAGAAGCGCATTGTCGATGGCCTTGGCCCATGTGTAGCTCAGATTGCCCGTGAATCCGGAGCGCAGCCGCCGGCGGAGTTGAATCTGCCCGGCATGCCGCGTCGAGTTGCCGTTCGATGTAAGGTACGTGAACCCCGACGGGTCGAAGGCCGCCCGCGGGGAATGTATTGGGCAGGAACTGCTGCTGTGAGCGCGTGCCCTTGTTGCCGTCGTATGTGGCCACCATCTGCATCGCGCCGGGCAGGTCGCGTTGGATCGAAATCTGCCAGATCTGTGCATAGCCGATACGGAAGTCGGGGTCCATGCCGAATGTCGTCGCCTCGGTTCCGCCCAAACCCGTGGGGAACCCGTTCGCCAGAGTCAGCGGCGTTTCAGCCGAGTTCGCCACCCGCAGGCTGCGCGACAGCGGCGCCTGCTGGCTCATTCGCATCATCAGCGGCAGATAGACCGACGTGTCGAAGTAAACTCCGTAGCCGCCGCGAACCACCATCGAAGAAGCCGGGAAGGGCCGCCACGAGAAACCGATACGAGGACCCACGTTGTTGCGATCGGGACGCGGGATAGTGCTGCTTGCCACCGCCGTGGTGAAGCCGGGCGAAACGTCGAGATTCACCAGCCGCCCGTACTTTTCCTCCAGTGGCGACCAGTATTCCCAACGCACGCCCGCATTGATGGTCAGGCCCGGATTGACCCGCCAATCGTCGTTCAGGAAGAGTTCGTTGATCCTGGCCCGAAGGTATTTATCGGCATTGCCGTAGGCGATCGAGCTCGTGTCGGGAATCCCCAGCAGAAACCCCGCGAAATCATTGCCCGTCGTTGCTCCCGTGAACGAGAAGGAGCCGCGCGGGTCCTGTTGCGAGAGGACATTGAACTGCTGCCGGCGGTGGTTGTAGCCGTATGCCAGGAAGTGCCTTCCGCGATTCAGAAAACCGTCGATCGAAAAGCCCGCTGTCTGGTTCCGATTATTGGCGGCCTGCGGCTGTGTGAGAGCTGTCAGTCCGGAGGCGTAAGACATCGCGGGAGGCCCCCAGTTCACCGGCTCCTGATTGTTGCCGTTGACCCCCGCGTCGCCGGAGACGTTGCGGCGATTGGCAAAAAACGGCACCACCCTCGTCGTCTGCCGGCTGTACTGCACTCCGAAACTGAGGAAGGACCGCATCGTGAATGCGCGCCGGTAGTTGGCTGCCGTGTTGATGCCGCTTACGCTTCCCGTCTCCTGGAAGCCGAAGAGGTCGGGATTGTTGGTCCGTGTGCTTTGCCACGCGAAATTGCCCGAGATGAAATGCCGCCGGATCTGCTTGCTCGCCCTCGTCTGCAGGTCGTCCTGATGTAAACCGCTGAGGATCGGGAGCTGGTAGTTGTAGCGCGTGCTGCCTGTGAAGTTTGGCAACGGGTAAAGATCCAGCAGCGCCTCCGATTGCGGGCTGATGCGCGCGGCCGGGATCCGGTTCCCCGGAAACGGCGCGCCCGTGGCGGGATCGACCGCAGCCACCGGCTGCGCCGAGAGGTCCCCTCCACGCTCCGCAGCCGTCGGCATCAGCCCTGTCTGCGTCGTCGCGTTGGAGTTGCGCGTCCACTGGTAATTCAACGTAATCATCGGCCCCCCGCGTTCGAGAAGCCGCGGAATCTTCAGCGGACCGCCGAATGCCAGCAACCCCTGAAACCGGTTGTAGCCCGGCTTGGGAGTATCCTGGCCGGTTAGGGAGTAGGAGCGTGCGTCGAAAGCGGAGTTGTTCCAGATCATGCCCAGGCTGCCGTTGTACATCGACCGCTGTCCACGGCGTTGATTGCCGAACGCCGGAAGCAACGCGAACGGCGATGATGCGCCGTTGTTCACGCTCCCGCTGATCAGCAAGCCGTCCGCTGCGCGCTGGGCCAGTTCCGCCGCGGCGGCCGGGTCCGGCTGCGCAGTTTCAGCCTGCTGTGGCCGCTTCCCCGGAGTTGCCGCGACTTCCGTGCGCTGAAAGGCTTGCTTCGGAGCTGCCGTGATTGCCGCGGCGGGCAGCGCCACAAGCTCCCACTCGACCGGCGGCGAGCCGACGGATACCGCAATCTCTCGCCGCTGTGTCTCGAATAGCTGCATCGAAACTTCAACCGTCCAGGCCCCATCTGCGAGTTCGCGGAACTCGTAGCCACCTTGCGGGTCGGTGATGGTTGTCAGTTTCTGATCGCCCCGTGTCGCCGTGACCGTAGCTCCCGGAACCGGCAGGCCCCCGAACTTCACGGTCCCGCGATGTTCAGCCGCCGCCAGCGTCAATGCAAACAACAGGGCAAGGAAACGCATCAGGCCTGTCAGTTCTCCGATGGCTTCTCAACGCGCGTGACCACGATCACCTCGACTGGAGCGCGTTTGGACTCGAGCTTCAGCCCGAGCTGTTCCTGGAAGGCCGTGAAGATGGATGGTCCCGAGGCGTCCACCGGACCGTCCGCATTCGGTGCGGCTTCCGGCGTCCAGTGAAGTTCGAAGTCGTAGAGCCCGGTGAGGCCGGTTTCGTCGACGACGCTTCGCTCCATGAGGCCGGACATCGCCTCGACTACGATCCGGATCGGAACCGCACTGCCCTTGGCATAACCCCTGCGCGTGCTCATGTTGGGCGGCCGGACGCCTTCCTGGACCTGCGTGAGTTTATGGCCTCCCTTGCCGATCGCAAGCGCGTAGACAGGCATTTCCTTCGTTTCGCGGCGAATGGCAAACTGGCAGCGCTCGGCAAGCAGGTTCCGCATGCGCTCGCGATGGCGGCTGATCGTGGCCTCCAATTGATTCAGGTTTCCCGATTTGAGAGTCGATCGGCGCCTCGCCTTGTTCGGGTTTCGCGAGCACGTCGAACCGCATGTCCGACACCCAACCCGGAACACCGTCGAGCTGGAAGTCGCGGATGCCGTAAGCAAATGTGATCAGTTGTTTGAGGGTCGCGTTCGTGGCCTGAAGGGCTCCGCCCGGGTCCCGGGCCCAGCCGCGAGTTGTCATTGCCTGCCTTCGACTCACGGATGCTGGCAACCTCGAACTTGAGCTTGTCCGGCGGGTTCTCCATGAGTCCCGCTAGGATCGGCAGCGCGAGCAACGCGGCAGTGACACCGCCCAGCCCGATGCGTCCGGCCCTGCCGAGCGGGCGTGAGACCTGCGGGCCCAGGATCGCCGCGATGCGCTGCTTCAGATCCGCGCCAGTGACGCCCGATGCGCATGCCAGCGGCGCTTCCACGTAGTACCTGCATACGTTCAGAATGCCTTCCGCATAGGCTCCCGCTCGATTGCCTTTTAGCAACACTTCCTCGTCACAGGCGTTCTCGCGCTCCGTCACCAGCCTTGCTCCCGATCCACCACACCAGCGGGTGGAACCAGAACACAGCCTGCACCAGCATGTGCAGTGCCGCCGTCAGGTTGTCGCGCCGGCGAACGTGGCACAGCTCATGCGCCAAAATGGCTTGTAACTGCTCTGGAGTCAGGCGCTCTGCAATGCCGGCTGGCAGCAGCAGAACAGGCCGGAACAGGCCGAACACGCCCGGTTCAATCGAACCGCTAGTCTCCAACACCGGGATCGGCGCCGGCACTGGGAGAGCTTTCGCCTGCTTCCACGCACCACGGATCTTCAGCCAACCCACCAACCAGACGCCAAGAATCGCAACCCCGCCCCCGGCCCAGATGGCCGGAATCAGATTCGTCATCAGCGAAGCCCGCGGCGTGTCAGGAATCGGCAGGATGGATATCGGGTTGAAGGGTTCACTCACCTGCCTCACAACGACCGGTCCGAGGCGCGGCGGTGCTACCCGTCCTTCAAACTGGCTCCCCAGCGAAACCAGTAGCGAAAAAGGAAGCAGGAACTTCACCGATGCCGCCATCCAGATCCAATACCGCGTCTGTGCGCGATGCCGCCGGAGAAGGAAGTTGAGCGCAATGGCGCAGCAGGCGAACAGCGTCGATTGCCAGAGATGATTCGCCAGGTTGATCATCCCTGATCCTCCTTTCTCGCCATCGTGCGAATGAGTGTCTCGGCTTCTTTGACATCGTCCAGCGTCAACTTGCCCGTTTCTACCAGGTGAGCCATCACCGGCTGGGTCCTGCCGCCGAACAGGCTGAGCAGTTCGTCAATCAGCCTTCCCCGCGCATCATGCCGCGAAACCAGCGCTTCAAAAATGTGCGCGTTCCCGATCTTCCTCGTACGCCTCAGCGCCCCCTTCTCCTCGAGCCGGTACACGGTGGTCTGAATCGTCGTGTACGCCGGTCGCCCCTTGAGCGGAAACGACTCCTGAATTTCACGAACCGAAAGGGTTCCCTGCGTCCACAACGCCTCCATGATTCGCAGTTCCAACTTGCTCAGTTTGGGTCCACGCATGAGATCTACTATACGTGTTTGAGATAAGACTACCTAAGTAATTTCCGCACTCGGCCGTGTTTGTTTACAACAGCTAATTCTCAGTCGGCTTGGTCAAGCTCTCGATGACCAACACCGGAACTGGACCCTTGGCCGATTCAAGTCGCAGCCCCAGTTGCTCCTGAACCGCCGTGAAGATTGTCGGGCCTGATGAATCGGCCGCGGGGATAGCGGCGCCGGGAGGCGGTCCGCCGAAAGGACCGCCGCCCTGTCCCGGCTCGGGAGTGAACTGCAGCTCGATGTCATAAGTGCCATCGAGGCCGGTCTTGTCGACCACCCTGCGGCCCAGTTGTTGCGAAAGCTGGTTCGCCAGCGCCTCCATCGACATTCCTTTGGCGCTCACTTGGCCCCGGCCCATCCGGATCTGGTGATTCCCTGAAGGGTCCGCAGTGGCAGACAACTTCGGCCCGCTCTTGCCTTTAAGCAGCTCGTAGACCGGCATCTCCTTCGTTTCCTCGTGCGCCTTGAGACCAAACCGGTCCGCCAGCAGCAGCCTTGAACATCGGGCGCATCTCCTCCATCGTCACTCTGTCTTTCCCTGTCTCGGCTTTTGCATTCACGTCGTAGAACTGGTCGTTCATCCAGGAGGGGCCTCCCGTGATCTGAAAGTCCCGCACGTTGTACGCCAGCCCGATCAACAGCCGGATCGGAACCCCGGTTGCCACGAACCTGCCGCCCGGCTGCATCTGGATAGAGACCCTGTGATCGCTTGCGGCGTTGGGCTTGATGGAGGCGACCTCGAAGGTCTGCGCCGGCAGGATGATGCTTCCCAGCAGAAACCAGACGGCGAGTCTTTGACTGAACATGATGGAGACGGTACCTTTCACTATCCAATTGCGAAAGAGGACGGAATAGTTCCAATCTTTTCACATCACTCGTCCCCTGCCTCTCGGCTCCCCTCGCTCGGCAACTCTCCCCTCGCCGCCTCAAGGCCCCGGCGGAAAACTGTCTGGCCGTCCATGGAATGATTCGGCGGTCCTGCGCGTTATGGAGAATCAGACAACTCAATATGGGATCAGCCAGACTCCAGCAAACTCCGGCTATCAATTGCGGCTTAGTATGGGTATCAGATAAATGCGCACCCTTCTCTATCCGCTGCTCGCACTCGGTCTGTTCGGCGCCGACTGGCCTCAGCTTCGTGGTCCGAACGGCTCCGGACTGTGTCCCTCCTGCGGGCAACTGCCAACCGAGTTTGGGCCTCAAAAGAACGTTCTGTGGAAGACAGAGCTGCCGGTAGGGAAGTCCTCCCCCGTCCTGGTCAGGGGATCGCATTTTCCTCACCGCTTCCGAGGGCGATGATTTGATTACGATGTGCCTGAGCCGCACCACCGGAAAGGTTCAGTGGCGGCGATCCGTCCGCGCTGCCAGGCGCGAAGCCCAGAACACCCTCAATCACCGCGCCGCGCCCACCGCGGTCACCGATGGCAAAGAGCGTCTTTGTCTTCTTCGCCGATTTCGGCCTGGTCGCTTATGATTTCGAGGGCAAACAGCGATGGCAGTTGCCGCTCGGACCATTCAACAGTCAACACGGGTGGTTGCATCGCCCGTCTATGCCGATGGAAGAGTGATCCTCGTCTGCGATCAGGACACCGACGCATACATCATCGCGGTGGATGCAGATAGCGGCAGGATCGCCTGGAAAACGCCGCGCGACGTCATCAACGGGTACTCCACCCCGATTGTTTACCGTCCGGCCCGCGGCCCCGCACAAGTCATCGCACCCGGCTCCTACCAGCTCACCGCATATTCCATCGCTGGACGGCGAACCGCTCTGGTTCGTTCGGGGTCTCACCTGCCAGCCAAAATCGGCGCCAACAATTGCCGGCGATATTGTCTACTTCAACGGTTGGACTCCCGGCAACGACGCGGGGGAGCAGGTCGAACTGCCCACCTTCGCCGAGGTGATCGCCGCAGCCGATGCCAATCACGACGGGAAGCTCTCTCAGACCGAACTTCCCCAGCCCTGGCAGCCCACCGGAACCTGGCGTGCGATCGACTTGGATCGGGACGGCTTTCTGAACGAAAGGGAATGGACATTCTTCCGCACTCGCCGTGCCTCGCGCAACGGTTTGTTGGCTGTGAAGCTCGGAGGCAGCGGCGACGTGACAGACACGCACGTGCTCTGGCGATTTGAAAAGTCGCTGCCCGACGTACCGGCGCCGCTCGTTTACAAGGACGTGGTGTTCCTCGTCCGAAGCGGCGGAATCGCGACCACTCTGAACGCTCAGACCGGCAAGGTACTCAAGCAGGCGCGTTTGACGGGCGCGCTCGAAGACTACTACGCCTCACCCATCGGCGTCGACGGCAAGGTCTACATCGCCAGCGAGCATGGCAAGGTCGTCGTGCTGCGTGCTGCCGGCGATTGGGAAATTCTGGCGATCAATGAATTCGACTCGGACATCTACGCAACTCCGGCAATCAGCGAAGGCAGAATGTACATTCGGACCCGAAACGCTCTCTATGCCATTGGATCATTGAAGTAAGAGAACATTTCTCTATGCAGCAGATGCCACCCTTGTTCCTGCCTGCCGCACTAGCGGCCTTCACATTCACCTCATTCGCGCAGCCACCCCGCCAGCAGCCGCCCATGCCCCCCGGCCCGAACCCGAACTCGCAGTACCGGCTCGGCCCCGACTCGCTGCCGCAGGAAGGCGTCCCCAAAGGCGAGATCCGCGGGCCCTTCACACTCCCCAGCAACGTCTACCCCGGCACCCAGCACACCTATTGGGTCTACGTCCCGGCCCAGTACGACCCGGCGGTCCCCGCCAGCCTGATGGTCTTCCAGGACGGGCAGGCGTTCAAGGACGAGAACGGCGACATGCGCGCCCAGAACGTGATGGACAACCTGATCTACCGCCGCGAGATCCCGGTCATGATCGGCGTGTTCATCAATCCGGGCCGCCGCCCCGACCAGCCCGAGCCCACGCCCGCAGACCGTGGGGCGACGGCACCACCAACCGCCGCATCGAGTACAACACGCCCGACGACAAGTACGCCCGCGTCATCACCGAAGAGCTGATGCCCGCCCTCAACAAGGACTACAACATCTCGAAAGACCCGGAGCAGCACGGCATCGGCGGCTCGAGTTCCGGCGCGATCGCCGCGTTCACGGTCGCCTGGGAGCGGCCCAACGACTTCCGCAAGGTGCTCAGCAACGTCGGCAGCTTCGTGAACCTGCGGGGCGGCCACGTCTATCCCGAGCGCGTCCTGGCCAGCGAGAAGAAGCCGATCCGCGTCTTCCTGTGCGACGGCCGCAACGACAACCGCGGCATCCGCAACGGCGTCTACGACGAGAAGCGCGACTGGTTCTACCAGAACGTCCGCCTGATGAAGGCCCTCACCCAGAAGGGCTACGACGTGAACTACTCCTGGAGCATGAACCTCCACGGCCAGAAGTTCGGCGGCACGATCCTGCCCGAAATGATGCGCTGGCTCTGGCGGGACCATGCCGTTTCCACCGATCCGAACGACATGGTCGAGCGCGGCTTCCGCCAGCCTGCCGCAAAATAATCAACTGCCCTATCTTCTAGCCCGAATATTTCACCGGCCCTCTGTACAAAAGCCGCGATCTCTGGCATAAACATTTATCCACAAGTGTTTGAGCCAGGAGGACGCGGCTTTTGCTATGACACAGTGTACCCAGTCCAGCTTCGAGTTTGAAGCCCATTTTTCGCGCGCGGTGGTGGCCGACTTCGACGGCGGCGCGATCACCACCGATGCCGGGGCGTTGCTGCTGCGGGAAGCCGACCGGCCGCATCGGCCTGCTGCGGCGCCTGGCGGCCTGCTTCACCGACTTCCGCCGCCCGGGCTGACGTCAGCCACAGCGTGGAGCAGATGGTGTCGCAGCGGGTCTACGGGCTGGCGCTGGGCTACGAGGACCTCAACGATCACGACCAATTGCGCCATGATCCGCTGCTGGCGATGCTGGCCGGCAAGCGCGGAGCCGGCCGCGAGCCGCTGGCCGGCAAGAGCACGCTCAGCCGGCTGGAGCGGACGCCGGCACGGCGCCGCCCAGACCGCTACAAGAAGATCCGCTACGACAGCGACGGCCATCGACCGGCTGTTGGTGGACCTGTTCCTGGAGTCGCACGCGCAAGCCGCCGGAGCGGATCGTCCTCGACCTCGACGCCACCGACACGCCGCTGCACGGCCAGCAGGAGGGCCGCTTCTTCCACGGCTACTACGACCACTACTGCTATCTGCCGCTGTACATCTTCTGCGGCGAGCAGCTGCTGTGCGTGCGGCTGCGCGACGCCGAATCAGGATGCCAGCGCGGGCAGCGTGGAGGAGGTGCAGCGCATCGTGGCCCAGATCCGCGCAGCGCTGGCCGGAGGTGCAGATCATCCTGCGCGCCGACTCCGGCTTCTGCCGCGAGCGAGCTGATGAGCTGGTGCGAGGACAACGGCGTCGGACTACGTCTTCGGCCTGGCGCGCAACGAGCGCTTGCGCCGGCTCATCGGCAAGGCCGATGCGGCAGGCGGCGGCGAGAGCAAGCGGACGGGCAAGCCGGCGCGAGTGTTCACCGAGTTTCGCTACCGCACGCACAAGACGCTGGAGCCGGCGCGCGGCGCGTGGTCGCCAAGGCCGAGCAGATCGACGGCAAGGAGAATCCGCGCTTCGTGGTGACCTCGCTGAGCGGCCGAGCAGTGGCAGGCGCGGCAGCTTGTACGAGGAACTGTACTGCGCGCGCGGCGAGATGGAGAACCGGATCAAGGAGCAGATGTAGCCTGTTTGCCGACCGGATGAGCGCCGAGACGATGCGCGCCAATCAACTGCGGCTGTACCTGTCGGCGGCGGCCTACGTGCTGGTGGAGGCGCTGCGGCGCCTGGCGCTGAAGGGCACCGAGCTGGCCGGGCGCAGGTGACGACGATCCGGCTGCGGCTGCTGAAGATCGGCGCCCGGGTCCGTTTCACGGCGCGGCGGGTGGTGGTGTCGATGGCAGCGGCTATCCGCTACAGCAGTTGTTCGGGCAGGTGTGGGCGGCGCTGCGCTGCTGAGGGAGAAAATCGGCGCGAAAAACAAACAACTTCGGCGATTTCGCATTTTTCAGATCGGCGAAAGTGTGCCCCAATCGCGCTTCCGGAGAGCCGCTGGGCTCAGCGAACCGCCCCGAGCAACTGATCGCTGGCCCTCTGACTCACGAAATGTCGTCCACACACCCCAAGAGGCCTCCCGCAACCTCGCTGCCGGCGAAATCAGAAATCCTGTGAAACATCCGGGCTAGACCACTGGCTCAATGCTCGCGAAATGTCCTCCCACTTGTACAGCAGGAAGTTCTTGCCCGAGCTGTTCATGGCGCCCATCAAGCGGACGGAAACCTCGCGCCCATATTGAGGCTCGTAATTTCCAGTCCGTCTGTGGAATCGGCGCCACCGCGGATCACTCCCATTAGGGCTTCATGATCGTGCGGCCGGCGCGCCCTCGCGCCGGTAGAAGCGATACTGGCTGTTGCCAGCGATCTGTTCGGTGCACACCACGAATCCTGTGCCGTCCGGCCGCGTGTAGATCGCTATTCCCTCGCGGTCGGCTGCAAATCCGGACTTGCCGAAATGCGCCAGTTCACTATTAGCATCCGCATGATCGGGGTCAGCTTGGTATTTGTGGATCCCATCGCCCTCGTCCGCGTAGTAAACATAGCCAAGCGCATCATCGACTGCCACCGCTTCGATCTCGCCAGTGCCGCTGTAGCGGCCGAATTCTCTGAACCAGTGTCGCTCTGACTTTGCCGTCAACGCCTGCTTCCAGACGGTATTGTCCCAGGTATGCCTCGCGCCCGCCTGTCTTCGGAGCCACTATTGCGAAAATCGCTCCGTCCTTTCCACGCTTGTACAAGGCGATTCCCATCGGCGCGGCCGCCTCACCCTGCCGGTGACCGAACACCGTCGTCTTTCCCTCGGCCGTGACGTCGGAAATGCCGCTTTCCACCACTCGGAAGACTCGTAGCCGCTTCTGCAGCCGTTCTGTCACCACTGCGATGTCCATCGCTGCCGCGCCATTCGACAACCCGTATTCGACATCGATGTTGTTCGGACGATCCAACCCTGCTACCGTCTGGCTGATCCTGCCGTCCATCCCAAACACCACGACTGCGCCACTCGGCCTGGGGGCTTTGTTCGTGCCTGAGAATCAGGCTCCTGTCCGGCTGGGTCGGATGCACCCAGAACGATGGATCATCCGGATCATCCGTCACCCTCTCTGTCCGAACTGTCGGTTGCACCTCGGGCGGTGCGGAACTCCGGCTCACTCCGCATCCCGTCAGCACGAGCGCGGCCATCCAAATGCACTTTGACTCCCTCAAATGCTTGGCCCTTCTTTAGAAGTTCAGCCGCAGCATGAACTGTAACTGCCGGGAAGTACCCGTGCCTGTCGCGCCGTCATTTGCGGTCACCAGAATTCGTCCGAAAGTGGAATCCGAAAAGTTCGCAACCGGCTCGCCAAATTGCGCTCGGTTGAACACGTTGAACGCCTCGGCGCGGAAGTCGATTGAAAACTGCCTTCCGACACGCTGAACCTCTTGGCAAGGGCCATGTCGGCCTGCCAAAGACCGGGTCCATTGAATCGGTTCCGTCCCGATGTTCCATACGTGCCCGAGGCCGGCACGGCCGAAGGCCTTGGGATTCAGCCACAGCGCGGGGCTGGGATCGGCCGCATACGCATCTCCGCCCAGGTAATCGGCCCGCTGATTCTGCGTCTGTCCTGACGGCACTGTCCCCGATGATCGACTCACGGTCACGCTGAACGGACGGCCCGTCCTTGCGACAAACATCCCGCTGAGATCCCATCCTCCGTACCACTTGGTGCGCGCGAACGGTAACTGATAGACGCCGTTCGCCGTGAAAGTGTGTCGGATGTCATAGTCTGAAGGGCCCCTGTCGCACGCCCGGCACGCGATGTTCTGGATCTGCCCGCCCTCTCCCGACCCCGCATTGTCGGAAATCGAATTGCCCCAGAGGTACTGCGCTTGCACCAGCCAGCCTTTGGCGAACGACTTCGTCAGCGACGACTGCAGACCGTTGAAGTTTGCGATACCGTCAAACCGCTTTTCGTCGATCTGCCCGAACGCCGACAACGGCCTCGTCTTCGTCAGCGGATTGATCGTGTTGACGTACGTTCGCGTCAACTGATTCCTTCCCACGTTGCCCACGTATGCAACTTGCCCAACCATGTTGGATGGCAATTCCTGCTGAACCGAAATCGACCACTGGTGAGATTCCGGCTCCTTGCGGTCACGCTGCACGCTTCGGGGTGTCTGTCCCCGCGAAATGAGCTGACCCAGCCAGGGCGTCGCCGGATAGCTCAAACCCGGCGCATCCGCAGCCGTGAGAGAAAAGCTCTCCGGCAGGCTGTCGATCGCAGCCGTGACGTCGTCGTTTTGCCCGGTTCCGAAATACCGGCCATAGCCACGTTCTGATCACTGTCTTTCCATCGAACACCTTCGGCGACCACGCCAGCGAGATTCGCGGCGCGATGTTGTCCTGATCCTGGAAGAACCACTCGGCGCCCGGCTGACAGAATCCCTGGCACCGCTCGATGTCGAATACCCGGCCTCGTCCATACGCTTCATTCGAAACCGTGTAGTACTCATATCGGATGCCTACGTTGAGAGTCAGTTCCGGCTTCAGCTTGATCTCATCCTGCGCATACGCCGAATAAAGCGTCCTTCGGACACCCACCGTACCTAACTCGCCATTCACCGCAATCCGATCCATTTGGTTTCTCAGGAACGCATCCTGGCTGGCGTATGTATAGGTCGTCGCCGCGCCATTGCCCACGTTCAGGTGAATCCGGCGCACTTCGCCGCCGAGTTTCAGAGTGTGCCGCCCACGAACCCAAATCAGGTTGTCTACAACCGAATATGAGGTCGGCTTCTCGATGATGTAGGTCGTCGGCTGGCCCGAGGTGAACCCGGAGATGCCGAATCCAGCCGGCAGCAGACCCACGTCGTTCCGCGTCAGCGCCGACCGGTTCAACCCCAGCTTCGTCTCATTGACCACGCTCGGCGACCACACCTGCTGCCACTGAGCCGTAATGTTGGTGGGTCGGATGTAGGAATCGCGCGTCTCCAGCAGCGCATTGCGAATCAGGCTGATCAAGCCGTCGGTCATCGCAAACCGGAAGAACAGGCTGTGCTTGTCGTTGATCCGCTTGGTCGAGCCGCAGCCATCCCGCTATGCTCGTCCCGCCGCTCCGGCGTCGCCGCAATCAGGCGGTCCGTATTCGCGTTCGGCCCCGCTGCGTTACCCACCGGATAGGCGTTTACGACCTGCTTCAGTGCGTCCGGTGTTCGCTGTCGGTAACTCGCGCTCGGTACTAGTCCGTCAGCCCTCGTCACGCTCAGACGCTGCAGTAGCCCTTCGTAATTGGCAAAGAAGAATGTTTGGTTTTTGACGATCGGCCCGCCCAGGTTCGCGCCAAACTGGTTCAACCGGAATGGCGGCGGCTCTGCTCCGTCAAACGGCCGCCGCGCGTCCAGCGCGCTGTTCCTCAGATACTCGTAGGCCGATCCGTGAAACGCAGTTACTCCCCGTCTTCGACACCAGGTTCACCTGCGCGCCTCCGCCCGACTCCGCCCTCGGCCGTGAATGGCAGGGAATTCACCCGGAATTCCGCCAACGAATCCATGGAGACTACCAGCCGCAGATTGCCTTCCTGCCGTGGGTCCTTGATGCCGGTCGCGTCGACACCGTCAAAGGTCCAGTTGTTGTCGTCTCTCGGCCGTCCGAAGAACCGGATCGAGTTCTGGTTCCCTTCCCCACGTTGACCGCTCCAGGCGCCAGCATCATCAGCGAAGCCCAGTGCCGCCCGTTCAGCGGAATATTCTGCATCTGCTGCTCGGCGATCACGGTCCCGATCTCTGCGTTCGTCTGCTCCAGCGGGGTCACCGCGGCCGACACCTCCACCGCGGTCGTGATCGCCCCCACCGCCAGCGACACATCCAACGTCCTCGTCTGCCCCACGCCCAAGACCACATTCTCCGTGCGCACAGTTTGGAAGCCTGTCTTCGCCGCCGACACGGTGTAGGTGCCCACCACAAGTCCCGGCATCTGGTAGGTTCCGGCATTCGACGTACTTGCTCTCTCACGCCGGAAGCCCGTCAACGCGGTTTCAACTGTCACCGTGGAATCCGGAATCGCTGCGCCACTTGCGTCCGTCACTGTGCCTGTGAGGCTTGCTCTGTCCACCTGTGCAAGTACGGGCGAGCAAAATAATAGTGCTAAGACTAACCCTTGATCGAAACGAGACATGCTTCCAGCCTAGTAATCTGCGCGTGTACGAAGAATGAATTGCATGTTTCAATTCCGTGAACAACGCACACCCCCGAGCCTCCCTCCGGGGGAACGTCCCCGCGCCCCCACTTCAAGAGCCCCAAAGTCGGGAAATAAGTCCTCTATCGCCCACCAAAGACCGGGCGAAATGCGGCAAAAACTCCTTTCCCGGCTATTCGCCCCTTGGGCGGAAGCTATTGACTTCACGGGCATTCTTCCTCTTGGCACGCCAGATGCTATTAACACTGCGTGGCATGCCAGTGAATCACAATTCTTCGTGAGGGAGACTTTTCAATGCAGAATCACCATCGAATCGGATCCAGGCTCACCTTGGCTATGGCAGGCACTCTCGCCGTTGTTCTGGGTGTCGCCGCCCTGACCGCCAAGGCCGATGTTTGGGACAAAAAGACGATTCTGTCCGTGAATCAGCCAATTCAGGTGCAGGACACTTTTCTCGAGCCCGGAACTTATGTGTTCAAGCTCCACAACTCAAACTCGAACCGGCACATCGTTCACATTTACAATCGCGATGAAAATCGCCTGATCAATACGGTGATGGCGATCCCCAACTATCGCCTTCAGCCAACGGGTAAGTCCCAATTTACCTTCTATGAAACGCCCCAGGAACAGCCCGTGCAATGCGCGCTTGGTTCTATCCCGGTGATAACTTCGGTCAGGAGTTCACTTATCCCAAGCAGCTCCGGCACCTCGCCGTGGCTACATCCGCACGGCAGGCTGCGGTAGAACCCCCTCAGGCTCCAGTCACACACTCTGTCGAGCCGGTAGATTCGTCTCCGGAACCGCCCCAGGCGTCAGTCGAGCCTCAACGGGAAGAGCCCGAACTGATCGCTCAGAACAATCCTGAGCCGCAGGCACCCAGAGTGGTTGAACCTGCGGCCCCGGCAGTGCAGCCCAAGCCTGAAGAACCAGCCGAACTCCCCAAGACCGCGACACCGTTTCCGTTGATCGGACTCAGCGGACTGGGTTGTCTACTCATCCTCGGTCTTCTCCGAACCAACCACCTGGGATGACGGATGATTGATCGTGATCCTCCCAGGAAACGGACCAGGCGCCTGGAGCTGATACTTCTGCTCGCAGGAGTGATCGGCACAGGCGCCTGGTTGGCCTCCGAGGCGATCAGGATTCTTGCCGTTGGTTGGGATAGCCGGGCTGGGGAACGCCCATCAATTCCCGAACCCACGAGCCCTGCTCGCCCTGCCCAGCCCGTCAACTTCACTGACAACGAACTGATCGGACGTCTCGCCATCCCGCGGCTGCAATTGGTGACAACAGTCAGGGAAGGCACCGGCCAGAGCACTCTGGCCATTGCCTCAGGCCATATCCGAGGCACCACTCTTCCTGGCCAGAACGGAAACGTCGGCGTCGCTGGCCACCGCGACACTTTCTTTCGGGGTCTGGCAGACGTCGCGCCATCGATGAGATAGAGTTCGAGTCGCTGACGCGCGTTACGTCTATCAGGTGGCCTCTACCACCGTCGTGAAGCCGGATGCCGTCCACGTGTTGAAACCGGGGCTCTACCCTGAACTGACTCTCGTCACCTGCTATCCGTTCGACGCCTTGGGATCCGCGCCGGACCGCTTCATCGTCAAGGCCCGCCTCATTTCGCAGAACCCTCTGCAGCGGAGTCTCGCCGAGGCGCGGCAGATCGAGGCGGTCAAACAGATTCCCGTCGCCGCCGTCCGTCCTCCTCAGAATCTTCCCTCAACCCCTCGCGGAGGCGTCCCCTTCCAGATCGCCAAAAGTCGAAGCCGCCAGTTGGCGCCCGGCATTTCAATCGGTGTCACGAACCTCGATCCAGTCGCTCGCCAGGTCGATGGCTGGCTCTGGGTGATGCCCGACCGTCGTACCATCTGGCTGCGAAACCAACCGGCGCGCGAGCCGCTTGTCTTCTATCAGAACGGCGAGCGGCGCGAGTTGATGATCGCGGGGATCACCAGCGGCGCCGCTTCCGGATACCTGCTTGTGAACGGGCAGGCTGAGCGTTGAGGGGTCCGTTACTTCTTGCCTATGGCATCGGCGAAGGCGGCGGCCATCACGCCGTAGCCGGCGACAGTCGGGTGCACCTCGTCGGGCGCGGCGCCGCGCCGTTCATTCAGCAATAGCCCACTGCGCCCTTGGAACGCGGTATAGACGTCTACCAGCACAACCTTGCCAGGGAAGGCGCCTACTACTTGTGCAATCACCTGGTTCATCCCGGCAACGAGCAACTCCGATCCGGGGATCGGGAGCTTCGGGATCATACAGGTTTCCTACAAAAACCTTGACTCCGCCTGGCGTGGCAACCAGAGCTGCCAGGATGCCGGTAAGGTTTTGGCCGTAGGCATTGATCATCCCCGGAATTGCGCTCTCATTGACTGCGCCGTACGCGTCGACCACGGAGAATAGATCGTTCCCTCCCACTGTGAGGGTGACAACCTTGCGATAAGCCGATCCTGTCTCCTTGAAGAACAGATGGACTTGCGGAATCTGGTACTGCAACACATCCTGGCTCGAACGCGCCGTGGAACGGCCGGCGCACAGAAGAGCGTGTTAGTGAGATTGTCGATGGCTCCTGAGTGATAGAGCCTGTAGGTGAATCCCAGCGTCGCTGGTGTTGCGGCGTAACCTGCCGAGAGGCTGTCTCCCAGAGCCAGGTACCGCGTATTGTCGGCGAATGAGACCCATGGCTGCGCCGTTGCGGCTTGTCCCGCGACGAGCAATAACCCGCATAGCATGCCGGAGAGCATGTTGCGTCAGAACGATGCGCTTTTCCATCGAATTACTCCTTATATAACGGAAACGTGGGCGTGGAATCCCTACTTCAGGCGTCTTTGTAGGCGTGTCCACTCTTGCGTGGTACTGAAGAAACAGCCTTGAATTGTTACCAGCGGATATTCAGTGTGCTGGTCTGTTACCAGAACGGTGACGGCGCGAACTGATGATCGCGGGGATCATGGCACTCCTCAAATTCCCTACGGCCTTGTTCCGAATACATGAGGCCATTATCGCCACCCGCTGCTACCATCGCCGCGCCAGTGAGTTGTTGTCCCTGCCGATAATCACGATAGGATTTCGCAGGCAGACAGAAGCTGCCCAGCGGGACCAGCGCGCACTGCTGAGGAACATTCACCGTGCGGCCGGCCGTCGCAAACACCGCCGCTCCTGCGCCTGCCAGCGCCAACCCAGTCCACATCATTCGACGGCGCTTGTTTGGCTTTGTTGCGACTTTAACAATTGGCGGCGGCAGACTGGCTGAGTGAGTCCTGAAAGGCGTAGAGATCGACCTTGCCTACAGCCTCGATTCCATCCTCGGACTCCGGGCCGGCGCCGCCAGAGAGAGAAATCCTGCAACCATCAGCAGGACAATCATCATTTATCCTCACTCTCAGATCTACGACCTTGTCCTGCCCGACCGCCGACGTGATGCGATTGTTGCCGAGCACGCTTCCGTCGCTGAGCTGCGCCGGGAACTCCAGCGTCCGGCGGTCAAACGGGCTGTTGCTGAGAAGGGCAATGGCCACATCATCGCCGCTTGTGGCCGGCAGTTGGGCCAGCAATTCCGCCGGAATCGTCACGGTAGCGCCTACCAGTCCACAACCGACCCGTCGTCGGCGTCGTAGCGTGTCCTGTACGGACTCGGCTCACCGACCTGCGCCATCAGCTTGTTCTCGTCGATCGTGATGCCCGAGCCCCGGATCGGTCAGCAGCGGACGATACCCGTCCTTGACCGGCGGCAGCGGCTTCGCCAGCAGATTCGCGTGATTCGTCGTCGCCCGTCTCCTGAATCAGGAAGTTGGGGATCGACGCCGCGATCTGCAGGCCGCAGGCCAGCGAACAGGGCCCCTGCGGATTGTGCGGCGCGATCGGCGCATAGTAGGCTTCCGCCATTCCCGCGATGATCTTCAGTTCGGTGATGCCGCCCGCATAGCAAGGATCGGGCTGCAGGATCGATGGCGGCTCGCTTCTCCAGGATCTCCCTGAATCCCCATTTCGTGAAGATGCGCTCGCCGGTGGCGAGCGGGATGTGCGTCTTCTTCGCCAGCTCCGCCATCACATCCACGTTCAGCGCCTGCACGATCTCCTCGTAGAACCACGGATTGTACGGTTCCAGCGCCTTCATCAGCAGCAGCGCCGTCGGCGGCTGCACGGCGCCGTGGAACTCCACGCCGATATCGACTCCGGGTCCCACTTTCTGCCGAAGCGCCTTGAAGTACTCGACACACCCGTCGACGTACTTTTGCCCCTCGAGATACTTGATCGGGCCGCCGCCCTTCCGCGCGAAGCTGCGTCTTCATGGCGTTGACGCCGGTCTCCTCGCTGACCCTCCCGTAGACCCGGACCCTGTCGCGCGTCGGGCCGCCCAGCAGCTTGTAAATCGGGCACGCCATAGGCCTTGCCCTTGATGTCCCACAGCGCCATGTCGATGCCGCTGGAAATCGCGGTCTTGATCGGACCGCCCCGATAGAACGCGCCGCGGTGAATCGCCTGCCAGTGATGGACGACCCGCAGGGGATCCTGGCCCACCAGGTACCGCGCCACCTCCAGCGCGCCGGCGGCGCACGCCTTGGCGTCGTCCTTCAGCATCTCTCCCCAGCCGGTGATGCCGGCGTCGGTGGAGATCTTCACGAAGACCCACGAGTTCTTCAGGACGAACGTCTCGATCTTCGTGACCTTGATATTGTCCTTGGGACCGATCTGCGCCGCGTCGCTCCGCTTTGACCACAGCGCGTCCAGCCCCAACAGGGCTGGAGCCCCAAGAAGTCCACGGACCCACGAACGGCGATTCACGCCAGGATTTGACATGACAAATAATGCCTCCTCAAGAATCTTATTGCTTATCAGGCGGCAGCGCGCGGCCATCAGGCCGCGAGCCGCCGCGCAGCAGGATCAAAACTGGATTCGCCCCTGGAACTGGTAATACCGGTTCAGCGACCCTGTCTGGCTTGTGATGCGCCCGAAGTTGGTCGACGTCGGGGAGATATCCGGATTGGCCATCTGCGACCTGTTCTGCAGGTTCATCGAATCGGCCCGCAACTGCATTCGCACCCTGTCCCCGATCTTGATCTCCCGCACGATGTTGGCGTTCCACTGATTCAGCCCATCCGCGCGGAGCCCGTTGTAGTACCTCGGAAACACCCGCACGTGATAAGCAGCCGGCAGGTTGGACGCATTGCGCTCAAAGGGCAGGCTCGTGTTGAACCACTGCTCCAGTGACTTCGTTCCCGAGGTCGCGTCGGCCTCGAACGTGTTCAGATCGCCGTAGTAGAAGATGTTTCCCCACCCCAGCAGCGGCCCGTTCTGAAACTCGTACGTCGCAGCAACCTGCCATCCCCCGAGGATGTGGTTCCAGATGCCGCTCTGGAGATACTTGCGCCCCTTGCCGAAGGGAAGCTCGTAGATGCCGGTCGCCGTGAACCGATGCGGCCGCGCGTTGTCGGTCGGCCACCATATCGACGGAGTTTTATCGAACTCGTTTTCGATGATCGTGTAGTTTTCCTGGTACATCCGCGAGTACGGAAGCGTTCAGGTTGAAGCCCTTGGAAAACCGCCGCTGGAAGTTCACTTCCAGGCTGTGCACCGTCGCCTTGCCCACCGGATCGGCGTTGTTGTACAGGCCGTTCATCTGCGGAAACGCCCGCAGCAGCCGGTTCTTCTGAATCGTCGTGCTCGTGAACTGCGACAGCGTCGACATGTGCTGATACAGCGTCGGATCGGAGGTGCGAATCGACTCGAAATTGCTGATGTGGAATGGATTCGTCACGTTCGCGTTCATGTTGTTGGCGATCGCGTTGTTGCGCACCATGCCGGTCGCCCAGTACTGCTGCGGCAGCGGATCCTGCCTTGTCGTGACAGCGATCGCTGTCCGCCCACTGCCCCCAGTACGCCACCTCGAACATCATGTTGCTCGACAGTTCGCGCTGCACTCCGACCCTCCAGCGCTGAACCCGCGGATGCTCCCGGTTGAACGTCGTGTACGTGAAGCCCTGCCCGACTCGCGCCATCGAGCCCAGCGCGCTCCGCAGCGGCACGTCAAAACGCGTGCCGTCCGCCCTGCACCGGGAACGGATCGCTCAGCGGCGACTTGCCGTTCTGCGGGTCGCCCGCCAGCCAGGTCGCGTCCGAAATCGTTGCGTCAGCACCGTGTTGGTGGCTCGCGAGAAGCCGTATTGATCCGCCGCCTGATTCATCACGTTCAACGTGTCGTAGTAGATGCCGTACCCGCCGCGGACGATCGTCTTCGCATTCACTTGATAGGCCGCTGAAAGCCTCGGCAGCCACATCAGCTCGTTCTTCCACAACCTCTCGCGAAACGCCGTTCACTCCCGTGTAGACTGAGCCGCCCTTCACGACGAACTGGCTCGCCGGCAGCTCCGGCATCGGGTTGCGCGCATACGCCGCCTGCGCTCCCGCGGAGATCGGCAGTATCAGCTCCGGATCGAAGTAGGACAGCGCCCGGTTGTACCGCTCCTTCGGGCCCATCTCGTATTCCATCCGCAGCCCCAAAGTCAGCGTCAGGTTCCTCGTCACGCGCCACGTGTCCTGCCCGTACCAGGCGTAGTAAGGATTCACCAGCGCGTAGGTGTCGTTCGTGTCCACTGACATCCCCGTCGGAATGCCCAGCATGAACGTCGCCCACACCAATCCGAGCGTGCCCGCCGGCGTGTTGTCCGTCGTCGTCCTTTCTCACGTAGTTGTTGGCAGAACGTGAAGTTGCCCGACGTATACCCGCCGTTCTGCAGATTCGTCCGGTTGTGCTGCCGGAAATCGACCCCGCGCCCTGAGCGTGTGCGCGTTCCAGATGTGCGTCACGTTGAACTTGAGCGCCTTGCTGACAGCCCTTCGCGCCAGGATCGACCGACGTGCTCAGCACCATGTCGCCCGACCACGCCGTCATGCCCGGCCAGATCACGCCTCGGCAGCACGCAACTGCCGCGCACTTGGCGTCCATGTACGCAGGCAGCCCGACGTCGGTCGGCTTGTACTTGCGAGTGCCCAGGCGCTGGTTCTGCAGCAGGAAATAGTTCCCGTCCACCGTGATGTTCAGCACGGTTCGCGCGCTCATCGCGTAGGTCCAGTCCGCCGCGCCGCTCATCGCCGGCCGCTTCTCGTTCCACGCCATCAGCCCTGTTTCCGTTTCGAACGTGTAATCCTGAGCGTCTTCGATAAAATGCGTCCTCATCCAGCGGAAGAAGAACCGGTGCTTGTCGTTCAGCTGATAGTCGATCCGGTTGTTCCAGGAGTTGTATGCCACGTTGTTCGGCATGCTCCCCGCCACGTAGTTGTTCACCGGCTCCCTCTTCGGATCCGTCGGATCGTTGTTCGGCATCGGCATCCGCTGGTTGTAGAAGTCGTACATCGGATGGTTGATCCGCGAGCGCGGGATGATGTTGCCCGTGAACGGGTGCGCACAAAGAACCCGGGCCGCGCCGGATCGAGCCGCGTCGGTCAGCGGATCGTACACCTGGTACCGCACCGGATCCACATTCAGCAACTGTGAGAAATTGCCGGTCCGCATCGCCACCGTCGGCACCGTGTAGTTGATCTCGCTCGGCCGCGCCGACTGGTAGTTCCACAGCTGCGAATAGCCCAGGAAGAAGAACAGCTTGTTCCTTCCGTCGAACACCTTCGGAATGCAGACCGGTCCGCTGCACGGTCGCGTGAACGTTGTTCATGTGCCCCGGCGCCAGCATCGGCTTGCGCGGCCAGTTCATCCGCCAGGGCCGTATTCCCCGCGGCGTTCGCCGAGGCGATCTGCGCGTAGCGGGTCTGCTTGACGAAGAACGACGCTGCGTTCCAGCGTTGGTTCATGTACTGATACGTGCCCGTCCCGTGGAACTGGTTGGCGCCCGACTTCGTCGACATCGAGATGTTCAACCCCGTCGCATGTCCGAACGACGCGTCGAAGTTCGAGGTTTCGATCTTGAACTCGTCAATCACGTCCGGACTCGGCATGATCGAAACCCGCCTGTCCGTCCCGTTCGTCGACGCTCCGTCGATCGACCACTCGTTGCCGCCCACATTGCCCGGCGAGTAGTACCCCGACCCGCCGCCCACCTGCCCCTGAAGCAGCAACTGCGTCGTGCCCGGCACCTGGACACCCGCCGCATACCGCGTGAGCATCATGATGTTGTTGCCGAGCACCGGCAGATCCATCACCTCTCGGTGTGTGATTCCCCGGCCCGTGCTGACCGTGCTCGTATCGAGCATCTGCGCATCCGCCGTCACCGTCACTGATTCCGTCGTCCCGCCCACCTCGAGTTGGAAGTTGACCTTGAGCTGATCCCCCAGGGTGAGAGTCACTCCGGTCCGCACGGCCTTCTTGAACCCGGCGGCCTCCACAGTGATGCTGTAGCTGCCGGGCAACAACAACGGCGCTTCGTAGTAGCCGCTGCTATTCGTAGTCAGCTTCGCAGTGGTGGAAGTGTCTGTGTTCGTCACGAGCACCGAGGCGGCTGCAACAAGCGCCCCCGACGAATCTGTGACGGTTCCCGAAATGTTTCCTCGGGTCTCCTGCGCGGCCAGCGCGCCAGGAACGACCATACAAATGATTGCGGCGATCAGGAGCTTCATCTGAGCCTCGCTTCACGTGGTCAGGATTCAATCGCGTTTCATTAAGTCACGCTTTTGTTCCGGACGCAAGGCCCCCGTCTTCAACCCTCAGCCGGCATCGCTATCCTGGGTCCACCGCTTCGATATTCTGGCCCGTCGTATGCCAACTACCGGGTTACGCTGTCCACCGCGGCGTGTGGGTTCTCAGCATCTCGAAAGTCTCCCCGAAGCAATTTCAGTGCATATTTCTCGCGGTCGATTTCCTCGCGCGTTCTGATTCCCAACCTGCGCAGAATCGGCAGAGGAGGGCACCAGCCCTGAAGGGCGTGTTGCAGCAGAAATGGAAGCACGATCCCCGGAACAATCAACCATTTCTTGCTCACTGTCATTCCCGAGGGCAAGTCCCGTGAGAGCAATGCTTGAAGCGTTCAGTTCAAGGGTTCGCTCAATATCCCACTCACGCTCCAGATCTTCTATTCGCCTGCTAATCGCCTGAGAACCTCTGCCGGCGTAGACCCGAACCGAACTGCGGGTGCTGCGGTCGATCTCCTCGTTCACAGCGTCTGCCGTCGATGCCCGCACTCGATCTGGCTCTTTTGTCTTCATGGTTGGCTCACCCTCGACATAGAGACAATTGATCGGACCGATCCGTTTCACCCCAAATGCGGCCTTGCCACTCAGAAGCGGAAGAGTTTCACCGCATTCCCCCCGCGAATTCTCATCCGCTCAGCTTCAGGCGCAAATGCAAACATCTGGTCCAGCATCTCCGACTGCCTCTCAAACTCCGCCGCTGTACTCCCAAACGCACCCCAGATGATGCGGTCCGGCCCAAATGCATCGTACACACGCTTCACCAGCGGGCGCCACATCGCGGTGAGGGTATTGTTCCTTCGACGAATACGCCACGCCGGAGTACTTCATGTGAACCCTCGGATACGACGCCAGCTTCAGGACTCCCGCGTATTCCTGCGAGGTCCCCTCCCCGGCGCGCCCCAAATGGTCGAGAATCACAGTCGCATCCGGAAACTGCGCAACAAGTTCCCCGATCTGCGGCGCGTGGCACGGCACGAAGTGCATCTGGATCGCGAGTCCTAACGACTGCGCCTTTTTCCAGGTCGTCTTCATGGCCGGATGGCGCAGGTCGCGATCCCGAATCGGCCCCGACACCGTCGGCGTCACCCCTGCCTTCCGCGTCTCATGAATGCGTAGTGCCACAATTCGCCCCGGATTGCGCTTCACCACCTCTTCCATCCGCGCGGGCGTCTCGGCGGCGATCGGATCGAACAGGCACGTCCCCTTGAAGAAACCCTTCGACGGCTCGTGCGCCAGGCAGTACTCCAGATAGCGGTGGTCATCCTGGTAAGGCTCCGGGTGCACGATCACGGCATGGTCGATCTTCGCCTCCGCTGCGAACTTTCCATACGCCTCCAAGGTCAACGCCTCCGGCCGGTACGGCGCGTTCGCGGCAAACGGAAACCGCTGCGGATCACCCGCGAACAGATGGATGTGCGAATCGACGATCACCCCGGCAGGCCGCCCGGCGTTCCACACCGGCAGCGCCGTCGCGCCGGCCAGCACCTGTCTTCTAGTGAGGATCATAGTGAGCAGGCCTCCTGGCCCATAGGCGCTAGTTTATCGATCGGCAGCCTGGGGTCGAGGGCGCGCGGGCACAGGGTCCGTTTCGGGCACCTTCAGCTCCGCCCGTAGCCGGGTCATCTCCGATTTCAGCTCCTTCACGACGGGGGCGTAGGCAGAGTCAGCGTAGACGCTGCGGAGTTCTCGGGGGTCCTTCTGGCGGTCGAATAATTCCCACTCATTGAGCTGGTAGTAGTGGGCCAAAGTGTATCTGTCGGTTCGGACGCCGCAGTGGCGCGCGACCGAGTGCGGTCCGGGCATCTCGTAATAGTGGTAGTAGAAGCTCTTGCGCCAATCCGAGGGAGTTTGGCCCGCGAGGATTGGGCGAAGAGTACGGCCCTGCATGTCTCCGGGGACCGCTACGCCGGCGGCGTCGAGGAAAGTCTCCGCGAGGTCGAGGTTTGAGACGATGTCGTTGTTTGTCGCGCCCGGGCGGGTCACGCCGGGCCAATTCACCAGCAACGGGGTCCGGACGGATTCTTCGTAGATCCAGCGTTTGTCGAACCAGCCGTGTTCGCCCATGTAGAATCCCTGGTCGGAACAGTAGATGAAGATCGTGTTCTCGGCCTGGCCGGTGGCATCGAGGTAGCGTTGGATGCGGCCGACGCTGTCGTCGACCGAGGAAATGCAGCGGAGATAATCCTGCAGGTAGCGCTGATACTTCCAGCGGGTGAGGTCCTTGCCCTGAGGGTTGGCCTTGTAGAAGGCCTCGTTGCGCGGGCGATAGGCGGCGTCCCACATGCGCTTCTGGGCCTCGGTCATGCGGTTGTACTCGGCAAGGCCCTTCTCGCCCGGTCCGCCGCCGGGGAAGATCTTCAGGTCGGAGCCGAGGGTCATGTCCTTGCCCGATTTCCATGAGCTGCTTGCGAGCGGGCGTCGCGCGATTTTCGTAATCGTCGAAAAGCGTATCGGGCTCGGGGAAGGTGACGCCATCGTACATGTAGAGCTTCTCGGGCGCGGGCATCCAATTGCGATGAGGCGCCTTGTGCTGGCACATGAGCATGAAGGGCTTTGATTGGTCGCGGCCGTTGGTGAGCCAGTCGAGGGAGAGGTCAGTGACGATCTCCGTGCAATAGCCCTCACGGCGTTTGCGGCCGGCGGGGGTGATGAAGTCGGGGTTGTAGTAGCTGCCCTGGCCGGGCAGGACTTCCCAGGCATCGAAGCCAGTGGGGTCGGTGACGAGGTGCCACTTGCCGAAGATGGCAGTCTGATAGCCGTTGGCCCGGAGGAGTTTCGGGAAAGTCTGTTGAGTGCCGTCGAAGGGAGCGCCGCTGTTGTCGATGAACCCGTTGAGGTGGGAGTACTTGCCTGTGAGGATGACGGCGCGACTGGGCCCACAGATCGAGTTGGTGACGCAGGCCTGGTCGAAACGCATGCCCTGGCGGGCGACGCGATCGATGTTGGGAGTGTGATTGAGCCGGCCCCCGCTGTAAGCGGAGATGGTCTGGTATGCGTGGTCGTCAGTGAAGACGAAGACGATGTTAGGCCGTTTCGATTGTCCGGGCTGGAATGATGCGGCGCCGAGGCTGCCGAGAAAATGCCGTCTGTTCATTGCAGGTACCTCCCTAGCCAATTCATGACTTCATCCATGTGCTTGCGGCTGTTCTCGCCCTTGAGGATCCAGTGGCCCTCGTCGGGAAACAGCACCAGCCGGGCGGGAACCTTGAGCCGCTGAAGGAGCTTGAAGGTGGTCATGCTCTCAGACAGCGGCACGCGGTAGTCGAGTTCGCCCTGAGTGATCAACATCGGCGTCTTGAAATTAGCCGAATAGCGAATGGGGCTCTGGTCATTCCACTGGCCGCCCTTCTCCCAGATGGGTACGCCCATGCGGAGTTCGCGGGTGATTCCGCCGTCATTGACGCCGTACTGGCTTTCGTTGTTGACCGCACCGGCGTGATTCACCAGGCACTTGAACTGAGTGGTGTGGCCGTTGAACCAGTTCATGAGATAGCCGCCATAGCTGGCGCCGGCGGCAGCCTGGCGGGTGAGATCGATGGAGGGGTAGCGCTTGGCAGCTTCCTGGATGGCTTCCAGGATTTCTTCTGCGGGGCCGCGCAGGACGTCGCGCTCGATCTCGTCGGCAAACTTCTCGCCGAAACCGGTGGAGCCGGTGTAGTTCGTCTGGAGAACGAAGTAGCCGGGCGCAGCGAGCAGGTGGTTGTTCCAGCGTGTCGAGAAGGCGTCCTTGGACATGGAGTTGGGACCGCCGTGCGGGAAGATGACGATGGGGTATTTCTTCGCGGGGTCGTGGCCCGGGGGCAGAACGAGCAGGTTGTGGATGCGGCGGCCGTTCTTGGCAGTGAACCAGAAGTGGACGGGTTCCGGGGCGTCGAGTTCGCGGACTGCGTCGAGATTCAGGTTCGTGAGGTTAGCGTAGAAATTGCCCTCGCGCACGAACCGGATGATTTCGGGTGGTTGGGCGGAAGTCTGATATTTGACGGCTAGTCCGTATGCGGTTTCGCGTGCTGAGGAGTAGCCACCCCGTTTGACGTCGAAAAGTTGCTGTGGTGTTCCGCCTGCCACGGGCAAGATGAAGATCTTATCGAAGCCGTTGTCTTCGGCTTCGAGATAGATAGTCCGGCCGTCAAGCGAGAATTCGAAGCCGGAGACGGAGCGGTCCCATTGTGCAGTAAGAATCGTCGCGGGACCGCCGGCCGGCCAACTCAGCCTCGCGAGCCGGGACAGCGAGTAGAGGCGAGTCTTCTCGGGGTTCTTTGAATGGAGAGCGTAGAGCTCGCCGCTTGGGGAGAACTTCGGGTTAGAAAAACTCTGGCCGCGTTCGGTGAGCGGACGGGGCTCGCCGCCTGCTGCCGGTACAGAGAAGATCTGCGACTCATTCTCGGCGTACATAGTCTCGTCGCGGTTGACGACGGCGGTGAAGACGATACTCTTGCCGTCGGGCGACCAGTCGGCCTGCAACGTTTGACCGCCGGCGGTTGGATTGAACTGGCCGCCGAAGCCGCGTGAGGACGCCAGGGCGGTGCGGTCGAGAAGGTCGACCGGCTTGGCATTCGGCCCAAGTTCGAGAGTGAAGAGGTGAGGGCGCTTTTCGTCGAGCCAGGCGTTCCAGTAGCGGACAGGGAACGTGTCGTAGACGCGGGCGTTCCACTTGCGGTCCTTGCGCTGCGTGGCGATGGGATCGTAGTCACTCTCGTAGAGGATGGCCTTGCCGTCGGGGCGCCACTGCGGGTTGGAGGCGCCGTTGGTCGCGGTGGTGACGCGCTGGGCCTCGCCGCCGTCCAGGGGAAGGATATAGACTTGCGCAGCGTCGTCGCCTTCGCGGCGTGCAGTGAACGCAATCGTCTTGCCGTCGGGAGAGAAGGCGGCGCCGCTCTCGGGGCCGCGCGTAGCGGTGAGGCGGCGCGCCGGGGCCGCTGCCGTCGGCAGGCATGAGCCAGAGGTCCGCGACAGTCTTGGCGGCGTCGTAGTCGGGTTCGGTGACGGAGTACACGAGCCACTTGCCATCGGGGCTGACAACAACGTCGCCCAGGCGCTTCATCTTCCAGATGTCCTGGTGGGTGATCGGCCGGCCGGCGCCAAGCGCGGCGGCGGCGAGGATGAGGAGAAGAATCCAATTGCGCATCGGGTGCACTAGGATTGTATTGAAGATGAGCCCTTATGCAAAAGCCGGCGCCTACATGGGCCTGGCGATGGTCACGCCGATCAGCGGGTGGGTGTGCTACAAGATCGGCCAATGGCTGATGATCAGGACAGGCATGCCGTGGTTGGACTTGGTGGGGATGATGCTCGGCTGCGCCGCCGGGATCTACGAGACATTCCGGCAGGCGATGCGGATCGAGGGGCTGGACAAGAAGCAGTAGGCATGGCGGGCTTCGACGAGAAAGGAATTCTTGGGCGGATCTGGCGGGTTGTGCTGCTGTTGGTCGTGGCGGGGGCAGTCGGCTTCCTGCTCAAGAGCCCGCACGCGGCGGTTTCGTTTGTTGGGGGCGCAGTGATTTCGGCTCTTTCCTTCGGCCTGCTGCAACATGCGACCGCGGACTTGGCACGAGCAGTCGAGGGAGAGCCGGTGAGAGCGCCGAGGGCCATCGTGCACGTCTTGAGGTACGGCCTCATCTTCGGTTTAACCTATGTTATGTTAGGTCTTTACGGCGTCGACCGGACGGCCTTTGTGTGCGGATTGCTCACAACGGTGACGGCCGCGTTCGTGGAAGCACTCTTCGAGTCTTTTTATGCATGAGCTTTGGTTTACGGCGATACTGAACAAGTTCATCGCCGCCCCCGCACGCGCTCTGCTCGAACTTGCTAAGCTCGAGCACGACCCCCACAAGCCGTGGTCCAACGCGATGAGCATGGAGATCCTGGTGATCCTCCTGCTGATGCTGATGGCCGTTCTCGTACGGCCGAGGCTCTCGGTGGACAAGCCCGGCAAGTTCCAGTTGCTGCTGGAAGGCATCTACACGTTCCTGCGCACCCAGGCGAGTGAGATCGTGGGGCATGGCTACAAGAAGAACGTTCCGTTCTTCGCGACGATCTTCATTTTCATTCTGGCGTCGAACCTGATCGGAGTCGTTCCGACGTTCGAAGTCGCCGACGATGTTCTACTACGTGCCGGCGGGGATCGCGATTTGCTCGTTTTTCTACTACAACACGCAGGGCATCCAGGAAATGGGCATTCTCGGGCACCTGAAGCATTTCGCCGGCCCGATGTGGTGGCTGGCGTGGTTCATGTTCCCGCTGGAATTGATCAGCCACTGCATCCGGCCCGTCTCGCTCACCATTCGTCTCTACGCCAACATGCTGGCGGGCGAAAAGGTGACGTTGGGGTTCCTGGCGTTGATCCCAATCGTGGTGCCGGTGGCAGTGATGGGCCTGCACGTGTTCGTGTCGTTCCTGCAGGCGTTCATCTTTACGGTGTTGAACATGGTTTACGTGGGCGGCGTGACCGAGCACGAGGACCATTAAAGAGTTTGGTTGGCTAGGCCGTTCCAGTGTGAGCCCCCGAGCGCCCCAGCGCACGGATGGGAACCACCAACTGGCGGCGAATCTGAATAAGGAGTGAAGTTCAATGAAGCTTCGTAACGTTCTCGTTTTGATCGCGCTGATCCTCATCGCCGTTCCCGCATTCGCACAAACCCCCGCCGCCGGGACTTCCACACCGGTGATCCCCGTGGCGTTCGCCATGGCGATCGCTTCGGGCCTCTGCGGACTGGCGCAGGGCAAGGCCATCGCCGCAGCTTGCGAAGGCATCGCTCGTAACCCCGGCGCTGCCGGCGCAATCCGCGTCCTGATGCTGCTCGGCTTGGCGTTCGTCGAGTCGCTGGCGCTGTTCACGCTGGTGACAGTGCTCGGCTAGGACTGTCGTATTTCTTCTGTTTGACGAAACCGCCCGGCCGCGTGCCGGGCGGTTTCGTTATTCGGATGGAGCTTGAACAGGCTTTCAGCGGCGGCGTTCGTGGGCAATGCGTTCGGCAAGAAAGACCTTGAGAAGCGATTGATAGGCTACGTCTCGCTGGTGCGCGAGAATTTTCAGGTCCTCGATCATTCCGGCAGGCAGGCGAAGAGAGATCGTCCTCAGCGTGGGCCGTAGGGAGGGAAGATTCGTCTTCACCGCTGAGTTCCAGTCGATGTACTCTGTTGAGTCGGCCTTGGCCCAGAACCCGCGTTCGGCGTCTTCAGTCTTGTGTCTAGGAATCGCCTTCGTTTTCATGCCGTCGGTACGCCTCACTCTCTTTCCGATTCACATCCCTCACCGAGATGACTCTGATGAGCTTTCGCCTTATCGTGAATGCTGCGAAGAGCATCCTACCCCTGCCGGTCTGGCCCAGCGCATAGTATCTCCGCTCACCCGTCGAGTGGCCGGCAACGAATCGCACAATGAGCGGCCCATGAAAGAACATCTCCTCGGCCTCTTCGGGAGTCACTCGGTGAGGATCCCAGTTCTTGAGCGAGTTGTCCTCGTCCCAACGTGAAGTCCTCATCTGTCACAAACACGGAATTCCAGGGCTCCGCGCCTTCCGCGCTGTGGCGGCCAATCACCCTGACGACAGCATCAAGCCTCTCGGTCTTCTTCTCTTCCGCCGCGCACTGGCCCACTTGCGAGGCAGGCGGCGTACCTACAAGAATAAGCGGGCGGTCAGCCTCAGCGTACTGCGGCAGATACACGGGTTCGTAGGTCTTCTTCAGGACACTGGAGCTGTCGTAGGCGTAAGCCTTGTAATAGAAACCGCTCGTGACCGAAAGATCGACGATGTCTATCACTTCGAGCACCGTGCCTTCGGGCATATCCTCAAGGGCATCGCCCGGTAGCTGAATCTCGACCCACGGACCAGTCAGTTGGGTCGCCCGGTAAACCCGACATCTCTAATATGGGGCATCGCAATGCTGATCATTAGCTTGTTCGTGGTGTCCACATTGAAGGCATCGATATCGTTGGCGGCGTTGGCTTCAGTCTGACTCACAACCCAGAATAAGACTGACTGAGACTGAATGGGCGTGGAGGGAGGAATGGTTTCGCCCCGAGCCGCGAAGGTGAACACTCCGACTTTGTCGACGGGCAGGTCCATTTGAAGGGAGTACTTCCTGTCGCCCGCCACAGGATCTCCCGCCAGTCCGTCGTCTCGCATCGAGCCGTGCGTGGAGAGCAGCGTTCCGGCGGCATTCACGAGACATAGGGTGACAGCAGAGAGTGTCGGGGCGGAACTGGCATCCGCCGTGAACATTACCGACTTCCTCACCGTAGATCGGCCTGCGTCATCCGGATTGAAAGAGAGTTTCAGCGTCCCTTGTTGGGCGGCAAGCGGGACGGAGAGGATTGAAACTAGAGCATAAAGTCCGAAATTGAGTCGCATGCGGCTCAATAATAACAGCGCCAATCCTGGTCTGTCGCATTTCTCCTGTTCGTTTTGGACGGGGCTTGGTTGATCGCGCAACGGCGTCATCATCACGCAGGTCGAGTATCAGTACACCTTTCGGAACGTAAGATTCAGTCGAGCTGAGCCGGTGAGCGGGTGCACCCCGTCCTTCAATGGGGCAACGCCATGATACACAAAGCGTGCCGGACCACCCCAAACGACGACGTCGCCACTCTCCAGCCGCAGCCGGCGTACCGGATGGGAGCGCCGCTTCCCGCCCCACAGAAATACTGCCGGCAGACCAAGCGACACTGAAACGATCGGCGCCCAGGCGTCCTTCTCGTCTCGATCCTGATGCAACCCGAGTTTCGAGCCCGCCACGTAACGGTTAATCAGGCAGGCATCCGGATCGTAATTAACAAAGCCCGCCTCGGCAGCCGCACGCACCGCCAGATCAACAAAGGTGGAGGGCATCGCGGGCCATGGTGCTCCGCCATGGGGATCAATGGCGTCGTAGCGGTAGCCGGTACGGTCGGAAAGCCAGCCGACACGGCCGCAATTCGTCATCGAGACAGACATCGTATAACCGCCAGGCGTAACCAGATGGCGGAAGGGCGCGACCTGTGCCACAGCAGCGATGCATTCGACCAGTGCCGGTGCCTTGTCGACCGCGTACCCACGCAACAACACGGCACCCTCCTCCAGTTGCTCCACCGAGCCCGGGATCGGAAGGTCGTCAAAGAGTGAACTCACTTCTCTTGCCCCCATTACTTCGGCGTCAGTACGATCCGATGCTTCGCCGCCTTCTCGACGCTGGCTCGAGTGTAAAGCAGTGGAAAATACTCGCCCTGCAGCCACAGCTTCGCCAGATCGCGGTAATGAGGATCGTCGGGATTGCCAGACTGTCCAGGGAAGTTGACAGCTCGCGAGTCGTCCCAGTTCCCGACGTCCATCACCACCCGGAACGAAGCTCCGTTCGTCTGCCGGAAATCAGTCGGCCGGTAGGCGGACTGGTTCGGAGTGTACGGACCGCCAGACTTCGGAAACGGCCCAACCTGCAGCCGTGTGCGAAGGGATCCGTCGACGGTCTCGAGTAGCGGATGTGCAGGCAATGAATGATGAAGCCTTCCCCATTGCCACTTCTTTGCATCCGGACCGAGACGCCGCTGCGTGTCGCTGTAGGCCGCTGCGAGCGTGCTCAGCAGCAGCTTATCCGTGTCGCGCACCGCGCCGCTCTCCAGGGCGTCCAGCATCACGCCAACGTCCGGAGAGCGGATCACTTCGGCGGCAATCTCAGGCAGTACGGCACGGAGGAACGCTCTGCCGAGATGGGTTGACATCCATACCTCCGCGAGCGCCGCTTGCGGGGAGTCGGCACGCTCAGTGCCATCCCAGCCGCGAAGCAGCCCAAGAGCAGCTTTGGCTGTCTCATCGCTCGATTTCAACGGAGCAAGCAGCGCCACGAGCCGGCGAGCGGGGATCGACGTAATGTCGTTCTGCAGCCGCATCGAATCAGCCAGCGTGACCTTCGGCAGCGACTTGAGCACGGAGTCGATTCGAGCATAACGTGCCACATTTGCCCACTCGAACCCGAGCTTTCGCTGCTCGAACGGGTAGCCTTCAGGCAGGTTCATCTGATTCGCCGTAGCAATGTAGCCGCGCGGCGGATTGCGCTCGAAAGGCAGTTGATTGCCTCGCCAGAAGCCCGCCCACTCGTAGCGGCCATCGCCGGGCACGGGCAGCAGTCCATCCCAGTTAGGCCGGATGGGCGCGAGTCCGCCCACTACCCAGCCGATATTCCCTTTCACGTCCGCATACACGTAGTTCAACCCTGGCGAAAGCGACCTCCCTATCCCCTCGCGGAACTCTTCATAGTCCTTCGACATCATGTATGAAGCGCTCCCGAAGTAGGACGCCATTCCCGGCTCCAGCCATCCCGAGCGCACCGCGTACGCGCGACGCTTGTCGGACCAGATCACGGGACCGTGCCTTGTGAATCTCAGTTCCGCTTCGACGGATGGCGCACCCTTGACGCGTATTGTCTCGCGCACAAGGCGCGCTGGTTCCCACCCGCCGCGGTAGCGGTATTGTCGCTCGTCTGCGGGATTCAACTCGTACACATACAGATCTTCCTGATCGATGTAGAAGCGCGTTAGTCCAAAAGCGATAGAGCCGTTATGTCCGATGGAGATCCCTGGCAGTGACGGCTCACCCCCTCCGATGATGTCGAGGCCAGGTGCGCTCACGTGCGCGATATAGCGCAAACTCGGTGTGCTGTAGGCGCGGTGTGGATCGCTCGCCAGCATCGCCCGACCAGTCGCGGATTTCGACGGCGCGATCGCCCAGTTGTTGCTGCCTTCGTCATGCCCGGCTGATGACGCGCCCCGGAATCCAACGGCCTGTGTCGCCAGCGAGAACACGTTCAGCACACCTTCAGGAAGACATGCGTCGAGCCCGTCCGGCACCCGGATCTCCCACTTTGGCTGCAGACCCACGCGGATCTGGTCGTATTTCGGACCATGCCCGGTTCCGGTCTTACAGATTACGTTCGCACGCGCGACCTCCGACGTGAGATTTCCCGTCAGGCCGTGGCTTCGGATCCGTACGACATCGGATGCGGTCCACCGGGCCGGACTGTAGCCCAGCAAGCCGAACTCAACGGGCACTCGGTTGGATGCAGTTGCCAGCCAGTCGATATACGCATTGATTCCGGCGACGAACGCCGTTGCCATTCGCTTCGCCTCCGGACCGTACACGATCCACTCTTTCTCCGTGTCGCCCCGGTACAAAAAGAGGCGCGCTGCCTTGTCCTGTTCGACGTACTGTGGGCCGAGCACCTCCGCCAATTCGCCGAGCCCGCGCCGGCGCCATAGATCGATCTGGAACAGACGGTCGCGCGCGGCGTTGAATCCCTGGGCGAAGAAAGCGTCATCGAAATCCTTCGCGTAGATGTGAGGGACTCCCCATCGATCGACGAGGATCTCGGCGCGCTGTTTGAGCCCGCCCACCGGGATTTCTTCCGCGTGCACCCCCATGAACGCGACCAGAAGCGATGAAACGAATCGCATCATTTCCGTACTATACCCTGGCACGTTACGCCTCCAATGCTGCCCTGACCGGGACTTGAAGTAGGATGAAGGCAATGGTTGGGGATTGGGAAGCAGAACTCGTCATTCTGAGCGGACCCCGCGCTGGCGCATCCTATGCGCTGGGTGCGGAGGAGGTGGTGGTGGGTGAGTCTGTCACCATTCGCCTCGAGAGGGGCCGCCACGTCGTGGCGGCTTGCGACGGCAAAGGGCTCGTGGTCAACGGCGAGCCGATGGACCGGCGCAGGCTGGCGGAGCACGACCAGCTCCTGATCGGTGAGACGCATTTCGCCTATTGCAGAAAGCGGCCTCTCGTTGCCGGACGTGGCGAAAAGGCAACACTGCTTCGCTCCACGACGCTCCTGTACCTCTTCAGAGCCTGGGAGAAGAGCGGGGGCCAGAGTTCGCGCGCCCTGGTGGAGAAGCAGATCCTGAGCGTCGTTGGCAATCTGTTGGGCTACCAGGAGGACCTGCAGGGAGAGATCGTGGATTCGGCTGAGACGCGGGCAGACGACGTCGAGAAAGGCCGCGTCGTGTTGCCGATGTATGTGGACGGCAGGCGTGCGGCTTCGTTGGTTCTTCAAATCCCCAAAGACAGGCTTCTAACCACCGACGACATGTTCGATGTGCTGGCCGCGATCGCCAACCTGGCATCGGTCGCGCTGGAGAGTGCGCGCGAATCGGTGACCCTAAGGGCCGAAGTGGCGTGGCTGGAAGAACGCATCTTCGCCGGGGGCATCGTGGGCGACAGCCAGCCGATCCGGCGGCTGAGGCAGATGATCGAGCGCGTGGCGGCGAGCGAAGCGACAATCCTGATCCTTGGCGAGAGCGGGACCGGAAAGGAACTGGTGGCCCGGGCGGTACACGAGGCCAGCGGGCGGAAGGCCGGTCCGTTCGTGCCGATCAACTGCGCCGCCATCACCGACACGCTTCTGGAGAGCGAGTTGTTCGGTCACGAGAAGGGGTCTTTCACTGGCGCGGAGGCGCTCAAGAAGGGCCGCCTGGAGATGGCGCAAGGCGGAACCGTTTTTTTGGACGAGGTAGGCGAACTTGCACCTGGTTTGCAGGCCAAGCTGCTCAGGGTTCTTCAGGAACGCGAGATGTTCAGGGTGGGGGGCATGCATCCGGTCAAGCTGGACGTGCGCATCCTTGCTGCGACCAATCGCGACTTGGCGGCAGAGGTTCGCACCGGCAAGTTCCGGGAGGATCTTTTCCACCGATTGAACGTGATTGCCTTGAGGACACCGCCCTTGCGCGAGCGGAAGGACGACATCCCGGCTCTCGCACACCATTTTCTGGTGAGGGCCTGCCGGCAGTGCCAGCGGCGCATCGTCGGATTCTCGCCGGAAGCCGAACGCGCAATGCAGAGCTATGACTGGCCGGGCAACATACGCGAGCTCGAGAATGCCATCGAGAGGGCGGTTGTGCTGGCCGAGAGTGAGTCCATCTTGCCTGAAGATCTGCCGGAGACGATCGCCGAGGCCTCGGCGGGCCTCGGGGGCGGCGTCTACCAGCAGTCCGTTGGCGATGCCAAGCGGATCAGCATCCTGCGTGCATACGAGAGCAGTGGCGGCGATTACAAGGCGGCGGCTCGGCTTCTCGGCATACACCCGAATTATCTCCTCAGGCTGGTTCGAAACCTCGGCCTCAAGGATGAGGTGAGCCGCAAGGCAGGGCATTGAACCTCCCGGTTCATGCATTATCCGATTGGTTCACCGGCAATGCGCGAGGCGGGAGACTAACTCCTGTGTTTTCAGTCGGCGAATCCTCTGTGCGGTTTGGCCCCTGCCTTGCATCGCTAAGCCGGCAGGAGATGACGACCATGCAAGGCAGACACATCACGGCGACCTTGTTGGTGGCGGCGTTCTCCACGAGCCTCTGTGTGATGGCAGCGGAGGAAAGCGCGGTCCGCATCGGGTACGTACAGGTTCGCGACCATTCAGGTCGCGTGGCTGACGTCGCGGTGCTGAACGAGCAGCTCAGCGCGCGGCTGAATTCGGCGGGTTACGAGACGGTGGAATTAAGATTCCAGTCCCCCGCTACGGTGGAGGCGGCAGCGCGCAGGGCAGGCTGTCAATACATCCTATACACAGAGGTTCTGGAGGTACGCCGCCCCGCCTCGGATAAGGTCGCCGCGGTGGTGTTCGAAGCTTGCGGGTTCGCGGCCAGGTGAGCACTTGGCGGAGGTCGAGGTCCAATTCCGGCTCTTCGGGATGGACGAGATCTTCCCGCGGGTGGCCGGGTCGACTTCGGCACGCGGCAGGGCACAGGGTGAGCCGCTGGTAACCAGCCGCGTGCTGAGTTTCTCCGGAGCAGGGGCCTCCTCCTACTTCGCTCCTCCCAGGCAGATTGAACCCAGACAGGGCTACGAAGACAGAGCGGCGAGGATCGCCTTCGACGCGGTTTTCGACAAGCAGGCGCGCATGGTGGCCAATGGCGTTCGCCGCGGGCCAGTGCGCGTTGACATCGAATAGCCCGCAACCCCAACGGTTCAGGCGTTCCAAGGGAGGAGACGGCCATGAACAGAATCGGTGTCTTCGACTTTGATCGTCGCAGCCACCTGCCCGATGTCCGCCGGCGATGAGTGCTGCTCAATCAACCCAGTCAGGTGCTGCCCCCCTCTCCCGCGGACAATCAGCTTTCGCGCGAAAAGGCGAGGCTCGGCTGGCTACTCTTCTTTGACCGGAGACTGTCGGCGGACGAAAGCGTCTCATGTGCCAGTTGTCATGATCCGCGATTCGGGTTTGGCGATGGATCCGCTGTGTCGACAGGAATCTTTGGGCAGGAAGGCGACCGAAGCGCGCCATCCATTCTCAACGCGGGATTCCGCCGCTCCAGTTCTGGGACGGACGCGCGGGTTCCCTTGAGGATCAAGCCTTGGCTCCGATGGTCAACCCGCTGGAGATGGGCAATACTCACGAGGCCATCGTGGCAAAGTTGTCCAGCATTGCTGGATACCGGAAACGAATGGCTCGGGTATTCGGTTCCCCGGAATTCACGATCCGCGAGGTGGCCGCGGCGATCGCCGCCTTTGAAAGGACGCTGGTGTCCAACGGATCGGCGTTCGACCGATACCAGTCCGGGGACAGGAAGGCCTTGACCGCATCGCAGGAGAGGGGAATGCGCCTCTTCTTCGGCAAGGCGAACTGCAGCAACTGCCATTCGGGCGAGCATTTCACCGACGAGACCTTTCACAATCTCGGAGTGGGCACTGGTCAGGAGAAACCCGATCTGGGCCGAGCAGCCGTGACGGGCGATCCTGCCGACTGGAGTTCCTTCAAAACACCCTCCCTGCGCGGATGTGAGCAGCACTGCACCTTACATGCATAACGGCAGTCTGCGCACCTTGGAGGCGGTGGTGGGGTTCTATGACCGTGGAGGAACCGCCAACAGGAATCTCGACCGCGGTCTCGTGCCTTTGGGGCTGAGCGATGACGAGAAGAAAGATCTGGTCGCGTTCCTGCGCGCACTCAGCGGCGATGGCTGGCGCTGTGTTCAGGCGCCGGATGCCTTCCCTGAGTAGTTCAGGCTGAATGGCGTGCGCGGCTGGAGTGGAGACGCCTGCGCAAGACCAACGCGGCAAGTCCAGCTGACATGAGCGCATAGGTCGAGGGCTCGGGAACCTCACCGAACACGACGGCATCGACAAAGTTGCCGACGCTCGGGTTGCCGGCGGCAGTCGAGATTGGTGTCAGGTCAAGGCGTAGTTGGTGGCCGGTCGCAGGTCCCAGGGAGACGCGGTGCAATATCCAGGCGACGTTTGTGGCGGAGTATTCGAAGTCGTGCAGTTCGATATCGTCGACAGACCCTGGGAGTGTGCCAAGATCGGTGACAACTACCCGCATGACATCCGCTTCGGTTGCGCTTGCCCGCCCCCGATGGGCGAATTGGATATAGGTCAGCATCCCAACGCCTGGCGTGACAAAGGCAGTCAGCGTCCCTGGGCTGTAGGCATTGATCTCGGCCCACTGTTGGCCCTCGTAAGCCATGAAACCCTGAGCGCCGGATCGCCAGATCTCGATCGCGCCATGGCTGTCGGTGGTGGTCCAACCCGTGACGTCCGCCTGGTGGTAGGCCTTGATCAGCGGATCGAAAGTGGCTTCTGGGGTAGGGGAGGCGCCAAGGATCATCGGGCTCTCAAAGCCCGGATTCACGTTGATGACGGCGGCGTCGATCGAAAGCGAACCTGCGACCAATAAGCACGCGAATAGTACTTTCCGCATATTCCTCCTCCTACTCCTCCTAACCCAATGGGCTACAACGCTTACCTCAAAGCCTATCACGGTTTCGGGAAGTGAGATAATATGGTGATTCCCCCTAGGTATAGGCATCTCACCTGATGACGCGATGAAAATCTATTGGATCTTCACCCTATTCCTGATGATGGCAGCGGTTGGGATGAGTCTGGATCCGCGCGAGGTGGCTACGCGCTGGACTCACCTGCCAAGAGGGTACTGGCTGCGAGTGGTGGCGGCGACGTTTCTGCTGCCGCCGTTGTTCGCGATGCTGATGGTGGGGACACTGCCGCTGACTCCGGAGATTCGGGGTGGCGTACTGCTGATGTCGATCGCGCCCGGGGCGCCGATGATGACCCGAATGGTGTCGAAGAAGGGAGGCTTGTTCGACGCCGAGGTTGGCCGCAAGCTATCAGATCCTGGTGGGGCTGCTGATTCCGCTAGTAACGCCGGTGCTGCTGTTCGGGATCGGCCGCTACTATCATCGCGACGTGTGGGTGAGCCCGGGGACGCTGGCCTGGCAGGTGGCCAGCATGCAGTTTCTGCCGCTGGTGTTGGGACTGGCAGTGAAGCACTATTTTCCGCGTTTCGCGACTGGCGCCGAACCGTGGATGAGCCGCATCGGGAACATCATGGTAATGACCTATCTGCTGTTGATCCTGTTCGGGCTCAGGAGGGTGCTGTTGGCAGTGGGGCCATGGTCGGCCGGCACAGGTGCCGTGTTCGCCGTCGCTTGTTTGGCTTTTGGGCATTTCATGGCTGGGCCGACAATCGCGCTGACTAATACGAACCGTCACGTTGGGCTGGCAATCCTGATCGCAGGGCTGAACTTTAAAGGGGACGTGAAGAGGCTGGTGCCGTTCTTCGCGGCTTATGCACTGCTGGCGCCGCTGCTCATGGCGGCGTATGCGATTTGGCAGAGGAGAAAAGGCGCCGGGGTCGAAGAAGCTGCACGATGAGCAGCCCGGTGTCACTACACTGGTATTTCTCCCCTTATGTTGAAACTGAACGGCATCTTTCCTCCCATCGCGACACCCTTCAATTACGACGGCGACATCTACGCCGCCAAGGTGCAGCACAACGTTGAGAAATGGAACCGGACGGCTTTGGCTGGCTACGTTGTCTGCGGCTCGACAGGAGAGAGCGTCTATCTCACCGTGGAAGAGAAGCTGCAGATGTTCGAATTGACGGCCAAGCATGCGGCTTCGGGCAAACTGCTGCTGGCGGGCACGGGCGTGGAGGGCGTGCGCGAGACCGTGATGCTCACCAACCGTGCGGCGGAGATGGGCTATCAGGCGGCGATGGTGCGAACGCCGCACTACTACAAAAACCTGCTCAACAACGCCGCGGCGCAGGCCTTGTATTTCCGCTCAGTGGCGGACCAGTCCAGGATCCCGCTGATGATCTACAACTGGCCGCAGGCGACGGGGCTGGACATACCAGTTGAAGCGGTGGCAGCGCTGAGCGAACATCCGAATATCATCGCCATCAAGGAGAGTTCGGGAAACCTGGAGAAGGTTCTGTCGATGCTGCGCGGCGTTAAGCAAGGCTTTCAAGTGCTGGTGGGGTCGGCGCCAACGCTGGCGCCGTCGCTGCAGGTAGGGGCGGTGGGGGCGGTGCTGGCGTACGCCAATGCGGCGCCGTATTCGACGATTGCCATCTGGGAGGCGATCAGGCAGCGGGAATTCGACGCGGCGATGGACTGGCAGAACAGGATCGGGCACGCGGCTGCGCTGGTTACGAGCAAGTACGGCATTCCGGGACTGAAGTATGCAATGGACCTGAACGGGTATTACGGGGGCCCCGTGCGCCTGCCGCTCTCGCCTGTGAGCCCGCAGGCAAAAACCGAAATCGAGGCCGCCTTCGCCGACCTGAAAGGTTGATGTTTCGTGCGTACTGCAGTCTGTACGATCATTTCGAAGAACTATCTGGCCGCAGCCCGCGTATTGATGCAAGGCGCAGCGCAACACGCTCCAGACGCAGACCGGGTAGTGCTGCTGGTGGACACGTTGGATGGCTGCTTCGAACCCGAGCATGAGAATTTCCGGCTGTTGCCAAGCAGCGAGTTGGAGATCCCTGATTCGCGCTGGTTCCACTTCAAGTACACGATTCTCGAGTTGAACACGGCAGCCAAGCCCTTTCTCATCGAGAAGCTGATGAAAGAGGGCTATGACGCGGTTGTCTATCTCGATCCGGATATTCAGATTCACTCACCGCTCGACGAGGTGTGGCGCGCGCTGGAATCACACAACGCTGTCGTGACACCACACCTGGACCAACCGATCGAAGACGACAAGTATCCGAGCGAGATCGACATCCTGCGCACGGGCGCATACAACCTGGGATTCATCGGGCTGCGGAGGTCGCCGGAGACGATGAAGTTCATCCGCTGGTGGGGCAAACGGATGGAGCAGTACTGCGTTGTGGATCTGAACGGCGGTTTGTTTGTCGACCAGAAATGGATGGATCTGCTGCCGGGCCTGCTGGAGTCGACATTTGTGCTTCGGCATCCGGGGTTCAACCTGGCCTACTGGAACATCCATGGCAGGCAGATACAAAAGCATGGGGATGGATACCGGGTGAACGGGGAGCCTCTCCGATTCTTTCACTTCTCGGGGTATCACCCGAGGCAGCCGGAGCGATTCTCCAAGCATCAGAACCGGTTTGAACTCAGCACGCTGCCGGAGGCGGCACGGGCAATCTGCTTGGATTATTCGAAGGCGCTTGTAGAAGCGGGCTACGACGAGACGTCGAAGTGGGCCTATGCATATGGCGCATTCGAGGACGGCAGGCCGATCATCGACACGGGCCGCAGGATCTGGTGGGAGATGCCCACGATTCGAAGCGAGGTGCCGGATCCGTTCAGCGTCGAAGGGGGGAAGCGGATTCGCGCGGCGTGGAATGAGATTATTCCGGACTCCTCGGGGATGTGGTCAGGACTTTCGCGTTTGGGGTGGTGGATCTACCAGGCGCGGCCGGAGGCGAAGGCGATCATGCCGGATCCTTTCGGCAGTGACAACCTGCGTGTGCTGCGGTGGCTGGTGGAAGGCGTCAGGATCGATTGGGCTCTGCCTGATGAATACTTCGAACCGATTCGGGCATCGATCGCGCTGTATGAGAGCTACACGGGCGAGAAGCTGCCGGAGGAGATGCGACGGCAACTGACCCTGGGCGAGAGCCATGCACTGCCGGCTGCGGCGACTGCGATCTACAAAGCGCGAAAGGACCTGCAACGGATCTTCAGCGATCCGGCAAAAAAGGACCGTGCCGCGTTCCTGCTTTGGCTCATGACGTTCGGCCGGCTGGAGCATTATTTATCGGCGGGAACAATGGAGGCTCTGGACAGGGAATGGAGCGACGCCATGTCGCGAATGCCAGCAAGCCAAGCCACGGTTTTCCGGACAAAGTACGCCGTGATGAAGGCGGCGACGCTGTGGCGCGCACGTCAACGGGCAGCCGAGCAGCGCCGGAGGGCACAGGGAATTCAGAACGATTGCCCTGGTACGGGCCGCAAGCACCGATGTAGGCGTGCTGCAGGGTGTGAACCTGGTTGGATATGCGCGCGCGGAAATGGGGGTGGGCGAGTCGGTAAGAGCGGCGGCAAGGGCAGCCCGCGGCGCCGGATTGAAAGCTGCTTTGGCTAGGCGTGGAGGCGCACCCGCTGTATAGGGCGGCCGACACCAGCGCCGGGGAGCTTTCGGCGTCGCTTCCCTTCCCTGTGACGGTGCTCCACGTGAACGCCGACCAGACTTTCACTGTCCTCTCGCAGCTTGGGAATCGGATGGCCTCCACGCGGCATAAAGTGGGGTTTTGGGCGTGGGAACTGGAGACGTTCCCGGAGCGCTGGATTCCGGCTTTCGACCATGTGGACGAGGTGTGGACGCCTTCCAACTTCTGCAGACAGGCCATCGCCGAAGTGTCGGCGAAGCCGGTCCTCCGCATGCCCCATGCGGTCGAGCCGCTTCCTGAGGCTATCCATTCACGCGAAGAGCTAGGTATCCCCGCGTCGGGGTTTACAGTGTTGTTCATGTTCGACGCGCTGAGCGTGGTGGCGCGGAAGAACCCTATTGCCGCCATCGACGCGTTTCGACGGGCGTTCAGCGATTCTGAGGACGTTCACCTGGTGCTGAAGGTGAGCCATTCGAAGTCCTCTCAGGATTCGATCCGGCAGATGAGAGAGGCGGCCTCGGGAGCGCGAGTCACTGTAATCGACCGTGTTATGGACCGTGCCGAAGTGGGGTCGCTGATCCAGCACTCAGACTGCCTCCTGAGTCTGCATCGGAGCGAAGGATTCGGCTTGACCCTGGCGGAGGCGATGAGCGCTGGAAAGACTGTGATCTGCACCGGGTATTCGGGGAACATGGATTTCACCCTGCCGGGGAGTGCATTCCCGGTGGAGTATTCGCTCGTGACTGTCGGTGAAGGTAACGAGCCCTACGACGCAGGGGAGGTATGGGCGGAACCGGACAGGGAACATGCCGCGGCCCTGTTGCGGCAGGTTTCGACGGACGCTTCATTGAGAGCGCGCATCGGAGAGGAGGCGCGGAAGCGCATCAGGCGCGACTTCTCGCCGGAGGCTGTCGGTCGCATGATGCGACGGCGGCTGGAAGGCATTCACCGCCAGCTGAATGAGAAAAGCTAGCCTGCCGAAGTTTCTGGAGAAGCTGACCGATGTGGTCGGGCTGTACTTGAATCCGCCCGAACAGGCGATCGTGCTGTGTGTGGACGAAAAGAGCCAGATTCAGGCGCTGGATCGTACCCAGCCCGGCCTGCCGCTGAAGAAGGGGCGATGCGGCACGATGACCCACGACTACAAACGCAACGGCACGACGACTCTGTTCGCCGCGCTGGAACTGCTGCAGGGCAAAGTGATCGGCGAATGTTACAAGCGACACCGGCATCAGGAGTTCCTGAAGTTCCTGCGGCGGCTGGACGCGGAGTTTCCCGGCGGCAGAGTCCGTTGCATCTGGTCATGGACAACTACGGAACCCACAGGCACGCGCGAAGTGCAAGGCTTGGCTCAAACGGCATCCCCGCTTCGTGCTCACTATCGTGCCCACCAGTTCCAGTTGGCTGAACCTGGTCGAGCGCTGGTTCGGCCGACCTGGACCAACAAGCGCATCCGCCGCGGCGTCCTTCTCAGCGTGGACGACCTGCGATGACCGCCATCGAGGAGTTTCTGGCAACGCTTGGAACGAGAATCCCAAACCCTTCGTCTGGACGGCGACCGTCGAATCCATCCAGGAAAAACTCGCTCGCTGTCGCCAAACCCTGGAGCAGATCCAGCCCGGCTGCACCAGCCCAGGAAGCGTCGAAAACGGAAGACATGGCTGTCAAGCTATGCTAGCCTGTCAGGTTCCGAACGCCTGGCGCGGGTTAGCAACGATCAACTGGGCACGGAGCGGTTCAGGCAACGACGGCAGGAATTCGGAATAGATGTAGGTGTAGCCACGGAAATCGCCGCCGCCGGGTTCGCCGACACGATACCAGCCCGAGTCCTGGGAGATGAGCGTTTGGCCAAGCAGCCCTTTCGAGTGCAGCGCCAGGACGGCCTGCCTGTGGAACTCAGCCGACTTTGGATTGATGCCGTCTAACTCCACCCAGGCGCCGGCACGGGCAATGCGTTCATGCCAGGCGAAGTCCTTTTCGTTCTGGGCGTGCACCCAGACAAATTTCGACAAGGGGCATTTCAGTTTTTCGAGGATCTCGATCTGTTCGCCCGCGGCGCGGCCGCCGCCCGAGGTATGCGAGGCGATGGCGAGTCCGGTTTCGAGAGAGGTGTAGGCCGCGGCTTCTACGAGTTTGCGATCCCACGGGTGGAGCGGCGCGATGTTCACGCCGATTTTGATGAAGCGCGGCTTGCGGCCGTCGACGCCGTCGGTGAACTCCTTTATCCAACGGGCGGCGAGTTGCCTGGACGTCTCGTCCTTGGCAAAGCCGGGGATGAACTTGTGGTTAGCCGCGCCGTAGAGTCCCGTGTTGGTCCAGAGTTCTATGCCCGTGGCTTTCTCCAGGCGATCGAGCAGCCGCGGGTCGCGGCCCAGGAAGTTCGGAGTGCACTCCTGCAATCGGACACAGCCGAAGGGCTTCAATGCCTCCAGTTTGGGTAGGGCAGCGCGAAATGCTTCATCCCGGTCATAGCGGCCGTCTGAGATGAGGTCGGCGCCGATGAAGTCCACCAGCACGTGTTCATGGACGAGGACACTGCCGGATGGAGGGGCGGACCGCAGCGCAACGGCCGCGCATGCGGGGATGAATTCGCGCCTGAGCATTGAGTCGATTGTATGCTTCTGGAGAGCTTGGCCGCTTCTGAAGGCTAAGGTTTTTGACTTACTCCACCGATAGACAGAACAGGAACCCATGTTTGGAGGAGTACCCGTGTTACGCCCACTGCTGATCGGCCTGCTTGCCGGAGTGCTGTCTCCGGCTGCGATCGTGTTTGACAACCTGCCATCGACACTTCCGTCCAACGTCTCAAGCGTGGGATATGAGGCCAATGGCATCTGGGGGCTGGGCGATCAACTTGTCCTGGAGACGGGAGCCACGGAGCTGACCGCATTCAGCATCGTGCTGAGCAGTTGGGCGCCCGCGGCGGAGCATCCTGGAGTGGGGAACGCGGAGGGCTATTCACACGAAATCGCGTTGGCTCTCTATTCGGGGTCAGGAGACCTGTTCGCCCGCCTGCCGCAGAACGTATTTGTGCCGTGGCGCCCTCCGGCCGACCCAGCGTGTACCGCCGGGGCGATGGCTCGATTCAGGTGGAGTATGCCGCGGAGGAATTGCGTTCGTGGTGACGTGGGCGTTCCCGACGCCGCTGGCGGTAACGGCGGAGATCCGTTACAGCGTGGAGTTCAACACGCAACACTACGGTCCGGAGCCGATCGGCACGCCGGGTCCCTACAACTCCCTGAACTACGGCGTGGCGCTGAACGCGATCCCGTCCGCCGGAGCGGACGGGATGGCAGGATTGACCATCATCAACGGATCAAACTCGGACGGGCTCGGCGGCTTCTCGCCTTACGCCCGGGTTGAGGCGGTGCCGGAGGCGACAACCTGGATGATGTGCGCCGCCGGCCTGGTCTACTGCTTGATGATCGTGCCGTCGCGGCGGCGGACTTCGCCCCAGCCGCCGTTGTACTGCTGGCGCTCGCCGCGTTCACCGTAGCCGAAGGGGTACTTCTTGGCTGCGGCCTCGTTGACTTCGATGCCCCAGCCGGGCGCTTCGTTGGCGTAGAGGTAGCCGTTCTTCAGCTCGGGGCAGCCGGAGAAGACTTCGCGTGACGCGCTCGGAGAAGCTGCTCGCTCTCCTGCACGCCGAAGTTGTAGCAGGCCAGGTCGAGCGCGACGTTGGCGGCATGTCCGACCGGGGAGACATCGCCGGGGCCGTGCCAGGCGGTCTTGACGCCGTAGAGTTCGCCGAACGCGGCGATCTTGCGGCAGGGCGTGAGGCCGCCGGCCTGCGAGACGTGGATGCGGATGTAGTCGATCAGGCGCTCGCCGATGAGCGGAGTCCATTCGTGCGGGCTATTGAAGAGCTCGCCCATGGCGATCGGCGTGGAGCACTGCTGGCGGATCAGGCGGAACTAGGCGATGTCTTCCGGCGAGAGCGGATCCTCGAGGAAGAAGAGGCGGAACTTCTCGCACTCCTTGGCGAGGCGAACGCCCTGGATGGGGGTGACTGCGCTCGTGCACGTCGTGCAGCAGTTCGATTTCGTCGCCGAGCTCCTTGCGGCAGGCCTCGAACAGCTTGAGGGCGCGCCGGAGGTAGGCCTCGGGCTCGTAAGACGGGGGAGTTGTGCAGCTCCTCCACCTTGACATCGGCGCGGCCCGCGCCGTAGCCGGCCATGCCGGGGACGCCGATCTGCACGCGGACGTGGCGGAAGCCCTGGGCCATGAACTTCTTGGCGCTCTCGATGACCTGCGGGATCTCGCCGCCGGAGGCGTGCCCGTAGCAGTCGGCCGCTTCGCGGCACTTGCCGCCGAGCAGCTGGTAGACGGGCATGCCGGCCTGGCGGCCCTTGATGTCCCAGAGCGCCTGGTCGACGCCGCTGATGGCATTGTTCAGCACCGGGCCGTTGCGCCAGTAGCAGGAGTTGTAGCAGGCCTGCCAGGTATCGTCGATGCGGTCGGCGGGCTTGCCGATGAGGAACGGCTTCAGGTACTTCTCGACGGCCATGACGACCAGGTCGGCGCGCTGCGTGTAGGTGCGCGCAGCCGTAGCCGTAGAGGCCGTCCTGGTCGGTCACGATCTTGACGACGGCCAGGCGCAGGCCGGCAGGCGCGGTGGCGATGACCTGGACGTCCTTGATCTTCGGCGAAGGCAGTGGCGCGGGTGGCGCGCGCCACCTGTTCCTGCGCCGCGACTTCGCGGGCGGTGACCGCCCCGGCGGCGGCGAGAGTCAAGCATAGATCTGTGCGATTCATGATGGCTACTTTCCCTTCCTGGTCTTCGAGCATCCTCTGGAGGCTCTCCATCTGCTTGCGAATCTTCTGCTCGCGGCTGACCAGTGTCAACACGTATATCGCAAGGACGGCCCAGACGGCGATGAGGCCGTAGACCAGGTATTCGAAATTGCGCGCGGCGGCGTCGTTCATGGCGTTCGTACTCCTCGAATCAAAGCGTGCGCAGTGCGGCGCATGGCGTCGATTTCGCGCTGGCGCTTCTCCTGCATGCATGCGGACCGCGATCAGGACAACGGCGAGCATCAGCATCGGCACCCAGTTGGTGTAGAGCATGACGCGGTAGGCCGTATCCATCTTGCCGTCTCCATAAAGCACCGGCTGCGGATGCTGCGTGCGCAACCACTTGATGGAGAAGAAGACGAAGGGCACGACGGCGAAACTGAGGATCGACATCACGGCGGAGAGTCGCGCGCGTTCGGTGGGCTCCTCGATGGCGTGGCGCAGCATCAGGTAGCCGGCGTAGAGCAGCCAGCAGACGAGCATCGAGGTCAGGCGCCAGTCCCAGGTCCACCAGATGCCCCAGATGATGCGGCCCCAGATCATGCCGGTGATCAGGTTGGCGGCGCCGAAGGCGAGGCCGACTTCGGTGGCAGCGACGGCGAGGGAATCCCACTTGAGGTTCTTCGACTTCAGGTAGGCGATGCCCGCGATGAGCGAGGCCAGGAAGCAGAGGAAGCAGGTGAAGGCGGCCGGGACGTGGAAGAAGATGATGCGGAAGATGGCGCCCTGGAAAGCCTCGTCGGGCAAGCCCGTGAGCATCACGAGGATGTTGCGGGCGAGCATCACCGCGGCCAATCCGCCGATTCCGTAAAGGACTTTTTCGCTCATTGCATCACCCGACGAGAACAGTGTCGACCAGGATAACAGCCAGAGCAGTAAAGATGATATCGAAGCCGATCAGCAGGCGCAGCCAGGCCATGAGGTCGCCCTGAATGGGCTCGCCGGCGAGAAGCGGCGTGGTGAGCTGCATCGCGGCCATCAGGCAGGGGATCAGCATCGGATAGACCAGCATCGGCAGCATCAGTTCGCGCAGCCGCATGTTGACGGTCAGCGCGCTGAAAAGAGGGTGCCCACGACGGCGATGCCCCAAGTGGCCAGCAGCAGCACGATTGCGAGCCAGAGGGGTTGCTGGGCCCAGCGCACGTTGTAGAAGATGCCGAAGACGGGCAGGCAAACGACTTCGATGGCCAGCAGCAGGACGTAGTTGGCCAGGACCTTGCCGAGGAACAGCGCGGCGCCGGAGACGGGCGAGGCGATCAGGGCGTCCAGGCAGTCGTTGGCGAGTTCGCGGGCGAAGCTGCGGTTGAGGATCAGGGCGCCGGCGAAGGCGAAGACGAGCCAGAGCAGGCCGCCGGAGATCTCGCGGGTCGATTTCGGCGGTGGGGTCGAAGGCGAAGCTGAACAGCAGCAGGATGACGAGCGCGAAGCGAAGCGAGGCGTTGAGGGCCTCCTTGGTGCGGAGTTCGCTGCGGAGGTCCTTGGCCATCGACGGTGCAGGTCTGGCGGAGGAATTCATGCGCTGCTATTCCTCTCCATAGGTTCTGTAGATCCAGGTGGGGTCACTGGCATCTCCGGAGCGCGGGGCCCGGTGTGGATCAAGCGCCCTTTCTGGATGAGCACGACGTGGGTGGCGAGTTCCAGGGCCTCGCGAATCTGATGGGTGGACATGAGCACGGTGGCGCCCGTCCTGCAATGCATCGCGGCAAGCAGGCTCTGCAGGAGCGACGATCGCTCGTCGTCGAGCGAGGTGAACGGCTCGTCGAGCAGCAGCAGGCGGGGATAGTGGAGGAAAGCGCGGGCGACGGCGAGGCGCTGGCGCATGCCGCGGGAGAATTCGCGGACGGGTGAATCCTTGACGCGCAGCAGATTCACGCGTTCGAGCCATTGATCGGCGCGGGCCGAGGCGTCGTCGAGTCCGTAGAGTTCAGCGAAGAGCTTCAGGTTTTCGAATGCGGAGAGTTCGTCGTAGATGGCGATGCCGTGGCCGAGGATGCCGAAGGAGCGAGCGCGGAGGCCCGGTCCATCACGTCCTTGCCGAAGACGGTGACCTGGCCTTTCGCGGCGCGGGAGAGGCCGGCGAGGATCCGCAGCAGGGTCGTCTTGCCGGCGCCGTTGCGGCCGAGCAGCGCGACGCACTCGCCGGCTTCGACGTTGAAACTGATGTCCCGGAGCGCGGGGTAGTCGCCGAAGTATTTCCAGACGTGGTCGACGGTGAGAGCCGTCATCGCCGCGCGGAGCCTCCAGCGCCGCCGGCGGCTGGGCCAGACGACGCGAGCCCGCGAAGGTAGTGGGCGGCGAAAGCGAGGGTCAGCGCGGCGAGAGCCAAGGCGAGGAACAGCTTCCACGAACGGTGGTAGCCCGGCGGCTGCATCACCTGAATGCGCGGGCCGTCTTCTTCGCTCGGCTGGGTGGGCTGCGGTGCGGCGGAGTTGGCCTGTGCCGGAGACCTTCACGGAGTAGTTGCGTTCCTTGATGGTGAAGATTGCGGCGCCCGTGGAGGGCTCAGTGCCAGCGGGTTCGAGGCCAGGTCCTTCGACCTTGATGCCCTGAGGCACGACAAGGCGAGCCTGGCCGTCGTGCATGACACGGCCGCCGAGGGTGCCGCCAGCCTGCGCGGAGAGCTTGTAGCTGAGGTCGAAACGAGTTTCGCCGGGCTTGACGGGAAAGTCGATGGCGAAGACCTGCCGTTCGCCGGCGGGCAACAGCGGGCGATCAACGGGAAGCCCGCCGGGCGCGATGGCACGGGCCATGCGGTTCTCTGCCGCGGCGGCGGGGATGTAGAAGCGCACAGTGCCCTTGGGGGCATACCAGGTGGTCTGGCTGTCGTTGGAGTAGATGACGGTCTCGTTGACGACCAGTTCCTGCCCGTCGGTTTCGAGCAGGATCATGTGCTGGGTGACTTCGGCGGCGCTGACCTGGGAGACGGCGTCATAGACGGCAATCTCCACCTGCGGCTGGTTCGGCTGGAGCTGCGTGCTGTAGGCGACGTTCTGGTAGCGAGCCTGAATCAGGTGAGCCGACGCGGCATCAGCGTCGAGCTTGAATCGGCCCTGAGCGTCGGAGACGCCAGTGGCTGCGGGCTGCATGCCCTTGTCGGTGAGCCGGGTGAGGGTGACCTGAACGCCGGATTGCGGCTTGCCGGTGGTCTTGTTGACGACGGTACCTTCGATGGCGGCGAGCGCTGGGAGGGAGAGGGCCAGAAAGAAGAGGACCAGAAAACGAAAGACAGCCGACCAGGGGGTCGGCTGCGGCCCGGGGGGGCCGCCCCACATTTGAAATTGGATTTGAGAAAGTGGCAACGGGTTTCATTTCGAGCCTCCCGATGCGGCGGGCATCGCTTCGCCGCACTCGCCGCAGAACTTCATGAGCTTGTCGAAGCGGGCGCCGCACTTGGGGCAGGTCTTCGGATCGAGGCGCAGGCTTGGCGGGGGCTTGGACGGGCGCGGCGCCTGCCAGGCGATCGATTTCCGAAAGCACATGCGCCAGCTCGGTCTGAAGGCCATGTTTGGTCTTGTCGTAGTCGGCATCGGAGAGCTTGCCGAGACGGAATTCAAAATTCAGGTCACGCAGGTTCTCGTAGATGACCTGCTTGCGCTCCTCGAGGTGAGCGGCAGGGTTGGGTGGGGGAGGCAGGGGGACGTCGGATGGCCTAACCCGCAGGATAAGGATCATGACACCGGCGAAGACCACGAACGGGGCGATCATCAGCGGCAGATCGGCAACAGCTTGCATCAAGGTGTGATGTTACTCCATGTTGGACAGGTCTTTGTCGATGCGGTCCCGGTAGCGGTCAAGCTCGGGCGTGGGCGGCGTAGCGCCGGTGGCGGCTTCAACGCGTTGCTTGCCGAGGGACTTCTTGAGCACCAGCCACAGGACCCCCGCGCCGGCGGCGAGTCCGATATATGGCATCGTCCAACTCAGCGCGTAGAACGCCTTCGGTTGGCGGGTTCAGCAGGATGTCGCGGCCGTACTCGGCCGCGATCGCATCGATGATTTCCTTGTCGCTCTTGCCGCCGGAGTCGACCATGGCCAGCAGCTTCATGCGAACAGGGTCGCTGAAGTGGCAGTTGATCATGTTGCAGTCGGTGATCGAGGCGTTGCAGCCGCACTTGCACTTCAGGTTCTGGCCGAGTTTGCGGACACGGTCGTTAGTGAGCGGCACGGCGGCGTGCAGCACGGCCGCGCCCAGCATGAGCGGGGCGAGCAGCCTACTTCGTCTTCGCAGTTTCGCGGGCGTAAACACCGACGACCTCCGTCTTGGCGTAAGAAAGCTTCTGTTTGCTCGGGACCAGGCAAACCAGGGTACCGACGAGCAGCACGTAGAAGCCGATCCAGATCCAGCTCACCAGCGGGAAGATGTAGGCCTGGATGATGGCGGCGTTCTCGGTCTGCTGGCTCATCGAGGCGAAGTTGAGATAGAGATCCTCATTCAGGCGGCGGCGGATGGCAACCTCGCTGGTGGGCTGCTCGCTGGCCTTGTAGACACGGCGCTCGGGCGAGAGGTCGCCCAGGTAAGCGCCGTCCTTGTTGATGGCCACCGTGGCCTTCTGCCAGACGTAGTTGCCGGTTTCTCCGTCACTGACCTGCTTGACGTGGAGATTGTAGGCGCCGAGAGTGAAGCTGTCGCCGATCTTCACTTCCTTGGTGGTGTCCTTGTTGAAGGCTGCGCCGGTGTAGCCGATGAACATGATGACGATGCCCATGTGGACGAGATAGCCGCCATAGCGCCGCGTGTTGCGATGGGTGAGCTCGATCATCGCCATGAGGAGGTTCATGCCGTTCTTGAGGGAGATGGCGCGGGCGCCCTTGCAGAACTCCATGAAGATGGTGATCACCACGAAGGCGCAGAGTCCGAAGCTGACCAGGGCATAGAAGTGCCGGACGCCGAAGGCGAGCAGGATGGCAACCAGGGCGAAGCCGCCGATGGTGGGCCAGCGGAAGGCCCGCTTCAGGCTATCCCAGGAACTGCGGCGCCAGGCGATCAGCGGGCCAACGCCGGTCAGCAGCAGCAGGAACAGGCCGATGGGAATATTGACCTTATTGAAGAAAGGCGCGCCCACGGTGATCTTTTCGCCCATCACGTATTCGGTGATGACCGGGAACATCGTGCCCCAGAGAACCGCGAAGCAGCGAGGCCAGCAGGATGAGGTTATTGAACAGGAAGCTGGATTCGCGCGAAAGAACGCTTTCCAGGTGCGCTTCGCTCTTGAGGTAGTCGAGGCGGGAGAAGATCAACCACGCGACGGCGGCGATGGCGATGACAAGGTAGCCGAGGAACCAGGAGCCGAGCGACGATTGGGCGAAGGCGTGCACCGAGCTGACGATTCCGGAGCGGGTCAGGAACGTTCCGAAGATGCAAAGCAGGAACGTGGCGGAAACCAGCACCATGTTCCAGACCTTCATCATTCCCTTTTTCTCCTGCATCATGACGGAGTGCAGGAAGGCGGTGGCGGTGATCCACGGCAGCAGAGAGGCGTTTTCAACCGGATCCCAGCCCCAGTAGCCGCCCCAGCCGAGCACTGCGTAGGCCCAGCCCTGGCCGAGCATGACTGCCGGTGGACTGGAAGCCCCAGGTGATCAGCGACCATTGGCGCGTGGTGTGGATCCAGGCATCGCCAGGCTGCCGGGTGATCAGCGAGGCCATGGCGAAGGCAAACGGAACGATGAAGCCGACATAGCCGAGGTACAGGGCCGGCGGGTGAATCGCCATCAGCCAGTACTGCAGCAGCGGATTCAGGCCTTGCCCGTCAGGCACGGAGGTGACGCCTTTACTGACGGTGAGCACCTGGAACGGCGGCTCGACGAAGACGTTCAGGATACAGAAGAAGACCTGGGTGAACATGAGCACGGCGATGACCCAGGGCATCATGTCGCGGAACTTCCTGCGGTTAGTCCAGACGACAACGGCCGAGAACGTCGAGAGGAGCCAACTCCAGAGCAGGAGCGAACCCTCCTGCCCGCCCCACCATGCGGCGAACTTGTAGACGAGGGGCATTTCGCGGTTGGAGCGCGCGACGACGTAGGCCATGCGGAAGTCGCTGGCCATCAGCATGGCTACGAGGATTCCGCTGGCGAGGGTGATCAGCAGGAAGACCCCATAGACGGCGCGCTCGCCGCTGATCTTCAGGAAAGGTTTGCCAGCGACGGCGCCGGTGACGCTGGCCAATAGGGCGTAGACGGCCACGCACAAGCCGAGAAGAAGCGAGAATGCCCCGAGTGTTTCCATGATCCCGGTGAGGTCCTTTCAAAGGCAGGGGCCAGCCCGGCAGGCGGCCCGACGGTTGACGAGAAAAGATCAGGACTGCGCGTTCAGCGGTTTAGCAACTGGCTTGGCGCCGGGCGCGGCCTCATATTTCGAAGGACACTTGGCGGCAATTGAGGAGGCGTGAAAAGTGCCATCGGTGGTCATCTTGCCATCGGCCATGGCTTGGGCACTGTCGCGGAAGGTATCGGGCAGAGGATCCTTGCCGGTGTAGACGACATTCAAGCTCAGGTTATGGTCTTTCTCGTGGATGACGAAGTGGACGCGCTCGCCTTCCCGCTTGATGGAACCCGGCACGACATCGCCGGTGACGCGGACACGTTTGGCAGCTTCACTTCCGGTGGCTGCTTTGAGTTCAGAGATGGTCTTATAGTACGTTTTGGATTCGCTGATGCCGCTGGCGGCCAGCCAGGCCAAGGTTCCGATAATGGCCACAACCAGAACGGCGAATCGGGCGTAAGTCTTCATGGCTCACCTTTAACTACAGTATAGGCCCTCCGGTAAGGCCGGGTCGCAGCGTAGGGCTACCGGGTGTCAAATTCTCGCCGCTCCGGGATTGGACGGGGCAGCGGGGGAGTTCGTTTTGGAAAACGGCACGGCGGGCGGGCGGGAAGGCGAATTCTGAAGCCGCTCGATCTCCCGCTTATCGAGGTCGCCGGAGATGCGCTCAACTCCACTGTTGAGGGGCCGGCAGGCGGGGTCAGCCATGGGGAATCCGTCCCGCAATACGGTCTGGATGGTGTTGTGGGTCGTGGTCCAGAGCATGGCGTCGGTCTGGAGTTTGCGGATTTCGGTGAGGATGCGGGAGTAGGCGCGGCGGTGGGAGGCGCGGTAGCGTTCGAGGCGGTCGAGCCTGGATTGGGCCTCGGATGACTTGAATGGATTCCCTTCCCCGAGGATTTCGAGCTCGTAGCCCTCGAGGCGGATGAGGGACCAGCCCGCGTGGACGAGCTGACGGAAGAGGTCGGCCTGGACGCCGGCCTGGGGCTTGATCTGGTCGAGGAGTTCGTTTTGGTAAATGTCGAAATCGGCCTGTTCTTCGGGGAGAACGTTGAGGTTGAGGGCCGAAAAGCCGTGCTTTCGGGAGTTCTGAGACGACCGCGCCTTGCCTTCGTCGGTGCGAGGGCCGGTGGAGCGGTTGATTGCGGGATTCGACGCCTGGGTCGAAGGGATTGTGACAGCCTGAGAAGCCATGTTCTCACCTCCGCGACCATTAGAGCATTGCGGACGAAAGAGTCCATGTTGTTGAGGACAGGAAGTTGCCTGAGGTCAAGTGGTTAGAGATTTTTTGAAGCCCGTGACCGTTAACCGGCCAAAGTCCCGGAGTGAGGGGGTGGGGTTCTTTTTCAGTGGGGATTCCAATAGTTGGGAACGAAGGCGGAGCTTGCGGAGTCATGTGCCTTGGCCGACCCCGGGGCATGCCTGCGCACCCGTGATACTTCCAGCAGGATGGTGGCTGAATCGCTCAATCCGCGTCGTTCCTGGTTCGCTGGTGCGGCATGATCCCAAGTTTCCTCGAGGCGGCTGTACAATGTTCCTGGGTTCATCCCCAGTCCTGCAGCCGCGCCCTTAGGCCCTTTGATGCGCCGGTCAACTTCCTCGAGCACTCGGAGGATGATCTCGCGCTCGACGTCCGCCAGAGTCAGATGGTGCGCTGCCACCGGCGCGGCTTCGTCGAGCATCGGGATCCTCAGTGTGTTGCCGGAAGTGATGATGGTCCCGTGTTCGATCACGTTCCGCAACTCGCGCACGTTGCCCGGCCAGGAATGACGCTGGAGCGCGTCCATCGTTTTGCGCGGCACCTGGGTGATCTTCTTGCCCATGCGGGAGGCAGAACTCCTCGAGGAAGGCCCACACCAGCAGCGGGATATCGTCGGCCCGTTCGCGCAAGCGGCGGTACGTGGATGCGGAAACACGTTGAGGCGGTAGTAGAGGTCTTCCCGGAATTTTCTCTGCTTGATGGCCTCGGCGAGGTCGCGATTGGTGGCCGCGATCACACGCACGTTGACCTTGATCGTCCTGGGGTTCCCGAGCCGCTCGAACTCGCCCGACTCCAGCACGCGCAGCAGCTTTGCCTGCAGATCAAGCGGCAATTCGCCGATCTCATCGAGGAAGAGGGTCGAGCCGTCCGCGATCTCGAAGCGGCCGATCTGACGCGTCATCGCGCCGGTAAAGGCGCCCTTTTCCCGGCCGAACAGCTCGCTTTCCACGAGCCCGGACGGCAGCGCGGCGCAGTTGACCTTGACCATCACGTGGCTCTGGCGAGGGCTGAGCCGGTGGATGGCTTGGGCGATGAGTTCCTTGCCGGTGCCGGTCTCGCCGCACACGAGCACCGATGAAGCGGTGGGTCGCGACCTGCTCGACCTGCCGCAGCACTTTCCGGATGCCGGGGCTTTGCCCGACAAATGGCGCCCTCGATCGTGGGTTAACTTCATCTCGGCCTTGAGGTACTCGCCCTCCGCCTGGAGGCGGTCCTTCAACCGCTCGATCTCAGCGTAGGACTGCCGCAGGTCCGTCCTCGGCTTGCCTGCGCTCCGTGATGTCACGGAGGACACTCATACGTGTGGATCGCGAGCCCGGCCTGCATCCCGGGTGGTGACGCTTGCGATGGTGATGAACCCACCTCTGCCCAAGCAGCGGATGCAGGAAGCGATACTCGAGCGGAGATCCTGTCTGTCTCTGCCGTTCCATCGAGCACTTGATCGCGCACAGTCCAACACTCGCTGTCGGTCGTCTGGATGCAGATTGATCGATCCAGAACTGCACGCCCTCAAGGTGCTCCTGCTCCTGTTCGGGTGGAAACCGGTGATCTCGCGATCAGGCCGTCGAGGTGGACGGCGCCATTGGCGGTAGTCCGACTTCGAAAAAGCCCAGGCCGGCCAGTTCGACTCCCGACGCCAGGCGAGCCTCGCTCGCGCGCAACTCGGCGGTGCGGTGCGCGACTTCCTTTTCCAGGTTGGCGCGGAGACGGCCCAATTCCAGATGAGTGCGGACGCGGGCGCGCCAATTCCTCACGGCGGAACGGCTTGGTGACGAAATCGACCGCTCCCACGCCAGACCCTGCACGCGCTGCTCCACGTCGGCGGCGCCACTGATGAACATGAGAGGCGTCTCGCGCGTCGCTTCGGACTCTTTCAGCCGCCGGCAAACCTCCAGCCCGTCCATGCCAGGCATGCGGAGGTCCAGGAGGATCAGATCTGGCGTGGTGGGCAGCTGCCGAAGCCAGAGCCGAGTCGCCGCTATCGGCCGCCCTCACCTCGTAACCCTCCGCGCGCAGGATGTCGGTGAGTAGCTTGAGAGAGTCGGCCTCGTCGTCGGCGATCAGAATGACAGGTTTGATGGCTTCCATGGGATCTCGTCGACTGTATATTATCCAGTCTCTGTTCGGACAAGGCACAGGATGTAATGAGGGTTCGGTTGGCGAATCGTGGAGACTATGCGGCCCCCGGCGTGCCTGTGGTGTGCGGATTCCCGCGCCGCTTCCAGCCATATCCTGGCAACTGGATGAAATGAATGGCGATCCGGCCTCGCCGAAGTCGACAGGAGAAAGACCTGGATTGGTGCGATTCCCCATCGTCGCACATAAAGTAGCAGAGGGGTGATATCTCACCCGCAAGAAGTTATTTCAACCGTCTTGACACACACCCTGATGTCTGGTCGATTCCTCATTTCGGCCTCCTGTTCCCAGTTGAGTCACTGAGTTAGACCCGGTCGCGAAGCCGCCATTGGCTGTGGCACCCCTCGTGCCTGAACAAATGAGTGCGATCGCCCTGACGAAGGCTCACTGCGGGCAACCTAGTGCACGGACAGCACCGGCCTCCGGGGCTGGATCTGGGTTGTGGAATTCAGATGAACCGATGGAGGAGGGATAGGACAATGGAGACCGTTCCGCAGCGCTCAGCCTACACCGCGCCCGGCAAACCGCGCAGACTGAGCCACGTAATTCGTGCGCTGCGCATCGCCGGCATCATCCTGTCGATCGGCATTCCCTCCGCGGCGGCGCCACCCCGGCGGCCAAACATTGTCATCATCCTCGGCGATGACATGGGGTTTTCCGACATGGGTTCTTTCGGAAGCGAGATCAGGACGCCCAACCTGGACTTACTGGCGAAAGACGGCGTCCGCTTCACGAATTTCTACACGAACGCGAGCTGCTCACCGACACGATCGGTGCTGCTGAGTGGCGTGGACACGCACCTGAACGGCCTGGGAAACATGGACGAGTGGACCGCGCCGAATCAGCACGGTCTGCCTGGTTACGAGGGCTTTCTCAACAACCGGGTGGCGACGCTGCCGCAGTTGCTCAAAGTACACCGGCTACCACACCTACATGGTAGGCAAGTGGCATCTGGGCAAGGATCCCAAGCAGATCCCGGCGGCGCGCGGATTCGAGCGCGATTTCTCGCTGCTCGACGGAGCCGGCAGCTACTGGGACATGACGAACTTCACCGGCTTATCGCCGCGCTCTGTCTTCACTGAGGACGGACGCTATCTGACCAAGCTTCCCAAAGACTACTATGCAACGAAAACGTACACCGACAAGATGATCGAATTCATCGACGCCAACCGCGGTGACGGCAAGCCCTTTTTCGCCTACGTCGCCCACCAGGCACCGCACGACCCCTATCACCTGCCCAGGGAGTGGCGCACTCGCCACGTTGGCCAATACGACATGGGTTGGGACATGGTCCGGCAGGGGCGTCTGAAGCGGCAGATCGAACTCGGTATCGTACCGTCCGGCACGCAGCTCTCGGAGCGCATGTGGTTCCTGCCCGATCCGGTCGTGCTCGCGCCTGCGGCCAGGGCGATCCTCGGCAAGAAGATGGAGCTTTATGCCGGCATGATGGAAAACCTCGACTTCCACGTCGGCCGTCTGATCGCTCACCTGAAAGAGATCGGCGAGTACGAGAACACGATCTTCATCGTGTTCGGCGACAACGGCGCCGAAGGAACCGACCTCTTCCAGATGGTCGCGGGTACGCCTGGAACACTCAACTATCTATTCGCGTCGATGAAGTGGTCGCAGACCCATCCCAACGCGTGGGGCGATCCGGGCTCCTACGTCGGCTACGGCCCGATGTGGGCACAGGTGTCCATGACGCCGTTCAGCCAGTACAAGGGATGGCTGGCCGAAGGAGGTATCCGGAACGCGCTCGTCGTCAGCGGTCCAGCCGTGAAGCGGCCCAAAGGCAGCATCAACAACGGGCTCATGCATGTGTCCGACCTCATGCCGACTCTGCTCGAAATCGCCGGCGCCAACTATCCGAAGACCCACGAGGGACATGAACTGCCTGCGCTCACCGGCAAGTCCTGGGGCCAGGTGCTGGCTGGGCAGGCGGAGTCGCCACGGATGGAGCAGGACTCTCTGGCCTGGGAGATTTTCGGCAATCGCGCCGTGCGGCAGGGAGAGTGGAAGCTCGCTGGCAATACAAGTCATTCGGCAAGGGCGAGTGGGAGCTTTTCAACCTCACGGCTGATCCAGGAGAGACGAAAAGATCTCGCGGCGGAGCGTCCCGACAAGCTGAAGGAGTTGCTTGCGCTCTGGGACGGCTATGTCCGGACGAACAACGTGGTTCTGCCCAGCCGCTCGGTGTTCGAGACCCTGGAAGACCAGCTTCCGCAGCGAGTCCCGGTCGACGCCGGCTACCCGCCGCTCATCAACAAGCGCCAGTACATCCCGCCCAAGGACATGATGGCTGAGCCCAAGAAGCGTTGAGCGTTCTCCGATCCGGGAATGAAAGAACGAGGAGGGGTCCCTCATGGAGATTGAAGGAGGTTCGATGAAACAGGCTGCCCGCTTGCGATTAGCGGTGGTAACGATGCTCGCCCTCGGAGCGCGTCTGCTCTCAGCAGGCTCAGGCGCAGATGCCGCCGCGCTTCTACTGGAAGACACTGTCGAACGCGAATGCGGTACCGCTCATGGCCGAGTCGATGAGCGGTAATACGAACCCGTTTGACCCGTCGCATACGGTGATGGCAGGAGGGAACGTGAACGCGACAATCGCACTGGCAGGTTATGCTCGCACCTTCACGTTGAAGAACCGGTTCGGCGATGGCTGCGGTCATCCTGCCCATGGGCAGACTTTCGGGCGAGGTGACAGCGGCCGGGAAGTCGTTCAACCAGTCGTCCCGCGGATTTGGCGACCCGATGATCGAGTTCGACATCAACGTGCTCGGCCCCGAAGGCGCAGAAGAACATCCCCGACGTCTTGCGGTATGAGCCGAAGTTCTCGGTGGACCTGCTCGCCGACCTAGCGTTTCCGATCGGCGAGTACAACAGCAGCCAGCCTTGAACCTGGGGCAGAACCGCTGGTATGGGCGCGTTGGCGCGCCGATCCTGTGGCAACTCGGCCCGTGGGTGCCGGGCCGCCGGACGACCGTGGAATTCCTGCCAGCCGTGTGGATGTTCGGGACCAACGGCAACTACGTCGGACAGACGATGAAGACGGATCCAATGTTCCAGGTGGACGGGCACCTGACGCGCGACTTCACGGAGAACTTCTGGGGGTCGTTCGACGGGACGTGGTTCTACGGAGGCCAGGCGACCATCAACGGCGTCGCGGGAGAGAAGCTCAACAACCTGGGCTTCGGACTCACGCTCGGCTACCAGATCAACGACAACCTGGGTCTCACCTTCGGCTACAAGTCGACGGTTAACGACAAAGCTCCCACGGATCTGCGCATGGATCGTTTCATGGTCTCCCTCGTGGTCGGATGGCACCCGATCGATCGAGGGCATCGCGACGGCTGAAACACGAGAAGTAGGACTGGTGGAACCAGGCGGGACGAGATGAATCAGCAGCCTGACCGGCTCGGTCAGTACGGACTTGGCCCGTGACCGCACTGGGTATGGCGAAGTTCCGAACGCAACTCGCGGCTGACCGCACCACGCTCGCCTGGATTCGGACCACTCTGACCATGGCGACATTTGGCTTCGGCACTGTGGGGTTCTTCCGGACCCTGAGAGGATAATCACCGGCCCTGAGACCGTTCAATTGCATGAGGGCGCGATCGAGTAGGTTCGGGTTTGCGCTCGTGTTCCTCGGCATTGCCGCCACGGTGCTGGCGGGACTTACTCACTGGCGCACGCTGCGCAGGCTCAGCCGGAATGAGACTCCAGTCCTGACCCAGTGGCCATTGAGCATCACGGTCGCGATGCTTCTGGCCATCGCGGGCCTTGTCGCGGTTTGGACTCTGCTGGCGAGATGAGGATTCGAATCAGGAGGAGACGGACCCTTGTGAACAGGGTTGATGCCGGGCACGGTGAGCTTCGATCCGCCCCAATCGTGAGGCGGGATTGGCTGGACCACTGCCGGCGGTTTGCCCGTCACGCTCTGCTGTTCACCTGCCTCGCGGCCTGTTCTGCCGCCCAGGAACTGCAGCCTCGCGCATACCTTCCTGCTCCGGTCGGTCTCAACTACTTCGGAATCAGCTACGCGAACAACAGAGGCGGATTGCTTGTCGATCCGGGCCTGGCACTGGAAGACGTGAGGTTTAGACGCACACGCCTCCACTCTCGCCTTCGGGCAGACATTGGGACTGGCGGGGCGCACTGTGCAGTTGTTGGCTTGCGTGCCATATGTCGTGGCGGAAGGCGGGTCGAATCTGGACGGCACGCAGATCCGGACCCGCTATTCCGGGCTCGGCGACGTGACCCTTCGATACGCAATGAAAATTCTACGGCGCGCCGGCGATGGACCTCAAGGAGTTCAGGGCCTACCGTCAGAAGACGATCGTCGGAGCCAGCATCACGTTGGCGGCTCCGACAGGGCAGTACGACTCTAATCGAATTGTCAATCTCGGATTGAACCGATGGGCATTCAAACCGGAAATCGGCCTATCCCGCGCCGTCGGGAAGTATACGTTTGAGGGCGCCGCTGGAGTATGGCTGTACAAAGCGAACAGCCGGTTCAATGGAAGTTCGGTGCGCAGGCAGGTTCCCCTGGGCAGCTTGCAGTTCCACATCGAGCGTTCGCTGCCCCGTCGAATGTGGGCGGCCGTGGACTGGACTCTCTACACAGGGGGGCGAACTCAGATTGATGGTAAAGGACAACGCTGACTACCAGGGCCCGGGTAGTCGATCTGGACGACGTGGCTGCCGAACAGCGGGAAGCCGATGATGCCGTCCACCTTGCGCACGAACTTGAGCGCCGCCATGTCAAACGTCACCACCTGCTGCGGCTGAATTTTCACTCCGCCGAGATCGACGGTCAGGCCTTCAATCAATCCCACAGGCTGAACTCCGCCGCTGCCCGAGCTCATCCCCTCCCCTGCGCTCCTCAACCCCAACTCCTGCGCCAGGCCCCGGTCCACTACCACCTGCGCCGCAGCCGAGTCGAGAATAAACCACAGCGGCGCGCTGCCGTTCAGGCGCACCTGCACCAACGGTAGGTTCTTCTCCAGCTGCATCGGCATCTCCGCCACCTGCGCTTGCAGCACCCCCGACAGGCACGCAGACAACGCGAACAGAGTTCGGATCATACGGCTTCTGAAACACCGCTGCCGCGGGTGCGGGTCCCGATACGGGCGCCGCTTCCCAGTCCCGCCTACCGCTTCCCTTTCTTCCACTCTGCAAATTTCTTTTGGTTCACCTCGTTCAAGTTGGGATACACCTCATAAACCGGTTCTCCCTCCAGGAGTAACTTCCGCTGAAACTTCTCCTGCTCGTCGTGCTCCATCGCCTTGTCCAGCACACGTTCCACAATCGCGGCCGGTATGACGAGTACTCCATGCCTTTCCCCGATCAGAATGTCCCCTGGTATCACCGTCACGCCCCCAATGCGCACCGGCACCTGGTAATCCGCGCTCATCATCAGCGGACTCACGCTGGACGCGTGCCCGCATCGCAGATACACCGCCAGCGGCATCGCCGCCAGGTCCGGCACATCCCGCATACACCCGTCCACCAGGATCCCCGTGCCACCTCGCACAAGGAACCGGGTCGTTACCATCGCCCCCGACACCGTCGACCGCCTCTCTCCCCCCGCATCGAATACCAATACATCGCCCGGTTCCGATTCCTCCGCCGTGCGGTAATTTAACTGCGGCCCTGCCGCATAGATCTTCTCTCGCAGATCTTTCCGGTTCGGCAGATAACGCGCCGTTCGCGCGCGCCCAACCAGCCGCCGGTCCCCGTTCAATGGTGTCAATTCATTGATAAAACACAGCGGGTATCCTTCCTGCGTCACCGCCGACCACGCCGCCTCAAGCCCAACCCGCATCAGCCTCCCGAACAGTACCCGGTCCGCCGCGCTCAGCTTGTCGGCCACATGTGCCGGCAACGTCCTCTGCGGCGCCTGAACCGTCAATGGGGGAGTCTGGGCCCGCAGGCAGCTCAAAAGTACAAGCGCATAGAGAATTCGCATCCTTAGACTATATGCCAGCCTTGTTTTCAAACTTCCCTCTGACTATGGCGGAATGTTCGCTACATTACTTCGCGAAAACTTCTTTGGCTACGCCGATGGCAGTGACCGCGTTTGGCCAGCCGGCGTAAAACGCCAGGTGAGTGATGGTTTCGATCAACTCTCCCTGCGTCGCGCCGTTCTGGCGCGCCCTGACGAAGTGAGACCGGAGCTGGTCAGGACGGTTCAAGGCAATCAGCGCGGCACAGTCACCAGGCTCCATATGTTCTTATGCCAGGCGGGCTTTCGCGTCTTCGTGCTGATCGCGTGCAGATCGCCCATCGGTCCGACGGTGTAGACGTGCTCGCCGCCAATCTGAACTTGACTCGCGTCATCTCGTCGCCGTAAGCTAAGAATTCTTGGTATGGGACGCAAGGCGAAAAAGAACGATTCGTTGCCCGGTTCACTGGACATGTTGATTCTGCGGACGCTGTCGCTGCGCGACCTCCATGGATACGGCATAGTCCAGTTCATTCAACAATCGTCCGACAATGAGCTCCTCGTCGAGGAGGGCTCGCTGTACCCCGCTCTCCAGCGGCTGGAGCTAAACGGCTGGATCGACGGTGTCTGGGGCGTGACGTCGAACAATCGGCGGGCGAGGATCTACAAGATCACGGCGGCTGGCCGCAAACAACTGGCCGTTGAAACCCGGAAGTACGCCAAACTCACGCTGGCGATCGCGCACGTGATGGGAGCGGAGTGACGGCACGTGTTACGACGGCTGAGGTATTGGATGGAAAGCGCCAGGCGCAGCGAGGCGCTGCGTGAGGAAATGGAACTCCACCTTGCGGAAAAAGCGGCGGAACTGCAAGCAGACGGTATGACGGCGGAGCGCGCCCGGGCTGAAGCGCGCCGGCGATTTGGCAACGTCGGACTGAAGCAGGAAGAGTCACGGGAGATTTGGATGACACGGTTTTGGTCGGAACTTGGCCAGGATATCCGCTATGGCTGTCGCACCATGATCGCCAACAAGGCATTCAGCGCCCTGGCGGTCTTGTCGCTGGCGCTCGGCATCGGGGCCAATACTGCGATCTACAGCTTGATGGAGTCGATTCTGTTGCGCTCGCTGCCGGTGGCCGATCCCGAGTCGCTGGTGGTCTTGAATTGGCATAGCCGGCCGCCCCAGAACGCCAGCAAGGAATGGGTCCACGTCGTGCACGGGGTACAAGGCATGTCTCTGGCCGGGCGACAAAGGCGCCCTGGTCAGCGGGATGTTCCCGTACGGCGCGTTCGAGACGCTTCGCGAGGAGAATCCCGTCTTTTCCACGCTCTTCGGATACTTCAACGGACAAAACCGTACCCTGGCCGTCCGCGGGCAGGCCATGAGCGCCAGCACGGAGTACGTCACCGGCGAGTATTTTCGCGGCCTGGCAGTGTCGCCGGCCGCGGGACGTCTGATCGACTCCGAAGACGACCGTCCAGGCGCGGCGCCGGTGGCCGTAATCAGTTTTGCTGACGAGCCAAAATCGCTTTGGAGGACCGTCGAGTGCGATCGGACAGCCGATTCTCGTCGATAACGTGCCCTTCACGGTGATCGGCGTGGCGCCGCCGGAATTCTTCGGAGTCGACCCTGCGGCGGCGCCGGACCTCTACCTTCCGTTGCACACGAATGTGCTCGTAGACGGCGCCGAGTCGGCTCGTATGTATGGCGACGAAAACTTCTACTGGATCGAAATGATGGGCCGCCTGCGTCCCGGCGTCAGCATGGCCCAGGCGCAGGCAGTGCTGGCTCCCCGTTTCCATCAATGGGTTGCCGCCACGGCGACGACCGACGGTGAGCGCGCCAAACTGCCCGCGCTGATTCTGAATCCCGGCGCCGCCGGTCTGGGTAGCTTGCGCCGCGAGTATTCGAAGCCTCTGTACGTGCTCCTGGCGATGGTGGGATTGATCCTGGCGATCACGTGCGCGAACATCGCCAATCTGCTGCTGGCAAGGGCCGCCGCGCGACGCCGCGAAATGGCTGTCCGGCTCAGCCTGGGAGCGGGACGGTTCCGCGTCGTGCGGCAGTTGCTTACCGAGAGTGTGATGCTGGCGTCGCTCGGCGGAGCATTAGGGGTCTTGTTTGCGATCTGGGGCGTGCGATCGCTGACGTTTCTGTTCTCCAGAGGGCAGGAGAACTTTACGCTGCACGCGGAATTGAACTGGAACGTGCTGGCCGTGACGGCGGCGCTCTCAGTGGTTTGCGGCCTGTTATTCGGCCTCGCTCCAGCGATTCAGTCGACGCGTCCGGACGTCATGCCCGCGCTAAAGAATGGCCGCGGGGGCGGACCGCGCCGCCGCGCGCAGCACGTTCTGGTGGTCGCCCAAATCGCGATGTCTTTTCTCATCCTGGTCGCCGCGGGTCTGTTTGTCCGGACACTCAACAAGCTGCACTCCGTCCAACTGGGATACGCCCGCGAGAACATCCTTCTGTTCTCGTTGAATGCGCGCCAGGCCGGGCATCGCGACCCGGAGATCGCCACTTTTTACGCGGACCTGCGCAAGCGCTTCGAATCGATCCCCGGAGTGAGCAGCGCGACGCTTTCGCAATCCTCGATCATCAACGCCGGCCATGCCGGGAAGACCATACAGGGGGGCAATGAAGATCGGCGCTGTTACCATCGAAGGCGCACGCGTCATGGTCGCCGGACCGCGTTTCCTCACGACGATGCAGATTCCGATCCTGGCCGGGCGTGAGATTGACGACCGCGACCAACCGGGCTCCACGCCGGTTGCAGTGATCAGCGAGCGGCTGGCGCGGACTTACTTCGGGAACGAGAATCCGGTGGGCCGGCGCATCACGTTCGTGGACGAGAAGCGCGATCTCGAAATCGTCGGCGTGTCGGCAAACCTGCGGTACGGTGGTCTGAAAAATGAAGAGGAGAGTGCAATGACCGTGTTCGTAGCGGTCAGCCAGTTTTCTCCGGACCGAATGACCTACGCGCTGCGCACCGCGGGTGATCCGCTGAGGTATGTCAGGAGTGTGCATGAGATCGTGCGGGAGGCAGATTCACGCATACCCGTCACCAACGTGGTCACACAGGCTGCGGAAATCGATCGGACGATCAGCCGGGAAGTCACGTTCGCGAAACTATGCACGGGTTTCGCGGTTCTCGCTCTCCTGACGGCGTGCGTGGGACTCTACGGGACGATGTCGTACAACGTCGCGCGGCAGGTCGGCGAGATTGGAATCCGTATGGCTCTGGGCGCGCAACGCGGCGCCGTGGTATGGATGGTTCTGCGCCGCGTTCTACTACTGGCGGCGGTGGGACTCGCGATCAGCGTGCCTGCCGCGTTGATCGCGTCCCGGCTTGTCAAATCGTTTCTGTTCGAGACCCAGCCCAATGATCCGGGAACCCTGGCGCTGGCCGGTGTCGTCCTCCTAAGCGCCGCGATTCTCGCCGGCTATGCGCCGGCAAGGCGAGCGTCCCGAATTGATCCGCTGGCGGCTCTGCGGCACGAATAGGACATGGTCCTTCGTGCCGCAGGGAGTAATTACCGGGGAGCTTCAGGCGTGTGCCAGACCGGGTTCCGGACTCCGCGGATCGACCGGTGCCGGCCCGCTTCGAGGTCCAGCACGACGATCTCATTTGCGCCGCCACGCAGCCACCCCGCTGGAACGAAGAGCGCCTGCTGCGGTCCGACGCTCCAATAGCGTCCCAGATTGCGGCCGTTCACCCAAACGTATCCCTTGCCCCAGCCGGTCATGTCGAGATAGGAGTCTCCGACGCCGGCGAGGTTGAACTTCGCACGGTAAAACGCCGGACCGGCCGGCACGGCAGGTCCGAAGCCACCCGACGGTGGGAGCATTCAGCGGGATTCCGAACATCTCCCATCCCTCGGCGGGTGCGCCAGCCAGGCGGACTTCCGACAGGCCTTTCCTGTCGTCCTGCATCCTCCGCCCGAAGTTGATGTGTCCCATGGCATCCACGAGCACGTCGAGCGTGCTGCCGGCCTTGAGCGACACGGGCAGCGGCTTTGGTTCCAGACGATGATCCAGGGTGGCTTGGCGGCGACCGTCTACGGAGACGATCGCATAGTCGCCCACACGGGGGATCTCGAGAGGCCCGTTGGAGGCTTGCGCAGGCTTGTGCCGGTAGAGCACCATGCCGTGCGGCTGGCCGAGTTCCTCCATCGTGAGAGGTTTCGCGGAGCGGACAGGGCTGCCGATCACGGTGCCGAGAGGGGCCGCCTCGCGAAGTTCGAAAGCCGGGATCTCGATCAGAGCCGGGGAAGCCGGCGGATCAGGCAGCGCGGCGCCCGGCGGGAGATGCCGCCGGATCACGTCGGACATCGCTTTGAACTTCGGCGTCGGCCGGCCGGCCTCGTCGAGCGGCGAATCGTAATCGTAGCTGGTGGTGTCGGGCATGTAGCCCTTGCGGAAATCGGCCCCGGCGCGGAATCCGAAGGACGTCCCGCCGTGGATCATGTAGAGGTTGACCGATATCCCGCGAGAGAGCATCCATTCGAGCGCCGCGGCCGCGCGAGCCACAGGCGTGGTGGAGTGCTTCTCGCCCCAGGTGTCGAACCAGCCAGCCCAGAACTCCCCGCACATGCGCGGACCCTTGGGGCGGAAACGACTCAGATTTGCGAACTCCACCTCAGGGTTCTCGTTGTTGCCGAAGTTGATGGCCACAGGCAGGTCGGGCAGGCTGCCGCCAGTGAGTTGCTTCTCGCTGGAGCCGTCGGCGGTGAACAACTGGCCGTCGAAGCCGGACTTTCGAATCATGCCCCGGATGGCCTCCATGTAAGCGTGATCGGAGCCGAACGAGCCGTATTCGTTCTCCACCTGCACCATCAGAATGGGCCCGCCGCGGTTCACCATGAGGGGAGCGAGACGCTTGCCGACCTCGGCCATGTAAGCCGAGGCCGCGGCGAGAAACCTGGGCTCGTTCTCACGCAGCCGGACGGCCGGGTCGCGCAGGAGCCAACTGGGGAGACCGCCGAGGTCCCACTCGGCACAGACATAAGGGCCTGGGCGGATGATGACCCAGAGCCCCTCCTGCTGGGCCGTCCGGACGAATTCGGCGACGTCGAGCTCACCGCTGAAGTCGAACTTGCCGCGCGTGGCTTCATGGGCGTTCCAGAAGACGTATGTGGTGAGAGTGTTCAGGCCCATGGCGCGCATCTTCTTCATGCGGTCGCGCCAATAGACGCGAGGCACGCGCGGATAGTGCATCTCACCGGAGACGATGACGAGCTTGCTGCCGTCGAGCATGAAATCGGCGCCGGCGATTTCAAACTTGTGGGTGGCGGCGGGGGCATGCGGCGCGAAGGCCAACGCGAGGAGGCCGGCTACCAGAGCACCGCAGCAGCGGCGCGGATCAACAGTGGTGGACATCGATTCAAAGTATATAGGAGCACTTCCGAGCGAGCCCCGATCGCGCGGAAACCCGGGGACACGTTGCGGTGTCTGCGGTTGCATGGGCCGATTCCTTTCCGCACTGCTCCTGGCCGCATTGGCGCTCGATGCCGGGACCGCCCCGATCGTCATCCCATTCGAGTTCTACGCCAACGCAATCTGGATCGACGGGACCCTCAACGGCAGGCTGCCTCTGAAGATCCAACTCGACACCGCAGCGGGAGGCTGCGTGCTGAATTCCTCGCGGATCAAGGACACGGGCCTGGAAATCCTGAAGGAGTGGGACCAGGAGAACGCGGGCTCGGGGGACAAGCCGACGCACTTGTATGCGCTCCCGGCGGCCAGCTTCGAGTTCGGCGGCGTCAAACTGGAATTCCCGCATCTGATCGCGGTGCCTCTGGACGAGGTGTCCAACTCGTACGGCAAGAACATCGATGCCATCGTCGGCTATCAGCTCATGGCCAAGTACGTGGTCAAAATCGACTTTGACCAGCGCACGCTGACGCTGTACGACCCGGCCACCTTCGAGTACCGCGGAAGCGGCGCCGTGCTGCCCCTTGACGCCGGGAATCACACGCCGGTGGTGAGGGCGCGCATCGGGGTTCCGGGCAAGCCCGTCATCGAGGGCCGGTTCCTTGTGGACGAACCGCACCCAGGCGCTCTTCTCTTCGCAACGCCGTTTATCAGGCAGAACGATCTGCTGCCGGCGGCCAGGGCGGTGGCGGGAATGGTCAACGGCAGCGCCACGGGAGTCGGCGGCCGGTTTCCACTGCTGGAGGGGCGGGTGGAGTCTCTTCAAATCGGCCCCTACACGATGAAGCGGCCGACGGCAGGCTTCCCGGAAGCGAAGTCCGGCGCGTTTGCGCGGACAGACATCGCGGGGATCATCGGCGGCGAGGTGTGGCGCCGCTTCAGGGTCTGGCTGGACTACACGCACGGAAAGATCATCCTGGAGCCCGGCCCACGGTTCGCGGACGAGTTCAGAGAAGACTGCTCGGGCCTGAAGGTGCGCAGCGCCGGCAGTCCGCACAGTGTGGTTCTGGTTGCGGGCGTGGGAGAGAGAACTCCCGCCGCGCGGGCGGGCTTGCAGGAAGGCGACCGGATCTTCGAGTTCGCGGGCCAAACGGAGATCACCGTCTGGAAGATTCGCAGCCTGCTGAAGACTCCCGGCGAGAAATACAAGATCCGCTTCAGACGCGGAAACCAGGAGTTGGATTCGGTGCTGGAGACTGAAGCCCTGAACTGAGCGACCGAAGCCGAGGCTATTCGGGCCGTTCGCCGCAGTAGCGCACCAATCGCATCTTCTGCCGGCCGAAATCGCCGACGCCCATGGGCTCCTCGTACCTGACCACGCGCAGTTGCGGAATAGCGCGCAGGCAATTCGCCGGTATCGAAAACCACACCTCCCCCAATCGAACTGCCTTTCGTGGCGTCACGGTGGAAGGCTTCAATGATGAGAACTCCGCCGGGCTTCAGAGCGCGCTGGAGGACCGCAGCCATTTCACGCCCGCCGACGTAGCTGAGGACGATCATGTCCCAACGGCTATCGCCAAAGTCAAAGTCTTCCATCCCCACAATCTGCGTCTTGAGGTGCACGCCGAGCTTCCGGGCAGTTTCCTGAGCGAGGGCAACGGCTTTTTCGGCTGGGTCGAAGCCAGTGACGTCCCAACCCTGTTGGGCGAGCCATATCGCGTTGCGCCCCTGCCCCATGCCGACATCCAGAGCAGTCCCGGGCTTGCGGCCTTTTGCCATCTCCACCAGGAATTCGTTTGGTTTGACGTTGAAGCTCGGATTCTCCCTGGTCAGGATGCGGTTCCAGCGTTCGACCTCGGCACGGGAGCCCTGTGTCCGAACGAGTTTGATCTGGGTATCGGCATCTCCATCCGAAAAGCCGCGGGCTTTCAGATGCTCCCGGTAGCGCGTCAATAGCTGAGGATCGTGCTGCTGATCCGGCGGGAGCGTTGTGCTCCAGAAGCGGAAGCGTTCATAGGCGCGCTGATCGGCAGGAAGGCTCGCAATACTTTTCTCATGTTCATCGACGGTCCGGGTCTGGGACCAGGCCGGTGCGGGGTACAGGAACAAGGCAGCCGAGACCAGGTACCCCAACACGACAGCAAGACGGACTTCTCTATATCTTGACTGGACGACCATCACCCCTCCGTGGTCTGTCAATGCTACCAGAGTCTCGCGGGCCGGGGAAGATCTTTGGGTAGCTTCCACTCGACGCTGGACCGCTATATAATTCCTCCCATTAAGTTCACTCAATTGGGGAGATGACAACTGATGAGAGACTATCTTCTCCTAATTCTGCTGTGTTTCGTCCTGGCCCTGCCTGCGGCGGGCCAGACGTTTTATGGCAACGTAGTCGGAACGGTAACGGACGCAACCGGCAGCGCTGTGCCGGATGCGGCTGTTGTGCTGACGAACACTGGTACCGCCGACCGGCGCAAGAATGTAACCGACTCGGAAGGGACTTACCGGTTCGTCAACCTGCAGCCTGGTAAGTACAAACTCGAGGTTGAACGCAGCGGGTTCAGCCGGGTAGCGCGTGACGGAATCGTGGTGGAGGTGGAAAGCACCATCCGAATCGACGTTTCACTCAAAGTGGGCGACGTTACGCAGACGGTTGAGGTCACGGCCGCCACGCCACTGCTGCAAACTGAAAACGCCTCGCTCGGCCAGGTCGTGGAAGCGCGCAAAGTACTGGAGATGCCGCTGAACGGGCGGAATCCTTTCGGCCTCGTTGCTCTGGTGCCTGGCGTGGTGCCGGGAGGCCAATCGGGCACGACGCCGACAGGCGCCAACCCATTCGCCTGGGGCAATTTCCAGATCGGAGGCGGGCAGTCGAACCAGAGCGCGTCCTACATCGACGGCGGCCCGATCAACGCCTCTTACATGAATCTCACCGCGCTGGTGCCAACCCAGGACTCCATCCAGGAGTTCAAGGTTCAGACGAACAACCTGGGACCGGAGTTCGGGAGGCTGGCCGGCGGGGCGATCAACCTGACGACGAAGTCGGGCACCAACTCGTTCCACGGCAGCGCGTACGAGTTCTTCCGAAACCGGTCATTGAACTCGAACACGTTCTTCAACAACGCGGCGGGCGTGCAGCGGCCGGCCTTTTCGCAGAACCAGTACGGCGTGAACGCGGGCGGTCACATTGTGAAGGACAAGACGTTCTTCTTCGGCAGTTGGGAAGGGTTCCGCCTTCGGCAGGGGCAATCGTTCACCTACACCGTGCCGACCGACGCGATGCGGGCGGGAGATTTCAGTAACGTTCGCAACTGCGAGTGGTGCGGTGATTCCCATTTACGACCCGCTGTCGACGTGCGGCCGTTACAACAACGCGCCGTGCGAAAGGAATGCAGCCGGCAGCGAGATCATCACGCGCTCGGTCTTTGCGGGCAATATTATTCCGACCAACAGAATTGACCCGGCGGCCAAGTTCCTGACCAATTATTGGGGGCACGCGAACACGCCGGGCAATCAGTTCACTGCCGTGAACAACTTCACCGCGAACGCCAGCGTGGGCGGAGACAACGATCAGATCAACGGACGCGTCGATCACGGCTTCTCGGAGAAGCACAGAATCTTCGGCCGATACACCTGGTGGGACAACCTGAACCTCCCCATCGATCCGTACAACACGAAGACCTGCGTGGACCGCTGCACGGAGACGTTCAAGACCAACCAGATCGTCATCGCCGACACCTACCTGTTCAATGCGACGACGATCATGGACATCCGCGCGTCCTACCTGCGCTTCGCCTATGACCGGACCTCGCTGACCGAGGGGTTTGACCTGACACAGCTCGGCTGGCCGGCGTCCATGAACAGTCAGGTGGTGTATCGCGTTCTCCCGAAATGAACGGTCACGGGTTACAACGGCGTCTGGAGCACGAGCGGCACCGGCAGCACGATCATGTCGCGCAACGACGTCTACTCGCTGGCGCCGACCCTGACAAAGATCCATGGGAGCCACTCGTTCAAGTTCGGTGGAGAGGTCCGGCGCAACACACACAACTACTATCAGCAGAACAGCCCGTCGGGCACTTTCAATTTCGACCGGCTGATGACTGCGGCCTCCCCAACTGGCGCCGGCGGCGACGGCTTCGCGTCGTTCCTGTTGGGCACCGGAACCGGCGGCGGCGTGAACCAGAACGCGCTGGTGGCGAGCCAACTGATCTATTTCGCGATGTACGCGTCGGACCAGTGGCAGATGTCATCGCGGCTGACGTTCAACTACGGCGTGCGGTTCGAGCAATTGGGCGGGTGGTCGGAGAGGTACGACCGGCTGTCGGTTGTGCTCCCATTCGTGCCGGACACCGAGCTATCGAGCCGGGTGGGCAGGCCCATGACCGGGAAGCTGGGGCTGGTGAACTCGCCGGACCTGGACAGCCGGAATCCGACCAAGACGGGAAACTTGTGGTCGCCCCGGCTAGGGCTTGCATACCGGCTGACCCACAAGACCGTCCTGAGGACCGGGTACGGGATCTTCTGGTTGCCGAACGACGTGCGATGGAACATAACGCCGAACAACGACTTCGTCAACTCCTTCAACAACCCCTTCAACGGGACGCTGGACGGTTCGACGACTCCGACCGACGTGTCTGCGCAACCCGTTCCCGAACGGGCTGGTGCCGGTTCCCGGACGCAACATCGGCACGCTCTATTGGGGCCAGGGCATCGGCGGGGCGTTCTATGACGACCCATTCTCCTACGCTCAGCAGTGGAACTTCGAGACTCGGGCATGAGCTGCCGGGAGCGACTGCGCTATCGGTGGCATATGCCGGCTCGAAGGGAACGCACTTGCCCGGTCCAAATCAGGAGCTCAACCAGCTTTCTCCCGAGTTCTTCGCGTTGGGGAACTCCGCGCTGCAGGAGCAGGTGCCGAACCCGTTCTTCGGGATCGTCCAGATCGGCTCACTGGCTCAGCAGCGTGTGGCGCGCGGGCAACTGTTGCGACCGTATCCGCAGTACACGGGGCTTCAGGGAGGAACGCGACCAACCGCAACTCGACGTACCATTCGATGCAGATGAAGCTGGAGAAGAGGTTCTCGCGCGGCGGCACGATCCTCGGCTCCTATGCTTTCGCGAAGCTGATCAGCGACACAGATACCCTGACGGGGTGGCTGGAGCCCGGCGGCGGCGCCGGTGGCGCACAGAACTGGTACAACGTGAAGGCAGAGCGCTCGCTGGCTCTGTATGACGTACCGCACCGGCTGGTTCTCAGCTACATTCTGGACCTGCCGTTCGGCAAGGGACAGCCCTGGGGTAGCGGAGTGACCGGGTTCGCCGATAAGATCGTCTCGGGCTGGGGCATCAACGGTGTGAGCACGTTCATGGCGGGATTCCCACTGCCGATCAGCGTCGCGGTGAACCAGAACGGGTTTGGCGCAGGCCAGCGTCCGAACCGGACAGGCCAGTCGGGCAAGCTCGATGGAGCGGCGCAGGATAGGCTGACCCGGTGGTTCGATACCAATACGTTCACCCACCCGGGTCCGTGGGCCTTCGGCAACTCGGCGCGCACGCTGCCTGACATTCGTTCGCACGGCGTGGCCAACTACGACTTCACGGTCTTCAAGAACACGCAGATCACCGAGCGATTCGGCGTGCAGTTCCGGACCGAGATCTTCAACCTGTTCAACCGGGTGCAGTTCAGCTATCCGGGAACTGCCGTTGGAGTTCCGCAGTTCGGCGTCGTCAGCGGCCAATACAACACGCCGAGACTGGTGCAGATGGCTCTGCGGCTCATGTTCTGAGATCCTGATCGGCAGGACGAATGAGACCCGCGCTGCTTCTACTCGCCTTGCTCGAGTTGTTCAGGCCGGCGGGTCTCGACTTCACACACCGCAACTCGCCCACCTCCGAGAAATACGTCATCGAGACGATGGGCGGCGGAGTGGCGCTGCTGGACTACAACAACGACGGGTTGCTGGACGTCTTCTTCGTCAACAGCGGCAAGCTCGGCGACCCTTTGAAGCTCCCGGCGGACTATGCCCGCCGGGAGCCGCCGTTTTGGAACCGGCTGTATCGGCAGAATCGAGACGGCAGCTTCACCGACGTCACCCAGCAGGCCGGGCTTCACCTGGCGGGCAACGCTTATGGGATGGGTGTAGCCACCGGCGACTACGACAACGACGGCAACATCGACATCTACGTCACCAACTACGGCAACAATACGCTGTATCGAAACCGCGGAGACGGAACATTCTCCGACCAGACGGCGGAGGCCGGGGTTGCCGCGGGGGGCTGGTCGGTTTCGGCGGCCTTTCTCGACTACGACAACGACGGGCGGCTGGACCTGTTTGTGAGCCGTTACCTGGACTACCACCTGGACCGGAACGTTCATTGCGGGACGCCCTTTTACGCCTACTGCAGGCCGGACAAATACGAGGGCGTGACGAATCTGCTGTACCGGAATGAAGGCGGACGGCCGGTTTCGGGATGTCAGCAAGGAGAGCGGCATCTCGGCGCATGTGGGTAAGGGGATGGGCGTGGCCGTGAACGACTATGACGGAAACGGCTATCCCGACATCTTCGTTTCCAACGATTTGATGGAGCAGTATCTGTTCCGCAACGACGGCAAAGGGCGATTTGAGGAGTGCGCGCTGGCTGCGGGCGTGGCGTACTCGGACGATGGCAAGGCCTTTTCGGGAATGGGCGCCGCGTTCGCCGACTATGATAACGACGGCCGTCCGGACATCATAGTGACGAACCTGGCGCGGGAAAAGTGGGCGCTCTACCGCAACAGAGGCGAGGGGCAGTTTGTCTATGCGAGCCTGACGAGCGGGCTGGCCGGGCTGGTTGCCCAGAACTCCGGCTGGGGCGTCGGGCTGCACGATTTCGACAATGACGGGCGGAAGGACCTGTTCGCTTCGCAGAGCCACGTGCTGGACAACGTGGACCGGATCGACTCCTCGCTCCGGTATCTGGAGCCGCCGGGGCTGTACCGCAATGCGGGGGAGGGGCGGTTTGAACGGGCGAGCCTCCCGCCGCTTGCCAGCGTGGCCGGGCGCGGGGTCGCCTTCGGCGATTTGAACAATGATGGTCGGATGGACGCCGTGATCTCGGTGCTTGGGGGAAAGCCCCTCGTGTTGACGGGCAGGCCGGGCAAAGAGCATTGGCTGACGCTCCAGCTCGAGGGCACGCGGAGCAATCGGGACGGGATCGGAGCGAAAGTGCGCGTGGCTGGGCAGGTCGTCTATGCGACAACTTCGGGCAGTTACCTGTCGGCGAGCGACCGGCGGGTGCACTTCGGAGTGGGTGGGTCGGCGCGTGTGGATGTGGAGATTGACTGGCCCGGCGGCAGGCGGCAGAGGCTGGAGGGAATGGCGGTGGATCGGATCCTGAAAGTGAGGGAACCGGAGTGATCGTCGCGGCGCTTGCGCTTCTGGTGGTGCAGTTGTCGCCGGAGCTGCGGCAGCACGTTGAGGCGGGCTTGAAGGCCAAGTCCGCCGGGGATCTCGACGGGGCGATCCGGGAGTTCTCTCGAGTTGTGCAGCTTGCGCCGGAAATGGCCGCTGCGCACGTGAATCTGGGGGCCGTCTATCTGGCCAAGCGCGATTATGGCGCGGCGGTCCCGCCATTGCGTCGATCGGTTGAGCTGAATCCGGAGTTGGCGGGAGCGCACGGGATGTTGGGGACGGCGCTGCTGGCGCAGGGCTTCGCGTGCGAGTCTGTTTCGCATCTGGAAAAGGGCAAGGCGGAAGATTTGCTTGGGGTGGCACTGCTCGAGTGCGGGCGTCCGCGGGAGGCGATGGAGAGATTGGAGGCGTCGCTGGAGAAACGGCCGGACGATCCGGATCTGCTGTATTACCTGGGCGTGGCGCATAGCCAGCTTTCCAGGACGGCCTTGGACCGGCTGCGGACCGCGGCTCCGGATTCGCCGAGGACCCAGCAGATGCTGGGCGAGGCGCAGGCGGCTGTGGGGAATCGCGCGGCAGCGGAGAAGCACTTTGCGGCGGCGCTGTCGGCGAGGCCGGACTTGCTGGGCGTCCACTATTCGCTGGGGGAACTGTACTTGCAGGCGAGCGATTTCGAGAAGGCGCGATCGGAGTTCGCCTCGGAGGCGAAGACGGCTCCCGGGTCGGCTGCGGCCGCGTACAAGCTGGGGTACACGTTGGCGCAGTTGGGAAAGACCGCGGAAGCGATAGCGGAGCTGAAGCGGTCGAACGACCTTCAGCCCGGGATGCCGGAGACGCTGCTGGAACTGGGCAAGGCGCTTCATGCGACGGGCGATTCGAAATCGGCCGAGGCTTACTTGAAGCAGGTACTGGCGGCGGAGGGCGAATCGCGGTTGGCCGAAGCGGCCCATTTTCAACTGTCCCAGGTGTACCGGGTGTTAGGCAGGGTGCCCGAGGCGGAAAAGGAGTTGAAGGCGTTTCAGGCGTTGCGGGCGAAGCGAGACGGGAGGCGGTGAGGAGGCCGGGCCCGATCTCCTCCGGGTTCACTCGTATGGGTGAAAACTGATTTGCCATTGAGCCCTCAACACTTAGGCCGCTTCCGCCGATAGACCGCGGGAGGTCATGCTGGTCGTGTCTGAGAGCAGGTGTTGAAGTGAGGAGCACCGGGCGAACGCCGCCGGAGCGCCGGTTCCGGGACCTTCTGGAGAATATCCAGGATGGTGTTTACGAGACGTCGCCGGAGGGAGAAATCCTGATGGCGAACAGCGCACTCGTGCGAATGCTCGGATTCGCCAGCGAAGAGGAACTATGCGCGGAGGGAGCGGCGGGGCTCTATGTTGAGCCGAGCGAGCGCGAGAACGGCAAGAAGATACTCGAACAGACCGGCAGGCTGGTGAATGCCGAGTTGCACCTGCGGCGAAAGGACGGCTCGCATGTCTTCGTCCTGGAGAACTCGCGTGCGGTGAAGGATGAAAACGGGCGAGTCCTGTATTACCAAGGGACGTTGACCGACATCACCGACAGAAAAGAGGCGGAGCAGGCGCTAAGAACGGCGCGCGATCATGCGCTGGAGGCTTCGCGGATGAAATCGCAGTTCCTGGCCAACATCAGCCACGAACTGCGCACGCCGCTGAACGCGGTGCTGGGGATGTCGCAACTGCTGCTGTCGACGCCATCGACTGCCGCGGTTCAGGAGTGCGCGGAGACGATCCATCTGTCGGCGCGCATTCTGCTCGACCACATCACGGAGATCCTGGACTACTCGCGGGTCGAAGCCGGGCAGTTGGAATTGGAGTCCTTTCCGTTCGACGTGCGCGAGCAGATTCACCAGGCGGCGACGATGCTGGCCGCGCGAGCGGCCGACAAGGGGCTGCGGCTGCTGGCATGGGCGGAGCCCGGCGTTCCGGCCGAGGTACGAGGCGATCCGGCAAGGCTGCAGCAGGTCCTCGTGAACCTGCTCTCCAACGCGGTGAAGTTCACCGAGCAGGGCGAGGTGGAGTTGCGGGTTTCAAACGTTGGAAGCAGCGAAGGTTCATGCGTGCTCCGATTCGAGGTCAGAGACACAGGGATCGGTATCCTTCAGGATGCTCGGGAGGTGATCTTTGAGCCCTTCAGGCAGGCCGACGGGTCGACCACGCGGCGGTACGGCGGCACAGGACTCGGCCTGTCGATCGTGCGGGAGATTCTGGCGCAAATGGGCTCGCATATTGAACTGCAAAGCGAGCCGGGCGCCGGATCGCGGTTCAGTTTCGAGATCGAAGTCCCTGTCGGAATGCAGGATTCAGTATCCGTGATCGATGGCGATATCGCCGTGTTGGAGCCGAATGCTACCGCTCGTCAAGCCATCGAGACATGGCTGCGAGCCTGGGGCGCGGGCGTGATCAGCCTGACCGACTGCGATGCCCTGGATCGGATGTTGGGCGAAACAAGGCATGGCAAAGCCCTGCGCGCCGTGGTCGTCGACCAGGCCGCGGTTGAAGAATGTGGGGACCGGATTCTGCGACTGCTGTCGGATCCGGCAGTCGAAGCCTGCCCCCTGGTCGTGCTGCTCAGCGGCTGGGATGGGAGAACCGACTGGTTGGACAGCAGCTCGAATGAGGGCAAGGCGGTGCTGAGGATGCCCTTGAGCGAGAACGAACTGCTGAGGACTCTCGAACGAAGCGCGGCGCCCTCCAGAGGCGCTTCGCTTCAAATGCTGGCGCAAGCCGTGCAGTCCAGCACTGAGCGGGCGCGGTTGCTGATTGCGGAAGATAATGTGGTCAACCAGACGGTGGTGCGACGCATGGTGGAGAAACTGGGATACACGGCGGAACTGGTGGCCAACGGACGCGAGGCCGTTGAGGCTTTCGACCGCGGGCACTTCGATCTGGTGCTGATGGATTGCCAGATGCCGGAGATGGACGGCTTCCGGGCGACAGAGGCGATTCGCGCAGCGGCAAAGAACGGACGGCGAGTTCCGATCATTGCACTGACAGCGCACGCCAGCGCCGGCGATCGCCAGGCTTGCCTGAGTGCGGGAATGGACGACTATCTGTCGAAGCCGCTCCTGCTGAACGATCTTGCCGCCATGCTTACGCGATGGACTCAGCCGCGGGGCACGGACGAGCCGGACGGCGAACCGATGCAGTCATGGTTGGTGCGAGGATAGCAGCGAGGAAGTAGGGGCCATGCGAATCGCCGTCCTTTCGGACATCCACGGAAACCTGCGCGCAGTCGAAGCCGTCCTGGCGGACGTCCGGATGCACTCTCCTGATCTGGTGGTCAACCTGGGCGACCATGTCTCGGGGCCATTGCAGGCCGCCGAAACGGCGGAGTTGCTGATCGGCTCGGGCTTTTTGCATATTCGCGGCAATCATGACCGGCAGTTGCTCGACCGGCCGCTGGAGGAGATGGGCCCAAGTGACCGCGCAGCGCGGCCGCAACTCGGCAGAACCCACCTGGAGTGGCTGGCGGCGCTGCCGCCTGAGTTGACGCTGGAAGGCGACATTCTCCTGGTGCACGGTTCGCGGGCGAGCGACCTGGACTATCTGCTCGAGGAGGTGGGGCCGCACGGAGTTTCTCTCGCTTCACCGGAGAAAATTCGTGACAAGGCCGGTTTCAAGGGCGCACTGCTGCTCTGCGGCCACACGCATATCCCGCGGCTGGTGAGGCTCGAAGGCGGGCTGCTGATCGTCAACCCGGGCAGTGTGGGTTTGCAGGCTTACAGCGATTCAGAACCGTACCCACACGCGATGGAAACCGGTAGTCCCCACGCGCGCTATGCATTGCTCGACCGGAAACAAGGCCAATGGAGCGTGGCCTTCAGAGCCGTGGAGTACGACTGGCTGGCGGCGTCTGAGGACGCGAACCGCGCGGGAAGGCCGGATTGGGCCAAGGCGTTGGCGACAGGCTATTCCCTGCGCTGAAATTCTTTCAGGCAATCGCTTGACAGTTTGATAATTATTATCGAAGAATAGTAATTGTCTGATGGATGGCGCACTTCCTTCTGATTGGATGACCGAGTTCCGGGACCGATGCCGGAGCGCGGGTCTGGCAGTAACGCATCAACGGGCAGTGATTTATCGCGCTGTCATGGAGATGCGGAATCATCCCAGCCCTGAATCGATCTACGAGAAAGTGCGCGTCGAGATCCCTTCTCTTTCGCTGGCGACGGTGTACAAGAACATCCACGTGTTCCTTGAGGCCGGTTTGCTGCGGGAGGTGAGTCCCTTCCACGGCACGTTGCGGCTGGAAGGAACGCTGGAGGATCATCATCATCTGGTTTGCACCCGCTGTAAGACAATCATCGACCTGGAACCGGAAGACCTGACTCCGGTTGAATTGCGCCGGTCGCTGCCCCACGGTTTCGAGGTACTCCGCTACTCGGTGGAGTTTCAAGGTCTGTGCCCGGCTTGCGCGGCGAAACTAAAAGAGTCTTAATATCTCAATTAAGGAGACCCACAAACACCATGCTTGGCGTTGGACAAAAATTCCCCGAATTCAAACTGACGGCGACGGTCAGCCTGGACCGCAAGAATGCCTTCAAAGAGCTCTCACTGGACAGCTACAAGGGCAAGTGGAAAGTCGTCTTCTTCTGGCCGAAGGACTTCACCTTCGTCTGCCCGACCGAGATCGCCGCCTTCGGCAAGCTGAACAAGGACTTCGCCGATCGCGACACGGTGCTGTCGGCGTCTCGGTCGACTCCGAGTTCGTGCACCTGGCCTGGCGCAAGAACCACGCCGACCTGAAGGACCTGCCCTTCCCGATGCTGGCCGACATCAAGCGCGAGCTGAGCGCGGCGCTGGGCATTCTGGACCCGGGCGCGGGCGTGCGCCAGCGCGCGGTGTTCATCGTCGACACCGAGGACGTGATCCGCTTCGTCATGGTGACCGACCTGAGCGTCGGCCGCAATCCGCAGGAAGTGCTGCGCGTGCTGGACGCGCTGCAGACCGACGAACTCTGCCCCTGCAACTGGAACAAGGGCCAGGACACGATCCACGTCTGAATGAAGGATTTGCGAGGGGGCCGGAGCGCCCCCTTGCTCCGAGCAACGACATGATGACCTATCAACAGATCCTCGACGCGATACCTGACTACGCCAAGGACCAGCGAGTGAACCTCCAGAACGTCCTGGCGCAGGCCGAACTCACCGAGCAACAGACTTGGACTTGCGCGGCGGCGTGCGCGCTGGCGTGCCGGAATGAAGCAGTTTCCGAGGCGATACTCGCCGAAGCGGCGGGCAAGCTTTCGCCCGAGCAGCTCGTGTCGGCCAAGGCGGCTTTCGGCGTGATGCAGATGAACAACATCTTCTACCGCTTCAAGCACATGGTTCACAAGGCCGGAATACGCCGATGTGCCGGCGCGCCTGCGGATGCAGTCGATCCGAACTCACGGCGGCGACCCGGTGGACTTTGAGCTGGCCTGCCTGGCGGTTTCAACCATCAACGGCTGTGAAGCCTGCGTGGCCTCGCACGAGGGCGTTGTGAGCGGGAAGGGCTTGAATGCGGAAGCGGTGACGGCGAGCGTCCGGATCGCCGCAGTCATGCACGCCGTGGCTTCCGTGCTGGACGCCGAAGGCGTCAAGTAACGGGGCGAGGCTACCGCAAAGTACCGGAGTTCAGTACCGTAAACTCCTTGAGCCATCATGCATTTGAGCGTTAAGCTCGTAGCGTGATGGCTCATCAAGTTTCCAGACGAATGATACTGGCCGCGGCTGCCTCGGCCACAGTTGTGGGCGGCAATCGAGAGGCTTGCTGCACTACCCAGGAGGCTCCGGAGGGTAGCTTCCGCATCGAGGAAGGCTTCGTCGTGCTCGACACCGGCAAGGTCCCCTCGTTGGGCCGGAAGGGCGGCGCGGCCAAGGTGATCGACATTGATCGGGGCGTCAATCTCATCGTTGTGGAGCCGGAGAAAGGCCGTTTTGCCGCGCTGGAGCGGAGCTGCACGCACGGCGGCGCGCAGGTCGTCTATAACGGACTCAACCGGACGGTGCAATGCACGAGTTGGGGCCACTCCGAATTCGCGCTGGACGGGCGGATCCTGGGCGGGTCGGCAAAGAAGCCGCTGCCGGTGCACGAAGTCAGTCTCGAGGGTAAGTTGCTCCGGATCAGGTTGGAGACGAAAGCATGACTCCGCTGCTTCTGCTGCTCCTGCTGGGAGACGGGTGGGCGACGATTCCGGCAGGCGAATACAGAGTGGGTTGTGAGCCCCAGTCGGCGTGTCCTGAGCAGTCCGCGCCTCGAACGGTTTCGCTCGGACAGCCGCTGCAGGTCATGAAGACCGAGGTGACGGTGGCCGACTTCAAGCGGTTCGTGGAAGCCACCGGTCATCGAACCCTGCCTGAGCAGCAGGGCCAGGAGTGGACGTGGAGCAAGGCTCGCGCTTACGAGGTGAAGCCGAAGATGCCGGTGGCTCACGTGACCTTCCGGGATGCCGAAGCGTACTGCGCCTGGGCGGGAGCACGGCTGCCGACCGACAGCGAGTGGACGGTTGCCTCGAGGGCGCCAGGAGAGCCGGTGCAGGGATATCTCTGGTGGACACTGGACCCTAAGCGTGTGTGGTCGAGGCAGACCTCGGGCGGACGGCCGCATGAGGTAGGCAAGCTACTACCAAATGGATGGGGCCTGCACGACATGGAGGGCAACGTCTGGGAATACGCGACTCCCGACAATGCGGGCGAACCGGTGCCGGCAAAGGTGCGGGGTGGCGGCTGGGTGACCTGCCAGATCATCGAGGGCAAGCCGGAGAAGTCATCCGTTCCATCCACATCGCGATTCACGCGGCTCGGATTTCCCGGCGACCTGGTACGCGACGACATCGGCTTCCGCTGCGTGCGGGTACAATCCAGAATTGAGCTTCCACAGAGTCCTCCGCGATAGCCCTCAGTACAGGGCGCTCTACATCGGGCAGGTGGTATCGACGTTCGGCACCGCCATCACCTATGTCGTCCTGCCGCTGCAGATGTATCAACTGACGCGGTCGCCTCTCAAGGTAGGCCTGTTGGGAGTAGTCGAGTTTTTCCCGATGCTCGTGCTGGCGTTTGTGGGCGGTGCGTTGGCGGACCGGTTCGACCGGCGGCGGATGATCGTGGCGGTGGAGGCCGCGATGGCGCTATGCTGCTGCGCGCTGGCATGGAACGCGGCACAATCGGCGGCCAGGACCGAGTGGTTGTGGGCGATGGCGGCGGTGCTTGCCGGGTTGAACGCGCTTCACAGGCCGGCGATGGAGGCATTGACGCCGCAGGTGGTCCCAGCGGGTGAGATGAGCACCGTGGCTGCCTTGGGATCGCTGCGTTGGAGCTTCGCGCACATCGCCGGCCCTGGCCTGGCGGGGATCATTGCGTCGCAATTCGGCCCGGCGGCAGCTTTTGAGTTGAACGGGCTGACCTATCTCTTCTCGATCTTCTGCATCTGGCGGATGGGTACCGTGGCGAGGCCGCCGGGCGCGGCCGAGCGGATGGATCCCAAAATGTGGCTGGAGGGATGGCGGTACGCGCGCACGCGACCGGACCTGCTGGGAACCTATCTGATCGACATGAACGCCATGTTCTTCGGGATGCCAAACGCGCTGTTCCCCGCCCTGGGCGAGCGGTGGGGGACGTGGAGCGTCGGATGGCTCTATTCGGCCCCGGCGGTTGGGACGCTGATCGTGAGTTTGACGTCCGGGTGGGCGAAGCGCGTGGCACGGCACGGGACGGGCGATTACGCTGGCAGCCGTCGTGTGGGGGCTCGGCATTGTCGGCTTCGGATTCGCCGGACCGTTGTGGCTGGCCTTGGTGTGTCTGGCTGTCGCGGGAGCCGCGGACAATGTGAGCGGCATCTTCCGGATGACGATGTGGAATGAGACGATCCCCGCGCGGGTGCGAGGCCGGATGGCGGCAATCGAGATGGTGAGCTACCTGAGCGGCCCCTACCTGGGAAACGCGGAAGCGGGATTCGCGGCGCGGCTGATCGGGCTGCGCGGCTCGGTCGTTTCGGGCGGCATCCTGTGCGTGGCTGGCTCGGCGGTGATCGCGGCGCTGCTGCCCAAGTTCTGGTTCTACGACGCCAAGCGGGGACGCACGCGGACAGAGAGCTGAGTGTCAAGGACCTCACGCGGCAGCGTGCTGCTCAATTTGAGCGATCTCCAAGGCCAAATCGTCTTCAGGTTCTCTGTCGATTGAATTGAAGAGCCGAGGTTGTTCCTTGTCCAGCACTAAGACTGGGCAGGGAGAAGCTCGGACGATGTCGAGCACGAGGCTACCGAGTTTGAGATGACCGGGCACCTGTCTGCCTGGGCCGATCACCAGAAGGTCAGCGTTCAGTTTCTTTAGCGCGCTTGGGATGGCCCGGGGCGCATCTCCTTGCACGATGACAGGCTCAATGCAGCGCTGCGAAACGGAACACATCGACTCCAATTCGCGCCGCGCGACACTCTTGTTCAGAGTGGGAGGCAGATCCCTGCCGGCGGCGAGGATCATCATGCCTTCATCCAACCGGGGCATGGAGTGGAGCAGCACAAGGTCGGCGTCGAACGTGTTGGCCAGGAAAGCGGCGTTGAGCGCAATCCTCGCGCTGTCCGGGAACAGGTCGACAGCACAGGCAATCCTCATCGGGAGGCGACGTCCGGCAGGCTTCCGAGTCGAGGCTGTCCAGAAGGCGGACGGGCATTGTCTGAGAACGGTCTCGACAACACTACTGCCGAACCAGCGTTGAAGGAAGCCAGCAGCGGGCCAGGGCATCATGGTGAGATCATGCTCGGCGGCTGCTTGAACAATTTGAGTTGACGCATCGCCGCGCACAAACTTCCATTCAACTGTGAGTTCGCGCATGGCTGACTCCCAAAACCGGATCAACGGGGTATTGCAGACGCGTCCACTCGCGTCCAACTGGTTGACATCGAGCAGGACAACATGTGCTCCGCAAGCCAGCGCGAGAGACTTAACCGACTCGGAGAACGAGAGGGAAAGAGGGGAATCATCGACAGGAAACAGGATGCGTTCGGGAGGCAGCATGCGATTAGATCTCCGTTCTCACATTTCCTAAGCAAGGCGAGTGCCATTGGTGTTCGCCTGAGACTTGCTACGGCTTTGGAACTGGAATGAACCGAAAGGAGCGCCCTCATTGGACGATTTGAGGCAGCACTGGCCCTTTCGGGACACTACGCTACTGTCCGGCCGGCCACGATGGAGGAATCCGGGGCACTAACGGTGGCGCTGGCGATTGGCAAGGCATGTGCAGGATACTTCTGTTCACCCCGGCAGCGACCGGTGATTGCTAACCCCCTGGAGAACCCAATGAGAAGCCGTATCTACATCACCCAAGAAGACATGGAGCAGTTGCGCCGACTAATCGAGATCTCAGGCACCGGCTACTCCAGGGATCGAGAGTACATTGAGGCGCTGGAGGAGGAACTGGACCGCGCGAAGGTTGTTAAGGCGAGCCGGATTCCGCCTGACGTGATCACGATGAACTCCGAAGCGAGGCTCAAGGATCTCGACACGGGCGATGAGCGCATTTACAGGCTTGTCTTCCCGAACCGGGCGCTGCAAGCGCCACGCGCGCTGTCGGTCCTTGCCCCCATCGGCACAGCACTTCTGGGCTATCGAGCTGGTGACGTCATCAAGTGGAAAGTACCCATGGGGATGCGGCGCTTGAAAGTTCTGGAAGTGATCTACCAGTCTGAAGCCGCAGGAGCCGTCGCTTGATGCGTTGGCGCTGATGCGGAGCGACCGCCCCGCATCAGCGCCCGCCTTTGCCGACTAGGCAAGGCCGCCGTGAACCTTGGATGGGGCCTGCGGCGGCTCCGTTTGGATTCGGCAATTTGGAGACCAAGGCGACGTCCTGCCTTGGTGAGTCCCGTGATGAAGTTGCCGGAGCGCTCGAGAACCTTCAGTGGCGGATGCCCCTTCATAGTTGCAGAGATCTGGCAAACCTTGTCGATGCCCCCTCTGGGGCCATTGACATCGGAGACAAAGACTTTCACCTCCGTGATGCGGCTCTGGTGTCTATCCAGAGCAGACATCAGCCTTCGTCCGATTTCACGGCGCTGATCTTCGTTCAGTTCGACTCCTTGAGTTCGCAGAGTGACATGCATTGAGGTTCTCCGGCTACATGGTCCCCGCGGAGCCGCCTGGGCGGCGTGCGTCGATGCGCGGGGCCAATTCCGCGGTGCAAGTGGTGGGCCATTGGGGCGATTTGATGTGGCAGCCCATGTGCATGAAGTGCGTCGCAGCTCATCTGGCGGCGGAGCATGTGGAAGGGGCTCTGCATCCTGCTCGAAGCCGCGAGATGCAACAGCCTGGCGGTTCCTGAGCCTGCTCTTGAGAACCTGGCTTTCCTGGCGCGCAAGCTGAACAGAACTCGGAGCGGTGCTGCGTGGATCGCGGACGGGCAGACACAGAGAGAAGTCGCGCTGAGCTTTCTTCTCAGCAGTGAGGGGGGATTCCCTTCTGCTGTCATCACTCCTTCGGATGCAGTGCTTCTCCATGCGATACATCAGCGTTTTCCGGCTGATGTCGAGATAGCTGGCGGTGTGGGTCTGGTTCCAGGAGAATTTCTCTAGAGCGCGCAGGATCAGGTCTTTCTCGATCGCTTCCAGGCTGATGCCATTGGGATGGATGTCCAGGCTATATGCCTCGGCGCAGGGGCGCTCCCTCCGCAAGTAATCAGGCAAATCCTCCATGGTAATCTCGCTACCGCGGCACGAACACCACAAGGCGTTCGACGATGTTCTCCAGCTCACGGATGTTGCCGGGCCAGGTGTAGCGCTGGAAAAAAGGCACAAGCGGAGCGGAAGGACGACATCGAGCGGTGTCACGCTTCTGCTTTGCTTTCATGAAGAAGTGCTCGAACCAGATCGGGAATGTCGTCGACACGTCCACGCAACGGAGGCAGTTCGAGTGGGATAACCGAAAGCCGGTAGTAGAGGTCCTCACGGAAGGTGCCATCTTCGATCATGGCTTTCAGGTTGCGGTGCGTGGCGACGATGATACGCGACATCGACTTTGCTCGGAGCCGCGAGCACCGACTTTTCGATCTCGCCCTGACTGGATGAACCGAAGCACCTTGACCTGCAGGTCGAAAGGCATCTCCCCGATTTCGTCGAGGAAAAGAGTTCCGGTGTCGGCCGATTCCACTTTGCCTTGCTTGTGGCCAATTGCGCCCGTGAAGGAGCCCTTAACGTGTCCGAACAGCTCCGACTCCAGTATGACTCTTCGGAAAGGCCGGAAGTTGATTGTGAGAACGGCTGCTCTTTACGCGGCTGTTGAAGTGAACGGCACGGGCGAGCAATTCCTTACCCGTTCTCGTTTCGCCGCCGATCAGCACGGTGGAGTCCGACTCGAGCTGCGCGGGCGGCCATGTCCAGGAGGTAGAGCAATGAGTTCGATTGGCTAATGATGTTCTCGAAGCCGTACTTTTGGTCGAGGGTCGAACGGAGCAGGCGAACCTCCTGAATGAGATCCTGGTGCTCCACCGCGCGCCTGACGATGAGCAGGATTTTGTCGTACTGATGGGCTTGGCGATATAGTCGGCTGCTCTCGCCTTCATGGCCTCCACAGCGCCTTGGATTGTCCCGAAGGCGGATTTTTTTTTTTTTTTTTTTTAAGGCGATGGCATTTTTTCTCGATAATGCTGAAGCACTCATTTCGCTTATCGCGAGCTCAGGATATCGCAGCATCACTCTCACGGCACCGGAGATGCTCGCGAGCGGATTTCTGATCTCGTGTGCAAGTTCGGCAGAGAGTTGGTTCAACGCAAAGAGGCGTTCGGCACGTTTCATTCATTCGAAGTTCTTCTGGAGTTTCTCATGCGCGCGGTCAACTTTCGCGCTGTTCTTTGAAGGGAGATCTTCTGTCTGCGTTCGCGATCAGAGAGGAACTCGATCAGTTTCTCAGTCGAACAGAGAAGGAGTACTTCGATCGCGAGTATGACAGTCGGCTGAGGAAGCAAGGCAAGAGCGGTCACTATCTTCACAAGAATTACTTCGCGCAATCTATGGGAGAAGCTCGCAAAGGCGATCGGAATGAACTGGGCACATCGATGACGAGCTCTAACTTCTGGCTCAAGCAGGGCAGGCGACTTGGCACAATTTCGATGAAGATCGCGACGGCGGCGGCGCAGGCAATTTGAAGATGATCGATCAACTGCATGCGCAGGAACCTTTAGATTAACTTTGCGGCAGGGGTGTTACGTCGGCGAGTGCGTTACAGCAAAGCTCGGAATGAATCGGGTCTCGACTACGTGGCGCGTCAGGGTCGCGCTTTATCGGAGAGACGAGGTCTGCGCAGGGCAGGCACGGAACGCGGCGCATCGTCTGGCCGCCTCGACACCGAATCGATCAGGTAGAGACTGCGGGCGTAATTCGCGCGCGCTGCGGCGTAGCTCTGCATCACTTCGTTGAAGGCGCGCTGCGCGTCCAGGAACTCGATCAGGCTGGCTTCTCCGCGCCGGTAGGAGTATTCGGTGATTTGCCGGACGTCGCGGGCCTTGGTGAGAGTGCGCTTCTCGATGTCCTCGAGCAGGCCGCGTGAGTTGGTGTACTGCTGCCAGGTGGCGGAGACCTCGGAGTCCACCCGGGCGGAGGCTGCGCGGATCAGGGCGGCAGCCTGATTGGATTCGCGTTCAGCGCGGGCGATTTCGCCCTGGTTCCGGTTGAAGACCGGCAGAGGCATGCTCAGGAAAAAGCCCAGCGAGTTGCCGTAGCTGCTTGCGGCCTGCTGGCGACGATATTCCACGCCTGCGGTGTAGTCGATCTTGCCATAAGCAAGCTGCAGGCGCAGGTCTGCCTGGTTGCGTGCCTGGGTCTGCCGGGCGGCAAGCAGGTCGGGCCTCTGTGCCTGGGCGCGGCTCCGGATTTCGTCCAGAAGCGGCAGGCTCCCTTCATCGCGGCGAATCGGGCCGGCGACATCGAAATCGGCGGGAAGGCCTACGCGGCCGAGCAGAAGATGGAGGCGGGTTTTGGCCTGCTGGAGTTGCAGTTCGGCCTGGCGCACGGCCGTTTGATATTGCATGGCCGCCACCTGTGAGCGGTCGAGTTCGACGCCGGCGAGGTCCCCGGCACGCACGCGCACCTGGTTCACCTCAACGATGCCGTTCAGGCTGCGAAGACTGTCCTGGGCCAGCGCGAGGTTCTCTTTGGCCCACTGTATGTCGACGAAAGCGCTCTGCACGTCGAAGACGAGCCGGCGCAGGCTGTCTTGGAAGTTGAGTTCCGCTGTGGTTCTCTCGGCCCCGGCCAGCGCGATGCGAGAGGCACGCTTGCCGCCGCGTTCAAGAATGAAGTCCGTGCGCGCGGCGTACTCATTGGGACCGCCGTTGTTGACGGTGTTGTAGCCGGTTCCGAGCAGGTCGAGGTGGTCGCCGCTCAGGGTCATGACGGGATTGGGGCGCAGACTCGCGGTGATCTCCCTGGCGCGGGCAACGCTGATGTTGAAGCGGGCCGCAGCCAGGTCGAGATTGCCGGCCAGAGCCTCGCGGACGGCGTCTTCCACAGTGAGAGTCGGGGCCTGCTGGGCCGCCAGCACTGTGCCGGCACAGGCAAGGATCAGGATGAGTCGATTCATGTGCATTACAGCTCCCCGGTATCCGAACCGGCATGGAACATCAAGTACAGCGCCGGCAGCACGAACAAAGTCAGGATGGTGGCCGAGACGAGGCCACCGATGATGACGACGGCCAGCGGCCGTTGCACCTCGGAACCGATGCTGTGCGAGAGCGCCATCGGCAGAAGGCCCAACATGGCGAGAAGAGAAGTCATCAACACAGTCCGAAGCCGCGTTTGTGCGCCCTCAAAGACCGCCGCATAAGGGGCCGAACCTTCGTCCTGAAGCTGGTTGAAGTGGCTCACCATGACAACGCCATTGAGCACTGCCTGTCCGAACAGGGCGATGAACCCGATGGCGGCGGAGACGCTCAGGTGAATCCCGGTCATGTAAAGCGCCAGAATTCCGCCGATGAGGGCGAACGGCACGTTGAGCAGAATCAGAGCAGCACTCTTCACGGTTTTGAACGCTTCAAACAGAAGGATGAAGATCAGTAGGACACTCACTGGGACGATGGCGACTAGCCGGCCCATGGCGCGCTGCTGGTTCTCAAATTCACCGCCCCAGGTGATGTCGTAGCCGGGCGGCAGTTTGAGGTTCTTCGAGACCACCTGCTGCATTTCCTCAACGAGGCTGCCCATGTCGCGGCCTTTGATGAATACGCCGATAGCCGCCGTGCTCCGGCCGCCTTCGCGGCTGATGTTCATGACTCCTTCCTGCGTGCCGATGTTGGCCACCTGGTCGAGCGGAACCTGCGAGTGGTCCGGCGCGTCGAGCAGCAGTCCGCGCAGTTGTCCGATGTTGCTGCGCTCCTCCTCGTTCAGCCGGACCACGACGGCGAACTTCCTCTCTCCCTCCCAGATCTCCGTGGCCGGACGGCCGCCGAGGGCAGTCTCGATGACGTCCTGGATGTCGGCGACGTTGAGGCCGTACCGCGCCGCTCGTTGGCGGTCGATCTCAACCATGAGTTGAGGCACCCGGCCGGCACGATCGACAAAGGCGCGGCCGACTCCGCGAATCGGCTCAATGAGACGCCGCACGTCTTCAATTTTGCTTTTCAGCACATTTGAATCGTCGCCAAAGAGCTTGATGACGATCTGGCCGTCGATTTGAGAGATCGATTCCAGAACGCTGTCGCGGATGGGCTGCGAGAAGGAGGGCTTGATGCCGGGCATGTCGTCGAGCATCTTCTCCATCCGGGCGATGAGCTCGTCCTTGGTCACACCGGGGCGCCATTCCGACTCCGGTTTCAGGTCGACCAGCACTTCAGTCATGTTGATCGGCTTGGGGTCCGTGCCGTCGTCGGGACGCCCGGCTTGAGAGACGACACGCGAGACTTCGGGAATCGTGAGCAGCGACGTGCGGGCTTTGTGCAGGGTGCTATTCACTTCGCTGATCGAAATGCCGGCGGGCAGGGTGAAGTTGATCCAGATGCTTCCCTCGTTCAGTTCGGGCAGGAACTCCGAGCCGAGGCGGGGAACGAGCATGAGGCTGGCCACCAGGGCTACGCCCGAAACGAGGAGCACGATCAGTGGGCGGGCCAACGCGACGCGCAGCATTGAGCGGTAGGCGCGGTTGGCAAACCGAACCAGCAGGTTCTCCTTCTCCGGAGCGCTTTTACGCATCAGGTAAACGCACAGCACAGGCACGAGCGTGAGCGAGAACAGCAGCGAACCGATCAGCGCGGAGGTGATCGTGTAGGCCATCGGGGCGAAGATGCGTCCTTCGTGGCGCTGCAGGGTGAAGATCGGCAGGTGGGCCAGGATGATGATGAGCATCGAGAAGAACGTGGGTCTGCCAACCTGGCTGGCCGCTTCGGCGACAAGTTCTTTAAAGGAGGAAAACTTCTCGCGGTCGTGCGAGGCGCGGCGGAAGATGTTTTCCACCACAATGACGGCGCCGTCGACGATGATCCCAAAGTCCATGGCGCCCAGGGAGAGGAGGTTTGCAGGGATGCCCTTGATGGTTAGTCCGATGAAGGTGGCCAGCAGGGCGAGCGGGATCACGATCGCCACGATGGCTGCGGGCCGGACGCGGCCCAGGAAGAGGAACAGCACGAGGACCACGAGCAGAGCGCCCTCGCCCAGGTTCTTGAACACGGTCTTCAGTGTGTTGCCGATGAGCCAGGCGCGATCGTAGTACGGGACGAGTTCAACACCCTTGGGGAGCATGCTTCGGTTGATTTCGTCGATCTTTGCCTTCACGCCCTCCAATACGATGGATGGGTTCTCACCCTTGCGCATGAGGATGGTTGCGTTGACGATGTCGTCCTTGGCGTCCATGCCGACGATGCCCTGCCGCTGCTGGTAGCCCGTCTTGACCTCGGCGACATCTTCGACCAGGACGGGAACTCCCGATTTCTCCGAGATCACGACCTTGCGGATGTCGTCCGGAGATTTGAGCAGGCCCACGCCTCGGATGATGAACTGCTGTTCGCCCTGCTCGATGTAGCCGCCGCCTGCGTTCATGTTGCCGCGTTGAAGCGCCGCGAAAACCTGATTGAGAGTCAGGCCGTGGGACCTGAGGCGGGTGAGGTCGGGTATGACCTGGTACTGCTTGATGAAGCCGCCGCGCACGACCACGTCGGCCACGCCGGGCACCATCTTCAGGTTGCGCTGAACCACCCAGTCCTGGATGGTGCGCAGCTCCCTGGCGTCGTATTTGTCCGACTTCAGGTAGACGCGATAGATTTCACCGATCGGGCTGGACAGCGGCGCCAGTTCTGGATGGATGCCTTCGGGCAAATCCACGTCGCGCAGCCGCTCGAGCACCTGCTGCCGGGCGAAGTAGTTGTCGGCGTCATCGTCGAAGGTGATGTAGGTGGAGGAGAGTCCGTATTGTGTGTGAGAGAAAAGGCGCAAGGAGTGTGGCAGTCCCGACAGGGCGATTTCCAGTGGGATCGTCACCTGTTTCTCGACCTCTTCGGCGGCGTGGCCCGGATAGAGCGTCACCACTGTCACCTGGATATCGGTGACGTCGGGAAACGCCTCGATGGGCAGGGTGCGGAAGGCGAAGATGCCGGCCCCAACGAACAAAGCCAGCAGCAGGAAGACGAAGAGCGGCTGATGGATGGCGAAGAAGATGATCTTGCGAAGCATGGGGTTAAAGCGCGGCTTTCAGATAGACCGATCCTTGCGTCACGACGCGTTCGTTCAGCTTCAGCCCCTTGGTGACGGCGAAGCCGCCGTCGTGACGCTTGCCCAGCTCGATCTGTTTCGTCTGAAATGCCCGGGCGACTGCTCGACGAAAACGAAATCCTGTTCGTTCATCCTGAAGACAGCCGCTTCCGGCACCCAAGGCATGGAGACCGTGCCGTATTCATAGTGGAGACTGCCGTACATCTCGGGTCTCAGGCGTCCACCGGTGTTCTCGAGTTCCGCGCTGACTTTGATCGTGCGGGTTTCGCTGTCGACGGTGTCGGCGATTCGCGTGACACGCGCGCTGAAGGTCTCATGAGGATAGGCGATCAACTCGAGGTCGGCAGTGCCGCCGATCCGGCAGTAGCGGATCTTGCTTTCGGGAACCTCTGAGGTGGCCCAGACCCGGCTCAGGTCCGCGATGGTGACAATCGGGTTGTCGGTCTCGTTGCGGAACTCGCCATCCACGACACTGACGGCAAGCACCTTGCCTGAAACGGGGGCGGTGATCGTGATTTGCTGTTGCAACTGGCCGGCCTTGAGACCAAGCAGCTCAAGCCGGCGGCGAGACTGGTTACGGCCGGTTTTGGCCTGCTCCAGGGAAGTCAGAGCGAGCGCCGAGGTAGTCCGGGCGGCCATCACTTCCTTCTGCGCGACCGCCTGATGGTCGAACAGATCGGCGAGCCGGGCAAGGTCGGCATCCGCTTTGTTCAGCGCGAGTTCAGCCTGGCGAACCGAAGCATCGGCCTGCATGTAGGACGTTTCGGCCTCAGCCACAGTGGGGCTCTCAAGCGACACCACCGGCTGGCCGCGAGTCACTGAGTCGCCCATTTTCACCATCACATGGACAATCCGTCCAGGAGCGGGCAGCACTGCGTGGCCGACGCGGTTGGGATTGACCTCGATGCGGGCGGGGGCGGTCAATTCATCGGCTGGAATCGGCATTTCGCGCACGGATTCGATCTTCATCTGCTTGAGTTCGGGCGCATCTGGTCCCAGCACCACGCTGCCGTCCGCGCGGGCCTGCAATTGAGCGGCTGGCTTGGAGGCCGCGTTCTCGTCGGCTTCGGCATTCTTGGGCGTGCCGCATCCGGCCAGGACAAGCGCGAGGAATGCAGTAGACGAGGCGAGCGGCTGGCAGTGTTGTTGAATGCGAAAGTCATTTGTCTCGTGCTAAGCATGCCGTTTGAGCGCCCCGGCGGACCATAGCCTGAGAGGGGGGTGGCAACGGCCTTCGAAAGGGGAATGCGGCGCGGGCACTCCCCCCCGCGCTGGCGTCGTCTCTAGGCTCCAGAGGGGATATATCGCTGGAGCCATTCCGTAACAATCTGGAATCGGAGGCCGACGCAGTGTTCCCCAACACCCTGCCGAGCGAAGCGTCGCCGTACACTGGATCCTGGATTGGCAGTGATCCAATAAAGCTCGTGTTGAAACCACCGATGTCCCGGCGGAGAGTCTTGCGCGTCATGGTTCTCGGCTTCGGCCTGGCCGTGCTGCTGGTGATGGGCGCGGCGTTTATCGGCTATCAGGGATCGCAGTCGATTCAACTCAACGCCCAGGTGCTCGTGCGAGAGCACCTGGTCAACAGCCCGCGAGGCGCCGAGTTGGAAGCGCAGATCGAAGCGCAGTCCAAGGCACTGCTCAGCGAACTCTTCTGGGTGCTTGGCGCCTGCTTCGTCCTTGCCCTGAGCGGCTCGGCACTCACCATTTGGACCACGGACAAGGCTTTCAGGCGGCTGGAGTGGCAGTCGGCCGAATTGAACCGGGTCTCCTGGCATCTCGTGGACAGCCACGAGACAATAGCCCGTCGCTTCTCTCATGAAATGCACGATGAGCTTGGACAGGCGTTGGCGGGATTGAGGGGAATCGTGATGCACATGAGCCCGGAAGAACTCGTCCAGCGAAGGGGCGAACTGCTCGAGCATCTCGACGAAATCTTAACGGGCGTACGCGAGCTGTCACAATTGCTGCGGCCGGTGATCCTCGACGACTTCGGGTTGGATGCAGGCCTGCGGTGGTTGAGCGAGCGATTCTCCCAAAGGACTCAAATTCAAGTGGACTACAGGTCAACTTTCGATGGACGAATAGCGGATCCCCTCGAGACCCACTTCTTCCGGATCGCTCAGGAAGCCCTTACCAACATCGCCAGGCATTCGGGAGCGACGAACGCCTGGATGAGACTCCAGATGGTCGACGGCCGGGTTCGTTTGGAAATCGAAGACAACGGTCACGGCATCGACCAGGAGCAATACGCGACACGCCCCAGCCTCGGGATGGTCGGGATGCGCGCCCGCGCGCGCCAGGTTCACGGCGACCTGAAGTTGGAGAATGGGGAAAGAGGGGGACTTCACATTTCCGTCGATGCTCCCTTCCAAGGACGGGTCAGCGATGCAGAGTAAGAAGACACGCATCGTCCTTGCGGACGACCACACTGTGGTGCGCTGCGGCTTCGGCCTCATTCTCTCCAAAGAGCCCGATTTTGAGGTCGTTGGGGAGGCCAAGAACGGCCGTGAAGCGGTTGAATTGGCGGAGAGGCTGAAACCCGATGTGGTCGTGATCGACGTCTCGATGCCGGAGTTGAACGGCATTGAAGGGACGAGGAGGATCTGCGCCACGTGCCCCAGGACCCGCGTGCTCGCGCTGAGCATGCACCGCGATGCCGTCTATGTCCGGGAGATTCTCAGGGCAGGCGCGAGAGGCTATGTCCTGAAGGACGCAGCCGAAGACGCGTTCGTCGACGCTGTCCGCGCCGTGGCGCGGAACGAGGCCTACCTGAGCCCGGCAATCGCGGACGCAGTACTGACCGACTACCGAAAGCATGTAACGGACCCGATTGACCTGCTGACCAGCCGCGAGCGCGAAATCCTGCAGATGATCGCTGAGGGCAAGACGAACAAAGAGATCGCCAACATCCTGACGCTGAGCGTCTACACGGTGGAAGCCCATCGCGGCAAGATCATGGAAAAACTGAACTTGCACAACTCCGGTGACTTTGTTCGCTTCGCCCTCCGGAACGGGCTTATCAGTTGACTTCCCGGTCTAGGGGCGCACGCTGCGGAACGGGTTCGGATAGGCGCCGGGGAAGGTCCAGCCGGTGCGGCGCGAGCGCGTATCGTCCCAAGCCGCGCGAACTTCAGTGGGGAAGGACCACAGTTGAGCTTCCACCTGGCCCAGTAATTGATGCGACGAGTTCAGGATTGTCCGCCGCGCAGTCGTAGCTCTCCTCGGGGTCTTCGACGAGGTTGTAGAGTTCAGGATTGTGCAGAGGCAGGTTCAACCGGCTGGCGCCTGTGTCGACCCACGGAGGTGTGTTGTAGCGGGAAATATGCAGTTTCCAGGGGCCCAGCCGGGCGCATTGGATGTGCCAGGAGTCGAAATAGAGCATCAACCCGCGCTCCATCGTGTCGGTCTCGCCTGTGAGCAGCGGCATGATATCGACACCGTCGATCGGGTTCGGGGACGGTGGAGCGGCAGCCAGTGAGGTAATGGTGGGCAGCAGGTCCATCAGTGAAACAGTGGCGTCGATTGTGCGGCAGGCAGGGATTCGGCCTGGAAGCCTGGCGATCAGCGGGACTCGCACTCCGCCCTCATAGGTCTCGCCCTTGCGGCCCCTGAATGGCCCACGGCTGCCCTGGAACCAGGGACCGTTGTCGGAGGCGAACAAGACCAGGGTGTTATCGGCTGCGCCGGAGGCATCGAGCGCCTTGAGAACACGCCCGACGCTGGAGTCGAGTTCAAGCAGAGAATCGCAGTAGGGGCCAAGTCTCGACTTCCCGCGAAAGCCGGCCGAAGGCTCCAGCGGAATGTGGGGGAGGTGGTGAGACAACATGCAGAAAAACGGCTGGTCCCTGGGACCATTGAGGATGTTGCTCACTCGAGTTGTATAGCGATCGGCCAGCCGGGAATGAACGGTAGCTTCCTCGATCGTGTCGTTGCCTTCGCACAGGATCAACGGCGTCATATCGTTGCTGCTCGGCATGCCGAAATACTCGTCGAAGCCACGATTGAGCGGCATGAACGTCCGGTCCGCACCCAAATGCCATTTGCCTACGAGGCTAGTCCGGTAGCCCGCCTGCCTGAGCAGGGACGGCAGGGTGGCTTCGGACTCGGGCAGGCCCTTGCCGTCGCCGGGAAAGAGCACGCCGGGCACCTTTGCCCGTGTTGGATAGCGGCCTGTCATCATGGCCGCGCGGGAAGGTGAACAGACGTTTGAAGCCGAATAACAGGTAGTGAACCGCGCTCCCTGAGCCGCGAGTTTGTCTATGTTGGGCGTCTTGACTCGGGAGCCATAGCTGCCAAGATCGCCGTAGCCGAGGTCGTCGGCCAGGATAAAGAGGACGTTAGGAGATTGTGAGGCGGCCGCCGAAAGTTGGCGGACGGAGGGTAAGAGAGTTGAAGCAGCGGCTCCGAGAAACCGACGACGATCCATCCGAAGATAGGATGTCGCACTAAGTCTCTCGGGTCAAGACCTCAAATCGTATAAAACTGTTCATGTTTGGCCCAGTACCATCCAGGAAAGGACAAACTGGTCCAAAAATTCTACGGTTGTGTATACAGATCGATCAATCTATAAGATCTATAGACTTGGGAGGGATTCTCCAGACGTGTAGGTGATGTTGCCCGAGGAACTGGTCTCGATGGCTCGTGCGGCACGGCTCGCCGTGGTGCCCAGCCCGAAGTGGTAGCCGTTATTCAACGCTTGCGCAGAGCCAAGCGCCTGGGCGTAGACTCCCAAGTCGGCGTTGAGTTCAAGAGTGGCTGTGCGTTTGTCCTCGTCCAGACGCCAGACCTGACCGCGGCTGTTTGCGGTGCTATCGTCCTCACGCCGGAAGTTGCCGTTGTCGAAGACCAGAAGCCGGCCGTCTTCGAGAATTGTGCCGTCGTGCTGGTGGGAGAACCAGGGGGAGAGGTCGTCGGAAATCGCCGTGAAATCGCCTTCGTTGCCGAGTCTCCAGAGGACATCGCCGCTGCCCTGCCCGTTGGCGTAGTCGATTTTGGCCAGCCAGTCCATGTGGCGCATGGAGAACAGGAGGTTGCCATCGGGCGTCAATGAGACAGCATTGCCGTGCGTCCAGTCGTTGGCAGCGGGCCGTGAGCGAGAAGGGCGGGCAGCCGGCGGATGCGCCCCTACACACATGAGGAAGTGTCGACATGCGCCGGACATCGAGGTGGTCGAATGAATCCCAGACCCACTCAACTTGCATGTTCGCGTCCAGGACAAGGATCGTGTCGCCAATCACGTCGACCTCGCCTTCGCCCTGCACGTCGGTCAGGATGCTGCTCAGAGGATGCCAGCGCCACGACCTTGCCCCCCGGCAAGGAGCGGGCCTCATGGTGGAAGCCGGTGATGGCGTGCACGCCACGCACCTTCAGTTGTTCGTTGATGGCGGCGGCATCGGTTTCCCGCAGAGTGATGCCGGCAAGATCAAACTCCCGCAGAACCTGAGCCTCGGGCGGACCGCTGAGGTCCTGCAGGAAGCCCCACATCCGGCCGCCCTGTTCGACGCGAGTGAGAGAGGTCAGCAGTTCGGGGTAGTACCAGACGAGATTGCCATCGAGGTCCGTGGCTGAGGGACGTTCGCCGAGCGCGCTATGCACAACGTAGGGGTAGTCGGGAGATTGGGAGGGGCCGACGACGGGAGTCTGTGGAAAGAACTCCAGCGGGATTTCAGCCCCGGTTCGGAACTCCAGGTCGCGCTTTGCAGCAACATTGTTGACGACATGGTGTGCAACAAAGGAGGTGTTCTTCTGCAGGCCGGCCAGCCAGAAGTTCATCGAGCCTTCGGCAAGACATGGCCGAGCGGGAGTCGAAGTTGTCCTGCCACCGGATTTGGGGCGAAATTCCACCCGAATGGAGGAGCCTTCAGGGCATGCAGGCGCGCTGTAGAGAAAAACCAGTGGATGATGGGTATCACTGACGGCGGCCGCACCTGAAGGCGCAAGCCGGCTCTTCAATGTGAACTGGACGGAAACGAAGTCGATTTCTCCGGTCGCCGAGTCGCGAACGGTGACCTCGATTTCGTAGGTCCCTTCGTCCAGAGCCGTCCAAGTCAATGAAGGAATCCTGCTGTAGTCGCGGACGATATGGAAGTCCTCGTTCGGATTCCTGACACTGAAACGGTAGGTCAGAGTCGAGACGCTCACGGCCGGAACTGCTTCAAACACGACGACGGTGCCCACAGGCACGGGGGACTCGTCGCTGGCAAGAAGCGTCACCGGGATTTCGGCAGCGAGGTTGGCTCCGATCACAAGCGACAGAACAGCGAAAGCGATCAAGCGCATGAATGCACAGGTTACTCCTGGATTTCTCAACGAACGGTTGAGCATTGAAGTTGTCCATCTTTTCGGTACCGAGGAGATTGAGACCGTCAGCCTCCGAAATCCATGGCGCGAGTCAGGGAAGTTTGACTTGCTTCTTATTATGGATGATGTTGACCGACAGTAAGTTACGCAGATCTTTCCACAGACTGAACGCCGGTCAGTCCCTTTTGGGGGATTGGGCGGACGCTCGGACGTATCGGGCTCCTTCCCAAGACCACCGGCTACTCAAATGGCGGCTTGCCAGTGACAGGCACTTCCCTTCACGACGGATCTCTTGACCGCGTCGCCTGGACACCCTTCAGAATCGCAAGGCCCAAGAGTACGATTGAACCCACTGCAATCCACTGCGCGGCGACATGCAGTATCACTGCCCCATAGATGAGCCCGCCGATTAGTATCAAAAAGCCGACAATGTAGATCCCAAATGACATAGCAACACCTTTCTCGCGTAGGTCTAATCCGAAAGAAGACGGCCGACAAATGACCGATAGCGTTGAAGAGCAAGCCATGAGGTTGTCGGCCGATTCGCTCTCATGGCGCTCCCAAGGCCCCTCAATCTTCGCCCGTGCATCCGCATACACTTCCGACAGGCGCTGCATCACATCTGCGACCAGACGATCCGCCCGCTCCACCGAACAGCGGGGTTGATCCAAAAAGTCCGCCTGGATCGTATCCCAACGATCGCGAAAACGCTTCGCCTCTTCGGGTGAAAAGATCGGTGGCCTCTTTTCGGTCGAGGCAACCGCAGTTGCTGGGCTGAAGGGCGCGACAATATCTTCACCAAAGGGCGACGCAGAGCCAACGCGAGACTTCAGCCTCAGATCTATCTCCGGCGGGCGCTGCGCGAGCTCTTTCATCAACGCCGTGCGTTCGCTAACGTCGGTCCAAGGGGCTGTCTTTGTGTCCCGCATACCTCTGGTCCTCTTCTTTCTTCTGCTGGCCGTTCATGGTGTCGCCTCCATTTTGCAGAGCGGACTCTCAGCGCGAGGCCTATTCTTCTGCTCCGCAATCGCCGACTTGATCCTGGTGTCAGACCCGCTGTGGAGTGCAGATTGGGGACCAACGCTGAAGTGCACGCGAGCAAAGGTCAGGCCGATGCTCTGGCAAACCGTTGTTTGCAGAAGTCCCGCGGCCCAATAGGCAAGGAGCGGAGCCGGTCAGCCCACTCGCCAAACGCCCATGGGGAGTTCGGCTTGCGCTGGGGGGGCCTCTGACTGGTAACGACATACGGTCACATGACCAGATCTGGTCACAAACTTAGGAGGATTCCGCGCGGGTCGTTTCAGCAGGGAGGAGCAATTCCAAGGATGTTGCGGATACTGAGGACTTTGAACAGGCACGCGCATTTCACTATTGAGCAAAGAGCCGATCGGCCCCTTCGGCCTGCGGTTGGGCCTCGACGTGCACGTCATTACATGAATGCTTCCTGGTCAGGAGCAACTCAATTTTCAAGGAGGTCTATTTCATGACAGAAACAAAAACAGCAGTGTTTGGTATTTACCAAACCCGCATACAGGCAGAAAGAAGCGTTGACGACCTTCTGGCGGCGGGCTTCTCCAATGACGACATCTCCGTATTGCTACCGGACAACGAGGGGTCAAGAGACTTTGCTCACGAGAAGAGTACGAAAGCGCCGGAGGGTACCGCTGCCGGCGTCACGGCCGGGGGAGCGATTGGGGGAACACTTGGACTGCTGGCCGGAATTGGCGTTCTTGCGATTCCCGGAGTCGGTCCGTTTATTGCGGCCGGGCCGCTCATGAGCGCTCTTGCCGGACTCGGAGTCGGCGGCACGGTCGGCGGTCTCATCGGGGCGCTCGTAGGGATGGGAATTCCCGAGTACGAGGCGAAGCGGTACGAGGGGCACGTCAAGGAGGGCGGAGTTCTTCTTTCCGTTCACTGCAATACGTCAGAAAAAATCGTACGCGCTAAAGATCTCTTGAAACATACTGGCGCCCAGGAGATCTCCTCTTCAGGAGAGGCTAGCGCGGACTACCCGGCGGCAAGCAAGGCCGCAGCCCGCTAATCCCGCCGCCGAAGGAGGGCTACTGTGAACAAAACGATTGGGATGATCCTGATTGCACTCGGCTTGATCGGGCTGGTGTGGGGAGGTTTCAATTACACGACCCGCGAAAAGGTCATCGACTTGGGTCCAATTGAGGCTACCCGAGAGAAGAAACATAACGTGCCGTTGTCTCCGATTGTTGGCGTAGTGGCGATCATTGGCGGCGTTGCGCTCCTGGTGGCACACCGGAGGGCCTGACTCAACAATTATCAGCGACAAACATTCAAAGGAAAGGGGATTCTCCATGTTGTTACTGCTTATCATCCTGCTACTGGTTTTGGGCGCCGGCGGCGGGTACTACGGACACAGCCGATGGGGCTACGGCGGCGGGGCAGGCGTGGGACTAGGCACGGTGCTGGTGGTTGTCCTCCTGATTTACATGCTTGGTCTCTTCCCGGCGAGGTGAGGCCCCACCGAGAATGAACCGGCTATTTGGATTCTTCAAGGGCTCTGATACTGAGTTCGGCGTCTTCAAACCGAAGCTCTGCCTTATAGCTGTCTTTTCACAACTGGCTGACGCCGAGCAGGCGGAGAAGCAACTCCTTATGGCTGGCCGTGCAGACGAAGACGTGATCTCCGCATCTGGCGAGGAGGCGGTGAAGTTCGCCGAATATCACTTGCTCAAAGATGGACTTGGGGGGATGTTGATGACGGGGTTGTCTCGAGTGTTCGGCACCGAGGCGGCTTATACCGAAATGGACTTGGAGGCGGCGAAGAAGGGTGCGGCTTTCGTAGCCGTTCGCTGCCCCACGGAGGAAAGCAAGCAGGAGGCATGGGAAATCCTCAGATCAACCAAGCCCTTGGCGGCCCGTTACTACACTGGTGCCGGGATTGAGCACCTGGTAGGGGAAGCCTAGTTGCCGGGAACCCTGCAATCCGCATAATGTGGGCAGGGTGAGGCAGTTAATCCTTTTGCTCGTGAGTCTGAGCTGGGCTGCGGCCGCGGCCCCTGGGCAGCTATTTGACGGACAGTCACTGAAAGGCTGGGTTCACGAAGGGACGGCTACTTTTCGCGTCGCGGACGGAGTGCTGCGGACCGACGGTCTGGCTCACACGGGCAACTGGTTGCGCACGGCGGAGGAATTCGAGGACTTCCGCCTGCGGTTCGAGTACAAGCTCGATCAATGGGCGGAAGCGGCGGTCTTTCTCCGGGCTCCACGCACCGCACGTCCCTGGCATGCGGGAATAGCACTCATGCTCGCGCATGACTTCCACAAAAAGCCTTCGGCATGGACGACCGGCGCGGTGGCTGGGGCGCTCGAGCCCGTGAAGTGGCCCGGCGAGAGCTGGGGCGTTTGGCACAAGGTCGAGGTCGAACTGATCGGTTCGCGACTGAAAGCGCAGATCGATGGAGTCGTAGTGCAGCAAACCGATTTGGCCGGCAATCCGGCGACGGCCTCGCGGCTGCGCAAGGGCTTTATCGGTTTTGCGGACCAGGGCTACGGCTGGGAAGTGCGGAACATCGAGATCGAGGACTTGGGGAGTCCCTCGAAACTCGTCGACTTGCTGGCTTCGGGGACGCTGAAAGGCTGGGAAAAGCGGGGCGACTCCGGCCGCTGGGGATTGCGCGATGGAGTGCTGGAGGGGGCAGACGGCCACTCAATCCTCTACGCGCCGCCGGCATTTTCCGATTTCGAGTTGACCGCCGTTGTGCGCACCCACAATCGAACAAATTCGGGCGTTTTCTTACGAGGCGAGCCCGTGGGGGTTTGGCGAGGCTTCGAGATTCAGATTTACTCGCCAGTGGATGCGGTCTACCCGACAGGCTCCGTGTATGGGAAGGTGCGCGGGTTGCACGAAGCGGATCTTGAGGGCCGGTGGTTCCTTTTGCAGGTACGCACGCAAGGCAATCGGGTTGACGTCTGGATTGATGGCCGCCACGCCGCGGCGTACGGGGGATTGGCCGGGGATGAACTGAAGCCGGGCCGCATCGGCTTCCAGATTCACCTGGAGAAGACGAGTGTCGAGTTTCGCGACGTTCGGGTCAGGCCGCTCTGACGACCTCAGCAGCGAACCGACCAGGGGGTCGGTTGCGGATCTGGGGATCCGCCCCACACTTATTTCTTACTTTCTAGTTACTTAGTTGGTTTAGCTAAGCTGGCTAGTGCATCGGGATGTAAGGCACGAAGTCGCCGGTCTTCGCGCTCTGGACGTTGCCGATCTGGATGGTGACTGGCAGCTTGTCGCCGCGGCGGCGGTACCAGGGAACGTAGATCTGGATCTGGTACACGCCAACAAGGCCAGGCACTAGCTTGCTGGATTCGACATCCATCTCGGCCTCGCGGATGGTGGGATTGTCGATGAAGACCTTGACGTCGGCAGTTACAGCTTCTGGTGTCTCCGGAGTGACTTGGCCGGGCGTGAGGCGGATGCCGGTCACGGGGCCGAGTCCGACGGCATAGATCAGCAGCCGGTCATCGCGGCTGGGCGGGTTGTCGTTATCCACACGCCTGCCGTCGAGGTGGAAGATTGCCGGCTGCTTCGTGTCCGGGTCGACGATCACCGCGGGGGCATAGCGAGCAACTGTGATGTTGGCGGCCGTCGAGGCCAGCTTCTGTTCGAAATTCCTGACGACCACCGGATAGCGTCCGGCCGCGAGGTCGAAAGGAATCTGCACGTTGACCTGCCCAGGAGAGGTGGAGGCGATGGGCAGTTGAGTGGTATTGATCGTGACGCAAACACCGCCGAGGGCGAAGGGGAGATTTCCCTCGGGAGCTTTGTCGTCGCGGCCGAGATTGCGGCCCAAGATCGATACGACACCGCCCTGGCCCAACTGAGGCAGGCGGCTGGCTGCGTTGACTACGCCGTTCTGAGTCTGAATGGCAGGCCGGTCGGCGGCGGCGGGTGTGGTTAATGGGACGATGCTCAGGCCGGAGGTGGTCAGGACGTAGGCGGTGGTGGCCTGGGCGTCGACGGCCATCATGCGGGCGCCGATATTCAGACGCTGGTTGGCCACAAGCGTCGACAGAGGCCCTTCGACCGCTTGGGCGGACTGACCGCGAACCAATCCCGTGGCCGGGTCCACGAGTTCCACCACAGCGGGCTCAGTGACCACGACGTTGGTCGCAGCCACCTGCGGAGGCGCGAAACGTGCGTAGAGATTCGCCCCAATGGCCGCCGCGGCGGCGATAGGCTTCACTGTAGTCGCAGTGGCGCCCGGCCGGCCAGGGACTGCGCCTGTGACGGAGCCGGCGGCGCTCATGATCGATAGCGACTGGTTGACTACCGTTCCGATTGACGACGAAGTACTGGCCGCGCGGGCCGGCGGACACCGGACCGTAATAGCCTTGGATCGGATTGGAGAACAGGACGCGGCTCTGGACGAATTCATCCGACAGGGCGTCATAGAGATAGACAGTGCCATTGCCCGCCAGCAGGATGGCGAACTCGCCGTTGGGCGTAGCCGCCATCGACCGTGGAGCGGGAACAGTGTTCGAGCCGATCACCGGGCTGATCGCGCGGGGCAGCGCCTCATCGTCGATGATCTTCCACAGCGTTCCATTGCTCATGATCATCATTACGCCGCGCTCGGTGGCAACCATTTGAGACGGAGTGATCACACCCTCAGTTGAGTTGAACGGAAGCGGCGGAAACTTGATCTTGCCGATGACTTCCATCCGCTCGACGTCGATGATACTGATCGATTCGCCGCCGGAGTTGCCGACATAGAGCGTTCCGCCGTCGGGGGTCAACGCCAGCGAGCGAGGCAACTGCCCGACCTTGACGGGCGCGAGGAACTCCCTGCGCCGCATGTCAAAGACTTCGACGCGATTCAGTCCGGCGTTGCTGATGTAGATTTTCTGGCGAGCCTGGTCGACCGCCATGTCGGTCAGGCCGGCGCCGCCGGCAGGCGCGACAGGCACTGTCACGACGTCCGCGCGAGCCTCGGTGTTGCGCATGTTCTGGTATACGCGAACCTGCGGAGGGATATTGATGGCCTGTGGCGCGACGATCTGGAAGTCGTGGGGGACGACGGTGCCCAGGGAACGCATATTCACCGTGTTGTAGGTGAAGTTGATCTGCGGGCCGTCGGCAGTCTGCTCCGTGCGGACGGAGGGCGCCACCTGCACCAGGGCCTGCTGCTGAGTCGTCAGGGTTCCGCCCGGCAAGACGACACCATCGGGGACCTGACCGCCAGGCGTAGTCGGCGGCAGTACGATGTTGATGCCGCCGCCGCCGATGACGACGCCGCCGCCGGCACCGCCCGGCAGCGTCGGGACCATCGCCCCAGCGACGGCGGTCGGAACAAGCTGTGCGGAAGCATTGAATCGCCCGCTGCCGGCATTTCGTACGAGGACACCCTGGGTTTTCTGGGTGCCGGCCGCGTTGCATTGGTCGCTTACCAGCAGTGCGGCCATGGTGTCAGGCATCGCCAGCGGGCTCTCCTTGATCCGTCCGACCGGCAGCATGATGAATCCTGTCTCCGAAAGCGCGTAGATGTTGGCGCCGTCGCTGGAAATCACCATGTTGCCGGAGAGGTTCTCCGGCATCTTCAGGCCTGTCGAGGTGAGCAGGTTTTCCGGATCGTTGAGCAGCATCTGGCTGATGTTTGCCCTGGCGGGGGGATTCTGAAGCGGCGCGAAGTTGAATGCGGAGTAAAGCACCGAACCGTCGGGCGCAAAAACGCTGCCGCCCTGATTGGTTTGCACGCTGAAGTTCGACCCGGTGGGAAGCGTATAGGGCAGGTTCGCCGCATCCTGCTGGGCGATTACCTGCATCGTCTCGGCGTCAAAGAGGCGCAGGCCGGCCATAAACCGGGTGCCGTCGGGAGAGACGGACAGGGCCGACGATGTCTCGTTGACTCGACGCGCGCGAAGGATGGATGCAGAGGCGACGTCGTAGACAAACAGCGAGCGCTGCGTATTCGAGGTCGCCATCAGGCCGATGATCCGCCAGCCATCGCGCGTTGCGATCAGATTCGTGCGAGGGGCGAAGGCAACTCGCCCGGCGGGCGGCGGAAGAAGCGGAGATGGGGGAGGGCCGGGAGTAACCAGCAGATTCTGCACTGCCGAAGTCGTTGATTCCTCGCTCGGATTGAACAACAGGAGCACGTTGGCGGCGTTGTTTTGGCCGGTGCCGATGGTGGTAATCAGTATGCGGTCATCCGCGCCGACGGCGATGCCTTCGGGCTTAGCAGGCAGGCTCACCTTGCGCACGACGGCGAGGCTTTCAAGGTCAATCAAGTTCAAGCTCGAGCCGTCAAAGCAGGTGACATACAACACTGAGTTATCGCGGGAGAGCGCGCCCGAGATGGGTGTCGCGTCGGTCTGGACCGTTGCGAGGAAGCGCCGCTGCGTGAGCGAATAGACTTCCACCCGGCGTTGGCCTGTGTTGATGAGGTAGAGTCTTGCGCGCCCTTCATCCAGAATGAGATCGGATGCGCCGCCGATGAGATAGTTGACGCCGCCCTGGGTGATCGGCCCCACCACCGTGCCAAGCGTCGCATCCTGCCCCGTCACCTGAGCCCAAGCCTGAGGCGAAACCGCCATCAGTGCAGCCAACAACCCGATCCAGAAGAGAATACGCATGAAACCTATTCAGTATAACCCCCGGTCTTTTCGCGAGTTGCGGCTCCGGTGAGCAGCCGGAGGGATTACTTCAGCGCCGCGGCGAGCATCTCCGTGTGTCTCAATAAGTTCAGCCGCATTCTTTCGAGCAGAGCGGCCGCTTCGTAGAGGCCCAACCACTTTTCCTGTTCTTCGAATCGCGCCTGTTCAACCTGCTGGAGAGTGGCCTTTCCTTCCTCGAGTTGGGCCAGCAGGACGGTCACCTGTTCGCGGGCGAGGTCGAGATCCATGCGGGCCAGATCGTGTCCAGCTTCTGCGTCGCGAATCCGCTGCCACGCTCCCCTGGTGTCGCTTTCAAGGCGCGCCCTTGTCTGGCGAGCCAGCAGGCCGACGCGCCTGGCCTCGACGTCGGCCTGGGCAGCGCGGGTGGATCCGATATGGTCGCCGAATATGGGGATCTGGAAGGACGCGCCGATCTGCGCGTTATGGCGTTGGAACTTATTGAAGTAGTCCTCGTAGTTGTTGAACTTGGATAGCAATCCGTATTGGGCGATGAGATCAACCTTGGGCCAGCGACCGGCGCGATGAGCGCGGGCTTCGAGGTTCTTGGCAGCCAGATCGGACTCCAGCTTTCGCAGTTCTCTGCTGGCGCTGAGCGCTCCTGCAACGGCCTCGTCCTCACCGGAGGGGAGCGGCATGGTTTCGCGTTGTTCCAACGCGGCCCGGACGCCCTGGCCGGGGTCAAGCCCCAATGCTTGTGCCAGGGCGAGCGAGTGCGCCTCCAGATTGGTTTCCGAGGCAGTGACCCGCCGGCGCGCTTGCATCACGTTGACGGCGGCACGTTTCCCGTCGATCGGCAGTTGCCGCCCATCTTCAATCCGCAGCCGGACACCAGCCTCGACACGCTGCATGTGCTCCACTTGTAGTCTCGCCAGCCCCAGCGCGCGCTGGGTTCGCTCCAGGTCGAGAAACAAGACTGCGGCCTTGAGAGCCACGTCTTCGCGGACGATGGCCGATTCGACGCCCATGCCGCGCGCGTCTTCCTTGGCTTTGGCGATCTGGAGTCCGCGAACTGGATCCCAGAGGCTGCGAATCGCTCTCACCTGGATGATGGTCGGGGCCGAGCCTTCGACGCTCATCGGCATTCCGTAGGTGTAGGCCAGGCCCGAGCCGGCCACGACTTTCGGCAGTATTGGCTCCTGCAGGACGCGCACTTCCAACTGCGCTCGCTGCTCGTCCAGCCGCGCGAGCGCGACCTGGGGATTCTGCTCGAGCGCAAGCGCTACTGCCTGCTTGAGCGTCAATGTGCGCGGCTCCGAGTTGGCTGCCGCGGAGATGGTGAGAACAAGTGCGATGAACTTCAACGGGAGAAGCCTCTCCCCTTACTCATACCGCAAAGCTTCGATGGGATCGATCTCGGCGGCTTTCATGGCGGGGTAGATGCCGAACACGACACCCACTGCCGCCGACACGCCGAAGGCGATGACGACCGAGGATGTCGTGACGATCGTCTTCCACTCGGCGGCGTTGGCGATCACCCAGCTCAGCCCCGAACCGAAGGCAACTCCAAGCGCGCCTCCTGCCAAAGAGATGAGTACGCTTTCGGTGAGGAACTGGCGCACGATGTCGACCCGGCGGGCGCCCATGGCCCGGCGGATGCCAATTTCGCGGGTCCGCTCCATGACCGTCGCCAGGACGATGTTCATAATGCCGATGCCGCCGACCAGCAGCGAAATCGCCGCGATCGCCACCATGACATAGGTGAAGATGGTTTGCGTCCGCTTCTGCTGTTCGAGCAGAACTGCCGGAATGGTGACAGTGAAGTCCTCGACGCCGCGATGGGTGGAGTTCAGGATCGCGTTCACGATCTTGGAGACTTCGACGCTGTCCGATCCTGCCTTCAATCGCATGTCGATGCCGTCGAGTTCGTCCTTCAGGAAGGAGCTCGAATCGTAGAAGCGGTAGGTGAACGCATTCAGCGGCGTGAAGACGGCGTTGTTGCGATCAATCGCCTTGCCGGCTGCCTGTGCACCTTCGCCACCGGATACCTGCTCGGACAGAACCCCGACCACCTGCATCCATGTGTCGTTCACCTTGACGAATGTGCCGACCGCGGCGCCATAGCCGAGAAGGTTGATCTTGGCGGTCTGGCCGAGAACGCAGACGGCGGAGGAGGCGTCGTCGTCCTCGCGGGTGATGAAACGGCCGGCCTGCAGTTTGAGGTTGTGAATGCGTGCGTAGCTCTCCCGCACGCCGTAAAGCTCGGGGACGGTTCCGGCGGGCTTGGGCAGCACGCGCTGCGGGTGCAGCATCCTGCGCGCGCTGAGCGCTTCCAGCGCGCGCACATTGGCCTCGAGGATTCGCGCGTCACGCAGGGTCAGGCCTGGCGAACTGCGCCTGCGCTGCTGGCGCTCCTCGGCGCTCATGGCCTGGCGCGAATCGACCAGGATGTTCCTGACGCCCAGCGATTCGATGAATTCGAGCGACTGCTCGCGCGCGCCGGCGCCGATGGCGAGCATGCCGATCACCGAGCCGACGCCGAAGACGATGCCGAGCGCGGTGAGAGCCGTGCGGGTTTTCTGGGCCTTCAGGTTGGCGATCGCCTCCTTGAGGTCGGTCCAGATGCGGGGCTTGAAGCGGCAGTTCACTTCATTACCGCCTTGGATGCGCTCTCGGGGCCTTTCTTGGCGGCGGACTGCTTCTGATCGGGCCTGGCCATCGCCACCAGTTCACCTTCCTTCAATCCTTCGATCACCACCTGGCTCTCGCCGGGTCGGACCAGTTTGACGTCGCGCGTCGAAAAGCCCGCTCCCGATTTGACGTAGACGAACTTGCGGCCGTCGTCCGCACATCGTCGGCGTGCACGCGTCGCGGAGTGTCGGAGCTGAGCGGTGGCGCAGTCCGGGTTTCGCTCAGGGCACGCGCAGCTTCAGCACCTGCTCGGGCTCGCCGGTGATCACGACCGTGCTCTCCGACTTGGGCCCGTCCTTGTCGCGCGGATCGCGGCGCACGGTGAGCGTGTAGGTCCCGGGTGGCACCGGGCCGATGCGGCCTTGACCATCGCGGACGGTCGTCACGTGAACCGTCTTCTCGTTGCCATCGCTCAGGATCACGATGGCACTTGCCGCCGGCCCCTGCGCGTCTTGCACCTCGAGGAGCACGCGCGTCCCGGGCGCGACGACGAGGTCGGCGTGGGATTCCGCGCTGGCCACGACGGTGACCATCGACCACGGCGAGGATTCGTGCTCCGACCAGGCGCGCACCCACACGGCACCCGGAGTGACGCCGCTGATCCTGAACTCCCCGGTCGCATCGGCGGACGCCCTGGCAGACGGACGGCACTCGAGGTTCGCCTTGGGAACCGGCGTGCCGTCACTGCGCCGCACTCGACCCGCGATCGAGCCGCCGGCCTTGAGTCGCACGACGACGTCGGACACTTCGGCACCGGGCGCGAGCACGAACTCCTCGGAATGGCCCGGGCCATCGAACCCGCTCGATCCGGCCGACGTACCCCTCGCCAGGATCTGGTACGTGCCCGCGGGCAACTCGGCGAACGCGAAGCGCCCTTCACCGTCCGTCGTCGCGCGCCCGCCGCCCGAAGGCCGGGTTCCATCCGGCTTGCCGCGGTTGTACGCCTGCACGTCGCTCCCGGCCACGGGATCTCCGCGCGACCCCAGGAGGCGCCCCGAGATGCTGCCCGTGCCGTACGCGAGCACGATCTCGTGGCGCGCGACCTGCGGGATCTTCTCGCGGAAGTTCGTGATGCCCGTTCCCCCTGAGGAGGCGACGGTGAACTGGTACTCGCCGGCCTCGTCGAGCGTGATCTCGAAGCGTCCCTGTGCGTCCGTTTCGGTGCTGCGCATGAGCCTGGGGCGCGTATTGTCCGCCCAACTGACCATCAAGCGGGCACGAGGTGCTGGCCTGTTGTTCCGAAGGACCTGGCCAGAGACCTGCACTGCGGTGGCGCTCAGGTCCTTGAACTCGACGCGGGTCGTCTCACCGTCGAGCACCGTGAGGTCCAGGCTCTGCGCGGGCACGCGCTTCTCGTCCTCGCCCTCGGCGCGCGTCCACAGCTTGTAGGGCCCGGGAGTCAGCCGCTGGAACGAGAACGAGCCGTCGGCCTCGGTGGCGACTTGCCGAATGACGATCGGCGACGAGCCGCCCAGCAGAGTGTCGGGGTGGATGGACAACTGGATCGCCGCGGCCGGCGCCCCCGTGATGTCGCGCAGCGAGCCGACCACGTCGCCGCCGCGCGAGAGCGTGACCTGCACGCACGCCGCCGGCTGATCGGGGGAGACGGCCACCGCCTCGCTCAGGCCTGGGGCGAGCGCATCGGATTGGGCGATCGCGCGCCACTTGCCCCAAGGCACGTCCGCGATCACCGCCACGCCCTTCGCGTCCGTGTACAGCTTGGCCCCGAAACCGAAGTCCGCCTGGCCCATGCTCGGGTTCCGCGGATCGACCTCGCTGCGCTGGTGCACCGTGGCGTTGGCGACCGGCGCGCCGCGCGCGTCCACCACGTTCACCTGGATCGAGCCGCTCGTCGCGGCGGCGACCGGCGGCGCGATCGGTGCCGCCTCCGCGATCCCGGAGCGGGCGGACGAGGCCGCGACCGGCTCCGGTCGGGCCGCGGCCGGAGCAGGTTCCGCGAGGTCGACGGCCCGCGTCGCGCTCGCCGCGTCGGACTCGGCGACGGGCTCGGCCGCGGGCGACGGGAGCCCGGACTCTCGCGGCGCACGGTCGCCGAAGCCCAGACCGACGATCAGCCCGGCGCCGAACGCCAGCGCGACGAGCAGCAACACGACCGAACCTCTCCACATGGCGACCTCCGGGGAAGGCGGATGCTGACCAGACCGCCGAGCGGCGCCGCCGTGCCGTCTGGCGCGGGGAGGGCTCGGGCGCGGGAATCGCGCGCAGGTGGTCAGGCTATCGAAGCGGGGCGCGCTTGCCACGATCGTCGTGAGCTCGGCGGCTCTGGCGGCACCACACGGTGGCTCGCCGCACGAACGATCCGCGACCAGCGCCGTCGCCCGCGATCGACCCCACGCCGCGCGAACCGTCGCGTGGCCAAGAGCCTGCGCCACAGATCGAATGGAGAGGCCTCGCAAGCCGGTTCTTGGCATTGCGAGCCGTTTCGGGCTCGAAGCATGACCCTACGTGGGCCGCGAAGTCGATCTGTGGCGTAGGCTCCTGGCGCAGTGCCGCGTGCCCCCAGCGGCGGCTCGCACCGACGATCGCGTTAGGATCCGGGTGGACGCTCCATGCCCGACTCCGCGCAACTCCCCTGGCTCGGTCTCGCGGTCGCGCTCGGCTGCGGGCTCCTGGTCGGGCTCGAGCGCGAGCGCCGCAAGGGGCAGGGCGCGAACCGCGCCGCCGCGGGGATCCGCAGCTTCGGGGTCACGGCGCTGGCGGGCGCCATCGCCCAGAGCCTCGGGTCCCCCGGACTCGTCGTCGCCGGCGCCGCGCTCGTCGTCGTGTTGACCGCCGTCGCCTACTACAAGAGCCGGTCCGACGACCCGGGCATGACGACGGAGCTGGCGCTGTTCACGACGTACCTGGTCGGCGTGCAGTGCGTGATCTCGCCCGCGCTCGGCGCGGCGTGCGGCGTGGGGCTCACGGTCCTGCTCGCGGCGCGCGCGCGGCTCCACCGGTTCGCCACGCGGCTGCTCAGCGAGCAGGAATTGCACGACGGACTGCTCCTGGCCGCCATGGGTCTCGTGGCCCTGCCGCTGATCCCGAACCGCTCGATTCCCTGGCTGGCGGACATCAATCCGCGCCCGTTGGCGGCGCTGGTGCTGCTGATCCTCACGTTGCAGGCCGCGGGCCACGTCGCCCTGCGCTGGCTCGGACCCGCCCGCGGGCTGGCGCTGACCGGGTTCTTCTCGGGGTTCGTGTCGAGCACGGTCACGATCGCCACGTTCGGGCGCCGCGCGCGCGCGGAGCCGGAGCGCGGCGCGCTCTGCGCCGCGGCCGGCGTGCTCTCCACGGCGGCGACCTGGGCTCAGGTGATGCTCATGAGCGTCGCGCTCTCCCCGCGGCCGCGCGAGCGATCGCACCCGCCGCGCTCTCCGGGATGGCCGCGGCGCTCGCGGTCGGCGCATTCTGGTGGTCGGTCGCCCGCCGCGGCTCGAAACCGATGGGGGACGGTGGCCCGTCCGAGGCGCGCGCGTTGCGGCCGCGCGAGGCTTTCGCCGTCGCGGCGTTGCTGACCGTCGTGACCCTCGCGGTCAGCTGGGCGCGGGCGAAGTTTGGCGCCACCGGAGTGCTCGCGGGCGCGGCGCTCGCCGGGCTCGCCGACGCGCAATCGCCGGTGGCCTCGCTGACGGCGATGCAGGTCGGAGGGCAGCTCTCGGAGCGCGACATGCTGTTCGGCGTGCTGCTCGCGGTATCCACGAACAGCTGCACGCGCGTCGTCGTCGGGTTCACGACCGGCGGCGTGCTGTACGGATTGCGCGTCGCGTCGGCGCTGCTGCTCGGGCTGGCGGCGGCATGGCTCGTCACGCTCTGACATCGCGCGCACCGCGGCGCGGGTTCCGCGATCCCTGACAAGCGAATGCGTAG